>NZ_RBLA01000005.1:0-564887 GCF_003634475.1 Pseudomonas sp. WPR_5_2 | reverse complement strand
CCGAACTCAGCAGTGAAACGATGCATCGCCGATGGTAGTGTGGGGTTTCCCCATGTGAGAGTAGGTCATCGTCAAGATTAAATTCCGAAACCCCTATCTGCGTATGCAGGTAGGGGTTTTGTTTTGTCTGGCGAAAGTTTTTGCCGCTGATCATCCCAGATTTGTAGCCCTCTGATAGTTCCAAATTCTGTTTTTGATGACCCTAGCCGACCTAATTCGCATTCATCTCAGCATATTTTGACGACTTGTATTCACCGACAGATTTAGCGATTAGGAGCACATTAAGTCTTTGCGACGGACTTTTCGGTCATACCGTGCAACTGCACCCATTCAAAGAAGGCTCGCCTTGGAGCTGCCGCACCCCGGCGAAGGCAGAGCTCAAAATGGGGCAGCGGCTGCTCAAGCTGCCCCCCAGGCGGAGCATTTCATAAAATCATGAAGTTTATGAGCCCGTTCCAACGTATCTCTTTGCGATATTCGTAACCCCAAAGGCCTTGTGACAATCATTATTGTTTCGTCTCAGTTGATGGTTTAAAAGCATTTCGAGACCACCAGCTCAATGACTCGGGGGCGGTTGGCGTTGCCTCCTAAGTTATCTTGTTGCTGTGTGTGGAGGAGAAGCTTTGTGACAAGCGCGCTAGCGACTGTTGAAATCCTTTGACTTTGGAAACATCTCCTCGGGTTCTGTGGGTTATGACGCCAAAGGCGTAAGGAAATAAGCCATCCAGCCACTCACGTGGGTGGATCTCTACACTGTTCTCTAGTGTCGATACGACCCAATTTGGTAGCCAAGATACATCTCGGTCCGAGAAGTTGACTTCGCCTGCGATCAGCAACGCCAAGGTGGTGCGCAGTGGCGACCTTTCCGTGAACAATCGCTCTTGCAGTGCCTGGCAAGCATCCGGGTTATCCAGTAACACGAGAAGATCGTTGGGCTTGTTTAGCTTCAGCGATGGTGGAAGCAATGCTGACAAGGTTGGTAAAGACTCTCCCCATCGTTTTCTTACTTCCAAATCAATCCCGGCGAAGTCCAGTGCCGGCGGCACGAGCGGTGCCTGACGGATAATCGCGGGTATTAGATAGCGCAGGCGAAGGTTCATGATGTCCATAAAGAGCTGGTCACTGGCGCATAAAAACTCCCTGGTAGGGGTTGTGCCCAGTGTGATTGTTGGCGGTGGGCCGATAATGAATGTCGCATTGCGTCGGTGGGGGAGGTAATGAATGTCGCCCCAGCTTTCGTTCAGGCAATGAGAGAGCCAAGCCTGAGGCGTTGGGCCGTTGAACGGGTCCAAATTCATAGGGACGCCAAAACCGTTGAACACTACATGACCGAGGGGGGTAAGTCGGCTCTTCAATAGTTGGTGGAACCCATTATCGAACACGATCGGGGCATAACCGTTCTGGGTATAAAGGTCGACAATAATGACGTCATATGTGTCAGGTGTTACAACTAGGAAGTGCGCGGCATCTGCTACCACACTGTCGAAGTCTATACTTGCTGGAAGTCGTTTCCGGTTGTGGAGGCTGCGCAGGAGTGCTGTCTCGTCCAGATCAACGGCCAGCAGACTGGCCACTCTAGTGCTGGCTCCGATCGGCGCCAGCGCCACACCATCGGAAAGGCCCAGCATCAAAACCGAAATACGATCCTTTGACGGATCCCCCAAGAAACCTGTACAGCCCATGTCGTCATAATATTGTCCGCAAAAAATCTGTTCATGTCGGACAGATTCAGGTCGATCCTTGAGGTCGGACATCATAAAAGGCAACTCCGTTTGTAAAAGGTGGGGCGCGGCCGCGTATTTCATTGCGCAAACGCTTCAGGGTATTTGTTGAGGTATGCATCATTGAGTTGCGTATCCTGGGAACGCATGAAAATTTTGAAATCGGGAACTAGAAAGACCAAGAGAGACAACATCACGACCATGGCGCCCAGAAGCGTGATTGTCATTGCGACTCCCAGACAGGCGATCAAGGTGTTCATCGCAAAACTACCCAAGGGACTAGCCGCGGCAGATAGAAATGAAACCGTGGCAAATATCCGGTTGCGGTGGAGCTTTGGTGTCGCCAGCAACCTTACTGCTGAGGTGGGGATGTTGATCAACATCAAGCCGACACCACCACAGAAGAAGGCAATAGGTATGAAGAGTGAGGATGAAATTGTGCCAACCGCCAGGAGGTTGCATCCCAATAATGCAAAGCCGGCAGACACACACATGTCACGGGGTACCCGGTTGGTGGATAACCAGTCGATGATTTTGTAACTCCCCACCAAAATGCCCAGCCCGAAGCAAGAATCCAATAGTCCGATGTAAGTGACGGGGTACTGGATGACATCCTTTACGTAAAGCGGAATTAAGATGGTGAAGAACGGAAACAGGGCAAAGTTGATTAGCATTGCGATGATGGCTAGATAAAATTCAACCTTCACTCCATAAACCACTTTGAAGCCGGAATAGATCATGGTGAAGCCGCCGGCACCTGATGCCTTTTCGCCTTGGTCATGGGCACCGATGCTGGTCGGAATGGTCGCAATCAGCACCCCTGCAATCAGAATCGCGAAAAAATCGGCGGCAAAGGCGAACGTAATACCAAACCCGTAAATCAAACTGCTGGCTAGCGCTGGTCCCAGCAGAATTGAAAAGGACGACATCACGCTTTTGGTCCGAAAGGCCGTCGATACCTTATCGTCAGCTGCAAACAAAGGAATGATTGACGCTTGGAGAGGATCGCGCACGCCAACAATTGCACTGCTGATCATCATTAGTGCGCCCACTGTCCAGGGATTGAACAATCCCGTAGATGACAGCACTACCATTAAAAACGCAGTCATCAAGCTGATCCACGACGCCAGCTTGATGATTAGGATTTTGTTGTATTTGTCTCCCAGCCATCCCAGTAGGGGTTTGGCTAACACCTCTGTCGCGATGGAACAGGCAATCATGTTGGCAAAATAGATCGCAGAGCCTGTTTCCTGTAAGGCCCACCAGGCCACCGCGAGTTGATTGCACCGTCCCCCCAGAACCATCAGCAAAAAGCTGAATTGTACTTTCAGCAAACGCCGGTCGGTGCCGGGAAAGCCCCACGTATTACCTGAAAAAAGTGCACTCATTGACGTTCCTTTAATACGGATAAGATGACTGCGTAATCAGGGGCGTTCAAGAAACGAAGGGATAATGTTCATCAGGGTAAATCGCTCGATATCGCTCGATACCGCCCTCAAGGCTATAGAGTTCTGCATCTTGGTCGAGGCTGCGAAGTGTCAGCAGGGCCGCTTTGCTCCTGACGCCGGATTTGCAATAAAAAACGATACGGCGGGTGGTATCGAGTTCTTCCTGGCGCTTGATGATGTCTTTGAGCGGAATTAGTTTGCCGCCCAGAGAATCTTGCTGGTGTTCACTGATGTCGCGTACATCAACCAATTGAAATGGCGCTTTCGTAGCTATCCACTCATGCAGTGTTTTGGGCGACAGCCAATCAGTTTCGTGCCATGTAGACGTCGTCGTAGCACCAAGCGTTCTAGCAATGAGGGGGGCGCGTTTTTTTTTGTTGATGCTCAACAGGCGGAAAGTATTGTCGAGGCAATCGATAGACAACAATTGTCCGCTCAAAGGCTCCCCGGCACGGAGAATGAGCTTTAGTACTTCATTAGCCTGAAAGCAACCGAGCAATCCAGGTATGACGCCGAGAACGCCGGCTTCCGAGCAGTTTTGTGTCAAGTGCGGTGGCGGCGGTGTTTCAAATAGATCCCGGAAACACGGTCCTCTTTGATTGGTGTGCCGGTCGTAATAATTAAACACCGACACCTGCCCCTCGAACTGACTAATAGAGGCATAGACCATCGGTTTTTCGCAATCAATACAGGCATCACTGATGAGGTATTTGGCCTCGAAGTTATCAGTGGCGTCGACGATGATGTCGTACTCCGCCAGCAACGATAGGACATTATCCGGGTTTAGCATGGTGGCAACGGCATTGACCACCATATCCGGATTTAACAGGTTGATGCGGCGCTTAGCTGCCAGAACTTTTAGGTCGCCTATATCGGTATTCGCATAGAGAATTTGTCGGTGCAGATTGCTCACGTCGACGGTGTCGTTATCAATGATACCGATCGTCCCGACACCGGCACCTGCTAGGTATAGGAGTACTGGGCAGCCAAGCCCACCTGCGCCAACCACTAGCACCTTACTGTCTTTGAGGCGTTGCTGCCCTTGGGCTCCGACTTCGTTGAGGATAATTTGGCGTGTGTAACGAGAGGTATCCGTCTTCATGTGGCATTGCATGTCAGCCACCTGCCACTGCGTTGATCAGAATCAATTGCGCGTTACTCTCCAGAGGACGACTGCGGTCGTGCTCACTGGTCACAGGCTTGCCGTCGATGAATAGCCCCACGAACGGCAACGGGTGCAGGTCCTCAGTAAAGACTGGCCCAACCAGGCCTGGGAAACGTGCGATCAGATTATTTAGTACATCGCTGACACACGAGCCCTCTGTAGTGTATGTTTTATGTTGCTTGGTGTAGCACATGAATTGCCGGGGAAAGTGTACGACTGCCATGGGTTACCTTCGAACAGTGTTAGTTGTAAGGTTGCAAGAGAACTCATCCAGCCTAGAGGTAATCAGTTTTCCGATTTCCGACAGTTCGGCTGAAGCCTTGAGAGTGACCAGACTTCTGAGGAAATACTGGTTTAAGTAGTCGAGTCGTTCGGGACGAGCTCTCACGGAACCGGTGGCTAGCAAGCGTTGATGGTAGTTCAGTGCGCTGACCGCGAACAGGCAAGCCAGCAAGACACCTCTAGGGTTTTTACCCCCGGTCCCCGATGGCAGTATGTAGTTATTCGAACTGTCTTTGAGTTGGAAATCGTAAATCTCGGCGATCAAACTGGACCAAATATGGGATAGTTCATGCACGAGCAACTCTTCAAGGTCCGTAATGCTGGTAAATGCGGCTTCCCCTAAAAATATTTGCTGTGGCAGCACGGGATTAGTCAGACTAACTTGTTGATTCAACATTTTATGTATGTTGACCGGTATATCCAATAAAGCTTCCCATTCCGGCAGCAAGGCTTTTAGATTTGCTTTAGCTTCAGCCAACATGAATCTCTCAGCGTTACTAAGCGTTTGGTTAGGCGGAAATTCGGGGGCGCCTGCGACGTGCCGGTTATACAACGCAGTGGCAAAGTCTGGCTGTAGATAAGTGGTTAAATGTAAATTTTCTCTATAAATATTTTTACGTACGACAGCGACGAAAGTTAAAAGTTTTTTACTATTGAAGTCGGAATGCACAAAAGGAAGACCGTTTATTTCATTTAATATCTCTGATGGCGTCATTTACTTTTACGTCCTCGTCCATGGCTGCATTATCAGAAAATTTGTCACGTCCAGAGTTTTTACTCTATATGTAGAGAAGTGAGCTATAGCGTTGTCTATTTGTTTTTCGTCAATAAGGAGTGCCAATAACATTTTTTTCAAGCAATTTAGTGTTCTATATCCGTACCACATATTTTTTAGAAGGTTAAGTATGTGTTGCTCTTGTGCTCGCGTAATTACTTGTTCTGACGTCCACTGTCTTAAAAACTGCCTGATATGAATAAGTGGTTCGCTTAGTGACAAATAAGGCTCTTGGGCTTGATGTATCAGCGTCACTTCGTCGTCGGACAGTTCCGGGTCACTCGCGAATTGCCGATATACTTCACCAAAGCCTTTCATTCCCAGCGTATCCATTTCACATGCACGAATGGCGCCCATGGACGACAATCCCCAAATATGCCAACCCGCATTCAAGGCGCCTAGAATTTCGGAATGACCGACGGCAGGATGTGTATGGAACACGCCATCGATAATGGCGAGGTTCGATGGTGGCGAATGCGCCACTAGGTGTTCTATATCGCCCCGTTTGATGGGTGGACATAACACCAGTCCGCTAGCGCGAAGTAATTTTTTGTCGACTCCTTGTAGGGAGGGACCCGCATACAGTGTGCATATTTCAAGCGCTTTGTTTGACATAAGCAAGCAACCTCGGGCCGACCCTTTTTAAGCCGGGTTCAAAGGTTTCAAGACCCGGAATAATGATTCTGACCACAGTGATGTCGTCAGTCGTTTTGCTAAGCAAGACCCTCAACACAGTACAAAGGCCTATATGTTGCAAACGCTCAATGAGCAATTCCCAGACCGACTCGATCGTGGAGATCGCCACTTCCTCGCAGTTGATGGAGGAATAATTGATCATCTCGTTCCGGGAGGTGGCTTCGGCACGCAAGCGTGATACAGCCTGTAACTCGATTGAACGGCCTTTTTTTTCGAAGTATTTAACGCGCTCGATGATGTCGTCTCGGCCTCCGTGGATGTGGCTTAAGCGGCTTTGAGCCGCCTCGCAGATAGCTCGGATCAAGGCAATTTCTTTTATAGGGTGCAAACCTGACCCAGTGGCCACAGAAATAGGTGCGTGGGAGGACTCTTCCATAATAAAGGCCTGGAAATAGGCTAGGCCGAAACAGTTCTCTGTATAACGAACCGACAAGCTTAAGCCCGCATTGTTTATTTTATTGATCAGTGCGTCGGTTTCCGCGCTAAAATGATCAAGATTCACTAGGCAGGAACGATCATTCAAAAAGTCAAAGGATTGAACGTCTCGCTCCATAAGTTCGCAAACAGCATGTACGGATGCTTCTACCAAGTCATTGCCTGATGCTAAACCACTGGAGCTTTCCCCGAAGAGTCGTTGCCCGGGGTTTTCGGGATAGGGAATGAACACTAACTCAGCGGGTGCAAGCACTTTTCGCTTTCGCAGTACATCATCAACTTCAACGGCCATGATGAGTGAGTCCGCGTCGGCGGAAAAACCATACAACATGCAAAATTGAGTGAAGTCTATTCGCCCATCATAGCTTTCAATAAGTTTCGCCGGTGTGGTCTTTAATAGCTTCAATTGCGCGGTATTAAATTGCGCAAGGCTAAACTCGATAGCCTCCATGTATGCGCCTATCTTGGCCTCTGCCGAACGTATCCCTTTGCCAGCATTTACGCACAGCGAGCCCTTTAATGCATCTGGCCTAATACTAGCAAAGACAGGAATTCCTATACGGTCCAGCCAAGTCGTGTCAGTCACTCGAGTAATACCTAACTGTGGGGCTATATTATCGACGACAATTTTTAATGTTTCTTCAGCACTGCGGCGACGAAGGCTCGAACTAAGCCTCTGCATAAAGCACCTCACTTTGAGTGATGAGATTTAACAGGCATCATGATTGGCGCAATAGAAAAATGGGAGGGAATAGTTTCCCTCCCATTTTTATTAGGCTGCGACTTTCATTTCTTCAGGTAGCGCCAGTGTGTTGTTGTTCGACTGATGCGCCACAAAACCTGCATGCATCAGACTTTCCTCATTAAGAATGACGGAAAATTTCTCCGCGGTTTCTACATCTAATTGGAGTTCGAAGGTTACATCATTAGCTTTGGAATCCATTTTTCGTAGTCCTTTTTTATTGGGATAAGAGAGTCTGTTGCGCAACGCCTATAATTTCTTGCAGAGGGTGAAGTGAATGTCAAACATAAATTTTATACATCGATTGCGCGCTTCTTGGTGGTGCTGTTTTCTTACAGGAGGAGCCTACGTTTGTTTCGGAAATTTCCTATAACTAATCGACGGGTGAGAGATCTATAGTTGCTTTTAGTTGTCGGTAAAAAATTCGGTTTTTGTATAAGTTATTGATTAAATACAGATGGATTGTGTGTAGTTTCCAAGTGATGCCACAGTTAATTGCGTTTAGTTTGTTTGTAGTTCTGATCCGTTCACGAGACACCCGATGTGACCAAGTCGACTCCAAATTCGTTGTAATCACCAAAAAATAATTTTCCCCTCTCGACATACTCGACTTCCAATTTCACTGAATTTTCCGAATCTGAGGGACATAATTGTTGATGTCGGACCTGATTTTTTCTGAGGACCGCTCGGCTTTGCCAAGAAAATCTCGTGATGTGAAATTCGATCGTCGACTCTTTGATACGTTTTTACTGGGTAACGAGACCGCGGGCATCTCTTCATCCAAGGTTAGGAGCAATCCGACTTTTGTAATGATTGGTTTCCCGCTATACATTTACCTACTGAGGTGCAACTTCTTGGGTATCAAGGTCAACTTGCAAAGATCAACTGACGTTGCGATGTTCTGGATTTAAAACGGAGGAGTACCCATGGACCGCTTCCAGGAAATGCAGGTCTTCGCTGCCGTTGCCCAGGAGCAGGGATTTTCCGCGGCGGCGCGGCGTCTGGGTATGTCCGCCGCCAGCGCCACACGGGCGGTGGCGGCGCTCGAGAGGCGCATAGGCACTCCGTTGCTGACTCGCACCACACGCAGTGTGCATTTGAGTGAGGCGGGTCAGCGCTATCTCGAAGACTGTCGGAGAATTCTCGCCGAAGTGCAGGAAGCCGAAGATTCAGCGGCAGGCAGCCATGCCCAACCCCGTGGACAGCTGACAATTACGGCGCCGGTGTTGTTTGGTGAGTTGTTCGTTACACCGGTGATGGTGAGTTTTCTGACGCAATTCCCGGACGTCACCATCAATGCGCTGCTGGTTGATCGAATCGTCAGCGTGGTCGAGGAGGGGGTTGATGTGGCCGTGCGCATCGGTGAGCTGCCAGACAGCAATCAGCATGCGATTCGGGTGGGGCATGTGCGCAGGGTGATTGTTGCGTCGCCGAAGTTTCTGGCGATCCATGGTCGACCAACTCATCCGCAAGATCTGGCTCAGGCGCCGATCATTGCGACGTCCTCGATTGGTCAACAGCGAAGTTGGCCATTTCTTGACGGTGGCGAGCCACTGGGTGTCCGTGCTGAACCGCGCCTGGTGGTGACGGCTAACCAGGCCGCCATCACCGCAGCAGCGCTCGGTCTGGGGTTCACCCGGGTCCTGTCTTATCAGGTGGCGAGCAAGATCGCGGCCGGCGAGTTGGAAATCATTCTGAGCGAATTCGAATTGCCGCCACTACCGATCCATGTGGTGTATCAGGGCGGGAGAAAGGCTGCGGCGCGGGTTCGCAGTTTTGTCGACATCATGGTGAAGGCGCTCAGGGAACATCCGGCCTTGCAGGGCTGACCGGTTATTTCACTGGTTGAAATAATGGATTGCGTTTGCTGGTTATTCAGTTGTTTTCGAGACTGGTAGAAGATGGTCGCCATCGGTGCTGATCGCTCCCGAACAGCGCCACTCACCCGCGGAGTCGACCATGCAGGCCATTAAACTCTACAACTTCCCACGTTCCGGCCACGCTCATCGTGTGGAACTTATGCTCTCACTGCTGCAACTGCCAACCGAGCTGATCTTCGTCGACCTGGCCAAGGGCGAGCATAAAAAACCGGAGTTCCTGGCACTGAATGCTTTTGGTCAGGTGCCGGTGTTGGATGATCAAGGCGTGGTGCTGGCAGATTCCAATGCGATCCTGGTGTATCTGGCACAAAAATATGGCAACGGTCGCTGGCTGCCGGCCGATCCGGTTGGCGCGGCGCAAGTGCAACGCTGGTTGTCCGTCGCTGCAGGTCCCATTGCTTTCGGCCCCGCCCGGGCAAGGCTGATCACGGTGTTTGGTGCGCCTTACAACGCCGAAGAAGTGATCCCTTACGCCCATACCGTGCTCAAGGTGATCGACAAGGAGTTGGCCAAGACGCCTTACCTCGTTGGCAACGAACCGACCATCGCCGACGTGGCCGCTTACAGCTACATCGCTCATGCGCCTGAAGGCAATGTGTCACTGGACGATTACGCCAACATTCGCGCCTGGCTGGCCCGAGTCGAGGCCTTGCCCGGTTTTGTCGGCATGCCGCGTACCGTAGCGGGCCTGCAGAAAACTGCCTGATGCTTGTGGCCCGGCTTTTCCGGGCCTTTCACGCTGCGCCATCGGTGCAGGGGAGAGCCGTAATGGATCGTTCACCGTGGCATGCCGGCGAGAAACAGTTGCAGACTCATGTAGGCGTTCACGAGCGAATGGAGGTGCTGGGTCGTAGGGTCATTCGCAGCGAGATGCCGGACCAGCATCGCACTTTCTATCAGCAACTGCCGTTCATGTTGTTTGGGGCGGTCGATGCGAACGGTCATCCTTGGGCCAGTGTGCTGGAAGGTGAGCCGGGCTTCGCGCACTCGCCCGAACCGGGACTCCTGCAATTAAGCAGCCTGCCAGCAGCCGATGACCCGGCACAATTGAGCGATGGCGCGGCAATCGGTCTGCTGGGGATCGAACTGCACACCCGGCGTCGCAACCGCATCAATGGGCGGATCGGTGGCCTGTCGGCCAGCGGGTTCGCTGTGACGGTGGATCAGTCCTACGGTAATTGCCCTCAGTACATTCAATTGCGCCAGTTTCGCACGGTGCCACTGGCGGACCCGGCGACGCGCATCGCCCAACATCTCACCGAGTTGGATGACGCCGCCAAAGCCGTGATTGCCGAGGCAGACACCTTCTTTGTCGCCAGCTATGTGGATGTCGAAGGCGAACGGTCGGTGGATGTTTCCCATCGTGGTGGACAGGCCGGTTTTGTCCAGGTGGAAGGGAATCGGCTGACCATTCCGGATTTTTCCGGCAACCTTTTTTTCAACACGCTGGGCAACCTGCTGGTTAATCCAAGGGCGGGTTTGTTGTTCATCGATTTTAGTTCGGGTGACCTGCTGCAACTGAGCGGCCACACCGAAATCATCCTTGAAGGACCGCAGGTCGAGGCATTTCAGGGTGCTGAACGCCTTTGGATGTTCCACGTGGAACACGTAGTGCGTCGTCCTGCTGCCCTTGCGCTGCGTTGGCGATTCGATGGTATGTCGCCCACCAGTTTGCTGACCGGCACCTGGCCGCAAGCCAAGGCCCGTTTGCAGGCAAAGGCATTGGGTGATCAGTGGCGCCCGCTGCGAGTGGCGCGGATCGAAGCGGAAAGCCGCAACATTCGCTCGATTTACCTGGAGCCCGCCGACGGCGCCGGTTTGCCCTTGTTTCAGGCCGGACAGCATTTGCCGCTGCGCTTCAACATTGACGGCGAGGTACACATTCGCACGTACAGCTTGTCGAGCGCGCCGTCCGACGATTTTTTCCGCATCAGTGTGAAGCGTGACGGACGAGTGTCATTGCACCTGCATGAGCAGATTCATGTAGGGGATCTGTTGGAAGCGCGCGCACCCCAAGGGCATTTCACCGTGGCGCCCAATGAGCGTCGGCCACTGGTGCTGTTGGCCGCCGGAGTCGGCATCACGCCACTGCTGTCGATGTTGCGTGAGGTGGTTTATCAAGGATTGCGTACACGCCGCATCCGGCCGACCTTGTTTTTGCAGAGTTCGCGCACGTTAGCTGATCAAGTCTTTCGTCCCGAGTTAAATCGTTTACTCGACGATGTCGGGGACGCGGTCAGGGTGGTACGCCTGCTCAGCCAACCGGAGCCGGAGGCGCGGGAGGGGGAGGACTTTGATTTGACCGGGCGTATCGATGTGGAACTGCTCAAAAACCTGATTGAGGCTGAGGACTACGATCAGCTGGATTTTGTCCTCTGCGGTCCGGGCAGTTTTACTCAAGCGCTGTACGACAGCCTGCGAGAGCTGGATATTCGTGATGCACGGATTCACGCCGAAACCTTCGGCCCATCGACATTGCGTCGCAGTCCCGACCCGGATGCGGTGGTCATGGAGCAACCACCGGCCGCGATTACCTCGGTGCCGGTCGTGTTCGAGCGTTCGGCCAAAGAGGCGCGCTGGCAACCCGATGGAGGCACTCTGCTGGAGCTGGCGGAAAGCCGTGGCCTGCACCCCGAATTCAGTTGCCGCGGCGGTTCCTGCGGGACCTGCAAAACGCGTCTTATCAGTGGCCAGGTGAATTATCCTCAGCCACCCGCGGAGATACCGGACGAAGGACATATACTGATTTGCTGTGCGATTCCGGCTCAGGGAGCACAGCCTTTGGTGCTGGATTTGTAGCAACCTTGTGCGGCTGCTGGGCGGAACCGGTTTTACCTCAAGGAGCTTTATGTATTTGTTCGTGCGTCTGTCGGCGTTGTGTATTGCTTTGGCGTTCCTTAATGGCTGCGGACGACAGGACGCGCCGCCACTCGATCAGCAACTCTACGTCTGGCAACGGCAATGGACGCCGGCCCATGAAGCGGCCCTGAAAGACAGTCGCGCCGACTTTTCCACCTTGCGCGTGTTGGCGTTGCAGGCCTTTCCCCAGGCAGGCTGGAGTCGTGCGCGGATTGATCCGGCGCTGCTCAAGGCGGACGGTCGGCCACTGATTGCGGTCATTCGCCTCGATGGCCAGCTCAAGGCGCTGAATCAAGACGACGTCACAACTCAGATTACGCAGGTGATCAGCGAGTGGCAGGCACAAGGGCTGACGCTTGCCGGCGTTGAAATCGACCACGACGCCGGTAGCGCTCGGCTACCGGCCTATCGCGAATTTCTGGTGCACTTGCGCGCGGCCCTGCCGGCTTCTGTTGCGCTGAGCATCACCGCATTGCCGGCCTGGCTCGACAGTTCCGAATTACCAGCGTTGTTATCCACAGTCGACAGCAGCGTGTTGCAGGTTCATGCGGTGAGCGATCCCCATCGTGGCCTGTTTGATCCGGATATAGCGCGGCAGTGGGCGAAGTCCTGGAGTCGCGTCACCCCTAAACCCTTCTATCTGGCACTGCCTGCTTATGGTGTGGCGCTGTTGCCGAGCACCAGCGGTGCGCCAATCGTCGAGAGCGAAGTACGCATCGAACGGGGTGGCGAACGCCGCGAATTGCTGGCCGATCCGCAGCAATTGAGTCAGCTCGGCGCCCAATTGCATGCCGATCCGCCGCCGCATCTGGCCGGCCTGATCTGGTTTCGCCTGCCGCTGGCCAATGACCGTCGGGCGTGGAGCCTGACCACCCTGCGCGCCGTCGCGCGTGGTGATGCCCTTGACAGTCGGCTGGTGCTGAACCTCTCGGCGCAACAAGGCCTCTATGACATCGGCATCCGTAACGAGGGTAACCTCGACAGCGCCTGGCCCGAGCGTTTGACGCTGGCGGTGCAAGGCTGCGAGGGTGCCGATGCGCTGGCCGGGTATGCATTGCAACAAACCCCGGATCTGCTTACCTTCACCCGCCTGCGTGATGGTCGGATAGCGGCCGGTGAGCAGCGTGCTATCGGTTGGGCACGCTGCGCAAAAATTGATCAAGGAGAGTCGCATGTTCACCCGTAACTGGCCGCGCCATCTGCTGTGCCTCAGCCTCAGTCTGCCGCTGGGTTCAGCACTGGCATGCGGGCCTGACTTTCCCGCGCGCCTGCTGGACAACCGCGGCCAGTCGCTGGCGGAGTTGCCGGAAGGCAGCTTCCGGTTTGAGATCAATCGGCTTGGGCACACAATTGCGGGCCTGAAGAACATCACTGAAGTCGCCTATGGTCTGGACGCCACCGACTATGCAGAACAACGCAGTCAGGCGGAGCAATCCGGTTTGACCGCCGAGCAGCAAGCGATGGTGAAACAACTTCGTGGCCTGACCGACGCCCATCAGGTGGAAGCACAAGGCGCGAGTCTGCCTCCCGAACTCAGGCTGTATGTGGCCGGAGCCGTGGCCTTTGCTGCCGATGACCATGGTCTGGCGGCAGAATACTTCCAGAAGGTTCTCGCGTTGCCCGCTGATCAACGAGCACTGCGCAGTACCTGGGCGGCGTATTCGTTGGGCCGGGCGTTGTTCGCCATGAGCTCGGAAGTGGGCGCGGGTCCTGACCTGTTGGCAAGGTCCGCAAAGGCGTTCGAGCAAACCCGGCAACTGAGCATCGACGGCTTCAGTGACCCGCTGGAACTAGGCGTTGCCAGTCTCGGTGAAGAGGCCAGGGTGGCGCGCACCGCTGGCGACTGGGACAGCGCCATTGAACTCTACGCCACGCAAAACCGTCACGGTTCGACGGTGGGCTACAGCTCATTGAAGTTGTTGATGACTGAGCTGGCGTCGATGCCCGAGGCGCAACTGGCTGAAAGGCTCAAGAGTCAGCCGGTACAGCAACTGGTCACTGCGTCATTGATCAGCCGACTGGGCTGGTCATTCGGTGATCAACCATCGAACGAAGGAAAATTGATCAAGCTTCTGCAAAGCAGCACCCGGGGCAGTCTCGACAATGCCGATCGCCTGGCTGCGGTGAATTATCAACAGGGCGATTACGACAACGCCAAGGCCTTCCTCGAACACGCCGGTGAGGGCGGTCTGGCCTGGTGGTTGCGTGCCAAGCTGGCGGTGCGCGAGGGCGATAAAAATGCAGCGGCCGCCGCGTATGCGAAAGCAGCCCAGGCCTTCCCGCAGGACGAATCCTGGGGGGAGCGACGGACGCAGGACTGGGCTTTCGAATCCTTGCAACCCAAGTGTCGGGTCGAAGGCGAAAGCGCGATTCTGGCCCTGCAACGAGGGGACTACCTGCAAGCGTTCGATCAGCTTTATCGCAGCAATGACATTTACTGGCTCGACGCCGCGACGATCGCCGAGCGTGTGCTGACCGTCGATGAACTCAAGCATTACGTCGACACTCAGGTGCCGGCACCGCCACCGTTGACCCAGCAGGATCGCGAAAGCTACGTACCGCTGCCGGTGGCGGCGAAACTGCGCAATTTGCTTGGGCGGCGTTTGTTGCGCGAAGGGCACTATGAAGAGGCGTCGGCGTATTTCGATAACGACGGCTTGCGCAACAAAGCCAGGTTGTATGGCCAGCAACGTGTGACGGCCGATTCGGCATGGTGGCCGACACGTCGCGCTGCCGCATTGTTCAATGCCGCCTGGACGGCGCGCGAGTGGGGGATGGATATTCTCGGCTACGAAATGGCCCCGGATTACGCCACCTTCGGCGGCAACTTCAGCCTTGAGGAGAGTGAACTGAAGGTCGGGCCGCTGGTGGCCGAGGACGAGGTGAAACGTCAGCAGGCCAGCGCCGCCCAACCCGATCAGCGTTACCACTACCGGTTTGTCGCCACGGCATTGGCCAGTCGCGCCGCCGACAATTTGCCCCACACCAGCCAGGCGTTTGCCGCCGTGCTGTGCGAAGCGGCCGGGTGGAACAGCAGTCTTGAAGAGCAGAGTGCGCTCTATCAGCGTTATGTCAAAGAAGGCCCGTATGTGGAGTGGGCGGCGGATTTCGGTCATCAATGCCCGTATCCTGACTTCCAGAACGCCGACAAACGCTACGTCACTCAGGTCACTGACGCGGCTCGCTCAGCGCTGCGGCCATACAGGACAGCGTTGCAGTGGGTCAGTGTGCTGGCCGTAACCGCAGCGGCGCTGATGCTGATCATTCGTCGCCGCCGCAAGGTTCAGTGAGGCTCAAGCCTGCTGAACAAAGGTCAGCCGCACGGCGAAACCGATCAACAGGCTGCCGAACAACCATTGCTGCAGACGTTGGGCCGATGGGCTGCGTTGCAACCATCGGCCCAATGCGGCACCGGCCAGGGCGTAAGCACTGTCGAACAGCAGACCGACGGCCACCAGCACCACACCCAGAGTGGCGAATTGCGCGAGCACCGGGCCTGCGTGCGGGTCAATGAACTGCGGCAGCAGTACCGAGCAGAACAGCAGGGCTTTGGGGTTGAGCAGGTTAGTCAGCAAACCGCGCTGGATCGCTTGCTGATAGCGGGGCTTCTCGCCGGTTGCATTCGAACCGTTCAGGCTTGGCAGCAGGGTGGTGCGCAAGCACTGAATGCCGATCCATAACAGATACGCGGCGCCGACCAGACGCACCACTTCGAAGGTCCAGGGCGCAGCCTTGAACAGTGCCGCCAACCCCAACGCCGCCAACGCCACATGGCAACCCCGGGCAATGGCCAATCCCACAGCAGTGGCCAGCGCCGCGCCTTTGCCCTGGCGGGCGCCGGTCTGCAATAGCAGGATCATGTCGGGACCTGGCAACAGGTAAACCACTGCCAGCGCCATGAAAAACAGCCAGAGTCCTGCCATGTTGCACCCCATTCGTTGTCGATTCGGTACGGCCAGTCTAGGGCGAAGGGGCAGGGCAGGTGCTTGCGTAGTTTGCTTCTAAAACGGGCTGTCTTGGCATAACCTGCCATTAAACTACCGTTGAACTCTCTGGATCTGCCAAATCATGAAACTCGATGCCTACGACCGCAAGATTCTCGCCGCGCTTCAACGGGACGGTCGCCTGAGCAACGTGCAACTGGCTGACGAGATCGGCCTGTCTGCGTCGCCTTGCTTACGGCGAGTGCGGATGCTCGAAGAGGCTGGGGTCATTCGTGGCTATCAAGCCAATCTTGATCGCGATGAAGTAGGGCTTGGGTTGACTGTGTTCGTCGGGGTCAAGGTCGAGCGCCATAACGATGCACAAGCCGAAGCTTTTCGCCGGGCCGTAACGGCGTTGCCCGAAGTGATTTCGGCGTTTCTGGTGTCAGGGGAATCGGACTTTCTGTTGCAGGTGGTGGTGCCGGACCTGCGTGGCTATGACCGGTTTCTCACGGGGAGTTTGCTCAAGTTGCCGGGCGTGAGTGATATTCGCAGCAACTTTGCGATTCATACGGTGAAGGCGCCAGGAGCGTTGCCGCTAGAGCATTTGCCGCTTTAGATCGAGTCGACTGCATCGCGGGCACGCTCTCTCCCACAGGAAATCATTGAGCCACTGTGGGAGCGAGCCTGCTCGCGATGCAGTCACTGCAAATCTTCAGCCTTACATCTGAGTGGCCATCCCCTCCACATTCATTGCCGCCTGGCGCAAAGCCTCGGAGCGGGTCGGGTGCGGATGACAGGTCAGGGCGATGTCTTCGGCCGAGGCGCTGAACTCCATCGCCACGCAATACTCGCCAATCATTTCACTGACACTCGGCCCGACAAGGTGAACACCGAGGATTTCATCCGTTCGCTCATCGGCCAGAACCTTGGCGAAGCCTTCGGTTTCGTGATTGATTTTCGCCCGACTGTTGGCGGTAAAGGGGAATTTACCGACCTTGTATGCCCGGCCTTCGGCCTTCAGTTGCTCTTCGGTCCTGCCGACGCTGGCCAGTTCGGGTTTGGTGTAGATCACGTTGGGAATCAACTCATAGTTGACCTCGCCGGCCTTGCCGACGATCTGCTCGACGCAGGCCATGGCTTCGTCTTCGGCTTTGTGCGCGAGCATCGGCCCGGACGTCACGTCGCCAATGACCCAAATCCCGGCGGCTTCGGTGCGGTGGCCCTTGTTGGCGAGCATGCCGCGTTTGTCCGTGGCAAGGCCGACGTTCTCCAGCCCCAGCCCTTGCGTGTAAGGTCGGCGTCCGATAGCTACCAGTACGTAATCGGCTTCGAGCGTTTCGGCTGTGCCGCCCGCGGCAGGTTCAACACTCAGTTGTACGCCACTATCGGACGTTGTCGCGCGGGTCACTTTCGAGCTCAACCTGAAGCTGATGCCTTGCTTGCTCAACGAGCGCTGCAGGGTTTTTCCCGCTTCGCCGTCCACACCGGGACAGATTCGGTCGAGGAACTCGACCACGGTCACCTGAGCGCCCAAACGCCGCCACACCGATCCCAGCTCCAGGCCGATCACGCCGGCGCCGATCACCACCAGGTGCTTGGGCACTTCTGCCAGTGACAGCGCGCCGGTGGAGTCGAGGATGCGCTTGTTATCGATGTCCACGCCGGGCAGGGGAGTGGGCTCGGAACCGGTGGCGATGATGATGTCCTTGGCGCTCAATTCGGTCTTGCCACCTGCGTTGTCCGTCACCGTGACTTTGCCCGGCCCGTCGATGTGGCCCCAACCCTTGATCCAGTCGACCTTGTTTTTGCGAAAGAGAAACTCGATGCCCTTGGTCAACCCGGTGACGCTTTCATCCTTCTGTTTCATCATCTGGGCGAGATTGAGCGTGGGTTTGACCTCGATGCCCAGGTTGGCGAATTCCGCTCCCATGGCCGCGTCGTAAAGTTCGGAGGCGTGCAGCAATGCCTTGGACGGCATGCAGCCGACGTTCAGGCAGGTACCGCCGAGGGTGGCGCGTCCTTCTACGCAAGCGGCTTTCAAACCCAGTTGCCCTGCGCGGATGGCTGCGTTGTAGCCGCCGGGGCCACCGCCGAGTATCACGACGTCATAAGTGCTCATGGAATGACTCCTGGATCGAAAGAGGTCGGGAGGGGTAAAGGTAGTTGTATAAAAAATTACGCACATAATATGTGCGTTTTGACGAGTTTCGGTCAAGGCTTCAGCCAAGGGACAGGTTGAGCGTTTTTAGATAGCGCAATTAAGTACGAATATTTCACCATTTTCGTTATATCGTAACGAATTGCGATAAAACAGAGCTGAACACTGGGGTGGTATGCAAGTCGATCTCGATGTGGAGGAGGCGCAGATAGCCGGGCTGCCGCGCTTTCAACAGGCGGTTTTTCAAGGGCGGCGATTGCGTCAGTTCGCTATTGGCTTCGGCGCGTTGGCGGCGATGGGGCTGGTGCTGGGTTTCTTTGTGGGGCTGTTTGCGTCGCAATCTCTTTGGCCGGCGTTGCTGTTCAATCAAAGCGCTGCGTTGCTCGTATTGGTTGCTGGTTTGCAATCGGCCTGGTGGGTGACGCAATGGCGAGCGCGGGCGCTGAATCCGGTCATGCCGGCGGTTGTAGTTGAAGAAATCGAATCTCCGGTTGGCTGGTACGAACGGCTGCTGGAGCGCATAGGCAAGCGCTGGTTCACCACCCTCAAGCAGATCGGTGCACCGACACTGTGGCTCGGCGGTTGGGCATTGTTGGCGCTGCTTTGCATCGAACAGGTCTGGAACCTTGGCCTGCCACCCGCCGCGTTGGGCTTGTCGGCCACGGTCGGCGCGGCGCTGGCGTTGTTGCTGGCTTTCGGTTTGCTGGTGCTGGAGCGTCAACTGGCCCAGGAAAATCCTGCGCAGTGGCCAGAAGCCGGGGCATTGTCGCAACTGGCACGCGTCACAATCATCAGCCTGGTGCTCGGTGCGTTGTGCCTGTTGTTCGGCAATGAAACCTCGATCTGGCCAGTGCGTCTGGCGGTACTGATCGGCCTCCTGCCGGGGCTGGTCGCGGTGGAGTTGTTGTTGCGCGCCGTGCTGTCATTGTTCAGTCCCCGTCGCGAACAACTTGAACCGGTACTGCTGGCGCGCAGTTTTGTCGCCGACATGCTGCGCTGGCCACCACAGCCGTTGCTGGCGTTGCAGCACGAATTGCACAACCGCTTCGGCATCGACCTGCGGCAGATCTGGGCTTTTACTTACATGCGTCGGGCATTTTTGCCGGTGCTGGCCGTTGTTGTACTCGTGGGTTGGTTACTCACCGGCATCCATGAAATACCGCTGCAAGGGCGGGGCATTTACGAGCGTTTCGGCAAACCGGTGACGGTGTTCGGTCCCGGTTTGCACGCCGGTTTACCCTGGCCGCTGGGTCGGGTGTTGAGTGTCGAGAACGGCGTGGTTCACGAGTTGGCCACCAGCGTTGGCGAAACCTCGGCCCCCGTGCAGGTCGACCCTGCCGAAGGTCCGGCGCCGATCACGGCCAATCGGTTGTGGGACGCGAGCCATGTGAACGACAAATCCCAGGTGATCGCCAGCAGCCGTGCCGACAAGCAAAGCTTTCAGATCGTCAACATGGACGTGCGCTTCGTCTATCGCATCGGCCTGACCGATCAGGCGGCACTGGCGGCAACCTACAACAGCGCGGATGTGCCGACACTGATTCGCAACACCGCCAGCAGGATTCTGGTCCACGACTTCGCCTCGCGAACCCTCGACGGTTTGCTCGGCGAAGACCGGGTAGGGCTTGCCGAAGAAATCGGCCGCGCAGTGCAGGGGGATCTGCAGAAACTCGACAGCGGTGTGGAAATTCTCGCCACGGTGGTCGAAGCGATTCACCCACCGGCCGGGGCCGCCAATGCCTATCACGGTGTGCAAGCGGCGCAGATTGGTGTGCAGGCGTTGATCGCCCGCGAACGCGGAGCGGCCGCCGAGGCGACCAACCAGGCGCAGTTGCAGGCCAGCATCGCCCGCGATCAAGCAACGGCCAGCGCCCGAGAAATCAATGCGGTTGCGCAAGCAGCCGACCTCAAATTCACCGCCGAGAGAAAAGCTTACACCAGTGCCGGTCAGGCCTTTGTGTTGGAGCAATACCTCAGTCAACTTTCCCAGGGCCTGGCCAATGCCAGGTTGCTGGTGCTCGATCATCGTCTGGGTGGCAGCAACAATGCGCCGACCATCGACCTGCGTACATTCACGTTGCCGGCTGATCCTGCGCCGTCGCGTCAAACCGCTCAGCCAGGAGCTGCCAATTGAGCCAGTCTCACACTCACGATCACGATGATCACGCCGGCCACGATCACGGCCATGGCGGGCATCATCACCACGGTCACCATCATCATCACCATCATGGCGATCCTCAGGAAGCCGGCCCGTTTCCCTGGCGGCGCATGGGGTGGGCGGTTTTGCTGGTGGCGTTCGCGGTGGCAGCGGCGAGCCTGGTACAGGTGCGTTCGGGGGAAGCCACGGTCATTACTCGTTTCGGCAATCCGTCGCGGGTCTTGCTGGAGCCAGGGCTTGGCTGGCGTTGGCCTTCGCCGTTCGAAGCGGCGATCCCGGTCGATCTGCGGCTACGCACCACATCCAGCGGTTTGCAGGACGTGGGTACGCGGGACGGTTTGCGCATCATCGTTCAAGCGTATGTGGCCTGGCAGGTGCAGGGTGACCCGGACAATGTGCAGCGCTTCATGCGCGCTGTGCAAAATCAGCCGGATGAAGCGGCGCGGCAGATTCGCACTTTTGTCGGCTCTGCGCTGGAAACCACAGCCAGCAGTTTCGATCTGGCCAACCTGGTAAACACCGATGCCAGTCAGGTGCACATCGCCGATTTCGAAGCGCAGTTGCGCCAGCAAATCGATCAGCAGTTGCTCGCCACTTATGGCGTGCGCGTATTGCAAGTCGGCATCGAGCGTCTGACCTTGCCATCGGTCACCCTCACCGCGACGGTCGATCGCATGCGTGCCGAGCGTGAAACCATTGCCACCGAACGTACCGCCATCGGCAAGCGTGAAGCCGCGCAAATTCGTTCCGCCGCCGAGCGTGATGCGCGAATCGTGCAGGCCGATGCCACGGTGAAAGCTGCGGGTATCGAAGCGCAATCGCGCGTCGAAGCCGCGGAAATTTATGGACGCGCCTACGCCGGTTCGCCGCAGCTGTACAGCTTGCTTCGTTCACTCGACACCCTGGGCACTGTGGTCACGCCGGGAACCAAGCTGATTCTGCGCACCGATGCAGCGCCATTTCGGGTATTGGTTGACGGTCCGCCAAACCTCGATAACAAATCCGGATCGCAACCATGAGTTGGGTTCCACGTGGAACAAATGAGTTGAGTAGTCCCTGGATTCAGGCCGGGCGCTTGGCATTTCTCGCGTTATACGCAGTGACGGTATTGGCCGCCTTGGCGTGGGCATTCTCCAATGTACGGCAGATTGATCCGCAGGACCGTGCGGTGGTTTTGCATTTCGGTGCACTGAATCGCATTCAGAATGCCGGGTTGTTGTTGGCTTGGCCGCGACCGTTTGAACAGGTCATTTTGTTGCCGGCGGCGGATCGAGTGATTGAGCGTCGGGTGGAAAATCTGCTGCGCGGTGGTGCCGCCATACAAGCCGATCGAGTCGCCAGTTTTGCCACGCCGATCAGTGATGCGCTGGCGGGTTCCGGCTATTTGCTGACCGGCGATGCCGGGGTGGTGCAACTCGATGTTCGTGTTTTCTACAAAGTCACTGACCCTTATGCTTTCGTGGTGCAAGGCGAACACGTGCTGCCGGCACTGGATCGGCTCGTCACCCGTAGCGCTGTGGCTCTGACGGCGGCACGAGATCTGGACACCATTCTGGTTGCACGACCGGAGTTGATTGGCGCTGATAGTCAGGCCGCCGAAAGACGTGAGCGCTTGCGTGGCGACCTGGTGCAAGGCATCAATCAACGCTTGGCCGAATTGACCACAACCGGGCAGGGCCTGGGGATTGAAGTGGCGCGGGTCGATGTGCAATCGAGTTTGCCCGGCCCGGCGGTGAACGCCTTTAATGCCGTGCTGACGGCTAGCCAGCAAGCCGACAAAGCCGTGGCCAACGCGCGCACCGACGCCGAGAAACTGACCCAGGGCGCCAACGAACAAGCCGACCGTGCGCTGCAAGTTGCCCATGCCCAGGCCAGCGAACGGTTGGCCAAAGCCTCGGCTGATACCGCCACGGTGTTGAGCCTGGCCAAGGCACAACAACAGGGCACCGACCCACAAATGTTGCTGCGGATCTACCGCGAGCGGATGCCGAAAATTCTCGGCCAGGCTGGCTCGGTGACCACGGTTGATCCCAAAGACGATTCCCGCCTGATCATTCAGGGAGCTGCCCAATGACTGCGCAAACTGCCGCTGCACCGAGCATGTTGTCCTCGGCCGAACAACGCAGCGCCGCCCGCCAATTGACCCTGGCCATGCTCGCACTCGGCTTGCTCGCGCTGGGTCTTGTCTGGCGCTGGTTATCGCCCGAGCAGACCGGTGTCAGCCAATTGTTGCTCGGTTTTGCTTCCGTGCTGGTGGCCGTGCCGGTTATGCGTTCGGCCTGGTACAGCCTGCGTTACCCGAGTCTTCACGGCATTACCGATCAGTTGATCGCCCTGGCCATGCTCGGTGCCTGGGCGACCGGCGATCTGCTGACGGCCGCCTTGCTGCCGATCATCATGATCTTTGGCCACGTACTGGAAGAGCGCAGTGTGATCGGTTCGCAAGAAGCCATTCACGCCCTCGGCAAGCTGACGCGCAGCCATGCACGAAAGATTCAGGCCGACGGGTCCATCGTCGAAGTCGACAACGGCACGCTCAAGGCAGGTGATCGGGTGGAGGTGCGCGCTGGCGATCGAGTACCGGCGGATGGGCGGGTGCTGTCCGGCCAGGCGAGTCTCGACACCGCGTCCATCACCGGCGAGTCGGTGCCGATAGAGGCGGGCGTCGGTATGCCGGTGTTCGGTGGCGCAATCAACCTCGACGGCCTGCTGCGCATTGAAGTAACCCGTACCGGCCACGAGTCGACCCTCGGCAAAGTCATCGCTCTGATGCAAAACGCCGAACGTTCCAAGCCACCGATCACACGGCTGCTGGAGCGTTACGCCGGCAGCTACATGGTGCTGGTGTTGTTGCTGGCGTCAGTGACCTGGTTCATCACCAACAATGCCCAGGCGATGCTCGCCGTACTGGTGGCAGCCTGTCCGTGTGCGCTGGTGTTGTCGGCACCGGCGACAGCGATCGCGGGGGTGGCGGTGGCGGCGCGACACGGCATTCTGATTCGCAGCTCGGCGTTTCTTGAGGAGCTGGCAGACCTGACTTCGCTGGTGGTCGACAAGACCGGGACCCTGACCTTTGGCACCTTGCGCCTGCAATCCATCGACAGCCCGCTGGAGGATCGAAGCCATGTCCTGAAACTCGCCGCCAGCCTCGGTTCGGCCAGCAGCCACCCGGTGAGCCGGGCGCTGGCGGGGCTGGTGACGCAGGAGCATTTTCTGTTGCTCACGGATATTCATGAACGTCAGGGGTTAGGGGTGGTGGCCATGACGGAGCAGGGTGAAGCGGCGCTCGGAAGACCGGAATTGTTCGCCCAGTTGGATATTCCCGTTTCAGCCGTGCCCGACCACGACGGGCCGATTGCCGGGCTGGCACTCAATGGTGAATTCCTCGCCTGGCTGCTGCTGGCCGACAGTGTGAAACCCGAAGCGCGGTTTGCCCTGAACGAGTTGCGCGACCTTGGATTGGGCCGGCAACTGTTGCTCACCGGTGACCGACAAAGTGTCGCGCATACGTTGGCGCGGGACGTGGGTATCAGCGATGTCGAAGCGCAGGCGTTGCCCGAGGACAAACTCAACCGTGTGTTGAAAGAAATCGGTAATGGTTTTCGGCCTATGGTGGTGGGGGACGGCATCAACGATTCGTTGGCCCTAAAGGCCGGTGTGGTCGGCGTGGCCATGGGCGCGGGTGGCGCGGATATCGCCCTGGCTTCGGCCGACATCGTGTTGATCGGCAGCGACTTGCGCCGCCTGGGGACCTGTGTGCGCTTGAGTCGCCAGTGCCGGCAAACCTTGCAGGTCAATGTGATCATTGGTCTGGGCTGGACCCTGGCCATCGTGGCCTTCGCCGCGTTCGGCTGGCTTGGCGCGGCCGGGGCAATGATTGCAGCGTTGCTGCACAACCTCAGCACGTTATTGGTATTGGGTAATGCCGGGCGGTTGCTGCGGTTTCAGGAGCCACTACTGAAACTCAAGGACGATCCTTTGTAGGAGCGAGCTCTGCTCGCGATGGTCGTTAATGATTACGCGTGTTTTCTGGCTATACGCGGCGCTCTGGAGTTCTTCGCGAGCAAGCTCGCTCCTACAAAGGGATGGGTAGAAGGTTTACAGAACTGTGCGTCGAATCTGTAGTCATTTAGGGTAAGAGCGATCATTTCTGTGAATTCACGGCGATTTTCCGGTGCGATAACTTCATGGAAATCCGCTATTAAATCGGTAGGAAGCTATTTTTCAAGGATGGTCTAACCTCTCAGCAGACGTCTGAAACAAGGGGGATTATCCATGCTCGCGCAACTTCCACCGGCCTTACAGAATCTGCAGTTACCGCTACGCCTGCGACTCTGGGACGGCCATGAATTCAATCTGGGGCCGACGCCCAGCGTCACGATTGTGGTCAAGGACCCGAAAATGGTTACCCAGCTCACCAAACCCAGCCTCAATGCGCTCGGGGCGGCGTTTGTCGAAGGAAAACTTGAGCTGGAAGGTTCCATCAGCGACGTGATCCGCGTCTGCGATGAATGGAGCCAGGCACTGGTGGACGAAGACGACGGTGGTGAGACGATCCGCACCGCGCATGACAAGGAAACAGACGCCAAAGCGATCTCGTATCACTACGACCTTTCCAACGCCTTCTATCAGCTATGGCTCGACAGCGACATGGCTTATTCCTGCGCTTATTTCGAGACCGGCAGCGAAACCCTGGAGCAGGCCCAGCAAGCCAAGTTCCGTCATCTATGCCGCAAGTTGCGCCTGCAACCTGGCGAGTATTTGCTGGATGTTGGCTGCGGTTGGGGCGGGTTGGCGCGGTATGCGGCCCGTGAGTTCGGCGCGAAGGTATTTGGCATTACCCTCAGTAAAGAGCAGCTTGCCCTGGCGAGGGAACGGGTGAAGGAAGAAGGTCTGGAAGACATGATCGAGCTGCAGTTGCTCGACTACCGTGACCTGCCTCAGGATGGTCGTTTCGATAAGGTTGTGAGTGTCGGCATGTTCGAACACGTCGGTCATGCAAACTTGGCCGAGTACTGCAAAACCCTGTTCGGTGCGGTGAAAGAGGGCGGCCTGGTGATGAACCACGGGATCACCGCCAAGTACACCGATGGCCGTCCGGTGGGGCGCGGTGCGGGTGAATTCATCGAGACGTATGTGTTCCCCAACGGCGAGTTGCCGCACCTGTCCATGATCTCTGCCGAGATCAGCGAAGCAGGGCTTGAAATCGTCGATGTCGAGAGCCTGCGCCTGCACTATGCTCGCACTCTGGATCACTGGAGCGAGCGCCTGGAAGACAACCTCGAGACCGCCGCGAAACTGGTGCCGGAACAAGCGTTGCGGATCTGGCGCCTGTACCTGGCGGGCTGCGCCTATGCGTTCGCCAGGGGCTGGATCAACCTGCACCAGATCCTGGCGGTCAAGGCGCACCCCGATGGCAGCCATGAACTGCCGTGGACACGGGACGACATTTACAACCCTTAAAGTATCGGCGAAATGAGCCGGGCGATCCGCATGCCAAGCTGTCGCAGGCGTGCGGTTTCCCGGCCTTCTTCTTTAGCGATTTCGTGAGCCTGGGCGAAGTCATCGTTGAGCATCTGCTCCACCTTGCCGGCAAACACGCTGTCGACGGTCAGCAACATCACTTCGAAATTCAACCGGAACGAACGGTTGTCCATGTTGGCACTGCCAATAGCGCTGATTTCGGTGTCGATCAATACCACCTTCTGATGCAGGAAACCGGGCTCGTAGCGGAACACCCGCACGCCCGCGCGCACCGCTTCAAAGGCATACAGGCTCGAGGCCGCGTAGACGATACGATGATCGGGCCGTGATGGCAGGAGAATCCGTACATCGACACCCCGCAACACCGCCAGGCGCAAGGCGGCGAAAACCGCCTCATCAGGAATGAAGTACGGGCTGGTGATCCAGACCCGCTCGGTCGCCGCGTGGATGGCTTCGACAAAGAACAGCGAGCAGGTCTCGTAGGAGTCCGCCGGTCCGCTGGCGAGCATTTGGCACAGTACGCCGTCGTCCGGATACACCTGCGGCAGAATCATGGGGGGCAACTTACGGGCCGCCCAGAACCAGTCTTCGGCGAAGGATTCCTGCATGCAGGCCACCACTGGCCCGCGTACTTGCACATGGGTATCGCGCCAGGGCGCCAGGGGCGGTTTCTCGCCCATGTATTCGTCGCCTACATTGTGCCCACCGACAAAGCCGAGAATGCCATCGACCACCACGATCTTGCGATGGTTGCGGAAATTGACCTGAAAGCGGTTGAGCCAACCGCTACGGGTTGCGAAAGCCTTGACCTCGACGCCGCCATCGCGCAACGCCTGCACGTACTGGTGGGGCAGAGAGTGGCTGCCGATCCGGTCATACAGCAGATAGACCGCCACGCCTTCGGCGGCTTTCTCCAGCAGCAGGTTATGCAGGCGCTGGCCCAGACGGTCGTCATGAATGATGAAAAACTGGATCAGCACCGCTTCTTTGGCCTGGCGGATGGCGTTGAAGATCGCATCGAAGGTGGCGCGGCCATTGATCAGCAATTTCACTTCGTTGTTTGCCAGGCAGGGCATGCGACCCAGTTTCGGCATTGCCCGCAGCGATGCATAGGCACTGGAAGCGCGGGCGGTGAGCGCTTCTTCGACCCAGGGCCGCCAGTTCAGCTCGGAGATGGCCTTGCGCATTTCTTCGTTCGCCTGGCGTCGCGCCTTGATGTAACCGTCGAAGGTGCTCCGACCGAATACCAGATAGGGGATGAGTGTCAGGTAGGGCATGAAGACCAGTGACAAGGCCCAGGCGATCGAGCCTTGGGCGGTTCGAACGGTCAATACGGCATGGATCGCTGCGATCGTACCCAAGGAGTGCAGCAATGCGACGGTGTAGCCAAAGATATGGGGGCCAAAATAATCCATGGGGGGCAGCCTTGCTCCTGAAGATTCAATGCCTAACAGACCATGTTCCGGGCAGAATGTCGCTATTTAATTGGCCCATGAACCGAAGCCGGTGGCTGACGTCTAACGGCCACTACTGATCAGGAGTTACACGATGAATGTTCGTCTGCTGGGTTTGGCCATTACGTTGGGTTTGGCACTTCCTGTGGCCGCTCAGGCGCAGATGCTGCAACCAGGTTTGTGGGAATTGACCACCAGCAACATGAAGGTCGATGACCAGAATATGCCGGATCTGCAACTGATCCTCGGGCAGCTACAAAGCCAGATGACCCCTGAACAGCGTGCGCAGCTGGAAAAACAGGGCATCACCATGGGTGGCAAAGGGATTCGCGCGTGCCTGACGCCGGAGCAGGTCAAGACCGACGACATCCCGCTGACTGACCCGCAATCCGGCTGCAAGCAGCAAATTACCGACCGAACCGGCAACCAGTGGAAATTCCGCTTCAGTTGCCCGAAAGCGCAGGGTGCGGGGGTGGCCACCTTCCTCAGTGACCGTGAGTTCACCACCAAGGTCAACGGCACGTTCAATGCCACTGGCATTCAGCAAAAGGGTAGCCTCGAGAGTCGCGCCGTGTGGCTGGGGCAGGATTGCGGTACCGTTAAGCCAAGAGCTTAAAAGCTTCGCGGGCAAGCCTCGCTCCTATGGATTGCTATAGTCCTGCAGGAGCGGAGCCGGCCCGCGAAGGCTTCTGTTCAGACACCCGCCATCCAGGACTGACCCAACCACTCACACATCGCCTCAACCCCCATCCTGCCGAAATCTTCCCCGCTGCGACCGCGAACACTGACAAAGTCGCCAGCCTGTTCCTTCTCTCCGACTACCACCAGGTACGGCACTGTCTGGCTGTGATGGCGAATCTTGCAGTGGACTTTCTCGTTTCGCAGATCAGCAAGGGCTCGCACGCCACTGCGGCGCAGGCGCTCAGTGACCGCGTGTGCATAGCTTGTCTGACGATCATCCATGCTCACGACCACTACGAGGGGCGGCAGGCGCCACTGCTGCAGCTCCTGGTGGCTGGACCAGCATGTGCCGTAGATGCGTTGCTGCAAGGTCCCGCTGACGTGATCGAGGGCAAATGCCTGCAATACCCTGGTGGTGGGAACATGCGGACCCGTCGTCAAATATTCGGTGTCACCGAGGCGGTACAGTGACAGAGACTCGGATGGTGCCGATGGAGAGGGCGTCGAGCTGCGACGGATCGAATGGTTGGTGGCCGCCAGCGATTGCATCCGTGCTTCGATCAGTGGCAGGTCTGTCGTCGTCAGAGGGCGCTCGACAGCAAACTCGCAATAGAACCCGTCACCCAATGCCGAGCCCGTTCGCAATTGGGCATGGGCATGGAGTTGCTTGACCGCCATCGCCAGCATCAGCGAGCAGGAGCGACGGAGGATCTCCAGCCCGTCGGGTTCCTGCGGCGTCACGATGCTGATCCGGGCATTGGTCCTGATCATGAATTCACAGTCCACCAGTTCGCCATCCACCCGACCCGCTACCGCTGCGTTGGCCAGCCCGGGGCCAATACTCGCGGCAACTTCATGTACGGACAGCGGCTGGTCGTACTCACGCAATGAACCATCGGGCAGGGTGATCTGGATCATGGTTATTGTTCTCGGGTGCTTCGATCACACACGCTAGCGCATCAACATTAGAGGCAAACCCAGGTCGTTGTCATGTAGACCTTTGTCGTGCCGCATCCGGGGGATCGGCACGGCGACGTCGGTGGCCGTAACGCCCGACAACGGATCATGCGGCCTCCCAGTTCCAGCGACTTTCGGCGACGGCGTCATGGGCGTGGAGGCTTTCGGCATGAACGACACGTATGTGAAAACCGTTGATGCCGTGGGAGCGTTTCAGGGCCAGGTTCAAGCGTCGTGCGGCGTCTTCGCAGAACATCAGGTTCTGGCCATTGGCCAATGCGAAGGCTTGTTCGTCAGCGCGTTTCACCGCCGTTTGCACCGCAGTACCGAGGGCGGCTTCGGCGTCATTGATCAGAGCGATCAGCGGCAGGGCATCCAGATAGTCATCCAGGCTCAGGCGTAACTGCGCGGTGCTGCGCTGACTGTGCGGTGTCGCAACGATGCCTCTGGAGGAGCCGAGCCAGGCCAACACGTCGGCGTGCTGGAGAGTTCTGTTGGCGAAATCATCGACAAATTGCTGTTGGATCAGTTGTCGTGAAAGCGCCGCTGAACAGGGGCACGTAGAGGAATAAGACATCTCTGTTTTTAGTTCCACGTGGAACATCGCGTTTTTCAAACTGGCCTCGATGCTGACGGGATAGGTTTTCCAGCCGGCCAAGGGACTGATCATTGCGGGTCTTTTCAGCAGAAAATCCGTGTGAATGTTCAGGTACGCGTTGTTTGACAGCCCCTCATGGCTGCTCAGGAAACTCAACAGAACTCGCCGGAGCAGATCGGGCGAAAGGGGCTGCTGCTCGAGTAATTCCAACGCCAGATAGAGTCGCGACATATGAATACCGCGTGCCTCGCCGTTATCGAGACTTACCCCGGCGTCGACTGTTGCAGTCAGTCGTGTGCTGTCAAACAAAACAGGAAGAGCAATGCCGCACATGCCAACCCACTCCAGTGGCAAGGCTTGGCTTGAGGCCTGCGAGGCAACATCCGGCAGAGTCAGCGCATTCATGAGCAGGTCCATCGAGGGAGTTGATTTAAGATGTTATACTATAACAATAAAATCAACGACGCTTTTTTCTTGAGCAGGCTTTAATCAGCCAGGGTGCGGTCCTTCTTTAGTTGATCTGGCCAGCGGGGTTAACAGCCGGCAATCCGGTTACAGGTAAATTTGCCGCTACTGCCACCGGAGCTGGAAAACCGATTGATCGTGGTCCAGCCAACGCGCCGGTTGTAACCGACCCACGCTTCACCGTCAGAGGCGATTCCGGTGAAAAACGTCAGTTGGCCATAGCGGCTGTTGGTCTGTGCCCAGAAACGCTTTCCAGCTGCTTCGAAGCCTCGCAAATACATCGTGCTGCCCGCGGTATTGACGCTGTAGGCATTGCCTTCGCCATCCACGCAGGCCAGCAGGTTGGCGCTGCGGGTGCAATTGGCCAGAGTCGGGATCTGCGCGCTGGCATCCACTGCAACCAGCAGTGAAACGCCCAGTAGCACGAATTTCAGGGGATAACGCATAGCATTTCTCACCAACAGGAGACGGCTTCCAGCATCGTTCCCTTTGTCGTTGTGGGCAACAGGGAGTGGCGTGGTTGTATTGTTATACTATAACATCTAATCAAGCCCGACGATTTGACCGGGCACCCTGTGAGGAATATCTGATGCCCAATCGTCTCCCCGTTACCGTTCTGTCGGGCTTTTTAGGGGCTGGAAAGAGTACACTTTTGAATTACGTACTACGTAATAGAAGTAATCTGCGGGTCGCTGTCATCGTCAACGATATGAGTGAAATCAACATCGACGGCAGCGAAGTCCAACGCGATGTCAGCCTCAATCGTGCAGAAGAAAAACTCGTGGAAATGAGCAACGGCTGCATTTGCTGCACCCTGCGCGAAGATCTGCTGGAGGAGGTGAGTCAGCTCGCCCGGGACGGTCGTTTTGATTATCTATTGATCGAATCCACGGGTATTTCCGAGCCACTGCCCGTGGCGGAAACCTTCACTTTCCGCGATGAAAACGGCCAGAGCCTCAGCGACATCGCCAGGCTCGACACCCTGGTGACGGTGGTCGATGGCGTGAATTTCCTGCTCGATTATCAGGCCGCCGAAAGCCTTGCTTCCCGAGGCGAAACCCTGGGCGAAGAGGATGAGCGCTCAATTACCGATCTGTTGATCGAGCAGATCGAATTCGCCGACGTGATCCTGATCAGCAAAATCGATTTGATCAGCAGCCGTGAACGCCAGGAGCTGATGGCAATCCTCGAACGACTCAATGCACAGGCTGAAATCATCCCGATGGTCATGGGTGAGGTGCCACTGGAGAAAATTCTCAATACCGGCCGCTTCAACTTCGAGAAAGCTGCGCAGGCGCCGGGATGGTTGCAGGAGCTGCGCGGCGAACACATACCGGAAACCGAGGAGTACGGCATTGCTTCCGGCGCCTATCGCGCGCGTCGTCCCTTTCATCCTCAGCGCTTCTTCAGCTTCATCGACCGCCCTTGGCTCAATGGCAAGTTGCTGCGTTCCAAAGGCTTTTTCTGGCTGGCGAGCAAACACATGGACGCCGGTAGCTGGTCCCAGGCCGGTGGGTTGATGCGGCATGGGTATGCCGGGCGCTGGTGGCGTTTTGTGCCGAAGAATCAGTGGCCGCAAGACGAAGAAAGCACCGCCTTCATCATGAAAAACTGGGCCGCCGTCACCGGTGACTGCCGTCAAGAACTGGTGTTCATCGGCCAGAACATCGATTTTGCGCAACTCACTGCCGAGCTCGACGATTGCTTGCTGACCGATGATGAAATGGCGATGGGTGAAGAGGGCTGGCAATGGCTGCCGGATCCGTTCGGCCCGTGGTTTGATGAGGCCGCCTGACACATCACTGGCTGACTTTGCGGTTCAAGGCTTGAGCCAGGTTCCCTGGCTCTGGGCTTCGCAAAACGGCTTCAGATACGCCGTATCCGTGGCTACGCCATAATAGTGAATATCTTGCCGGTAAGGCATATTGGCAACCTGGGCGTTGCTGCACACGCCGAATGCCCCGCCGGGGCATTGATCGACGTATTGCACCTCGACTTTCTGCCCGGCCAGGTTTGGCTGGCAGAAACCATCGGCGAACAATTTTTCCGGGATGTTGCGATTCTGCTGACAGACTTTCACGTCAAGCCGCTCCGCCTGGCTATGGACGACGCAGGCTTGGGCCAGCGCCTCGCCGCAAACAAGCGCTAGCAGTAACGACAATCCCATCCACCGCATCTTTATCTCCTCAGAAATCCTCGATCATGTTGCAGAACATTCCCACCCATGTCATTGCCGGTCCGTTGGGGGCGGGCAAGACCAGCCTGATCAAGCACCTGCTGGCGCAACGCCCGGACGGTGAGCGCTGGGCGGTATTGATCAACGAGTTCGGCCAAATCGGCCTGGACGCTGCGCTGCTCACCCGCGATGCCGATGGTATCGCACTGGGGGAAGTGGCCGGGGGGTGTTTGTGTTGCGTCAACGGCGCGCCGTTTCAGATCGGGCTTGGCCGATTGCTGCGCAAGGCGCGGCCGGACCGCCTGTTCATCGAGCCGTCCGGGCTGGGGCATCCGGTGCAGTTGCTCAGGCAATTGAGTGAAGCGCCCTGGCAAGGTGTACTAAGCGTACTGCCTTGTGTACTGGTGCTGGACGCTCAGGCGCTCGCGGCCGGCAAGACGCTGCCGCAGGCACAACAGGAAGCATTGAATGGTGCCGGACTGCTGTTGCTGAACAAATCGGAAAACCTCAAGGAGGCCGATCGCCAGCGCCTCGCCATGCAGCTACCGGAGCGTCCGTTGTATTGGACGCAACAAGCGACGCTACCATTGAGCGAATTACCCGGTTTGGCCGCGCGGGGCGTGGCGGGTGTGGATAACCTGGTCGTGCCCAAGGGACTGGCACAGGTCCCGGCAATCTGGACTGATCCGACACAGCCGATCTGCTTGAGTCAGGAACAGCAGGGCGGCTGGAGCATTGGCTGGCGCTGGCATCCGAGCCAGGTATTCGATGCGACGCTTGTTGCCCGATGGCTTGGAAGTCTTGCCTGGCTGCGGGCGAAACTGGTTATCCACAGTGTCGATGGGTGGATATCGGCGAATGCAGTGGATAACTCGAGGGTTGAATGGCAGCCGAGTGAGTGGCGGCAGGATTCGCGGCTTGAACTGATTTTCAGTGAGCCGCAGGAGGTTGATTCACTGCGTAACGGTTTGGCGGGATGCAGGGTTCAGTCGAGTTAGCGGGTTTGCGTGTTGATGCTGAAGGCCTCTTCGCAAGCAAGCCCGCTCCCACAGTGGATCCCCTGTGAACACAAAATGTGTGCCCGACAGGGGTTAAGTGCGGGAGCGGGCTTACCCACGAATGGATTTAACGGATGACCTCCATTGTCATGGCCGCCACTTGTTATGTTCCTGCCGCCAATGGCTCAGCTCGATCACATTGGCGCTTGGCTTGACCACATCGGCGACGGGAGGTGTTTCGTCGAACGGCATCGGGTAGGGCGCCAGCTCGATCTGCGCACTGTGGGGGCCGAACTGGGTGATGGTGCCGTTATGCCGGGTTTCGCCGGTCACGGTGAATTCGAAGTCATACACACGGGCCAGGCGCCGCCGACCGCTGGCATCCTTGATGAATGCGATTTTTTTCAGCGCCACGTTACCATCCAGCAGCTCGATTCCGAGGTTGCTGCAATGCTGCTTGACCCGCTCCAGCGCACGTTCACGCAATCCGTGGTTGTGCCACAGCCAGGCGCCAGCAGTGGCCAGCAGCATCAGCACGAATATATTTCCAAGGGTCAGCATCGACAGGGCGCTCCAACTAGAGAGTGTCAGCTTAACTGCGTCGCCGGTCTGTCGTACAGGCTGTGTTTAGTCGCATACTGCGCTGCTTGAATTTCAATCGTTTTACGGAAACTCACCGCATGAAACGTACGCCCCATTTGCTCGCTATCCAGTCCCACGTGGTGTTTGGTCACGCTGGCAACAGTGCCGCAGTTTTCCCGATGCAGCGGGTCGGTGTGAATGTCTGGCCGCTCAACACCGTGCAGTTCTCCAACCATACCCAATACGGCCAATGGGCCGGCGACGTGCTGGCCCCGCACCAGATTCCTGACCTGGTGGAAGGCATCGCGGCCATTGGCGAGCTGGGCAATTGCGATGCGGTGTTGTCGGGCTACCTCGGTAGCGCGGCCCAGGGTCGTGCCATCCTCACGGGTGTGGCGCGGATCAAGTCGATGAACCCCAAGGCGTTGTACCTGTGTGACCCGGTAATGGGCCATCCGGAAAAGGGCTGCAGCGTACCGGCGGAAGTCAGCGATTTCCTGCTGGAGGAGGCCGCCGCGGTGGCCGACTTCATGTGCCCGAATCAATTGGAGCTCGACAGTTTCTCCGGGCGCAAGCCACAGTCACTGTTCGATTGCCTGGCAATGGCGCGGGCGCTCTTGGCGCGCGGGCCAAAAGCGGTGCTAGTCAAACATCTGGACTACCCGGGTAAAACACCGGACGTCTTCGAAATGCTGCTGGTGACAGCCGAAGGCAGCTGGCATCTGCAACGTCCACTGCTGGCGTTTCCGCGTCAGCCGGTGGGCGTTGGTGACCTGACTTCTGGATTGTTTCTCGCGCGCGTGCTGCTGGGGGACAGCCTGGTGGCCGCTTTTGAATTCGCGGCGTCGGCGGTGCATGAGGTGTTGCTGGAAACCCAGGCCTGCGCCAGCTACGAGCTGGAACTGGTGCGGGCGCAGGACCGGATTGCCCATCCGCGGGTGCGGTTCGAAGCGACCTCGATCAGCCTCTAAAAGCTTCGCGGGCAAGCCTCGCTCCTGCAATGTTGAGTCGTTCGCATGTCTGGTGTGCGACCCGCTAATGCAGGAGCGAGGCTTGCCCGCGAAAGCGATCTAACGATCGAACGCGTCAGGCATCGCCCTTGATTTCCTGATACCGCTTTTCCAGCTCCTGGCGAATCTGACGACGCTGCTGGGCCTGGATGTAGCGGCGTTTGCTTTCGCTGTTGTCCGGTTGCAGAGGTGGCACCGGGGCGGGTTTACGCTGGTCATCCACCGCGACCATGGTGAAGAAGCAACTATTGGTGTGGCGCACCGAGCGCTCACGGATGTTCTCGGTCACCACCTTGATGCCCACCTCCATCGAGGTATTCCCGGTGTAGTTGACCGAAGCCAGAAAGGTCACCAGTTCGCCGACATGGATCGGCTCACGGAAAATCACCTGGTCTACCGACAGGGTCACCACGTAGCGGCCGGCATAGCGGCTGGCGCAGGCGTAGGCGACTTCGTCGAGGTACTTGAGCAGGGTACCGCCGTGAACATTGCCAGAGAAGTTGGCCATGTCGGGGGTCATCAATACCGTCATCGACAGCTGGGCGTTTCCGGGTTCCATAGCATTCTCACGGATCAAGGCAAGGTTTGAGGGACGCACCTCTGCGGGTGCCCGCGTGGTTTTTTCAAACCAACAGTTATCGGGACGCCAGGCGGGGAGCCGCCGTCACGCCGGATCGATCTGTTTCCATATATTGCACCGCCTTTCTGCTGGAAGTCGCGGTGTTACCCTGCAAAAGCCCATCCCAAAGGGAAAACTCCTGCGCGGAAAGCGGATTTTTTACTCTGTTCGAACGGACGTTTTCCGCGTCTGCGATTGTGCGAAGCCACCCAAGGAGCGACATACCATGCATGCCATCAGTTTTATTCAGGATCTGGCAGTGATCATGTTGGTCGCAGGTGTGGTGACCGTGCTTTTCCACCGCTTCAAACAGCCGGTGGTGCTGGGCTACATCGTCGCCGGCTTTATCATCGGCCCGCACACCCCGCCGTTCGGCCTGATTCACGACGAAGAGACCATCAAGACCCTGGCGGAGCTCGGGGTGATTTTCCTGATGTTCTGCCTGGGCCTGGAGTTCAGCCTGCGCAAACTGTTCAAGGTCGGCGCCACGGCGTTTATCGCGGCGTTCCTGGAAATCGTGCTGATGATCTGGATCGGCTACGAAATCGGCCGCTGGTTCGACTGGAACACCATGGACTCGCTGTTCCTCGGCGCGATCCTGGCGATTTCCTCGACCACCATCATCGTCAAGGCACTCAACGATCTGAAGATGAAGAACCAGCGCTTTGCCCAGCTGATTTTTGGTGTGTTGATCGTTGAAGACATCCTGGGCATCGGCATCATCGCCTTGCTGTCGAGCATTGCGGTCAGTGGCACGGTCAGCTCAGGCGAAGTGTTTTCCACCGTCGGCAAGCTCTCGCTGTTCATGATCGTCGCGCTGGTGATCGGCATTTTGCTGGTGCCGCGATTGCTGGCCTATGTGGCCAGGTTCGAAAGCAACGAAATGTTGCTGATTACGGTGCTGGGGCTCTGTTTTGGCTTCTGTCTGCTGGTGGTCAAGCTCGAATACAGTATGGTGCTCGGCGCATTCCTGATTGGCGCCATCATGGCCGAATCCCGGCAGTTGCTTAAGATCGAGCGCCTGATCGAGCCGGTTCGCGATTTGTTCAGCGCCATTTTCTTCGTGGCGATCGGCTTGATGCTCGACCCGATGATCCTGTTGCAATACGCCTGGCCAATCGCAGTGATCACGGTAGCGGTGGTGCTCGGCAAGATGTTGTCTTGCGGTCTCGGTGCCTTTATCGCCGGCAATGATGGACGCACCTCGCTGCGCGTCGGGATGGGGCTTTCGCAGATTGGCGAATTTTCCTTCATCATCGCCTCGCTGGGCATGACCCTGCAGGTTACCAGTAACTTCCTTTACCCGGTGGCCGTGGCGGTTTCGGTGCTCACCACGTTGCTGACACCCTATTTGATCCGCGCGGCGGACCCATTGTCGATCAAGTTGGCTGCGGTGATGCCGCAGCGACTGGGCCGGGTGTTGGGGATGTATGGCGAATGGCTGCGCAGCATCCAGCCGCAGGGCGAAGGCGCATTGCTGGCCTCGATGATTCGACGGATTTTGCTGCAAGTAGGGGTCAACCTGGCATTGGTGATCGCCATCTTCTTCGCGGGTGCTTACTTCGCCGAACGCTTGTCCGCTTACCTGCAAGGCTGGATCAGTGACCCGAGTTGGCAGAAAGCCTTGATCTGGGGCGCGGCGCTGTTGCTCTCGCTTCCGTTCTTGATTGCTGCGTATCGCAAGCTCAAGGCGCTGTCGATGCTGCTGGCGGAAATGGGGGTCAAGCCGCAGATGGCCGGGCGCCACACGCAACGAGTGCGCCGGGTGATCTCCGAAGTGATCCCGATCCTCTCGCTGCTGGTGATTTTCCTGCTATTGGCAGCCTTGTCGGCCAGTATTCTGCCGACCAACAAGTTGCTGGTGCTGATCGCCGTGGTGGCGGCCGCCGTGGCTGCGCTGTTGTGGCGCTGGTTTATCCGCGTCCACACGCGCATGCAGGTGGCGTTGCTGGATACCCTGGACAATCACAAGGATTCGCCAGGGCACTGACCCGGTGGGTCGTCAGTTGACTCAGCTTTCCAGCCAGACGTCCCGCGCCCAGTGCCACACCGACTCCCAGGTTTCTTCGGTGACCAGTTCTTCCTCGGCGGACCACAACACCACGGTGCCGTCTTCTTCGACGCAATAGTAGTTGTCACCGTCCTGGCAGATCGGGATCAGGCTGCGGTCGACACCGGCGTCCCAGGCGTTGGCGGCAACGTCCGGCAGGTAGGTGTGGGATTGCGGGTCGGTAACTGTCACCGGCTCCAGACTGCCGTAGACCACGTCGCTGACGGTCAGCAAAAACTCTCTGAAGACGAAGGGGATGTCGATGAACAGTTGCTCTTCGATTTCGACCAGCAGATCTTCGTCGGGCAACTCCAAGGGGACCGGTACCGGTTCGTTGGCTTCACGCAGTTGTTCGATGATTTCTTCCACGTCCGGGATCCTCTTGCTTGAATGGCGCGGTTTATATGGGGCGGTTTATACAGTAGCTTGCTATAGATGCAACCGCGAAATAGAAAACCCCGGCAAGCCGGGGTTTTTTATAACGAATCGTGCGTGGAGGGTGATTAGCCGTTCTGGCGGATACCTGCCACCAGCCAAGGCTGGTTTTCGCCCTGGGCACGTTCCATGTTCCAGCTTTCACTGAACACTTCGCCCTGGTCGAAACGCGAGGTTTTCGACACGCCGCTGAAGGTCAGGGTGGCGATGGTCTTGTCGGCGCGATCATCCACACCGTCCAGCTGCACATTGAGGTTATCAATGTAGGTGGACTGGAAGCCGTCGCCCAGATCGGCACGTTCGCGCTTGAGGAATTCCAGCATTTGCGGAGTGACGAACTCGGCAATCTTGTCCATTTCGTTGGCGTCCCAGTGTTGTTGCAGGGACTGGAAGTGATTGCGTGCCGCTTCGACGAAGTTACTTTCGTTGAACCAGGCTGGCGCATTGATCACCGGACGGGCGGCAACGGGTGCAGCCGAACCGCCGAAAATCGAACCGCCGGCAGGCTTTTGTTCGAACGCTTCACGCTGCATCGGTGCGTGGCCAGCCGGGGCATATTGCTCCTGATGCTTGCGACGACGGGCGGCGATGAAGCGGAAGATCAGGAACGCGATGACGGCCATGATCAGGATGTCGAAGATCTGCATGCCCTGGAAGCCGCCACCCATGAACATGGATGCCAGCAGGCCACCGGCGGCGATGCCGGCCAGAGGGCCGAGCCAGCGCGAAGCACCGCCGGCCTTGGCAGCGGCGCCAGCGGCACCGGCAGCACCAGCGGTCGCCGCAGCGCCGCCCATGCCTGGAGAAGATGGAGCCATCTGGCTGGTCTGGTGAGTCGGCGCAGCGCCTGCGCTTTTGCCACCACCGAAGCGCTTGGCGGCATTGACGTCGAGACTCATCGTCAGGCCGATGCACAACGCCATGGCGATGCTAAGAAAACGTTTCATAAAGGGAATTCCCATTTGTGGAAGGCACGCGCGCCATGTTGCACAGCTGAAGTGTTACTGGCTAGCGGCAGAGTGTTTCGGGCTTTTGCCTGACAGGTTCGGTTCAGCTTCGGTCAGCGCAATAAGGCTTGTTCACTTTGGTCTGTAGGATAAGTGGGTAAGTTCTGTAGGAGGGATACCTAGCGTCGCAGCGCCAGCATCACCACCCCGGCCGTGATCAGACCGATCCCGCCCCATTGGCGCAGGTCGAGTTTTTCACCCAGCAGGAACACGCCGAGCATAGCCACCAGTACCACGCTGAGTTTATCCACTGGAGCGACCAGGGACGCAGGGCCGACTTTAAGGGCGCGGAAGTAGCAAATCCACGATGCGCCGGTGGCCAGCCCAGATAACAGCAGGAACAGATAGCTTTTGGCAGAGATCGATCCTAATGCTTGATATTGGCCCGTGGCGTACAAAATCAAGGCCAGGCTGACCAGGACCACTACCGTTCGCAGCAGGGTGGCGAAATCCGAATTGACGTTTTCGACACCAATCTTCGCGAAAATAGCGGTCAACGCCGCGAATGCAGCTGACAACAGGGCCCAGAATGTCCAGGAAGAGAAAAAGCCCGAGCCCATGATTTTTCCTTAATTAAGACGAACCTGTGGGAGCGAGCTTGCTCGCGATAGCCACGCCACGGTTTCCAGATAGACCGGGGCGCTTTCATTCGCGAGCAGGCTCGCTCCCACAGAAGCACCCCTGTTAGATCGCTTCCAGCTTCGCATACCCCAGCATCAACCACTTGCTGCCTTCGCTGAAGTTCACCTGAACCCGCGCCTGTGCGCCGGCGCCTTCGAAGTTCAGGATCACACCCTCGCCAAACACCGAATGCCGTACCGCCTGACCGAGACTGAAACCGGTCTGCGGGATTTCGCTGCCGCTGAATAGGTTGCTGCCACTCATCGACTGGTTGCCACCGAACGGACGACTGACGCTGTTGGAAAGCCGCACTTCCTGGATCAGACCTTTCGGCACTTCGCGTACGAAGCGCGACACCTTGTTGTAGGTCTCGCTGCCGTACAGGCGTCGGGTTTCAGCATAGGTCATCACCAGGTTTTGCATGGCACGGGTGACGCCGACATAAGCCAGACGACGCTCTTCCTCAAGGCGTCCGGGTTCTTCCAGGCTCATCTTGTGCGGGAACAGGCCTTCTTCCATGCCCACCAGGAACACATAAGGGAATTCCAGGCCTTTGGCGCTGTGCAGGGTCATCAGCTGAATGCTGTCTTCGTGTTCGTCGGCCTGGGTATCCCCAGCCTCCAGCGACGCGTGACCGAGGAACGCCGCCAATGGCGTCAAGTCCTCGTCTTCTTCAGTGTTTTCGAAGTTGCGCGCGGCGCTGACCAGTTCCTCAAGGTTTTCTACCCGGGCCTGGCCTTTCTCGCCTTTTTCCGCTTGGTGGTAGGCAATAAGCCCTGACTGCTCGATGACCGTCTGGGTCATCAGGTGCAGCGGCATTTCCATGCACTTGGCCGCGAGGTTCTCGATCAGTTCGATGAATGCGCCGAGTGCACCGGCCGCGCGACCGGTCAGGCCCTTGTTGGCCACCAGTTGGCGCATCGCTTCCCACATCGACACATCGCTGTGGCGCGCATGGTCGCGAATCGCCTCAACGGTTTTTTCGCCGATGCCGCGGGCGGGTACGTTGATCACCCGTTCCAGCGCGGCATCGTTGCCACGGCCTTCAAGCAAACGCATATAAGCCATGGCGTTCTTGATTTCTGCCCGTTCGAAGAAGCGCTGACCGCCATAGATGCGGTACGGAATGCGCTCACGCAACAAGGCTTCTTCCAAAACGCGCGATTGGGCGTTGGAGCGATACAGAATCGCAATATCGCTACGAGCCAGGCCGGTTTTCAGCGCGCTTTCGATAGTTTCGACAACGTAGCGGGCTTCGTCGTGTTCGTTGAACGCAGCGTACAGGTTGATCGCTTCGCCTTCGCCGCCATCGGTCCACAGCTCCTTGCCCAAGCGCCCGGTGTTGTTGGCGATCAAGGCGTTGGCGGCCTTGAGGATGCCCGCGGTGGAGCGATAGTTCTGCTCCAGGCGAATGGTTTCGGCATCCGGGAAGTCTTCGGAATACTGGTAGATGTTCTCGATTTTTGCGCCACGCCAGCCGTAGATCGACTGATCGTCATCGCCCACCACCATCAGGCTGTCGCCACCCTTGGCCAGCAGGCGTAACCACGCGTACTGCACGGCGTTGGTGTCCTGGAACTCGTCCACCAGAATGTGCCGGAAACGTTTCTGATAATGCGCCAGTAGTCCTGGATGATCGCGCCACAGGTCGAGGGCGCGTAGCAGCAATTCGGAGAAATCGATGACGCCGGCGCGCAGGCAGGCGGCCTCGTAGGCTTCATAGATGCTGCGCATGGTCGCCAGAAACAGATCGCCGCTGGCTTGAATGTGTTGCGGGCGCAGACCTTCGTCTTTCTGCCCGTTGATGAACCACTGGGCCTGGCGGGCCGGCCAGCGTTGTTCGTCCAGGCCCAGCTCGCGGATCACCCGCTTGACCAGCCGTTGCTGGTCATCGCTGTCGAGAATCTGGAAGGTCTGGCTCAGCCCGGCTTCCTGCCAGTGCGCCCGCAACAAGCGGTGCGCCAGGCCGTGGAAGGTGCCGACCCACATGCCGGCCGGGTTGATACCCATCAGCTGCTCGATGCGATGGCGCATTTCGGCAGCCGCCTTGTTGGTGAACGTCACCGACAGGATGGAGTGGGGCGACGCGTTTTCGACCTGGATCAACCAGGCGATACGGTGCACCAGCACTCGGGTTTTACCGGAACCAGCTCCGGCCAGGACCAACTGACGACCCACGGAGGCTGCTACAGCCTGGCGTTGGGCATCGTTGAGGGAGTTCAGCAGAAGGGAGAGATCATCGCGCATCGGGGCATTCTAGGGGGCCGCGCCACACCGGGCAAACCCCCCTTTGCTTTAGCCGATGAAAGATGCGCGCGGGACGACCGGTCAGTCATCGTCTGCAAGCGTTGGCCGCTCTAGTCTGGCGGCTGTAAGGTCGAGTCGGGTGCCCCATGCTTTTGCCTGTTTTTTGATCTGAAGCAGTTTGGTCCGGGCACTGGCTTGTGTATGCTCCGTCGACGTTTCGGGCTCATGCTCACCATTATAAGAACAAGAACATCGCCTATGACCCTCAGCTCCGACCTGTCGGGCCCCACTGTGGAGCCCCGGGTTATCCGTAAGCAATACGCCATGGAAATGGCGGTCGAACGCACACGCCTGCTGTATCAGGGCTCATTGCTGCCCACACTGTTCATGCTGATCAACGGTCTGGTCTGCGCCGGCTTGCTATGGAGTCCGCAGCGCTACTTCCTGGTCACCGTCTGGCTGGTCTGGCTGCTGTCGCTGGTGGCGTTGCGAGTGATACAGGTTGCAGCCTTCGATTCGGCGATTCCCAACCGTCAGGCCCATCCGATCTGGCGGCGCATGTTTTTGCTGGGCTCTGGCCTCACCGGCCTGACGCTGGCCGGCGCCGGTATCGCCCTGGTTCCCGCCGACAATTTCATTCAGCAAGCCTGGGTTTTCGGTCTGATCGGCGCGGCGGCACTGTCGGCCAGCGTGGCCTACGCCGTCAGCCTGCCGGGGTTTCTGTCGTTCACTTTGCCCTGTCTGTTGCCGGCCATTGCCTACATGTTCTGGGGGGAGGAACAGGGGTGGGGCTGGTTTGGCCTGATCCTGCTGGGTGCATTGAGTGTGGTCGCCTGGCAGGTCAATCGGCTGATCGACAGTGGCTTGTTGCGACGTTTCCAGAATCAGGCGCTGATCGAGCATCTGCAGCAGGCGCAAAACCGCAGCGATCAGCTCAATAAAGAGCTGGCCAGGGAAATCGACCAGCGCCGGCGTGCCGAAGACGAGTTACGTGAAATCCAGGTCGATCTGGAAAGCCGCGTCGCCCAGCGCAGCCTGGAGCTGGACGCCGCCAACCACGCGCTGAGCAAGAGCGAGGCGCGTTTGGCGCTGGCCTTGAAGGCCAGTGAGCTGGGGCTGTGGGACTGGAACCTGCAAACCGACGAAGTCCATCACACACACATTCAGGAGCTATTCGGCCTGGAGCCGGAATACGTGACCGCGATGTTGCGCCACCTCAAGCCACGCCTGCATCCCGAGGATCTTCCTGCCCTTCGAAGGGCACTGGTCGAGCACTTGAAGGGCCGCACCGAGGATTACCAGATCGAGTACCGCGTGCGACACGCTGCCGGTCACTGGGTCTGGATCGAGGACCGCGGACGGGCGGTCGAGCGTGCCGAAAACGGCCGGGTGATACGCATGGTCGGCACTCGCCGCGACATCAGCGTGAGCAAGGCACTTGAAGAGCAGCAGCAATTGGCGGCGATGGTGTTCGAGGCGGCCAGTGAAGGCATTGTGATTCTTGATCCTAATTACGCCTTGATCGCAATCAATCAGGCCTTCAGCCGCGTGACCGGTTATGAGATCGAGGACATGCTCGGTCGCAACGTCGTTGAATTGCCATGCAGCCGCGACGCTCGCCGTCATTACGCCGCGATTCACCAAGCGCTGGAACAGCACGGCAGCTGGCAGGGCGAACTGGTGGAAACCCGCAAGAACGGCGAGATGTACCCGCAATGGCTGCAGCTGAATACCGTACGAGATACACGGGGGCATGTGAGCCATATTGTCGGTTTCTTCGCGGATCTTTCGGCTCGCCGTGAATCCGAAGAGCGCATGCGCTACTTGACCCATTACGACGAACTCACCGGCCTGGCCAACCGCTCCATGTTCCGCGAACGGCTCAGCGAGGCGCATCAACGGGTGCGCCAGGGTGGCTATCGCAGCCTGGCGTTGCTGCACATCAATCTGGATCGCTTCAAGCAGCTCAACGACAGCCTGGGTCATGAAGTCGCCGATCAGTTGCTGCAGAAGATGGCCCGGCGCCTGGTAAACGCGTTGCCGGAAGCAGACACCATCGCACGCTTGTCCGGCGACGAGTTTGCCGTGCTGTTCAATTCCTACGGCAACCTGTCGAGCCTGGCGCGAGTGGCGACACGCTTGGCGAACAAGTTGCGGTTGCCGGTGACCGTCGAGGGGCACGAATTGGTGGTCAGTGCGTCGATGGGCATCAGTCTGTTGCCGGACAGCGCCCGGGAAATTTCCGCGTTGGTCAGCCAGTCGAACATGGCCATGCAACACGCCAAGCACCTGGGTGGTAACAACTTTCAGTTCTACACCGACAGCCTGCAAGCCAGCACGCTGGAGCGCTTGCAGCTGGAAAACCAACTGCGTAAAGCCGTTGAGGAGAAGCAGTTGAAGGTGTTTTACCAGCCGAAACTGTGCCTGACCACGGGCAAGCTGAATGCCGCCGAGGCCTTGGTACGTTGGGATCACCCGACCATGGGCCGCGTGCCGCCGGGAGACTTTATCGGCCTGGCCGAAGAAACCGGGCTGATCGGCCCCATCGGCGAATTCGTGCTGCGCCAGGCTTGCTGGCAAGCCTGTGAGTGGCAACGGTTGGGACTTGAGCCGATTCGGGTATCCGTTAATTTGTCGGTGCATCAGTTGCGCCAGGGCAAGCTGGTCAGTCTGGTGCGGCAGGTGTTGGAAGAGACCGGTCTGGCACCGCATTACCTGGAGCTGGAACTCACCGAAAGCCAGTTGCTGGACAGCGTCGAGCACATCATTGCGACCTTCCAGCAACTGCGCGATCTGGGCGTGAAACTGGCCATCGACGATTTCGGCACCGGCTATTCATCCCTGAGCTATCTCAAGCGCATTCCGGTGGATTACGTGAAGATCGATCAGGCGTTCATTCGCGGCCTGGGAGAGGGCACAGAGGATGCGGCGATTACCCGAGCAATCATTGCCATGGCACACGGATTGTCGTTGAAGGTAGTGGCTGAAGGAGTGGAGCGGCGCGAGCAGCTTGAATTCCTCAAGAATGAGCACTGCGATGAAGTGCAAGGGTATCTCATCAGTCGGCCGATAGAGGCGGATGGGCTGGCGGCGCTGCTAAGCGAGCAATGCATAAATTGAAGTGTTGGCTTCCCGTCGGGTTTTTCATGGAAGCCTGACGGGAAGTCACAAGGCACATGGTTTTTAATATGTGATCAGAATTTTATTGATGTGGTGAATTAGATTTCCTTCATAGAATATGCTAACGCCTGTAATGTTATGGTTGCCCATGGCTTTATATTCAATTGGCAAGTCACTTACGATATGCAGCGTATCTTCGTTTAAAAGGTCAATTTCAAGATCAAGACGAAGATCATAATTGCTGACTTGCCTTAGGCTGCGCACCAATTTTACTCTTGGGCCGGATATCGCTCCAGTGACGCGTAAATACGCGTTAGGTTCCCGTGTAGCGATTTGTGCTGTCCAGTCTTTGGTTGTGATGCTCATGATGTACAAAACCTTTAATTAGTTATTGATGCTTCCTGCCGAATCAATCTATCTGCGCTTAAGTTGCGCGGAAAGGTTAAGAAACGTTTCCGTAACTTTAATGTGATGATCATATTATGCGCCAAGCGCTTGGGCTGGCAGGCCTGCTGTGAGAACAATGTATGGGGCAACAGCTCGTCTCGCCGACCGTATTGAAGGTCGGCGGGAAGTTTGAAAGCTGATGTTGTTCTTAATGTGTAATCAGAACTTTATCGATGCGGTGAAGAAGTTCGCCATTGTAGAAAATGCTGACGCTGGGAACATTGGCGTCCCCCATGACTTTGTATTCAACACACTTATCGGTTTCAACTTGCAATGAAGCCTCGCTGGAGGTTTCAAGTTTAAGCTCCAGGCGTACATTGAAGGACTTGTCCTGAAGTTTCATGTATTCAAGTTTTGGGGTGATGCCGGTATGGGCAACGGTAACGGTGCCATTCACGCAAAAGGAAGGATTGCCCGGCATGCGGTCGATTTGCGCGGTCCAGTTTTTTGTTTTGAGGGTCATAGCATGTAACTCCTGTAATTAGTGAGTGTTGCTTCGTGCTGGGTCAATATATCCATCTCATATAAGGTGCGGATAATATTTTGAGTGTTAGTTTGTAAGGCTGTATGTTCAAGTAGAAGTAAATAGAATAGTTATGCTTGGAGAGTTAGTGGATATCTGTGAGGCTCTGAGCGCTTTGAAACAGAGGAGTGATGGTGGGATGGTGCCTCGGCACGAGAGCTACATGAGGTGCGGGCACCTGAAATCGAGGGATCTGGTTACGCATTGAGCAGGCAAAAAGCCGATTCATGTAGTATAACTACAAGCGTGCTACATCCCCGGCACCTGCCAATAACAAAGAGTCCATCCCTTTGAATCTGCTGCAACACATCGCCCAGTCTCGTCACCTGTTACGCAAGTCGGAGCTCAAGGTCGCCGATCACGTGCTGCTTGACCCCGCGGCCGTGATGCACAGCTCCATGGCCGACCTGGCCCATAGCGTCGGTATCAGCGAACCGACCATCGTGCGTTTTTGCCGCGCCATCGGTTGTTCCGGGTTCCAGGACCTGAAGTTGAAGCTGGCCCAGAGTCTGGCGGCAGGCGCAAGTTTCGGGCAGTTCGCGATCCATGAAGATGATTCGGTCGCCGACTACAGCCTGAAAATTTTCGACACCACCTTGCACACCCTGATGGAGGTTCGCGAGAAGCTCGATCCGGTGGAGTTGCAGCGCGCGGTAACGTTGATGTCCCAGGCCCAGCGCGTGGAGTTCTACGGTTTCGGGGCCTCGGGCGCGGTAGCAGCGGATGCGCAGCATAAGTTCTTCCGTTTGCTGCTGACCGCGGCGGCGTATTCCGACCCGCACATGCAGGCGATGTCGGCGGTGACCCTGAAGCCGACCGATGTGGCGATCTGCATTTCCCAGTCCGGGCGCTCCAAGGATCTGTTGATTACCGCCAACCTGGTGCGTGAAAGCGGCGCTTCGTTGATTACCCTGTGCCCAAGCCAGACGCCGTTGGCCGAGTTGTCTACCGTCAACCTGGCGATCGACGTGCATGAGGACACCGAAATTTATACGCCGCTGACCTCGCGGATCGCCCACCTGGTGGTGATCGATGTACTGGCGATGGGCGTGGCCATGGCGCGTGGACCGAGCCTGGTCAATCACCTCAAGAGTGTGAAGCGCAGCCTTCGCAGCTTGCGGTTGTCGCCCAAGTCGGTGAAAGCGCTGGACGACTGACGTCGTCCTCAGGTCGTTCCGACCTGAATCGCGAGCAGGCTCGCTCCCACAGGAAATCACGACCAACTGTAGGAGCGAGCCTGCTCGCGAAGGCATCATTCAATTCATCGCAACATTCATCAGCCTGTAACCCCCGAGCCGCCAAACCGTCATCCCTCGCGCCTATCTTGAAGCTCCCGTACTCGCCTTGGGAGACTCGAAATGGCCCAGCCCTACGAAGAACGCAACAGCGCCGTCAGAACCCGTCGTCAGCAGGAAGACCAGCGCCGTATGGAATTTCGCCGCGCTATCGAAGATCGCTGCGAACGCCGTCAGCTTCTTGCCGAAATCGGCGATTTTCCAGAAGAGTTCGAACTCAATTACTGGCAGGCAGCCTCGATGACTTCCCGTCGAAACGCTCAACCAGCCCGCTGATCTGCACCCGCTCGCTGCGCACAAACGCAAGGAATGCGTGAGCCACCGGTGACAGCCGTTTAGCCTTGGCCTGCACCAGGCACCAGCTGCGGTACAGCGGCAGTTCTTCGACCGGCAACTCGATCAGCCCGCCGGTCGCCAGCTCCAGGTTCAGGGCGTGGCGCGTCAACAGCGCAACGCCCAGGCCCGCCAGCACACATTCGCGCTGGGCTTCGGCTGACGACACTTCCTGAGTCTGGTTGAAGTGCACCCGCTTCTCCTTGAAATACTCTTCGCAAGCCAGGCGCGTACCGGAGCCGGGTTCGCGCAGCAGTAGCGTGTAGGGTTCAAGGTCTTGCAGGCGCAGCGGTCCCATATGGCACAGCGGATGATCGGGTGGCGCGACGGCGACAATCGGGTTGTTGAGGAATGGCAGGAACTCCAGGCCCATGTCTTGCGGCACCATGGACATGATCACCAGGTCATCCCGGTTGTCGGAGAGGCGCCGAATCACCTGCCCGCGATTGACCACCGTCAGTTGCAGGTTCACTTCCGGATGCTGGCGCTTGAACGCGGCAAACAGGTGGGGGACGAAGTACTTGGCACTGGACTCCACCGCCAGTTTCAACTGGCCCTGAAGTGAGCCCTGCATGTCGGAAAGCTGCATGTCGAGGTTTTCCAGGCGTCCGAAAATATCCCGGCTGGCGCGTTGCAGTGCTTCGGCCGCTTCCGTCATGTAGAGTTTTTTGCCGACGTAGTCGAACAAGGGTTGGCCAATCAGCTCTTCCAGTTGACGAATCTGTAGGCTGACGGCCGGTTGTGTGAGCGACATTTCGTCGGCTGCACGGCTGTAGGACCTCAAATCACAGACTTCATTGAAGATCTGCAGTTGACGCAATGTCATACGCATCAATGACTTACGCATTTTATGAGCACTCTCGCCACAGGCTGATGCGACAACTATAAGTCTTTACTTATGCGTGACCCAATTATTATTCATTTTTGTTAATCCCTTGCGGGCGCTAGTGTGGCTCTGCGACCAAATTGAAACATTTGGTCACGCGTCGACCTGGTCTAGCAGGTCGTGGGTACCACCGGCTCAAGGGAATTTCCAAGTGATAACAAAGATCCTGATCGCCAACCGTGGTGAGATTGCCGTACGAATCGTACGTGCCTGCGCCGAAATGGGCATTCGCTCGGTCGCGATCTATTCCGACGCCGACCGTCATGCCCTGCACGTGAAGCGTGCGGACGAGGCCCACAGCATTGGTGCCGAACCACTGGCCGGTTACCTGAACCCGCGCAAGCTGGTGAACCTGGCGGTGGAAACCGGTTGTGATGCCTTGCACCCCGGTTATGGTTTCCTCTCGGAGAACGCGGAACTGGCGGACATCTGCGCCGAGCGCGGTATCAAATTCATCGGTCCATCGGCTGAAGTCATTCGCCGCATGGGCGACAAGACCGAAGCGCGCCGCAGCATGATCAAGGCGGGCGTACCGGTTACTCCAGGCACCGAAGGCAACGTCTCGGGCATCGAAGAAGCCCTGACCGAAGGCGATCGCATCGGTTACCCGGTGATGCTCAAAGCCACTTCCGGTGGCGGCGGTCGCGGCATTCGTCGCTGCAACAGCCGTGAAGAACTTGAACAGGCTTTCCCGCGGGTGATCTCCGAAGCCACCAAGGCCTTCGGTTCCGCGGAAGTGTTCCTGGAAAAATGCATCGTCAATCCCAAGCACATCGAAGCGCAGATTCTTGGCGACAGCTTTGGCAACGTGGTGCACCTGTTCGAGCGTGACTGCTCGATCCAGCGCCGTAACCAGAAGCTGATCGAGATTGCCCCGAGCCCGCAGCTGACCCCGGAACAGCGCGCCTACATCGGCGACCTGTCGGTGCGAGCGGCCAAAGCCGTGGGTTACGAGAACGCCGGCACCGTGGAGTTCCTGCTCGCCGAGGGCGAGGTGTACTTCATGGAGATGAACACCCGGGTGCAGGTGGAACACACCATCACCGAAGAAATCACCGGCATCGACATTGTCCGCGAGCAGATCCGCATCGCCTCCGGTTTGCCGCTCTCGGTGAAACAGGAAGACATCCAGCACCGCGGTTTCGCGCTGCAATTCCGGATCAACGCCGAAGACCCGAAAAACAACTTTCTGCCGAGCTTCGGCAAGATCACCCGTTACTACGCACCCGGTGGTCCCGGCGTACGTACCGACACGGCGATCTACACCGGTTACACCATTCCGCCGTTCTACGATTCCATGTGCCTGAAACTGGTGGTGTGGGCGCTGACCTGGGAAGAGGCGATGGACCGTGGTTTGCGAGCCCTGGATGACATGCGTCTGCAAGGGGTCAAGACCACCGCCGCCTACTATCAGGAAATCCTGCGCAACCCGGAATTCCGTAGCGGCCAGTTCAACACCAGCTTCGTTGAAAGCCACCCTGAACTGACCAACTACTCGATCAAGCGCAAACCCGAAGAGCTGGCCCTGGCCATCGCCGCCGCCATCGCCGCCCACGCAGGCCTGTGAGGAATAGAACAATGAGCAAGAAGATTCATGTAACCGACACCATCCTGCGCGACGCCCACCAATCGCTGCTCGCGACCCGCATGCGCACCGAAGACATGCTGCCGATCTGCGACAAGCTCGACAAAGTCGGCTACTGGTCGCTGGAGTGCTGGGGCGGCGCGACGTTCGACGCCTGCGTACGCTTCCTGAAAGAAGACCCGTGGGAGCGCCTGCGCCAACTGCGCGCTGCGCTGCCTAATACCCGTCTGCAAATGCTGCTGCGCGGCCAGAACCTGCTGGGCTACCGCCATTACAGCGACGACGTGGTCAAGGCTTTCGTCGCCAAGGCTGCCGTCAACGGTATCGACGTGTTCCGCATTTTCGACGCCATGAACGACGTGCGTAACCTGCGCGTGGCCATCGAAGCGGTGAAAGCGGCGGGCAAGCACGCTCAAGGCACCATCGCCTACACCACCAGCCCGGTGCACACCATTGATGCATTCGTGGCCCAGGCCAAGCAAATGGAAGCCATGGGTTGCGACTCGGTGGCGATCAAGGACATGGCCGGTCTGCTGACCCCGTACGCCACTGGCGAACTGGTCCGGGCATTGAAAGCCGAGCAGTCGCTGCCCGTGTTTATCCACTCCCACGACACCGCTGGTCTGGCCGCGATGTGCCAACTCAAGGCCATCGAAAACGGTGCCGACCACATCGACACCGCCATCTCCAGCTTCGCATCGGGCACCAGCCACCCAGGCACCGAGTCGATGGTCGCGGCCCTTAAAGGCACCGAGTTCGACACCGGCCTGAACCTGGAACTGCTGCAGGAAATCGGCCTGTACTTCTACGCCGTGCGCAAGAAGTACCACCAGTTCGAAAGCGAGTTCACCGCAGTCGACACCCGCGTACAGGTCAACCAGGTTCCGGGCGGCATGATTTCCAACCTGGCCAACCAGCTCAAGGAGCAGGGCGCTCTGAACCGCATGGGCGAAGTGCTGGCCGAAATCCCTCGCGTTCGCGAAGACCTTGGCTTCCCGCCGCTGGTGACCCCGACCTCGCAGATCGTCGGTACCCAGGCGTTCTTCAACGTGCTGGCCGGCGAGCGCTACAAGACCATCACTAACGAAGTGAAGTTGTACCTGCAAGGCGGCTACGGCAAGGCGCCGGGTACTGTGAACGAGCAGCTGCGTCGCCAGGCCATTGGCAGCGAAGAAGTGATCGACGTCCGTCCGGCCGACCTGCTCAAGCCGGAAATGGCCAAGCTGCGCGCCGACGTGGGTGCCTTGGCCAAATCTGAAGAGGATGTGCTGACCTACGCCATGTTCCCGGACATCGGTCGCAAATTCCTCGAAGAACGCGCTGCGGGCACTCTGACACCGGAAGTGTTGTTGCCGATTCCTGAAGCCGGCGGTGTCGCCTCGGCAGGCGGCGAAGGCGTGCCGACCGAGTTCGTCATCGACGTTCACGGCGAAACCTACCGCGTCGACATCACCGGTGTCGGCGTCAAGTCTGAAGGCAAGCGCCACTTCTACCTATCCATCGACGGCATGCCGGAAGAAGTGGTGTTCGAACCGCTCAATGAATTCGTCAGCGGTGGCAGCAGCAAGCGCAAGCAGGCGACTGCACCGGGCCACGTCAGCACCACCATGCCGGGCAACATCGTCGATGTGCTGGTCAAGGAAGGCGATTCCGTCAAGGCGGGCCAGGCCGTGCTGATCACCGAAGCGATGAAGATGGAAACCGAAGTCCAGGCCGCCATCGCCGGTAAGGTCACCGCCATCCACGTAGCCAAGGGCGACCGGGTGAATCCGGGCGAAATCCTGATCGAGATCGAAGGCTGAGATAACAGCCTCGATACAACGCTTTAAACCTCGGGGGGGCATGTGCTCCCCTTTTTTTTGCTCCGAAAAAACGCCGAACCCATGTGGGAGCGAGCCTGCTCGCGATGACGGAGTGTCAGCCGATGCAGTTGGTGAATGGAATACCGCTTCGCGAGCTGGCTCGCTCACAAGGTTTCGGGGGAAGCACAGATTGTGTGAACACCAAAAAACCTGTGGGAGCGAGGCTTGCCCGCGAAAGCGTACGTCCAGGCGCTGCTGATCAGCTACGGCACTCCGCCAGCGTTTTCACCTGCCCCGACCCCGTCTGGTTCTCATCACTCAACCACTTCTCAAACCCCGCACCAATCGCCGGCCATTCCGAATCCAGAATCGAATACCACGCCGTATCCCGGTTCTGGCCCTTGACCACCATGTGCTGGCGGAACACGCCTTCGAAACTGAAGCCCAGACGTTCAGCCGCGTATTTGGAACGGGCGTTGCCGTTGTTGCACTTCCATTCCAGGCGACGGTAGCCGAGGGCGAAGGATTCCTTGGCCAGCAGGTAAATCGCCTCGGTGCTTTTCGGTGAGCGCTGCATCGGGGCGCCGAAGGTGACGTGGCCGATTTCGATGCGGCCCTGGGCCGGGACGATGGACATCAGGCTGAGGATGCCTTGCACGTCGCCAGTGACGCGGTCGATCACGCTGAAGAAGTAGGGGTCGCTGTTGGCGGCGTGGTTGTTCAGCCAGTCATTGAAGGCACTGCGTTCCGGAAACGGGCCGTATGGCAAGTAATCCCAGAGCTTCGGGTCGGCACCGGGGCCTTGCAAGGCTTTGAACAAGCCGTCGCCATGGCGCGCCGGGTCGAGTTTTTCCAGGCGGATGAAACGCCCTTCGAGGGTTTGAACCGTTGGCGCCGGAACACCTTTCCAGTCCGCGAGTGAAGTCGACATGTTGTTCTCCTTGAACCTTAGATGGCCTTGCGAAACTGGATGAAACCGGGACGTTCGGCGATGCGCTCGTAGAGCTGGATCGCGGTGGCGTTGGTTTCGTGGGTCAGCCAGTGGACCTTGTTGCAACCGTCAGCCTTGGCGGTGCTGTAGACGAATTCGATCAGCTTGCGGCCGACGCCGTTGCCGCGGGTTTCGGGCGCCACCAGCAAGTCTTGCAGGTAGCAGGAATTTTCGATGGCCCAGTTCGAACGATGGTAGATGAAATGCACCATGCCCACTGCATTGCCGTCGGCCCAGGCCAGCGCGGCGTGAGTCGGCTCGTGCGGGTCGAGCATGCGCTGCCAGGTACTGTCCGTCACAGCCTCGGGCAGTTCGGTGTTGTAGAAGCGCAGGTAAGCCTGCCACAGCGGCAGCCAGGCGGCGTGGTCGTCGGCGCTGACCGGGCGAATATCGATCTGACTCATGTTCATTCCTTAACGCATCAATTGGGCGAGGGCCTGGTCTTGCGCATCGGTGCTGGCGGCCAGCCCCTCGCGCACGCCAGCAATGTCGGCGGTACTGCGGTTCTGGCTGAGCTTGCGCTTGCCCTCCAGGCGTTCGATTGGCACGGCAAAACCGACGATGGCCTTGAGCATGCCGTCGATGTAGTCGGCGGGGGCATCGGCGACCTTCCAGGGCTGGGCACGGCCGCTCTCATGGCGATCGGTCAGGGTGCTGACGATGTCGAGCAGCCGTCCGCCATCGCTGAATGTTTCGGCACGGCCATAGGCGTGTACCGCGACGTAGTTCCAGGTCGGGACGACTTTGCCGTGCTCGGCTTTGCTCGGGTAAAAGCCCGGGCTGACGTAGGCATCGGCCCCGGAAAAAATCAGCAAGGCTTCGGCGCCGTCGCGCAAGTCTTTCCACTGCGGATTGGCCTTGGCCAGATGCCCGTACAGCGTGCCGTTCGGACCTTGTTCGCGATGAAGCAGCACGGGCACATGGCTGGCTTGCAAACCGTGTTCGCCGTGGGTGACCAAGATGGCGAGACGGGTGGCGAGGATCAGTTCGTGCAACTGGGACAACTCATCGATGGCAAAAGCGCGGGGCGTGTACATGGCGAGATTTTCCTTGGCGAATGCCTCCATCGTAGGCAGGCTATTGGTCTGTTGTAAGAGCCATTGACGACCAATTTCATAGGTCCATTGTCATGTCGGATTCGCCCACTCTGTCGATGCCATTCAACCCGGCCGGTATCGAGCTCGACCGCCGCAAAGGCTTGAGCCGCCAGCTTTATCAAGCATTACGCATGCGCGTACTCGATGGGCGACTTGCCAGCGGCACACGTTTGCCAGCCAGCCGGGATCTGGCGGCGGCGCTGACGATCTCCCGCAATAGTGTGGTGCGAGCCTACGATCAGCTCTATGCCGAAGGCTTCATTGAAGGGCGGGTCGGCGATGGCACTTATGTAGCGCAGTTACCTCAGGCAAAAAAAATATCCACAAAAGTATCCACAGGCTTTTCAACAGGCTTACCCACAACCTTATCCACAAAATCGGCTGACTTACCTGGTGTTTCATCCAGTAAAGTTATCCACAGCGGTGCGCTGCAGCGGTTGGAAAACAACCATTTGCCCCGCCCGCCGAGTGGGCCGCCGAGGGCTTTTCGAGTAGGCGTTCCGGCTTTCGACCTGTTTCCCTTTGACGTCTGGGCCAAGCTGAATGCGGCTTTCTGGCGCAAACCGGATTTACAGCAACTGTGCTACGGCGACCCTGCCGGCGATGCGCGTTTACGCAGTCTGATTGCTGCTTATTTGCGCAGCTCACGGGGCATGCAGTGCTCGGCTGAACAAATTGTGATCACCAGTGGTGCGCAGCAGGGGATTAGCCTTTGTGCACAGTTACTGGTGGAGCCAGGCGATGGCGTAGGCGTCGAAAATCCCGGATATCGTGCTGCCGGGCACGCGTTTGCTGTTGCTGGCGGGCGTTTGCATGGGGTGCCGGTAGATGCAGAAGGCATGGACTGCGCGGCGCTGGCCGCTTGCGGTGATTGCCGCGTGGCCTACGTCACACCGTCTCATCAATATCCAACCGGGGTGGTCATGAGCCTGGCCCGACGCCTGGAACTGTTGGCCTGGGCCGGACGTACCCAGGGTTGGATCGTCGAGGACGACTACGACGGCGAGTATCGTTACACCGGCGCGCCCTTGGCACCGTTGGCGGCACTCGATCAACAGGGGCGGGTGCTGTATGTCGGCACTTTCGGCAAAGTCGCTTTTCCGGCATTGCGCCTGGGGTATCTGGTATTGCCGCCGGGGCTGGTGGACGCGTTTTCGCAACGTCGGGCGGTGGATGTCCGGCATTCAGAAGTGAGCACCCAGGCGGTCATGGCCGAGTTCATGGCCGCCGGGCACTTTCAGCGGCACATCCGGCGGATGCGCCGGGCCGCCCTCAGCCGTCGCAATACGCTGCTCAGTGGCTGGCCGCAGGGGGTGGTCGGCGTCGGCAGCTTGCCTGCGGTCTCGGCCGGATTGCACCTGACAGTTGCGGTGGACAGTCAGGCCCGCGAGCAACAATTGATCGAGCAAGCTGCCCAGGTGGACGTTGAAATCAACGGCCTGAGCAGTTACTGGCTGCCGGACTCGACAGTTCCAATCGATCAGCGTGCCGGGCTGGTGCTGGGTTTCGCCGCGGTGCCAGAGCCGGCGATCGAGCTGGCACTGGCACGCTTGCGGGAAGTCTGGCGGGTGTGAGCGCCCCGCGGTTTACGTAAAGAAAAGCGGCGCGGCCAGCGTACGGCTGATTTCACTGCGATAAATGGCAACGAGTTCCTGATTGCTCTTGTCGCGAAAATCGAATGATCCACCCAATCGTCGTTGTTCGACTGTCTTCAAATGTGCGGCTGTGAATGAGTCTGCCGGATCGGTGACATTAGCGTAGTGAAAATGGGCATACCACAGCACCTTGCGGGTTTTGTGGTCGAGCACTTCGTACTCGTCCAGATAGTCCTTGGTCGGCCCCTTGAGTCGGCGTCGTGCAGCGGTTTTCGAGATGACGACTTCACCTTTGCCCTTGAGCCATTCGATTCGGGCCGCTGTTGGCGGCTGCTGCTTGATCAACTGTATGCGGGTGCTGATGCCTTTCTTATAAAGCGCGGCTGCTGCTGTTTCCAGATCTTTGCTCAAGAGGCTGGCCGCACCCTCGTCGGTAAGGTTGCTCGCGGTCAACGCGCTATCAATTGCATCCATGGCTTCGCGCAGACGTGCGGCATGCTGGTGGTAGATCTCTTCAATCTCGATCGGAATACGGGGTGCACGGCTGACGTGGGCTTCAGTGCGCCTCTGGAAAGCTGCCACACCATCGAGCAGTCCCTGGCCGGTTTCAATGCTTTTGGTCAGATCAGGTTTTGCCTGGGTGGGAGGTTCTTGGCGGGTGACTCTTTCAAGCCAGACCCCTGGCGTTTTTTCGTGAAATGTTGCGATGACCTTGCCGGTCAGCGGCGATTTCACATCGACCAGATCGGTTTGTTGCCCCTTGGTGTCCTTTCTTGCTTCGCCAACGAGCGTGCCCTTGTACCGTGTCTTGATAATCTTTCTGGTCGGGGGCGCCGACGGTCTGGACGGGCCGGGCAGCGGTTCGACAAGTCGCTGCTCACGCAGCAAATTCGCCAACTGGTTAACTGTATCCTTGTAGAACCCGGCAATACGGACGCGTACCTGCTCAACACGCTCTGTCACGATGTGCTCGGGGTATTCGCTGACGAGATCAAGAAAACGCTGGTCAATGACCGTGAACTGTTCCGCCAGGTTGCTCATCGTCTCAATCCGCTCACCGAGATCATTCAGGCTTTCGTCAGTGCTCAGGTCCAGGGCGCTCTGGATATTCAAGGCGGCATCCTCGACCAGATTTACCAGGGCGAGTCGGGCATCCGCCAGGGTTTCTGCAGGGCCTGCCTTGAGACATAACTCCTGACCCAAAGTGATTTGCAGCAGTTTGAGGTCATCGAGCGCAAAGGGCGGGAGCTTTGCCTTGTAGACGCGACTGACTTCGACAGCCTCCCTGCCGAGCAAGCCGAGCTCCTCGAAGCGCGTACGGGCGAGTTCGACCTTGTCGATCATGCCCTGGGTCAGATCGGTCATCCTTTCAAAAGGCCCGGCACGCTCGGCGGGCTGCGCTGGCGATTCTTCATCGAGCAATGCCAGGGTCGTGGTCAGGCTGTTGCGAAATTCCGACGATTGTTCGTCTAGCCAGGATTGCATCAGGAACAGCTGCAACGACAACCGGTCGAGCATCGCGGTGCGGTAATTGGGCACAGGCTCCAGTGTGTTCAGCGCCTTGAGTTCCTGAATGTGGACGCCATAATCCTGAACCTGCTGATCCAGCGTATCGAGGAATGTCTGGCGTGCACTGGCGCGGTCTTCGGGGGAGGCTTCGAGCATGGCTTTGCGGGCATCTTTGAGCTGTGTCCGCTTGACCTGCAACGTGGTGTCGAAGGCAGCGAGCGCCGCTTTCTTCTGAGTCAGCTGTGCCCGGTTTTCCTGTTGCAGTTTTTTTCGCCGGTTGCGCAGGCCGCCACCCCGCAAACGCAATCGCAGGTCGATAAACCACTGGCCGCTGGCGTTGTGAGTCAGTAGCGGTCCGGTGCGCGGGGATTGCTGACGCGTGTCGATGATCTGTACCTGTTCTTCGTCATTGAGCATCACTTCGAACCAGCGCTCTCCCACCGTCGCGTACCATTTTTGCCCGTGAGCATAGAGGTGCCGGTGTGGGCCTGTACTTTGCGGATTACCAAGCCCTTCCGGTTTACGGATTTGAAGACTGTCGAGATGCGAACCAAGTCCTGGACGCGAACGGTTCAGGGCGCCGATGGCATTGAGTGAAGTTTCATGGGCCGCAGGAAGCAATGTGCCGCTGATATCCGGCAATTGCAGCACCTTGATCTCCTGAGGGACTGGCTTTGCGGGTAGCGGGCGTGGGCGTTCGGACGGCGTTTTCGATTCCCGTGGCGGTCTGTTGCCGGTGGCCGCCCGGTGGGCGAGCACCATGCCCAGGGCCAGCAGGATGTCAGCCAGTGCCGTCCAGTCGATGCTGGCAGGATCCTTGTTGGCGCTGTCACTCAACTCCTGCAAGTCTTCCATGATTTGCCAGATCCAGGCCGCAGTGCCCACGCTCCGTCCCAGAAACGGCAACGCCGCGTTGAAAATCATCCAGCCACCCTGTTTGAGAGACGCCCAGCGCGCCTCGGCATTGGACACCGATTGGCGATCTGCCTGGGTGATCATGGCTTGCACATTGGCCTTGAACAGCGTTGCCATCACGTCCTTATCGATCACCCGTGTCCCGAGCGAGACAGCCCCGGACAGGTCGATTGCGGCCGTTGGATCGACCAGCAATTGCGGCACCGTCCATACCGAAGGCAGTTTTGCAGGAAAGACGTACTGGGAGTAGTTGAAGCGGACTCCGTCTGGTAACCAGGCCAATACCGACTCCCTGATTGCCCGGGAATGTTTGATCGCATACAGCAAATTGGTTGGGCTGGGGAATTGAATCAATGGCGGGTCGAGTAACGGTCGATAGAGCAGGCAAGGGCCTTTGTCTGCCTGGCGTGGACCGATGACGAACATGTTGACGACCTCGTCGGGCGTGGTGTTCTTGCGGGTAAACGCCAGCGGGCGAATTTCGATGTCTTGCCCATCTACCTGTCGATCCGTTGCGTGAGCGGCGATCGCTGCGATGACATAGCGGTAGCCTTGCTCATCCAGTTGCGCTTCGCCGCGTATCTTGTGTTGCAGCGCCAGCAACGGCAGTTCCACGGAGAGTTGACGGGTGTAGAGCTGTTGCAGTTCGAGGGCCCGGGTTGCGTCGTCGACCAGTTTTTGTTTCAGCATCGCCGGATAGGTCGCACCGATATCGACGGTGTTCACCAGCTTTTCCATGTAACTCACACTCATCCAGTCGGGCACCGGGGTGCCGTCCTGATAGCACACCGTCTTGTTGCCCAACGGCAGTCCCGAGAGGTTCTGCAGCGCGAGCTCGGTGAGCGATAGCGTCAGGGTTTCAGTATTGCCCGGTAACACGAAGGTGCCCCAGACCACCAGGTTGGTGATGCTGATCTCGATGTTGTCGACCTTCACGTCGCCCGCTTGTGGGTGGTCTTTGAGTATCTGTTTAGCAAGTGCGTCCAGCGCGAATGCGTGGATATCGGGGACTTCGCCCTGAAATGTCTTCCCGGCGTTTTGATGCTGTATCACCACCAGATCCAGCAAGTGTCGGCTGTAGCAGGTCTGGTCGGCGGCGGTTGCCTTGTCCAGCCAGGGTGGCAGCAAGGGGCGCAAGCTATCGAATCGGGATTGCAGTCGAGGAGGGGGTTCTGAGGGATTGCCGACCGTTCCAACGTATGGGTAGAAGTCTGTTTCGGCCGAGGACGGGAAAAAACTGATCGAACCGATGACGTCCGCTTCCAACGCGATGAGCGTGCAGGCCTGTTGGTCGAAGAAGTTGCCTTCGGGTTCGTAAAGCCGCCAGTTCAACGTCCCCTGGCCAGCGTTTTTTGCATAGGCGTCCCCCAGTGCCAGGCCCAAGGCGTCAAGCGAGTCGAAACTCTGGAAACCCCTGCTCAGCGAATAGGTGACGATCAGAGTACGTTCTGCCAGGGATCCCATCAGCACGGCCATGTCGAGCACATTGAGGTGTTTACGGTCTGCACCATCGCCTTGATCGACATCGATCAGGCAGGCTCGGGTCTTGTATGGGTCGGTGGGATGTCGCTGCAATTTGTCGGGGGAGGTGAATACAGCGAGGGCCATGGCTCGTTGATCTGCGTCCAGGTCAACCGAATCGTTGAGGTTCCACAGGCTGCGCAAGGCGTCAGATAACTGATACCAGCGCGGCTGAGCGGGAGGGATGGACTCGTTCCAGTAGTCGATCTGTTGTTCCCGATAGGCCACGAACAGCAGTGGCGCGAGTTCATTGATCAGGGTTCCGAGCGTATCGACTTTCACCGGCAGTTGAACCGGCCTTTCGATTTCCGGGTGCAGGGTCAGGAAGTGTTCGCCATCCATCCAGGTCACGTGGGTGCCGGACAGACCGAGGCGCACCAATACATCGGTGAGTGATTCGTATTGGCTCGGGCCGGGGATGACACGTTCATTTTCGACTTGCCAGGTGGGGGTCACCAGGATGGACAGTTGTGGATCGAGGTCCAGGCTGGGGTACAGGGTTTTGAGCGCCGGGCGCAGTACCTTCGAAGCGACATCCTGCAATGAAGGGCCGGTCACCAATTGGGTCAGCACATCCACGGCGCTGGGCGAGGAAGTTTCAGGCATGGGCAAATCCTTGTCTGACAGTGGGCGCACGAAAGGCACGCCGGATCAGGGCAAGGTAGAAAGCGGGGCATCGCGCGAGGCGGTAGATAAATATTGCGGACAAAAAAAGACCCGCGAATGCGGGTCTTGAATTGTAGGAGCGAGCTCCTACAGGGGTGGCAGCTTCAAGTCCCGGACTTGATCTTGGTCCAGGCCCGGGTCCGCGCGCGTTCGGCATCCCGCGGCAGCGGTTGCAGGGTATAGAGCGTGCCCATCGCCGTTTCGGTCGGGTACAGGTTCGGGTTGTTGCGGATCGCCGGGTCGACCAGCTCTGTCGCATCCTTGTTCGGGTTCGGATAGCCAACGAAGTCACTGACCGGCGCAATCACTTGCGGTTGCAGCAAATAGTTGATGAAGGTGTAGGCGTCTTCCGGGTTCTTCGCGCCTTTTGGAATCGAGAGCATATCGAACCAGATCGGCGCGCCTTCCTTGGGCAGGCGCATGTCGACGACCACACCATTCTTGGCTTCCTTGGCGCGGTTGGCGGCCTGGGAGAAGCTGCCGGAATAGCCGACCGCAACGCAGATATCGCCGTTGGCGATGTCAGCCATGTACTTGGAGGAGTGGAAGTAGGTGACGTGCGGGCGGATCTTCATCAACAGCGCTTCTGCCTTGTCGTAGTCCGCAGGCTTCTTGCTGTTGGGGTCCAGGCCAAGGTGTTGCAAGGCCAGTGGCAGGATCTCCGACGGCGAGTCGAGCAGGGCGACGCCGCACTGCTTGAGCTTGCTGATGTTCTCTTCCTTGAAGATCAGATCCCAGCTATCCACCGGAGCATCGGCACCCAGCGCGGCTTTGACCTTGTCCGGGTTGAAGCCGATCAGGATGGTGCCGTACATGTAGGGCACGGCGAATTTGTTACCCGGGTCGTTGGCCTCGATCAGCTTCATCAGCTTGGGGTCGAGGTGATTCCAGTTTGGCAACTTGCTGCGGTCCAACGGCTGGAACACCCCGGCTTCGATCTGCTTGGCCAGGAACACGTTGGATGGCACTACCACGTCGTAGCCGGAGTTGCCGGTCAGCAGCTTGGCTTCGAGGGCTTCGTTGGTGTCGAAAATGTCGTAGACCAGTTTGGTCTGGGTGTTTTGTGCCTTGAAGTCTTCCAGGGCCTTGGGGGTGATGTAGTCGAACCAGTTGTAGACGCGCAAGGTTCGCTCTTCGGCATGGACGGCGCCACTAAGCACGGTCGCGCAAAGCGCTGGCGCGATAAAACGCTTGAGTCTGTTCATTGTTGTTATTTCCCCTGGGCGCTTTCAAAACCTTCGAGAACGTTCACGGCATTGATGCCGATTTCTTCAACCGCGTAACCGCCTTCCATCACGAACAGCGTCGGTTTGCCGAGGGCCGCAATGCGCTTGCCCATGGCCAGGTAATCCGGGCTGTCGAGTTTGAATTGCGAGATCGGATCGTCCTTGAAGGTGTCTACGCCCAGGGATACGACGATGATGTCGGCTCCGTAGCTTTCGATCTCTTTGCAGGCCTGTTCCAGCGCTGCACTCCAGATGTCCCAGCCTGAGCCTGCGGCCAACGGATAGTTGAAATTGAAGCCTTCGCCGGCGCCTTCGCCCAACTCGTCTTCATAGCCGAGGAAGAACGGGAACTCGGCTTCCGGGTGACCGTGGATCGAGGTGAACAGCACATCACTGCGCTCGTAGAAAATCGACTGCGTGCCGTTGCCGTGATGGTAGTCGACGTCGAGTATCGCGACCTTTTTGTGGCCTTGATCGAGGAACGCCTGGGCGGCGATGGCGGCGTTGTTGAGGTAGCAGTAACCCCCCATCAAATCGCCGGCGGCATGGTGTCCCGGTGGACGGCACAGGGCGAAGGCACTGCGGGCGCCACGCTGGATTTCCGCTTGCGCGGTCAACGCCACCTGCGCCGCGCTGTACGCCGCCTGCCAGGTGCCGGCGGTAATCGGCGCGCCGCCGTCGAAGCTGTAATAACCGAGTTCACCATGCAGGCTGGTGGGCTTGATGCGGCGCAAGGTGCGGGCTGGCCATGTGTAAGGCAGCAAGTCACCGTCGGTGTTGAACTCGGTCCAGCGGGCCCAGGCGCCCTTGAAGAACTCGAGGTAGTCGCGGCTGTGAATGCGCGCAATCGGGTCGAGGCCAAAGTCCTTCGGACCTTCTACCGGCCCGAGGTTCTGGTGTTGCACCCGTGCCAGTACGTGGTCGGCGCGGGACGGCATTTCGAAGCAAGGCTTGAGTTGCCCGTCGATCAATTCGCAACGGCCGTGGTGCAGGTGGTGATCATCTGAATAAATCGTCAGCATTTCTTGTTCTCCGCAGGCTGATTCGGTTTGAACACAGTCTTGCGGCGCAGACGGTTTTGGAGAACGGCAGGAAAGGCCAAAAGGGGATCGATATGGCCAAAACATTTGACCGAAATTCGCCCCCTGTGGGAGCAAAGCTTGCTCGCGATGGCATCGCCGCGTTTTAACAGAAACACCGCGATGCCCGCATCGCGAGCAAGCTTTGCTCCCACAAGGATGGGCGCGTGCTACGGGCGGAACTGGCTGGGCGCCACGCCGCTCCAGCGCACGAACGCATGGCGGAAACTCGCGGTTTCGCTGAAGCCCAGCGCTTCGGCAATTCGGTAGATCGGCAGTTGATCCTCACAAAGCATCTGCTTGGCCTGCTCAAAGCGCAGTTCGTCGAGTAACTCCTGATAGCTGCAACCCAGGTCCTTGAGGTGGCGGCGCAGGGTGCGCGCCGAGCAGTTCATCTGCTCGGCCAGGCCCTCCAGCCCTGGTGCGGCATTCAATTGCGCGCTGAGCAACTGACGAATCCGCCCCAGCCATGCCTGGCGTCCGGTGAATTCAGTGTTCTGCTTGCGACAGCGTTCGGCCGTGGCCTGATGGGTGATGACATCGGCCAGTGGCAGGAGTTGATCGAGCCAGCGCTTGTCGAAGGCGAATGCGTTGTCCTGCGCGCCGAAATGCAGCGGGCAGTCGAAGTGCTCGGCATAGGTCGCCTGATAATCAGGGGCGGCATGCTCGAAGCGTGCGGCCAGCAGCGGCAGCGGATGCCCCAGCAGGTCGTCGCAGATGACTTTCAGCGAGACCAGACAGAACTCGGCATTGAACACCGCCAGTGCCGGGCTCTCCCGGTAATCGGCGGCGACGAACCAGATGCGCTCGCCGTCGTCCTCCAGGCTCAGCTCGAAAAGTGTTCCCAGCAGCGCCGGATAACGCATTGCCAGGCGTAACGCGTCACCGAAGGTGGCACAGGTGAGCAACGCGTAACCGAGAATGCCGTAGCAGGAAACGTGCATGCGCCGCCCCAGCTCCAGGCCGATATCGCGCTTGAGGGCGACGGCGTTGGCGCACACCTGCATTTCCTGGTTGGTGGTGATGCGTGTGTCGGCCCGGTTGAGATCCGCCGTGCTGATGCCACTGCCGGCCAACAAGGCTTCACTGGACAGGCCTTTGTCCTTGAACGCGTTGAGCACCAGGGAAACGGCGTTGAGGGTGGTGAGGTGGGAGTGGAGCATGGGGACTTCCAGCCTTGGGATGGCTGGAACACAGCAAGTTACATGCCGACGCCCTTGTAGGAGCCGGCTTGCTGGCGAAGAACGATAACGCGGTGTACCTGATACACCGCGCCGCCCAAATCGCCAGCAAGCCGGCTCCTACAGGTTCAGATGAGTTCACCGCAGAGGTCGAGTTCGATCAATCGCCGAACCTCGGTGATTTCGAGTCCGGCCCCCAACAGCCCATGCAGCTTGCCGAACGCCGCCTCACGCGTCATGCCGCCACCGGACAACACGCCCACGCCGCGCAACCGGCTACCGGCCTCGTACACATCCAACTCCACACCACCTTCATGGCATTGGGTCACGGCAACCACCACTACGCCCTTGTCCCGCGCCCGTTCCAGGCTGGCAAGGAATTGCGGGTTATCACTCGGCCCGGTGCCGCTGCCATAGCACTCCAGCACCAGCCCCTGAATACCGCTGTCGAGCAGGCCATCCAGGATCTCGGCACGGATGCCGGGGAACAGCGGCAGCACCGCGACATTCGCCAGTTGTTTGCTCTGGTTGTAGTTCAGCGCAGCAGGCAAAGAGGCGGCCTTCACGCCACCGCCCTGACGCTCCAGGCGCTTGAACGGATGCCGTCCGAAACTGCGGACCTTCGCGCAGCGGGTCGGGTCCAGCCGTTCGCCGTGGAAGTACAAATGCACGCCCGGTGCCAGGCCCTGGCCCAAGGCAGCCAGCGCGCCGCCGAGGTTTTCCCAGGCATCGCTGTCGGTCACGCCTGCCGGCAGCATCGAGCCGGTGAAGCACACGCGGGCATGCAGCCCGAGCAGTTGAAAGCTCATGGCGGCGGCGCTGTAGGCCAGGGTGTCGGTGCCATGCAGGATCAGCACGCTGTCGCAGCCCTGAACGTCGACGGCGTCGACGACTGCTTCACGCAGTTGCTGCCAGTACATCGGGGTCATGTTGGCGCTGTCGATCAGCGGTGTCATTTCGCGGAAACGCCACTGCGGCACCACCAGATCAGGCTGGCTGTGCAGGTAGTCGCGCATACGCGCTTCGAAACCGGACGCCGGGGCCAGGCCATTGGCGCTGGCTTGCATGCCGATGGTGCCACCGGTGTAGAGCACCATGACGTGCTGGGCGGCGGGGTAGGTCGAGGAATTCATGGAGGTTCTCCGAGAACAATGACTTCCCTTGTGGGAGCGAGCCTGCTCGCGAATGCGGTTAATCATTCAACATTGATGTCGACTGATACACCGCTTTCGCGAGCAGGCTCGCTCCCACAGGGGATGGCGCACTTTAACCGATCAGCGTTGCGCTGCGGGTACGCCTTGCGGCTGAGCTTCAGCCTTGGCGGCGGCCGGCGGGTTGGCCGGCCAGGCTTTCAAGTCCAGATCCAGATCCGGGAACTTGCTCGAATCGAACACCGGGGTCGTGATGCCGGCGGCGCGCTGGTCATCGTAGTCACGCATCACGCGCAGGCCCACCTTGAACAGCATCGCCAGGGCCACCAGGTTGACGAAGGCCAGGCAGGTCATGGTGATGTCGGCGAAGGCGAACACGGTCGAAAGGTCCTGCATCGAACCCCATACCACCAGCGCCAGCACCAGGCCGCGGAAAACCATCAGCAGGGCGCGGTTGCGGCTGAGAAACTGCAAGCTATTCTCGCCCAGGTAGTAGTTGTAGAGGATACAGGTGAAGACGAACAGCGACAGAGCGACGCTGACGAACATGCGGCCCCAGTCACCGACCACGGCGGCTAGCGAGTTCTGGGTAAGGACGATGCCGTCACCCTCGAAGCCCGGGGTGTAGAAGCCCGACAGAAGGATCAGCAGCGCGGTGCAGGTGCAGATAACGAAGGTGTCGAGGAACACGCTGAAGGCCTGGACCACTCCTTGGGCGCCCGGGTGCTTCACGGCGGCCACTGCGGCCACGTTCGGCGCACTGCCCAGGCCCGCTTCGTTGGCGAACACTCCACGCTTCACGCCCATGACGATGGCGCTGCCGAGCAGGCCGCCGAAGGCCGGGTCGAGGCCGAAGGCGCTCTTGAAGATGGTTTCCAGCATGGCTGGCACATGTTCGATCTGGGTACCGATCACGTATAGGGTCACGCCGATATAGGCCAGGGTCTTGACCGGTACCAGCAGGTCGGACACCGAGGCGATGCGCTTGATGCCGCCGATGAAGGTGATGGCCAGGAGCACCGCCAGGACGATACCGGTGTGGCGTGGGTCGAAGGCAAAGGCGTTCTGCAGCGAGTGGGTCACGGTGTAGGACTGCAGGCCAATGAAGGCGAAGCCGTAGGTGACCAGCAGCAGGATGGAGAACACCACCGCCATGCCTTTCAGCTTCAGACCGTGCTGGATGTAGTAGGCCGGGCCACCTCGGTACAGGCCGTCGCCATCGGCGCGCTTGTAGACTTGGGCCAGGGAGCATTCGAAGAAGCTGCTGGACATGCCGACCAGCGCGGTGACCCACATCCAGAACACCGCTCCGGGCCCGCCGAGGGTCACGGCGATACCGACACCGGCGATGTTGCCCGCACCGACGCGGCCGGCGAGGCTGAGCATCAGGGCCTGGAATGAACTGAGTTGCCCGGCGCTGCTTTTGAGGCTGTCGCGGAACACCGCGAACATATGGAAGAAGTGACGCAATTGAACGAAACGCGAGCGGATCGTGAAGTAGCTACCGAGCCCGACAATGAGCACGATCAGTACTTTTCCTGAGAGGAAGTCGTTAATGACTTCGAGCATGGATTATTCCTCGCTGTTTTTTGTGTAGGCAAATGCTGCCGGGCAGTCACATCGAGTTACACCAGTGGGCGCATGGCACAACAGGCGGGTCGAAGTTCGTCCCGGTTTCATATCGCGGGTTTGTTATTAGTTCGGGTTTCGCATGGGTTGTGGCCTCGCTACCGACGACCGCTCACGCGAAGAGGGGCGGCACTATACCGATGACAGTACCGTCCGTCTGCACGATTGTGGTGCATTCAATGAAGCGAGTTGCTGCTCTTGTGGGAGCAATAAGGGTAAAAAAAAGGGCCTGGAGAGTGATCTCCAAGCCCTCAAAAGGTGAGAGGTGTCTAGTCCCTCGACCTGGTGAGCGGTGCTACGAGTAACGCGTCGGGTCAGGCTTTAAGCGGAACCAGGCGCGGGGCAATCATGTTTTCCGGGCGCAGGATGTCGGCGAGCATGGCGTCGTCGAGCAAGCCTTCTTCGCGCACCAGTTCCAGCACGCCGCGGCCGCTTTCAAGAGCAATGCGGGCGATACGGGTGGCGTTTTCATAGCCGATGTACGGGTTCAGCGCGGTCACCAGGCCGATCGAGTGCTCGACCAGTTCACGGCAGCGTTCTTCGTTGGCGGTGATGCCGGTGATGCAGTGCTCGCGCAGCATGTCCATGGCGCGTTGCAGCAGGCGGATCGAGTCGAAGATCTTGAAGGCGATCAGCGGCTCCATCACGTTCAGTTGCAGCTGGCCGCCTTCGGCCGCGATGGTCAGGGCCAAGTCGTTGCCGATGATCTGGAACGCCACCTGGTTCACGGCTTCCGGGATAACCGGGTTGACCTTGCCTGGCATGATCGAGCTGCCTGGCTGACGCGCCGGCAGGTTGATTTCGTTGATGCCGGTGCGTGGGCCGCTGGACAGCAGGCGCAGGTCGTTGCAGATCTTCGACAGCTTGACCGCGGTGCGCTTGAGCATGCCGGAGAACAGTACGAAGGCGCCCATGTCGGAAGTGGCTTCGATCAAGTCGGCTGCCGGTACCAGCGGATGACCGCTGATGGTGGCCAGGCGCTGAACGGCCAGGTGCTGGTAACGCGGGTCGGCGTTGATGCCGGTGCCGATGGCGGTGCCGCCCAGGTTCACTTCGGTCAGCAGCTCTGGCGCCAGTGTCTTGAGGCGCGCCAGGTCTTCGCCCAGGGTGGTGGCGAAGGCACGGAATTCCTGGCCCAGGGTCATTGGCACGGCGTCTTGCAGTTGGGTACGACCCATCTTCAGGACGTGGCTGAATTCTTCACCCTTGGCGGCGAACGACTGGATCAGGCTATCGAGGCTGGCCAGCAGCGCGTCGTGGCCCAACAGCAGACCCAGGCGGATGGCCGTCGGGTAGGCGTCGTTGGTCGACTGCGCCATGTTCACGTCGTTGTTCGGGTGCAGGTATTGGTATTCGCCTTTCTGGTGACCCATGGCCTCCAGCGCGATGTTGGCGATGACTTCGTTGGCATTCATGTTGGTCGAAGTGCCAGCGCCGCCTTGAATCATGTCCACCACGAACTCATCGTGGAAATCGCCGCGGATCAGACGGGCACAGGCTTCGCTGATGGCAGCGTGCTTGGCTTCGCTCAGGTGACCCAGCTCGCGGTTGGCGTCAGCGGCGGCTTGTTTGACCATCGCCAGGCCGACAACCAGCTTCGGGTAATGCGAAATCGGAACACCGGAGAGGCGGAAGTTGTTCACCGCTCGCAGGGTCTGGATGCCGTAATACGCTTGAGCCGGTACTTCGAGTACGCCAAGCAGGTCTTTTTCTGTGCGGAATGATGCAGCGGAGGACATGATAGAAATCATCTCGATATGGACCCGGTCTGTGCCGGAACACTGCAAATGCTAGGCTCGTGGAGAATTTTGGGCCAATGCTGTTAAACACTGGCCTATGCATATTCGGCATAATGCCCGTGTGACGCCGCGTTCGCGGCGAGCGTGTGACCTAAATTGGTGCGTGTCCGGGAGGACGTGATGAATCTGGAAAGTAAATGGCTGGAGGACTTCAGTGCCCTGGCCGCCACCCGCAGCTTCTCCCAGGCAGCGGAACGGCGCTTCGTGACCCAGCCGGCCTTCAGTCGGCGGATCCGCAGCCTGGAAGCCGCATTGGGCCTCACGCTGGTCAATCGCTCGCGCACCCCGATCGAGCTGACGGCGGCGGGGCAGTTGTTTCTGGTTACCGCGCGCACCGTGGTCGAACAGCTGGGTGAAGTGCTGCGTCATCTTCATCATCTGGAAGGCGGGCAGGGCGAAGTGATGCAGGTAGCCGCCGCACACTCGTTGGCACTGGGATTCTTCCCGCGCTGGATTGCGCAGTTGCGCAACGAAGGCCTGAACATCGCCACGCGACTGGTGGCGACCAACGTCGGTGACGCGGTGCATGCACTGCGTGAAGGGGGGTGCGACCTGATGCTGGCGTTTTACGATCCGGATGCAGCGATGCAGATGGACCCGGAAATTTTCCCGTCATTGCACCTTGGTCATACCGAGATGTTGCCGGTATGCGCCGCCGACGCCGACGGCAAGCCGCTGTTCGATCTGGAGGGCGAGGGCAGCGTGCCGTTGCTGGCCTATAGCGCCGGAGCCTTTCTCGGCCGTTCCGTGAACATGCTGCTGCGTCAACGTGCATTGCGCTTTACCACCATCTACGAAACCGCGATGGCCGACAGCCTCAAGAGCATGGCGCTGGAAGGGCTCGGCATTGCCTGGGTGCCTCAGCTCAGTGTCCGCGCTGAATTGGCTCGGGGTGAACTGGTAGTGTGCGGCGGTCCGCAATGGCATGTGCCGCTGGAGATTCGTCTGTACCGCTGCGCGTTGGTGCGCAAGGCGAATGTGCGGTTGTTGTGGCGTAAACTCGAAGGGGGCGCGGCGCAAGGTACTGTGGGTTCGAGTTCTTGAACAAAAAAGGGCGCCTGTGGGAGCTGGCTTGCCAGCGATGGCGTCGGCACTCCATACCTTTATGTCGAATATGCCGGCCCCTTCGCGGGCAAGCCCGCTCCCACAGGGATTTGTGGCGTAGCTGGCTGACCTTCAGGTCAATAAAACCGGTGCTTTGCGCCGTATGACAGATGGTCGCAATGGGGGCTGTTTATTGGCTTCATTGCGGTATACTGCGCGGCCTTCGGTCGGTTCATCCGGCCATAATTCGTACAATCAAGCCACGCACAATGCGTGGCTTGTTGTTTTTTGACGCGCCTGCGGGCGCCCAGAGAGAAGAGGCACGACGATGAGTGCACTGGTTGGCGTGATCATGGGCTCCAAGTCCGATTGGTCCACCCTTAGCCACACCGCCGATATGCTGGAAAAGCTCGGCATCCCCTACGAGGTGAAAGTGGTCTCTGCCCACCGCACCCCGGACCTGCTGTTCCAGTACGCTGAAGAAGCCGAGGCGCGTGGCATCGAGGTGATCATCGCCGGTGCCGGTGGCGCTGCCCACTTGCCTGGCATGTGTGCGGCCAAGACCCACTTGCCAGTACTGGGCGTGCCGGTGCAGTCGGCCATGCTCTCGGGCGTCGACTCGCTGCTCTCCATCGTGCAGATGCCGGCCGGCATTCCGGTCGCCACACTGGCCATCGGCAAGGCCGGCGCGATCAACGCAGCGCTGCTGTCGGCGAGTATCCTTGGCGCCAAGCACCCGCAGTTCCATGCAGTGCTGAAAACCTTCCGTGCTGAGCAGACAGACAGCGTCCTGGAAAATCCAGACCCACGCATCGCCTGAGGTTGTTGACGATGAAGATCGGTGTAATCGGTGGCGGCCAGTTGGGTCGCATGTTGGCGCTGGCGGGGACTCCGCTGGGCATGAACTTCGCTTTCCTGGACCCGGCGCCAGACGCTTGCGCCGCTGCATTGGGCGAACACTTGCGCGCCGATTACGGCGATCAGGATCACCTGCGTCAGCTGGCCGATGAAGTCGATCTGGTGACTTTCGAGTTCGAAAGCGTTCCGGCTGAAACCGTGGCGTTCCTCTCGCAATTCGTGCCGGTCTATCCGAGTGCCGAAGCGCTGCGTATCGCCCGCGATCGCTGGTACGAGAAGAGCATGTTCAAGGACCTGGGCATCCCGACCCCGGCGTTCGCCGACATTCAGTCCCAGGCTGACCTGGACGCCGCCGTGGCTTCCATCGGTCTGCCAGCCGTGCTCAAGACCCGTACCCTGGGTTACGACGGCAAGGGCCAGAAAGTGCTGCGCACCGCTGAAGACGTGGTCGGCACGTTCGCCGAGCTGGGCAGCGTGGCGTGCCTGCTGGAAGGCTTCGTGCCGTTCACCGGCGAAGTCTCGCTGATCGCCGTGCGTGCACGCGATGGTGAAACGAAGTTCTACCCACTGGTCCACAACACCCACGACAGCGGCATCCTCAAGCTGTCCGTGGCCAGCACCGACCATCCGCTGCAAGCCCTGGCCGAAGACTACTCCAGCCGTGTGCTCAAGCAGCTGGACTACGTCGGCGTGATGGCGTTCGAGTTCTTCGAAGTCGACGGTGGCCTCAAGGCCAACGAAATCGCCCCGCGTGTGCACAACTCCGGGCACTGGACCACCGAAGGTGCCGAGTGCAGCCAGTTCGAAAACCACCTGCGGGCGGTGGCCGGTCTGCCGTTGGGTTCGACCGCCAAGGTCGGCGAAAGCGCGATGGTCAACTTCATCGGTAAAGTGCCTGAGACCGAGAAAGTCCTGGCCATCGCCGATTGCCATCTGCATCACTATGGCAAGGCGTTCAAAGTCGGCCGCAAGGTCGGTCACGCCAACCTGCGTTGTGCAGACCGCGAGACGCTGGCCGCGCAGATCCTCAAGGTCGAAGCGCTCATTGCCGAGTAAATAGTTTCATGTGGCAGCGGCGGAACCAATGCGGGACCGCCGTTCTCTCATGGCAGGATGCGAAAGTCTGACTAGGCTTTCGCATAGCCACTTCATTCAGAGGGAAATGCCATGGGAATTATCGGAACCATCTTTATCGGCTTGATCGTCGGCCTGCTGGCGCGGTTCCTGAAACCGGGCGATGACAGCATGGGTTGGATCATGACCATCCTGCTCGGTATCGGCGGTTCGTTGGCGGCCACTTACGGCGGCCAGGCCCTGGGCATTTACCAGGCGGGCCAAGGGGCCGGCTTCATCGGTGCGCTGGTCGGCGCCGTGGTATTGCTGGTGATCTACGGCCTGATCAAAAAGAACTGACTCAAGCGACGAAGTCCTCTCGGCTGCGCAGTCCGGGAGGACTAGAATGCTCGGCGATCAATCGTCCTTCCTTTACCGAGCACTTCCATGCGCCGTTTTCTTTTACCGCTTCTTTTCCTGGGCGCGGGCCTTGCCCACGCTGGCGAACTGCCGGAAACCGACTGGCTCGAACTGATGCCAAAGTCGGACCAAAAGGCCCTCGAGGCCATGCCCGAGATCGACCACAACTCCCCCGAAGCCAATGGCACCTTTACCGATAAAGGCGGCATGAAGCAGAGCAAAGGCCTGCCGGCGGTGATGTATTCGACCAAGACCGTGCCATCGATGAACGACAAGAACATCCGCCTGGGCGGTTATCCGGTGCCATTGGAAACCGATGCAAAGGGCCACAGCACGTTGTTCTTCCTCGTGCCGTATCCAGGCGCCTGCATCCACGTGCCGCCACCGCCACCGAATCAACTGGTGCTGGTACGTTATCCCAAGGGCTTGAAGCTCAATGATATCTACACGCCGCTGTGGGTCACCGGCACGCTGAAGATCGAGAAGGTCAGCAACGACCTGGCGGACGCGGCGTATGCGCTGGATGCGGCGAAGGTGCGGGTGGTCAAGGAATCGGATTTGTAGGCATTCAAAACTGTGGGAGCGAGCCTGCTCGCGAAGAGGCCATAACATCCAACATCAATGTTGACTGTCAGGCCGCCTTCGCGAGCAGGCTCGCTCCCACTTTGGTTTTGTGGTGTTACAGAGGTTTGCTGGCGATGCTCACGCCCAGGGTGTGGCTGGCACCCGGCGCCAACACCACCACATCCTCCATCACATTCGCCGTTTCAATGCACAGCATGCGCTGCCAGCCATCGTCGGCCATGTCACTGAATGCCGCGGCGCGGTCGATCCAAGGGTTCCAGATCACCGCCGAGCGCGAACCACTGCTGGTCAGCTCGATCCGCCGTTCCCATGTCGGATCGACGATGCTCAGTTTCGCCGGAGGATCGAGGTAGATGCGGTCAGTCTCGCCGGTAAAGCGCAGGTCGCCGGACTGGGTCACGGTTTTCCAGTCGTCCAGCGTCTCGATGTAATTCAAGCCATCCACGCCTTCGACATGCACGTTGCGCACATCGCTGACGGCGAAGTAGCTGTGCAGCGCCTGGCTGATAGTGACTGAATCGGTGCCCTGGTTGTGGCTGGTCAGGCTGATGTGCAGTTGCTCATCCAGACGAATGCTCAACTTCAAGTCCACCTGATGCGGCCAGCCTGGCAGGCCACCTTCGGGGTAGGGCAGGAGGAATTCGACCTTCAGGCTTTCGCCCTCGGCTTCAATGCCGCCCAGTTCCCAGTCCATCGCCCGCACCAGCCCATGGGCGCTGGGCGGCTCGTTGCCGACGCGCATCGCCTGCACGCTCTGCGGGTTGCGCGCGAAGTTGCCGAACCACGGCCAGCACACCGGTACACCGGCACGGATGCTTTTGCCGGTCTTGAACACTGCCTCATCGTTGAGCCAGATCACTGGCGGTTCGCCGGCCAATTGATAACTGAGGATGTGCGCGCCTTGCTGGGCCACCAGCAATTCGGCCTGACCATGGCGGATGCGCCAGCAGTTCAGTTCATCCAGTTTCACGGCTTCAACGTTGGGCGTGTTCATGGGACAGCTCTCGATCAGTAACAGGACTGCAATGGACCGTAAAACGGTCGCCGGGTTTAACGAGGCTCTTTAACGGGCGCGAGGCGGCACCGAGCGAGTGCGGCCACTGCCATCGATGGCCACGAACACGAACACCGCTTCGGTGACCTTGCGCCATTCGCTCGACAGCGGATCATCGCTCCAGACCTCGACCATCATCTTGATCGAACTGCGGCCGATTTCCTGTGCCTGGGTATAGAAGGAGAGCTGAGCGCCCACCGCCACCGGCACCAGGAATGCCATGCGGTCGATCGCAACCGTGGCCACGCGCCCACCGGCTACCTTGCTGGCCATGGCGGTGCCCGCCAAATCCATCTGCGCCACCAGCCAGCCGCCGAAAATATCGCCAAAGCCGTTGGTTTCGCGGGGAAGTGCGGTGATTTGCAGGGCCAGGTCGCCTTGCGGGATCGGATCTTCTTGTTCGAGCTCTATCATGCCGGGGGTGCCTCTGACCCGTGACTCTTCGTATATATAGCGGGTGAATAGCCGTCTCGGAAAAACGATTCAGCCCCGAACATACTACGTTCGTCACGTTTTTCGTAAGGCGCCTAAAGGGAAACTCTGCGAAATCGCCTATGAACCTGACAGGCGTTTTCGCACAGCAACCCTTGCAAGCTATTGCACAATTGCGAGTATATCGGTCGGTAGACTCCGATACGACCGTCCGGTTCTCATTTTGACTGTCAAATACGCGCCTCTATGTGCTTTTTCGAACAATTTGCTATCGTGCCGGACCTGCCCGAGCCCTTGCCAGCGTTGTTGGGGCGGCAGACCTGACTATAAGAGAAGCCCTTGCCATGACCACAGCGCCCTCGAGTATCGCGCAGCCTTCCCAACCTGCACGTCCGCTGACCCGCCACGACTACAAGACGCTATCGCTGTCGGCCCTGGGCGGCGCCCTTGAGTTTTACGACTTCATCATTTTCGTGTTTTTCGCCACGGTGGTGGGCAAGTTGTTCTTCCCGGCGGACATGCCCGAATGGCTGCGCTTGATGCAGACCTTCGGCATCTTTGCCGCCGGATACCTGGCGCGGCCACTGGGCGGCATCGTGATGGCGCACTTCGGCGACCTGCTGGGGCGCAAGAAGATGTTCACCCTGAGCATTTTCATGATGGCGGTGCCGACCCTGATCATGGGCCTGCTCCCGACTTATGCGCAGATCGGCATGTGGGCGCCGATCCTGTTGCTGCTGATGCGGGTGATCCAGGGTGCCGCGATCGGCGGTGAAGTGCCGGGCGCCTGGGTCTTCGTCTCCGAACACGTGCCGCAACGGTATATCGGCTATGCCTGCGGCACCCTGACCAGCGGCCTGACGGCGGGTATCTTGCTGGGTTCTCTGGTCGCCACGGCGATCAACAGCCTCTACACCCCGGTGGAAGTGGCGGATTACGCCTGGCGGATCCCGTTCCTGCTGGGCGGTGTGTTCGGCCTGTTTTCGGTGTACCTGCGCCGCTGGCTGCACGAAACGCCGGTGTTCGCCGAACTGCAACTGCGCAAGGCCCTGGCCGAAGAGGTGCCGCTGCGTGCTGTGCTGCGTGACCATCGTGGCGCGATTGCCATTTCCATGCTGCTGACCTGGCTGCTGTCCGCCGCCATTGTGGTACTGATTCTGATGACCCCGACCGTGTTGCAGACGGTCTACCATTTCTCGCCCACCACTGCACTGCAGTCCAACAGCGTGGCCATTGTGCTGCTGAGCTTTGGCTGCATCATTTCCGGTGCCCTGGCGGATCGCTTTGGGGCGGGGCGTGTCTTCGTGTTTGGCTGTGCCGCGTTGCTGGCCAGTTCCTGGACCTTCTACCACAGCCTGGCCGAGCATCCGGACTGGCTGTTCCCGATGTACGCCCTGACCGGCCTGCTGGTGGGCACCATAGGCGCGGTGCCGTACGTGATGGTCAAGGCATTCCCGCCGGTGGTGCGTTTCAGCGGCCTGTCATTCTCCTACAACGTCGCCTACGCGATTTTCGGTGGCCTGACGCCGATGATCGTCAGCCTGCTGCTCAAGGAAAGCCCGATGGGGCCTGCTTATTATGTGGCGGTGCTGTGCGGGGTCGGGATTTTGGTGGGTGCTTATCTCTGGAAGAAGGGGCGCTAGTTCCGGCCTCTTCGCCAGCAAGCCGGCTCCTACAAGGGTTGTGTAACGATAACGATCATCTGTAGGAGCCGGCTTGCTGGCGATGAACGATAACGCGGTAATACGTTGAAACACGGAATACTGGCCTTTCATCCAATTGTCATATTTCAGCCATAGAGTGTTCACACGGCCTGCTGATACTTGGCCCCGAATAACACACCCTATCTGCTAGGAGTAAGGCATGAAACTGAAGCGTTTGATGGCGGCAATGACTTTTGTCGCTGCTGGCGTTGCGACTGCCAACGCGGTTGCCGCTGTTGACCCTGCTATCCCGAGCTACACCAAGACCACTGGTGTGTCGGGCAACCTGTCCAGCGTCGGTTCCGATACCCTGGCCAACCTCATGACCCTCTGGGCTGAGAACTACAAAAAAGAATACCCGAACGTAAACATCCAGATTCAGGCCGCTGGCTCCGCCACTGCGCCACCTGCGCTGACTGAAGGCACCTCCAACCTGGGCCCGATGAGCCGCAAGATGAAGGACACCGAACTGGCTGCCTTCGAGCAGAAGTACGGCTACAAGCCAACCGCAATCCCGGTTGCCGTGGACGCCCTGGCTGTCTTCGTACACAAGGACAACCCGATCCAGCACCTGACCATGGAACAAGTCGACGCGATCTTCTCGTCCACTCGTCTGTGCGGCGCTAAAACCGAAGTGAAAACCTGGGGCGACCTGGGTGTGACCGGCGACCTGGCCAGCAAGCCGGTTCAACTGTTCGGTCGTAACTCGGTATCCGGCACCTACGGCTACTTCAAAGAAGAAGCCCTGTGCAAAGGCGACTACAAGCCAAACGTCAACGAACAACCAGGTTCGGCTTCGGTCGTGCAGTCGATCAGCTCCTCGCTGAACGGCATCGGTTACTCGGGCATCGGCTACAAAACCGCTAGCGTGAAAACCGTTGCCCTGTCGAAGAAAGGCAGCACCGAGTTCATCGAAGACACCGAAGAAAACGCCCTGAACGGCAAGTACCCGCTGTCCCGTTTCCTGTACGTATACGTCAACAAAGCCCCGAACAAGCCTCTGGCCCCGCTGGAAGCCGAGTTCGTGAAACTGGTTCTGTCCAAACAGGGCCAGGAAGTTGTGGTGAAAGACGGCTACATCCCACTGCCAGCCAAGGTTGCTGCAAAAGCACTGGCTGACCTGGGTCTGGCGGAAGGCGGCGCTGAAGTCGCAAAAAAGTAACAAATTGAGTCCGGGGGGCAACCCCGGCGGACTCACCTTGGGGGCGGCAGGAGCTGCCCCCATCCACTTCTGATTCCTTTATCCACTGCTGGTTACGCCGGCGGCGGATTTGTTGCGTCACTGCACTGTCATCTTTCTGTCATACAGGATCGCTAGGGTGTGCGAATGAATGATCTGGCCAATTCCAACATGACTACTAATCCCCCCAAGCGAATTGATTTCAATACGCCTGAGCTGCAACGCAAGCGCCGCATTCGTGCGCTCAAAGATCGCCTGACCCGCTGGTACGTCCTCGTTGGCGGCCTTGCTGTGCTGGGTGCGATCACGCTGATCTTCTTCTTCCTTGCCTATGTCGTCGCGCCCCTGTTCCAGGGTGCCAGCCTGACCGCCAAGGACGCCATCACGCCAGCCTGGATGCAAGACGCCGGCAAGCCGCTGATGATCTCCCTAGAAGAGCAAAACCAGGTCGCCATGCGCGTTTCCGACAAGGGCCTGGCGTTGTTCTTCGACATCGACAGTGGCGCTGAACTCAAGCGCGTCGATCTGCCGCTACCGGCCGGCACCACCGTAACGTCCATCGGCGAGGACCAGCCAGGTCACCCATTGGTGGCGGTGGGCTTGTCCAACGGTCAGGCCCTGGTGTTCCGTCACACCTATAAAGTCAGCTATCCGGACGGCAAGAAAACCATCTCTCCCGCCATTGAATACCCTTACGGCGAGACCCCGATTGCGCTGAACGAAGCCGGTGGTGCGCTGGAACACGTCAGCCTCAACGCCAACGATTCGACCCTGATGCTGGTCGGTGCCACCGGTTCGCAACTCAATGTTTTGTCGCTGACCAGCGAAGAAAACATGATGACCGGCGAAGTCACCAACGAGCAGAAGCGTATCGACCTGCCGCAAATGAACGAGCCGGTGAAGAACATCTTCGTCGACCCGCGCCAGCAGTGGCTTTACGTGGTTAACGGTCGCGCCCAGGCCGATGTTTTCAGCCTGCGCGACAAGAGCCTTAACGGTCGCTACAAACTGCTGGAAGACGGTGAAGCCCAAGTCACCGCCAGTACCCAGCTTGTGGGTGGTATCTCGCTGATCATCGGCGACTCCAAAGGTGGCCTGGCCCAATGGTTCATGGCTCGCGATCACGATGGCGAGCAGCGCCTGAAGCAGATTCGCACCTTCCAGATGGGCACTACGCCGATCGTTGAAATCACCGCCGAAGAACGTCGCAAAGGCTTCGTTGCCCTCGATGCATCCGGCAAGCTCGGCGTGTTCCACAGCACCGCGCACCGCACCTTGCTGGTGGATCAGGTGGTCGAAGGCCAGGGCCTGTTCGGCCTGTCGCCACGGGCCAACCGCGTGATCGTGGAAGCCGGCGGCAAGCTGCAACCCTTGCTGCTGGACAACCCGCACCCGGAAGTGTCGTGGAGCGCGTTGTGGAGCAAGGTCTGGTACGAGAACTACGACGAGCCTAAATACGTCTGGCAATCGACCGCCGCCAACACCGACTTCGAACCGAAACTGAGCCTGTCTCCGCTGACCTTCGGCACCCTGAAAGCCGCGTTCTACGCCATGCTGCTGGCCGCGCCACTGGCCGTCGCCGCTGCGATCTACACCGCGTACTTCATGGCCCCTGGCATGCGCCGCAAGGTCAAGCCGGTGATCGAACTGATGGAAGCGATGCCGACGGTGATCCTCGGTTTCTTCGCCGGTCTGTTCCTGGCCCCGTATGTGGAAGGACATCTGCCGGGCATCTTCAGCCTGCTGATGCTGTTACCGATCGGCATTCTTGTCGCCGGTTTCACCTTCAGCCGCCTGCCTGAGTCCGTTCGCCTGAAAGTGCCCGATGGCTGGGAAAGCGCGATTCTGATCCCGGTGATCCTCTTCGTTGGCTGGCTGTCGCTGTACATGAGCCCGTACATGGAGAACTGGTTCTTCGGCGGCGACATGCGCATGTGGATCTCCCACGACCTGGGCATCACCTACGACCAGCGCAACGCACTGGTGGTCGGTCTGGCCATGGGCTTTGCGGTGATCCCGAACATCTATTCCATCGCCGAAGACGCCGTGTTCAGCGTGCCACGTGGCCTGACCCTCGGTTCCCTGGCCCTCGGCGCCACGCCATGGCAGACCATGACCCGTGTGGTGATCCTCACCGCCAGCCCGGGCATCTTCTCGGCGCTGATGATCGGCATGGGCCGTGCGGTCGGTGAAACCATGATCGTGCTGATGGCCACCGGCAACACCCCGGTCATGGAAATGAACCTGTTCGAAGGTCTGCGCACCCTGGCCGCCAACGTCGCGGTGGAAATGCCGGAGTCGGAAGTCGGCGGCAGCCACTACCGCGTGCTGTTCCTCTCGGCGCTGGTACTGCTGTTGTTCACCTTCATCATGAACACCCTCGCGGAACTGATTCGTCAGCGTCTGCGCAAGAAATACTCGTCGCTTTAAGAAAGGTAGAAGTCTGTGAAACAGAACTCCCTGAATGGATGGTTCAAGAGCGGCGCCCCAGGCGTCTGGATCAGCGGTGGCGCGGTGTCCATCGCGGTCATCATGACGATTGGCCTGCTGGCAGTGATTGCCGTGCGCGGCCTGGGTCACTTCTGGCCGGCGGATTTGATGCACGCCAGCTATGACGTGCCGGGCCAGGCCAATCAGCTGGTCATCGGCGAAGTGGTACAGAAGGAAGAAGTGCCGCGTGCGCGTCTGAAAAGCGCTGGCTTGCCGGTGCCGGACGAAGGTCCGGAGTTCATGACCCGCGAGCTGATCAAGGTCGGCAACCGTGACCTGAACGGCAACGACTTCACCTGGACCGTTGGCGAGTGGCTGACCAACCAGAAAACCCCGGTCGAACTGATGGCGCTGGAGCGTCGCGAGTGGGGCAATTTCTACGGCTACCTGGTCAACGTCAAACAGGACGGCAAGGTCATTGCCGAAGGCGAAGCGGCATGGCCTGAACTGCAAGCGCGGATCAACCGCGTGAACCAGCTGGCTACCCAACTCAAGACCCTGGAAAAGTCCGACATCGGTGCGATCAACGCCGGTCTTGAACGTATCCGTCTGCATGGTCGCAAGCTGGAACTGGAAGGCAAGCTCGACCCGGCCGCACAAGCGGACATGGAATCCGAGCGTGCCGAACTCAATGCCCGCTATCAGGACATCGAGGCACGTCTGGGTGATCTGCACGCGCAGTTCAACCGCGACAGCCTGACCGCCCGTGATGCCAACGGCAAAGAAATCGAAATCAGCCTCGGTAAAGTGGTTCACGCCTATCAGCCGAACGCCATGGGCACCTTCACCAAGCTCGGTTTCTACTTCAGCAAGGTCTGGGAATTCCTGAGTGACGACCCGCGTGAAGCGAACACCGAAGGCGGGATTTTCCCGGCGATCTTCGGCACCGTGATGATGACCCTGATCATGGCAATGATCGTGACCCCGTTCGGTGTGTTGGCGGCGGTGTACCTGCGTGAATACGCCAAGCAGAACACCCTGACCCGCGTGATCCGCATCGCGGTGAACAACCTGGCGGGCGTTCCGGCCATCGTGTACGGCGTGTTCGGTCTGGGCTTCTTCGTCTATGTGCTGGGTGGCTCGCTCGACCGTCTGTTCTTCCCTGAAGCCTTGCCGGCGCCGACCTTCGGTACGCCAGGCCTGCTGTGGGCTTCGTTGACTCTGGCGCTGCTGGCAGTGCCGGTGGTGATCGTGGCCACCGAAGAAGGCCTGGCGCGAATTCCTCGCACCGTGCGTGAAGGCTCGTTGGCCCTCGGCGCGACCAAGGCTGAAACCTTGTGGAAGATCGTGCTGCCGATGGCCAGCCCGGCGATGATGACCGGCATGATCCTCGCCGTGGCCCGCGCCGCCGGTGAAGTGGCGCCGCTGATGCTGGTGGGTGTCGTGAAGCTGGCGCCGTCGCTGCCGGTGGACGGCAACTACCCGTACCTGCACCTGGACCAGAAGATCATGCACCTGGGCTTCCACATTTATGACGTCGGCTTCCAGAGCCCGAACGTCGAAGCCGCGCGGCCGCTGGTGTACGCCACGGCGCTGCTGCTGGTGCTGGTGATCGCGACATTGAACCTGTCAGCCGTCTATATCCGTAACCACCTGCGCGAGAAGTACAAGGCGCTGGATAGCTAAGACAAACCCTGTGGGAGCTGGCTTGCCAGCGATGGCATCACCGCGGTGCTACTGGCAGACCGAGTCGCCTGCATCGCTGGCAAGCCAGCTCCCACAAGGGTCGGCGCAAGCCACAGATTTTGAGTAACCCATTGGCCAAGCCAGTGGTTAAACAAACCGAATTTGTTAGCACAGGGAGCCTCCCATGCAGCACGAAGCACATACCCACGGCATCAATATGTCGGCCCTGGGTCGCGACAAACAGAGCCTGAACCTCGAGCAGGAAACCGTGGCCATTGAAGTGCCGGGCCTGAGCCTGTTCTACGGCGAGAAACAAGCGCTCTACGACGTCAGCATGAATATCCCGAAACAGCGCGTGACCGCCTTCATCGGTCCGTCCGGCTGCGGCAAATCCACGCTGCTGCGGACCTTCAACCGCATGAACGACCTGGTGGATGGCTGCCGCGTCGAAGGCGCGATCAACCTGTATGGCAACAACATCTATCGCAAGGGCGAAGACGTGGCCGAGCTGCGTCGTCGCGTCGGCATGGTGTTCCAGAAGCCTAACCCGTTCCCGAAAACCATCTACGAAAACGTGGTCTACGGCCTGCGCATCCAGGGCATCAACAAAAAGCGCGTGCTCGACGAAGCCGTTGAGTGGGCGTTGAAAGGCGCGGCGTTGTGGGACGAAGTCAAAGACCGTCTGCACGAATCGGCACTGGGCCTGTCCGGTGGTCAGCAGCAACGTCTGGTGATTGCCCGTACCATCGCCGTGGAGCCGGAAGTGCTGCTGCTCGACGAGCCGTGCTCGGCACTCGATCCGATCTCGACGCTGAAAGTCGAAGAGCTGATCTACGAACTGAAATCCAAATTCACCATCGTGATCGTGACCCACAACATGCAGCAGGCCGCGCGGGTTTCCGACTACACGGCGTTCATGTACATGGGCAAACTGGTGGAGTTCGGCGACACCGACACCCTGTTCACCAATCCGGCGAAGAAGCAGACCGAAGACTACATCACGGGTCGTTACGGCTAGAAACAGCTGCAAGCCGCAAGCTTAAAGCGGCAAGTAAGAGCAGTTCGAGTACGACACAAAACAGCTTGCAGCTTGTAGCTTGCAGCTCACAGCTATCGCGGAGCAAAAGATGATTTCGAAGGAAGGCTTAACCCACCACATCTCCCAGCAGTTCAACGCTGAGCTTGAGGAAGTGCGCAGCCACCTCCTGGCCATGGGCGGGCTGGTCGAGAAGCAGGTCAACGACGCAGTGACCGCACTGATCGAGGCTGATTCCGGCCTGGCCCAGCAGGTGCGCGAGATCGACGACCAGATCAACCAGATGGAACGCAACATCGACGAAGAATGCCTGCGCATTCTGGCCCGTCGCCAGCCGGCGGCGTCCGACTTGCGCCTGATCATCAGCATCTCCAAATCGGTGATCGACCTGGAGCGCATCGGTGACGAAGCGACCAAGATCGCCCGTCGCGCCATCCAGTTGTGCGAAGAAGGCGAAGCGCCGCGTGGTTACGTGGAAGTGCGCCACATCGGCGACCAGGTGCGCAACATGGTGCGTGATGCCCTGGACGCGTTTGCCCGTTTCGACGCCGATCTGGCGCTGTCGGTGGCGCAGTACGACAAGATCATCGACCGCGAATACAAGACCGCCCTGCGTGAGCTGGCGACCTACATGATGGAAGACCCGCGCTCTATCTCGCGGGTCTTGAGCATCATCTGGGTGCTGCGTTCGCTGGAGCGCATCGGCGACCACGCGCGCAATATCTCGGAGCTGGTGATTTACCTGGTGCGCGGTACTGACGTGCGTCACCTGGGCCTCAAGCGCATGAAGGAAGAAGTTGAAGGAACAAGCGGTGAAACCGCTAATGTTCCGGGCAAAGTTGACGATAAGTAAGATTGCCCCAGAGAAGCGCCCGGCCCTTTGGCCGGGCGTTTTCGTTTGCGGCTTACGAATTCGAAAAGCAGCACCCGCGAACGAAAAGTCCCGGCGTGACTGAAGGTTTTTGGCAAAGTGCCATCAGTAAGACGGTATGCTAGCCGGGATTTTTTAAAGGGGTTATGGATGAGTAAGGTCAGTGTGTTGGTCGTGGACGATGCCTCGTTCATTCGTGACCTGGTGAAAAAATGCCTGCGTAACTATTTCCCGGGCATGCGGATCGAAGACGCAGTCAACGGCAGAAAGGCCCAGGCCCTGCTGGCACGGGAAGCGTTCGACCTGGTCCTGTGCGACTGGGAAATGCCGGAAATGTCCGGGCTGGAGCTGCTGACCTGGTGCCGCGAGCAAGACAGCCTCAAGGGCATGCCGTTCGTCATGGTGACCAGCCGCGGCGACAAAGAGAACGTCGTCCAGGCGATCCAGGCCGGGGTCTCCGGCTACGTCAGCAAGCCATTCACCAACGAGCAACTGATCACCAAGGTCAAGCAGGCGCTGCACAAGGTCGGCAAGCTCGACGCCTTGATAAACACGGCCAGCACCAAAACCGTTCCGGCGTTCGCCAACGATTCGTTGAATGCGTTGACCGGAGGCAAGGCGCCCGTGGTGGCGCCGACTGTCGCTGCGCCCGCTGCCCCAGCCCGTGGTGGCTTGCTCAACAGCCCACCGGTCAAGGCGCCGGTAGCTGCGGCGGCAGCCGGGGGAGGGCGTGGCCAGGGTCAGCTGCGCTTGCCGAACGGCATTCAGCAATGCGTGATCAAGGCCCTGAGCCTCAAGGAAGCGCTGCTGGTGGTGAAGCGTAACGACACCCTGCCGCAAGTGCTCGACAGCGCGGTACTCGACCTTGAACAGGGCGACAACGCCGAAACCGCCCGCCTCAACGGCTACCTGCATGCCATCGTCGCCCACGAGCCGAAGCCCGACAGCGAATGGCTGCAACTGACCTTCCGCTTCGTCGATCAGGATGCGCAGAAGCTTGATTACATTTCGCGATTGATTGCACGCGGGACAGCGCAGAAGCACTTCATTCCTGGCGCTTGATTACGTATCGCCTGTCAGTCCGCCTTCGCGAGCAGGCCCGCTCCCACATTGGAATGCGTTTCAACGGTAGGAGCGAGCCTGCTCGCGACGAGATCATCATCTACACCACACATCACCCTGACCCACCCATCTTGAAACATCTGTCGACTACGCAGGTCAATTCCCACTGCTAGGCTCCTTCCCAGGCCTTACTCGACAGAACCCTGCCCATGCTCCCGCGCCTGCTGTTCTCCTGTGGTCTTTTCATGGCCTCCACCTCGGCCGTGGCCATGACTATCTACACGTCCACCGATGCCAATGGCGTGGTCTCCTACAGTGATCGCCCCACCCAGGGCTCGCAGGTGTTCGTTTTTCGCGATCGCATGGTCGAACACCTGGAGCGCCAGGTGTACCTCGACATCAAGCAGCTCAAAGGCATGGACAGCGTGTTTGTACGCAACGACCTGTATGCGCCGGTAGAGATCGAATTGAGTTTCACCGGGCTGAACAATGTCAGCGGCGCGCCGAGTCGGCCGATCCGCCGGGTCATGCCGGCACGCAGCAGTATTCGCCTGGCGCTGCTCAAGGCCTCGAAGCCCGGAAAGCCGCTGGTGTATACCCCAAGGTTCGAATACTCCCTGGGCGACCCGTCAGGGACCGCCATGGCCTATCGCTACCCGCTGCCCTGGCGAGGCGGCCCGTTTCGTCTGAGTCAGGGGGCCAATGGCCAATACAGCCACTACGGGCCGAAAAACCGTTATGCGATGGACATCGCCATGCCGGAAGGCACGCCGATCATCGCGGCCCGTGGCGGGATCGTGGTGAAAACCGAAAACAGCCAGACCGGCCGCGGCACCGACCCGTCGGGCAACTTCGTGCGGGTGCTGCACGATGACGGGACCATGGGCGTTTACCTGCACCTGAAAAAAGGCTCGGTCTGCGTTCGTGAGGGACAGCGGGTGGGGGTGGGCAGTGCGCTGGCGCTGTCGGGCAATACCGGCAACAGCAGCGGGCCGCATCTGCACTTCGTGGTGCAGCGCAATACCGGGATGGGACTGGTATCGATTCCGTACCGGTTCAATCAACCGGTGGGGGCATTGCCCAACTTTGCGTTGGGCAAGCAATAGGCCGAAGCACTGCGATTCACTGTGGCGAGGGAGCTTGCTCCCGTTCGGCTGCGCAGCAGTCGTAAAACCAGACAACCAGTTCTTTCAGACAATCCACTATCGCAGTATTTGGGGCCGCTTCGCAGCCCAGCGGGAGCAAGCTCCCTCGCCACCAAAGCCTTCCGGCTCCTGATCAATTGAGCATCAACACCTTGGCCAGCACAATCTTCGGTCCTTTCATCTTCTTGATGATGATCCGCAGGCCTTCGACTTCCAGCACCTCTTCCTCTTCCGGCACGCGCTTCAAGCTTTCATAGACCAGCCCGGCGAGTGTTTCGGCTTCGACGTGATCCAGGTCGATACCCAGCAACCTCTCGACCTTGAACAGCGGAGTATCGCCGCGCACCAGCAGTTTGCCCGGCTGATACGCGAGAATCCCGCGCTCGGCCTTGTGGTGTTCGTCCTGGATATCACCAACCAGGGCCTCCAGCACGTCTTCCATGGTCAGGAAGCCGATCACCTTGCCGTCGGCCTCTTCGACCAGGGCAAAGTGCGCGCCGCCCTGACGGAACTGTTCCAGCAGGCTGGACAGCTGCATGTGCTTGGTCACCCGCTCCAGCGGGTGCAGAAGCTCGGTCAGATTGAACTTGGACGGCAGCATCTCCAGCAACGACAGCTGCAGCAGCAGGTCCTTGATGTGCAGCAGGCCGATAAAGCTGCCGGTTTCCTCGTCGTACACCGGGAAGCGGCTGTACTTGTGGCGGCGGAACAGGCTGAACACATCTTCCAGCTTGTCCGTGCTGTTGAGGTAGACCAGGTCTTCGCGTGAGTTGGCCCAGTCGACCACTTCCAGCTCGCCCATTTCCACCGCAGATGCCAGCACGCGCATATCCTGGTCGCTGGGGTCACTGGCGCGACTGGAGTGGAGGATCAGCTTGAGCTCGTCGCGGCTGTAATGGTGCTCGTGGTGCGGGCCGGGTTCACCCTGGCCTGCGATGCGCAGGATCTGGTTGGCGCTGGCGTTGAGCAGGTAGATGGCCGGGTACATGGCCCAGTAGAACAGGTACAAGGGCACCGCTGTCCACAGCGACAGCAGCTCGGGTTTGCGGATGGCCCAGGATTTGGGCGCCAGTTCGCCGACCACGATGTGCAGGTACGAAATGATGAAGAACGCGGTGAAGAACGAAATCGCCTTGACCACTTCGTTGGAATCTACGCCCACGGCACTCAGCACAGGGGCCAGAAGGTGCGCGAACGCCGGTTCGCCGACCCAGCCCAGGCCCAGGGAGGCGAGGGTGATACCCAATTGGCACGCCGACAGGTAAGCATCGAGCTGACTGTGTACGGTGCGCAGGATGTGCCCGCGCCAGCCGTGCTGTTCAGCGATGGCTTCGACCCGGGTCGAGCGCAGTTTGACCATGGCAAATTCCGCCGCAACGAAAAAGCCGTTGAGCAAAACCAGGATCAGAGCGAAAAGAATCATGCCGAAGTCGGCGAATATTGTTGCGAGGGTCAAGCCAGGGGAAGGGTCCATGATGGAGTTTTGCGGGTTCCGTGTATTCGAATGGAAAGAAAAAAGTGCACCTGAAAAAGCAGACGCAAGTCAGCCAATGTAGCGGCTGACTGTGCGATTGCCTAGTGGCGCGTGCTGGCCGGTATCAGTCAGCAGTGCTGATAACCCGGGATTTACTGACCTGGGCAGGGGCGAAGTGGCAGGTAAACGTACTGCCGTGGCCCGGTACGCTGCTGATCTCCATGCGCGCGCGATGGCGCAACAGCACGTGTTTGACGATCGCCAGGCCCAGCCCGGTGCCGCCGGTGTTGGAATTGCGGCTTGAGTCGACGCGATAGAAGCGTTCAGTCAGGCGCGGGAGGTGTTTGGCGTCGATGCCGATCCCGGAATCCTGCACGCTCAGGTGCGCGCCTTGCTCATCACCCCACCAGCGAATGCGGATGTTGCCTTCGGCCTGGGTGTATTTCACCGCGTTGAACACCAGATTGGAAAACGCACTGCGTAATTCCGCTTCGCTGCCCTTGAGCAAAATCGTCGGATCGGCTTCAAGGGTAATTTGCTGGTTTTTCTGCCCGGACAACTGCTGCGCATCGCTCTTGATCGATTGCAGCAAGCCATCGATGGCCACCGGCTGGTTGTCCGACGGGTAATCGGTGGCTTCCAGCTTGGCCAGCAACAGCAAGTCGTTGAGCAAGGTTTGCATGCGCCCGCCCTGTTGCTGCATTTGCTGCAGGGCGCGGCTCCAGCGCGGGTTCACGTCCTCGACGTTGTCGAGCAGGGTTTCCAGGTAGCCGCAAATCACCGTCAGCGGCGTGCGCAGTTCATGGGACACGTTGGCGATGAAGTCTTTGCGCATTTGCTCCAGCTGATGGATGCGCGTCACGTCACGCACCAGCATCAAATGCTCATTGTTGCCGTAGCGGGTGATGTACAGCTGAATGCGCATCCGGTCGTTGGTCGGCGAGGGAATTTCCAACGGTTCGGCGTAACTGTCTTGCTCGAAGTATTCCTTGAAGCGCGGATGACGCACCAAGTTGGTCACCGGTTGACCGCTGTCTTGTGGGGTCTTGAGGCCCAGCAGGGTTTCAGCGGCGCGGTTCCACCATTCCAGGTTGCCATCGCTGTCGAGCATGACCACGGCATCTTTCAATGCCGCGGTGGATTCCTGAACGCGGTCGATCACCGCTTGCAAGCGTCCGCGCACCCGTTGGTCACGACGTTGCAGGTGGTAGATGCTGTCGAACACCTCGCCCCACAGGCCGTAGCCATCGGGCGGCGCTTCATCGGGCGTATGCAGGCGCAGCCACTCATGCAGGCGCAGCAGTTGCTTGAGGGTCCAGGCCAGGTAAAGACCCAACCCCGCAGCGAGGCTCCAGCCGTAGTAGCCGGTGATCAAACCGATCACCAGGCAGGCGGTGACCAGCAGCAGCATGTGGCGAATCAGGGTGCCATGCCAGTTTTGGTTCACTTGAGCGCGCGTCCTTGTCTACTTCTAAAGCGGGGAAAAGTCCGGATCACGCCTTCGTAGAAAAGCGATAACCGGTGCCGCGCACGGTTTGTACCAGGTTTTCGTAGGCATCGCCGAGGGCTTTGCGCAGGCGCCGGATGTGCACGTCGACCGTGCGTTCCTCAACGTAGACGTTGCCGCCCCAGACCTGATCCAGCAGCTGGCCACGGGTGTAGGCGCGTTCCTGGTGGGTCATGAAAAATTGCAGCAGTCGGTATTCGGTCGGTCCCATTTCCGCGGGCTTGCCATCGATGGTCACGCGGTGGCCGATCGGGTCGAGCAGCAGGCCGCCGACTTCAATCGGCGCCTCGCCATCAGTCGGGCCGGCGCGGCGCAGCACGGCCTTCAGGCGAGCGACCAGTTCGCGGGGGGAAAAGGGTTTGGTGATGTAGTCGTCGGCACCCACTTCCAGGCCCTGGATCTTGTTGTCCTCTTCACCCTTGGCGGTGAGCATGATGATCGGGATATCCCCGGTCAGCTCATCGCGCTTGAGGCGGCGGGCCAGCTCGATGCCGGAAGTGCCGGGCAGCATCCAGTCGAGCAGGATCAGGTCCGGTTTGCGGTCGACGATAATGGCGTGGGCCTGCTGGGAGTTCTCCGCCTCCAGGCAGTCGTAGCCGGCCATTTCCAACGCAACGGCGATCATTTCGCGAATGGGCGCTTCGTCGTCGACGATCAGAATGCTCCTGCCAACCATGCCTTAATCCTCTTGTCATTTAACTGTCTTGCGCCGCATTAGATAACGGAATTATTGCAGTCGTGTGACAGTATTTTAGCCGCCCGGCGATTGTCACGAACCTGAACTAAGCTCTAATTCTCCGAATCCTGACAACCACAAAGGAAGGTTTCCATGAAACACATTGCTCAATCCTGGAAGGCTCTGCTCGTTACAGCTGCACTAACGCTGCCGGCAATGGCCTTCGCCGCCGAGCCGGCGATGATGAAAGACGGGATGATGGTCGATCACAAAGGCATGACGGTGTACACGTACGACAAGGACTCGGGCGGCAAGTCGACGTGCAACGGCGAGTGCGCTGAATACTGGCCGCCAATGATGGCGCCGGCGGGTGCCAAGCCCGAAGGCAAGTGGAGCACGATCAAGCGTGACGACGGTAAGATGCAGTGGGCCTATGACGGCAAGCCGCTTTACACCTTCATGAAGGACAAAAAACCCGGTGACATGGCAGGCGACAACATGAAGGACGTCTGGCACGTCGTGCACGAGCATAAATAAGCGATTCGCCTGCGCCGTAATCAGATCGCAGCCTGCGCTGGCTCCATCCCCTGTTGGAGCGAGCGCAGGCTGCGATCTTTTTCAACGGTCAACGCAGCGCGTAATCCAGCACAATCCCAACGAAAATCGCCAACCCGGCCCAGTGGTTGTGCAAGAACGCCTTGAAACAGCGCATGCGGTCCTTGCCTCGGGTGTACCAGAATTCCCAGGCGAAACAGCCCGCCGCCACCGCCAGGCCTAGATGGAACCAGCCACCGAGCTCGAATTTCGAGCCGGCCAGCCACAGGCAGCCCAACGCCAACCCTTGCAGGGCCAGGATGATCGCCCGGTCTGCTTCGCCAAACAGAATCGCCGTGGATTTCACGCCGATCTTCAAGTCGTCGTCACGGTCAGTCATGGCGTAATACGTGTCATAACCCACCGTCCACAGCAGGTTGGCGATCCACAGCAACCAGGCCGCAGCCGGCAGTTCGCCGGTTTCGGCGGTGAACGCCATCGGCATCCCCCAGGAGAACGCTGCACCCAGCACCACTTGCGGGTAATAGGTGTAGCGCTTCATGAACGGATAACTGAACGCCAGCGCCAGGCCACCGAACGACAGCCAGACCGTTGCTGCGTTGGTGCACAGCACCAGCAGGAAACTCACGCCCATCAGCAACGCAAAGAACACCAGCGCCTCTTTGGAGCTGATCTTGCCGCTCGGCAGCGGCCGCTGTTCGGTGCGCTTCACATGGCCGTCGACCTTGCGGTCCGCCCAATCGTTGATCACACAACCGCCCGCGCGGGTCAGCACCACGCCGAGGACGAAAATCACGATATTGGCCAGCGACGGCGAGCCCTTGCCGGCAATCCACAGCGCCCACAACGTCGGCCACAGCAGCAGATAAATGCCGATCGGCTTGTCCATACGCGTCAGTTGAATGAAATCCCAGGCCCGTGGGTTCAAGCGGTTCAAGGACTTGAGCAGGCTCTGGTACATCAGCAGTTCTCCGGGTGGGCGCGGGCAGCGCTCCACAGGGTCGGCAGGAAAATTTCGGCTACCAGCACGCTCAAGGTGCCACGGTCGAAGCGCGAGCGGCGGCCCCACAGCTCAGGGGCCTGAACTTCCGTCGGCAGCCACGCTTGAGGATAGTGGCAAACCTCGATGGCGCGGCGCTGGAACGCGTGGTCGCAAAACAGCAGTTCCCCCAGGGAGCGGCTGCCCAGTTCGTCCATGTGCAAGCCGTCGCCCTGCAATGCACTGCGCGATGCGACGCTGCGGGCAAACACCCACGCCTGGCCATGCCCGCGCAAATACACCTCGCGCACCCAGCCTTCACTGCCTTCGGCCAGGTCCAGCGCGGCGCATTCATCGGTGCGCAAGGTCTGCCAGCCTTCGAACAGCGGCGTGACGCTGAAGCCGTCATTCGACAGACGGGTCAGGCGTCGGGTCAGCGAGCCTTCGTCGAACAACCAATCGAGGGTAGACGGGTCGGGGAGGGGCGTCAGCAAGCTTTGAGAGCGCCAGAGAGGGGCCGAACGAGGGGGATTTGTGTGTTGCACAATGAGTCATTATTGGCAGCAAAGGAGGCGGCGAGCTTAACATGTCAGCTCATAAATTTGAGTGATCTGGCCGCCCGTTGCGCCGAACAGGCTTGCAACTGCCCGGCCCCATCAGTACAAAACGCACTGAGCCGGACGGCAGCGCTGTAACCATCGACCGTTCGCGCCAGTAGAAGCCTGAACCCTGAGGAAGTACCTAAATGAAAAAGTGGCAATGTGTGGTCTGCGGCCTGATCTACAACGAAGCCGAGGGCTGGCCGGATGACGGCATTGCACCGGGCACCCCGTGGCAAGACGTGCCGGAAGACTGGCTGTGCCCGGACTGCGGTGTGGGCAAGATGGATTTTGAAATGATCGAAATCGCTGCTTAAAAAACTGAGGAGTAAGGAATGAACGCACCTGTCGTAATCGTCGGCACCGGCCTGGCTGGCTACAACCTGGCCCGGGAGTTTCGCAAACTCGATACTGAAACCCCGCTGCTGTTGATTACCGCCGATGACGGGCGCTCCTACTCCAAGCCGATGCTCTCCACGGGTTTCGGTAAAAACAAAGACGCCGACGGCCTGAGCATGGCCGAACCGGGCGCGATGGCTGAGCAGTTGAAGGCCGAAGTGCGCACCCACACCCGCATCAGCGGTATCGACCCCGGCCACAAGCGCCTGTGGATCGGTGAAGAAGCGGTGTATTACCGCGACCTGATCCTGGCCTGGGGCGCAGAAACCGTGCGGGTGCCCATCGAAGGTGACGCGGCGGACTGCGTATTCCCCATCAACGACCTGGAAGACTACGCACGTTTTCGCGCCGCAGCGGCCGGCAAGCGTCGGGTTCTGTTGCTGGGTGCCGGCCTGATCGGCTGCGAATTCGCCAACGACCTGACGCTGGGCGGCTATGAAGTGCAACTGGTTGCACCGTGCGAGCAAGTCATGCCGACCCTGCTGCACCCGGCGGCGGCCGCTGCGGTTCAGGCCGGGCTGGAAAGCCTCGGCGCACGCTTCCACCTCGGGCCGGTGCTCAATCGCCTGCAACGCGTCGCCGATGGCCTGGAAGCGCACCTGTCCGACGGCCAGGTCATTCTTTGCGACGTGGTGGTCTCGGCCATTGGCCTGCGCCCGCGCATCGATCTGGCCGCTGCCGCCGGTTTGCAGATCAATCGTGGTGTGATGGTCGATCGTCACCTGAAAACGTCCCACGCCAACATCTACGCACTGGGCGACTGCGCCGAGGTCGATGGCCTGAACCTGCTGTACGTGATGCCCCTGATGAGCTGCGCGAGAGCGCTGGCCCAGACCCTGGCCGGCAACCCGACGGCGGTCACCTATGGCCCGATGCCCATCACCGTCAAAACACCGGTGTGCCCGCTGGTGGTCTCCCCGCCGCCACGGGGTTCCGAAGGCGTCTGGACGGTCGAAGGGCAGGGCGCCGACATCAAGGTCTTATGCCGCGATGCCAGCGGTAAACTGCTCGGTTATGCCCTTACAGGCACGGCCGTGATGGAAAAACTGGCCCTGAACAAAGAGCTTCCGGCACTGCTGGCGTAAATACCGGTCGTTCTGTCGGAATCACCCCCATGTTGACGTTATAAAGGCCGCGCCGATACTGGCGCGGCTCTTCGGTGCGTGCCATCCTCACTCCCGTCTGCCGCAGAGTAGAGCACCTGCGGCGCTTTGGGCGCTGCTCCATAGAGAGCAGCACGGACATAACAACAAAAAACCGTCAAAGGGGCTTCACTAACATGCGCAAACCAGATCTCGCCGCAGCAATTGCTGAAAAAGCAGACCTCACCAAAGAACAGGCCAACCGCGTCCTGAACGCCGTTCTCGAAGAAATCACCGGCGCCCTGCACCGCAAAGACAGCGTCACGCTGGTAGGCTTCGGCACCTTCCTGCAACGCCACCGCGGCGCCCGCACCGGCAAAAACCCGCAGACCGGTGAGCCTGTCAAAATCAAGGCCAGCAACACCGTTGCGTTCAAGCCAGGCAAATCGTTGAAAGACAGCGTTAATCCGTAATACTTATCCCCAACCCGCGTAGCGGGGGAGTGGGAAAAAGAATGGGCACGCCAACCAGGGTTGGGTGCCCATTTTTTGTGCCTGAAATACTGGTCGTTCATGTGCTCCCGCTGTGCGCCGGGTACCGGTAATGTTGGCACTCCTTACCAACTTCCAAAGGGGATGCCGAATTTATCTACATAGGCTTGGGATTCAGGTGAAAGAGGCAAGGCATATCGCCCCTCATTTTTACCCTGAGAGGGTCCTTGTTTGTTGATGGTGCCCACTACCCGGGTAATCTCAACAGCACTCAGGCAGGCACCACCAAGCCAAACCTTGGCAATGCCGCCCGGCGCCAGGCCAATGCCCATGTTGTCGCGGGACTCGGTAATCCACTTGCCGTCTGCTTCGCAAAAGGCCTTCTCCGGTTTGCGCATGATCTCCCGTGCCGATTCGGAGATGACGATATAGGCCTCATAGGTTTGTGGTTCGGCCAAGGATTGCCAGCGCACGTAGACCAGTCTAGGCAAATCGGCACCAGTGACATACCTGCCTTTACCGCTACCATTGCTGCTGACCCATCCTCGGGCAATACCTCGATTGTTTGAGGGATTCGGAACAGAGGCGATACCGCCTCCCGCCCCACGAAACACTCGCTCCCGGACATCCACAACGTCCGCGGTTTCGATCCAGACCTCCATGTAGGCCGGTGCGGAAAAAGCCAGGAACCAAGGCAAGTCATTGCTCGTATGAGCGAAGCTTTGTGTGCAGCCAGCCAACAGTAATCCTGAAAACAGGCCTGCGCATCTTTTGATAAGGCAGGCAACGTTATTCATTTGGATGCACCACTCGTTGATTTTTTTCGGCAGGCCGATTGATAAAAACGACGCTCATCTCACTGCTGTTCAAGTCTTTGGCCGCGTTCCAGTTAGCGGAAAGGTGGATATAGCGGGTGCGTAACAAAACCGTTTCTTCGCTCGTAAGTCCCTCGACGGATGATTCTCCCAATGCGTATGCCTGGAGTTTCTTGTGGATAGGCTCCAGCTCTTCGGGCAACCGTAGAGCCGGGACATTTGGGATAAGCTTGAACGGAACATCATGTCTGATCGCCAGCTCGCGCATGATGCGCAAATATACCAACGAGAGTTCGCCCTGTACGGAACGTTCAATGGCTGCAGCCGCAATAACCTTTTTTTGGGGAGCGGTGTTGGACTTTCGCTCTTCGATTGTTTGGGGTACGGGTTTTTCCCAGAGCGTCACTCTCAGCTCGGTGGTAGAGCCGTCGAATCCGATCACGCCTTTGTTGTACAAAGCGCGCACTTCCTTTTCGGCGGTAAAGTAAGCGGCGCTACGGGTCGCCTCCGTGCTTAGGCTGACTTGGCTAGTAACGGGTTTACCCAGCAGAAGCTTTTCCTTGGCTCGTGGCAGGTAGCCACCACCGAGGTCCGAGTGCGCGCCCGGTAAGACCAAATCCAGGCTACCCAGGCTGTTGAGGGCGAAGTTTTCACGGAATTCGTCACGGGCAACCAGATGCACCACCTTTTTGGCGCAGTCATCGGGCAGTTTGAGATTGATGAAAGGGTTTCTGCTGTTGGCACCCGTGAAATCGAACAGCCATGGGTTGGCGATTGAGGCGACGGTATCGAACAGGCCGATGAAGTTAATGCTGACTTCCGATTTGAGTCGCCAGTTGAAACTGCTGGACAGGACTGGAGAGCCGGCTGGCAGAGCTTTGGCCAGAATGCTGTGTCGGCCCTTGAGCACTTCATTCGCGAAGTGCCTCGCCGCAGCTGCTCCTCGGCTGAATCCGAAAATATCGAATTCAATTCGCTTGATGATCAGTTCCGGGTTACGGGCTCTTAGCTGACGTATTTGCTCTCCAATGAGCGTCGGGCTCTGCTCAACGCGAGCGGCCACACCTGTTTCACTGTCATGTCGGATCGCAAGGTCGAGGTCAATGCCAACGACTACCTGCATGTCGCTGGCGACCGCCATACAAGAACAGATGGAACGTCGGTCGTCGAAGCCGGTGAGCACGTGCACATCAAGGCAGGTACACACCTAGTGATCGATGGGGGTGAGAGCCTTTGTATCAAGGTCGGCGGTCAGCACATCGTGCTCAACGCCGAGGGTATTTTCAGCAGTACCAAGATTGATCTCGGCGGTGCTCCGATGCCGGGTACGGTTGCGCATACATTACTGAAGGGGACAGCGGCGGGCGTGTTGGTATCCGTCGCGCCTGCTCCTGCTCCTGCTCCTGCTCCTGCGGAAGAAGATCAAGCGTCGGATGAACTGGAGGAAGAGGAAGAAGAAATCGAGATAGAAGGTATCACGCTGCGAATCGGCGTTTTTTTCGATGGCACGGGGAACAACAAAGCCAATAGCGAAACTGTAGCAGCCTGCTACGCCCCGGATGCTGACCTGGCTGAAGCCGCCGAGGAAATACAGAAGCATTGCGCAGCCTATGGGTACGACGGCAATGGAAGTTCGCCGGATAATAGTTATGGGAATGATGTGAGCAATATTGTGAGGCTGCACAGTCTCTACGATGACCAAACAGACGCAACCATCTTGCCAGACGCAACAATGACTTCAATCGCCGTCTATGTGGAGGGCATCGGGACCACAAGCGGTGGTGAAGACTCGCTCTACTCGCAAGCAACTGGACTTGGCGAGGTGCTCTTCAGCCTCCAGCACCGTAATACTGTTGCCCTTGATGGTGACTCGACGCTCATTGCCCACTTCAAGCCGACTGTCGTGTCCGATCTTCTGCTCCATATCCCGTTGCGCCCGCAGGTGGATCAACTCCTGTCCGGCGCGGTCTTCGAGGGAGAGTTCGTTGTAGCCGCCGGTGTGCGGTGAGCTGTGGCTGCGCAGTACGGTTTTGGTTTTATTGGCGGGCAAAGGGTAGGGCACCGGCGTGCGCTTGTTCGGCAGGCATCCGGTGATCAACGGATAGTCTGGATTGCCTTCCAGGTAGGTGACGACCACTTCCATGCCGATGCGCGGAATGGTCACCGCGCCGAAATCCTGGCCCGCCCAGCCGGTGGAAACCCGTAGCCAGCAACTACTGTGTTCGTTGTTGAGTTCGGCGCGGTCCCAATGGAACTCGACTTTCACCCGACCATACTCATCGCAGTAGATCTCATCATCGGCAGGCCCGGTGACACGGGCGGTCTGGCAAACCAGCGGTGTTCGTTGCCTATGCAGCGGTGGTCGATAAAACACGTCCCAGGGGATGGCGCTGAAGCTGTTGCGGTAACCCTGGGTAAATCCGTCCTCAGGCTCGGTGGTACCTGTGAATGCCTCTTCCAAGGCCTGAGGCTGTTTACCCGTGTGGGTCACACTGAGCAGCAGCCATAGATCGTTCCAGGATTTACGTGGGTGTTGCGTCAGACCGAAAAGATGGCCGCTGCGCAGGTTCGGTTGGTCGCTTTTGCCTTCGGCTAATTGGTAGTCGGCGCGGTGCCGTTCCAATGCCTGCCGGGCGAGCTGTTTACCGTGTTTTTCGCTCTCGCTGAACAGCGGATAACGATAGTCCTCAAGCGAAGGATTGAGTGAGCTGCTGTAGCGACTCTCCAGCAAATGGCTCGGGCATTTCAGGTCGTATTCCCGGTGTGTGGTACTGCTGGTACGCGTGTTGAAACGCAGGGAGAAATGACTGACGACCGGATGCTCCGCCACCATGCCGGAGTCATCCAGAAACGGGGTTTCGCTCAATTTTTGGAAAAAAGATTGGTCGTCGGTAAACACCAGCAGATGACCTTCGCGGGAATGCTGGTGATGCCACGCGATGCCGTCCTCGGCGCATAGGCGCCGGACGAACTCAAAATCATTTTCCCCGTACTGGGTGCAATAGTCGCGTTTGGCGCTGGTTCGCACATGAAAGCGATAAGTGTCTGCCTGGATGCCATGCCGCTTGAGCACCTGAGCGATGATTTGCGGGACCGTCAGGTCCTGAAAAATCCGCTGATCTCGGCTGAACTGCAAGTAGTGGAGCGCCGGCACCAGATGAACGCGATAGCGGCTCAGGCGCTGGCCGACCTCATGGGCGCCCACCCCTTCGATATGGCCATGCAACCCTTCGCCATCAAGTCCGAACCGCAGAAAGGCCGGTTGGCCAAGCAGGCCTTCCAGATCGATATCGCGGTACTCGCTGACCAGCTCGACGACAATCGAGTACAACGAACTGATGGTCTCAGTGCCTTCAAAGGCCAGCACTTTGAAGTCGTTGTGAACGGAAGGGATTTCGAGCGTGAAATGGGCTGCATTGGCCGGAGCGAACATACGCTTATCCTTTTGCTTTTCCGTGGCTCGTCCTTGAGCCGAATGAGAAAACGAAATGTGAGGCGCTTGCTGAGTCGGGATTGAAACTGTGTTAAATGCTGAAACACGCTAACAAGGCGTTGGTGGTATTTATGTAGGAAAGCTCTCTTATCTTCGCCAGAAAGTTCTCATATTTCTTAATGTTGCATAAGGGCAAGTCGGGCATGGCTTAAGCCTAGTGCTTTAATTTCAAGTGTTGTTGCTAAACTAATTAATGATGTGTCGTGAGACATCGTTGGAAATATACGACGGTAAATATTCCTACAATAAATTGTCATTAGTACGACAGTTTTTAGCTGGAAGCTTTCATTCGCGTGAATTTTCGGAAGCGTCCTACATTTTTCTTTTTTTATTTTTGCCATGCTTTGTGTCGGCTTCGATTACAGGGGGCCGGAGTCATTGAAGCTCAGATTGCCGATGACCATAACTATTGAAAAGGCCATGGATGTCTTACTCAAGCAAACTTTCCGCTCATTACCTTGAACTCGCTAAAGTCTCTGTTTCCAATGAGAGTTTCGCGGGCGAGGATGTTCGCTTTTCGAATGAATATGAAGCGCTGGAATGCGAGCTGGGCAAAGCCCAATCCATACACGAATGCAGTCAGATCGACTGGCCTAAAGTTCGCGAGAGCTGCGAGAACTTGCTGCGGACCAAGTCCAAGGATTTACGGGTCAGTGCCTGGCTGACATGGGCCTTGTACCAGTGTGAATCCTTCCAGGGACTGTTGGCCGGTCTCGGAATGCTGCATCACTTGTGTGAATGTCGCTGGGCCGACATTTACCCGAACAAACCCCGTACCCGCGCTGCCGCTATCAACTGGCTGGTATCGCGTCTTGAGCAGGTGCTCACTGAAGACGTCGCGATCAAAGAGCAACTGCAACTGTTCCGTCGCCTGGTGGAGCATCTGGAAGGGCTCGACGCCATTTGCGCGGAACACCTCAGTGACGACGCGCCTTTGTTGCTACCGATTTCCCGTCGCCTGAAAAACCTCGTGCAGAGAGCCGTCGATCATCAACCGACGCCAGGTGTCGTGGAGTCTGCTGTAGCGACAACGCGGCATTCTTTTCTGCCAGTTCCGTTCAGAAACCGAAAAGTTTTGGCATCAGTGCCGAAGGCAAGGTTTTAGAGCTGAACTACAAGCTCGGCACTCAACTGCCTTACATGATGATCGTCAATCGGCTGGCCCACTATTTGAAAGTACTGCAGCGCGAACAACTGGGTTCATGGAAGGAACGTACGGACCTCGAGCAGGAACTCAACAAGTGGATTCGGTTATCAACCATTGTGTGCGCTGGTGCAGTTCACCCTGCGAGATCCACTCGATTACGACATTTGTCTGGTCCTGCGTCGGGAAGAAATCCGCGAGCTGTACATCGGTGAGAAGAACCATTGCCTTCTGGGTTGTTCGAGGGAGCCTTGTGTGGTCCCGCGCGGGATAACCTGACCGGTGTAGTGATCCGTCAATGAGTGAGCCTGTACCAGTGCCCGAAAAGCTGCCGAGCAGCGATGAGGACGCTGCCGATCTGACCTATTTCGCTTTCGCCAAGCCAGCTGACGCATTCCGTGATGTCATGTCGTTCCAGGCTCGCGTCATTGAGTTGCAGGATGTGTTAGTGGGGCGTTATCGGATCGAGCGGTTGCTCGGTGCTGGTGGAATGGGCGTGGTGTACCGCGCACGGGATCTGTTGCACGAACAGTTCGGTGACCGTGAAACTTATGTCGCGCTGAAAATGCTCGGTGAAGAACTCGCCAACTCCCAGGATGCCGGTGCCTTGCTCTACAGCGAGTTCGCCCTTACCCGGCGCTTACGTCATCCGAACGTGGTGCGCTTGCACACCTTTGAAGTGGATACGCGTTGCCGACAAGCCTTCATCACCATGGAGCTGATGAGTGGCCTGACCCTGGACAAGGTGCTCTGCGACCAGCCTCTGGGGTTACCGTGGCCAGCGCTGCGGGATGTTGCGCTTCCATTGCTTGACGCATTGGTCCATGCCCACAGCCGTGGTGTTCTGCACGGCGATTTGAAACCAAGCAACGTGATGTGCGGTGAAGAGGGCGTTCGACTGTTTGATTTCGGTCTTGGCCAAGCCGAGGAGTGCATCATGCCGGGACTGCCAAAGCTGAGTCGCCGCCGCTTCAATGCCTGGACCCCAGGCTATGCCGCCCCCGAATTGCTTGAAGGCCAACCGCTGACCGCCGCAGCGGACATCTATGCGGTGGGCTGTGTGTTGTATGAATTGGCGTGTGGCAAACACCCGTTCCGCCGTTGGCTCTCAACCCGTGCACGGGATGAGCAAATGGACCGTGAATTGCGCGCGCCACGGCATTTGCCGAAGCATTGTTGGCCCGCGTTAAGAGCGGCCCTGAGTTTTGACGAGGCGCAACGCACTATCACGGCTCAGGAGCTGTATGACGCAATCAACACGCAGCCGTCGTGGCTGCGGCGCTGGTTAGCCCTTAATCAAGCCAGATGAACAGTGGGGGCCGTGAAAATTATGACTTGGTAGTCATCATGCAGGTAATAGGGTTGATCTTCTTCTAACGCAACTCGTCGGTGGCGTTCCTGCTTTAAGTCGCTAAACTGCGCCAGCCGTTCATTTTTCTTTTGAGGCTTGCGCATGAAATTTCGTTTTCTGCTGTGGATGCTGGGCTTGTTGATGGGCAAGGCCAGTCGGACCAACCCTGCGTTTCAGCAGCAGTTGGGTGACAAGGAGTTGGTGTTTCAGCTGCAGACCCTGGACGGGAAAGTGGCTCGGCATTTCCGGGTGAAGGATCAGCGCATCACCAGCCAGGCCGGGGTGCATGCCGAGCCTGCGTTTGCGATTGCCTTTAAAGATGCCGCGTATGGCTTTGCCACGATGCAGGCGAAGAACAAGCAATTGGCGTTCATGACGGGGATTCAGGACAAGTCGATTCAGATCAAGGGCAACCCGGCGTTGGTGATCTGGTTTCAGGGGTTGACCAAATATTTGAAGCCAAAGAAAGCCAAACCCAAGGTTTAAGGACTGTCAGTAAGTCCGGGTTGAATTCTTCGCGAGCAGGCTCGCTCCCACAGGGAATACCTAACCTCTGTGGGAGCGAGCCTGCTCGCGAAGCTTTTTAGGGTTGGCTGAATTGCGAGGCCAGTTCGCGCAGCAGCACTTCGGCTTCGAGGACTTTGCTGACGACGTCTTCCGCTTTGGCGCGGGTCAGGCCGAGGCGGTCGAGCAGGGCGTCGGGGATGTCTTCGTCCGGGCCGGAGCCGATGCCGCGGCTGCGCAGCAGGCGCACGGACAGGCACACCAGGTTCGGGTATTCGGCGTAGTCGCCGTCGTAGGCCGGGTCGTGCTGGAAGCGCAGTGCGGTGGCCAGTTCATCGGGCATGTCCCAGAAGCGCATCAGCCAGGCGCCGATCTGCTCGCGGCTGATGCCCAGCAGGTGTTGCTCGATGTAGCTGTGGCACAGGTGCGGGTTGACCTCCAGGTGGCGGCAGATCAGCGAGAAGTGCGGCGGGAACACGTGGGCCAGCAGCAGGTAGCCGAAGTTGTGCAGCAGGCCGGCCAGGTAGGTCAGGCCGGCTTCCGGGCGCTGGGTGCGCGGCATGGCGCGGGTCAGGCCTTCGATGACGGCGGCGGTGTAGATCGATTGCTGCCAGTAAGGCGTGCTGTGTTGCGGGTGGTCCTTGGGCAGGCTCAGGGTTTTGCCCAGGGCCAGGCCCAGCGCCAGGTTGATCACCAGGTCGAAACCCAGCACCCGCACAATGGCGTCTTCCACTGAACGGATCTTGCCCGGCGAGGCGTAGTACGGCGACGCGGCCCAGCTCACCACTTGCGCGGCCAGCGCCGGGTCGGTTTCGACCACGCCGGTGATGTCGTCGATGGTGGCGTTGGGGTCCACGCGCAGCTTGATGATCTTTTGTGCGGTTTCGGCCAGCGGCGGTATTTCGATGGTCGCTTCCAGGCGTTGCTGGATGCGCCGCGCGGTGAACGCTTGAACGGCCTGGGTGATTTCCTCGCGGTCATCGTCGGGGCGGTCGAGGTTGGGGCGGATGCTGCTCAGGGCTTCGCCGAAGTTGGCGGCGCTGGCCTTGTTGAGCATGGACTTGAAGGCTTCGCTGGTGATTTCCAGCAGCACGCCCGGCTCGCCCGAATTGACCAGCACCGTCGGCTCGCGCAGCAGGCTTTCTTCATACAGGCACGGCGAGCTGGTGAGGGTGGGCAGACCCGGCAGCAAACTCAGGCTGTGCTTGCCGAGCATCTTGACCAGGCGCTCGGTCGGCACGGCGGTGAGGCGACGGCCAGTGAGTTCGGTGAGGCGGTTGAGGTCGAGCAACTGATTCTGCGGGAACAGCACCATCAGCGCGCCGACGGCATCATCGAGCAGCACGGCCTGGACCTTGCGCGCCGGGTTCAAGCCGTGATGGTCGAGGACTTCTTCAAAGGCAATGCCCAGTTTGCCCAGCAGCAGCCGAATAACCGACGGAGCGTGCGGGGAGGCGGGTGCGAGGGCAACTTCGGTCATGGTCTGTATCCGGACTAAAACAATTGCAGGAGTATACCCAGCTTGCTCAAACCCATCCTCCAGAAACTGCGACGGTGCTCACACTTGGCCGTATTGCTGCCCGTGACGCAGCCAGCGGTCGAGTAGCGGGCTGACGTGGTCCGGCCAGCGTTCCAGCAAGGCTTGTGCGGCGTCGCGAACCGCGGGCAGCAGGTCGGCATCGCGCATCAGGTCGGCGACCTTGAATTGAAGCAGGCCGGTCTGCCGCGTACCGAGCATTTCGCCGGGGCCGCGCAGTTCGAGGTCTTTTTCGGCAATGACGAAACCGTCGTTGGTCTCGCGCATGATTCCCAGCCGTTGCCGGCCGATCTGCGACAGCGGCGGGTGATAGAGCAGCACGCAATGGCTGACCGCGCTGCCCCGACCGACGCGGCCGCGCAACTGGTGCAGTTGCGCCAGCCCCAGGCGTTCCGGGTTCTCGATGATCATCAGGCTGGCGTTGGGCACGTCCACACCAACCTCGATCACCGTGGTCGCCACCAACAGTTGCAAGTTGCCGGCCTTGAACTCGGCCATCACCGCGGCTTTCTCGGCGGGCTTCATGCGTCCGTGAATCAGTCCCACTTTCAACTCGCCGAGGGCGGCGGTCAGGTCTTCATAGGTGGTTTCGGCGGCCTGGCACGTCAGCTCTTCCGACTCTTCAATCAGGGTGCACACCCAATAGGCCTGGCGCCCTTCGGCGCAGGCGCTGCGCACCCGCTCGATGACTTCGACGCGTCGGCTGTCGGTGATCAGCACGGTGTTGACCGGGGTTCGGCCGGGCGGCAATTCGTCGAGGATCGAGGTGTCGAGATCGGCGTAGGCGCTCATGGCCAGCGTGCGCGGGATCGGTGTGGCGGTCATGATCAGCTGATGCGGACACATCCGCCCGCCGACGCCTTTCTGCCGCAAGGCCAGCCGCTGTTGCACGCCGAAGCGGTGTTGTTCGTCGATGATCGCCAGCGCCAGGTTCTTGAACTGCACTTCGTCCTGGAACAGCGCATGGGTGCCGACCACCATCGGTGTGCCATTGGCGATCTGCTCCAGCGCGGCCACGCGGTTTTTGCCCTTGAGCTTGCCGGCCAGCCACGCGACCTCTATGCCCAGCGGTTCGAGCCAGCGCTTGAAGGTGATGAAGTGCTGCTCGGCGAGAATCTCGGTGGGCGCCATTAGCGCCACTTGATAACCCGCCTCCAGGGCCTGTAGCGCGGCGAGGGCGGCGACTACGGTTTTGCCCGCGCCGACGTCGCCCTGAATCAGCCGCAGCATGGGCTCGTGCTGACTGAGATCGTAGGCGATTTCGTTGCCGACCCGTTGCTGTGCACCCGTGGGGTTGAACCCGAGGTTGGCCAAATATCTGGCCGGCAGTTGCGTAGCTTTCGGCATGGCCGGCGCGCGCAGCGAACGCATGCTTTCGCGCAGGCGTTGCTGGGACAGTTGATGGGTCAGCAGTTCTTCGAACGCCAAACGGTGCTGTGCCCAGTGATGCCCGAGGGCCAGCTCATCGACGTCGGCATCGGCCGGCGGGTTGTGCAGGTAGCGGATCGCATCGGCCAGCGGCGCCAGTTGGTAGTCGCGGGCCAGTTCGTTCGGCAGCCAGTCGGGCAGGCTGGAGGGACCGAGCAAGGTCAGGGTTTGCATGCACAGCTGGCGCAGGCGCTGTTGTGTCAGGCCCTCGGTGAGCGGGTACACCGGAGTCAGGGTTTCATCCACGGGCGGCGGTTCGTCGCCGGTAATGGCGCGGTATTCCGGGTGGTAGATTTCCAGTCCTGACGCACCGGGCCGTGCTTCGCCGTAGCAGCGAATCCGCGTGCCGCGCTTGAGGCCTTCTTTCTGCGCATTGCTGAAATGGTAGAAGCGCAGGCTGAGCCCGCCGGTGCCGTCCTGCAGGCGCACCACCAGGCTGCGGCGCCGGCCCATGACCACGTCGGCACCGCTGACGGTGCCTTCGATCACGGCATCCTGGCCTGGGCGCAGGGCGCCGATCGGGACCACGCGGGTGCGGTCCTGATAGCGCAGCGGCAGGTGAAACAGCACGTCCTGGAGATTTTCCAGGCCGACCTTGGCCAGCTTCTCGGCCATGGCTTCGCCGACACCCTTGAGTGCCGTCACGGACACTTGCGACAACTCGGTCATGACGCTTGCTTAGCCCGCCACCACCTGCGCGGACGGCTTGGCCACCGAGCACAGGCGAATGGAGTCAGCGAGGATTTCGATTGCCTTGGGCCGCGGGAAACTCGCGCGCCAGGCGATGGCCACGGTGCGATAGGGCGTGGGTGCCGACAGCGGCCGGACTTCGATCACGCCGGGCGCATAGTGATGGCTGTCGACCGCCGACAGCGGCAGGATCGAAATGCCGAGGCCGGACGCGACCATGTGACGGATGGTTTCCAGTGAGCTGGATTCCACCGTGGTGTGCTTGGCGCCGTCGTTGCCTTTGGTCAGGGTCGGGCAGGCTTCCAGCACTTGATCGCGGAAGCAGTGGCCTTCGCCGAGCAGCAGCAGGCTCTTGTCGTTGAGCAGGTTGGCGTCGATGGATTCTTTTTGCGTCCACGGGTGCTGGGCCGGCATCAGGACGTAGAACGGCTCGTCGTAGAGTTGCAGGGTCAGCACATCGGCTTCGTTGAAGGGCAGGGCGATGATGATCGCGTCGAGTTCGCCGTTGCGCAGCTTGTCGCGCAGCACATGGGTAAAGTTTTCTTCGATGTACAACGGCATCTGCGGGGCGACCCGGTGCAGTTGCGGAATCAGGTGTGGAAACAGGTACGGGCCGACGGTGTAGATCGCGCCGACTTTCAGCGGCGCGGTCAGCTGGTTCTTACCGGCCTGGGCCAGTTCGCGAATGCCCTGGGCCTGCTCCAGGACTTTTTGCGCCTGGGCCACAATGCCTTCGCCGACCGGAGTCAGGCGCACGGCGCTTTTGCTGCGCTCGAAAATCAGCACACCGAGTTCGTCTTCAAGCTTTTTCACGCCCACCGACAGGGTTGGCTGGCTGACGTGGCAACGCTCGGCCGCGTGGCCGAAGTGCTGCTCTTGGGCGAGGGTAACGATGTAGCGTAATTCTGTGAGGGTCATAGCAAAGCGTCCATGAAGATGCGAGCCAAGCATACCGGCTGCAATCGATAGACGCACGTTATCAGAAGGTATGTGTCGGGTGACACCGGGCAATGTGGGTTTGCCGCTGGCAGATATGCGAAAGGCACCTTTCGGTGCCTTTTGGGTGGTGCGAGAACCTATGTGGGAGCGAGCCTGCTCGCGATTTGGCCATAACATTCAACATCTTCGTCGGCTGTCATACCGCTATCGCGAGCAGGCTCGCTCCCACAGGGTCCTGTGTTCTGCTTAACGCCGGTGTTTGTCTATCGAGTAGACAAAGGGTGCAACGATTTCGATGGAGCCGTTGGTGAGCATGTGCGCCGGTGGTTTTGGCAGCGGCTGGGCGCGGCGGATCATATCGAGGGTGGCCCGGTCCAGATCGGCAGTGCCTGAGGCACCCACCAGCTCGAATGACAAGACGTTACCATCGGCATCCACCACGAAACGCAGGCGGTTCATGCCTTCCTTGCCCCGTGCCTGTGCACTGGCCGGGTACTTTTTGTACTTCTGCAAGTGCGCGAGCAGGGTGCCTTCCCAGCTGGCCTTGGCGGCTACTTGAGCAGCAGAGGGGCCAGGCGCAGGCGCGGCGGATTTCTCGGTCGGCGCGGGCGTCGGCGGCGCTTCGCTCGGCTTGGCCTCGGACGGTTTCTCCTTCGGCGGCTCCGGCTTTTTCTCCACAGGCTTGGGCGGTTGAGGCTTTGGCTTGGGCTTGACCGGTTTCGGAACGGCGATCTCGGCCTTCGGCGCTTCGGCGAGTTTCGGTATCGGCAGTTCTTCAACCGGAGTCGGCGGCTGCGGTGGGGTGACGACCTTCGGCGGTGCCGGGGGTGGCGGGGCTGGAACCGGTGCCAGCTCGACCATCATTGCCTGGGGCGGCAATTGGATGGGCGGACGGGCCGTCCAGTTCACGGCCAGCGCGATGGCCAGTGCGTGAACGCCCAGCACCACGGCCAGGCTACCGCTGTAACGCGTCAGCTTATGGCGCGTCGTGATCATTTCTTGGCTGCCGACTCGAGACCGACCAGACCCACCTTCAGGTAACCGGCCGAGCGCAGGTTGTCCATCACGCTCATCAGGTCGCCGTAATCCACGCCTTTATCGGCCTGGAAGAAGATCGTCGTGTCTTTCTTGCCCTGGGTCTTGGCGTCGAGCGTGGCGCCGAGTGCTTCGGCCTTCACTTCGTCTTCGCCCAGGAACAGGCGTTGGTCAGCCTTGACGCTGAGGAACACCGGCTTCTCTGGCCGCGGCGCCGGTTTGGCGGTGGACGCAGGCAGGTCGACCTTGATGTCCACGGTGGCCAGCGGAGCCGCCACCATGAAGATGATCAACAGCACCAGCATCACGTCGATGAACGGCGTGACGTTGATTTCATGGTTTTCGGACAGATCGTCGTCTGCCCCTTCTTTCAAATGCAGGCCCATGGCCGATTACCCCACTTTCACCATGTGCGGTTGCGAGCTGCGCTCAGGCTGGTGATCGAGGTCGCGGCTGACCAGCAGCAGGACTTGGGCCGACGCGTCGGACACCTGCGCCTTGTAACCGGCGATGGAGCGGGCAAACACGTTGTAGATCACCACCGCAGGAATCGCCGCGACCAGACCCAGTGCGGTCGCCAGCAAGGCTTCAGCGATGCCGGGGGCCACGACAGCGAGGTTGGTGGTCTGGGTTTTGGCGATGCCGATGAAGCTGTTCATGATGCCCCACACGGTACCGAACAGGCCGACGAACGGCGCGGTGGAACCGATGGTGGCAAGCACGCCAGTGCCGCTGCTCATGTTGCGACCGCAGGCGGCCACCAGGCGCTCAAGGCGGAAGCTGACGCGTTCCTTGATGCCTTCTTTCTCGCGGCTGTTGACCGAGAGGCGCATCTCTTCGAGAGCGTCGTGCACGAGCAAGTTGGCGAGAGTGCCTTCCTTCGCCGCGGTGACGCTGGCTTCTTTAAGGGAGGCCGACTTTTTCAGGTTGGCGATTTCACCGCGCAGGCGACGCTTGGCGCCCATCAGCTCGAAGCCTTTGGCAATCCAGATGGTCCAGGTGATGATCGATGCGATCGCCAGGCCGATCATCACGATTTTCACGATAATGTCGGCATTCTTGTACATGCCCCACGGCGAAAGGTCGTGAGCCATGCCCAGGCTGTTATCGGCTTCGAGGACTTCAGGAACGTCTTCGCCGAGGCCTTCCTGAGCAGATGCTGCCTGGGCCGGTGCAGTCGCTGCCGGAACGGCATGGTCAGCTGCGACCGGTGCGGTGGCGGCCGGGGTGGCGGGTGCTTGGGCGTCAGCGAACGCCGCGGTGGGTGCCAGCATCAAGCTGAGCAACACGGCGGCTACCGCGCTCCAGGCGCGAGGTCGTTTGGTTGGCGAAGCGGAGAGTTGATTACGTGTCATGCTGGGCCGGACCTGAGAGAAAAAAACGATTGCTGTTCTTCCAGGCCTCGAAGCCCGAGAACAAAAGTGGGGCGCATTATTGCAAGTAATTCTTGTTAACAAAAGTAATAGAGTCTCTTTTTTTCCTGTATTGCTAGCCGCTCGTCCATTGCCAGCGCTAGTCTGTCCGTTTCCAAGAGGAGTTTTCTGATGTCCGCGCCTTCTGTTTTGATCGCCGGTTGTGGTGATGTCGGCAGTCGCCTGGCCACGCAATTGTTGGCTGCGGGGTGGGAGGTTCATGGCCTGCGGCGCGATGTTTCGCGCCTGCCCGAAGGCGTGATTGGCGTGGCTGGCGACTTGTTCAGCAAAGACTGTCCAGAGACCTGGCCAATCGGTGCCGTGGATTACCTGGTGTATTGCGCGGCCGCCTCCGATCATGACGAAGCCGGTTACCGCGCCGCCTACATCCAGGGCCTGCAGCATGTGCTGGAGTGGCTGGACGACTATGGGCAGGTGCCTGACCGCCTGCTGTTCGTTTCCAGCAGCAGTGTTTACGGTCAGCAGGAGGGGGAGTGGGTCGACGAGACTTCGCCGGCCGTGGCGGCGGGTTATTCAGGGCGTGTGATGCTCGAAGCCGAACAGATTGCCCTGAAGAGCGGCATCCCGGCGAGCGTCGTGCGGTTGACCGGTATCTACGGGCCCGGTCGAGAGTGGCTGTTGACTCAGGTGCGCCAGGGTTACCGCGTGGTGGTCGATCCACCGTTGTACGCCAACCGGATTCATGCCGACGACGCTGCCGGCTTGATGGCGTGCCTGCTTGAGGCGGATCGGCGTGGCGTGGCGCTGGACGACATCTATATTGGTGTCGATGACGCGCCGGCAGCACTGGCGGATGTGGTTGGCTGGTTGCGCGAATATCTGGGTGTGACCGAATGGGCGGACGATGCCAGCGTGCGCCGCACGGGGAGTAAGCGTTGCAGCAATGCGCGGGCAAAGGCGTTAGGTTGGGTGCCCAAGTACCCGAGCTTCCGCGAAGGCTATGCGGCGATCCTTGAAGGACGCTGCTGACTCCCAATCACCCATAACAACTGTGGGAGCGAGCCTGCTCGCGAAGAGGCCGTAACATTCAACAAATTTGTCGTGTGTTACACCGCTTTCGCGAGCAGGCTCGCTCCCACATGGGATCTTCTTTGCAGTTAGATCCGGATTACTGCTTTTCCAGCAACCACTTGCGATCACCCGGTGTGAACTGAGGCTGTTCGTCCGCCAGCGCCGTATTCACGGTCTGGAAAATTTCCAGCGCCTTACCTTTGCGGGTAAAGATCCAGGCGTTGCCTTGCCCATTGAGTTGCAGCCACATGTTGTCATTGCCACCGCTCATCGAGGCGCAGTCACCCGCCAGACACAGGGCATAACGGTCGGTGCCTGGCAAACCGCTCACCTGGCCATCGGCCTGGAACTGCACGGTATTGCCCTCGCCGGGGCCGCTGATGACTTTCCAGCTACCGCCCATGTAGGCCGAGTACAGCGCACGTTCGAAACTGGCGCCGATCGGCGCGCCATCCGGTACCGGGATCAATGCGCGATCGAAGACCTGGGCGGGCTCGTTTTCACTCGCGGCCTGGTTCAATTGTTTGCCAGCGCGTTTGAGCTCACTGCCGGAACTGCCGTAAAAGTCGATTTTCCAGGCGCCGGACTCTTCGCCCAGCAACTTGCCGTCGACATTTTCAAAACCATTGGTGTAACGGGCCTGACCGGCCTTGGTGTTGACGTCCCATTCCAGGTTCGGACCATAGGCCTGGAGTGCTTCACGCAGGGGGACGCCCTTGGAGGCAGCATCGATCGCCACCTGATTGATCCAGGTGCCGCTGATATCTCGGTCGGCAGGGTTGCTGGCACAACCGCCCAAAAGCAGGGCGAGCAGCGAGAGAGCAAGCGCTTTGCGCATGGTGGAATCCTTTCAAGCTTTCTTTACAGCAGAGCAGTCGGCGCAGCCCTAGGCTGCGCCGGACACATTACTCGATGACCAGGATGGCATCCATTTCAACCTGCGAACCCTTTGGCAGGGCCGCTACGCCGATGGCGGCGCGGGCTGGGTAAGGCTGGTCGAAGTACTTGCCCATGATCTCGTTGACCTTGGCGAAGTGGCTCAGGTCGGTGAGGAAGATGTTCAGCTTGACGATGTCCTTGAACGAACCGCCGGCGGCTTCAGCCACGGCTTTGAGGTTCTCGAAGACCTGGACGGTCTGGGCTTCGAAGCCTTCGACCAGTTCCATGGTTTTTGGGTCCAGAGGAATTTGACCCGACATGTAAACGGTGTTGCCAGCCTTGATCGCCTGGGAGTAGGTGCCGATGGCGGCCGGGGCCTTGTCGCTGGTGATAACAGTCTTGGTCATGGATGACTCCTTGTAATTGATGGGGGCTACGCGCGCATGCGGGTGATACGGATCACCCCGGTCAGGGCGCGCAGTTTCTTGATCACGCGGGCCAGGTGCACGCGGTCGTGCACGCTGACCACCAGTTGGACCACGCTGATGCGACCATCGCGTTCGTCCATGCTGATTTTTTCGATATTGCCGTCGGCCGCATTGACGCTGCTGGCCAGCAGGGCAATCAGGCCGCGCTGGTGTTCCAGCTCGACGCGCAGTTCGACATTGAATTCGCCGGTGACATCCTTGGCCCATGAGAGCTGGATGCATTTTTCCGGGTTGTGGCGGATTTCGCTGATGTTGCGGCAGTTGTCCAGGTGCACGACCATGCCTTTGCCCGCGGACAGGTGGCCGACAATCGGGTCGCCCGGGATCGGCGTGCAGCACTTGGCGTAGCTGAGTACCAAGCCTTCGGTGCCGCGAATCGCCAGCGGTCCTTCCGGGCTCGGCAGCTGTTCGCCTTCGCCCAGCAACCGGCGCGCCACCACATAGGCCATGCGATTGCCCAGGCCGATGTCTTCCAGCAAGTCTTCGATCAGTTCCAGGCGGTACTCGGTGAGCATGGCCTTGACGCGCTCGAGTGGAATTTTTTCCAGCGAGCTGTCGAAACCGTTGAGGACTTTGTTCAGCAGGCGTTCGCCCAGGCTGATGGACTCGGAGCGGCGTTGCAGTTTCAACGCGTGGCGAATGTGCGTCCGGGCCTTGCCGGTGACCACGAAGTTGAGCCAGGCGGGGTTCGGCCGTGCGCCAGGGGCGCTGACGATCTCGACCGTGGAACCGCTTTGCAGTGGCTCGGACAGCGGCGCGAGACGACGATTGATCCGGCAGGCAATGCAGCTGTTGCCCACGTCGGTGTGCACCGCGTAAGCGAAGTCAACCGCCGTGGAGCCTTTGGGCAGCTCCATGATCCGGCCCTTGGGCGTGAACACATAGACCTCGTCCGGGAACAGGTCGATCTTCACGCTTTCGATGAATTCCAGCGAGTTGCCGGCGCGTTGCTGCATCTCCAGCACGCCTTTGACCCATTGGCGGGCGCGGGCGTGGGTGCCTTTTGGCTGCTCGTCGCCGCTGGATTTGTACAGCCAGTGGGCGGCGATGCCGTTGTTGGCCATCTCTTCCATTTCACGGGTTCGGATCTGGATCTCGATCGGAACACCGTGCATGCCGAACAGCGTGGTGTGCAGCGACTGATAGCCGTTGGCCTTGGGGATCGCGATGTAATCCTTGAAGCGACCCGGCAACGGTTTGTACAAATTGTGAACAGCACCCAGCACGCGGTAGCAGGTATCGACCTTGTCGACGATGATCCGGAACGCGTAGACGTCCATGATCTCGTTGAAGGCCCGACGCTTGCCGCGCATTTTCTTGTAGATGCCGTAGAGGTGTTTCTGACGACCGCTGACCTCGCCCTGGATGCCATCGATGGCCAGGCAGTGGCTGAGGGATTCTTCGATCTTGTTGACGATTTCCTTGCGATTACCCCGGGCGCGTTTGACGGCCTGGTAGATTCGCGCGGAACGCATCGGGTGCATGGCCTTGAAGCCGAGGTCTTCGAATTCTATGCGAATGGCGTGCATGCCCAGCCGGTTGGCAATGGGTGCATAGATTTCCAGGGTTTCCTTGGCGATGCGTCGGCGTTTTTCGCCGGACAGCACTTCCAGCGTGCGCATGTTGTGCAGGCGGTCAGCCAGCTTGACCAGGATCACGCGAATGTCGCGGGCCATGGCCATGGCCATTTTCTGGAAGTTTTCAGCCTGGGCTTCGGCCTTGGTCTCGAAGTTCATCTGGGTCAGTTTGCTGACCCCGTCGACCAGTTCGGCCACGGTTTCGCCGAACTGCGCTTGCAGCGCTTCCTTGGCAATACCGGTGTCTTCGATCACGTCATGCAGCATGGCTGCCATCAGGCTCTGATGGTCCATATGCATGTCGGCAAGAATATTCGCCACGGCGAGTGGGTGCGTGACGTACGCCTCACCGCTACGGCGGCGTTGACCGTCGTGGGCTTGTTCGGCGTAGAAATACGCTCGGCGGACCAGGTTGACCTGGTCTTTGCCGAGGTAGGTCGATAAGCGATCGGCGAGGGCGTCTATGCTCGGCATGATGTCTCCTGCCACAAGCTTTGTTCCCGCGCCGTGCCACGTCGACCAGGCATAGGCTTAGACGGCCTCGTTGGACTCGTCCTCGAATGCAGCAAAAAGCGGTTCATCTTCAACGATTTCAGCTTCGGCGATAGCTGCGTAGTCGATCAGGCCTTCAGCGATTTCGCGCAGGGCGACGACGGTAGGCTTGTCGTTTTCCCATGCTACTTTCGGCTCTTTGCCGCCGGTGGCCAGTTGACGGGCACGCTTGGTAGAGAGCATGACCAGCTCAAAGCGGTTATCCACGTGTTCTAGGCAGTCTTCAACGGTTACGCGGGCCATGGTCTTCCTCGTAGCAAATGCAATATGCGCGCTGCCCGGATGGGCGAGCGGACTCAACAGTTTAAAAAATCACCAGCGATTAGGGAAGCGCTGATTTTTTGACCAAGCCCTTCAACGCGCTGCAAGTGCCAATGTAAAGCCCTTGCAACGGTTTTGGGAAGAGCTGATTAACCGAGCAATTCAGCCAGCAATTTGCCGAAACGCACCTGTTGGCGTTTCTGTTGCAGCTGATTGGCGCGGAAAATCGCCTTCAGGTCGTGCAGGGCGTGGGCGAAGTCATCGTTGATGATCAGGTAGTCGTAGTCGACGTAGTGGCTCATTTCGCTGACGGCTTCACGCATGCGGCCGTCGATGATCTCGTCACTGTCCTGGCCGCGGTTGGTCAGGCGTTGGTGCAAAGCCTGGAGCGACGGCGGCAGAATGAAGATCGAGCGTGCCTGCGGCATCAGCTTGCGCACTTGCTCGGCGCCTTGCCAGTCGATTTCAAGGATCAGGTCGTGACCTTCGTCCAGTGTCTGCTGCAGGCGGCTTTGCGAGGTGCCGTAAAAGTTGCCAAAGACTTCGGCGCGTTCGAGGAAGTCGCCGTGCTCGCCCATCTTCACGAACTCTTCGCGGGTCACGAAGTGATAGTTCACGCCGTCCACTTCACCGGGGCGCATGGCGCGGGTGGTGTGGGAGACTGAAACGCGGATTTCCGGATCGGCGTCGGTCAGGGCCTTGACCAGGCTGCTCTTGCCCGCGCCCGATGGCGCGGAAATGATGTACAGGGTGCCGGTGCTGTGGGTCATGTCGGGTATGCCTTACTCAATATTCTGCACTTGTTCGCGCATTTGCTCGATCAACACCTTGAGGTTGACCGCCGCTTGTGTGCTGCGCGGGTCGAAGGCTTTGGAGCCCAGTGTGTTGGCTTCGCGATTGAGTTCCTGCATCAGGAAGTCCAGGCGCCGACCGGCAGCGCCGCCGGACTTGAGCACCCGGCGTACTTCGATGATGTGAGTGCTCAGGCGATCCAGTTCTTCGGCGACGTCGCTTTTTTGCGCGAGCATGACCATTTCCTGCTCCAGGCGCTGCGGATCCATCTCGGCCTTCATGTCGGCAAAGCGATCGAGCACTTTCTGGCGCTGGGTGGCGAGCATCTGCGGAACCAGTTCGCGCAGGGTCACCACGTCTTCTTCAATCGACGTCAGACGATCGTCGATCAACCGCGCCAGCTCCGCGCCTTCGCGCTCGCGACCGGCCTTGAGCTCCTTCAGGCCCTGGTTGAACAGCGCCAGCGCTTCGGCGTTCAAGGCTTGCGGATCAGTCGCGTCGCCCACCAGTACGCCGGGCCAGGCCAGGACTTCGAGCGGGTTCAGCGCTGCCGGATTTTTGATCAGGCTGGCGACAGTCTCGGCGGCGGCGACCAGTTGCGCGGCGCGTGCCTGGTCCACTTGCAGCGGTTTGCCGGTGTTTTCTTCGGTGAAACGCAGGGTGCATTCAAGCTTGCCCCGGGACACGCCCTGGCGCAGCGCCTCGCGCACAGCGCCTTCGAGGTCGCGAAAGGACTCCGGCAAACGCAGGTGGGGTTCCAGGTAGCGGCTGTTGACCGAGCGCAGTTCCCAGCTCAGGGTGCCCTGGACGCCGGCTTTTTCGACGCGGGCGAAGGCGGTCATGCTGTGCACCATGGAGGTACCTCGCAATGCAGATCGGCCCGGAAGGACATTCCGGCAACCCGATATCAATGAATTTAAGCCGACTGGCAGCAAAGGCGCAGGATTGTAGCGCAGTGGCGTGGATGCGCCCAAACACACGGTGTGACAAAGGGCTGCAGACCGTCGGCGACGGGCTGTTCAGAGCCCTCGGTCGTCGGAGGATTTTTTTAGAAGTGCCCAGGCGCGGCTGGCAGCTCTATAATGCTCCGCAGTTTTCCGTCCCCGTACAGGTATCCCTTATGAAACGTCCAAGTGGTCGCGCTGCCGATCAGCTCCGCTCGATCCGCATTACCCGCAACTACACCAAACACGCCGAGGGATCTGTACTGGTCGAGTTCGGTGATACCAAGGTCATCTGCACCGTCAGCGTCGAAAACGGCGTGCCGCGCTTCCTCAAGGGGCAGGGGCAGGGTTGGTTGACCGCTGAGTACGGCATGCTCCCGCGTGCCACCGGCGAGCGTAACCAGCGCGAAGCGAGCCGCGGCAAGCAGGGCGGTCGTACCCTGGAAATCCAGCGCCTGATCGGCCGTTCCCTGCGCGCTGCGCTGGACATGTCCAAGCTGGGCGACGTCACCCTGTACGTCGATTGCGACGTGATCCAGGCCGACGGCGGCACTCGTACCGCGTCCATCACCGGTGCCATGGTTGCCCTGGTCGATGCCCTGAAAGTGATCAAGAAGCGCGGCGGCCTGAAAGGTGGCGACCCGCTGAAACAAATGATCGGTGCCGTTTCGGTCGGCATGTACCAGGGGGAGCCGGTACTCGACCTTGACTACCTGGAAGACTCGGCTGCCGAGACTGACCTGAACGTGGTAATGACCAGCACTGGCGGCTTCATCGAAGTCCAGGGTACTGCAGAAGGCGCACCGTTCCAGCCTGAAGAGCTGAACGCCATGCTGGAACTGGCGAAGAAAGGCATGAACGAAATCTTCGATCTGCAAAAGGCTGCACTGGCTGACTGATCGGATCGCCACGGACAAGGAGGACGCCATGAGTGACGAGCAACAGCTGCTTCCCGCCCCAAGCAAAGAGGTTCGGCAGTGGGCGATGTTTTGTCACTTGTCCGCCTTGCTGGGGATCTGGATTCCGTTCGGCACGCTGATCGGCCCGTTGATTCTGTGGCAGATGAAGCGCGAGATGGACCCGTTCATCGATGCCCAGGGCAAGGAAGCGCTGAACTTCCAGATCACCGTCGCGATCGCCTCGGCTATCTGCTTCCTGCTGATGGTGGTGATTATCGGGTTCTTCCTGTTTGGCTTGATTGCCATCGGTGCGCTGGTGCTGACCATCATTGCTGGCGTAAAGGCCAATGAAGGTTTCCCTTACCGGTATCCATTCACCTGGCGACTGATCAAATAGTGACCACGGTCCTGTAGGAGCAAAGCTTGCTCGCGATCCAGGCGCCGCGGTTCATCAGATACACCGCGTCATCGTTCATCGCGAGCAAGCTTTGCTCCTACAGAAAACAGGCGCGCACAAAAAAGCCGACATCGCTGTCGGCTTTTTTGTATCTGACGCTTAGATGGTCAGCGTCCAGTCGTAGTCCACGATCAGTGGCGCGTGTTGCGAGAACCGCGGCTGACGTGGCAAGCGTGCGCTGCGTACGAAGCGGCGCAGGCCCGGAGTCAGCAGCTGATAGTCGAAGCGCCAGCCCAGGTTGAGCATTTCGGCCTGTTCGTTGTCCGGCCACCAGCTGTACTGATCGCCTTCGCGGCTGACTTCACGCAGGGCATCGACGTAACCCATGTTGCCGACAATCTCGTCCATCCAGGCGCGTTCAGGCGCCAGGAAGCCCGGGGATTGCTGGCTGTCGCGCCAGTTCTTGATATCCAGCTTCTGTTGCGCCACGTACAGCGAGCCACAATAAATGTACTCGCGGCGTTTGCGCCGTTGCTTGTCCAGGTACTTGGCGAAGTCGTCCATGAGCTTGAACTTCTGGTTCAAGTCTTCATCGCCGTTCATACCCGATGGAAGCAACAGGGTTGCAATACTGACTTTGTCGAAATCGGCTTGCAGGTAGCGCCCGTAGCGGTCGGCCGTCTCGAAACCGAGACCGCTGATGACAGCCTTCGGTTGCAACCGCGAATACAAAGCCACGCCGCCTTGGGCAGGGACTTCAGCATCGCAGGCATAAAGGAAGTAGCCATCCAGTTGGAAGGCTGGGTCATCCAGTTCAAAGGCGGAGGCACGGGTGTCCTGCAGGCAGATGACGTCGGCATTCTGTGCTTGCAGCCAACTGAGCAAACCTCGCTCGACTGCAGCCTGAATACCATTGACGTTCACACTGATGATCCGCATAAATGGCCCCAAAAATCGCGTGCGTGTATGATACACGGCGTCAAGCTAATTAGCTAAATCCGTGGTATTTGGGGTTTTTTTCATGCAAGCGTATCAGCGCGATTTCATTCGTTTTGCCATCGATCGCGGCGTTTTGCGCTTCGGTGAGTTCACCCTGAAGTCCGGGCGCACCAGTCCTTACTTCTTCAATGCGGGCCTGTTCAACTCGGGTTCGGCCCTGGCGCAGCTGGGGCGTTTCTACGCCGCAGCCATTGCCGAGAGCGGCATTCCCTTCGATGTTCTGTTCGGTCCGGCCTACAAGGGCATTCCCTTGGCGGCGACCACTGCGGTGGCACTGGCCGAACATCACAACCGTGACCTGCCATGGTGCTTCAACCGCAAGGAAGCCAAGGCCCACGGCGAAGGCGGAAGTCTGGTTGGCGCCCCGCTGACTGGCGACGTTTTGATCATCGACGACGTGATCACCGCCGGCACCGCCATCCGTGAAGTGATGCAGATCATCGCTTCCCAGGACGGCGCCAAGGCTGCCGGCGTGTTGATTGCGCTGAACCGTCAGGAGCGCGGCAACGGTGAGTTGTCGGCGATCCAGGAAGTGGAGCGCGACTTCGGTATTCCGGTGATCAGCATTGTTTCGTTGAACCAGGTGCTGGAATTCCTGGCTGACGATCCGCAGCTCAAGCAGCATTTGCCTGCCGTGGAAGCCTACCGCGCCCAATTCGGCGTTTAGCCGCGGACCTGTGGGAGCAAGGCTTGCCCGCGATTGATGCGCCCGCGGTGTGTCAGTGGCACCGCGTTATCGTTCATCGCGGGCAAGCCTTGCTCCCACAAGGAACAGCGAACACAAAAAGACCCCGCTCAGCCAGGCTGAGCGGGGTCTTTTTATTTGCGCTATCGCTTACGGACGCTTGCGATTGCTGATCAGGGTGCCCACGCCGGTATCGGTGAAGATTTCCAGCAGGATCGCATTCGGCACGCGGCCGTCGATGATCAGCGAGCTGCCCACGCCGCCCTGGACCGCTTCCAGCGCGCAACGGATCTTCGGCAGCATGCCGCCGTAGATGGTGCCGTCGGCGATCAGATCGTCGACCTGTTGCGTGCTCAGGCCGGTCAGGACCTTGCCCGACTTGTCCATCAGGCCGGCGATGTTGGTGAGTAACATCAGCTTCTCGGCTTTCAGCGCCTCGGCCACTTTGCCGGCTACCAGGTCAGCGTTGATGTTGTACGACTCGCCGTTTTCGCCAACGCCGATTGGAGCGATCACCGGAATGAAATCGCCTTTGACCAGCAGGTTCAGCAGGTCGGTGTTGATCCCGACCACTTCGCCGACGTGACCGATGTCGATGATTTCCGGCTGGGTCATCTCCGGGGTCTGGCGGGTGACGGTGAGTTTCTTGGCGCGAATCAGCTCGGCGTCTTTACCGGTCAGGCCGATGGCGCTGCCGCCATGACGGTTGATCAGGTTGACGATGTCCTTGTTGACCTGACCGCCGAGGACCATTTCCACCACGTCCATGGTCGCGGCGTCGGTGACGCGCATGCCGTCGACAAAGTGGCTCTCGATCGACAGGCGCTTGAGCAAGTCACCGATTTGCGGGCCGCCGCCATGAACCACGACCGGGTTGATGCCGACGGCTTTCATCAGCACGATGTCGCGGGCGAAGCCGGTTTTCAGCTCCTCGCTTTCCATCGCGTTGCCGCCGTATTTGATCACCAGCGTCTTGCCGACATAGCGGCGAATGTAAGGCAGCGCTTCGGACAGGACCTTGGCGGTGTTGGCGGCGGCTTCGCGTTCGAGGGTCATTCAGGGCTCCGGGTGAATCAGAACGGTAGTTGGAGATCAGGTGCAACACGCTTCAACTGGACACGGAAGACGTCCTTGATGCGTTGCAATTCAGCCTCGTCATCGGCCTCGAAGCGCAGCACCAGCACCGGTGTGGTGTTGGAGGCGCGAACCAGGCCCCAGCCTTTGGCATAGTCGACTCGCACGCCGTCAATGGTGGTCAGGTCGGCGCCTGTGCCCCACTGTGCGTCGTGCAGTGCATCAATGATGCTGAATTTGCTCTCTTCGGTCACATGGATATTGATTTCCGGCGTAGAAATATCGTTCGGGAAGGTGGCGAACAGCTCTTCCGCGGTGGATTTTTCCTTGCTGAGGATCTCGAGCAACCGCGCGGCGCTGTAAATGCCGTCGTCGAAACCGAACCAGCGCTCCTTGAAAAAGATGTGCCCGCTCATTTCGCCGGCCAACAGGGCGCCGGATTGTTTCATTTTCTTTTTGATCAACGAGTGACCGGTCTTCCACATTAGCGAGCGGCCGCCGTACTCCTTGATGAGCGGGATCAGGCGGCGGGTGCATTTGACGTCGAAGATGATCTCGGCGCCAGGGTTGCGCGCCACGACGTCGCGGGCGAACAGCATCAGCAGGCGGTCCGGGTAGACGATGCTGCCGGTATTGGTCACCACGCCGACGCGGTCACCGTCGCCGTCGAAGGCCAGGCCGATGTCAGCCTTGGTTTCCTTGACCTTGTTGATCAGGTCCACGAGGTTTTCGGGCTTGCCCGGGTCCGGGTGGTGGTTCGGGAAGTTGCCATCGACTTCGCAGAACAGCGGGATGACTTCGCAGTTCAGCGCTTCGATCAGTTGCGGGGCGATCACGCCGGCCGCGCCGTTGCCGCAGTCGACGACGACTTTCAGGCGGCGGGCCAGTTTGATGTCCTGGACGATTTCGGTGTTATAGCGGTCGAGGATCTCGACCTTGGTGATGCTGCCCTTGCCGCTGCTCAGGTCGTTGTTCTTGAGTCGGTCGTGCAGGGCCTGGATCTGCTCGTTGGCCAGGGTGTCGCCGGCAATGACGATTTTGAAGCCGTTGTAGTTCGACGGGTTGTGGCTGCCGGTGAGCATCACGCCGGATTTGCCGGCGAGCACGTTGGCGGCGTAGTAGAGCGCCGGAGTCGGGACCAGGCCGACGTCACTGACGTGGCAGCCGCTGTCGGCGATGCCTTTGATCAGTTGGGCGACCAGTTCCGGGCCGGACAAGCGGCCATCGCGACCAACAGACACGTTCGGTTCGCCTTGGGCCAGGCTTTGCGAGCCGACGGCGCGGCCGATCCAGTAAGCGGTTTCAGCGTTCAGGAATTCCGGCACGGTGCCGCGAATGTCATAGGCGCGGAAGATGCTGTCGGGGAACTTGGGTGCGATTTTGGCCGGGGTGTTCATCTGTGGAAATGCTCCATCTCGAAAGTGGCTGGACAGGACGCCGAGTCATTCGACGGCAGGTTCAAACTGAAAGGTATGACGGCGTTTTCCACAGAGAGTTCGTGGTGTGAAAGGGCCATGACGCCCCAGAGGGCAAGGGTTTGGCCGCTTAGCGCCTTGATTTTCGGTGCTGAGCCTTGCAGATGACAATTTGAATTTTGTGGCGAGGGCGCAGGCTCCCCCGCCACGAAAGAGCGTGATCGGTTCAACGGGTACCGGTATGGCCGAAACCGCCAGTGCCGCGCTCGGTTTCAACAAACTCTTCAACCATTTCGAAATGAGCCTGTACCACCGGCACCAGCACCAGTTGCGCCAGGCGTTCGCCGACCGGCATGGTGAATTCGGTCTGGCCACGGTTCCAGCACGAAACCATCAGCGGGCCCTGGTAATCCGAGTCGATCAGACCGACCAGGTTACCCAGCACGATACCGTGCTTATGGCCCATTCCCGAACGCGGCAGAATCAGCGCCGCCAGGTTCGGATCACCGATGTAGACCGACAGGCCGGTAGGGATCAGCACGGTTTCACCCGGCTTGATCACGGTGTCCTGCTCCAGCATGGCGCGCAGGTCGAGGCCGGCGGAGCCCGGTGTGGCGTATTGCGGCAGCGGGAATTCGGTACCGATGCGGGGGTCGAGGATCTTGGCTTGCAAAGCGTGCATGTAAATTAAACCTGGTTCAGACGTTCGGCGATAAAAGTGATCAGCTGGCGAGCAATCTTGCTCTTGCTGGTCTGGGCGAAAAGTGTGGCGTGTAGCTGGCGGTCGATCACGCTGCAGGCGTTTTCTTCGCTGTTGAAGCCAATGCTCGGGTTGGCAACGTCGTTGGCGACGATCAAATCGAGATTCTTGTCTTTCAACTTGCGGGCGGCGTAGTCGAGCAGGTGTTCGGTTTCGGCGGCGAAACCAACACTGAACGGGCGGTCAGGGCGCGTGGCGATGCTGGCCAGGATGTCCGGGTTGCGCACCATTTGTAGCAACAAGCCGTCGCCGTTCGTAGGATCTTTCTTGAGTTTCTGTGGCGCGACGACTTCCGGGCGGTAATCGGCGACCGCAGCGGAGGCGATGAACAGGTCGCAAGGGATCGCAGCTTCGCAGGCGGCCAGCATGTCGCGGGCACTGACCACATCGATACGGGTGACGCGATCCGGGGTCGGCAGGTGCACCGGGCCGGTGATCAGGGTCACGCGGGCGCCGGCTTCAACCGCCGCTTCGGCCAGGGCAAAGCCCATTTTTCCGGAGCTGTGGTTGGTGATGTAGCGCACCGGATCGATGTTTTCCTGGGTCGGGCCGGCGGTGATCAGCACGTGTTTGCCGGTCAGCGCCTGGCGCTGGAAGCAGTCCGCGGCGAGTTGGGCCAGATCGGTGGCTTCGAGCATGCGGCCCAGGCCGACATCGCCGCAGGCCTGGCTGCCTGAGGCCGGTCCGAAGACTTTCAGGTCGCGGCTTTCAAGGGTTTGCAGGTTGGCTTGGGTCGCCGGGTCGCGCCACATGGCCTGGTTCATCGCCGGGGCAACGGCGACCACCGCGTCGGTGGCCAGCACCAGCGTGGTCAGCAGATCGTCGGCAATGCCTTGGGCCAGCCGGGCAATCAGGTCGGCGGTGGCGGGGGCGATCAGCACCAGGTCAGCCCATTTGGCCAGCTCGATATGGCCCATGGCTGCCTCGGCCGCCGGGTCCAGCAAATCCAGATGCACAGGGTGCCCGGACAGGGCCTGCATGGTCAGCGGGGTGATGAACTCGGCGCCGCCACGGGTCATGACCACGCGCACTTCGGCGCCCTGGTCCATCAGGCGGCGAACCAGATCGGCGCTCTTGTAGGCAGCAATGCCGCCGCCGACGCCCAGAACAATGCGTTTCCGATACAGCCGCTGCATAGGCCTGCCTTTCAATTCGTGAGTGACATACGTAGCGAAACCCCCTCCCCAGGGTGAATTCGCCCGCAAAAAAGATGGGCTACGATATCACAGCGACCGCTACGGAACAGCGGCGCCCACAGACAGGGAGGTGCTATGAGTATTCGCGATTGGCCGGCGGCGGAGCGGCCGCGGGAAAAGCTTCTTGAGCAGGGACCGGCAAGCCTTTCGGATGCCGAGTTGCTGGCAATTTTTTTACGAACCGGTGTATCCGGCAAAAGCGCGGTGGACCTGGCGCGGCATCTGCTGGGCCGGTTTGGCAGCCTGCGGTCGCTGTTGGAGGCAGATCTCACGGCGTTCAGCACGCAGTTGGGGCTGGGGCCGGCAAAATTCGCACAGTTGCAGGCGGTGCTGGAAATGAGTCGGCGACATCTGGCCGAGCGATTGCGCCATAAACCAGCGCTCGAGAACCCACATGCGGTACGTGAATACCTCAAGGCGATGTTGCGTCATGAGCCACATGAGGTGTTCGGTTGTCTGTTTCTGGATTCGAAACACCAGGTGTTGACCTTTGAGGCGCTATTTCGTGGCTCCATCGACAACACCAGCGTTCATCCACGAGAAGTGGTCAAGCGCGCACTGGCTCACAATGCCGCCGCCCTGATTCTGTGCCACAACCACCCGTCGGGTAACTCCACCCCTAGTCAGGCCGATCGCTCGCTGACCAAGCGCTTGCAAAAGGCTTTGGAACTGATCGATGTGCGGGTGCTTGACCATTTCATCATCGGCGACGGCGATCCGCTTTCAATGGCGGAGTATGGGTGGATGTAGCTCTGGCGGGGAATGCAAAACCCTGTGGGAACGGGCAAGCCCGCTCCCACAGGGACGTGTGTCGTTGCGGACTACTTGATGTTGACCTTCGAGTAATCCTGACGCCCGAACGGGCTGACCGAGTAACCCTCGACATCCTTGCGCGTCAGGGCAAAGGCAGTCGGGTGGGCCAGGGGCAGCCACAGCGCCTGTTGCTGGATTTGCGTCTGGGCCTGTTCGTAGAGCTTGGTGCGCACACCTTGCTCGCCGGTGGTCTTGCCGGCGCTGATGAGTTTGTCCAGGTCCGGGTTGCAGTAGCGCGCGAAGTTGGTGCCGGACTTGACCGCGGCGCAGGAAAACTGTGGCGTGAGGAAGTTGTCCGGGTCGCCGTTGTCACCAGCCCAGCCCATGAACAGCAGGTCATGTTCACCGGCCTTGGCGCGGCGAATCAGTTCGCCCCATTCGATCACGCGGATCTCGGCTTGAATGCCGATCTCCGCGAGGTCGGACTGCAGCAGTTGGGCGCCAAGGCTCGGGTTGGGGTTCAGCAGGCTGCCCGAGGGGCGAGTCCAGATCGTGGTCTGAAAACCGTCCTTGAGCCCGGCCTTGGCCATCAATGCCTTGGCTTTCTCCACGTCATGGGGGTAGCCCGGCAGGTTTTTGGCGTAGCTCCAGGTATTGGGCGGGTAGGGGCCGTTGGCAGGCTCGGCGGTGTCTTCGAACACGGCTTTGACATAATTGGCCTTGTCGAAGGCGAGGTTGATTGCCTGGCGCACTTCAGGCTTGTCCAGCGGTGGATGCTGACTGTTGATGCCGACGAATGCGGTCATGAACGCGTCAGTCTTTTCCACTTTCAGGGTCGGTTCCTTGAGTGCTGCCTGTACGTCCAGCGGCTTGGGCGACAGGGCAATCTGGCATTCATTGCGACGCAATTTCTGCAAGCGCACGTTGGCGTCCGGGGTGATGGCGAAGATCAGCGGGTCTACCGAAGGCTTGCCACGGAAGTAATCCGGGTTGGCCTTGTAGCGAATGGAGGCGTCTTTCTGGAAACGCGTGAAAACGAACGGGCCGCTGCCAATTGGCTGGCTGTTGAGCTTCTCCGGGGTGCCTGCCTTGAGCAATGTATCGGCGTACTCGGCCGAGTAGATCGAGGCGAATCCCATGCTCAGGGTCGCGAGGAAGGTCGAATCCGGATGATCCAGAGTGAAGCGCACGGTCAGCGGGTCGAGGGCGTCGATTTTGTTGATCAGCGCTGGCAATTGCATTGATTGCGCATGGGGGAAGCCACTTTGGGCGACCTTGTGCCATGGATTGGCCGGGTCGAGCATGCGGTCGAAGCTGAATTTCACGTCTTCGGCTGTCAACTCACGCGTCGGGCTGAAGTACTCGGTGCGGTGGAATTTGACCTGCGGGTGCAGCTTGAACACATAGGTCAAGCCGTCGGGGCTGACTTCCCAGCTGTCGGCGAGGCTGGCGACCACTTTGCCGCTGGCCGTATCGAAGTCCACCAGGCGGTTCATCAGCACATCGGCCGAGGCGTTGGTGGTGGTCAGCGAGTTGTATTGCACCACGTCGAAACCTTCGGGGCTGGCCTCGGTGCAGACGCTCAAAGCGGCCGCCATAGCCTGTGGGCTCAGCAGAATTGGGGCGAGCAACAGCGGTAAGGCAGCGAGGCGCATGGTCGGATTCCTTTACAGATCGAAGGCCCATCTGCAAGTGCAGTCTGGAAAAAGCCTACCCTAGTGGGCTCTTTTGCAAATGACTATCCCCTTTTTCATTTTGAGCGGACTATAGGCGATTGATTTTGCTGTGCCCGGGTGGGAAACGCCGGGTTGGCGTGTCGAGCGGATTCTCTGCGACGAGCGGTCGAAATCGGCAATAGCCTTTATCCAAAGCGCTCGGAGCCTGAAAAATTGGGTTTTTATCAACTCAAGGCACAGCGAATGTTGTTGCTCTCTAGTCTTTCTGGTATAAAGCAGCGCTCTTTTCTAGGGGCCCGGTTCCTTCACTGTAGGTGTAGCCGGTAAGACCCTTAAAGAAACGCGGCGCCTGGCGCCAAATGACTGAGAGATTAAGCGGCCAACCCATGCCGGGTTGGGCATGTGGTTTTAGAGGGCTGAGGCATGTCTAGAGTCTGTCAAGTTACCGGTAAGGGTCCGGTGACTGGGAATAACATTTCCCACGCAAACAACAAAACCCGTCGTCGTTTCCTGCCGAACCTGCAGCATCACCGCTTCTGGGTTGAAGAAGAGAAACGTTTTGTGCGTCTGCGCGTATCTGCCAAAGGCATGCGCATCATCGACAAGCGTGGCATCAGTGTCGTGCTGGCCGAACTTCGTCGCGATGGCAAGGTTTAAGGGAGCTAATCATGCGTGAATTGATTCGTTTGATTTCGAGCGCCGGTACTGGTCACTTCTACACTACCGACAAGAACAAGCGTACTACTCCGGACAAAATCGAGATCAAGAAATATGATCCGGTTGTTCGCAAGCACGTGATCTACAAGGAAGGCAAAATCAAGTAATTGATTTTTCCCGACTTACGAAAAAGGCCCGTATCGCGAGATACGGGCCTTTTTTGTTGCCTGTGGGTTACGCAGCGCCTGTCAGGGCCCCTTCGCGAGCAGGCTCGCTCCCACAATGTCCGTGTTCACACCAATCAACTGTGGGAGCGGGCTTGCTTGCGAAGGGGTCGGCTCTAACAACACAAATCTTCAGGCTTTCTGCTCAAACGCCACATAGATCTTGCGGCAAGGCTCCAGCACCTCCCAGGTGCCACGGAAACCAGCCGGTATGACAAAACGATCGCCGGCGCGCACAGTCTTGGCGTTACCATCGAGGTCGCGCAATACGGAAACACCCTGCACGATTTCGCAGTATTCGTGCTCGGTGAAATTCACCGTCCAGTGGCCAACGGCCCCTTCCCATACGCCGGCGTTCAATTGGCCACACGGGCTGTTGTAGTGGTTGTAAACCACTTGCTCAGGATCGCCCTTGAGTACTCTGGCCGGGTCCGGGCGATAGCGCTCGGCTGCGGTGGTGGCCTGGCTGAAGTCGACGATCTTCTGGATGCTCATTGTTGTATTCCCCCGTGAATGCGACGCGAGTGGTTGGTTTGGGCAAAGTCTATGTTTATTAAAATGAACATCGCAAGGCCGTTTGCCGGCGTTATGTCAAATATATTGAAACTTCACCTGTCGCTGGTTTAGGGTGGGGGTTGCCTTAGGCCGAAAAGCAGGCTGGCCGGGCAGAATTCCTGACAGCGCCCGCGAAGAACGCGGGTGTCGTATTCAATAAGAGGAGGACACTCGAATGACCACCCTGACTCGTGCCGATTGGGAACAAAAGGCTCGCGATCTGAAGATCGAAGGCCGCGCCTACATCAATGGTGAATACACCGATGCCGTCTCGGGCGAGACCTTCGAGTGCATCAGCCCGGTCGATGGCCGTCTGCTGGGCAAGATTGCCAGCTGTGACGCCGCCGATGCCCAGCGCGCCGTGGAAAACGCTCGCGCCACCTTCAATTCCGGCGTCTGGTCGCGCTTGGCGCCGACCAAACGCAAATCCACCATGATCCGCTTCGCTGGCCTGCTCAAACAGCACGCCGAAGAGCTGGCCCTGCTTGAAACCCTGGACATGGGCAAGCCGATCAGCGATTCCCTGTACATCGACGTTCCCGGCGCGGCGCAAGCCCTGAGCTGGAGCGGCGAAGCCATCGACAAGATCTACGACGAAGTCGCTGCTACCCCGCACGATCAACTGGGTCTGGTGACCCGTGAGCCGGTCGGCGTGGTTGGCGCCATCGTCCCATGGAACTTCCCGTTGATGATGGCTTGCTGGAAACTTGGCCCGGCGCTGTCGACCGGTAACTCGGTGATCCTCAAGCCATCCGAAAAATCCCCGCTGACCGCCATCCGTATCGCTGAACTGGCTGTCCAGGCCGGCATCCCGAAAGGTGTGCTGAACGTGTTACCAGGCTACGGTCACACCGTCGGCAAGGCCCTGGCCCTGCACAACGACGTCGACACCCTGGTGTTCACCGGTTCAACCAAGATCGCCAAGCAACTGCTGATCTACTCCGGTGAGTCGAACATGAAACGCGTCTGGCTGGAAGCCGGCGGCAAGAGCCCGAACATCGTGTTCGCCGATGCGCCGGACCTTCAAGCGGCTGCCGAAGCAGCGGCCGGCGCCATCGCGTTCAACCAGGGCGAAGTCTGCACCGCCGGTTCGCGCCTGCTGGTGGAACGCTCTATCAAGGACAAATTCCTGCCGCTGGTAGTCGAGGCTCTGAAAGCCTGGAAGCCAGGCAATCCGCTGGACCCAGCGACCAATGTCGGCGCGCTGGTGGATACCCAGCAGATGAATACCGTGCTGTCCTACATCGAGTCCGGTCACGCCGATGGCGCCAAACTGGTGGCCGGTGGCAAGCGTACCCTCCAGGAAACCGGTGGCACCTACGTTGAGCCGACGATTTTCGATGGCGTGAGCAACGCGATGAAAATCGCCCAGGAAGAAATTTTTGGCCCGGTTCTGTCGGTCATCGAATTCGATACCGCCGAAGAAGCCATCGCCATCGCCAACGACACGCCTTACGGTTTGGCCGCGGCAGTGTGGACCACTGACATCTCCAAGGCTCACCTGACCGCCAGGGCGCTGCGTGCCGGTAGCGTCTGGGTCAACCAGTACGATGGCGGCGACATGACGGCACCGTTCGGTGGCTTCAAGCAGTCCGGCAACGGTCGTGACAAGTCGCTGCACGCGTTCGACAAATACACCGAGCTGAAGGCGACCTGGATCAAGTTGTAATGTGAAGCGAGCCCCGGCGATGCCGGGGCTCAGCGCAAATCCCCTGTGGGAGCGAGCCTGCTCGCGATTGCGGTATGACAGTCGACGTCAATGTTGAATGTTGCTCCGTCATCGCGGGCAGGCTCGCTCCCACAGTGTTTTGTGTGTGTAGAAAATAAATATCCACAGGAGCGTGGAACATGCGTTGGGCGACGTATTTCGCCGTGTTGGCGTCTGTCTTGAGTGTCGGCCTGGCCCTGGGGGTCAGCATGCCGCTGGTGTCGTTTCGCCTGGAAAGCTGGGGTTACGGTTCGTTTGCCATCGGCGTGATGGCGGCGATGCCGGCCATTGGCGTTCTGCTGGGGGCGAAGATCTCCAGTCATCTGGCGGCGCGTCTCGGCACCGCCAATCTGATGCGTCTGTGTCTGTGGGGCGGGGCCGTGTCGATCGGTTTGCTGGCACTGCTGCCGAGCTACCCGATCTGGCTGGTGTTGCGCTTGATGATCGGGGTGGTTCTGACCCTTGTCTTCATCCTCGGTGAAAGCTGGATCAATCAACTGGTGGTCGAAGAATGGCGCGGACGGTTGGTGGCGTTATACGGCAGCAGCTACGCGTTGAGTCAGTTGGCCGGGCCGATTTTATTGGGGGTGCTGGGCACTGATCACGATTACGGCTTCTGGGTCGGCGTCGGATTGTTGGTGGCGGCACCGCTCCTGCTGCTGGGGCGCAGTGGTGCGCCCAGCAGTGAAGCCTGCAGCGTGACCTTTGGCGACCTGCTGACCTTTTGCCGTGGCCTGCCGGCGATCGCCTGGGCGGTGTCGCTGTTTGCGGCGTTCGAGGCGATGATCCTGACGTTGTTGCCGGTGTATTGCCTGCGTCAGGGTTTTACGACGGAAATCGCCCTGGCGATGGTCAGCACCGTGGTGGTGGGCGATGCCTTGCTGCAATTGCCGATCGGTGCGCTGGCGGATCGCATGTCGCGTCGTGCCTTGTTCACTGGTTGCGCAATGGTCCTGCTGGTGTCGAGCCTGGCGATCCCGTTGCTGATCGACACGCTGCTGATCTGGCCGCTGTGGGTGCTGTTCGGTGCCAGTGCCGGCGGATTGTTTACCTTGTCCCTGATCCTGATCGGCGAGCGCTATCGCGACGATGCACTGGTACGTGCCAATGCGCACATTGCGCAGCTGTGGGGGATCGGTTGCCTGCTCGGGCCGTTGATTGCCGGTGCCGGCAGCCAATGGATCAGCGGGCATGCGTTGCCGTTACTGATGGCGGCGGGGGCGCTTGGCCTGGTGATTCTGCTGTCGCGCCAGGGGGCGTTCGGTAGGGTTGTCGAACCGGCCTAGAGCATCCGCTCAAGCCCGACGGTATTACTGAGCCAGGCATTGAAGCGCCGCCACCAACTGCCCGGTTCCCTGGTCAGGGTGTGCATTTTGCCGTCATCTTCGGTGACCCAGACGATGTGGTCATTTTCCAGTCGTACCTGATAACTCAGGGGCGGCGCCATGCCCTCCAGCGCCAGCTCGCGGACACGTTTCGCAAGTTCCGGGTTGTCCACCAGCACACCGACTTCGGTGTTCCACAGTGCCGAGCGCGGATCGAAGTTGAACGAGCCGATGAAGGCTTTCTGCTGGTCGAAAATGATCGCCTTGCTATGCAGGCTGGAATCGGAATCGCCATAGGTGCTGCTGGAAAACAGGCGAGGTGCGCTTCCGCTTGCATCGCCGGGTTGGCGACGCAATTCGAAGAGTTCCACCCCGTGCTCCAGTAATGCCTTGCGATACGGTGCATAACCGCCATGTACGGCCGGTACGTCAGTGGCTTCCAGTGAATTGGTCAGCAGCCGTACCGAGACCCCTGCGTCGGCGCGGCCGGTCAGGTACACCAACCCCGGTTGTCCGGGTACGAAGTAGGCCGAAACCATGATCAGCTCTTTGTTGACGCCCTTGAGTTCGGGCGCCAATTGGGTGGTCAACAGCAACTGCGGGTCGGGGTCGCCCTTGGCCAGTATCTTGCTCGGTGCATCCCAAAGCGCCTGGTTCCACGCCCAGACCAGTTCCTTGCGCCAGATGTCCAGGCGCGGTTCGGTTTTGAAGGTCATCAGTTGCTGATAGAGCGCGTGATTCTGCTGGCGATATTGCGCCAGGGACTCTTCCAGCCGGGTCCGGGAGTTTTGCAGGTCTTTAACGGTCGGTTGGCTGGATACGAACGCATCGATCGGTTTGCTCAGGGCGCTGTTCCAGTATTGGTCGAAACTGTGTCCCAGCTGTTCGGCGACCGGGCCGACGCCGAGTATGTCGATGTCAGTGAAGTTCAGTTTGGGCTCGGCATCGAAGTACTCGTCCCCCAGATTGCGTCCGCCGACAATGGCCATGCTGTTGTCGGCCAGCCACAACTTGTTGTGCATGCGCCGGTGTTGCCGCGACAGGTTGAACAGGCGACCCATGGTGCGTGTGACGCCGGTGCTGCGACCCAGATGCAGGGGGTTGAACACACGAATCTGAATTTGTGGGTGCGCTGCCAGGGTGGCGATGGTGACGTCCAGGCCATCGCTGGTGGTGTCGTCGAGCAATATGCGCACGCGCACGCCACGGTCGGCAGCCTTGAGCAGTTCCTCCAGCAGCATGCGCGTGCTGATGCCGTCATGGACGATGTAGTACTGCAAGTCGAGGCTGCTTTGGGCGTTGCGAATCAGCTCGGCGCGGGCGGTGAAGGCTTCGGTGCTGTCGGATAGCAGGCGAAAACCCGATTTTCCTTCGTGGGGCGCCGCCTGGGCCTGGACCGAACGGCCGAATGCCGAGGTGCTTGCCGGCAACGCCTGACTCGGCTCGCGTTGCACATCGAGGCTGGTGCAGCCGCCGAGAAACGAAGCGAGTAACACAAGAGCTAGCAGCGGCTGTCTGACTCTCACGTGGGATCGTTCCGATTGGCGGCAGATGTTGGCATATGGACGTTGATCTCCGCAGAAAGGTCAGTCGGTCAGCCCATCGGTTTGCGCCAGCAGTTTGATGGCGGCGGTGCCGACCTTGCGCACGGCGTCTTCAATCTGTGCCGTTGGTTTGGCAGCGTAGTTCATGCGCAGGCAATTGCGGTACTTGCCAGAGGCAGAAAAGATGCTGCCGACGGCAATCTGTACGCCTTGATCATGCAAGTCACGATTCAGTTTCAAGGTGTCAAAGCCTTCCGGCAGTTCAACCCACAGCATGAAGCTGCCTTGTGGACGGCTGGCGCGGGTACCGGCGGGGAAGTAGCGGGTGACCCAATCGATCATGACATCGCGATTACGCTGGTATTGAGTGCGCATCCGCCGCAAATGCGGTTCGAAGTGACCGCTCTTGAGGAATTCGGCGATGGCAATCTGGGGCTGCGGCGCGGTGGAGCCGGTGCTGATGTATTTCATGTGCAGCACCCGTTCCAGATAACGTCCGGGCGCAACCCAGCCGATACGCAGGCCGGGGGCGAGGGTCTTGGAAAATGAACTGCACAGCAGGACGCGGCCGTCCTCGTCGAAGGATTTGATCGTGCGTGGGCGCGGATAGGTGTAGGCAAGTTCGCCATACACATCGTCTTCGATGATCGCCACGTCGAAACGCTGTGCGAGCGTCAACAACGCGCGTTTTCGCGACTCCGGCATGATGTAGCCCAGTGGGTTGTTGCAATTGGGGGTCAACTGTATGGCTTTGATCGGCCATTGCTCCAGGGCCAGTTCCAGTGCGTCCAGACTGATCCCGGTGAGCGGGTCGGTGGGGATTTCCAGGGCTTTCATGCCCAGGCCCTTGAGGGTTTGCATGGCGCCATGAAAGCTCGGCGAATCCACGGCCACGATATCGCCTGGCTCGCAGATCGAACGAATGCTGGTGGACAACGCCTCGTGGCAGCCGGTCGTCACCACCAGGTCGCCGGGGCTCAGCTGGCAGCCGGAATCGAGCATCAGCCGAGCGATCTGTTCGCGCAGTTCAAGGTTGCCGTGAATGTTGTCGTAATACAGACCGGGCATGTCCTGCCGGCGACTGAGCTTCGCCAGGCCACGCAGCAGAGGTTTCAAGGTCGGGGTGGTGATGTCCGGCATGCCGCGACCCAGTTGCACCACATCCTTGCGCGGCACCGCGCGGATCAGTTCCAGCACCTGATCCCATTGGGAAATGTCCACGGGCCGCTGAGCGGGGCGGCCCACCGCCGGCAATTCCGGCAACTCGCGACTGACCGGCACGAAATACCCGGATTTAGGCCTTGGCGTAGCCAGGCCGCTGTCTTCCAGCATGCGGTAAGCCTGCTGCACGGTGCTCAGGCTGACGCCATGTTCGACGCTCAGCGCCCGCACCGACGGCAACCGGTCACCCGGGCGATAGAAGCCCTGCTCGATACGCGTGCCGAGCAGTTCGGCGAGGTTGACGTAAAGGGTCATGGTGCAGTCTCGATGTGGGTGATTCGGTTGACCAGTACAGATGGGGCAAAAATTCAAGATTCAGAGCTTGGATTGTCAAATCTGTATGGAAATAATACAGCTGTGTTGAATCTGTAATGGTTTTCGTCGTCCACGCATCATGAAAGCTCTGGCTACCCAAGTAAACAGGAGCAATCAAAATGAACGGCTTGAGCGATGTGCGGCTGACGTTACACAGTCAGGAACTGGCGAAAGGGCAAGACAACGGTGCGCGCGGGGCGACGATGCGCAATGCACCGCGTGGCTTGAGTCGCTGGGATCTGTTCTGGCATCGTCTGCACACGCGCAGGGCATTGCTAAGCCTCACGCCAGAGCAGCTCAAGGATGTCGGCTTGAGCCGTGAGCAGGCGCGGGAGGAGGGGCTGAAGCCTTTCTGGCGGATCTGATTTTTGCGGTGTGATTTAGATCCATTCGCTGGCAAGCCAGCTCCTACGGGGTTCGCGCGGTCCTTGTAGGAGCTGGCTTGCCAGCGAAAGCGCCCTTAAAAAGCGACACAACGACATCAGGCCCACTCTTTGAACCGATGCCACAACATCCCCAGCGCCAACAACGGCGAGCGCAAATGCCTGCCACCCGGGAAGGTAATGTGTGGCACCTTCGCAAACAGGTCAAAGCCTCCACTCTGTTGTCCGCTGATCGCCTCAGCCAACAGCTTGCCCGCCAGGTGCGTGGCGTTTACGCCATGCCCGGAATAAGCCTGGGCGTAATACACATTCGGCTGGTCTTTGAGCCGACCGATCTGCGGCAGGCGATTGGCGCCGATGCCGATCATGCCGCCCCATTGATAATCGATCTTCACGTCGCCTAATTGCGGAAAAACATCCAGCATCTTCGGCCGCATATAGGCCGCGATGTCTTTAGGGTCCCGTCCCGAATAATGGCAGGCGCCGCCGAACAGCAAGCGGCGGTCGGCCGAGAGCCGATAATAGTCCAGCGCCACCCGTTGATCGCAGACCGCCATGTTTTGCGGCAATAGTGAATGCGCCAGTTCTTCGCTCAAGGGCTCGGTGGCGATGATGTAGCTGCCGGCGGGCAGGACCTTGCCGCTGAGTTCGGGGTTGAGTTCATTGAGGTAGGCATTGCAGCCCAGCACCAACGTCTTGGCGCGGACCGTGCCTTGGGCGGTATGCACCTTGATTTCGGGTCCGTAATCGATGCGGATGACAGCCGACTGCTCGAACAATTTCACGCCCAGTTGTTGCGCGGCGGCAGCTTCGCCCAGCGCCAGGTTCAGCGGGTGCAAATGCCCGGAGCCCATGTCGATCAGGCCGCCCACATAGCGGTCGGAGCCCACCACGGTGTGCATTTCGTGAGCTTGCAGCAGGCGGGTTTCGTAGCGATAACCGAGGCTGCGCAGTTCTTCGGCGTCTTCGGCAAAACCTTCCAGGTCGCGGGGCTTGTTGGCCAGGTCGCAGTAACCCCAGGTCAGGTCGCAGGGGATCTGAAAACGGTCGACCCGCTGTCGGACGATTTCCACGGCTTCCAAACCCATGAGTTTCATCTGACGCACGCCGTCGGCACCGATGATGTTTGCGAACTGATCTAGGCCGTGGCCGACCCCGCGAATCAGCTGCCCGCCGTTGCGCCCGCTGGCGCCCCAGCCGATCTTGCGGGCTTCGAGCAACACCACGCTGAGGCCGCGTTCAGCCAATTCCAGCGCCGTGTTCAATCCCGAGAAACCACCACCGACCACGCACACGTCGGCCAGTACTTCGCCTGTGAGCGCCGGATAATCCGGCTGCGGCAGGCTGCTGGCGGCGTAGTAGGAGGCAGCGTGCTGGGCACCGGCATTCATGGGCGTCATCCTGATACGTGTGTTTAGAAAACTTGACGGAGGATAAGCCGGACCTTCGCAAGCGGGCAACATTGGTCGGTTGCCGCTGTCTGGATCGCGGCTTTTGCCTCAGAATCACGCCCTATCCCGTTATCGGTCAGCGCCACGATGAGCTGCAACAGCCAGAAAATCCGCACACTGCGCCAGCAGATTCCCTCCTTCGAATGCGTGCCCGGCTGCCATGACTGCTGTGGCCCGGTGACCACTTCGCCGGAAGAAATGTCGCGCCTGCCGCGCAAGACCCGGGCCGAGCAGGAGGCGGCGATGGACGAACTCAATTGCGTGCACCTGGGGCCGAATGGCTGCACGGTGTATGACGAGCGGCCGTTGATCTGCAGACTGTTTGGCACCACCCAGACCTTGCCATGCCCCAATGGGCGGCGGCCCGTGGAGTTGATTCATCCGCGGGTGGAGAAGCAGGTGTTCGAGTACATGGCTTCGAACAGGCAGGTTCTTGTTTAAAAATCAGACCGAGTTGCCTGCCTTCGCGAGCAGGCTCGCTCCCACAATGGAATCGTGTCGTGCACAGAGTTTGTTGCCACTGAAGATCAACTGTGGGAGCGAGCCTGCTCGCGAAGACGGCCGAACAGGCACCACAAATCTTCAATCCGGAATCGGCAAACTCAAACTCTCCTTCACCTCTTCCATCACGATATAGCTCTTGGATTCGCGCACATGGGGCAGCTTGAGCAGGATGTCGCCCAGCAATTTGCGGTACGAGGCCATCTCGGAAATCCGCGCCTTCACCAGATAGTCGAAATCCCCTGACACCAGATGGCATTCCAGCACATGAGGCAGTTTCAGCACTGCACGTCGGAACTCCTCGAAAGTATCGCCGGATTTGTAGTCCAGGCTGATCTCGACGAACACCAGCAGACTACCCTTGAGGTGCTGCGGATTGAGCCGCGCGTTGTAGCCCATGATGATCCCTTCGCGCTCCAGGCGTCGCACCCGCTCCGTGCAGGGTGTAGTCGAGAGCCCGACCTTTTCCCCAAGCTCCGTAAAAGAGATGCGCCCGTCCGCTTGCAGGATCCGCAGGATGCTGCGGTCGATCTTGTCCAGCTCACGTTTGGTTTGAGTGTTGGTACGCATAGGGGATGCGCCTCCGTGAAAAGGGTTTTTGCCGAGAATTGTCGCCAAATATAGGCGCTTATATAGTGAAAATCACTGCCTAATCTTTTTTACACTGCGCACATCTAAAGCTCTGTACTACACACGTCAGCGGTCAGCCGCGATGAGGGATATGAAAATGCGCGTTATGGTCTTGGGTAGCGGCGTCATCGGTACCACCAGTGCTTATTATCTGGCCCGTGCCGGGTTTGAAGTGGTGGTGGTCGACCGGCAGCCTGCTGCTGCCATGGAGACCAGTTTCGCCAACGCCGGCCAGGTGTCGCCGGGTTATGCCTCGCCGTGGGCCGCGCCAGGTGTGCCGCTCAAAGCCATCAAGTGGCTGTTGCAGCGTCACGCGCCACTGGCGATCAAGGCCACCGCCGATATCGACCAGTACCTGTGGATGGCACAGATGCTGCGCAACTGCACCGCCAGCCGTTACGCGGTGAACAAGGAGCGCATGGTCCGTCTGTCCGAGTACAGCCGTGACTGCCTCGACGAATTGCGCGCCGAAACCGGCATCGCCTACGAAGGCCGCAGCCTCGGGACTACCCAATTGTTCCGCACCCAGGCTCAGCTCGACGGTGCCGCGAAAGACATCGCCGTGTTGAAAGAGTCCGGCGTGCCGTTCGAACTGCTCGACCGCGAAGGTATCGCCCGCGTTGAACCGGCCCTGGCCAGCGTCACTGACATCCTCGCCGGTGCCCTGCGCCTGCCGAACGACCAGACCGGCGACTGCCAGATGTTCACCACCAAGCTTGCCGAGATGGCAGCGAACCTGGGTGTGCAATTCCGTTTCGGCCAGGACATCCAGCGCCTCGACTTCGCCGGCGACCGCATCAACGGTGTGTGGATCGATGGCAAGCTGGAAACCGCTGACCGCTACGTGCTTGCACTCGGCAGTTATTCGCCACAATTGCTCAAACCGCTGGGCATCAAGGCACCGGTGTATCCGCTCAAGGGTTACTCCCTGACCGTGCCGATCACCAACCCGGCGATGGCCCCGACCTCGACCATTCTCGACGAGACCTACAAGGTCGCGATCACCCGTTTCGACAACCGCATCCGCGTCGGTGGCATGGCGGAGATCGCCGGTTTTGACCTGTCGCTGAACCCGCGTCGGCGCGAAACCCTGGAGATGATCGTCAACGACCTTTATCCTCAGGGCGGCGATCTGGCCCAGGCCAGTTTCTGGACCGGTCTGCGTCCGACCACGCCGGACGGTACGCCGATTGTCGGCGCTACCCCGTTCAAGAACCTGTTCTTGAACACCGGCCACGGTACGCTCGGCTGGACCATGGCTTGCGGCTCGGGTCGCTTGCTGGCAGATCTGATGGCGAAGAAAAAGCCGCAGATCAGCGCCGAAGGCCTCGATATTTCCCGCTATGGCAGCAAACTGCCGGAGCCTGCAAAACATGGCAGCCCAGCGCCGGCTCATCAGTGAGTTCACGGTAGTCGCGCTGCGGTAATCAACAACGCAAAATCCCTCTCCCGGTGCTACTGGCGGTTATCGCCGCCCGCAGCGCCGGTTTTTCTTCCCAACGACCGACCAGAAGTCTGCCGCCATGCGTCCTGCCCGTGCCCTGATCGACCTTCAAGCCCTGCGCCACAACTACCAGATTGCCCGTGAAGTCACGGGTGCCAAAGCCCTCGCGGTGATCAAGGCCGATGCCTATGGTCATGGCGCGGTGCGTTGCGCCCAGGCGCTCGAAGCCGAAGCGGACGGGTTTGCCGTGGCCTGCATCGAGGAAGCCCTGGAGCTGCGTGCCGCCGGCATTCGCGCGCCGGTGTTGCTGCTGGAAGGTTTTTTCGAAGCCGATGAACTGCCGCTGATCGTCGAGCATGACTTCTGGTGCGTGGTGCATTCGTTGTGGCAGCTCGAAGCCATCGAGAAAGCGGCACTGAGCAAACCGATCACGGTCTGGCTCAAGCTCGATTCGGGCATGCACCGGGTGGGTCTGCATCCGAAGGATTATCAGCCGGCCTATCAACGGCTGCTGGCCAGCGGCAAGGTGGCGAGGATTGTGCTGATGAGCCACTTCGCCCGTGCCGACGAATTGAACTGCCAGGCCAGTGCCGAGCAGGTCGCGGTGTTTGAAGCGGCGCGTCAGGGGTTGTCAGCCGAAGTCAGCCTGCGTAATTCGCCGGCGGTGCTCGGTTGGCCGCAAATTCCGAGTGACTGGGTGCGTCCGGGCATCATGCTCTACGGCGCCACGCCGTTCGAGGAAGCCAATGCCGTGGCCTCGCGCTTGCAACCGGTGATGACCCTCGAATCAAAAGTGATCAGCGTGCGTGAACTGCCGGCCGGCGAGCCGATCGGCTACGGTGCCAGATTCATCACCCAAAAGCCGATGCGCGTTGGCGTGGTGGCCATGGGTTACGCCGACGGTTATCCACGGCTGGCGCCAACCGGTACGCCGGTGCTGGTGGCCGGGCAACGCAGCCAGTTGATCGGCCGGGTGTCGATGGACATGCTGTGCGTCGACCTGACTGATATTCCGCAAGCCGGCCTGGGCTCGACCGTGGAGTTGTGGGGCAAAAACATCCTGGCCAGCGACGTGGCCATCGCGGGGGGCACTATTCCTTACCAGATTTTCTGCAACCTGCGCCGGGTGCCAATGCTCTATTCCGGTAGCTGACGCCGGGCGCTACGAACCGGAAGTCGCCTCACTGAACAGGATTCAGGTCGAGGTGTTGTAAATACTGAACGCTGTCGCCATGATAACGATCAATATTTCAACAACCCTGATTCCTGGAGGCGCAAGCTTTGGACGTCGGTGAACGACTGCAATCGATCCGTAAGCTCAAAGGGCTTTCCCAGCGTGAACTCGCCAAGCGCGCGGGCGTGACCAACAGCACCATTTCGATGATCGAAAAGAACAGCGTCAGCCCCTCGATCAGTTCGCTGCGCAAAGTGCTGGGCGGAATTCCCATGTCCATGGTCGAGTTCTTTTCCGAAGAGATCCTGCAGGAAAAGCCGACTCAGATCGTCTACAAGGCCAACGAGCTGATCGACATTTCCGATGGTGCCGTGACCATGAAACTGGTCGGTCGGGCGCACCCGAGCCGGGCTATCGCGTTCCTCAATGAAATCTACCCGCCAGGCGCCGATACCGGTGACGAGATGCTCACCCACGAAGGCGAGGAAACCGGAATTCTGGTGGAAGGTCGGCTGGAATTGGTGGTCGGGCTTGAAACATTTGTGCTCGAAGCCGGCGATAGCTACTACTTTGAAAGTACCAAGCCACACCGTTTCCGTAATCCGTTCGATGCGCCGGCGCGACTAATCAGCGCAGCTACACCCGCGAACTTTTAAGAGAAGAGGCGCCCTGCCAGCATGGCGGAGGCACCCAAGCTGTTTTTCCGTTGCGCAACAAGACCCCTTCGACTTTGGGGTTGTTTCAGTGTCGCGGGCTTACCGCTATACTTGCGCCCGCCTGCGAACCGTGGCCGTAGGCGTGACTAGCCACCATTGAGGGTGAACGCGTGAACCTAATTATGAAAATGCTGGCCGTACCAGCAACCGTACTGGCCCTCTGGGCTGTCAGCGCTCAAGCTGCGACCAACGACGCAATCGCTAAACGCCTTGAGCCAGTCGGCCAGGTCTGCGTTCAGGGTCAAGAGTGCAAGGGCATGGAAGTGGCCTCTGCTGCCGGCGGCGGTGGTGGTGCCAAGACGCCTGACGAAGTCATTGCAAAACATTGCAACGCTTGCCATGGCACCGGCCTGTTGGGCGCGCCGAAGATAGGTGATGCTGCCGCCTGGGGCGAGCGCGCCAAGAAAGAAGGCGGTGTTGACGGTCTGCTCGCGAAGGCGATCACCGGCCTCAATTCGATGCCGCCAAAAGGCACCTGCGCCGATTGCGCAGACGCCGAGCTCAAAGGTGCGATCCAGAAGATGTCGGGTCTGAAATAGCCTTCATCTGCAGCAAAAAAGCCGCTTGCGAGCGGCTTTTTTGTGCCTGCGATTCCGATAAAGGTCGCTGATCCCTGTAGGAGCGAGCCCGCTCGCGATGGTCGTCAACGATGACACGGCAAGCCTGGCACCTCGCGGAGCATTCAGGTGCTTCGCGAGCACGCTCGCTCCTACAAGGTTTTTTGTGGCGGCCGAAGCAAAGACCCGGCAAGCTCGGTCCAACCTGCTTCATGGAATGCATGGGAGGATCGGATGGTGCAGCTGTGTTCTATCGAGCAAGCGGTCGATGAAGTGCTGGCACGTTTGCCGGCGCATATTCACATGGGCCTGCCCCTGGGCCTGGGCAAGCCCAACCCTTTCGTCAATGCGCTGTACCGGCGCATCGCGCAGCTGACACAGCGGCAGCTGACGATCTATACCGCGCTGTGCCTGGGTCGCCCTCCGTTGGGTGACGGATTGCAAAAACGCTTCCTCGAACCCTTTATCGCAAGGGTCTTCGGTGATTATCCGGAGCTGGATTTCCTCGCCGACCTGCATCGCGACAACCTGCCGGGCAATATTCATGTTCAGCAATTCTTCATGCAGCCCGGCAGTCTGCTCAATAGCGCTGCGGCGCAGCAGGACTATGTCAGTAGCAATTACAGCCATGCCGCCCGGGACATCAACGCTGCGGGCTTGAATCTGGTGGCGCAAAGGGTGGCCAGTCATGGCGAGCATCCCGACCGCTTGAGCCTGAGCTGCAACCCGGACATCACCCTTGACCTGTTGCCGATGATTGCCAAGCGTCGGGCCGCGGGGGAGACGATCCTGATGGTTGGCCAGGTGCACGCCGATTTGCCCTACATGCCCGGTGACGCCGAAGTCGGCATCGATACCTTTGACCTGCTGATCGACGAGAAAGACAGCACCACGCTGTTCTCCACGCCGAACATGCCGGTGGGTTTCCAGGACCATTTCATCGGTCTGCACGCCAGTACATTGGTGCGCGATGGCGGTACTTTGCAGATCGGTATCGGCGCCATGGGCGATGCGCTGACGGCGGCGTTGCTGGCGCGCCAGGCGGATAACGAGGGGTACAAGGCGTTGCTCGCGGACATAAACCTCAGCCAATGGGCGCAACTGATCGAACGTGAAGGCGGCCTCGAACCCTTTGCCAGGGGCCTGTACGGTTGCAGCGAAATGTTCGTCAACGGCCTGCTGGTATTGGCCGATGCCGGGATTGTGCGGCGCAAGGTCTACCCGGACGTACAGACTCAACAACAGGCCAATGCCGGCACTCTCGATGAAGCGGCGCAGAATGACGGCATCTGCGTTCACGGCGGCTTCTTCCTCGGGCCACGCAGTTTCTACGAGCGCTTACGCGGCCTGCCGCAGGATAAGCGGCTCGAATTCAACATGACCCGCATCAGCTACATCAACGAACTCTATGGCCAGGAAGAGCTCAAGCGCTTGCAGCGTCTCGATGCGCGATTTATCAACACCGCGTTCACCATGACCCTGCTTGGCGCCGGTGTGGCGGATCAGCTCGAAGATGGGCGGGTGCTCAGCGGTGTCGGCGGGCAGTACAACTTTGTTGCCCAGGGCCATGCGCTGGAGGGCGCGCGTTCTATCCTGCTTCTGCGCAGCTGGCGTGAATCGGGTGGCGAGGTCAGTTCCAACATCGTCTGGGAGTATGGCCACTGCACGATCCCGCGGCATCTGCGGGACATCGTGGTCACCGAATATGGCATTGCCGATCTGCGCGGCAAGACGGATGCGGCGGTGATTGAAGCGCTGCTGAATATCAGCGATTCACGCTTTCAGCAGGGTTTGATCGAGCAGGCGCAAAAGGTTGGCAAGTTGCCCGGGGATTTTCGTCTCGATCCGCGTTTCATCGACAATCATCCGCAAAGGTTGCAGGCGATTCAGGCGCGGCATGCGCAGTTGCTTGCGGAGTATCCGCTGGGTTGTGATTTCACCGGGGTGGAGTGCGATCTGCTGCGGGCGCTTAACTGGCTGAAGAGCAAATTCAAACTGAGCGAGGTACTGGAGTTGGGCAAGGCTGCGCTGGATGCGCCGCAGGCTTCGGAATTTCCCGAGCATCTGGAGCGGATGCAGCTGACCAGCCCCGATGGCCTGAAAGAAGACCTGTTCCAGCGGTTGCTGCTCACCGGCCTCAAGGCCACCGCCCCATAACCACGAACGACGATCCCTTGTAGGAGCTGGCTTGCCAGCGAAGGGGCCATAACATTCAACATCTCTGCTGGCAGTCAGGCCGCTTTCGCTGGCAAGCCAGCTCCTACAAGGATTTGCGGCGTTATTCGATGAAGGTCACGACGCCACCGGCCAGGGACTGAACCCGAGCCAACGACTCAACGCGATACCCTTGAGCATCCAGTTCCGCACGACCACCCTGGAACGACTTCTCGATCACGATACCCAAACCAGCCACGGTGGCGCCGGCCTGCTTGATGATCGAGATCAGCGCCTGGGACGCCTTACCGTTGGCCAGGAAGTCATCGATGATCAACACGCGGTCGCTGCTGGTCAAATGGCGCGGGGAGATCGCCACGGTGCTTTCGGTCTGCTTGGTGAACGAGTAAACGGTGGCCGACAGCAGGTTTTCGGTCAGGGTCAGGGACTGGTGCTTGCGGGCGAAAATCACCGGCACGCCGAGGTTCAGACCGGTCATGATCGCCGGGGCAATGCCCGAAGCTTCGATGGTGACAATCTTGGTAATGCCCGAGTCCTTGAACAGCGTGGCGAATTCGTCGCCGATCAGCTTCATCAGGGCCGGGTCGATCTGGTGGTTCAGAAAGGCGTCGACTTTCAGGACCTGATCGGAAAGCACGATGCCTTCTTCGCGGATTTTCTTGTGCAGTGCTTCCATGAAGCTGTCCTCTAATGGCGCTTGTGGCGCCGAAGGTCTAAGTAAAAGTGGTCAATTCTAACGCTTTAACATCGCGCGTATATCCGCCAATGCGTTGTTGCCGCGAACGGCTTTGACTTCGGTCGGGGTGTCGTCGTTGCCTTCCCAGGCCAGGTCGTCCGGCGGCAGTTCATCGAGGAAGCGGCTCGGTGCGCAGTCGATGATCTCGCCGTATTGCTTGCGTTTGGCGGCGAAGGTAAAGGCCAGGGTCTGACGCGCGCGGGTAATCCCGACGTAGGCCAGGCGGCGTTCCTCTTCGATGGTGTCGGCTTCGATACTGGAACGGTGCGGAAGGATTTCCTCTTCCATGCCCATGATGAACACGTAGGGAAACTCCAGGCCCTTGGAGGCGTGCAAGGTCATCATCTGCACGCCTTCGGCACCGTCTTCCTCTTCCTGCTGACGCTCCAGCATGTCGCGCAGCACCAGTTTGCCAATGGCGTCCTCGACGGTCATTTCGCCTTCTTCGTCCTTCTCGAGCGTGTTTTTCAACGCCTCGATCAGGAACCAGACGTTACCCATGCGGTAGTCGGCGGCCTTGTCGCTGGAGCTGTTGGTGCGCAGCCAGTTCTCGTAGTCGATGTCCATGACCATGCTGCGCAGGGCGGAGATCGGGTCTTCGCCGGCGCATTGCTCGCGGACCCTGTCCATGAAGCGCTTGAAGCGCGACAGGCGATCGGTGAAACGTGAGTCCAGATGTTCGCCCAGGCCGATTTCATCGGTGGCGGCGTACATCGAGATCTTGCGCTCAGTGGCGTAGTTGCCCAGCTTCTCCAGCGTGGTCGAACCGATTTCCCGGCGTGGAACATTGATCACCCGCAGGAAGGCATTGTCGTCGTCCGGGTTCACGATGAGGCGGAAGTAGGCCATCAGGTCTTTTACTTCCTGGCGTCCGAAAAAGCTGTTGCCGCCGGACAGGCGATAAGGCACCTGGTGGTGCTGCAATTTCAGCTCGATCAGCTTGGCCTGGTAGTTACCGCGGTAGAGGATCGCGAAATCACTGTACGGGCGGTCGGTGCGCAGGTGCAGGCTGAGGATCTCCATGGCCACGCGCTCGGCTTCGGCGTCTTCGTTGCGGCAGCGGATGACACGGATCTCGTCGCCGTGGCCCATTTCACTCCACAGCTGCTTTTCGAATTCGTGCGGGTTGTTCGAGATCAGCACGTTGGCGCAACGCAGGATGCGGCTGGTGGAGCGGTAGTTCTGCTCCAGCATCACCACTTTCAAGGACGGGTAGTCTTCCTTGAGCAGCATCAGGTTTTCCGGACGCGCGCCGCGCCAGGCATAGATCGACTGGTCGTCGTCTCCTACCACGGTGAACTGGTTGCGTTTGCCGATGAGCATTTTCACCAGCAGGTATTGGCTGGCGTTGGTGTCCTGATATTCGTCCACCAGCAGGTAACGCACTTTGTTCTGCCACTTTTCCAGAATATCGGCGTGCTCTTCGAACAGCTTCACCGGCAGCAGGATCAGGTCGTCGAAGTCCACCGCGTTGAACGCCTTGAGCGTGCGCTGATAGTGGGTGTAGACGATCGCGGCGGTCTGTTCCTTGGGGTTGCGTGCGTTTTCCAGGGCCTGGGCCGGCAGGATCAGGTCGTTTTTCCAGGCGCCGATCATGTTCTTGATCTCGTCGACGCCGTCGTCGCCCGAGTATTCCTTCTGCATGATGTCGGTCATCAGGGCCTTGACGTCGGTCTCGTCGAAGATCGAAAAGCCCGGTTTGTAGCCCAGCCGCACGTGTTCCTTGCGGATGATGTTCAGGCCCAGGTTGTGGAAGGTACAGACCGTCAAGCCGCGACCTTCACCGGCGCGCAGCAGGGTGCCAACCCGTTCCTTCATCTCGCGCGCGGCCTTGTTGGTGAAGGTCATGGCGACGATGTACTGGGCGCGGATGCCGCAGTTCTGGATCAGGTGGGCAATCTTGCGCGTGATCACGCTGGTCTTGCCGGAGCCTGCACCGGCGAGCACCAAAAGAGGGCCGCCGACGTAGCTCACGGCTTCTTGCTGCCGGGGATTGAGTCGGGACATAGGTAAATTCAGGAGTCAGTCACGAAATGGGCCGGCATTTTAACAGGCTCAGCAATTTGTGCTGCTCTCTCCGACTTGTGACGTACAACGCGATCTCTAATTGCCGGTTTTGTTACTTTCACGCAGGATGCGCAACGGAATTGCGGCTAATGTTCGTATTTCCGGATACAGAGGCCTCGTTTGATAACTGATGTCATTGGTCATTGGTTATCGGCACGGCATAATGCCCGTCGCCTACATCTTTGCAGAGTCTAGGGAGCTAGCTTGTCTACGCCTGTCGAACCCTTGCGTTTGCTGCTATTGGCCGAAGAGCCAGCGTGGGCAGCGTTGTTGCGCGAGTGTCTGGCTCCGATGGGGAGCTCGGCCGTGCTCATCAGCGCGCCGAGTTGGGAGTCGGTCAGCAGTCTGTTCGATGACAACCGCAGCGCGGTGTTGTTGACGATCCCGGCTCTCCAGCCGGCGCCAGGCCGTTGCTGTCTGCCGACGGTGTTGCTGCTCGAACATGAGCCGCTGACCCCGCCTGACGGTGTAAGCGACTGGCTGGTGCGCGATCATCTCGATCCCGGCATGTTGCGTCGTTGCTTGCGTCATGTGCGTGAGCGCGGCGTGCTGGAAACCACGCTGCAGCGCCTGGCCGAGCAAGACCCGCTGACCGGCATCGCCAACCGCCAGGGTTTCCAGACCTTGCTGACGGCGCGCCTGGCTGAAAACGAAGGCCGTGGCCTGGCGTTGGGGCACCTTGATCTCGACAACTTCCGCCACGCCAACGATGCCCTTGGCCATCAGGCCGGCGATCGTTTGATCCTGCAAGTGGTGGCGCGTCTCAAGAGCCAGCTGGAGGTCGGCGATCAACTGGCGCGGCTGGGCAGCGATGAATTCGCCCTGCTGATCGACACCCGTCGCGCCCCCCAGCGCGCCGAATGGATGGCCGAACGCATCACCGAAGCCCTGGCCGAGCCCTATTGGGTCGATGGCGAAAGCCTGTTGATCGGCTCCAGCCTGGGCATTGCCCACGCCCGCGCCCAGGCCGGCGCCGACCCGTTGATGTGGCATGCACACATCGCCATGCAGCAAGCCAAGAGTACCCAGGGCTGCACCTTTCACATCTTCAATGAACGCATCAACCGTAATGCCCGCAGTATCGCCGACCTCGAAACCGAGCTGCGCCGGGCGTTGCGCCGTGATGAGCTGGAACTGCATTACCAGCCACGGCTGAATCTCGAGGACGGGCAGATCGTCGGCCTCGAAGCCCTGGTGCGCTGGCGCCATGCCGAGCGTGGTTTGCTGCCACCGAGCGAATTCGTGCCGCTGGCCGAGCAAAGCGGTTTGATCGTGCCGCTGGGTTACTGGGTGATTTCCCGGGCCTTGCGCGACATGCAAGCCTTGCGTGAACGCGGTTTGCCGCCGCTGCACATGGCGATCAATCTGTCGTTCCGCCAGTTCCAGGACAGTCAGTTGCTCTCGACCCTGAGCCGGCTGATTGCCGAGCGTGGCGTCGAGGCGCAATGGCTGGAATTCGAACTGACGGAAACTGCGGTCATGCGCCGCAGTGATCTGGTCAAGCAAACCATGGACGCCCTCGGGCGCCTGGGCGTGCGTTTCTCCCTCGACGACTTCGGCACCGGGTTCTCATCGTTCGTACACCTCAACAGCTTGCCGATCACCTTGCTGAAGATCGACAAGAGCTTTGTCGGCGGTATGGAGCAGCGCGAAGAGAACCGCAAACTGGTTCACGCGATGATCAACCTCGCGCACAACCTCAATCTCGAAGTCGTTGCCGAAGGCGTGGAAACGGCGGAGCAGCTGGATCTGTTGCGCGGGTTTGCCTGTGATCAGGTGCAGGGATATTTGATCAGCAAACCGTTGGCATTGCCTGATTTGGTGGAATACCTGACCTTTGGCAGTAGCCAGCAGCCGCCGCTGGAAGGGGTAATTTGACACGAGCCCCCTGTAGGAGCTGGCTTGCCAGCGAAAGCGGTTTGTCATTCAACACATCTGTCGTCTGACCCATCGCCATCGCTGGCAAGCCAGCTCCCACGGGTTTTCATTTGGCCTGGATGGCGTCGAAATGCTGCGGGGATGGCTCCCGCCGAATCATCCGCTTCATCTTCCACTCAAACGCCAGTGTCAGGCTCACCGCCGAGCACGCCAGTCCCAGTGCCAGCCCCCACCAGACACCGGTTGGGCCCCAGTGCAAGTGGAACGCCATCCACCACGCGGCGGGCGCGCCAATCAACCAATAGCAACCCAGGCCGACCAGGAACGTAGTCTTGGCATCCTTGAGCCCACGAATGCAGCCCATGGCGATGGTTTGCGTGCCATCGAACAGCTCGAACCACGCCGCCACCGCCAGCAGGCTCACGGCGAGGTTGATGACCTCGCGGAACGCCGGGTCGTTGTGGTCCAGGAACAGACCGATCAACTGATTCGGCAGCAGCCAGAACACCATCGCAAAGCACAGCATCGCGGCCGCGCCGAACGCGATACCGACCCGTCCGGCCAGTCGCGCGTCCAGCAGTTGCCCGGCGCCGTAGTGTTGGCCGATGCGCATGGTGATCGCGTAGGAAATCCCCGCCGGGACCATGAACGCCACCGAAACGATTTGCAGGGCGATCTGGTGCGCCGCCAGCTGCGTACTGCCCATGGTGCCCATGCACAGTGCCGCGAATGCAAACAGCCCGACTTCCACTGCGTAGGTGCCGCCAATCGGCAAGCCCAGGCGCCATAGCTCCTTCAGGTATTGCCGGTTGAGCCGCAGCAGGCCCTGACGCAGCGGGTAGGCGTCATAAGCCGGATGCCGGCGGATGTGCCACGCCAGGGCCAGCGCCATGAGGTTGGCCACAATCGCCGTGACCAGGCCGATGCCCATCAAGCCCAGTTTCGGCAGGCCAAACATGCCGGTGATCAACGCGTAGTTGAGCAGGAAGTTGGCCACCGTGCCGCCCAGGCTGATGACCATCACCGGTGTCGCGCGGCCAATGGCGCTGGTGAAGCCACGCAGGGCCATGAAGCTCAGGTAGCCGGGCAGGGCGAAGGGCAAGAACACCAGGAACTGCCCAGCCGCCTGGACGTTGCTTTCGGTCTGGCCGAACAGCAGCAAGACCGGTTTGAGGTTCCACAGCAGCAGCCCGCCGCCCAGCGCCATCAGCCACGCCAGCCACACCCCGGCTTGGGTCAGTCGGGTCGCACCGAGGATATCGCCTGCACCCTGACGGATCGCCACCAGGGTGCCGACTGCCGCAATCACGCCGATGCAGAAAATCGACACGAATGAATAACTCGCCGCGCCGAGCCCGCCACCGGCCAGCGCCTCGGGACTCAGGCGCGCCATCATCAAGGTGTCGGTGAGGACCATCAGCATGTGCGCCAACTGCGAGGCGATCAACGGCCCCGACAGCCGCAGGATGGCCCAGAGTTCAGTACGTGCTGGATGCTGCATGGTCATCACGCTCGATTGTCAGAGTGAACAGGAAAGCATCGATTCTCGGCGCTCCGCGGGGTTTGCACAAAGGGATAAAAAGGATGGATGGCATGATTCAAACTCATGCTGGGCAGTTTCTGCTAGGGTGGCCGAATCCCGGTGTAGGAGCTTTCCCAATGTCGCGTCGTCTTCCTCCCTTGTATGCCCTGCGCGCATTCGAAGCGGCGGCGCGACACAGTTCGTTCACCCGTGCCGCCGAAGAGTTGTCGATCACACAAAGTGCGGTCAGTCGGCATATTCGTACGCTCGAAGATCATTTTGCTTGCCGCTTGTTTCACCGCAGTGGCCGCCACCTGCAGCTGACCGAGTCGGCCCGGCTGTTGTTGCCGGGCATCCGCGAGGGTTTCACTGCCCTGGAGCGCGCCTGCAATACCTTGCGCGCCGAAGACGACATTCTGCGCATGAAAGCTCCGTCGACCCTGACCATGCGATGGTTGCTGGCGCGGCTGAGTCGTTTCCGCCATTTGCAGCCGGGCAATGAGGTGCAACTGACCAGCGCCTGGATGGATGTCGATTCGGTGGACTTCAACGATGAGCCATTCGATTGTGCGGTGTTGCTGAGCAACGGGCATTTCCCGCCGGACTGGGAGGCGAGTTACCTGTTTCCCGAGGAGTTGATCCCGGTGGGCGCGCCAAATCTGCCGAACGATCCACCCTGGGATGCCACGCGCCTGGCCAACACCGAACTGCTGCACCCGACGCCGGACCGGCGCGACTGGCGCAATTGGCTGGAGCGCATGGGCCTGGCCGATCAGGTGTCGCTCAAGGGCGGGCAGGTGTTCGACACGCTGGAGCTGGGCATGATCGCTGCGGCCAGGGGTTACGGCGTGTCCATGGGGGATTTGCTGATGGTGGCGGAAGATGTTGCCCAGGGACGTTTGAGCCTGCCGTGGCCGACGGCGGTGGCCAGCGGTGAGAAATACTACCTTGTGTGGCCGAAAACACGTCCGGGCGGTGAACGCATGCGCCGGCTCAGCGACTTTTTGCAAGGTGAAGTACGGGCCATGGAATTGCCGGATGTCGTGCATTTGAGTTGATGCGATGATGGCGCCGCAGAGGCTGGCGGCGGTCTTGCGTTCCGAGGTAGAACGCTTTCATCCAGGCGCGGCTGAAATCGCTTTCGCGAGCAGGCTCGCTCCTACAGGATTGGCGTCGATATGATATTGCATGAGCGACGCGGAACCTGTGGGAGCGAGCCTGCTCGCGATTGGGGGCAACACGGTCCCGGCACTATTGCGTCGCCGGCCGGTACTGCAACGCTTCCGCCAGATGCTCCCGGCTGATCGCATCAACCTTCTCAAGGTCCGCCAGCGTACGCGCCACCTTGAGCAATCGATGAGCTGATCTGAGCGACAACGTCAGACGCTCACAGGCTGTTTCCAGCCAGGTTTCATCGACTGTGGATAAGTTGCAGTGACGGCGCAGCCCTGGCAGATCAAGAAACGCGTTCGCGCATCCCTGGCGCTTGTGCTGTCGCTCGCGGGCCTCGGCAACCTGCGCCGCAGCCGATGCCGTGTCTTCTCCAGGTTTTGCCGCCGGATTCAGCGCCGTGGCTTCCCGGGCGACGGTCAGGTGCAGGTCGATGCGATCGAGCAACGGACCTGACAGCTTGTTGCGGTAGCGCTGCACCATATCCGGCGTGCAGGAGCAGCGTCCGCTCGGCTCGCCAAGATATCCACAGGGGCAGGGGTTCATGGCCGCGACCAATTGAAAGCGCGCCGGAAATCGCACGCGATCCTTGGCCCGTGAGATCACGATATGCCCGGACTCCAGCGGCTCGCGCAGCACCTCCAATACCTTGCGATCAAATTCCGGGAGTTCGTCCAGAAACAGCACACCGTGGTGGGCGAGAGTAATTTCGCCAGGCTGGGGTTTGGAGCCTCCACCCACCAGCGCGGGCCCGGATGCCGAGTGATGCGGCTGGCGAAACGGCCGCTGCGGCCAATGGCTCAGCGGCACGCAACTGGTGACCGATTGAATCGCCGCCACTTCCAGTGCTTCATTTTCGGCCAGCGGCGGCAGCAATCCCGGCAGGCGGCTGGCCAACAGCGTTTTCCCCGTTCCGGGTGGCCCGCTAAACAGCAGGTTGTGAGCGCCTGCGGCAGCAATCAGCAAGGCACGCTTGGCCGAGAGTTGACCCTGTACCTCATTCAAGTCGGGATAAGGTTTGCTGGCGTACAGCAAGCCATTGGAAACATAAGGCTCGATCGGTGTATGCCCATTGAAATGCGCGACGGCCTCAAGCAAATGGTCCACCGCAATCACCTTCAACCCCGACGCCAGGCACGCTTCCTCGGCGTTCGCTCGTGGCACCATCAACCAGCGCCCGGCCTTGCGCGCCGCCAGCGCCGCCGGCAACACCCCTCGAACCGCTCGCACCGCGCCCGATAACGCCAACTCCCCAAGACACTCCACATCATCGAGCGTCAATGTCGGCACCTGCACACTGGCCGAGAGAATGCCCAGGGCAATCGCCAGATCGAACCGCCCGCCATCCTTGGGCAAATCCGCCGGCGCCAGATTCAACGTGATCCGCCGCGCCGGAAATTGCAGCCCCGAATTGATGATCGCACTGCGCACCCGATCCTTGCTTTCCTTAACCGCCGCCTCAGGCAGGCCGACCATGGTCAGCGACGGCAAACCATTGGCGAGATGGACTTCGACGGTGACAGCGGGGGCATCCACGCCAATCTGGGCGCGGCTGTGGACGATGGAGAGGGACATGGTCGTTCCTTGCGTTGTAGAGGGCCGCTTCCTGCGGTTTTTGAAGGGTAGTTGGGGGAGGAGATTTCGGAGGTGTGGGTGAAGAGGCAAATTTTCACTGGATGTTGCTTGTATGAAGCAGGCTGATGGCGAGACACAAAAAAACCGCCATTCAGACGGTTTCTTTCACGACAAAATAGTCAATTTCTTCCACCTGCCAACCACCCCCGGGCTCAAGTTCTTTACCACGCGCGATGCCGACTTCAATAAGGCGCAGTTGATTGGCCGATAGGTTTCCAGCCAGGTGACGTGCTTCGGCGTGGAATTCAACAATTTGTAGCAGCTTCGCCTTTCGCTTTTTTGGGCTCATAAACACCTCGTCTATCGAATACCAAGAAGAAAAGCTTAAAGGAGCGGGTGTGAGCTGATAAGCCGGGACAAAGAACTGCTTTTTGTAGGACCGTGCCGAGATAGTTGAAGGACGCCAGTGAAAGGATTCGGATGGTCTTGCCTGATTATGGTTGCTGCTTATGATCGCAGCTCTATGCAGCCTTAGGAGGTGAAAATGAACCGGAATGGAATGCGGCCGATTCATCCTGGTGAAGTTCTCAGCGAAGAGTTTCTGAAGCTATTGGGGATTACAGTCGCGGATTTGGCTCGCTCGCTGAACGAGCCTGAGGCTCAAGTAAGCGAAGTTGTGAGCAAGCAGAGGGGTGTCAGTGCGGGCCTGGCGAAGAAGCTATCCATCCACCTGAACACCACGCCCGAGTTCTGGCTGAATCTGCAATCGAGCTACGATTTGCGCTCAGCCCAAATTGAGCGTGGTTGAATGTCACGGGCTTAAAGCGATTGCAGCATCCGTGAAGCTCGCTTCCACCACGGCGCGTTCATGCCACGTTGGGGTGGTTCGTGATCAATCAGCATCTGCGGAACATCCTGCAACCGGATCCATGGCTGGTTATTCCAATGCAGCAGACTCAACGACATTTGCGGCCAATTGAGCAGGCTTAATTGTGGGCGTTCGGTTGTGGTGAGGTGTTGGGTGTCTCGCAGGGTTGGGACGACTTCGTGAGTGAGCCATTCGCGTAGAGCCCGGTATTCGGGGCAGTAGTGGTAGACGAGGAGGGCGTAGACGCCGGATTCGCTGATTAGCAGGGTGTTTTCGATTTGACCGTGTGTTGCCATCGGAGCGGTTTGGTATTGATCGGGGTCGAGTTTTCGGAGTTGGCGGTCGTTGAGGTAGAGGCGTAGTAGTCGCCCGAGGTCGCGGGCGCTGAACCAGGGTTGGTTTTCTATTAGCAGGGCGTGGAGGTGGAATTTGTGGCGGGTGAAGACGTGCGGAATCAGGTAAGCATCATCTCGATTCATTGATACAGCTCCTTTTGCCTAAGGGCTGCCGGTAATTGTCGCCAAACAATTGGGTGGCAGCTGTACGCGGGTTGGCGAACCGGAGCAAAAGGAACCCGGCAGACCCGGAGGTCTCCCACGCACAACCGCCATGACTTGCGTCGATGGTCGTCATGCTCCTTAAGCTTCCAGGTCGCCAAACCCGGCGCTGAACATTCAGCTGAGGGTGAGCTTAGGAAGCGGAGCATTGCGGCGCAATCGGACGGCGGATGAGAACCTTGTAGGACGTTGCCGGGATCTTTGCGGGCTGTGAGATAAAAAGATCGCAGCCTGCGGCAGCTCCTACAGGTGAAGCTGAAGGTCGTTCCGACCTTCAATCGCGAGCAGGCTCGCTCCCACAGTGGATTGGGTTTCTACAGTGGGCTTTGCGTGTTACTCGGTTGGTGGGCTCAGCTTCGCTTCCATCTCCGCGACTTTTGCTTCGAGGCTTTCGAGGCGGGCGCGGGTGCGTGCCAGTACGACCATCTGGCTGTCGAATTCTTCGCGGCTCACCAGGTCCAGTTTGCTGAAGGCGCTTTGCAGCAGGGCCTTGAACTGGCTTTCGATTTCGGCTTTCGGCAGCGGGGTGTCGCCGCTGAAGAGTCGGGAGGCGGTGCCGGTCAGGGCGTCGAGGAAGTCTTTGGGCGCGAGCATGGGGAAAGGTCCTGGTGACAATGGCGGGCAGTGTATCACGCAGTGTCTACAGTCAATTCCGTGGGTAAGGGGTGCACGCTTTTCGCGCATGCGGATGGACGGCGCTGCACCGTTGTTGTGCGTAACGTGCCGGGTGTTGTGGCGAAGTGGCAGGCATCAACCGGCAACGGCTTGAAAACTATGAATTTTGTGGAGATGGCAAGCTTTCTGCTTAGACCCTGGTGACCCATGCACTGATGCAGTCACCGTGACGAATGCAGTGCGCCAGGCGAAACGCGGGGAGCGTTTGGCAAGGAGCGGTTAGCGGCGTCGGGCGGGCGGGTAAGGCCGACGATGCGTTACAAAGCCAGGCACTGCGCTTAGACTTGAGACGGGTTTGTTTTCCTGGGGCAAGTCCACCAATTCGGGAGAGAGTTTTCATGAAGCTAGTCACTGCCATCATCAAGCCGTTCAAGTTGGACGATGTGCGCGAGTCGTTGTCCGAGATCGGCGTGCAGGGCATTACCGTCACTGAAGTCAAAGGCTTCGGTCGGCAGAAGGGTCATACCGAGCTGTATCGCGGCGCGGAGTACGTGGTCGATTTCCTGCCAAAGGTGAAGATTGATGTCGCCATTGACGACAAGGATCTTGACCGGGTTATCGAGGCGATAACCAAGGCCGCCAACACCGGCAAGATCGGTGACGGCAAGATCTTCGTGGTCAATCTGGAACAGGCGATTCGCATCCGTACCGGCGAAACCGATACCGACGCGATCTAAGCCGCCACAAACCCAACGCCCCAGGAGAAAACAAAATGACTCTGCGTAAATTCGCAGGGCTAGGAGCCCTGTTGTCCCTCGTAATGCCCGGCCTGGCTTTGGCGGCAGATCCGGTGGCGCCTCCAGTCCTCAATTCCGGCGATACCGCCTGGATGCTGACCTCAACTGCCCTTGTACTGTTCATGACTATTCCTGGCCTCGCGCTGTTCTACGGCGGCATGGTTCGGTCCAAAAACATTCTTTCCGTGATGATGCAGTGCTTCGCCATTACCGGTCTGATCACCATCCTGTGGTTCATTTATGGCTACAGCATGGCGTTCGATACCACGGGGATGGAAGCCAACGTCGTCAACCTCAACTCCTTCGTCGGCAGCTTTGCCAAAGCCTTCCTTGCGGGTATCACGCCTGCCAGCATTACTGGCCCGGCGGCGCTGTTCCCTGAAGCGGTGTTCGTTACCTATCAGATGACCTTTGCGATCATCACCCCGGCGTTGATCGTCGGTGCGTTCGCCGAGCGGATGAAGTTCTCCGCGATGCTGATCTTCATGGGCGTCTGGTTCACCCTGGTTTACGCGCCAATCGCGCACATGGTCTGGAGCGGCCCGGGTTCGCTGTTGGGCGACTGGGGCGTGCTCGACTTCGCGGGCGGCACCGTGGTTCACATCAACGCCGGTGTGGCCGGCCTGGTTGCCTGCCTGGTACTGGGCAAGCGCAAAGGCTTCCCGACCACCCCGATGGCACCGCATAACCTCGGTTACACCCTGATGGGCGCAGCGATGTTGTGGGTCGGCTGGTTCGGCTTCAACGCCGGTTCCGCTGCCGCGGCCAACGGTACGGCCGGTATGGCGATGCTGGTGACCCAGATCGCAACCGCTGCCGCTGCACTGGGCTGGATGTTTGCCGAGTGGATCACCCACGGCAAACCAAGTGCATTGGGTATCGCTTCGGGTGTGGTCGCCGGTCTGGTGGCAATCACTCCAGCCGCTGGCACCGTGGGCCCGATGGGTTCGCTGATCATCGGCCTGGCAGCAGGCGTGGTGTGCTTCTTCTGTGCCACCACCCTGAAACGCAAGCTCGGCTATGACGACTCCCTGGATGCATTCGGCGTACACGGTATCGGCGGTATCCTCGGCGCGATCCTGACCGGTGTATTCGCGGCACCGTCCCTAGGTGGCTTCGGCACCGTGACCGACATTGCCGCGCAGGTCTGGATTCAGTGCAAGGGCGTCGGCGTCACGGTGATCTACACCGCGATCGCCACCTTCATCATCCTCAAGGTGCTGGATGCTGTCATGGGCTTGCGCATCACCGATGAAGAAGAATCGGTCGGTATCGATCTGGCACTTCATAACGAACGCGGCTACAACTTGTAAGCACGCGCATGTAAAAACTTGCCCGGCTTGCCGGGCATTTTTTTGTCCGCGATTTATCATTAGTGGTGCGGCTGAAAGGTTTTTTCTTCCAGCTTTGTGAACGTTTACGACGCGTGTGTTTGTGCCGCCGAAGGCTTACATGATGGAAGGATTATTAGGGCCTTTGTTTTTTCCCAGAGCGCGCTAGAATGCGCCCCGAACGTGCGGAGAACTGTATGTGGCAACAGACTCTGATTACCTTGCGGGCTAGGCCCCGGGGCTTTCATCTGGTAACGGACGAGTTACTCGCCGGCCTGCCTGAACTCAAGGCGTGTCGGGTCGGTCTGTTGCATTTGTGTCTACAGCATACCTCGGCGTCGTTGAGCATCAACGAGAACGCCGATCCGGCGGTACGTCGCGACTTCGAACGATTTTTCAATCGTCTGATCCCACAAGGAACAGATGGCTATGAGCATAACGACGAAGGCCTGGACGACCTCCCGGCGCACTTCAAGGCCAGCGTACTTGGCTGTCAGCTCAGTTTGCCGATTTCGGCGGGCCGACTGGCGTTAGGGACCTGGCAAGGCGTTTACCTGGGCGAGCACCGTGATCATGGCGGTGCTCGTAAAGTCCTCGCCACCGTGCACGGTGAAGGGGCATAACCGCTGGTCACCAGCGGCTGTTGATTTTTTCCGGCAGCCTTCGACAGAGGGCAAAGCTGGGCTATAACTAATCTGCTTTTCGCAAGTCATGAGGTAGAACATGAGCGACGATGATCTGGAAAACGACGACCTCGAAGTAGGCGACGACGACGAAACCGAAGAAGGTCTGGAAGCAGCGGCGGAAGACGTCGCTGAAGACGATGGTGGTGATGCGCCCGTTCCGACCGCCAAAGGCAAAGCCAAGGCAGCGGTATCGGTCGATGAGCTGCCGAGTGTCGAAGCCAAGAACAAGGAACGTGACGCCCTGGCCAAGGCCATGGAAGAGTTCCTGGCTCGTGGCGGCAAAGTGCAGGAAGTGGAGGCCAACGTGGTCGCCGATCCGCCCAAGAAGCCTGACAACAAGTACGGCAGCCGGCCTATCTGAGCCTGTTACCCGCTTGCTGAAAAAGCCCGCCGTCGCTGCGGGCTTTTTCATGCCTGAAACAAAACCCTCAGGCTTGACACAACACCTGTAGGAGCAAAGCTTGCTCGCGTTGACGGTGTGTCAGTCGACATGTATTTTGAATGTTCCGCCATCGCGAGCAAGCTTTGCTCCTACAGGGGGCAGCGTTATTGCTGGGAGTTCCACATCGCCAACAACGCCGGCAATTCGGTCAGGCTGCGAATCTCGGCATCCGGCAGGTGATCGGCCTCCCAGGCTTTGCCCGACGGGTTGAACCAGACCGCCCGCAGCCCCGCCTGTTGAGCGCCGGCAATGTCGTCGCCCGGATGATCACCGATATGCACCGCCGTCTCAGGGGTTGCACCTCCGCGTTGCAATGCCTCATGGAACAGTCGTGCATCGGGTTTGGCGATGCCGATGTCTTCGGCGCACAGCGCAAACTTGAAGTAGTCCGCCAGCCCCAACCGCCGCACATCGGCATTGCCGTTGGTGACGACCCCGAGGGCGTAGTGGTTGGCCAGCACTTCCAGAGTCGGTTGCACCTCCGGGAAAATTTCCAGCTGATGCCTGGCATGCAGGAACACTTCGAAGCTCTGATCAGCCAGGTCCGACGCTTGTTCGTGGGTATAACCGGCTTCTTCCAGGGCATGGAACAACACGCGCCGACGCAAGGCGCTGATGCGGTACTTGAGGCCTGGCTCGCTGCCCAGGATGCGTTCTCGGATGGCCCACAAGTGGTCCACAGGAACGGCGCCCAGGTTGGGCGCATGCTCGGTCAGCCACTCACGCAATACGGCTTCGGCACTGGCGATCACCGGGGCGGTGTCCCACAGGGTGTCGTCGAGGTCGAAGGTGATCAATTGGATCGTCATGAATCATCGCCTTTAATGCGTTTGGCCCGTGGATGGGCGCTGTCGTAGACGGTGGCCAGGTGCTGGAAGTCCAGGTGGGTATAGATCTGGGTGGTCTTGATGTCGGAGTGCCCGAGCAGTTCCTGCACCGCGCGCAGGTCCTGGGAAGACTCCAGCAAATGGCTGGCGAAGGAATGTCGCAACATGTGTGGATGCAGGTTTTGCCCGAGTTCGCGTTCGCCAGCCGCTTTGACCCGTAACTGGATCGCCCGAGGCCCCAGACGCCGCCCCTGCTGGCTGACAAACACCGCATCGTCCGCCGGGTTGGCGAGTGCTCGCAGGGGCAGCCACAGTTCCAGTGCTTCGCGAGCCTTTTTGCCCACCGGCAACAGGCGAGTTTTGCTGCCCTTGCCGTGTACCTGGACCATGCCGTCCGCCAAATCAAGCTGATCGAGATTCAACCCGGTCAGCTCCGATAACCGCAACCCGGAGGAGTAGAACAACTCAAGAATCGCCTGATCCCGGCGCGCGAGAAAGTCGTCTTCGACCCCGCCTTCAAGCAATTGCAGCGCGCGGTCGGTGTCGAGGGTTTTCGGCAGGCGGCGTTCACCTTTGGGCGGCGCGAGGCCGTTGGCCGGATCGTGGTCGCAGAGACCCTCGCGGTTCAGATAGTGATAGAGCCCGCGCACCGCCGACAGCAGCCGCGCCAGGCTGCGGGAGGATTGGCCCTGGGCATGCAGGCGGGCGATCAGGCTGCGCAGGCGCTGGATGTCCAGCGCTGCCCAGCTGCCGATGTTCTGTTTGACGCACCAGGCCAGCACTTTGTCGAGGTCACGGCGGTAGGCGGACAGCGTGTGCGGCGACACCTGTCGCTCACTGCGCAAGTGTTCGCAGTAAGCGTCCAGTTGCCGTTCCATGATCAGCGTACCGAACGCAGGGAACTGTTGAGCCGTGGCAGCACGCGGCCCATGACTTCGGCGATGTAGCTCAGGAACAATGTGCCCACCGAACTTTTGTAGTGCTGCGGATCACGGCTGGCGATGGCCAGGATGCCGTGGATCCCCTGATGAGTGATGGCGACCACGGCGGTGGAGCCAATCTGCTTGCGCTGTTCCTCACCGAACAGGAAGTCCAGTTCGTGCTCGCGCAGGCTGCCGCTGATGCTTTTGTTTTCCTGCAGCAAGCCGCCAATGGCCACTTGCGCTTCGGCATGGGTGACCCAGCGGCCGACCGGCATGGCGTTGTCGCCGAGCAGGATGAGGCTGACGAAGGGCACCTGGAAGTCCTGGCGCAGGCTGTCTTCGACGCACATCACCACGTCTTCCAGGGTGTTGGCATCCATCAGCGCGAGGATCAGGCGGCGGGTCTTGTCGAAAAGACGATCGTTGTCGCGAGCCACGTCCATCAGGTGCGAGAGACGGTGGCGCAACTCGATATTGCGGTCGCGCAGGATGGTCATCTGCCGTTCGACCAGCGACACGGTGTCGCCGCGTCGGTGGGGAATACGCAAGGCCGGCAGCAGTTCCTGGTGCTCGACGAAGAAATCCGGATGAGCCTCCAGGTACGCGGCAATCGCCGCCGCCTCCAGGCTTTCGGACGCTGATTCGTCGGGCTGTCGGGCGGGTACCTGAGGCTTATCGGTCATGGCTTCGGCTCACTCAAAGACGCACTTGTCCTTCGTATACGCGTACTGCCGGGCCGGTCATCATGACCGGTTGGCCTGGGCCTGCCCATTCAATGGACAGACGCCCGCCAGGCAGGTCGATCAATAGCGGCGAATCCATCCACCCCTGGCTGATCGCGGCCACTGCGGCGGCACAGGCGCCGGTACCGCAGGCCTGGGTTTCCCCGGCTCCGCGCTCCCAGACGCGCAACTGCGCGCGACCCCGGTCGATGACCTGGAGAAAACCGACGTTGACCCGCGCCGGGAAGCGCGAGTGATGTTCGATTTTCGGCCCCAGTTCATGCACCGGTGCATTGTTGATGTCGCTGACTCGTAGTACGGCGTGGGGGTTGCCCATGGACACGGCGGCCAACTCGACCGAAGTACCGTCGACGTCGACCTGATAACTCAGGGCCTGCTCCGCTGCCTGGAACGGAATATCGGCCGGTACCAGGCGCGGTGCGCCCATGTTCACGCCGATCTGCCCGTCGTTGCGCACATCCAGTTCGATGATGCCGCTTTTGGTTTCGACGCGGATCTGCCGTTTTGCGGTCAGGCGTTTATCGAGCACGAAACGGGCGAAACAACGTGCTCCGTTACCGCACTGTTCCACTTCGGAACCGTCGGAATTGAAGATCCGATAACGGAAATCCACGTCCGGATTGCTCGGTGCTTCGACGATCAGCAACTGATCGAAACCGATGCCGGTATGCCGATCACCCCACAATTTGGCGTGCTTTGGCAGAATGTGCGCGTGCTGGCTGACCAGGTCGAGGACCATGAAGTCATTGCCCAGGCCGTGCATCTTGGTAAAACGCAGCAGCATGGTTTTACTCCGGCAGCAGGCTTTCGCCAGCATACAACTCGGCTACCGTTTCACGGCGACGCACTTCAAATGCCTGATCACCGTCCACCAACACTTCGGCGGCGCGGCCGCGGGTGTTGTAGTTGGAGCTCATGACAAACCCGTAGGCACCGGCCGAATGCACGGCCAGCAGGTCGCCTTCTTCCAGGGCCAGTTCACGCTCCTTGGCCAGGAAGTCGCCGGTCTCGCAGATCGGGCCGACGATGTCGTAGGCACGGGCAGCGGTGCTGCGCGGGCGCACGGCGGTGACGTCCATCCAGGCTTGATACAGCGCCGGGCGGATCAGGTCGTTCATGGCCGCGTCGACGATGGCGAAATCTTTGTGCTCGGTGTGCTTGAGGTACTCGACCTGGGTCAGCAGCACGCCGGCGTTGGCCACGATGAAGCGTCCAGGTTCGAATACCAGTGCCAGGTCACGACCGTCGAGACGCTCGCGCACGGCCTTGATGTAGTCGCCGGCCAATGGCGGTTCTTCATCGCGATAACGCACACCCAAACCGCCACCGAGGTCGATGTGACGCAGGTAGATGCCGCAATCGCCGAGGCGATCGACCAGGCCCAGCAGTCGGTCGAGTGCATCGATGAAGGGTGGCAGGGTGGTCAGTTGCGAACCGATATGGCAATCGACGCCGACCACTTCCAGATTCGGCAGCTGCGCGGCGCGCACATACACGTCTTCGGCGTCGGCGATGGCGATGCCGAACTTGTTCTCTTTGAGACCGGTGGAAATGTATGGGTGAGTGCCGGCATCGACGTCCGGGTTCACGCGCAGCGAGATCGGCGCGCGAACACCCAGCTCGGCGGCCACCACTTGCAGGCGTTCCAGCTCGTCGGTGGACTCGACGTTGAAGCAGTGCACGCCGACTTCCAGGGCGCGACGCATGTCGTCACGGGTTTTGCCGACGCCGGAGAACACGATCTTGTCGGCGCTGCCGCCAGCGGCCAATACGCGTTCCAGCTCGCCACGGGACACGATGTCGAAACCGGCGCCCAGGCGCGCCAGGACATTCAGCACACCCAGGTTGGAGTTGGCCTTGACCGCGAAACAGACCAGGTGCGGCATGCCGGCCAGCGCATCGGCGTAAGCCAGATATTGGGCTTCGATGTGGGCACGGGAGTAAACGTAGGTCGGTGTACCAAAGCGATCGGCGATGGCAGACAGGGCAACACCTTCCGCGAACAGTTCACCGTCACGGTAGTTAAAAGCGTCCATGAGGTTCCCTTATTATTGGTAGACGTCGTGCTTGTGTGCCTTGGAAGCAGGCTGCTTTTGCGAGGATTGCGCCTGTTCTGCAGGATCCTGGTCTTCGTCGGGCAGGTACAACGGGCCTTTTTGACCGCAGGCCGACACAAGACAGGCAACCGCGAGGAGCGCGGCAAGGGAAGAGATCAGGCGCTTCATGGCGAAATCCTTGAAAATGCATTAATTGCGCCGGAGTATACCGGCCACCCGGCAGCTTGCCTATGCAACGGACCGCCCGTCCGGCGGGCCTTGCGAGATAGTCGTCGTTGTCAGGCAATCCCTGTTGGAGTGAGCCTGCTCGCGATAGTGGTGTGTCAGTCGACCATAATGTTGAATGTGACGACCTCATCGCGAGCAGGCTCGCTCCCACAGATTGGGGTAGCCGGGCGTTATTCTTTGCAATCACCGGAGCTCGCCCGTATCTTGCGGCGCTTGAGCCTGATCAGACACTTTTTGAGGTTGCCGTAATGAGTTTGTCCGAAGCCCGTTTCCACGATCTGGTCGATGCCACCCAGCAAACCCTGGAGGACATCTTTGACGAAAGCGACCTGGATATCGATCTGGAAAGCTCGGCCGGTGTGCTGACCGTCAAGTTCGAAAACGGCACTCAGTTGATCTTCAGTCGTCAGGAGCCGTTGCGGCAGTTGTGGCTGGCCGCGGTGTCCGGTGGTTTCCACTTCGATTACGACGAAGAGAGCGAGCGCTGGATGTGCGACAAGAGCGAAGAGCAGCTGGGCGAAATGCTTGAGCGCATCGTCAAGCAGCAGGCCGGTGCCGAATTCGATTTCGAAGGCCTGTGAGATCGTGACCCAGCCTGCGCCCGTTCGTCCGCCCAAGCCGCTGTACAGCAATGTCAGTCCGGCGGTGCCTTCTCCCTGCAGCGGCGTTTGCCGGCTGGATGAGCAGAAGGTCTGTCTCGGATGTTTCCGCCATGTTGAAGACATTCGCGAGTGGCGCTCGGCTGACGATGAGCGCCGGCGGGTGATTTGTGCGCAGGCTTTGCAGCGCCAGCACCTGTAGGAGCTGGCTTGCCAGCGAAGGCGGCCTGAAGTTCACTGCGCCTTTAAAGCCCTATCGCCAGCAAGCCGGCTCCTACAGGCGTTGCGCGCCGCCCGGTGGCGGCTTGTATATTTTTTGAGCTGTGATAGTGTCCAGATACGCCTCAACCCATCGAGGCTTGTGAAAACCCCGCCTTTTTCTGGCGGGGTTTTGCTTTTTTCGTGCAGAAGAAAGGAGTCTGCCCTGATCATGACCGCACCTTCCATCACCCTTACACGTCTGGACGTTCAACGTCTGGAGCGTCTGATCGACAGCCTGGATGAAACCCTGCCAGGTGTTATCGCGCTGCAAACCGAGCTGGATCGCGCCGATACGGTGGTCGGCCACGATGAAGTGCCCGCCGATGTCGTGACCATGAATTCCCGCGTTCACTGCCGTGAAGAGATCAGCGGCAAGGACTATCACCTGACCCTGGTTTACCCGAAGGATGCCAATGCCGACGAAGGCAAGATTTCCATCCTGGCGCCGGTGGGCAGTGCATTGCTCGGCTTGAAGGTTGGCCAGCACATCGACTGGCCGGCACCGGGCGGCAAGACCCTGAAACTGACATTGCTGGAAGTCGAGTCGCAGCCGGCCAACGGTGGCGATTTCAACGTTTGACCCCGCCTCACACCTGCCCGAGCGCCTTGTTCAATGCGTGCTCCAGGTCGGCCTTGTAACGCAGGTACAGATTGCTTGAACCCTGACCATCACCGAGCAGGCCCGACAGGTCCAGATCGGTGATGTAGCAGCGGTAGCGTTTGGTCTCGCGGCGTTGCTCGACGATTTCCCGGGCGACCACGCTGAACAGTTGGTCGCCATGCTCGAGTTCTGAAAATTCCCGCTGATTGCAGTACAACGTGACCTGCACCTTGCCCGGTGCAGCTTTGCCGACGATCGCCTGTACATCATAGAAGGGCTTGTTGACCGGGGTTTGCGGTGCCGGACGGGCTTCGACCCGGCGTGCCCGGCCTGAACCTGAAGGCAAGAGTTGGTAATAAAAAGTGTCCAGGCTCCGGGGTTGAGCCGGGTCCATCGGCTGCAAGGCGTCGCGCCGGTACTGGATCGATTGCAGGAATCGTTGCAGCGGCACCAATAGGCTTTGCTCGTCATGCCACGGCAAACGTTGTTGCCACAAGGCATTGAATTCATCCAGTGCGTACACGTCGGCCTGGTCTTCGTTGATTCGGTAGAACACCTGAATGCAACCTGGCTGGCCCATTGGCAGTAGCAGCGCGAGGTCGTTGTCCTCCAGTGCCATCGGGTCCAGGTGCAGTGGGCTGTACCGGGTCAGTTCTTCGCCCAGGTAGTCGTAAAGCGCTGGCAGTGTGGAGAGGGCGATGTGCCTGACCTGGCCGGGCACCAGCTCCAGCACGTGATAATGCTGCTGGACCTGGATCAGGTAGCGGTGGTTGAGTTTGCTCAGCAGCAGGGTCTGTGCGATCTCGAGGATGTCTTCAACACGCTGGGCGATGAACTGGGCGCGGTTGTGGCAGAAGCAACGCACACGCAATCGGGGTTGCCACGTGCCGTCCGGCAGGTTGTTGAGGTAATCGCGCAGGCAGTCGAGCAAGGCATGGGGGCCGTCGAAGCGATTGACCAGCACTTCGTTCCAGCTATTGAGCGTGACCTGATCCAGGGTCAGCACCAGATTTTCCCGTACGCCTGCGTAACTCAGGGAGTCGGTGCGCTCGGTGGTCATCAGGATGTTCAGGTCGCGGTGGTGCTTGAGCGGGTCGACGCCGACGTTCACCAGAATCAGCACTTCGCTGGGCACGCTGGCCCGCAGCAAGCGCTCTTCGGCGACCGTGGGCAGAGGCAGGGGGATGCTCTGTTGCAGGCTGCCGAGCAGGTTGAACAGTTCGAATTCGCTCAGGTCACTGCTGCCAGGATGCAAGGCCAGTCGGGTGCTGCTGTCGATCACGCCGTTGCGGTGGCACCAGGTGAGCAATTCGAGCAGTTGGCGGCTGCGTTTGATCGGGGCGAAATGCTCCCACTCAAGGGCGGTCAGGCTGCCGTTGTACAGACCCCATTGAGATTGCCCCGCTTCCTTTCTGTTCTCCATGTGCACCAGCGTCAGGGTGTCTTCGGCCAAGTCCGGGGCGATGCCCGGGTTGATGAACTCGACCTTGTCCGCCTTACGCTCGAAGGCCGCATACAGGCGTCGGCCCAGCACGCTGAGGTCGCGTTTGTTGATCAGGCTGACGGTCTGTTCGTGCTGGGCAAACTGGGTCAGAAAGCGGTAACTGTAATTGAGCTCGTTGACCAGGGCGCGGCGCTCGGAGCCGACCTGGCGGACCTTCCACTGGCTGCGGCTGTCGAGCAGGGCCAACTGGCGCTGGTCCCAATGCCATTCGTGGGCCAGGCGCTCGAGCAGCGAGCGTTGCCAGCTTTGGGTGCGCCCGGTGTTGCCGGTGAGCTTGCGATTGACCTTCAGGTACAGCGCGCGCCGCACCAGTTCCAGTCGATCCGGCTCATTACGGGCGATGAGGTATTCCTCGATGCGCCGGTAAACCACGACGTAGGGGTCCAGTTCATCGAGGTCGAGCCGATTGGCGAACACCGCCTGTTTGAAGCGCAGGCTCAGGCACTGGACCCTGGGATGTTCGCTGGCGTAAACCTCGGTCAGCAGCAACTTGAGCACCGATTTGTACGGTGATTCGATGCCCTTGAACAATTGCCACAGCCCGGCGCCGATGAATTCGCCGGGGGGAATGAACGCCAGATGCCCCAGGTCGAGTGTTTCGTCGGCGCGGATGAACCGCTTTGACAGCAGTGTGTGGATGTAGCGGTCGTAACTCGCTTCTTCATAGACCGGCACCAGCCACCAGATCGGCGTGCGTCCGGCCAGCCAGATCGCCGTGCGATAGAACTCGTCCAGCAACAGAAAGTGCTGGGTGGTGCCGCAATTTTCGGAGCTGAGTTGATTGTCGCGTTCACCCCGCGCAAAACGGGCCGGGTCGATCAGGAAGAAGTGCGCCTCGGCGCCCTGGCTGGCAGCCCAGGCTTCAAGCAACTGACATTTCTTGCGCAGTTCGGCGAGTTCGTTCTCGCCCAGGTCCGAACTGTGGCAAACCCACACGTCCATGTCGCTCTGCTCGGCCTGGGCCAGGGTGCCGAGGCTGCCCATCAGGAACAGGCCGTGAATCGGTCGTGGCGGATTGCTGCCGTGGCGTGGCTTATAGGAGAACGAGCGGGTCAGGCGCTGGGCTTCGGCAAGAACATTGGCGTCGGGTTCGAAATTCGACAGCCCGGCCGGTGTACTGCCGGAAACGTAGCCGGGCAACAGCGGATGATTGACGTGGAAAAACAGCGGCAGGAGGTTGAGCACCCCTTGCTGGCGGGTCGACAAACCTTCCATGGCCCGCCTCATGCGGCCCTCATTGAGCTTCAGGAAGCGTGCGCGCAGTTGGCTCAGAACCTTTCGGTCGATTCCCTCGTCCAGGTCGGGGCGGATTTCATGGGTGCGGATCATGTCAGCTCAAACCGGCTCGCAGGGCTCGGACGTGGGGCTCTCGGGTGAGGGAAGTTTAGCGCCTCGATCCCGGGACATTTAAGCCGATTTTGTTTTTTTGACGTCAGATTTGTATCGCATGGCGACGTCAGGCGGCACTGAGTGCCCGCGGAAATCCCGTGGCAGGGGTTTCCGTGGGCGATACGGTGGAATTCAGGCTGTTTCTTCAGCTTTCAGAATAGTGAGCACGGTCTGCACACTTTGCGCGGCGTCGCGTCCCAGGCTGGTCAGATAACCACCATCGGGCTGGTCAATCAGTTCTTTTTCATACAGGCGTTGGGCAGCGGCAATGGCTTTTGGGGCAGCGGTCTGATGAATTTTCAAACCTTCCTGGGAACTGTCCAGGTTGAAGAGTGCGAGGATTTCCAGTTCGGCAACCAACTCAGGGGTAAGCGACATAAGGACTCCAGACTTTCTAGGAATTGGACGACAGCGCCCCTAAGGTGAACCCGCCGGTGCGGCATGTCCAGTGCTCGCAGCAGCCTTTTTTCTCTCTGTAGGAGCGAGCCTGCTCGCGATGGTCGTCAACGATGACGCTGGAGGCCTGACAGCCCGCGGTGCTCTCAGGTTCTTCGCGAGCAGGCTCGCTCCTACAGGGGGAAGGGAGGGGTTATTTCTTTTCGGGTGGCAACTCTGGCAGTGCACGCAGCGCCGCTTCGTACCATTCGGTATTGAACGCGCGGTCTTCTTCGAGGATAGCGTCGATTTCTACCGCTAAAACGTGGGCCATCAGGTTGAGGATTTCCTCCCGCTCGTAACCCACCAGTGTCAGCTTGTTGAACGTCGCCTTGGCCGCCGGCGGATTATCACTTTCAATCTGGTTTTCGATGGCTTCGATCAGCGTGTTCTCGGCGAACTCTTCTTCGTCGATGTCGTCTTGGCGGGTATCGGGGGTTGGCTCGCTCATGGCAGGCTCCTCTAGGAAAGGTGGCCAGTTTACCCGCATTCAGGGCTGTGATGCTGCTGGCGAGAATGGCCGCGGCGTTCTATAACAGGCACTGCCAACCCCTGCACGGCCTGGAGGCTATGTGATGCTCAAGCTTTATGGATTTTCCGTCAGCAACTACTACAACATGGTCAAGCTGGCGCTGCTGGAAAAAGGACTGCCGTTTGAAGAGGTGCCGTTTTATGCCGGCCAGACGCCTGAAGCGCTGGCCATCAGCCCGCGTGGCAAGGTGCCGGTGTTGGGTGTCGAGCAGGGTTTCATCAATGAAACCAGCGTGATCCTCGAATACATCGAGCAAAGCCAGAAAGGCAAGCCGCTGCTGCCGAGCGATTCCTTTGAGCGTGCTCAGGTGTTGGCACTGGCCAAGGAGATCGAGCTGTATATCGAACTGCCTGCGCGCGCCTGCTATCCCGAAGCGTTTTTCGGCATGACGTTGCCGGATGCGATCAAGGAAAAGACCAAGGCCGAATTGCTGCTGGGCGTTGCATCCTTGGGCAGGCACGGAAAATTCAGCCCTTACGTGGCGGGCGACAGTCTGAGCGTGGCGGATGTGTACTTCTTGTACAGCGTGCCGCTGGCCTGTGGGGTGGCGAAAAAGCTGTTTGATATTGATTTGCTGGCTGAACTGCCAGAAGCCAAGGCGCTGCTGGAGCGTCTGGGGGACAATCCGAACGTGCAACGGATTGCGGCGGACAAGGAAGCGGCGATGCCTGCGTTCATGGCGATGATCGCGTCCAAGAAATAGTTTTTGTAGCGTTCTTGCGAATGCCATCGCGGGCAAGCCTTGCTCCCACAGGTCAGCATTGATTTCGAAATCGACGCGACCTGTGGGAGCAAGGCTTGCCCGCGATGCTTTTAGCGGCTGGCGAGCAGCGCCTGGCCGCGAGCCACGGCTGCCTTCACCTGTGCCGGCGCCGTTCCGCCGATGTGGTTACGGGCATTGACCGAACCTTCCAGTGTCAGCACGGCGAACACGTCCTGATCAATCTGGTCGCTGAACTTGCGCAGTTCTTCCAGGCTCATTTCCGCCAGGTCCTTGCCGCTTTCCACGCCGTACTTCACGGCATGACCCACGATTTCGTGGCAATCCCGGAACGGCAGGCCACGACGCACCAGGTAGTCGGCCAGGTCAGTGGCAGTGGAGAAACCGCGCAGGGCCGCTTCGCGCATCATGGCGTGCTTGGGCTTGATCGCCGGGATCATGTCGGCAAAGGCACGCAACGAGTCGCGCAGGGTATCGGCGGCGTCGAACAGCGGTTCCTTGTCTTCCTGGTTGTCCTTGTTGTAGGCCAGAGGCTGGCCTTTCATCAGGGTCAGCAGGCCCATCAGCGCGCCGAATACACGGCCGGTCTTGCCACGCACCAGCTCCGGCACGTCCGGGTTTTTCTTTTGCGGCATGATCGAGCTGCCGGTGCAGAAACGGTCCGGCAGATCGATGAACTGGAACTGCGCGCTGGTCCACAGCACCAGCTCTTCGGAGAAGCGCGACAGGTGCATCATCGCGATACTGGCAGCCGAGCAGAATTCGATGGCGAAGTCGCGATCAGACACGTTGTCCAGGGAGTTGCCCCCGACCGCGTCGAAGCCCAGCAGTTGCGCGGTGTATTCACGGTCGATCGGGTAGGTGGTGCCGGCCAGTGCGGCGCTGCCCAGTGGCATGCGGTTGGTGCGTTTGCGGCAGTCGACCAGGCGCTCGTAGTCGCGGCTGAGCATTTCGAACCAGGCCAGCATGTGGTGCCCGAAGGTCACCGGCTGCGCGGTTTGCAGGTGGGTGAAGCCGGGCATGATGCTGCCCGCTTCGCGCTCGGCCTGTTCCAGCAAGCCTTTTTGCAGACGGGTGATTTCGCCCAGGATCAGGTCGATCTCGTCACGCAGCCACAGACGGATATCGGTGGCGACCTGATCGTTACGGCTGCGGCCGGTGTGCAGCTTTTTACCGGTCACGCCGATGCGGTCGGTCAGGCGCGCCTCGATGTTCATGTGCACGTCTTCGAGGTCGATGCGCCAGTCGAACTGGCCGGCCTCGATTTCACCCTGGATGGTCTTCAGGCCATCGATGATGCTGTCGCGCTCGGCATCCGTCAGCACGCCGACCTTGGCCAGCATGGTGGCGTGGGCGATCGAGCCCATGATGTCGTGGCGATACAGGCGCTGGTCGAAGGTGACGGAGGCGGTGAAGCGGGCGACGAAGGCGTCGACGGGTTCACTGAAGCGGCCGCCCCAGGACTGATTGGTCTTGTCAGTGCTCATGAATTCGCTCGTATCGGCTGAAGAAAGATGGCGTTGAAAGCTGCCGCGGATAATAACAGGGTTGCCAATGCTGTCGCTGACACTGGTCGACTGGTTTTCATTGGAGCTGCAGGGGCGAGCCTGCTCGCGATGAACCTGAGGGCGGCGCGTGTATCCAGGAAGCCCTCGTTTTCGTTAGCGTCCATCGCGAGCAGGCTCGCTCCTGCAGTTTTCACTGTTTGCGCAACGATATTTCTCATTTGAGCAATATCGGCCCGGCAACCGTCTACAGTTGGACAGTAGGACTAGCGCACTTCTCGGTGCAGATGCTGACTATAAGAAGAGGGGTGTTCATATTGCGTATCAGCAAACCCTGTGGCGATGTGTCGCCAATGCGGGCCTGGGCCGCCAATTGCCCGTCGGATAAAATTTTTACCGCCGGACGAGCGGCACTTTTTGACGCTCGGGCTAGTCTTAGCGTGGATCGCGGTGACGGACGTCACTTCACCTGTCTACGCTATCCTTGTGCGAGACTCACGCAGGAATCCAGCGCAATATGAATGTCCTGATCGTTGATGACGACCCCCTTGCCCGCGAGCGCCTGAGCCGAATGGTTGGCGAACTCGAGGGATACAGTGTCCTGGAGCCCAGCGCCACGAACGGCGAAGAGGCGCTGGCACTGATCGACAGCCACAAACCGGATATCGTTCTGCTCGATATCCGCATGCCAGGCCTCGATGGCCTGCAAGTGGCCGCGCGATTGTGCGAGCGCGAAACCCCGCCCGCCGTGGTGTTTTGCACGGGGCCCGATGAATTTGCCGTGGAAGCCTTACAGGCCAGCGCCGTAGGCTATCTGGTGAAACCGGTGAGAACTGAACATTTACATGACGCGTTAAAAAAAGCCGAACGTCCCAATCGTGTCCAACTCTCGGCCCTGACCCGTCCGGCCGCCGAAAGTGGCAGTGGCCCCCGCAGCCATATCAGCGCACGCACCCGTAAGGGGATCGAGCTGATTCCGCTGGATCAGGTGGTTTACTTCATCGCCGATCACAAATACGTGACCTTGCGCCACGAAACCGGCGAGGTGCTGCTCGACGAACCGCTCAAAGCCCTTGAAGACGAATTCGGTGACCGTTTCGTGCGCATCCACCGCAACGCACTGGTTGCTCGTGAGCGCATCGAACGCTTGCAGCGAACGCCTCTGGGACATTTTCAGCTGTTCCTCAAAGGCCTGAACGGCGATGCGTTGATCGTCAGTCGGCGCCATGTGGCCGGCGTGCGGAAAATGATGCAACAGCTTTGATTCGCCGGTCGCAGGCGAATTTCACACCCGATTGCCGGACACCCGGGGCCAGGGAGGCACAGTAGTTTCTGATACAAGTCAAAGTGGATTTGGCTGAGCTGTTATTATCCGCCGTATCTATTCAGTACGGATTGATCCATGTCCTCTCGCCAGATCCGCATCGCCACCCGCAAAAGTGCTCTCGCCCTGTGGCAGGCCGAATACGTCAAAGCCCGTCTGGAAGAGGCCCATCCGGGCCTTCTCGTGACGCTGGTTCCGATGGTCAGTCGCGGCGACAAGCTGCTCGACTCACCGCTGTCGAAAATCGGCGGCAAGGGCCTGTTCGTCAAGGAGCTGGAAACCGCGCTGCTGGAAAACGAAGCAGACATCGCCGTGCACTCCATGAAAGACGTGCCGATGGATTTCCCTGAAGGCCTCGGCCTGTTCTGTATCTGCGAGCGCGAAGACCCGCGCGATGCATTTGTCTCCAATACCTACGCCAGCCTTGAAGAATTGCCGCCAGGCAGCATCGTCGGCACGTCGAGCCTGCGCCGTCAGGCCCAGTTGCTGACCCGTCGTCCGGACCTGGAAATCCGCTTCTTGCGCGGAAACGTCAACACTCGCCTGGCCAAGCTCGATGCTGGCGAATACGATGCCATTATCCTTGCCTCCGCCGGTTTGATTCGCCTGGGTTTTGAAGATCGCATAACCTCGGCCATCAGTGTCGACGACAGTCTGCCGGCGGGTGGTCAAGGCGCAGTGGGCATCGAGTGCCGCAGTGCCGACAGCGAAATTCACGCGCTGCTGGCACCGCTGCATCACCAGGACACCGCCACCCGCGTGACCGCCGAACGTGCCCTCAACAAACATCTGAATGGCGGTTGCCAGGTGCCGATCGCCTGCTACGCCGTGCTTGAAGGCGAACAGATCTGGTTGCGCGGCTTGGTGGGTGATCCCAATGGCGGTCTGCTGCTCAGCGCGCAGGCGCGTGCACCGCGTGGTGATGCCGAAGCCCTGGGTGTGCGAGTGGCCGAAGACTTGTTGAGCCAGGGCGCCGCCGACATTCTCAAAGCGGTCTATGGCGAGGCAGGTCACGAGTGACGGGCTGGCGCCTGCTGCTGACGCGTCCGGCGGATGAGTCGGCGGCGCTGAGCGGCTTCCTGGCCGGGCAGGGGATTTTCAGCAGCAGCTTGCCGCTTTTGGACATCGTGCCAATCCCTGCCTCTGACACAATGCGCGACGTGATCCGCGACCTGGATCATTACTGCGCAGTGATCGTAGTCAGCAAGCCCGCCGCGCGGATCGGCGTCGAACTGCTCGACCGGTTTTGCGCGCAAACACCGCGTGTGAAGTGGTTCAGCGTTGGCGCGGCGACAGCGCAGATTCTTGAGGATCACCACCTGGACGTGAGCTTTCCGGAGGACGGCGATGACAGCGAAGCCTTGCTTGAGCTGGCGAATTTGCGCGAGGCTATCGCCCGACCCGAGCCGCGTGTGCTGATCCTGCGTGGGGAGGGTGGTCGCGAGTTGCTGGCTGAGCGCTTGCGTGAGCGAGGTGCTAGTGTCGAGTACCTGGAGTTGTACCGCCGCGAGCTGCCGCAATACCCGCCGGCAGCACTGCCCGGACGTATCGAATCGGAACGCCTGAATGCACTGGTGGTCAGCAGTGGACAGGGTTTTGAGCACCTGCATCAATTGGCTGGCGATGCCTGGCCGCAATTGGCGCGGTTGCCGTTGTTTGTACCTAGCCCCAGGGTCGCCGAGCTGGCACGTGCTGCCGGTGCCCTGACTGTTGTGGATTGTCGTGGCGCCAGTGCCGCGGCCTTGCTGACGGCGTTGCGGGAGCATCCCGAACCCGTTCTCTAATGCAAAGGATGGATACGTGAGCGAAACAGCCTTGCCTAAAGATAACGCGCGACCTGTGCTCGATGCACCGCTCGATGCACCTGTTGATCAAATGCCGCCGCCTGTTGCAGTGCAGCGCCGAGGCAATGGGCTGGCGATCGTCGCGCTGCTGGTGGGCGCTGTCGGTGTGGCGGTGGGCGGTTGGGGCGTCTGGCAGGTGCGCCACCTGCAAGCGACCAACCAGCAGCACTTGAGTCAGGTGCAGGCGTTGAGCGACGAGGCGCAAAGCCTGAAGCTCAATGAGCAGCGCCTGAGCGCGCGACTTGAGCAATTGCCCGGCGCCGATGTGCTGGAAGAGCGCAGTCGTCTGGTGATTCAGTTGCAAGGCGATCAGCAGCGGCTGAATCAGCGACTGGAAACCGTCCTCGGCGCCAGCCGCAAGGACTGGCGCCTGGCCGAGGCCGAGCACTTGCTGCGTCTGGCCAGTCTGCGCCTGTCTGCCTTGCAGGACATCAGCAGCGCCCAGGCCCTGGTGCAGGGTGCCGACGAAATTCTGCGCGAACAAAATGATCCGGGTGCCTTCGCCGCGCGGGAACAGGTGGCCAAGACCCTTGTGGCGTTGCGCAGCACCGAGCAGCCGGATCGCACCGGGCTGTTCCTGCGCCTGGGGGCGCTGCGCGAACAGGTCACTGGCCTCACCGAGCTGGCACCCGAATACAAAGAGCGTGGCGAATCGCTGCTCGGCCTGACCGCCGACGGCGACGGCGCCAGTCGCTGGGCGCAATGGTGGGATCAGATCTCGCGTTACATCCGCATCGATTTCAATGCCGATAAAAATGTCCGCCCATTGCTTGCCGGGCAGAGCCTGAGCCAGGTGCGTCTGGCCCTGAGCCTGGCGCTGGAGCAGGCACAATGGGCTGCACTCAATGGCCAGGCTGTGGTTTACAGTCAGGCACTGGACGAGGCGCGTGACGTACTCAAAGGTAATTTCAACCCGGACAACCCGCAGAGCAAAGTGATGCTTGATCAGGTGGCCGAACTGAGCACGCAGCCAGTGACCGTGGTGACCCCGGACCTGACCGGGACGCTCAGTGCGGTCCAGGGTTATCTGGAGCGGCGCAATGTCAACGCCGAAGATTCGATCAAGCCGCTGGCCAAGCCTGCCGCAAGCGCCGCGCAGGAGGCCACGCCATGAAGCGCCTGTATGTGATCGTGTTCCTGGCCATAGCCGCTGCGGCTGCGTTGGGGTTGGCGATTGCCGAGCATTCCGGTTACGTGCTGATCGCTTATAAAAGTTTCCGCTTCGAGTCGAGTCTGTGGGCGACGCTGGCGCTGGTTGCCGTGCTCTGGCTGGTGTTCTGGGGCATCAAGGCGTTGATCGAACTGGTGACGACTTCCGGCGGCGTGGTCAATCCCTGGTCGCGGCGCAATCGCAGTCGCCGGATACAAGTGGCGATCGAGCACGGTCAGCTGGATCTGGCCGAGGGGCGCTGGGCCAGTGCGCAGCGCCACTTGCATCGGGCTGCGGAAGCCGAGCGCCAGCCGCTGCTCTACTACCTCGGCGCTGCCCGCGCCGCGAACGAGCAAGGGCATTACGAAGAGAGCGACAGTCTGCTGGAGCGGGCGTTGGAGCGTCAGCCTCAGGCCGAGCTGGCGATTGCCCTGAACCACGCACAATTGCAGACCGATCGTGGCGATACCGAAGGCGCCCTGACGACCCTGCAAGCGATGCACGAACGCCACCCTCATAACGCACAGACTCTGCGCCAATTGCAGCGCCTGCATCAGCAACGGGGCGACTGGTCGGCGCTGATTCGCCTGTTGCCAGAGTTACGCAAGGACAAGGTTCTCCCGCCGGCTGAACTGGTCGAGCTGGAGCGCCGTGCCTGGGGCGAGAACCTGTCGCTGGCGGCGCATCAGGAAGAGGGCGGGACCGTTGGTTTGCAATCGCTCAATCGTGCCTGGCAGCAACTGTCTGCGGCTCAGCGTCAAGAACCGCAACTGGTGCTTGCCTACGCCGAGCAACTGCGGCAGCTGGGTGCGCAGGTCGAGGCCGAGGAAGTCTTGCGCACAGCGCTCAAGCGCAACTATGACAGTCACCTGGCGCGTCTCTACGGGCTGGTTCGTGGCAGTGATCCGGCTCGTCAATTGCAACACGCCGAAGGCTGGCTCAAGGACCATCCCGCCGACCCAGGTCTGTTGCTGACGTTGGGGCGCCTGTGCCTGCAAAGCAGCTTGTGGGGCAAGGCCCGGGATTATCTGGAAAGCAGCCTGCGCGTTCAGCGCAATCCCGAAGCCTGTGCCGAGCTGGCGCGGCTGTTGGCGCAAATGGGGGACACCGGGCGCAGCAATCAACTGTTCCAGGAAGGTCTGGGGTTGCTCGATGAGCGCTTGCTGGCAGCGCCATTGCCGGTGCCCATTCGCGCTTGATTGAGCCGGGACTCAATGGCTCAAAGATGACCTTGTGGCGAGGGAGCTCTTCCCGCTGGGGCTGCGAAGCGGCCCCCATGCCACCACACACGCATTTTGATGTCGGTTTTTTTACGTCTGATTGCGTCTTCGGCAGCGTCCTACAAACGATTACACCTAATCCTCTTACCGCTGTCGGGAATTCCCTACACTCCTGTTGAAGTGTCCCTGTAGCCCTGCCTTGAAACGCCGGCGCGCTTTCCTCTACCGTAGCTGTCGGTCCTTACTGTTACGGAAAATCCATGTATTCGGCCTGCACACGCTCCTTGTTTTTCACGGTTTTCGTTGCGGGCGCCCTGGTCCTGGGTGTGTCCTACTATCTTGAGTATGCCGTTGGCCTCAAGCCATGTGGTTTGTGCCTGTTGCAACGGGCTTGCCTGGCGTTGCTGACGGGTGTCTGCCTGACGGCCGCAGTGCAGGGCCCTGGTCGCCTGGGTTCTTTCGTGTATTGGTTGCTGGGTCTGTTCTGCAGTCTGGCGGGAGCGGTCATGGCGTGGCGGCAGGTGCTGCTGCAAAGTGATCCTGCGCATCAGCTATCGACCTGCGCCCCCAATCTGCCCGACCTGGTTGCCAGCACGTCCTGGATCGGTACTGTGCAGCAGATGTTTAAAGGCACCCTCGACTGTGGTCAGATCGCCTGGACACTGTTCGACCTGAGCATTCCGGAATGGAGTTTGTTGTTCTTCATCGCGATGACGATGCTGGGGATTTATCAGCTGTTGCGCCTTGTCTGGACCGCCATGCGGCGACCGCTCAGCGGCGAGTCGTCGCGCCGGGCGCTGGCGGGTGATTAAACACTTGTATGAACTTTATCGTCTGCGTACCTTGAAGCCACAGTCGCGCGGGCATAATCTGCCCGCACGTGTCATTGGAATTATGTTGCTCGATGACGCTCTGCCTGGCCGATTCCTGATTTTCAGGGCGACGGGTGTAGGGCAGCATGACCCACAAGGGAAGAGAGACCGCCATGCTCGAAAGTTGTCAGAATGCTCAGGAACGTTGGGGTGGAGTACATCTGCTGATCGATCGCTGGTTGCAGGAGCGTCGAGAACTGATCGGGGCCTACGACGCACTCGGCGCCAAGCCCGAGGCGCTGGGTGAAAACCGCAAACCTTTGCAGGAATTCTGCGGTGTGCTGGTCGACTACGTGTCTGCCGGACACTTCGAGATCTATGAGCAGCTGACGGGGGAGGCCAAGGCCTTCAACGACAAGCGTGGCCTGGAACTCGCCGAGACCATCTACCCGCGCATCGACGTCATCACCGAAAAACTGCTCGCGTTCAATGACCTGTGCGATGCCGGCAAATGCGTCGCAGAGAAGTTCAAGGAACTCGGTGGCCTGTTGCACGAACGCTTCGAGCTGGAAGATTGCCTGATCGAAGTGCTGCACACCGCTCACAAGGAAGAAGACTCGGTCCAGGCCTGAACCCGCTTCTCGCAAGACCCCGAAACGGTGCGCCAAGGCGCACCGTTTTTCATTTCCGCTGTCAGCTGGTGGCGCCGCGCAATTCGACTTCGAATACCAGCGGCGTGAACGGTGCGATCAGGTCGCCGGCACCGTCGGCACCGTAGGCCTGTGCCGATGGAATCACCAGGCGCCATTTGGCACCGACCGGCATGTTCTGCAGCGCACTGCGCCAGCCGTTGATCACGCTGTCGAGGCTGAACCATTGTGGCTGGTCGTTCTGGTCGAACACCGTACCGTCGGGAAGGCGTCCGACGTAAAGCACCTGCACTTTTCCGTTCGGTCCGGCCTTGGCGCCATTACCCGGTACCAACTCCGTCAGCAGAATTCCATCGGCCAGTTCGCGAACGCCGGGTTTGGCTTTTTCCCCGGCGAGAAAACGCTGCTCGTTTTCCAGCGCCAGTTCGCTTTGCGGTGCAGGTGTTTGCATGGCAACCCGGGCTTCGTGCTCGGTCAGAATCTGTTCGATCTGCTCGTCTTTCAGCGCCAGCGGTTTGCCTTGATAGGCTTGCTGCAAGCCTTCAACCAACGCTTTTAGCTGCAGGTCGGGAACCTCCTGGCGCAAGCGTTCACCGAGGCTCGCACCCAGGCTGTAAGCGAGATCGTGGGCATCATTTTCCTGGGTTTTTTCAGCAGCATGAGCCGCGGAAAAAATCACGCAGAGCGATAAAAAAAAGTAGCGCGACATGTGCACTCTCCAACCTGAGATGCGGGCGATTATGCCAGTGAGAATGCGTTCAACGGTGAACTGCTTTTGTTCAAGCGCAGAACATTTTCGATCCGTTGCAACGCAACGCTTTGGATACTGTCAAGATGCCCTAGCGGCGGTAGCAGCAGAGGTCTAGTATGAGCCGCACCCACGTCAGCCAGGAGGTAAACCATGTCGGCCACCAAGAAGCCTGTAAATACCCCGTTGCACTTACTCCAACAACTCTCGGGCAGCTTGCTCGAGCATCTGGAAACCGCTTGTTCCGAAGCCTTGGCTGATGCTGAAAAACTGCTCGCCAAACTGGAAAAGCAGCGCGGAAAAGCGCAGGAAAAATTGCACAAAACCCGCACCAAATTGCAGGACGCTGCGGCGGCCGGCAAGGCTAAGGCACAAGCCAAAGCCAAGGACGGAGTGAAGGAACTCGAGGACCTGCTTGATGCCCTCAAGGCGCGTCAATCGGACACTCGCGGCTACATTCTGCAACTCAAGCGCGACGCTCAAGAAAGCCTGAAACTGGCCCAGGGCGTTGGTCGAGTACAAGAGGCTGTCGGCAAGGCATTGTCCCTGCGTGCGGCCAAGCCTGCTGCGGCCCCTGCGAAGAAAGCCGCTGCCAAACCGGTTGCTGCAAAAGCACCGGCCAAGCCTGCCGCCAAACCGGTTGCCAAAGCACCGGTGAAAGCCGCAGCAAAACCAGCGGCGAAAAAACCGGTTGCTGCCAGCGCTGCCAAACCGGCTGCCAGAACGGCCGCTGCCAAGCCAGCTGCTGCTAAAACAGCTGCCGCAAAACCAGCCGCAAGAACCGCTGCTGCGAAACCCGCCGTAGCGAAAACCGCAGCAGCAAAACCGGCAGCCAAACCTGCCGCCAAGCCAGCCGCAAAACCTGTCGCGGCTAAAACCGCTGCCAAGCCAGCTGCAAAACCAGCGGCCAGACCGGCTGCGAAAACGGCTGCTGCAAAACCTGCCGCCGCCAAGCCAGCCACTGCCGCAAAAACTGCCGCAGCGAAACCGGCAGCCAAACCTGCTGCTGCCAAACCGGCTGTAAAACCAGCAGCCAAACCAGTCGCTGCAAAACCGGCTGCCAAGCCTGCAGCGAAACCCGCCGTGAAAAAACCGGCCGTTGCTGCCAAGCCGACCCCGGCACCTGCTGCCAAGCCAGCGACGCCAGCGCCAGCGCCATCTGTTTCGGCTGCTCCTGCGCCAACGGCAACCACCTCGACAGCCACCACTGCGCCAACGCCAGTAGCACCGTCGAGCACCACCACCCCAACCAGCGCTTCCTAAGTGCCGGTTGCCGCGACGCGCAGCTGAAGCAGCGCGTCGCGGTTCAGGTGGGCGGCGTCCGCTGCTACACCTTCGAGCCAGGCCGATAGATCGGCCGCCTCATCTTCTGGCCAACCCTGCGCCACTCGCTCCAATTGCAATAACAGAAGTCGTTCGGCTTCCATTTCCAGTGTCTTCACTTCCTCGCGCAAATTGTTCAGGCCAGCATCCTCGCTCGCGGCGACTTTCCATCGTTCTCGCAGGGCGCGCACCGGTCGCACGACCTCAGCGTCCCAAGGTCCGGCTACATCAAGAAGCCGCTTCAACCGTTGTTCGTCGAAGGACACGCCACGTTCTCCCAGCCACAGCCCGCACAGCAGCAGGCACACGTTCGCACCCTGCGACTGCAAGTGCAGGCACAGGGGTTCAACGCCGCGACGGGAATAGGTCTCTACGGAAAAGCTCCACAGGTCAGAGGACATAGTGCTACTCGCGCCAGTTGCGAGCGAAGCTGGTAGACTCCGCCGCCATTATGATTCGACTTCAGAACCTGACTTTACAGCGTGGCCCGCAACGTCTGCTAGAAGACGCCGAGCTGACGCTGCACGCCGGCCAGAAAGCCGGCCTCATCGGTGCCAACGGCGCCGGCAAATCGAGCATGTTCGCCTTGCTTCGGGGTGAATTGCACCCGGACTCGGGCGATTGCTTCCTGCCGGCCGACTGGCGTATCGCCCACATGCGCCAGGAGGTCGACACGCTCGATCGCCTGGCGGTCGACTACGTGCTCGATGGCGACTTGCGCCTGCGCCAGGTGCAACGCGACCTGGCGGCCGCCGAAGCGGCCCATGACGGTGCCGCACAGGCCCGCCTGCACGCAGAGCTCGACAGCGCCGACGGTTACACCGCCGACGCGCGGGCGCGCAAGTTGCTGGCGGGCCTCGGGTTCACCAACGATCAGATGGATCGTCAGGTCGGAGATTTCTCCGGTGGCTGGCGGATGCGCCTGAACCTGGCCCAGGCTCTGATGTGCCCTTCGGACCTGTTGCTGCTCGACGAACCGACCAACCACCTGGACCTCGACGCCATCATCTGGCTCGAAGAGTGGCTCAAGAATTATCCCGGCACCCTGATGCTGATCTCCCACGACCGCGACTTCCTCGATGCCGTGGTCGATCACGTGGCCCACGTCGATCAGCGCAAGATCACCCTGTACCGTGGTGGCTACAGCGCTTTCGAGCGTGCCCGTGCCGAACGCCTGGCCCAGCAACAGCAGGCCTACGAGAAGCAGCAGGCACAGCGCGCGCACATGGAAAGCTACATCGCCCGCTTCAAGGCCCAGGCCACCAAGGCCCGTCAGGCCCAGAGCCGGATCAAGGCGCTGGAGCGGATGGAAGAGCTGACAGCTGCCCACGTCGATTCGCCGTTCGATTTCGTCTTCCGCGAATCGCAGAAAATTTCCAGCCCGTTGATCGACCTGTCCGATGCCCGCCTGGGCTACGGCGAGAAGACCGTGCTGGAGAAGGTCAAGCTGCAACTGACCCCCGGCGCGCGGATCGGATTGCTCGGCCCTAACGGCGCGGGCAAGTCGACCCTGATCAAGAACCTCGCGGGTGAACTCGAACCGCTGGCCGGCCGGTTGACCCGTGGCGAGAACACCGTCGTCGGCTACTTCGCCCAGCATCAGCTCGACTCCCTGGATTCCAAGGCCAGCCCATTGCTGCATTTGCAGCGTCTGGCCCCGACCGAGCGCGAACAGACCCTGCGGGACTTCCTCGGCGGTTTCGACTTCCGTGGTGCGCGGATCGATGAGCCGGTGCTGAATTTCTCCGGTGGCGAGAAGGCACGCCTGGCCCTGGCGTTGATCGCCTGGGACCGGCCGAACCTGTTGCTGCTCGACGAACCGACCAACCACCTGGACCTGGAAATGCGCCTGGCGCTGACCATGGCCCTACAGGAATTCAGTGGTGCGGTACTGGTGGTCTCCCACGACCGTCACCTGCTCAAAAGCACTACCGATAACTTCTTCCTGGTGGCGGACGGCAAGGTCGAAGAGTTCGACGGCGACCTGGAAGACTACACCCGTTGGCTGGTGGACTACCGTCAGCGCAATGCTCCAGTCAGCACAACCCCGGTCAACCCGGACAAGACCGACAAGAAGGCCCAGCGTCAGGCTGCAGCCGCCTTGCGTCAGCAACTGGCACCGCACAAGCGCGAGGCCGACAAGCTCGAATCCGAGTTGGGCAAGCTCCACGAGAAACTGGCGAAGATCGACGCCAGCCTCGGCGACAGCGATATCTACGAGCCAATGCGCAAGAACGAGTTGCGTGATCTGCTGGCCGAGCAGGCCAAGTTGAAGGTGCGTGAAGCGGAGCTGGAAGAAGCCTGGATGGAAGCCCTGGAACTGCTGGAGAGCATGCAGGCGGAGCTGGAGTCGCTGTCCTGATGGACGCCTTGAGGCTCCCGCTGCCGGCGATGTGGGTCGAGCCGATCTGGCTCGGCGTGCAAATCCTGCTGATCCTGCTGGCCGGTTACATCGCCCAGCGCTTTGTCGCCAAAGGTCTGACCCGACTGGGCGAGCGCTACCCGTTTCCGCCGCAATTGCTGATGCCGCTGCGCGGCGGCCTGCGCTGGCTGATCATGGGTAGCGCGCTGATTTTCGTGCTGGAGCGCCTCGGGGTGTCGGCCACGGTGCTCTGGACGGCGTTGTCCGGTTTTGTCGCGGTCGCTGCGGTGGCGTTTTTCGCCATGTGGAGCGTGCTCTCCAATCTGCTCTGCGCGATCCTGATCTTTACCGTTGGCCCGTTCCGTCTTGGCGATGTGGTCGAATTGGTGGACACCACCGACAAGCCTGGCGTCAAAGGCCGGGTCGTGGCGATCAATCTGCTGTACACCACGTTGATCGAGGCTGAAGAACTGGGTACTGGCAGTGCGATGGTGCAAGTGCCCAATAGCCTGTTCTTCCAGCGTTCGGTGCGGCGTTGGCGTGGGACTGATGTGTTTCCTTCGAGTGGGTTTGAGAAGTAAGCCCTCTGTTTGCTGACAGACCGCTTTCGCGAGCAGGCCGCTCCCACAGTGGATCTGAGGTGTTCACAAATTTTGTGCTCACTGAGATCAAATTGTGGGAGCGAGCCTGCTCGCGAAGGGGCCCTCAAGGTGCAAACGCCGGTCGGCTACCGCAATATCCCGCAAAAAATCGATAGTCATCCGCCCAAAGCCGCATTAGCTTAGACGTCTGTCACGAGTCTGAGTCGAGGTGTGCAATGGAGCTTCAAACATGGCTGGCGTTTTTTGCCGCCTGCTGGGTGATCAGTCTGTCTCCCGGTGCCGGCGCCATTGCGTCGATGTCCAGCGGTCTGCAATACGGTTTCTGGCGTGGCTATTGGAACGCCTTGGGCCTGCAATTGGGCCTGGCGGTGCAGATCGCCATTGTCGGCGCCGGTGTGGGGGCGATTCTCACGGCGTCGGCCACAGCCTTCTATGCGATCAAATGGTTCGGCGTGGCGTACCTGGTCTACCTCGCGATCAAGCAATGGCGTGCGCTGCCCAGCGACATGGCGGATGACGCGGCCATCCGCCCGATCGGCAAACCGATGGTCCTGGTGTTCCGTGGTTTCCTGGTGAACATCAGCAACCCGAAGGCGCTGGTGTTCATGCTCGCGGTGTTGCCTCAGTTCATCGACCCGCACGCGCCACTGGTGATCCAGTACCTGATCATCGGTGTGACCATGATTTGCGTCGACCTGATCGTCATGGCCGGGTATACCGGGCTGGCGTCCAAGGTGCTGCGTCTGTTGCGCACGCCCAAACAGCAAAAACGCATGAACCGCACGTTTGCCGGACTGTTCATCGGCGCGGCGGCGTTCATGGCGACGCTGCGAAAAGCGGCGGCGTAAAACCGGCAGGCACAAAAAAGGCGACCTTCTCAGGTCGCCTTTTTTATTGGCCGGGTGGTGGCTAGCCCTTGGACAGTGCATACAAAGCTTGAGTGAAAGTTATTGGGAGGGAACAATATGTTACTTCCTGTTTTCAATTGAGATTCATTCATGATTGCCCCGTCCCGATTCCTGGCCTGGCTGATAGCGCCGGTGTTCGCCTTATGCAGTTTTAATCTGCTGGCCGACACGGTGGAGGGCGCACCGCAAGCCCTGCATTTACTCGATTACATTGGTGCGGACTACCCGGAAGCGGTGCAGGCAGGCAAGGTTGTCAACGAGGCTGAATACCGCGAGCAATTGGAGTTCGTCCAGGCGTTACAAGGCCTGGTGACTGGCATGCCGGCCAAGCAGGAAAAGGCCGGATTGGAGCAGGGCATCAGCACACTGCGTCATGCGATCACTGCGCGTCAGGATGGCGCGGATGTCGCCCGTCAGGCACGGCAACTCGGCGCGCAGCTGGCCGTGGCCTATGAAGTCAGCCAGGCCCCGATCATCACCCCGGACCCGACCCGTGGTGCGCCGCTGTACGCGCAGCACTGTTCGGTATGCCACGGCGATGCCGGGGCGGGTGATGGCCCGGCGGGCGTCGGCCTGACGCCGCCTCCGACCAACCTGCGTGATAACGCGCGTCTGGATCACCTGAGTCTCTATGCGATCTACAGCACCCTGGGTCTAGGGGTTGAAGGCACCGACATGCCAGCCTTCGCCGATCAGTTGGATGATCGTCAGCGTTGGGACCTGGCCACCTATATCGCCAGCTTCAGTTCGGACCCGGCGACGTCCAGCGGCGACAAGGTCTACAACATTGCCGATCTGGCCCGCCAGACACCGGCCGAAGTGCAGGCTGCCGATGGTCCGCAAGCGGCGGCAACCTTCCGTGCGCAACGGGCGCAACCACCGCAGGTCAAGCGTGGCCCGGCGCAGTTGCTCGACTACACCGCCGCCACCCTGGACAAGAGCCTCGCAGCTTACCGTGCGGGCGACCGCGAACAGGCCTATGACTTGTCGGTGGCGGCGTACCTGGAAGGCTTCGAGCTGGTCGAAAGCTCTCTCGATAACGTCGATGCCAATGTGCGCAAAGACACCGAAAAGTCGCTGATGGCCTACCGTCAGTCGTTGCAGGATGGCTTGCCGATGGAGCAGGTCGAGCAGCGTCTGGAGGCGGCCAAGGCCAAGTTGAGGGCCTCTGCCGGCTTGCTGGGCAACGACGGCTTGAGCTGGTCGCTGAGCTACATTTCCGGCCTGTTGATTCTGCTGCGTGAAGGGCTGGAGGCGATTTTGGTGCTGGCGGCGATCCTCGCCTTCTTGCGTAACACCGGCCAGCAGTCGGCGGTGCGCAGTGTCAACGTCGGTTGGGGGCTGGCACTGTTGGCCGGGCTCGGGACCTGGGCGCTGGCGGCGTATGTGATCGATGTCAGCGGTTCGCAGCGTGAGTTGCTGGAAGGGGCGACGGCGTTGTTCGCCAGCGTCATGGTGCTGTGGCTTGGCGTGTGGATGCACGACCGTCGTCATGCCGCGGCCTGGCAGGATTACATCAAGAGCAGCCTGGTGGGCGGTGGCGGGCGTTTCGGTTTTGCGATCCTGGCGTTCTTCTCGGTGTATCGTGAACTGTTCGAAGTGATCCTGTTCTACGAGACCCTGTGGTTGCAGGCTGGCGCTGCGGGCCACGATGCGGTGCTGGCTGGCGGCGCGACGGCGCTGGTGCTGTTGGTGGGCCTTGCCTGGGTGATCCTGCGCGGATCGGCGAAATTGCCGTTGGCGTTGTTCTTCAGCATCAACGCCGGTCTGTTGTGCGCATTGTCGGTGGTGTTCGCCGGACATGGCGTGAAGGCATTGCAGGAGGCCGGAATCTTCGGTACGCGGCCGGTGCCGTTCTTCGACTTCGAGTGGCTGGGGATTCATGCGGATGCGTATTCGCTGAGTGCGCAGGCGGTGGCGATCATTGCGATCGTCGTGCTGTATGGCCGCAGTCGTGTGGCCGAGAAGCAGCGGGTTACGGCTTAACGGCATTCGCTTCGCTCATATTCGCGAGCAGGCTCGCTCCCACAGGATTTGCGTATAACCTGTGGGAGCGAGCCTGCTCGCGAAGCTTTTAGAGAGGAAAACCTTATGCGTGTCTGGATCGATGCCGACGCCTGCCCCCGAGCGGCCAAGGATCTGGTGGTGAAGTTCGCCCTCAAGCGCCGGTTCGAAGTGGTGCTGGTGGCCGGGCAGCCGCAGATCAAGCCGGGCCTGGCCCTGGTGAAGCTGATCGTGGTGCCGAGTGGCCCGGACGCGGCCGACGATTACCTGGTGGAACACGCAGTGCCCGGTGAACTGGTGATCTGCAGCGATGTGCCCCTGGCGGACCGCCTGGTGAAAAAAGGCGTAGCGGCGCTGGACCCGCGGGGCAAGGAGTTCGACGCGCAGAACATGGGCGATCGGCTGGCGGTGCGCAACCTGTTCACCGATTTGCGTGAGCAGGGGCAGATGAGCGGCGGCCCCGCACCGTTTGGCGAGCGCGAGAAGCAGGCGTTTGCCAATGCGCTGGATCGGATATTAACCCGGCTGACCCGCAAACCCTGAGGCTGGCATAAAACCTTGTGGGAGCGAGCCTGCTCGCGAATGCGATGTATCAGTCAACATCAATGCTGAATGACACTCCGCTTTCGCGAGCAGGCTCGCTTCCGCATTCAGATCACATCAGGCGTCGTTTTCGTGGGTCAGTTCGAGTACGCGGTCGACCAGTTTGTTGATGCCCGAAGCGGCTTCGCTGATGCTTTGCGCCAGCATGTACGCCGGGGTGCTCACCAGTTTGCGCGCCTTGTCTTCGACAATGTCGCTCACCGCACAATCCTTGTGGGTGGCGCCCATCTTGTTCAGGGCGGCTGCGGTGTCGGCATCGTTGCCGATGGTGCAGGTCACGCCGGGGCCATAGATCTTCGCCGCCAGGGCAGGGGAGATGCAGATCAGGCCGACCGGTTTTCCGGCCTCGGCAAACGCTTCGGTCAAGGCCAGGACTTCCGGTTGCACGGTGCAGCCGGTGCCTTCGATGGCGAAGTTGGAGAGGTTCTTGGCCGATCCGAATCCGCCGGGAATGATCAGGGCATCGAAATCTTCGGCGTCTGCTTCGCGGATATCCTTGATCTCGCCGCGGGCAATCCGCGCCGATTCCACCAGCACATTGCGCGATTCGGGCATTTCTTCGCCGGTCAGGTGGTTGATCACATGCAGCTGCGCAATATTTGGTGCGAAACACTGCACCTGCGCGCCACGCTGGTCCAGGCGCAGCAGGGTAATCACGCTTTCATAGATCTCGGCGCCGTCGTACACACCACAACCGGAAAGGATCACTGCAACTTTTTTGCTCATGGGCTTTTCTCCAGATTCATGGCGTTAAATGTCCACTAATTTGTCACTCGTTGCCATAGGGTTAATTCGCGGCTAAACATAGGATCTGTGCTACAGATTCCGACCAGGGCGCGTCATGGACTTCATTTTGTATGCGGTGCCGTTTTTCTTTGTGCTGATTGCCGTCGAGCTGCTGGCCGACCGTTGGCGCGGGGTCAACAATTATCGGGTGGCGGACGCGATCAACAGCATCAGCACCGGCGTGCTGTCGACCACCACCGGCCTGCTGACCAAGGGTGTGGGGTTTGTCACCTATGCATTGGCCCTCAAGCATCTGGCGTGGTTCGAGCTCTCGGCCGATAGCGTGTGGGTCTGGGTGTTCGCCTTCGTCTTTTACGACTTCTGCTACTACTGGCTGCATCGCATGGGCCACGAGCGCAACATTCTCTGGGCCGCGCATTCGGTGCATCACCAGAGCGAGGACTACAACCTCTCCACCGCCCTGCGCCAGACCAGCACCGGATTCCTGTTGAGCTGGATCTTCTATCTGCCCATGGCCTTGGCCGGCGTGCCGCTGCTGGTCTTTATCAGTGTCGCCTCGCTGAACCTGCTGTACCAGTTCTGGGTCCACACCCGGCACATTCCCAAGCTCGGATGGTTCGAGTGGTTCTTTGTCACGCCATCCAATCATCGGGCCCACCATGCGCAGAACGCTCTCTACATGGATCGCAACTACGGTGGGGTGTTCATTATTTGGGACCGTCTATTCGGTTCCTTCCAGGAGGAGGACGACAACGAACCCGTGATTTTCGGTGTGACCACGCCGCTGGCGAGCTGGAATCCGATATGGGCGAACGTGCAGTTTTACGCGCAGCTATGGGCCGATGCGCGGCGTGCCGAAAGCACCTGGGACAAGTGTCGGATCTGGTTCATGCGCACGGGGTGGCGGCCGGCGGATGTGGCGGCGAAGTATCCGATGAGCAAACCGGACCTGAGTCAGTTTCGCAAATTCGAAGTGCCACTGGATGGGCGTCAGGTGTGGTACGTGGTGTTGCAGTTCTGCGTCTACATCGCGTTGGGCAGCTACTTGATGAATCTGGAGCCGAGTCTGTCAACCCCCGCTCTGGTGCTGGGCTGGGGGGCAGTGGCACTGGGACTGTTCGTGCTGGGCGTGGCCCTGGAGAATCGCCCGTGGGCGTTGAAGCTGGAGCTGCTGCGGCTGGCGTCGAACGTGCCACTGGTGTGGCTGGCGCCGGTGGTGGGGCTCTGGCCGGCCAGCGCGGTGGGCTGGGTCGGCCTGCTCAGTTACAGCCTGCTCAGCGGCATCGGTCTCTACTGCTGTAGAAACCGTTTCACTCGACTGGCGTCTTAGGTTCGCCGGTATTGGCCTGTTCGGCCTTCAAGGCTTGCTCGTCGGCGTAGACCTGCTTGGCCAGGCGCGCATTCTTGAAGCGGCGGCGCAGCCACAAACCCAGGCCCAGGACGAGCAGGGCACCGAGGACCCACAGCTCGTATTTCTTGATGCTGCCGAGCATGCCTTCCAGCACCGCGCCGAAGTGATAGGCCGCTGCCGCCAGCGCGGCGGCCCATATTGCCGCGCCAATCCCGTTGAGCAGCAAATAACGGCCCGGTGGATAGCCCGACAGGCCAATCGCCACCGGCATCACCGTACGCAGGCCGTAGACGAAGCGGAAGCTCAGGACCCAGATGTCCGGGTGCTTGCGGATATGTTCCAGCGCCCGGTCACCCATCAGTTGCCAGCGGGGCTTGCGTGCCAGCAGCTTGCGACCGTGCTTGCGTCCCAGGAAGTACCACAGCTGATCGCCGGCATAGCTGCCGAAGAAGGCCACGACCACCACCATGTTGATGTCCATGTATCCACGGAACGCGAGGAAGCCTGCGAGTACCAGAATGGTTTCGCCTTCGAAGAATGTGCCGAGAAACAGGGCAAAGTAGCCGAAGTCATGCAGAAATTGTTGGAGCATTGTCTGGGTGCTGGCGAAATGAACGCGCAGCCTAACCCTTCGTACACATTCAGGAAAGTGTCCAAATGTGTCTCGACGTGAACATTTCCTACAACGACAATGGAATGCGGCTACGTGTCACAGGTTGCACACAACTGTCATCTGTTCGTCATAATGGCCGCTTATAACTGTCACGCTCGCCCGTCTGCGCGGGCTCAGGAGTCTGTCGTGAGCTTTACCCCCGCCAACCGTTTGTTTCCTGCAACCCGCCTGCGCCGCAACCGTCGTGACGATTTTTCTCGCCGACTGGTCCGTGAAAACGTCCTGACCGTCGATGACCTGATCCTGCCGGTGTTCGTGCTTGACGGTGAAAACCGTCGCGAAGCGGTTGCCTCGATGCCTGGCGTCGAACGCCTGACCATCGATCTGTTGCTGGAAGAAGCGGCTAAATGGGTCGAGTTGGGCATTCCGGCGCTGGCGCTGTTCCCGGTGACGCCGCCGGACCTCAAGTCGCTGGACGCCGCCGAAGCCTGGAACCCCGAGGGTATCGCCCAGCGTGCCACCCGTGCCCTGCGCGCGCAGTTCCCGGAACTGGGTGTGATCACCGACGTCGCGCTGGACCCGTTCACCACCCACGGCCAGGACGGCATTCTCGACGAAGAAGGCTATGTGCAGAACGACATCACCGTCGACGCACTGGTCAAGCAAGCCCTGTCCCATGCCGAAGCCGGTGCTCAGGTCGTGGCGCCGTCGGACATGATGGACGGGCGCATCCAGGCGATCCGCGAAGCCCTCGAAGTGGCCGGTCACGTCAACGTGCGGATCATGGCCTACTCGGCGAAGTACGCCAGTGCCTACTACGGGCCGTTCCGCGATGCGGTCGGTTCGGCGCTGAACCTGGGCAAGGCCAACAAGGCCTCCTATCAGATGGACCCGGCCAACAGCAACGAAGCCCTGCACGAAGTGGCGGCTGACTTGTCAGAAGGCGCAGACATGGTCATGGTCAAGCCAGGCATGCCCTATCTGGACATCCTCTGCCGGGTCAAAGAAGAATTCAAAGTGCCGACGTTTGTCTATCAAGTCAGCGGCGAATACGCCATGCACATGGCAGCGATCCAGAATGGCTGGTTGAGCGAAGGGGTTATCCTCGAGTCCCTGACCGCTTTTAAACGTGCAGGCGCAGATGGCATCCTGACGTACTTTGCCGTTCGCGCAGCTCAATTGTTACGAGAGCAGAAATAGCCCTCCCAGGAACATTCGATGAATACCGAAGTACTCACTGAAGTTGCCGTAAAAGATGCTCAACCTGTGGTGGAGCAAATTGCCGAAACCCCACCGGAGCTGGAGCCCGCTCCACCCGCGACGGTGACCGAGCCCGCGCTGGCGGCTCCGGCGATTGCCATACCCGGCCTGGATGACAGCAGCCTGTACATCCATCGCGAGCTTTCGCAACTGCAGTTCAACATCCGCGTGCTGGAACAGGCGCTGGACGAGTCCTATCCCTTGCTGGAGCGGCTGAAGTTTCTGCTGATCTTCTCCAGCAACCTGGACGAGTTCTTCGAGATTCGCGTCGCCGGTCTCAAGAAACAAATCACTTTTGCCCGTGAACAGGCTGGCGCCGATGGCTTGCAACCGCACCAGGCACTGGCCCGCATCAGCGAACTGGTGCACGGGCACGTCGACCGCCAGTACGCGATCCTCAACGATATCCTGTTGCCGGAACTGGAAAAGCATCAGGTCCGCTTTATCCGCCGTCGCCACTGGACGGCCAAGCTCAAGACCTGGGTACGCCGTTATTTCCGCGACGAAATCGCCCCGATCATCACCCCGATCGGCCTCGACCCGACGCACCCGTTCCCGCTGCTGGTGAACAAGAGCCTGAACTTCATCGTCGAACTCGAGGGCATCGACGCCTTCGGTCGCGATTCCGGTCTGGCGATCATCCCGGCACCGCGCCTGCTGCCGCGGATCATCAAGGTGCCGGAAGAGGTTGGCGGCGCTGGCGACAACTATGTGTTCCTGTCGTCGATGATCCACGCCCACGCCGATGACCTGTTCCAGGGCATGAAGGTCAAGGGTTGCTATCAGTTCCGTCTGACCCGAAACGCCGACCTGGCACTGGACTCCGAAGACGTCGAAGACCTGGCCCGTGCCCTGCGTGGCGAGTTGTTCTCCCGTCGCTACGGTGACGCGGTGCGCCTGGAAGTGGCCGACACTTGCCCGAAACACCTGTCCGATTACCTGCTCAAGCAATTCAACCTGAGCGAGACCGAGCTGTATCAGGTCAATGGCCCGGTGAACCTGACGCGTCTGTTCAGCATCACTGGCCTCGACAGCCAGCGCGAGCTGCAATACACGCCATTCACCCCGCAGATCCCGAAACTGCTGCAGAACAGCGAGAACATCTTCAGCGTGATCAGCAAGCAGGACATTCTGCTGCTGCACCCGTTCGAGTCGTTCACCCCGGTGGTCGACCTGCTGCGTCAGGCGGCCAAGGACCCACACGTTCTGGCGGTGCGCCAGACCTTGTATCGCTCCGGGGCCAACTCGGAAATCGTCGATGCGCTGGTGGATGCGGCGCGTAACGGCAAGGAGGTCACTGCGGTGATCGAATTGCGTGCGCGGTTCGACGAGGAGTCCAACCTGCAACTGGCCAGCCGTCTGCAAGCGGCCGGCGCAGTAGTGATCTACGGCGTGGTCGGTTTCAAGACCCACGCCAAGATGATGCTGATCCTGCGTCGCGAGGCCGGCGAGATCGTGCGTTACGCGCACCTGGGCACGGGCAACTACCACGCCGGCAACGCCCGCCTGTACACCGACTACAGCCTGCTGACGTCCGACGACGCTTTGTGCGAAGACGTCGGCAAACTCTTCAGCCAGTTGATCGGCATGGGCAAGACGCTGCGCATGAAGAAGCTGCTGCATGCGCCGTTCACCCTGAAGAAGGGCATGCTCGACATGATTGCCCGCGAAACCCAGTTCGCCCTCGATGGCAAGCCGGCGCACATCATCGCCAAGTTCAACTCGCTGACCGATCCGAAGATCATCCGCGCGTTGTACAAGGCCAGCCAGTCAGGTGTGCGCATCGACCTCGTGGTACGTGGCATGTGCTGCCTGCGGCCGGGGATTGCCGGGGTTTCCCACAACATTCACGTGCGCTCGATCATCGGTCGCTTCCTGGAACACACCCGGGTCTTCTACTTCCTCAATGGTGGTGAAGAACAGATGTTCCTCTCCAGTGCCGACTGGATGGAGCGCAACCTCGACAAGCGCGTCGAGACTTGCTTCCCGGTGGAAGGCAAGAAGCTGATCATGCGGGTCAAGAAAGAGCTGGAGTTGTATCTCACCGATAACACCCACAGCTGGAGCCTGCAGTCGGACGGTCGTTACATCCGCAACACGCCGACCGGCAACCAGAACCCGCGTAGTGCCCAGGCGACATTGCTGGAGCGGTTGGGCAGTCCGATCCTGGCGGTTCGCTAAAAGCGCCGGGCAATAAAAAATGGCGATCCTTGGGGATCGCCATTTTTGTTTCCGTCCAACACGCTGTAGCAGCAAGACTTGCCCGCGATGGCGGTCTCACGGACGCTATCGCGGGCAAGCCTTGCTCCCACGGGGTTTAGCGCACGGTCAGTACGGTGTCGACCCGGGTGAGCCATTCCGCCTCGATGGCGAAGTCGGCCTGGGTCAGCTGGTTTTCATCGAGCCAGTTTTCCGGGAACACCACTTCCAGGTGATTGTCATGGGCGTTCAGTTCCACCTGGGGCATTTGCTGGGTGCCACGGATGTGGTGGAACAGAATTGCAAAGCGCAGCAACACGCACAGGCGAATCAGCTTGATGCCGTCGTCGCCGAACTCGGCGAACTTGTCCTTGGGGATATTACGGCGGTGGCCACGCACCAGCAGCGCGAGCATCAGTTGATCCTCGCGGGAGAAGCCGGCCAGGTCCGAGTGTTCGATCAGGTAGGCGCCATGCTTGTGGTATTGATAGTGGGCGATGTCCAGGCCCACTTCATGGACCTTGGCGGCCCAGCCGAGCAATTCGCGCCAGACGCCGTCTTCCAGATCCCAGTCCTTGGCCACCTGGTCGAAGGCATGCAGGGCCTTGCGCTCGACCCGCGCCGCCTGTTCCAGGTCAACGTGATAGCGCTCCATCAACGAGGTGAGGGTGCGTTCGCGGACGTCTTCGTGGTGATGGCGGCCCAGCAGGTCATAAAGCACGCCTTCACGCAGGGCACCTTCACAGTGGTCCATCCGTTGCAGTTCGAGGGAATCGAAGATGGCTTCGAGAATGGCCAGGCCGGCCGGGAAAATCGCCCGGCGGTCAGGCTTGATACCTTCGAAGTCGATTTTCTCGACATCGCCGAGCTTGATCAGCTTGCGCTTGAGCCAGGCCAGGCCTTCGGCATTTACCTCTCCCGTGCCGTGACCCCCAGCCTTCAGCGCCAGGCCGATGGCGCGGATAGTGCCCGAGGAGCCGATGGCTTCATCCCAGGTCAGGCGGTGCAGGGCGTGTTCGATGCTCATGATCTCCAGTCGGGCCGCCGTATACGCCTGGGCGTAGCGGGCCGGAGTGATCTTGCCATCTTTGAAATAGCGCTGGGTGAAGCTCACGCAACCCATTTGCAGGCTTTCGCGCAGCAACGGTTCGAAACGCTGGCCGATGATGAATTCGGTACTGCCGCCGCCGATGTCGGCCACCAGGCGCTTGCCTGGGGTGTCGGCGAGGGTGTGGGACACGCCGAGGTAGATCAGGCGCGCTTCTTCACGACCGGAGATGACCTCCACTGGATGGCCGAGGATTTCTTCGGCGCGACGGATGAATTCGGCACGGTTGCGGGCTTCACGCAGGGCGTTGGTGCCAACGATCCGCACGGCGCCCGGGGGCATACCGTTGATCAGTTGGGCGAAGCGCTTCAGGCAATCGAGCCCGCGCTGCATGGATTCTTCGCTGAGGTGGCGTTCTTCGTCGATGCCGGCAGCCAGCTGAACCTTTTCCCCGAGACGTTCGAGAATACGGATTTCGCCGTTCTGGGCCTTGGCCACGACCATGTGAAAGCTGTTGGAGCCCAGGTCGATTGCGGCGATCAGGGACAGATTCTTGGCTTGGGATTGCGGCATGGTCAGGGGGTCTCGGTCGATAACCCTGACATCGTGCCACGATCAAGGGCTGGCGCCAACGCGCAGGAGCTGCCGGAGGCTGCGATCTTTTACCGCGGGGCGGATTTGCGGTGCTGGTGCTGGCCCTATCGCGGGCAAGCCTTGCTCCCACGGATTTGTGTCGTACGCGCATAGTGCGTACCCCATGACCTGTGGGAGCAAGGCTTGCCCGCGATGACGGCTTCACAGGTGCTGAGGAATACGACATGAGCTATACCCAAACTCATGGAACACCATAGCGAGACTCAATCATCTGCACCTTCCTGAACGAAGGAAGGGCCGTTATGATGGGCCACGTTTTTTTTGCTTACAACCCTGGAGAATTCCATGAGCAGCGATCTTATCAAACACGTTAGCGACGCTAGCTTCGAGGCCGACGTACTCAAGGCTGAAGGCGCTGTACTGGTCGATTACTGGGCTGAGTGGTGCGGCCCTTGCAAAATGATCGCTCCTGTTCTGGACGAAATTGCCGAGACCTACAAAGGCAAGCTGACCGTTGCCAAACTGAACATCGACGAGAACCAGGAAACCCCGGCCAAGCATGGCGTGCGTGGTATCCCGACCCTGATGCTGTTCAAGAACGGCAACGTTGAAGCGACCAAGGTCGGCGCACTGTCGAAGTCGCAACTGGCGGCTTTCCTCGACGCCAACATCTAAGCGTCGTTGTAGCCTGTCAAAAAAGGCCCCGCAATTTGCGGGGCCTTTTTCGTTATTGAGGGCTAGACGCTCCGAAACTCAGGTGTTACATTCGGCCCCGCGCTGGTTTCTCCAGTGCCCCCTGCTAGCCGTCGCCGACGCTCTCCTTTTCGAATAAAAGTACGCGATCCTGTCGCCTTCTCCGCGGCGCGGCCTCATTAAGCCAAAAGCTTAATTTCCCCCCTCCATAAATGATTACGTCATTCCTATATGAATCTGACTGAACTCAAGCAAAAGCCGATTACCGAACTGCTCGAATTGGCCGAACAGATGGGCATAGAAAATATGGCCCGTTCGCGCAAGCAGGACGTGATTTTCTCCCTGCTCAAGAAGCACGCGAAAAGCGGCGAGGAAATCTCCGGTGATGGCGTGCTGGAGATTCTCCAGGACGGCTTCGGCTTCCTGCGCTCCGCTGACGCTTCCTATCTCGCCGGCCCGGACGATATCTACGTCTCGCCGAGCCAGATCCGTCGCTTCAACTTGCGCACCGGTGACACCATCGTTGGCAAGATCCGCCCTCCAAAGGAAGGCGAGCGTTATTTCGCGCTGCTCAAGGTCGACACGATCAACTTCGACCGTCCGGAAAACGCGAAGAACAAGATTCTCTTCGAGAACCTGACCCCGCTGTTCCCGACCGTGCGCATGAAGATGGAAGCCGGCAACGGTTCCACCGAAGACTTGACCGGTCGTGTGATCGACCTGTGCGCCCCGATCGGCAAAGGCCAGCGCGGTCTGATCGTTGCACCGCCGAAAGCGGGCAAGACGATCATGCTGCAGAACATCGCCGCGAACATCGCGCGTAACAACCCTGAAGTTCACCTGATCGTGTTGCTGATCGATGAACGTCCGGAAGAAGTAACCGAAATGCAGCGCACCGTGCGCGGCGAAGTGGTTGCCTCGACGTTCGACGAGCCGCCAACCCGCCACGTGCAGGTTGCCGAAATGGTGATCGAGAAGGCCAAGCGCCTGGTCGAGCACAAGAAGGACGTAGTGATCCTGCTCGACTCCATCACCCGTCTGGCCCGTGCCTACAACACCGTGATCCCGAGCTCCGGCAAAGTGCTGACCGGTGGTGTCGATGCCCACGCCCTGGAGAAACCGAAGCGTTTCTTCGGCGCCGCACGGAACATCGAAGAAGGCGGCTCGCTGACCATCATCGCCACCGCGCTGGTTGAAACCGGCTCGAAGATGGACGAAGTGATCTACGAGGAATTCAAAGGCACCGGCAACATGGAACTGCCTCTGGATCGCCGCATCGCCGAGAAGCGTGTGTTCCCGGCCATCAACATCAACCGTTCCGGTACCCGCCGCGAAGAGTTGCTGACCGCCGACGACGAGTTGCAGCGCATGTGGATTCTGCGCAAGCTGCTGCACCCGATGGACGAAGTGGCTGCCATTGAGTTCCTGGTCGACAAGCTGAAAACGACCAAGACCAACGATGAGTTCTTCCTGTCGATGAAGCGCAAGTAAGTCGATAGACCAGCAAAAGCCGGGGAAACCCGGCTTTTTGCTATCTGAATTTTGATGAACCGGCAGTTCGTGGTTCTGAATAGAGGGGTTCGGCGCTAAACTGCCTGCCCCCGAACGCCACGGCCAACACGAGGCTCACGCATGCAGTATCGCGACTTGCGCGACTTTATCAGCGGGCTGGAAAAGCGCGGTGAACTCAAGCGCATCCAGGTTCCGGTGTCCCCAGTGCTCGAAATGACCGAGGTCTGCGACCGCACCTTGCGCGCCAAGGGCCCGGCCCTGCTTTTCGAAAAGCCCACCGGTTATGACATTCCCGTGCTGGGCAACCTGTTCGGCACCCCCGAGCGCGTCGCGTTGGGCATGGGCGCCGAAGCGGTGAGCGAGCTGCGCGAGATCGGCAAGTTGCTGGCGTTCCTCAAGGAGCCCGAGCCGCCGAAGGGCCTGAAAGATGCGTGGTCCAAGCTGCCGATTTTCCGCAAGATCATCTCGATGGCGCCCAAGGTCGTCAAAGACGCGATCTGCCAGGAAGTGGTCATCGAAGGCGATGACGTCGACCTCGCAACGTTGCCGGTGCAGACCTGCTGGCCGGGCGATGTCGCGCCGTTGATCACCTGGGGCCTGACCGTCACAAAGGGGCCGAACAAGGACCGGCAGAACCTCGGGATCTACCGTCAGCAAGTGATTGGCCGCAACAAGGTCATCATGCGCTGGCTGAGTCATCGTGGCGGCGCGCTGGATTACCGCGAGTGGTGCGAGAAGCATCCCGGCCGGCCGTTCCCGGTCTCTGTTGCGCTGGGCGCCGACCCTGCGACCATTCTTGGCGCCGTGACCCCAGTGCCGGATAGCCTCTCCGAGTACGCTTTCGCCGGCCTGCTGCGTGGCAACCGTACCGAACTGGTGAAATGCCGCGGCAACGACCTGCAAGTGCCGGCCACCGCCGAGATCATCCTCGAAGGCGTGATCCACCCCGGCGAGATGGCCGATGAGGGGCCGTACGGCGACCACACCGGCTACTACAACGAAGTCGACAGCTTCCCGGTGTTCACGGTGGAGCGTATTACCCATCGCATCAAGCCGATTTACCACAGTACCTACACCGGCCGTCCGCCGGATGAGCCGGCGATTCTCGGCGTGGCGCTGAACGAAGTGTTCGTGCCGATCCTGCAAAAGCAGTTCCCGGAGATCACCGATTTCTACCTGCCGCCCGAAGGCTGTTCGTACCGCATGGCCGTCGTGACCATGAAGAAGTCGTATCCGGGGCATGCCAAGCGGGTAATGCTGGGTGTCTGGTCGTTTTTGCGACAGTTCATGTACACCAAGTTCGTTATCGTCACCGACGACGATATCAACGCGCGGGACTGGAACGACGTGATCTGGGCCATCACCACGCGCATGGACCCCAAGCGCGACACGGTGATGATCGAGAACACACCGATCGACTACCTGGACTTCGCCTCGCCGGTGTCTGGCCTGGGTTCGAAGATGGGCCTGGATGCCACGCATAAGTGGCCAGGCGAAACCACGCGGGAATGGGGTCGGGTGATCGTCAAGGACGATGCCGTGACCCAGCGGATCGATGCCATCTGGAATCAGTTAGGAATAGATTGATGCGTGTAACCTTGCAGCCCTCCGGAGCAGTGCTGGAGATTCAGCCCGGCGAGCGGATTCTCGACGGCGCACGGCGTCTGGGCTATGAATGCCCGCAAAGCTGCCGCAACGGTAACTGCCATGTGTGCGCTGCACTGTTGGTGGAAGGCCGGGTCGAGCAGGAAGGCGGTGTGCGTGACCATGGCGAGTTCTACACTTGCATAGCAGAGCCGCTGGAAGACTGCATCGTGCTGTGGGATGGCGTGCTCGCGCTGGGAGAATTGCCGGTGCGCAGTCTGTCGTGTCAGGTCACCAGTTGCACCGAGGTCGGTGGTGATACCTGGCGGGTCCGGCTGCGGGCGCCGGCCGGCAAGCCACCGCGTTACCACGCTGGCCAGTACTTGATGATCCATCGGGATAACGGCGAAAAGTCGTCCTTTTCCCTGGCGTCCGCTCCTTCTGGCGGGCGAGATCTGGAAATCCACGTACTGGCGCGCGAGGCCAGTGCACAAAATCTGATCAAGCAACTGCAGCGTGACACGATGGTGCGGATCGACATGCCATTCGGCGATGCGCACCTGGCCGAGTTGCCGGACGGTCCGTTGGTGCTGATTGCCGCGGGCACCGGCATGGGCCAGATTCACGGCCTGATCGAGCATTGCCGTGCCGAAGGTTTCAAGCATCCGGTGCATCTGTACTGGGGCGTGCGTCGACCTGAAGATTTTTATGAAGTCGAACATTGGGATGAGTGGCTGAAACTGCCCAATCTGTTCCTGCATAAAGTCGTCAGCGATCAATGTGGCTGGCAGGGCCGTTTCGGCATGCTGCATGAAGCGGTGTGCGAAGACTTTCCCGATCTCAAGGCTCTGCACGTCTATGCCAGTGGCTCGCCGGCGATGGTCTACGGCACGCTGGATGCGCTGGTCGAGGCGGGGATGGATGCCCACCAGATGCGCGCCGATGTGTTCGCCTACGCGCCGCGATCGTAGGCGAACAAGCGCTAGAAACGAACACCGGTAGTGATCATGGCGGCGTTGAAACCGAGCAGCACCAGCTCAGCCGCCAAGGGTCCGTAATGTGCGCCGAGTGAAGGGATGATCACCGGTGCGACCCCAAAGCGATTCAATGGGATCTTGTCCTGATACTTGCCGCTGTAACCTTCCAGCAGACCGCCGGTAAGTTTGATATACACGGGATAGTTCGCGTTTTCGTAGCGTTGACCGGCATAGGCATAATATGAACGCTGGCTGAACGAGTTGCGAAAAGTGGCGGCGCCAAACAACCAGCCGGACGCTTCGTCGCGCTCAAGGCCAATAAGATCCTGATTGTTGTTGTGGTCAGGGTCGGGCGAATAGTGTTTTGTATAGACACTGGTCTGTAGATACCACGATCCCGTGTCCTTGGTGGTTGTGTCCTGCGCTAGCGCAATCGGCGTCAAGAGCATGAGCAGCAGCCCGTACATCCCTGGGTTTTTCATCGTGCAGCCCCTGTAAAGGCAGTTTGGCTTGCGCCTGTGGGTGGCTGTTATACGCGACGTCCGATGCAGTGGGCAGGCGGAAAATCCGTAGGTGGTGTAGGAAGTTTCTGATAGGTGGCTTTTATCCTAGACGGGCATAATGCTTATACATATTTCATTCTGGTATTTAAAATAGTTACAGAATGATATTAAGGTATATGGGCGTCGCTTCCAGCATTCAGGTTTGAAGTGCCTGTCGGAAGGTCACACGGTCTTAATTTCTTTTCGTTTTGCCTTTACTGCTATATGTTCTATTACGTAAATGTTACTTACATTTTGTAATGCTTGCAGGGTCGAACCCCTATCGCCATGAGCGCCATTGAATCTTCGTTTTTGAACCTGACTTACCCTCCGCGGCTCGATCTGGGGCCACAGCTCACACATGAACAATTGCTCAGCTCGATGCAATCGACCATGGCTCGCCACAAGGGTGGGCCGGTGTGGCTGTTCGCGTACGGCTCGTTGATCTGGCGCCCTGAGTGCACAGCGGTTGAGCGGGTTCGCGGGCGGGTGCATGGTTACCATCGCGGTCTGTACCTGTGGTCCCACGAACATCGCGGCACGCCGGAAATGCCAGGGCTGGTATTCGGTCTGGATCGGGGCGGCTCATGCAGCGGCTTTGCCTATCGCTTGCCGGAAGAACAACTGGAGGCTTCGTTGTATGCGCTATGGAAGCGCGAGATGCCGTTCCCGTCGTACCGCCCGCACTGGCTCAACTGCCGGCTGGAAGACGGCAATCAGGTTCAGGCGTTGGGTTTTGTTCTGGAGCGGCACTTGCCCAGCTACGCCGGCAACTTGCCGGATCATGTGCTGAGCCACGTTTTCGAAAACGCTTGCGGGCGTTACGGCACCACTCGCGATTATGTCGAGCAGACCGCCCACGCCCTGCGCAGCCACGCCATGCCAGACCGGAATCTGGAGGCGCGGCTCAAGCGCTGCAAATCAAAGTCTGATCAGGCGAGCGCTTCGCGGCTCTGACTGGCGACTTGCTTGTGCCACAGCGTTGGCGCAAGGAACGCCATCGCCAGCAGGCATGCACCAATCAGCAAGACGAAGCCACCGTCCCAGCCAAAATGGTCCACGGTGTAGCCCATCGCTGCACTGGCCGCGACCGATCCTCCCAAATACCCGAACAGACCGGTAAAGCCCGCAGCCGTGCCGGCGGCTTTCTTCGGTGCCAGTTCCAGCGCTTGCAGGCCGATCAACATCACCGGGCCATAGATCAGGAAGCCGATGGAAATCAGTGCGATCATGTCGACGGTCGGGTTGCCCGCGGGGTTAAGCCAGTACACCAGCGTCGCCACAGTCACCAGTGCCATGAACACCATACCGGTCAGGCCACGGTTACCCCGGAAGATTTTGTCCGACATCCAGCCGCACAACAGCGTACCCGGAATGCCGGCCCACTCATAAAAGAAGTAAGCCCAGGACGTCTTGTCCACGGTGAAGCCCTTGGCTTCCTTGAGATAGGTCGGCGCCCAGTCCAGCACACCATAGCGCAGCAGGTAGACAAAGACGTTGGCCATGGCGATGTACCAGAGCATCTTGTTGCGCAACACGTACTTGACGAAGATTTCCTTGGCGCTGAATTCTTCTTCGTGGCTGGCGTCGTAACCTTCCGGGTAGTCATTCTTGTACTTCTCGATCGGCGGCAGGCCGACCGATTGCGGAGTATCGCGCATCACGACGAAAGCAAACACCGCCACCGCCAGGGCCACCGCCGCCGGCACGTAGAACGCCGCGTGCCAGTCATTGAACAGACCCATGCCGATCAGGAACAGCGGGCCGATCAAGCCGCCGCCGACGTTGTGCGCCACGTTCCACAGCGATACCACGCCGCCGCGTTCCTTTTGCGACCACCAGTGCACCATGGTCCGCCCACTCGGCGGCCAGCCCATGCCCTGCGCCCAGCCATTGATGAACAGCAGCACGAACATGATGGTCACGCTGGACGTCGCCCAATGCGCAAAACCGAAAATGAACATCACCGCAGCCGAGACCAGCAGGCCGAACGGCAGGAAGAAGCGCGGGTTGGAGCGGTCGGACACAATGCCCATCAAGAACTTGGACAGACCGTAGGCGATGGCAATCGCCGACAGCGCCACGCCCAGCTCACCGCGGGTGTAACCCTGTTCGATCAGGTAGGGCATGGCCAGGGAGAAGTTTTTGCGCAGCAGGTAATAACCCGCGTAACCGATAAAGATACCGGCGAAGATCTGCCAGCGCAGGCGTCGGTAGGTGCTGTCTATTTTTCCTTCAGGCAAGGGAGCCTGATGTGCGGCAGGACGAAAGAAAGCAAACATTCAAGAGCTCCAAATTTCTTGTTTTGACTGCGGATGCGAATATTACAGTTTCGTTACCGAAAATAGCATCGGTTCTCATCGGCAAAACAGTGGAAATGTTGGAAATCGAGTGTTGCTTTATGAACATGTCGTTCAAACATAAATGAAGGGCGGTGTAGGAAGGATTACCTGCTGCCGCTTTGATGCGGCAGTTCCGTTCGGAATAGGGCAGGTTTTTGGGAAAGGTCCTGCACTTTTACCGGAAGCCATGGCCTTCAGGCCAAAGCCTTCGATCTTTACCCTTTGTCCTGCTGCCAGATCTGGCAGTTCAAGCGTGAAAGGGAGGGGTTATGCGGTGGGTGGTGTGTGTGGTGCTGCTGTTGGTGTTGTCTGTTGAAAGCAGAGCGGACGTGTTCCTGGTACCGGAACACAACCCCAGGCCGGTTTACCCGCTGGTGTTGCAACGGGCCGGGATCATCGGCGATGTCCGGGCCGGGTTTACGGTGCATGCCGATGGTTCGGTGAGTAAGGTGAGTATTTTGCAAAGCGACCATTCTGATCTGGCCGAGGCGACCCGGGTTGCGATCTCTCCGTGGCGGTTCAAACCCTGCACGGTCGAAGGTGACAAGCCTTGCCTGAGCAGCCCGGGCTCCAGGTATGCGAGGTTTTTGCCGAAGGATATTCGCGAGTTGCTTTAGTTTTGATCAGGTCTGGACAACGTTGATCGAAGTCCAGGCCCTCTGCTGGACTCAGCGAACCTGCACCACCACCTTGCCGACCGCCTTGCGCTGGCCAAGATCATTGATCGCTTGCGCGGCATTGCCCAGCGGATACACCTGCGACACCAGCGGCTTCAACTTGCCTTCGGCAAACCAGCCGAACAATTGCTGGAAGTTCGCCGCGTTGTCCTGCGGCTGGCGCTGGGCAAACGAACCCCAGAACACACCGATCACGGCGGCGCCTTTGAGCAGGGCGAGGTTGACCGGGAGTTCGGGGATGCGGCCGCTGGCGAAGCCGACCACCAGCAGGCGACCGTTCCAGGCGATGGACCGGATAGCCTGGTCGAACAGGTCGCCGCCTACCGGGTCGTAAATCACGTCGGCACCCTGGCCATCGGTCAGGCGCTTGATTTCGTCCTTGAGGCTGTTTTCGCTGTAGTTGATCAGTTCATCGGCACCGGCGGCCTTGGCCACGGCCAGCTTTTCCGCGCTGCTGGCGGCAGCGATCACCCGGGCGCCCATGGCTTTGCCGATTTCAACTGCGGCCAGGCCGACGCCGCCCGAGGCACCGAGTACCAGCAGGGTTTCACCGGGTTGCAGGTTGCCGCGCTGCTTGAGCGCGTGCATCGAGGTGCCGTAGGTCATGCTGAAGGCGGCGGCGGTGTTGAAATCCATGGAGGACGGGATCGGCAGCACGTTGTAGCCCGGCACCGCGACCTGTTCGGCGAAGCTGCCCCAGCCGGTCAGGGCCATGACCCGGTCGCCGACTTTCAGATGGCTGACCTTTTCACCCACTGCGCTGACCACGCCAGCCGCTTCGCCGCCCGGGGAAAACGGGAAGGGCGGTTTGAACTGGTACTTGCCCTCGATGATCAGCGTGTCCGGGAAATTCACCCCGGCGGCGTGCACGTCCAGCAGGATTTCGTTCTTCTTCGCGACAGGACTGGCGACGTCTTCCAGCACCAGCGATTCGGCAGGGCCGAAGGCTTTGCACAGCACGGCTTTCATCAGGGCTATTCCTTTGGGAGTGATGGCCGATAAGTGTAGGTGTGTGAGTCGACGGGTCAACGAGCATGCCCGGCCCTGATAGTCAGCCATAAGCTTGTGCTTGAACGACGGGTCGATATGCTAGGCCGCAAACCGGATAAGGAGTGAATTGTGAAAGCGTGGATCATGTTGATGCTGGCCCTGTCCCTGCCTGTTGCAGCGGTGGCCGAAGAAGCCAAGGAAAGTACGGCGCCCAAGGTCAATTACATCACCTTGAGCCCGCCGTTCGTGGGTAACTATGGGCTGGATGGCACGGCCAAGCTCAAGGTCTATAAGGCTGACGTGGCCTTGCGGGTCACTGGCGACGAGGCGTTCAAGGCAGTCAAGGCCAACGAACCCTTGATCCGTAATCAGCTGGTGGCGCTGTTTGCCCAACAGACCACCGAGACGATGAACAACGTCGAGGCCAAGGAGAAGCTGCGTCAGGAAGCGCTCAAGCAAACCCAGCAGGTTTTAAACGACGAAACCGGCAAGCCGGTGGTTGAGGATCTTTTGTTCAACAACCTCATCATCCAGTAATGCTGGATCCTGTGGGAGCAAAGCTTTGCTCCCACAAGAGCGATATCCCTGGTAAACCGCGCTCCTACAAGAGCGCAATCACCGCCGCCCATTGCTCCGCCGTCACCGGCATCACAGACAGCCTCGACCCCTTCTGCACCAATGGCATCTCCGCCAGCGCCGTCTGCTGTTTCAGATAGTCCAGCTTCAGCACCCTGGAAAACGTCTCCACATGCGCGACATCGATCGCGCTCCAGGCGTTTTTTTCTACCGTAGCCTTCGGATCGTAGTAATGGCTTTCAGGCTCCAGCGCAGTCGGGTCCGGATACGCGGCTTCTACAATCTTGCCGATGCCGGCAATGCCCGGCTCGGGACAGCTGGAGTGGTAGAAGAAAAATTCGTCCCCCACCGCCATCGCCCTTAGAAAGTTCCGCGCCTGATAGTTGCGAACCCCGTCCCAGCGCGCTCTACCGAGCGTTTCCAGACCTTTGATCGAGAGTTCGTCGGGCTCGGATTTCATCAGCCAATAGGCCATGGTTTGGCTCCTTGCGGGGGTGTGTGGACAGGTTGTCCGGCAATTTTATGACAAACCGACAGTCGGTTGACGCCACCATTTGCGCGCCGGTTCACGTTGTCGCAAAATGCCGGCCTTTCAAGCTTGACGCTGCTGCACGGCCTACAAACGGAAACCGCTGCTGTCATCGTGTTGATATGCCTTTGGGGGGCAATCGATGAAACGCAAACCGGATTTACTATGGATTTTGGTTATTCTGTTCGGCCTTGGCGTCGTGACCACCGGCTATGCCCAAAGCCTGTGGACCAACAAGATCGACGCGCCGGTTGAAGTCTCGCCGTTGCAGCAACAGTCGACAGCCTTCAAGCGCTGAATCTGTTTTCTCGACGCCGCTGATTGCAGTGGCGTCTAATCTGCGAAGTACCACGCCTTGTCCGTCACCGTTCCTTGCAACGGCACATCCCAGCTCGCTTGAGCCAGTCGCTCCACTTTCTGACATTCATGGGCCAGCCCCAGTAACGTCGGCTTACGCCAGTCATTACGGCGCGCCAGGTAGGCGAGGCTTCGATCATAAAAGCCACCGCCCATGCCCAGGCGTCCACCGACATCGTCAAACCCCACTAACGGCAGCAGCACCAGATCCAGCGCCCAGACTTTACGTTGCCGGGCGAGGTTGTGCCTTGGTTCGAGAATACGAAATCGGTTGGGCTTGAGTTTTTCGCCGGGGCGGATGCGTTGGAACACCATTTTGGTTCGTGGCCATGCACTGAGCACCGGCAGATAGGTGGCCTTGCCCCGACGCTGGGCGGCACGCAGCAGCAGTCGCGGATCGATTTCGCCGTCGGTGGGCAGATAAAGAGAGATGTGTTTGGCGCGACGGAACAGCGGTTGCTGGGCCAATTGCTTGTACAGCCCGCGAGCCGCCTGGCGCTGCTGGCTGGGTGTCAGTGCGCGGCGGGCTTTGCGCAGCATGCGTCGAAGTTGCGGGCGGGGAAGCAGCGCAGGTTCGTTCATGAATTCGGGCTTCAACAATACGGGTAGGTGAAGCGTACCCGTAAAAAAGCCGATGCCGGTATAAAAACCGGCATCGGCTGGAATCAGGCTCCCCGAATGTGCCGCTGTCGACTTAGCCCTTGAACCCGAAAGTTCAAGGTGGAAGATGCAGTAGGCTTTAAGGCTTTCCGTCTAGCGGACATGCACACCAGCCCAACGTGCAACCTCCAGGGTATAGCAAATCGGCTCAGGGACATCGCCAACTGGCAAGCACCCCAGGGAGTGAGCAGAGTATACCGCAAGCGGTGGCGCGAATCAGCCTTTGGTGACATCCGGATCGGTGGCGAGCACCAGATCGACGCGATCGAGCAGGTCGCGCACCTGCTCGCGGGTCGACCCGCTGGCCTGGATACTCGGGCGTTCTTCCTTGTGCAGCAGGTCGTGAGTGATGTTCAGGGCGGCCATGACGGCGATGCGGTCGGCGCCGATGACTTTGCCGCTGCTGCGGATTTCGCGCATCTTGCCGTCCAGGTAACGGGCGGCGCTCACCAGGTTGCTGCGTTCTTCCTGGGGGCAAATGATCGAATATTCTTTGTCGAGGATCTGCACGGTGACGCTATTGCTTGAACTCATGAGTCTTGCTCCAGGGCCTTGAGGCGCGAAATCATCGATTCGACCTTACGCCGGGCGATTTCGTTTTTTTCAATGAGGTGAGCGCGTTCCTCGCGCCAGGTCTTTTCCTGTGCTAGTAAGAGTCCGTTTTGGCTCTTAAGTTGCTCGACTCGGGTAATCAGCAGTTCGAGTCTGGCCATCAGCGCTTGCAGGTCGGTGTCTTCCATTGTGTCCACGGTTCGTCTGATGGGTGGTAGCTGGCAGACCATTGCAGGAGCGAGCTTGCTCGCGATGGTCGCCAACGATAACGCTGGGTCCCTGACACCCCGCAGTGTTTTCGGGTTCATCGCGAGCAAGCTCGCTCCTACAGGGGTAGTCGATGTAGGATACAAGGCCTTCATTCTAGACATAGCGCCGTCTGGCGCCTAGCTGCCCATGCCCATTCAGAATTCTCCGTACCAAGCCTTCGCCACCCTGCTGACTTCCAGCGGTCACCCTGTCTCGCCTGCCGAACTGCACGGCCTGTTGCTCGGACGCAGCTGCGCCGGCGCCGGTTTCGATGCCGAGGGCTGGCTGATCGATGCCGCCGAACTGCTTGAAAGCGAGCCGCAGGACAACGTCCGCGCTGCCTTGCTCGGCCTGCAAGAGATGGTCAAGGGCGAACTCACCGGCGAGGACGTGACCGTCGTCCTGTTGCTGCCGACCGACGATGCCCCGCTGGCAGACCGCGCCGTGGCACTGGGCCAGTGGTGCCAGGGTTTCCTCAGCGGTTTCGGCTTGAACTGCCGTGACAGCAGCATGCTGAGCACCGAGGCCACCGAAGTGTTGCAGGACCTGGCCGCCATTTCCCAGGTCCAGGACGCCCTGGAAGAATCCGAAGACGGTGAAACCGACTACATGGAAGTCATGGAGTACCTGCGCGTCGCGCCGCTGTTGCTGTTCTCCGAAACCCGGAAAGCGGAAGAAGCGCCGGCTGCCAAACCGTCGTTGCACTAATAGAAGACAGGGAACGCCATCTGCCCATGATTCATATCCCGAAATCGGAATACAGCCGTCGCCGCAAGGCGTTGATGGCGCAGATGGAGCCCAACAGCATCGCTATCCTGCCCGCCGCCGCGGTGGCCATTCGCAACCGCGACGTCGAGCACGTCTACCGTCAGGACAGCGACTTCCAGTACCTCAGCGGTTTCCCCGAGCCACAGGCCGTCCTGGTCTTGATGCCGGGGCGTTTGCATGGCGAATACATCCTGTTCTGCCGCGAACGCAACGCCGAACGGGAGTTGTGGGATGGCTTGCGCGCGGGCCAGGAAGGTGCGGTTCGCGACTTCGGCGCCGACGATGCGTTCCCGATCACTGACATCGACGACATCCTGCCGGGCCTGATCGAAGGCCGTGACCGGGTGTATTCGGCCATGGGCAGCAACCCGGAATTCGACCGCCACCTGATGGAATGGATCAACGTGATCCGCTCCAAGGCCAGCCTCGGCGCCCAGCCGCCGAACGAATTCGTTGCGCTGGATCACTTGCTTCACGACATGCGCCTGTATAAATCGGCGGCAGAAGTGAAAGTGATGCGCGAGGCCGCGCGGATTTCCGCCCAGGCCCATGTCCGCGCGATGCAGGCCAGCCGTGCCGGATTGCATGAGTTCAGCCTGGAAGCCGAACTCGACTACGAGTTCCGCAAGGGCGGGGCGAAGATGCCGGCCTACGGCTCGATTGTCGCGGCAGGGCGCAACAGCTGCATCCTGCACTATCAGCAGAATGACGCGGTGCTCAAGGACGGTGACCTGGTGCTGATCGACGCCGGTTGCGAGATCGATTGTTACGCCAGCGACATCACCCGCACCTGGCCGGTCAACGGCAAGTATTCAGCGGAGCAGAAAGCGATCTACGAGTTGGTGCTTGCAGCGCAGGAAGCCGCGTTTGCCGAGATTGCCCCGAACAAGCACTGGAATCAGGCCCATGAGGCCACAGTCCGGGTGATTACCGCTGGCCTGGTGGAGTTGGGGTTGTTGCAGGGCGAGGTCGACGAATTGATCGCCAGCGAAGCCTACAAAGCGTTTTACATGCACCGTGCCGGTCACTGGCTGGGCATGGACGTGCATGACGTCGGCGAATACAAGGTCGGCGGCGAATGGCGCGTGCTGGAGGTCGGCATGGCGCTGACCGTGGAGCCGGGGATCTACATTGCACCGGACAACAAGCACGTTGCGAAGAAGTGGCGCGGCATAGGCGTGCGCATCGAGGATGATGTTGTGGTCACCAAAAGCGGCTGTGAAATCCTGACCAAAGGCGTGCCGAAAACGGTCGCGGAGATCGAGGCCTTGATGGCGCAAGCACGGACACAAGCGGCATGAGTCGAGTCAATCTGGCAATCATCGGCGGTGGCCTGGTTGGCGCCAGCCTGGCCATGGCCTTGCAGGCCGGGGCTCGTGCCCGGGGCTGGAAGATCGTACTGATCGAACCCTTTGCCCCCGGCGAGACCTATCAACCCAGCTATGACGCGCGCTCCACGGCATTGTCCTTTGGCGCCCGGCAGATTTATCAACGGCTGGGCGTCTGGCAGGAGATTTCCCGCCGCGCCGAGCCGATCAAACAGATTCACGTCTCCGACCGTGGGCGATTTTCCACGGCGCGATTGTCGGCGATGGAAGAGGGCGTTCCCGCGCTGGGCTATGTCGTGGAAAACGCCTGGCTCGGCCAATGCCTGTGGCAAGGCCTGGACAAGGACGTGATCAGTTGGCGTTGCCCGGCGGAAGTCACGCGCATGGAGCCGCTCACCGACGGCTACCGCCTGACCCTCAATGACGAAACCACCCTGGATTGCGACCTCGCGGTACTCGCCGATGGCGGCCGTTCCGGCCTGCGCGAGCAACTGGGTATTGGTGTCAGAACGCGCCCCTACAACCAGAGCGCGCTGATCGCCAACATCACCCCGAGCGAAGCCCACAACGGCATGGCCTTCGAGCGCTTCACCGACGATGGCCCGATGGCCTTGCTGCCGTTGCCGGACAATCGTTGCGCATTGGTCTGGACCCGTCTGGGCATGGACGCGCAACGCCTGGCCGCCCTCGATGAGCGCAGTTTCCTCAGCGAATTGCAGGGCGTGTTTGGCTATCGCCTCGGTTCGTTGAAGCAGGTCGGCGCACGGCACCTGTATCCGCTGTCGCTGGTGGAGGCCGAGGAACAGGTGCGACCGCATCTGGCGATTCTCGGCAACGCCGCCCACAGCTTGCACCCGATTGCCGGCCAGGGGTTCAACCTGTCCTTGCGCGATGCCCAGGCCCTGGCCGATGCGTTGCTCGCCAGTGAGCAGGTGCTTGGGGATTTTGCGACCTTGCAGGCCTATCGCGAGCACCAGCGTCTGGATCAGAACCTCACCGTCGGTTTCTCCGATCAGGTCACGCGTCTGTTCGGCAGCACGCAGCCACTGGTTTCGCTGGGGCGCAATCTCGGCCTGCTCGGCCTCGATCTGTTACCGCCGGCCAAGCGCTGGTTCGCCCGGCAGGCCATGGGCCTGGGTACTCGCCCTGATGTTTAAGTGGCTGAGCAGAACGTTTGGCAAGGCCAGGCTGATGCGCTGGTTCATGAGCTTCTACCCGCCATACCTCGGCGCCGGGGTTCGGGTGCGGCACATCAGCGATGATTTTCGTGACATTCAGGTGTCCATGGGCCTGGGCTGGTACAACCGCAATTACGTCGGCACCCAGTTCGGTGGCAGCCTGTACTCGATGGTCGATCCGTTCTTCATGCTGATGCTGATGGAAAATCTCGGGCGCAACTACATTGTCTGGGACAAGGCGGCCGACATCGATTTCATCGCACCGGGCAAAGGCCCGGTGTTTGCCCGCTTCAACATCGATGACACCTTGCTCGACGAAATCCGTCGGCAAACGGCAGACGGGCAAAAATACCTGCCGCAGTTGCAGGTCGATATTCACGACGGCGCCGGCCACCTGGTGGCGCGTGTCGGAAAAACCCTTTACGTGCGGCTCAAGCCGCAAGCGAGACAGGCTTAAAGCATGGAAATGCGCGCAGATCTGCTGATTGTCGGGGCCGGAATGGTCGGCAGCGCCCTGGCGCTGGCGTTGCAGGATAGCGGGCTGGAAGTCCTGCTGCTGGACGGCAGCCCTTTGAGCGTCAAACCGTTTGACGCCCAGGCGCCGTTTGAGCCACGGGTGAGTGCCTTGTCCATCGCCAGCCAACGGATTCTCGATCGCCTGGGCGTCTGGGGCGGCATCGCCGGCCGACGCAGCAGCCCGTACAGCGACATGCAGGTCTGGGATGGCAGCGGCACCGGGCAGATTCACTTTGCCGCGGCCAGCGTGCATGCCGATGTGCTGGGCCATATCGTCGAGAACCGGGTGGTGCAGGATGCCTTGCTCGACCGCTTGCACGACTGCGATCTTGGCCTGCTGGCCAATGCGCGCCTGGAACAAATGCGCCGCTCCGGCGACGACTGGCTGCTGACCCTGGCCGATGGCCGTACCTTGCGCGCACCGCTGGTGATCGCGGCGGATGGCGCCAACTCGGCAGTTCGACGCTTGACCGGCATGGCGACGCGGGAGTGGGATTACCTGCACCATGCCATCGTCACCAGTGTGCGCTGCTCGAAACCTCATCAAATGACTGCCTGGCAACGCTTTACCGATCACGGCCCGTTGGCGTTTCTACCGCTGGAACGTGATGGCCAGCAGGATTGGTGTTCGATCGTCTGGTCGACCACGCCGAGCGAAGCCGAACGCCTGATGGCACTGGATGACGAAGGCTTCTGTCGCGAGCTGGAACGGGCCTTCGAAGGTCGGCTGGGCAGCGTGCTCAGTGCTGATCCGCGCCTGTGCGTGCCGCTGCGTCAGCGTCATGCCAAGCGTTACGTGGCCGAAGGCCTGGCGTTGATTGGCGACGCGGCCCATACCATTCACCCCTTGGCCGGGCAGGGCGTGAACCTCGGGTTCCTCGATGCGGCGGTACTGGCCGAAGTGCTGCTGCAGGCGGCCGCCCGGGGAGAGCGACTGGCGGATGTGAAGGTGCTCAGCCGTTACGAGCGTCGACGCATGCCCCACAACCTGGCACTGATGGCGGCGATGGAGGGTTTCGAGCGGTTGTTCCAGGCCGATCCATTGTCGGTTCGTTGGTTGCGCAATACCGGGTTGAAGATGGTTGACCGGATGCCCGAAGCCAAGGCGCTGTTTGTACGTGAGGCGCTAGGGCTGACCGGGGATTTGCCGGCACTGGCCAAGGCCTGAGATCTTCGCCGCGGCTGATGGCCTCTTCGCGAGCAGGCTCGCTCCCACAGTTGTAATGCATTCCATTGTGGGAGCGAGCCTGCTCGCGAAGGCGTCGGTACATTCGATACCCATTTCTGGTTGTGCAACATCTGGTAATTACTCCGCGAACTGTTCGATTGAGAAGCTAAATGTGAGTCCTTATCATTTGCCCTCATTTTTTCAATCGAGAGACCGCTCCCATGTTGGCACCGAAGCGTCTACTGACCGCACTGGCCCTGACTCTAATCGGTAGCACCGCTGCCCAGGCTGCCGACGAGGTGGTGGTCTACTCCTCGCGTATCGACGAGCTGATCAAGCCGGTCTTCGATGCCTACACCGCGAAAACCGGCGTGAAGGTGAAGTTCATCACCGACAAGGAAGCGCCATTGATGCAGCGGATCAAGGCCGAGGGCGAGAATGCCACCGCCGACCTGCTGCTGACCGTCGATGCCGGTAACCTCTGGCAAGCCGAGCAAATGGGCATCCTCCAGCCGTTCACCTCGAAAACCATCGACGCCAACATCCCGCTGCAATATCGAGCGTCCTCCCATGCCTGGACCGGCCTGAGCCTGCGGGCGCGGACCATTGCCTATTCCACCGACCGGGTGAAGCCGGGTGAGTTGACCACCTACGAAGCGCTGGCCGACAAGAACTGGGAAGGCCGACTGTGCCTGCGCACGGCGAAGAAGGTCTACAACCAGTCCCTGACCGCCACCATGATCGAAATCCACGGCGCCGAGAAAACCGAGAAGATCCTCAAGGGCTGGGTCAGCAACCTCTCCACCGATGTGTTCTCCGACGACGTCGCGGTACTGGAGGCCATCAATGCCGGCCAGTGCGATGTCGGTATCGTCAACACCTACTACTACGGTCGCCTGCACAAGCAGAAGCCCGACCTGCCGGTGAAGCTGTTCTGGCCGAACCAGGCGGATCGTGGCGTGCACGTCAATCTCTCGGGTATCGGCCTGACCAAACACGCCCCGCACCCGGAAGCGGCCAAGGCCCTGGTGGAGTGGATGACTACGCCTGAAGCGCAGAAAATCTTTGCTGACGTGAACCAGGAATTCCCGGCCAACCCTACCGTGCAGCCCTCTGCCGAAGTCGCCGCCTGGGGCAAGTTCGTGGCCGATACCTTGCCTGTCGAAGTCGCCGGCAAGCGCCAGGCCGAAGCGATTCGCATGATGGATCGGGCTGGCTGGAACTGACCCGCCCGATTTACCACGCCCCGCCTATGCGGGGCGTTTTGTTTATCCGCAGGCGCCGCTGACCCTGTAGGAGCGAGCCCGCTCGCGAAAAACGTCAACGATAACGCGGGGTACCTGACGGCTCGCGGTGCCCCGACGATCATCGCGAGCAAGCTCGCTCCTACAGGGGCTTCTCCCATCCGCAAGAGAGTTTGTCCTTGGCCCACCCCGCCCAACGCCGCTGGTATCCCCTGGTCTTCGCCATCGCTGCGCTGGTCCTGCTACCCCTGAGCGTTTTACTGCTTTCCTGGCAAACCGTCGATCAACAGATCTGGTCCCACCTGTGGGACACGCAGATGCCGCGTCTGCTGGGTAACACCCTGACCCTGGTGTTTGGCGTCGGTGTCGGTGTGACAATCCTCGGTGTCAGCCTGGCCTGGCTCACCAGCCTCTGCGATTTCCCCGGCCGACGCTGGCTGGATTGGGCGTTGATGCTGCCCTTTGCAATTCCGGCCTATGTGCTGGCATTCGTTTTCGTTGGCTTGCTGGATTTTGCCGGTCCCGTGCAAACCCTGCTGCGCGAGTGGTTCGGCACGGGCCTGCGCTTGCCGCGTGTGCGCTCCACGGGCGGGGTGATTCTGGTGCTGGTGCTAGTGTTCTATCCCTACGTTTACCTGTTGGCACGCACCGCGTTCCTGGCCCAGGGCAAAGGCCTGATGGAAGCCGCACGGGTGCTTGGGCAATCGCCATGGCAAGCGTTCTGGCGGGTGGCAATGCCCATGGCACGACCGGCTATCGGTGCGGGCGTGGCATTGGCGCTGATGGAAACCCTGGCGGATTTCGGTGCGGTGTCAGTGTTCAATTTCGACACCTTCACTACTGCGATCTACAAGACCTGGTATGGATTTTTCAGCCTCTCCACCGCCGCGCAACTGGCCAGCCTATTGTTATTGGTGGTGATGGTGGTGCTGTACGGCGAACGTCGTGCGCGCGGGGCCAACCGGGCGAGCAACGAACGGCCACGGGTCAAGGCGCTGTATCACCTGCATGGCGTCAAAGCGTTGCTGGCCACGGGATGGTGCAGCCTGGTGTTCGCCTGCGCCTTCGTCATACCAATGCTGCAATTACTGGCGTGGTTCTGGCAACGCGGGCGCCTGGATCTGGATGAGCGTTACACCGGCCTGATCGTCCACACCTTGTACCTGGGCGCGATGGCGGCGTTGATCACTGTCAGTGTCGCCCTGGTCTTGGCGTTTGCCCGGCGGTTGGCGCCGACCCAGGGTATCCGTGCCGGGGTCAGCCTGGCCAATCTGGGCTATGCCTTGCCCGGTTCAGTGCTGGCGGTATCGATCATGCTGGCGTTCAGTTATCTGGACCGCGAATGGGTCATTCCGCTTTCCGGATGGTTCGGTGGGGCCGGTAAACCGTTGCTGTTGGGGAGTCTGTCGGCGTTGCTGCTGGCGTATCTGGTGCGCTTCATCGCCGTGGCTTACGGGCCGCTGGAAAGCAGCCTGGCGCGTATACGGCCATCTTTGCCCGAAGCGGCACGTAGCCTGGGTGTCAGTGGACCGCGACTGTTTTTCAAAGTGTATCTGCCGTTGCTGCTGCCCGGCTCGTTGAGCGCCGCGTTGCTGGTGTTCGTCGATGTGCTCAAGGAAATGCCCGCTTCCCTGCTGATGCGCCCGTTTGGCTGGGACACGCTGGCCGTCCGAATCTTCGAAATGACCAGCGAGGGCGAGTGGGCGAGAGCGTCTTTGCCGGCGCTGACCCTGGTTTTGGTCGGGTTGCTACCGGTCATCGGATTGATCCGACGTTCGGCACATCAAAACAGCTAGGTGTCAGTCCTACACCTTGCGGCTACAATGCGCGGCATTCGGTGCGGTCCGTCTGACAGAAAAAGTAGTAGAAATCGACTGCAAGCCTTTTGTATCAAGGCTTTTACTCGATAGATTTCTCGCCCGCACCTTCGCCACGCCCGGAAGGAGAAACCCATGGGACAGCGTACGCCTCTGTATGACCTTCATCTCGCCCTCGGCGCGAAGATGGTCGATTTTGGCGGTTGGGATATGCCCCTGCATTATGGATCGCAGGTCGAGGAGCACCATGAGGTGCGCCGCGATTGCGGTGTTTTCGATGTATCCCACATGACCGTGATCGATGTCGACGGCCCCCAGGCCAAGACTTGGCTACAGCACTTGTTGGCCAATGACGTCGATCGCCTGCACAGTTCTGGTCGCGCCTTGTACAGCACCATGCTCAACGAGCGCGGTGGCATCGTCGACGACATGATCGTCTACCGCCTGGACGACGGTTATCGTCTGGTGGTCAACGCTTCCACCCGTGATCAGGATCTCGCATGGATGCAGGCTCATCTCGACGGTTTCGATGTGCAGCTCAGCGAGCGTTCCGAACTGGCCATGTTGGCCATCCAGGGCCCCCACGCCCGGCAGAAAGTGGCCGAGCTGGTCAATCAGTCCCGGGGCAATCTGATCCAACTGCTCAAACCCTTCGAAGGCCAGCCCGACGGCGACTGGTTCATCGCGCGCACCGGCTATACCGGTGAAGACGGCCTGGAAATCATCCTGCCGGCCGATCAGGCGCCTGGGTTCTTCAACGATCTGGTGGGTGCGGGTATTTCTCCCATTGGTCTCGGCGCACGGGACACTTTGCGGGTCGAAGCCGGCATGAACCTCTACGGCCGGGACATCAATCAAGACGTTTCACCGCTGGCCTCCAACATGGCCTGGAGCATTGCCTGGCAACCGGCCACTCGCCAGTTCATCGGGCGCACGGCGCTGGAGGCCGAGCGCAGCGGGGGCGTACAGCAAAAACTGGTCGGTCTGGTCCTTGAGGAACGCGGGGTTTTGCGTGCTCATCAAGTGGTCCGTATCGCCGATGTTGGCGAAGGGGAGATCACCAGTGGTAGTTTCTCTCCTACGCTTAGCAAGTCGATTGCACTGGCGCGCGTGCCGATGGCAACGGCCGACCGCGCGGAAGTGGAAATCCGTGGCAAGTGGTACCCGGTCCGAGTGGTCAAACCGACCTTCGTACGCCATGGCAAAACCTTGATCTAACCTTTTCTGGCGGCAATGACCGCTGACAATTTTCCTGAGGACACAGAACATGAGCGATATCCCTGCCGACCTGCGTTTTGCCGAAAGTCACGAATGGGCTCGCCTGGAAGCCGATGGCACCGTCACCGTGGGCATCAGCGATCACGCGCAGGAAGCGCTGGGTGACGTGGTGTTCGTCGAACTGACGGAAGTCGGAAACGTCTTCGCTGCCGGTGATCAATCCGGTGTGGTGGAGTCGGTCAAGGCCGCTTCCGACATCTATTCCCCGGTGGCCGGTGAAGTGGTCGCAATCAACGAAGAGCTGAGCGCAACCCCGGAACTGCTGAACTCCGACCCGTACGGTGCGTGGATTTTCAAACTCAAGCCAAGCAATACGGCTGACCTGGACAAGCTGCTTGATGCAGCGGGTTACAAGGCCGCCATCGGCGAGTAATGCTCGCCTTGTGAAAATCCATGTGGGAGCGAGCCGCCCGGAGCCGGCTCGCTCCCACAGGTTTTATGGCTTTAGAACGGCTTTGACGGCTGCCACCGAACGCTCGACATCCGCTTTGCTCATCGCCGTGAACATCGGCAACGAGACAATCAGCCGACCGACCCGCTCGGCGACCGGGAACATGCCCTCCTTGAAACCGCGCTCGCGGTAAAGACTCAGCAGGTGAATCGGCGGGTAGTGATAGCCAATGCCCACACCCAATGCCTGCATCTGCTCCATGAAGGTCGCACGCGCCGGTTTGCCATCATGGCGCTCTGGCAATACAAGCTGGAACAAATGCCAGTTGCTGTTCTCGAAATCCGCCGGGGGCAGTTGCGCCCCGTACTGTGTTTCGAAATCCTCGCCAAAGCAGCTGAAGTAGTGCTTGGCCAATTCACGCCGATGAGCGGTGATCGCTTCGATATGGGCAAATTGCCCCAGGCCAATGGCCGCTGCGACATCGGTCATGTTGAACTTGCCGCCCAGCACATCGACGTCCAGGCCATCGAAGCCGCTGCGGGTGACGCCTTGCAGTCGGTATTTTTCCGCCAACCTGACTTCTTCGGCATTGTTCAATACCAGGCAGCCGCCCTCCGATGAGGTGACGTTCTTGTTTGCCTGGAAACTGAAGGACACGAAATCGCCGGTCGAGCCAATGCGCTGACCGTTCCAGCTTGAACCCAGCGCCTGGGCCGCATCTTCCACAATCCGCAGACCGTGCTTCTGTGCCAGGGCATACAGGCGTGTCATGTCCACGGGCAGCCCGGCCAGAAACACCGGGATGATGGCTTTGGTACGCGGGGTGATGGCCGCTTCGAGTTGCGCCAGGTCGATATTGCGGGTCACTGGGTCGATGTCGGCAAACACCGGTGTGGCGCCGACTTCCAGAATGACGTTGGCAGTGGCCACCCAGGAAATCGGTGTGGTGATCACTTCGTCACCCGGCCCGATGCCGGCGATGCGCAAGGCGATTTCCATGGTGCAGGTGCCGGAATTGAACGTGCGCACCGGGCGACCGCCAAAAAACTCCGAGAGTTGTGCTTCGAAGGCCTGAACCTTGGGGCCGCTGGTGATCCAGCCGGAGCGCAGCACATCGCCGACAGCGGCAATGGTGGATTCATCGATGGTGGGTTTGGAAAAAGGCAGGAAAGGCAGTTGGCTCATAAATACAGGCACCCGATCAGCGGACATTAGGTAGACGACGAGCATGATGATCCGGATTGCCCGGCGGCGCCACGTCATCCGTATCGGCACCGGCTGCTATGCTGGTTTGACCGTGTTACATCGACGTTGAGCGCCAGCCAAGAGAGAGCCCGTCATGTCCCAGTTGCCGTCCCTGAGCCAGTTACGCGACCCCAATGCCTTTCTTCGCCGCCACCTCGGGCCCGATGCCGCCGAGCAGCAGGCAATGCTCGACAGCCTCGGCCTCGGTAGCCGGGTCGAGCTGATCGAACAGACGGTACCGCCGGGCATTCGCCTGAACCGGGCGCTGGATCTGCCGCCGGCCCTCGACGAAGAGGCCGCATTGGCCAAGTTGCGCGGCTACGCCGAACAGAACCAGGTCTGGACCAGCCTGATCGGCATGGGCTATCACGGCACCCTCACGCCGGCTGTCATCCTGCGCAATGTGTTGGAAAACCCGGGCTGGTACACCGCCTACACGCCCTATCAACCGGAAATCGCCCAGGGGCGGCTCGAAGCGCTGTTGAATTTCCAGCAACTGACCATCGATCTGACCGGATTGGAACTGGCCAATGCCTCTTTGCTGGACGAAGCCACCGCGGCGGCGGAAGCCATGGCCCTGGCCAAACGGGTGGCCAAGTCGAAAAGTAATCTGTTTTTTGTCGATCAGAGCTGTCATCCCCAGACCATTTCCGTGGTGCAGACCCGTGCCGAAGGCTTCGGTTTCGAGTTGATCATCGACGCTGTGGATAACTTGAAGCAGCACCAGGTGTTCGGCGCGCTGCTGCAGTATCCCGACACCCACGGCGAAATCCGCGACTTGCGTCCGTTGATCGATCACCTGCATGCCCAGCAAGCGCTGGCGTGTGTCGCCGCCGACCTGCTGAGCCTGCTGCTGTTGACGCCGCCGGGGGAGTTGGGCGCCGATGTGGTGTTCGGCTCTTCCCAGCGCTTCGGCGTGCCCATGGGGTACGGCGGGCCGCACGCGGCGTTTTTTGCCAGCCGCGATGAATACAAACGGGCGATTCCCGGAAGGATCATCGGAGTGTCGAAAGATGCCCGTGGCAACGTCGCGCTGCGCATGGCCCTGCAAACCCGCGAGCAACATATTCGCCGTGAAAAGGCCAACTCGAACATCTGTACCGCGCAAGTGCTGCTGGCCAACATCGCCAGTTTCTATGCGGTCTACCACGGCCCGGAAGGGCTCAAGCGCATTGCCCAGCGCGTGCACAGGCTGACGTGCATCCTCGCCGCGGGCCTTGAGCGCAAGGGCATCACGCGGCTCAACCAGCATTTTTTCGACACCCTGACCCTGGACGTCGGTGGCACCCAGACGGCGATCATCGAAAGCGCCCAGGCGGCGCAGATCAACTTGCGCATTCTGGGGCGCGGACGAGTGGGCCTGAGCCTTGACGAGACCTGTGACGAATCGACGGTGGCCAAACTGTTCGATGTGTTCCTCGGCGCCGATCATGGGCTCAATGTCGATGAGCTGGATGCCGAGGCGCTGGTTTCCAGCATCCCGAGTCAGTTGCAGAGAACCTCCCCCTACCTGCGCCATCCGGTATTCAGCGCCCACCACAGCGAAACCGAGATGCTGCGTTACCTCAAGCAGTTGGAAAACAAGGATCTGGCGCTCAATCAGTCGATGATCCCGTTGGGTTCGTGCACCATGAAACTCAACGCTACCAGCGAAATGATCCCGATCACCTGGCCGCAGTTCGCCAACCTGCATCCGTTCGCACCGAAGGAGCAGGCAGTCGGTTATGCGCTGATGATCGAAGAACTGGAGCGCTGGCTCTGCGCGATCACCGGTTTCGATGCGATCTGCATGCAGGCAAACTCCGGTGCCCAGGGCGAGTACGCGGGGCTGCTGGCGATCCGCAAATACCACGAGAGCCGCCAGCAGGGTGGGCGGGATATCTGCCTGATTCCGTCGTCGGCCCACGGCACCAACCCGGCGTCGGCACAGATGGCCGGGATGCGCGTGGTGATTGTCGAGTGCGACGAAGCCGGTAACGTCGATCTGGAGGATCTGAAAGAGAAAGCCGCCCAGGCCGGCGACAAACTCGCTTGCCTGATGGCGACCTATCCCTCGACCCACGGTGTGTACGAGGAAGGCATCAGTGAAATCTGCGAAGTGATCCACAGCCATGGCGGCCAGGTGTACATGGACGGCGCCAACCTCAATGCCCAAGTCGGGTTGGCGCGGCCGGCGGACATCGGCGCCGACGTGTCCCATATGAACCTGCACAAAACCTTCTGCATTCCCCATGGCGGTGGCGGGCCGGGCATGGGGCCGATTGGCGTGCGCGCACACCTGGCACCATTCGTGGCCAATCATCCGGTGGTGCCGATCGACGGGCCGCTGGCGCAGAACGGTGCCGTCAGCGCAGCACCGTGGGGCAGCGCGAGCATCCTGCCGATCAGCTGGATGTACATTGCCATGATGGGCCCACAACTGGCCGACGCCAGTGAAGTGGCGATCCTGGCGGCGAATTACCTGGCGCGGCACCTGTCCGGGGCGTTCCCGGTGCTGTACACCGGGCGCAACGAGCGGGTGGCCCATGAATGCATTCTCGATTTGCGACCGCTCAAGACATTGACCGGCATCAGCGAGGAAGACGTGGCCAAGCGCCTGATGGACTATGGCTTCCATGCGCCGACCATGTCGTTTCCCGTGCCGGGAACGCTGATGGTCGAACCCACTGAAAGTGAATCCAAGGCGGAGCTGGACCGCTTCATCGGCGCGATGCTGAGTATTCGCGCGGAGATTACCGAGGTGCAGAACGGCAACTGGCCGGCCGAGGACAACCCGTTGAAACGGGCGCCGCATACCTTGGCCGATATCACCGGGATTTGGGAACGGCCCTATAGCATCGAACAGGGCGTGACCCCGGATGCTCACACCAAGGCCCATAAATACTGGCCGGCGGTGAACCGGGTGGACAATGTGTATGGGGACCGCAATCTGTTTTGCGCGTGTGTGCCGCTGGATGAGTACCGCTGATCTCCCGGACGACACTGGACCCCTGTGGGAGCGAGCCTGCTCGCGAAAGCGGTATGTCAGTCGACAAATCCGTTGAATGTTAAACCGCATTCGCGAGCAGGCTCGCTCCCACAGGGGGATATAGGTGAGGCAATAAAAAATGCCACTCAGTTGAGTGGCATTTTTTGTTTGGACGGGAGGATTATTCCGAAGCCACGGCGTTCTTCGCCAGAATCGCGTTCGCCAACTCCATGTCCGTGGCTTGCAGGCCCGGGTTGTCGGCGCGGACTTTCTGCATCGCGGCTTCCAGGTACGGGCCGCGGATGCCGCCGTCACTGGCGACGAAGCTGCCGGCATCGTCCTGGGCAGCGACGATCAGCTTGTTATCCTTGAACGTCAGGTAAGTCGAACCGGTGGTGGCACCGGAGGAAATGACGTTACGCCAAAAGCTATCGGCCATCGCCGAACCGACCGGCAGGGACAACAGGGCGATGGTAGCGACAGCAACTTTGAAACGCATGATGGGTGACTCCACTGTTTTAACTACGCCGTTGGATTGTCTGCCCCTGACCGAGTTCCATCCGGCCGCATCTACTTCTGCTCGCTCTGCGGTGTCACGCGCAACACCTCCTCGACCGTGGTCAAACCGGCCGCCACTTTCTGCGCCCCTGACAATCGAAGGCTGCGCATGCCCTCCTTGAACGCCTGACGCCGCACCGCCGGCAAGTCGGTGTCGGGATTGATCAGTGCTTTCACGCCTTCGGTCAGTTGCATGATTTCGTACACCCCGGCGCGACCGTGATAGCCGGTGTCGCGGCACTCCAGGCAGCCGATGGCGCGTTGGGCGTTGGTGGGCAGCGGTGCCTGCCAGGGCCGGGTCAGGGTTTGCCAGTCTTCTTCACCGAGGGTTTGCGGGGCCTTGCAGTGCGGGCACAAGGTCCGCACCAGTCGCTGGGCCATGACCCCGAGCACGGTGGCCTTGATCAGGTAATGCGGCACGCCGAGCTCCAGCAGGCGACTGATGGCGCTCGGCGCGTCATTGGTGTGCAGCGTCGACAGCACCAGGTGGCCGGTGAGGGCCGCCTGGATCGCCATTTCGGCGGTTTCCAGGTCGCGGATCTCGCCGATCATGATGATGTCCGGGTCCTGCCGCATCAGCGCGCGCACCCCGGAAGCGAAGGTCAGGTCGATATTGTGCTGGACCTGCATCTGGTTGAACGCCGGCTCGACCATTTCGATCGGGTCTTCGATGGTGCAGAGGTTGACCTCGGGCGTCGCCAGTTTCTTGAGGGTGGTGTACAGCGTGGTGGTTTTGCCGGAGCCGGTCGGCCCGGTGACCAGGATGATGCCATTGGGCTGACGGGTCATGTCCTGCCAGCGCCGCAGGTCGTCGGCGGAAAACCCGAGCTGATCGAAGTCCTTGAGCAGCACCTCCGGATCGAAGATCCGCATGACCATTTTTTCGCCGAAGGCAGTCGGCAGGGTCGATAGCCGCAACTCGACTTCGCCGCCGTCCGGGGTTTTGGTTTTCACCCGGCCGTCCTGGGGTTTGCGTTTCTCCGCGATGTTCATCCGCCCCAGGCTTTTCAGGCGACTGACGATGGCCATGGTCACCTGTGGCGGGAATTGGTAGACGTTGTGCAACACGCCGTCGATGCGAAAGCGCACCGTGCCCTGTTCGCGCCGGGGTTCGATGTGGATATCGCTGGCACGCTGCTGGAAGGCGTACTGGAACAGCCAGTCGACGATGTTGACGATATGCGCGTCGTTGGCATCCGGCTCCTGATCGCTGGCGCCGAGATTGAGCAACTGTTCGAAGTTGCCCAGGGTATTGATCTGCTGATCAGCGTTGTTCGCCCCGGTGACCGATTTGGCCAGGCGGAAAAACTCCACGCTGAAGCGCTGGATGTCCACCGGGTTGGCCACCACGCGCTTGATCGGCAGCTTCAGCACGTGGGTCAGGTCGGCTTCCCAGCCGTTGACGTAGGGCTGGGCGCTCGCGACTGTCACCGCGTCACGGTCGATGGATACCGCGAGAATCTTGTGGCGCTGGGCAAAGGCGTAGGACATCAGCGGTGTCACGGCCGCGACGTTGATTTTCAGCGGATCGATACGCAGGTAAGGCTGGCCCGCCTGCTGGGACAGCCACAGGGTCAGGTTTTCCAGGTCGAGGTGTTTGCCGGGGCGACTGAGGTCATCCAGCTGTTGGCTGGCGATGAACTCCAGGGGGTGCATCTGGCCATGGGCGGCGTGACGGCGACGGGCATTGAGCGCGTGTTCAGCCGAGTCCTGGCTGATGAAGCCTTGGGTGACCAGCTCACGCAAGACATCATTGAGATCCAGCCAGCGGTCCTGAATGGCGAGTTGAACGGACATGCGGGCTCCTTTTGAACAACAGTGCGCAAAAGGATAGTCGTGGCGCCATAGACCGTTGGGCCACTACCCGACGAAGCCGTATCGGATTTTTTCAGCCAGCCGCCTGGGCGGCTTCCACCCAGGCCGGGTCAGCGCCTTGCAGATCAACCGAGCAGACGCTGATCAGGTTACGAAGTTTTTCCGCAATCACCTGGGCGCGATGCCAGCTCAATCCGTCGATGACAATCTCGATGGCCAGCAAATCGTCCTGGCGCTGTACGTGCACCTGCTCCGGCGTCAGGAATTGCAAGGCGAACAAGTTCAGCGCGCGGCACAGCAAATCGGGCTCGGCTTCGGCCAGTAGCTGGTACTGGACGCGGCAATGGCTGTTGTTGACGTTCCAGACATCGGCGCGGGTGTTCACGGCTTGAAGGTGCGGCATGGTCGTTCTCCAAAATCACTGGAGAAAGTTTTACATTCGGTGCCCGGCATTTCTTATCTATGATGGGCTGAATGGCTGTACTTTCGAATCATTCAATTCATCGAGTTATCTGTTACGGGTTTTTTTATGCAAAGCGAACTGGATGGCTATGACCGCAAGATCCTGGCGTTGCTGCAGGAGGACGCTTCGCTCTCCAGTGCGCAGATCGCCGAACAGGTGGGGCTGTCGCAATCGCCCTGCTGGCGACGGATTCAGCGGATGAAGGAGGAGGGGATCATTCGTGCCCAGGTGACCCTGCTCGATCGCAAGAAAATCGGCCTGAACACGCAGATTTTTGCGCAGGTCAAACTCAACGCCCACGGGCGTTCGAACTTCACGGAATTCACCGAGGCCATTCGCGGTTTCCCCGAAGTACTGGAGTGTTACGTGCTGATGGGCGCGGTGGATTTCATGCTGCGGATCGTCGCGGCGGACATCGAGGCCTATGAACGCTTCTTCTTCGAGAAGCTGTCGATGGTGCCGGGGATTCAGGAGGTCAATTCGGTGGTGGCGTTGTCGGAGATCAAGTCCACGACCAGTTTGCCGGTTTGAAGCATTGCGGTGAATTGGCTGGCCCCATCGCGAGCAAGCTTTGCTCCCACAGTACCGGTGTCGACCGCCAGATTTGGGCTCGACACCGGTACTGTGGGAGCAAAGCTTGCTCGCGAAGGCGGTATTACAGGCGCAGCAATGTCTTCCAGGCGCGATTCTGATACACCGCGATCGCCTGCTGCTTGCGCGCATCCAGGGCTTCGTCGGTGATCGGCTCGTTAGCCAGTTGCGCCAGTTTGTTCAGTTCGCCGTACAGGCGATCCATTTCCGGGATTTCCAGCACGTTGCGCGCGTGGTGCAGCCAGGACTGGATGCGTTCGATACGCGGCAGTTGCTCGGCCAGGTCTTCCGGTTGTTGCTGATAGCGCTGCAATTGCAGCGAGTTGGCTTCTTCGCCCAACAGCCGCGGCAACCAGCTACCCAGTTGTGCAGCGCCCTGGCGATTGCCGCGGGTATTGCGGTCGGCGGTCCAGGTGCGGGCCAGCAACCAGCGCGAAGTGTTCAGCGAGAACAGGCCCCAACGCGGGTCCTCGAGTTCTTCAAGGAACTGTTCCGGCGCGGCTTTGCGCACGTCCTCATCGTCCATGCCGGCCTGGACCAGTGGACGCCAGTCTTCGAGCAAGGCATCCAGCGCGGCACGCAGGTCGTGGGTCGATTGACGCGGCGCGGCCTGGCCGAGGCTGCTGACCAGTGCACGCAGTTCGGCCAGGTTTTCCACCCAGTCTTGCAGCAGGCGCCAGTGGCCGTTGAAGCGATACTGCTCGGCCAGACGCTGGCTGCTGCCCAGCAGGTGCCAGCACAGCGCGGCGAAGGCGTCGTCCAGCGGGGTTTCGGCGGTGAGTTGCGGTGCCGGCAGGCTCAACGAGTAGCTGTGGGCGTCGTACAGGCGATAGCCGCGCTCGGCCTTGCTGATGTCGCACGGCATCAGGGCCAGGGTCGCGGCAAGTTCGGCGGCCAGTTCCAGCAGTGCGGCCGGTTCGCCTTCGCGCAGCTCCAGTTCCAGCTCGCAGATTTCTTCTTTTTGCTTGCCGACGACCACGTGGCCAAGATCCAGCGCGGCTTCGATGACCACTTTGGTCTTGCCGCGACCCCAGGCGATTTCCGCGCGCTCGCGCACAAAGTCGGTGGTGAAGATCGGCTTCAGGGTTTTCTTGTCCAGTTCGGCCAGTTCCTCGGGCCAGCATTCGCCGTCGAGTTTCTTCAGGTCGAGCTTGGCTTTGGGCAGGTTCCAGTCGTATTCGTTGCGCTCGGACAAGCCGGCGACGCTGTGGCCACGGGTCTTGAGGGTCTGAATCACGTCTTCACCATCCTTGCGCAGGCGCAGGGCCACCTTGGCGCGGGCCAAGTCGCGCTCGGGGGTGTCGAAGTATTGGTTCATCAACTCACGGCGTTCCCAGCCACTTTTGTTGCGTTTTTTCAGTAATGGGTGCTCGCGCAGGGCAGCGAGGGTTTCGCGGCTGACGCGGAGTTTGATTTCGGTTTCTTTCTGCATGGCCGGAAAATCCAGGATCGGGAGCGCAGCCGGGGGAATATGTGGCTGCCAAGGTCGTGCAGTGTACAGCAGTGAACCAAGCAGCGCGCCGCAACGGTTTATTCCTGTCATTGGATGGCTCTATGATGGACTTCAATTCGGGAGTTGGAGTCAGCGATGCCTTTGCCGTCCATGAAAGATCAGTTCGCTGCACTGATCGCTGCACCGTCCGTCAGTTGCACCCAGGCGAGCCTCGATCAATCCAATCGTCCGGTGATCGACCTGCTGGCCGCGTGGCTCGGCGACCTGGGGTTTGTCTGCGACATCCAGCAGGTCAGCCCCGGCAAATTCAATTTGCTGGCCAGTTATGGCTCCGGCCCCGGCGGTTTGGTGCTGGCCGGGCATAGCGACACCGTGCCGTTCGATGGCGCGCTGTGGCAGACCGATCCGCTGAAGCTCACCGAGATTGACGGCCGCTGGATCGGCCTGGGCGTTTGCGACATGAAGAGTTTCTTCGCCCTCGCCATCGAAGCGGTCATACCGCTGCTCGATCAGCCGTTCAAACAGCCGCTGCTGATCCTCGCCACGTGCGATGAAGAAAGTTCGATGTCCGGTGCCCGGGCGCTGGCTGAAGCGGGCCGGCCGTTGGGACGGGCAGCGGTGATCGGCGAGCCGACCGGCCTCAAGCCGATTCGCATGCACAAGGGCATCATGATGGAGCGCATCGATATCCTTGGGCAGAGCGGTCACTCATCGGACCCGCGCCTGGGTCACAGTGCCCTGGAAGCCATGCACGATGCCATCGGCGAACTGCGCGGCCTGCGCTTGCTGTGGCAGCGTGAGTTTCGCAATCCGCAATTCAGCGTACCGACCCCGACCCTGAATTTGGGCTGCATCCATGGTGGCGACAACCCGAATCGCATCTGTGGCCAATGTTCGCTGGAATTCGACCTGCGGCCCCTGCCGGGCATGGACCCCAAGGTCCTGCGTGCCGAGATTTTGCAAAGGCTCAAGCCGGTTGCCGAGCGGCATCAGGTCAAGATCGATTACGCGCCGCTATTCCCCGCAGTGCCGCCGTTCGAAGAGGCGGAGGATGCGGAACTGGTGCGAATCGCTGAAAAGCTCACCGGCCATCGCGCCGAAGCAGTGGCGTTCGGCACCGAAGCGCCTTATCTTCAGCGCCTTGGCTGCGAAACGCTGGTGCTCGGCCCTGGCGATATCGCCTGCGCTCACCAACCGGGGGAGTTCCTCGAAATGTCACGTTTGCAGCCTACGGTGCATCTATTACGTCAGTTGATTGAACATTACTGCCTGACACCGGCCCAAACATCGGTGCCCGGTTGAACGCAATCCATGTGGGAGCGAGCCTGCTCGCGATGAGGCCGTTACAGTCAACATCAATGTTGCCTGTCCCATCGCCTTCGCGAGCAGGCTCGCTCCCACAGGAGTTTGTGTTTTGGCCGACAGAACTTATAAATTGCCAGTGTCCCAACCCGTATTCATGAGGAGAGCGCGCGTGTCGCCAAGCCTGTTCCGACGATAACCACCAGCCCGCTGTGCGTTTTCTGTTTCGCCCTTTTTTCGGCTGCTATTTATTACAGGCCCAGGTTCATGCCCGAATACGTCAATTGGCTTCGTCACGCTTCGCCTTACATCAACGCCCACCGCGATTGCACCTTTGTCGTCATGCTCCCCGGCGACGGCGTCGAGCACCCCAACTTCGGCAATATCGTCCACGACCTGGTGCTGTTGCACAGCCTGGGCGTGCGACTGGTGCTGGTTCATGGCTCCCGCCCGCAAATCGAAGCGCGCCTCGCCGCCCGCGGCCTGACCCCGCATTACCACCACGGCATGCGCATCACCGATGCGGCGACCCTGGAGTGCGTGATCGATGCCGTCGGCCAGCTGCGCATCGCCATCGAAGCGCGGCTGTCGATGGATATGGCCTCATCGCCCATGCAGGGCTCGCGCCTGCGGGTGGCCAGCGGCAATCTGGTGACCGCACGGCCGATCGGCGTGCTTGAAGGTGTCGACTATCACCACACCGGCGAAGTGCGCCGGGTCGACCGCAAGGGCATCAATCGCCTGCTGGACGAGCGCTCCATCGTGCTGCTGTCGCCGTTGGGCTACTCGCCGACCGGTGAAATCTTCAACCTTGCCTGTGAAGACGTCGCCACTCGCGCGGCCATCGACCTGGGGGCGGACAAGCTGCTGCTGTTCGGTGCTGACCTTGGCTTGATCGATGAGCACGGACGCCTGGTTCGCGAACTGCGTCCGCAACAGGTGCCGGCGCATTTGCAGCGTCTGGGCAGCAATTACCAGGCCGAGCTGCTGGATGCCGCGGCCGAAGCCTGCCGTGGCGGCGTGGCCCGCAGCCACATCGTCAGCTACGCCGAGGATGGCGCACTGCTGACCGAGCTCTTCACCCGCGACGGTGGCGGTACCCTGGTGGCCCAGGAGCAATTCGAAGTGGTGCGCGAAGCGGCCATCGAAGACGTCGGTGGACTGCTGGACTTGATCAGCCCACTGGAGGAGCAGGGGATTCTGGTGCGGCGTTCCCGCGAGGTGCTGGAGCGTGAGATCGAGCAGTTCAGCGTGGTCGAGCGCGAAGGCATGATCATCGCCTGCGCGGCGCTGTATCAGATTGCCGATTCGGATGCCGGGGAGCTGGCGTGCCTGGCGGTGAACCCGGAGTACCGTCATGGCGGTCGCGGCGATGAACTGTTGGAACGCATCGAAACCCGCGCCCGGGCTCAGGGGTTGAAAACCCTCTTCGTCCTCACGACCCGCACGGCTCATTGGTTCCGCGAGCGTGGATTTGCTCCGAGCAGCGTCGAGCGCCTGCCATCGGCGCGGGCGTCGCTGTACAACTATCAGCGTAATTCGAAGATCTTCGAAAAAGCCCTCTGATCCTTGTAGGAGCCGGCTTGCCGGCTCCTACAGGTCGGTGGGGTTACTCGGTGACGAATTTCGCACTGACATACGGCGAGTAATCCGGCAGTACCGTTTCAACCTTCCCTTGCTCCTTCAAGAACTTCGCCGTCTCGCCTATTGCCTTGGCCGTACCGCCGTCCAGCAGCGCGCGGGTCTGTTGCGCCTTTGCGTCGGGAAACGCGGAGCCGGCCAGCAACTCCGGCACATCAGCGGCATTGGCACCGGTCAATTTGGCGATTTTCTGTACCGGTACGGAATCCGCGGTCCAGCTGTCTTTATGCGCTGCATAGTCGGCGAACGAGTCCAGGGTGACCTTGGCGAATTTCGCCACCACGTCCGGGTGCTTCTCGGCGTAATCCTTGCGCGCCACCCAGACCTCGAACGTCGGCGCGCCCCACTGGCCGACCTGTGCCGCATCGGTCAAGGTCTTGCCAGTCTTGCGAATTTCCCCCAGTGCGGGCGACCAGACGAACGCGCCATCAATGTCCCCACGCTTCCAGGCGGCGGCGATTTCCGCAGGCTGAAGGTTCACCACTTTGACTTTCGAGGCGTCCAGTCCCCAGTGCTTGAGCGCCCCGAGCAGGCTGTAGTGAGAGGTGGATACGAACGGCGTGGCGATGGTCTTGCCGATCAGATCTTGCGGTTTCTCGATACCGCTGCCATTGCGCACCACCAACGCCTCGGCCGCGTTGATCTGCGCAGACACGATGAACGCAACAATCGGCAGGTTGCGCGAAGCGGCCGCCGCCAACGGGCTGGAGCCGAGGTTGCCGATTTGCACATCACCCGACGCAATGGCCGTTACCACTTCCGGGCCGCTATTGAAGCGTCGCCAGTCGATTTTTTCGCCGATGGTTTTTTCGTAGAGGCCATCCGCCTGGGGCACTTTGCTGGGGTCGATACCCGTCTGGTAGCCGACAGTGAGGTTCGCCGCGTGAGCGGAAAAAGATATTGCGAGCGATACACAAACTGTAACAAATGGGCTGGATAGTGCGCGTTTGGTCGGCATGGCGTTGGCCTCTTCGATTGGAATTGTTACGGAATTGCTTCCAAACCTAATCGATCTAAAAAACGCCTAATAAATACCTTTTAGGAATTAGCTTATGAGCCGGGTGCTCTACTCTGAGGGGGTGAGCTAAATTCCTAAAGGGTATGAGAAAAGGATTCATGCATTCTTTTCAGGTTTATGACGAACTCATGACCCTGCAGGGACCAAAAAACCGGGGATTAGACTATGGTCGTAGACACACATGGTTACGATTGACTTGTGGGTCACGCTCTGGCGCTAATCGCGCATCTTAGGATCTGGGACATCGATTCCGGACCAGGAACACAAGAATTAGAGACGAGAGGAGCTTAAAACAATGAACAAGTCCACGTTGGCACTGGCCGTGGCTGTAGGGGTTATGGCGCAGCAGGCAGGCGCCGCGGGTTTCATCGAAGACAGCAAGGCTTCCGTTAGTTCGCGCACCATGTATTACGACGCCGATGTGCGTGAAGCTCCTAGTAGTACCGCTCCTAGTAATGCTAGAAACAGGCAGCGCGAAACCGCTGAAGGTCTCAAGTTCGACTACCTGTCCGGTTTCACCCAGGGTACCGTTGGTTTTGGTATCGACGCCCAGGCACTGGTCGGCATCCACTTGGACGGCGGCAAGGGCCATCACCCAACTGGTAACGCCAACTCATTCTTCCCTAGCGATGGCAATGCGTCTGCCGACGAGTGGAGCCGTGCAGCAGCCAACGTGAAGGCACGCTTCTCGAAGACCGAGGCCCACCTGGGTGGCGCCCTGCAACCCAACATGCCGATCCTGATCGCGAACGACAGCCGTTTGCTGCCACAAACCTTTGACGGTGGCACCATCACCTCGAAGGAAATCGACAACGTGACCTTCAACCTGGGTCAGCTGGAGCACGCGCAGGGTCGCGCCTCGTCGAACTCCACTGGCCTGTCTGTGAATGGCGCTACTCAGGACAGCAACCAGTTCCGTTACGCCGGTGCTGACTGGAAGGTCACCAAAGACCTGTTGCTGCAGTACTACTACGCGAACCTGGAAGACTTCTACAAACAGAACTTCCTCGGTCTGGTGCACGTCTACCCGATCGCGCCGAATCAGTCGTTCAAGACCGATATTCGTTATTTCGACAGCAGCTCCGACGGCAAGAACGGCAACGGCACGGCTGGCTACCAATTCAACAACAACGGTGGTTTCGCCAAGACCCCGGGCGAGGTTGATAACAAGACCTGGAGCGCCACGTTCACCTACACCCTGGGCGGTAGTGCGTTCTTGCTCGGCCATCAGCGTGTCAACGACGACGGCGGCTTCGTGTTCCTGAACCAGGGCAGCCTTATCGATAGCCAGGGTCGTCAAGAAGGTGCCGGCGGTTCCAGCTTCTACTCCTTCACCGATGCCACGGTTGGTAGCTTTATCCGTGCCGGTGAAAACACCACTTACGGTCAGTATTCCTATGACTTCGCCTCACTGGGCGTGCCAGGTCTGAAAGCTTCGATTGCTTACCTGGATGGCCGAGACATCAAGGCTACCAGCGGTAATGGTCCAGACCTGAATGAACACGAGACCGATGCACGTGTGGATTACGTGATTCAAACAGGCCCACTCAAAGGCTTTGGTACCACACTGCGTCACGGTACTTATGGTGGCAACACCAGCACTGCTGACCAGGACCAGACCCGTCTGATCTTCAACTACACCTACAGCTTCATGTAAGCAGTAGCGGAAAGAGCCTCGTCTGCGGACGAGGCTTTTTTTCGGCTTGCTTTTTATATTCCATAAAAGTTGCACGTGATTATTTTTTATTCTTTTTAGATTTGTCCGCAAACACCTACAGTAGCCCCACCTGACGCCATCAGGCCCCCGCACGACCCGCTTCACGTTTAGCTTCCGATGATGAACAACTTCAGGCATGGGCTTTCAGCCGGTACCTCTGTCCCGGCTGGGTGACTGCCGCAGATCCATATTCCATTACGATATAAATAAGAATTAACTGATTCTTTTTAGCTTTATGAACAGGTATTCTGCGCGGCCCAAAAAAAGGGGGGCAGGCAGCGCTGACACGGCATCTCAGGATCGACCGTGGGCACGACCTGGCGCTGATCCCGAAACTCAAGGATCCGGGCATTCGACCCAGGACCGGCAACATCAGAATTAGAAACGATAGGAGTGAAACACATGAACAAGTCCACCCTGGCCCTGGCTGTGGCCGTAGGGGTTTTGGCGCAGCAGGCGAGCGCCGCCGGTTTCATTGAAGACAGCAAGGCTACTTTGGGGCTGCGTAACTTCTACATCAACACCGACTACCGTGACGGCGCCGGTCCGAACAAAAACGAAGAATGGGGCCAAGGCTTCGATCTGCGTTTCATCTCCGGTTACACCCAGGGCACAGTCGGCTTCGGGGTTGATGCCATTGGCCTGTTGGGCGTGAAGCTGGACTCGGGTGGCGGCACCAACGGTGCAACAAGCAACTCTTATGGCGGCACTGTTTTCCCAAGCAAATCCAACGGCGAAGCGGTTGATAACTTTTCCAGCCTGGGCCTGACTGCCAAAGCCAAGGTTTCCCAGACCGAACTGAAGCTGGGCACCCTGCAGCCGAAACTGCCGGTGATCGTGACCAACGACGGTCGTCTGCTGCCGCAAACCTGGCAGGGTGGCCAGATCAGCTCGAACGACATCAAGGACCTGACCCTGATCGGTGGTCAGATCGAACAGGTAAAAGGTCGCAACTCGAGCAACAACCAACAGTTGTCGATCTCGGGTGCCAACGGCCGTACCGCTTCGGCGCGCGACAGCAACAAGTTCATCTACGCCGGTGGTGACTACAAAATCACCAAAGACCTGACCGCCCAGTACTACTACGGCAACCTGGAAGAGTTCTACAAGCAGCACTTCCTGGGTCTGGTTCACAACTGGGCAATCGGCCCTGGTGTACTGAAGTCTGACTTCCGTTACTTCAACAGCCGCAGCGACGGCGCCAATGGTAACGACAAGAACTTCTTCACGACCGGTTATTACGGCGGCGGCGTGACCAAGGGCAAGGTCGACAACAACCTGTACAGCGGCCTGTTCCTGTATTCCGTTGCCGGTCACACCTTTGGTGGTGGTTATCAGGCCAGCACTGGCGACAGCGATTTCCCTTGGCTGAATCAGGGCGACGGTTCGTCGAACTACACCATTACCGACTCGCAGATCCAGAAGTTCGGTCGTGCCGGCGAACGCACCTGGCAGGGTCGCTACTCCTTTGATTTCGCCAGGCTTGGCGTACCCGGCCTGACCGCCGGTGCGGTTTACCTGCACGGCGACAACATCAATAACGTTGCCGGTGACAAGTCCGAGTGGGAACGCGACCTGACCGTGGGTTACGTCGTCCAGTCGGGCGCCCTGAAAAACCTCGGCGTGACGTGGAAAAACGCCATGTGGCGTACCGACCTGCCGAACACTCGTTCCCAGGACGAAAACCGCCTGATCGTCAGCTACTCGATCCCGCTGTTGTAATCATCGAAGCAAAAAAAAGCCCCGCCCGGCATCACGCCGGGCGGGGCTTTTTCGTTTTTCAAGCCGGGCTCACCCCCGTAATCCCGTCTTGAAATTCCCCTCTTTGCAGCAACTCAAGGCCTTCTCGAACCTTGTCGGCGATGTTCGGCGGGATGCGTGATCGCGTCCAGTGAACAGATCTTTAATATTTCTTTATGATCTAAATAAATTGATATTTATTCTTTTTAATAGATAAGAAACCCAGGCACAGTTGAGCTCAACAGCACTCACCAGGAGCGACACCATGAGCATCAGACTGGGCGACATTGCCCCCGACTTCGAACAGGATTCCAGTGCCGGCACCATCCGTTTCCACCAATGGCTGGGCGATAGCTGGGGCGTGCTGTTTTCCCATCCGGCGGACTTCACGCCGGTGTGCACCACTGAGCTCGGCTTCACGGCCAGGTTGAATGATGAATTCGCCAAGCGTGGGGTCAAGGCCATCGCGCTGTCGGTCGATCCAGTGGATTCGCACCACCGGTGGATCGAAGACATCAACGAAACCCAAAACACCGTCGTCAACTTTCCGATCCTCGACGACGCCGACCGCAAGGTCTCTGACCTCTACGACCTGATCCATCCCAATGCCAACGACACCCTCACGGTGCGCTCGCTGTTCGTGATCGACCCGAACAAAAAGGTCCGGCTGACCATCACTTACCCGGCAAGCACGGGCCGCAACTTCAATGAAATCCTGCGGGTGATCGACTCGCTGCAACTCACCGACAACTACAAGGTGGCCACTCCGGCCAACTGGCAGGACGGTGATGAGGTGGTGATCGTGCCGTCACTCAAGGATGAAGACGAAATCAAACAGCGCTTTCCCAAGGGGTATCGCGCCGTTAAGCCGTATCTGCGCCTGACCCCGCAACCGAATCGGTAGCCCGTTCATTTGTGGTGTGGCGGATGCCGCTTTCGCGAGCAGGCTCGCTCCCACAGTGGTACGCGGTCAACTGTGGGAGCGAGTCTGCTCGCGAAAGCGGTGGATTGGGCACCGCAGAAACCAGATTGAACGAATCCATAAAGCAGGGGATTTCAGGCCGTTTCGACGGCCTGTTTTTTTGCCTGGAATAAATGCAATTACATATCTCAAAAACGAATAACCAAATGAATAAATATGATTTATGGATATATAAATCACCTGTTAAGGTCACTCCATCGAAGCGAGATCGCAAACCGCGAATCGCTAACACCGTTCAAGGAATCGTCTGAATGCTGGTTGTCTCACTCGGTGGCAGTCCCAGCCAACGCTCCCGTTCCGGGGTGCTGCTGGAGCGCTCTCGGCGTTGGTTGCAAGGGCAGGGTGTGGAAGTGGTGAGTTATCAGGTACGGGACTTCCCGGCCGAAGACTTGCTGCATGCACACTTCGACAGCCCAAAGGTGATCGACCTGTTGCAACAGATTGAAAACGCCGATGGCTTGTTGATTGCCACCCCGGTTTACAAGGCTTCGTTCTCCGGTGCGCTGAAAACCGTACTGGACCTGCTGCCCGAGCGCGCTCTGGCTCACAAAGTGGTTCTGCCGATGGCCACCGGGGGCAGTATCGCCCACATGCTGGCGGTGGATTACGCGCTCAAACCGGTGTTGTCGGCCCTGAAAGCCCAGGAACTGCTCCAGGGAATTTTCGCGGTCGACAGCCAGATCGCTTACGGCGAAGGCAGCGCCCAGGCGCAGTTGGCGCCGGAGCTCGAAGAAAGACTGAATGAATCGCTGGAGTTGTTTTTCAGCGCCATGGCGCGACGGCCCAAGCCGCTCGATCCGAACCTGTTGAATGACCGTTTGTTGAGTGCTCGATGGAGCATTTAGGTCTCATCCGAAACTGAAGTACTGGCCTTACTCGCCCGCCAACGGGCAAGCAGGTGCAGCCAAAACCCAACTGCAAAAAGGAGAGCGCCATGCGCCCTGTCATTTTGCGTCGTGGTCTGGTCGCTCTGTTTGCTGCGGCTGTCACCTTCGGCGCCATTACACAAGCCCAAGCTGAAACCTTAAGAATCGGCTATCAGAAATACGGCACCCTGGTGCTGCTCAAAGCCAAAGGCACCCTGGAAAAACGCCTCGCCGCCCAAGGCGTGGACGTGCAATGGACTGAATTCCCCGGTGGCCCGCAACTGCTCGAAGGCTTGAACGTCGGCTCCATCGACTTCGGCGTGACCGGCGAAACACCGCCCGTGTTCGCTCAAGCGGCGGGCGCTGATTTGCTCTACGTCGCCTACGAACCGCCAGCCCCTCACAGCGAGGCGATCCTGGTGCCGAAGGACTCGCCGATCAAATCGGTGGCCGAGCTCAAAGGCAAGAAAGTCGTCCTCAACAAAGGCTCCAACGTGCACTACCTGCTGGTTCGCGCACTGGAAGACGCCGGCCTCAAATACACCGATATCCAGACCGTATTCCTGCCACCGGCAGACGCCCGCGCCGCGTTCGAGCGTGGCAGCGTCGATGCCTGGGTCATCTGGGACCCGTACCAGGCGGCTGCCGAGCAACAACTGCAAGCGCGCACTCTGCGCGATGGCCAGGGCATCGTCGACAACCACCAGTTCTACCTGGCGACCAAGCCATATGCACAAAAGAATCCCGAGGTGATCAAGACCCTGGTGGAAGAAGTGCGCGCCGTCGGCGAGTGGTCCAAGGCCAACCCGCAGGACGTGACGCAACAGGTTTCGCCACTGCTCGGCCTGTCGGCAGACATCACCCTGACTTCGGTGAAACGCCAAGGGTACGGCGCGCTGTTCCTGACCCCGGAAGTGGTCGCCGCCCAGCAGAAAATCGCCGACAGCTTCTACCAGCTCAAGCTGATTCCCAAGCCGCTGAGCATCAAAGACGTGATCTGGACGCCACCGGCGGCCGTAGCAAAAGCCCAGTAAACCGATTCCCCAAGGAGACCACTCCATGAGCCTCAATATCTTCTGGTTCCTGCCTACCCACGGCGACGGCCATTACCTTGGCACCGCCGAAGGCGCTCGCGCCGTCGACCACGGTTACCTGCAACAAGTCGCGCAAGCGGCGGATCGCCTGGGTTTCGGCGGGGTGTTGATCCCGACCGGCCGTTCCTGCGAAGACTCGTGGCTGGTGGCGGCGTCGCTGATTCCGGTGACCCAGCGCCTGAAATTCCTCGTCGCCCTGCGCCCCGGGATCATTTCCCCGACGGTGGCGGCGCGTCAGGCGGCGACGCTGGATCGTTTGTCCGGTGGGCGTGCATTGTTCAACCTGGTCACGGGCGGCGACCCGGAAGAGTTGGCCGGCGATGGCCTGTTCCTCAGCCACGAAGAGCGCTATCAGGCTTCGGTGGAATTCACCCGCATCTGGCGCCGGGTACTGGAAGGCGAAACCGTCGATTACGACGGTCAGCACATCAGTGTGAAAGGCGCCAAGCTGCTCTATCCACCGATCCAGCAACCGCGTCCGCCGCTGTATTTCGGTGGCTCGTCGGAAGCAGCGCAGGACCTGGCGGCAGAGCAGGTGGAAATGGTCCTGACCTGGGGCGAGCCGCCTGCAGCCGTTGCCGAAAAGATCGAACAGGTGCGCGCCAAAGCCGCCAAACTCGGTCGCACCGTGCGCTTCGGTATTCGTCTGCATGTGATCGTACGTGAAACCAACGCCGAGGCCTGGCAAGCGGCGGATCGCCTGATCTCGCACCTGGACGACGACACCATCGCTCGTGCCCAGGCTTCACTGGCGCGCTTCGATTCGGTCGGCCAGCAACGTATGGCGGCGCTGCACGGCGGCAGTCGCGACAACCTGGAAGTCAGCCCCAACCTGTGGGCCGGTGTCGGTCTGGTGCGTGGCGGTGCCGGTACGGCGCTGGTGGGCGATGGCCCGACCGTGGCCGCCCGCGTGAAGGAATACGCGGACTTGGGCATCGACACCTTCATCTTCTCCGGTTATCCGCATCTGGAAGAGTCATACCATGTTGCCGAGTTGTTGTTTCCGCACCTGGATATCGAACGTCCCGAATTGCCGAAAAGCGCCGGTTACGTCAGTCCGTTCGGTGAGATGGTGGCCAACGATATTCTTCCCAAAGCCGCGTCCCAGAGCTGAGGCGCGCCATGAAGAAAATCATCCACAGTCTCGCGCCCTGGGCATTGCCGGTACTGCTGCTGGCGGTGTGGCAGTTGTCGGTGTCGGCGGGTTGGTTGTCGACGCGGATTCTGCCTGCGCCCATCGCCGTGATCGAAGCCGGTGTAAGCCTGGTGCGCAGCGGCGAAATCTGGACGCACCTGGCGATCAGCGGCTGGCGTGCCGCGCTGGGCTTTGCCATTGGCGGCAGCATTGGCCTGACCCTGGGCTTTATTACCGGTCTGTCGAAATGGGGCGAACGCCTGCTCGACAGTTCGGTGCAGATGATCCGTAACGTGCCGCACCTGGCGCTGATTCCCCTGGTGATCCTGTGGTTCGGCATCGACGAGTCGGCGAAGATTTTCCTGGTGGCGCTGGGCACCTTGTTCCCGATCTACCTCAACACCTATCACGGCATCCGCAACGTCGACCCGGCATTGGTGGAGATGTCCCGCAGCTACGGCTTGTCCGGTTTCAGTCTGTTCCGCCAGGTGATTCTGCCGGGCGCGCTGCCTTCGATTCTGGTCGGCGTGCGCTTCGCCCTGGGCTTTATGTGGCTGACGCTGATCGTCGCCGAAACCATTTCCGCCAGTTCCGGCATCGGTTATCTGGCAATGAACGCCCGTGAGTTTTTGCAGACCGACGTGGTGGTGCTGGCGATTCTGCTGTACGCGGTGCTCGGCAAACTCGCTGACCTCGCGGCCCGCGGGCTTGAACGTGTATGGCTGCGCTGGCATCCGGCCTATCAGGTCGTCAAGGGAGGTGCCGCATGACCGCTCAACAACCTCCACGCCTGCTGCGCGGGATTCCGCTGGCAGTGCGCAAGTTGCAAAAAACCTTCGGCTCGCGGCAGGTGCTGCGCGAGATCGACCTGCACATTCCGGCCGGTCAGTTCGTCGCGGTGGTCGGTCGCAGTGGCTGCGGTAAAAGCACGCTGCTGCGCTTGCTGGCGGGTCTCGATCAGCCGACGGGCGGTGAGCTGCTGGCTGGTTCCGCACCGTTGAGTGAAGCCCGGGAAGACACCCGGTTGATGTTCCAGGAAGCACGCCTGCTGCCGTGGAAAAAGATCATCGACAACGTCGGCCTCGGACTCAAGGGCAACTGGCGTCCACAAGCGCTGGAAGCACTTGAAGCGGTCGGTCTGGCGGATCGCGCCAACGAGTGGCCGGCGGCGTTGTCGGGCGGGCAGAAGCAGCGTGTGGCCCTGGCTCGCGCATTGATTCATCAACCGCGCCTGCTGTTGCTCGACGAACCGTTGGGCGCACTGGATGCGCTGACCCGGATCGAAATGCAGCAACTGATCGAGCGGCTCTGGCAACAGCATGGCTTCACGGTGTTGCTGGTCACCCATGACGTCAGTGAAGCGGTGGCGATTGCCGATCGGGTGATCCTGATCGAAGACGGCGAAGTCGGCCTCGACCTGCACGTGGAACTGCCGCGCCCTCGGGTGCGTGGTTCCCATCGGCTGGCGGCGCTGGAAACCGAAGTGCTCAATCGCGTGCTGTCACTGCCCGGCCAACCGCCGGAGCCGGAACCTGTTTCACCCTTGCCTACGCAGTTGCGGTGGGCGCAATAACTCAAGCTTTATCCAACGACAGGAATCAACATCATGACTATCAAGGCCATCAACGTACGCAACCAGTTCAAAGGCTCCATCAAGGAAATCGTCCTCGGTGACGTGCTGTCGGAAATCGACGTGCAAACCGCTTCCGGTATTGTCACCTCGGTGATCACCACCCGTTCGGTGAAAGAGCTGGAACTGGCAGTGGGCAGCGAGGTGATCGCGTTCGTGAAATCCACCGAGGTGTCGATCGCCAAGTTGTAAGCCTGTGCGTAAACGACAACCCCGAAGGGTTTGAGCCCTTCGGGGTTTTTTATGTGTGTGATTCAGTAAGGTTGGCGGTGCGGCCTTCGCGAGCAGGCTCGCTCCCACAGGGGAATGCATATCAAATGTGGGAGCGAGCCTGCTCGCGAAGAGGCCAGCCAAGCCAATAGAGAGTCAGGCAGGAACAGCACGCTTTGGCAGGTAAGGCGGCAGATACAGCCCCAGATACGCATCAAACACCCGCATCCCTTCCTCGGCCATGCGCGGTGTAATCTGCCCGTGCTGCTGCACCGAACGCGCATATACCCGGTCGCCCAGTTCCATGGCCAGGGCAAATACATCGACATCGTTCGGCAACTTCGGCAATTCGAAATGATGATCGAACAGCTTGTGCATCAGGTCGCCCAGTTCGATGTCGTGCTGGCGGTCGGCCTGGGTGACTTCGGTCAGGCCATGCTGGGCGAGGATCAACTGGCGGGCGGCGGCGTCTTCGCTGTAGATCGCCAGCATGCGCTGTTCCACCAATCGCGACAGATCGCGCCAGCCGCCGAGGGCTTGATGGTCGATAGGCGCTTGCAAGCAGGCGCGGAACGCAGCGTGGACGTCGGCGGTCAGCGCTTCGAGCAGGGCCGGGACGCTGGCGAAAAAGTGGTAGACGGAAGAGGGCGGGATCTCCGCGCGCTCGGCGACGCTGTAGATCGACAGACTGGCCACGCCCTCGGCGGCCAGCAGTGTGCGGGCGGCATCGAGAATCGAGTCGATCCGGGCCTGGCTGGCTGCGCGGGGTTTGCGGGGGGTGGCGGTGCGCGTCATTGGAGTCTCCTGCGGGGCAGGGGGCATTGTAAGTGCAGGCATCTGTGTTGTCTGCCTGGACGCCTTCGCTGGCAAGCCAGCTCCCACAGGTTACTCACTGTCCCTGTGGGAGCTGGCTTGCCAGCGATCCGCCGAAGGCGGCCATAAAAAAACGCCGCCGGCCTTATCAGCCGGCGGCGTTCCTTTTTTACTGCAACCGCTTACACGGTATGCAGGTACCAGTTGTACTCAAGGTCGGAGATGGAGTGTTCGAACTCCTCCAGCTCGCTCTCTTTGCACGCGACGAAGATATCGATGTATTTCGGATCGATGTACCTGGCCATGACTTCGCTGTCGTCCAGTTCACGCAACGCATCGCGCAAGTTGTTCGGCAGGCTTTGCTCGTTCTGCTCGTAGCTGTTGCCTTCCACCGGAGCACTCGGTTCGATCTTGTTGACCAGACCATGGTGCACGCCCGCCAGGACCGAAGCCATCAGCAGGTACGGGTTGGCATCGGCGCCGGCCACTCGGTGCTCCAGACGCACCGCGTCGGCGGAGCCGGTCGGAACGCGCAGGGCCACGGTGCGGTTGTCCAGGCCCCAGCTCGGCGAGTTCGGCACGTAGAACTGCGCGCCGAAACGACGGTACGAGTTGACGTTCGGGCAGAGGAACGCCATTTGTGCGGGTAGGGTCTCGAGCACACCGCCGATCGCGTGACGCAGTGCGGCGTTCTGCTCGGGATCCTCACTGGCAAAAATATTCTTGCCGTCTTTGTCGAGAATCGAGATGTGGACATGCAGGCCATTACCCGCCTGGCCTGGGTAAGGCTTGGCCATGAAGGTGGTGTCCATCTCATGGTCGTAGGCGATGTTCTTGATCAGGCGCTTGAGCAGCACGGCATAGTCGCAGGCCTTGATCGGGTCGGCCACGTGGTGCAGGTTCACTTCGAACTGCGCCGGGGCACTTTCCTTGACGATGGCGTCGGCCGGGATGCCTTGCTCTTTCGCACCTTCCAGAATGTCCTGGAGGCAGTCGACGTATTCGTCGAGGTCGTCGATCAGGTAGACCTGTGTCGAGTGCGGACGCTTGCCGGAAACCGGTGAGCGAGGGGGTTGCGGACGACCGTTCACGTTCTCCTGGTCGATCAGGTAGAACTCCAGTTCGAACGCGGCGCAGATGGTCAGGCCCATTTCGTCGAACTTGCGCACGACATTGGCCAGCACTTCACGCGGGTCGGCGAAGAATGGCTCGCCTTCGAGTTCGTGCATGGTCATCAACAGTTGCGCGGTCGGGCGCTTCTGCCAAGGCTCATTGCACAGGGTGTCGGGGATTGGATAGCAGATTCGGTCAGCATCACCGATGTCCAGGCCCAGGCCGGTGCTTTCCACCGTCGAGCCATTGATATCCAGAGCAAATAGAGAGGCCGGCAGGTTGATGCCTTTCTCGTAAACCTTGTGGAGGCTGGTGCGTTCGATGCGCTTGCCGCGCACCACACCATTCATATCCGCAATCAGAAGGTCAACGTACAGAACCTCAGGATGTTCCTTAAGGAACGCGTTCGCTTCGTTAAGCTGAACGGCACGCGGGGGTACCGACATGATGCAACACCTTTGTTGTTAAAAATATCAATCATTGATCTTTTCTGGTTTCAGTCAACCCGAACGGCCTGCCGAAGTCAAGCGAGGCCTTATGTGCCCTGAAAAAGCGCCATGAGGGCATTTATGGGGCACTTTGGGGCATTTTTTTGTTCTCGAGAGACATGGCTCCAGCACGTTTGAGCGGACCGTGTTGTATTTTTTACGGGGGTGTTGTGTAAAAAAATGAACAAGGCTAAGCTCGAATCAAACCCATAACAGCAATAATACCGGGGTGCTTCATGTCTCGCCTGCCGTTAATCGGCGTCACCGCCTGCTCTACGCAGAACGGTCGGCATGCTTATCACATCAGTGGCGACATTTACGCCAACACTGTAGCCGCTGCGGCTTCGAGCCTGTCGGTGATCCGTGTTTCCCAGGCGGTCAGACCCTCCCTGTCCGATATTCTGGACGGCCCTGATGGCACACCCATTACGGTTACTCCATTCAATATAGAACCGATTCACAATAGCGGCTCAGCCATCGTGCAGGGTACCGTTCGCGGTTGCGCACGCCCGACGTTTACCGGGCTGTCCGGAAAACCACGTTAGCCTGTGCCAGACGCGCATTTCAACGCGACGCCGATGCGTCAAACATCGCCTGACACGCAACGTCAGGAAACTCAAAGCCTAGAGGCATTTATGAGTAACAACCTCGACCAGCTCACCGATTGGTTGAAAAACCACAAGATCACAGAAGTCGAATGCATGATCGCTGACTTGACCGGGATTACCCGGGGCAAGATTTCGCCGACCAACAAATTCATCGCCGAAAAAGGCATGCGTCTGCCAGAAAGCGTGCTGTTGCAGACCGTGACCGGCGATTACGTCGAAGACGACATCTATTACGAACTGCTCGACCCGGCCGACATCGACATGATCTGCCGTCCCGACCAGAGCGCGGTGTACCTGGTGCCATGGGCCATCGAGCCGACCGCCATCGTCATCCACGATACCTACGACAAACAGGGCAAGCCGATTGAGCTGTCGCCACGCAACGTGCTCAAGAAAGTCCTGAAGCTCTATGCCGACAAAGGCTGGCAGCCAATCGTGGCGCCGGAAATGGAGTTCTACCTGACCAAGCGCAGCGACGACCCGGACTATCCGCTGCAACCGCCGATCGGCCGTTCGGGTCGCCCGGAAATCGGTCGCCAGTCGTTCTCCATCGAAGCGGCGAACGAATTCGATCCGCTGTTCGAAGACGTTTACGACTGGTGCGAACTGCAGGACCTGGACCTCGACACGCTGATCCACGAGGACGGCACGGCGCAGATGGAAATCAACTTCCGTCACGGCGATGCCCTGTCCCTGGCCGACCAGATCCTGGTGTTCAAGCGCACCATGCGCGAAGCCGCGCTCAAGCACGACGTGGCCGCGACCTTCATGGCCAAGCCGATGACCGGCGAGCCGGGCAGTGCCATGCACTTGCACCAGAGCATCATCGACATGGAGACCGGCAAGAACATCTTCTCCAATGACGACGGGACCATGAGCCAGCTGTTCCTGCACCACATCGGTGGCTTGCAGAAACTCATCCCCGAGCTGTTGCCGCTGTTCGCACCCAACGTGAACTCGTTCCGCCGCTTCCTGCCGGACACCTCGGCACCGGTGAACGTGGAGTGGGGCGAAGAGAACCGCACCGTGGGCCTGCGGGTTCCGGATGCCGGGCCGCAAAACCGTCGGGTGGAAAACCGCCTGCCGGGCGCCGATGCCAACCCGTACCTGGCGATTGCCGCGAGCCTGCTCTGCGGTTACATCGGCATGGTCGAAGGCCTGAACCCGAGTGCGCCGGTGGTGGGGCGCGGCTATGAACGCCGCAACCTGCGCCTGCCGCTGACCATCGAGGACGCGCTGGAACGCATGGAAAACAGCGCGACCATCGAGAAATACCTGGGCAAAAATTTCATCACTGGCTACGTCGCGGTCAAGCGGGCCGAGCATGAAAACTTCAAGCGCGTCATCAGTTCGTGGGAAAGGGAATTCCTGCTCTTTGCCGTCTGATACGCCGGGCGCCGTCGCTGCCTGGCGGCGCTTTCAACTGATTTTTTTAGGAGATTCGTATGACCAGCAACAATCCGCAAACCCGTGAATGGCAAACCTTGAGCAATGATCACCACCTGGCTCCGTTCAGCGACTTCAAACAGCTGAAAGAGAAAGGCCCGCGGATCATCACCAACGCCAAGGGCGTTTACCTCTGGGACAGCGAAGGCAACAAGATCCTCGACGGTATGGCCGGCCTGTGGTGTGTCGCGATTGGTTATGGTCGCGATGAACTGGCCGATGCCGCCAGCAAACAGATGCGCGAGCTGCCTTACTACAACCTGTTCTTCCAGACGGCGCACCCGCCGGTACTGGAACTGGCCAAGGCCATCGCCGACATCGCGCCAGAAGGCATGAACCATGTGTTCTTCACCGGTTCCGGCTCTGAAGGCAACGACACCATGCTGCGTATGGTCCGCCACTACTGGGCGATCAAGGGCCAGCCGAAGAAGAAAGTCATCATCAGCCGCAAGAACGGCTATCACGGTTCCACCGTGGCCGGCGCGAGCCTGGGCGGCATGACCTACATGCACGAACAGGGCGACTTGCCGATTCCGGGCATCGTCCACATTGCCCAGCCGTACTGGTTCGCTGAAGGCGGCGACATGACGCCGGAAGAGTTCGGCATCTGGGCTGCCAATCAGCTGGAAGAGAAGATTCTGGAAGTCGGCGTCGACAACGTCGGTGCCTTTATTGCCGAGCCGATCCAGGGCGCCGGTGGCGTGATCATTCCGCCAGACAGCTACTGGCCGCGCATCAAGGAAATCCTCGCCAAGTACGACATCCTGTTCGTCGCCGACGAAGTGATCTGTGGTTTTGGCCGCACCGGTGAGTGGTTCGGCAGCGATTTCTACGGCCTCAAGCCCGACATGATGACCATCGCCAAAGGCCTGACCTCCGGCTACATCCCGATGGGTGGCCTGATCGTGCGTGATGAAGTGGTCGACGTACTCAACGAAGGCGGTGACTTCAACCACGGCTTCACCTACTCCGGTCACCCGGTCGCAGCCGCTGTGGGCCTGGAAAACATCCGCATCCTGCGCGACGAAAAAATTGTCGAACGCGTGAAATCGGAAACGGCACCGTATTTGCAGAAACGTCTGCGGGAACTGAACGATCATCCGTTGGTGGGCGAAGTTCGTGGGGTGGGCCTGCTGGGGGCCATTGAACTGGTCCAGGACAAGGCCACGCGCAAGCGCTACGAAGGCAAGGGCGTCGGCATGATCTGCCGGCAGTTCTGCTTCGATAACGGGCTGATCATGCGTGCCGTGGGGGACACCATGATCATCGCGCCGCCGCTGGTGATCAGCAAAGAGGAAATCGATGAGCTGGTGGCCAAGGCGCGCAAGTGCCTGGACCTGACCCTGAGTGCATTGAAGGGCTAAGTGCTAGGCTCTGAGCGGGAGTATGAAACTTTCGCTCAGCGTCGCCATAAAGGGCGGCCTTTCCTTGAAAGACCGCCTCGGATCTTGCCAGACTAGCCGCGGTTCCAGTTGTCCGGGTTCGGCCGCTGAACAAAGTGGTTCAAAAAAAGAAAAATTTGGAGCATGACGCATGAAGGCATTAGGTAAAAAGCTTGCTGGCAAGACTCTGCTCGCCCTGTCCATTGCGGGCATGATGGCGGGTGCAGTGCACGCGGACGACAAGGTGTTGCACGTTTACAACTGGTCCGACTACATCGCTCCGGACACCATCGCGAACTTCGAGAAAGAGTCCGGGATCAAGGTGGTCTACGACGTATTCGACAGCAACGAAACCCTGGAAGCCAAGCTGCTGGCGGGCAAGTCCGGCTACGACGTGGTCGTACCGTCGAACAACTTCCTGGCCAAGCAGATCAAGGCCGGCGTCTATCAGGAGCTGGACCAGTCCAAGCTGCCTAACTGGAAAAACCTGAACCAGGATCTGCTCAAGGCCGTTTCGGTCAGCGACCCTGGCAACAAGCACGCCTTCCCGTACATGTGGGGCTCGATCGGCATCGGCTACAACCCGGAGAAGGTCAAGGCTGCGCTGGGCGTGGACACCATCGACTCCTGGGACGTCCTGCTCAAGCCGGAAAACATCGCCAAGCTCAAGGGTTGCGGTGTGAGCTTCCTCGATTCGCCGACCGAAATGCTCCCGGTCGCGCTGCACTACCTGGGCCTGCCAACCGACAGCCAGAAGAAAGAAGACATCAAGAAAGCCGAGGACCTGTTCCTCAAGATTCGTCCATCGATCACCTATTTCCACTCGTCCAAGTACATCTCCGACCTGGCCAACGGCAACATCTGCGTAGCGGTTGGCTACTCGGGTGACGTGCAGCAGGCCAAGTCCCGTGCCGCCGAAGCCGGTGACAAGGTGAAAGTCAGCTACGCCATTCCGAAAGAAGGTGCGGGCAGCTTCTTCGACATGGTTGCCATTCCCAAGGATGCCGAGAACGTCGAAGGCGCCTACAAGTTCATGACCTTCCTGCAGAAGCCTGAAGTCATGGCCGGTATCACCAACGCCGTACGCTTCCCGAACGGTAACGCCGCGGCAACACCTCTGGTGGAAAAAGACATCACCAGCGATCCAGGCATCTACCCGCCGGCCGATGTGCAGGCCAAGTTGTATGCCATCGCCGACCTGCCAGCGGCGACCCAGCGTGAAATGACCCGCAGCTGGACCAAAATCAAATCCGGTAAATAAGCCGGTTTGATGCAATAGCCTGTTGTCGTCATCCAGGCGATGGCGACAACAGGTTGAATTAAATGACAAAAGTTTTGCTGGAACGGTTTTTCGAGGGTAAGTTGCGCGCCGGTTTTGTTGCTGGGCAATCACGGTTGTCATGTAACGCGGGGCAACTTGGGCCCAACTAATTTTAGAGGACCTCCACTTGCCTATTTCTTCTTTGTTGCGCAATGCCGTGTTGCTCGGTGCCGGACTGACGCTTGCCGTCAGTGTCCAGGCCGCCGGCACCGTGCATATTTATAACTGGTCCGACTACATCGGCGAGTCCACCCTGGCCGACTTCCAGAAAGAGACCGGGATCAAGCCGGTCTATGACGTGTTCGACTCCAACGAAACCCTGGAAGGCAAGTTGTTGGCCGGGCATACCGGGTACGACGTGGTCGTGCCGTCCAACCACTTCCTTGGCAAACAGATCAAGGCCGGGGCTTTCCAGAAACTCGACAAGTCGAAGTTGCCGAATTATTCGAACCTCGACCCGGTATTGCTCAAGCGCCTGGAACAGAACGATCCTGGCAACCTTTACGCCGTACCGTACCTGTGGGGTACCAACGGCATTGGTTACAACGTTGACAAGATCAAGGCTGTGCTGGGCGTCGACAAGATTGATTCCTGGAGCGTGCTGTTCGAACCTGAGAACATCAAGAAGCTGCACAAATGCGGCGTGGCGTTCCTCGATTCCGCTGATGAAATGATGCCGACGGTCCTTAACTACATGGGTCTGAACGCCAACAGCACCAACGAGGAAGACTACAAGAAGGCGACCGCCAAGTTGCTGGCCGTGCGGCCCTACGTCACCTACTTCAACTCGTCCAAGTACATCACCGACCTGGCTAACGGCGATATCTGCGTGGCGGTCGGGTTCTCCGGCGACATCTTCCAGGCCCGCAACCGTGCCCAGGAAGCCAAGAAAGGCATCAACATCGCCTACGCCATTCCGAAAGAAGGCGGTGCACTCTGGTTCGACATGCTGGCGATTCCGAAGGACTCGGCCAACCCCAAGGAGGCCCACGCGTTCATCAATTATTTGCTGAAACCTGAGGTGATTGCCCAGGTCAGCGATTACGTCGGCTATGCCAACCCTAACCCGGGGTCGGACAAACTGATGGAACAGTCCATTCGCACCGACGAAGCGGTTTACCCACCGCAAGAGGTGCTCGACAAGACCTACGTGTCCGTCGAGTTACCACCGAAGATTCAACGCTTGATGACCCGCAACTGGACCACGGTCAAGTCGGGTAAATAGCTTCAAGGCTCAAACTATCCAAGGTTGGCTCACCTTGAGCGAACTGCACTCTTTTTTTTTGGGAGTTTCGTAAATGGCAGTTGCCTCCGGCGCCTATAAGAAAGCCCTCGAGGGCGACCAGTCACCTAAGCAGGTGCTGGTCAAAATCGACCGGGTCACGAAGAAGTTCGACGAGACGATTGCCGTGGACGATGTGTCCCTGGAAATCAAGAAAGGCGAAATTTTCGCCCTGCTCGGCGGTTCGGGATCGGGCAAATCGACCTTGCTGCGCATGCTCGCAGGTTTCGAACGGCCCACGGAGGGGCGCATCTTCCTCGATGGCGTAGACATCACCGACATGCCGCCTTACGAGCGGCCGATCAACATGATGTTCCAGTCCTACGCCCTGTTCCCGCACATGACCGTGGCGCAGAACATCGCCTTCGGCCTCAAGCAGGACAAGCTGCCCGCCGCTGAAATCGATGCGCGAGTGGCCGATATGCTCAAGCTGGTGCAAATGAGCCAGTACGCCAAGCGCAAGCCGCATCAGTTGTCCGGTGGCCAGCGTCAGCGTGTGGCCCTGGCCCGTTCGCTGGCCAAACGGCCGAAACTGCTGTTGCTCGATGAGCCGATGGGCGCACTGGACAAGAAGCTGCGTTCGCAGATGCAACTGGAGCTGGTGGAGATCATCGAGCGCGTCGGCGTAACCTGCGTCATGGTGACCCACGACCAGGAAGAGGCCATGACCATGGCCGAGCGCATCGCGATCATGCACCTGGGCTGGATCGCCCAGATCGGCAGCCCGATCGACATCTACGAAACCCCGACCAGTCGCCTGGTCTGCGAATTCATCGGTAACGTCAACATCTTCGACGGCGAAGTGATTGACGACGCCGAAGGCCACGCGACCATCACCTGCAAGGACCTGGACCGCCAGATCTATGTCGGCCACGGCATCAGCACCTCGGTGCAGGACAAGTCCGTGACCTACGCGATCCGTCCGGAAAAACTGATCGTCACCCCGACCCAGCCGACCTGTGAATACAACTGGTCCAGCGGCAAGGTGCACGACATCGCTTATCTGGGCGGGCACTCGGTGTTCTACGTCGAACTGCCGAGCGGCAAGATCGTCCAGTCCTTCGTCGCCAACGCCGAACGCCGCGGCACACGTCCGACCTGGGGTGACCAGGTCTACGTGTACTGGGAAGACGACAGCGGCGTGGTACTTCGCTCATGAACATGCGCAAACTCAAACGCCGCTTCAATCGAATAATTCCCGGTGGCCGCCAGCTGGTCATCGGGGTTCCCTTCATCTGGCTGTTCATGTTCTTCATGTTGCCGTTCTTCATCGTCCTGAAGATCAGCTTCGCCGAAGCCGACGTGGCCATTCCGCCGTACACCGAGATCTACAACTACGCCGAGCAGAAGCTGCAGATTCTGTTGAACCTGGGCAACTACTCGATGCTGGCCGGCGACGAGTTGTACATCGCCGCGTACTTTGGCTCGTTGAAGATGGCGTTTTTCAGCACCATCCTCTGTCTGCTGATCGGCTACCCGATGGCCTACGCCATCGCCAGCGCCCGCAAAGAGCTGCAAACGGTGCTGGTGCTGCTGATCATGATGCCGACCTGGACCGCGATCCTGATCCGCGTCTACGCGTGGATGGGCATCCTCAGCAACAACGGCCTGCTCAACGGGTTCCTGATGAGCATGGGCTGGATCAACGAGCCGCTGCAGATCCTCAACACCAACCTGGCGGTTTATATCGGTGTGGTTTACTCCTACCTGCCGTTCATGATCCTGCCGCTGTACGCCAACCTGGTGAAGCACGACCACAGCTTGCTGGAAGCCGCGTCGGACCTGGGTTCGAGCACGTTCAACAGCTTCTGGAAAATCACCATTCCGTTGTCCAAGAACGGCATCGTCGCCGGCTGCATGCTGGTGTTCATCCCGGTGGTGGGTGAGTTTGTGATCCCTGAACTGCTTGGCGGACCGGAAACCCTGATGATCGGTAAAGTGCTCTGGCAAGAGTTCTTCAACAACCGTGACTGGCCGGTGGCGTCTGCACTGGCGGTGGTGATGCTGGCGATCCTGATTGTGCCGATCATCCTGTTCAACCGCAGTCAGGCCAAGGAAATGGAGGGTAAAGAATGAAGCGCTTCCGTTTCTCCAGCCTGATGCTGGTACTGGGTCTGCTGTTCATCTACGCGCCGATGCTGATTTTGGTGATCTACTCGTTCAACGCCTCGAAACTGGTGACGGTATGGGGCGGCTGGTCGATCAAGTGGTACGTCGGCCTGATGGACAATACGCAACTGATGGGGTCGGTGGTGCGCTCGCTGGAAATCGCCTGCTACACGGCGGTTGCGGCTGTCGCGCTGGGAACGCTGGCCGCGTTCGTCCTGACCCGCATCACCCGCTTCAAGGGCCGCACGCTGTTCGGTGGCCTGGTCACTGCCCCACTGGTGATGCCGGAAGTGATTACCGGCCTGTCGCTGTTGCTGCTGTTCGTGGCCATGGCGCAGATGATCGGTTGGCCACAGGAACGCGGCATCGTGACCATCTGGATCGCCCACACCACGTTCTGTGCGGCGTATGTGGCGGTGGTGGTGTCGGCGCGCTTGCGTGAGCTGGACCTGTCCATCGAAGAGGCGGCCATGGACCTCGGTGCGAAGCCGTGGAAAGTGTTCTTCCTGATCACCATCCCGATGATTGCACCCTCTCTGGGGGCTGGTGGCATGATGTCTTTCGCCCTGTCCCTGGATGACCTGGTACTGGCGAGCTTCGTGTCGGGTCCGGGGTCCACGACCCTGCCGATGGAAGTGTTCTCCGCGGTGCGCCTGGGCGTGAAGCCGGAAATCAACGCCGTGGCCAGCCTGATTCTGTTGGCGGTATCGCTGATGACCTTCCTGGTGTGGTTCTTCAGCCGCCGTGCCGAAGAAAGCCGCAAGCGTGCGATTCAGCAGGCTATCGAAGAAGGCGCTGCCGATTCCTGGAAACAACCGGACGTGCGCCGCGCGCAGGCGCCGGAAGCAGCTTGAGCCTGAACGGGGTTGACCACATTTCTGTGGCCAACCCAATCCAAACTGTGTGAGCGAGCCTGCTCGCGAAGAGGGAGTATCAGTCGACATCATTGTTGTCTGACGCACCGCTTTCGCGAGCAGGCTCGCTCCCACATTGGCTCTATACAGTCCAAGGGGATTTGCGGATGACCTCGACAAAGTTCATCGGCTTGAACCCTGGCTCCTGATCCATCAGCACATCGGTCTTCACGTTGCCGAACGTAGTCTGCGGACGATGCCGCAAGCCGTCGGCGAAGGCGCAGATGATGCACTCCTTGAACCCTTCACCCCGTGGATGCGCATGCACCACCGCTTCGCGCTGCGCGGTGGAAAACGCTGCGTAGTCCATGCCCAGCACATCCATCTCAACGCCGGCGGTCACCAGCGCCACGGTCGGCCGCAGGTGTTGCGGCACACCCGGCGTGGTGTGCAGGGCAATCGACAGCCAGACCTGCTCGATATCGTCATCGCTGAATCCGTAAGGCTTGAGGAACGCCGCCGCGGCGTTTGCGCCATCGACTTCGAAACGCTCGTTGTCGCTGCGGTAACCTTCTACCAGACCCAGGTCATGGAACATCGCGCCGATGTACAGCAGCTCCGGATTGTAGGCCAGTCGCTTGCGGTCGCCGCTCAGCGCACCGAATAGAAATACCCGGCGCGAGTGGTGATAGAGCAAGTCGGATTCGATGTCGCGGATGTATTCGGTGGCGGCCTTGGCCAATGCGCTATCGGGGATTTTGATACCGGCAATGATGGTGGTCATGGGCGTTTCCTCGTGGTGAACGCCTTGGCGGCGCTGAGGTGTCCAGTCTGTTCGGGCACCCCAAACCGGACAATCGATCCATGGCTGCGATCCCGGCCAATGAGCATGCATATCGCGCCAGCCTCGCTTGTTGGTCGGGGATTGGCTAAGTTTGCTGCCCGTAAACTGCTTTTGTGGCGAGGGAGCTTGCTCCCGCTCGGCTGCGCAGCAGTCGTAAACCCTCTATCGCGATGCTCCTGAAAGAACTTGGTTGCGGTTTATGGGGCCGCTTCGCAGCCCGACGGGAGCAAGCTCCCTCGCCACACAGCGTGATTCTTAGAAGGCAATTCGAACCATGAGTAAAACCATCGCCATCGTGGTGTTCGCCGGCGTCCAGTCACTGGACGTTACCGGACCCATGGATGTGTTTTCCGAGGCCAATCGTTTCCTCGCTCCAGAGGATCACTATCGGCTGGAGGTGATTGGCGTGGAGCGCGGGGTGATGGCGTGTTCCAACGGTCTGGCACTGAGTGCTCATCGACATTTCAGCGATGCGTTGCAGGCCTGGGACCTGCTGTTGGTTGCCGGCGGACCGCAGTTGCCTTTCATGGATTTCGGTGCCGCGTTCGATGCCTGGCTGCGTGATGCCTGCGCGCGGGCTCAGCGCTTTGGTTCGATCTGCAACGGCGCGTTCATGCTTGCCCGGGCGGGATTGCTGGAGGGGCGGACGGTGACCACCCATTGGAGCGATGCCGCGACGCTGGCCGCGCTGTGCCCGACGACTCGGGTCGAAGCCGACCGTTTGTACGTGCAGGATGCCGAGCTCTACACCTCGGCCGGTGTCACGGCGGGGATTGATTTGTCGTTGTACCTGCTGGGCCGCGATCACGGGCCGGACGTGGCGCTGAGCGTGGCCAAGCGGCTGGTGGTGTTCACGCAACGCTCGGGTGGCCAGTCACAGTTCAGCCCGTTCCTCACACCCCACGCCGAGCCGACCTCGGCCGTGGCGATGGTCCAGCACTACGTATTGGCCAACTTGACCGGCGACCTGACCATCGCCGACCTGGCCAAGGCTGCCAACATGAGTGCGCGCAATTTTTCCCGGGTGTTTGCCAGGGAAGCGAAAATCACCCCGGCCGAATTCGTCGAGCGGGCGAGGGTGGATGCGGCGCGAGTGATGCTGGAAAGCACAGGCGCTCCGCTCAAGACCGTGGCGTACCAGTGCGGATTTCGTGATGCCCAGCATATGCGCAGCGTGTTCAACCGCAGGCTGGGGGTGACGCCGCAGCAGTTCAGGTTGAATTTCGCGGCGATGGTCTGAGCTGAAATCAGCGGTGTGAGTCAGGGCTTCTTCGCGAGCAGGCTCGCTCCCACATGAGATAGCCAGCGAACACAAAATTTGTGTGCAGCACCGGTCCACTGTGGGAGCGAGCCTGCTCGCGAAAGCGTCAGCCCAGGCAACAAAAATCTATTGCCCCGACCGCGCCGGCAACAGCTTCAATGTACTGCGCGTATTCGCCGTCACCTCTTCATCATTGAGATGCGCCTGGTAGTACACCCCTTCGATATACGCCTCGGCCTGATCTTCATAGTGACGGTCGAACAGCACGCCACTCTGGCCTACCGGGTTGACGGTCAGGCTATGGGCCGGATCGGCGAAGTCGATCAGGCGCCGGGTGGAGGGGCCGTAAGTCACCGGCCAGGGTGCCGGGCCGATCCTGGCCGACAGGTTGTTTGGCACTTCATGACTGCCGGGGGCGGCGAATGGGCCGACGTTGAACAGACGGTCCAGCGGCTTTTGCTGGCCCAGCGGGTGACCATGGGTCAGGGTGTGCGCGTTGCCCCATTGCCATTGCGCGGAATCGGCGCCGAGGGTGCCCTTGAGGTGGGCGATGCTGGCCTGCCACGCTATCTTGACCGTATCGGCGCGGGTTTCCTTGCCGAGGGTACTGCGGTTGTCCCACCACGGTGAGTCGGGGTTCGCCGCCAGGCGTGGCAGCGCGGCATCGATTACCCGGGTCGAGAGCAGTGTTTCGAAGAAATCGTTGCCCAATTCATCGCGCATCGCCGCGTCAGCCAGGTTGAACAGGAACTGGTTGAACACGGTGGCGCTAGTGGAATCGAGTGGGTAATCGCCTTTCCATTGGGCCAGTTGCTCCACCAGTTTCAACTCGGCAGGGTCGCTCACCACCGTACGCAACACCGGCAGCAGGGGTGCCAACAGACGCGGGCCGTAAGCGGTGGTGGTGCCCAGTTGCAGTCTCTGGCTGGACTCCAGATCCCACTTGATGCTCTTGTCGCCGAGCTGATAGTTGAGCTGCTGGCCACGATCGGCCAGGTTGTAGTAACCGGGAATTTCCATGCCCGTCGGTGACACGGGCTGGAAGTTGGCGGAGACGATGTAGCCCCGCGCCGGGTTCTCTTCCTGCGGGTTGGCGCTGAACGGGTAGAAACCGTCCTTGTCCGCTTCGGTACTGCTGCCGTCGAGGATGAACCATGGGCGTACCCCGGCAGGACGCTTGGGCAATTGCGCCGCCGCCCACCAGCCGATGTCACCCTTGGCGTTGGCCCAGACGATATTCAGGCCGGGAGCCTGGACCTTGGCCGCAGCGCTGCGCGCCTTGGCCAGGGTGTCGGCACGGTTGAGCTGGTAGAAGCCTTCCAGTATCGGGTTCTGGCTTTCGAGAAACCCCCACCACATGGCAATCGGCGTTTTACCGACACTGTTGCCCAGCGCATCGTTGACGATCGGGCCGTGGGGCGACTGGCGCAACGTCAGGGTTACCGGTGCCTGGCCCTTGACCGCGATCTGCTGTTCGCTGGTCACCATGTCTACCCACTTGCCGCGGTACCAGACTTGGTTGGGATTGTCCGGGTTGACCTTTTCGGCAATCAGGTCGAGGTCGTCGTTCTGGAACATGGTGATGCTCCAGCCGAAATCACGGTTCATGCCCAGCGAGGCGAACGGCATCAAGGCCTGGTAATGGCCGTAGAGTTCGAACCCCGGCGCCGAGAGCTGCGCTTCGTACCACACCGACGGCGCGGAAAAGCGGATGTGCGGGTCACCTGCGAGCAACGGCTTGCCGCTTTTGGTTCGACTGCCGGCCACGACCCAGGCGTTGCTGCCTTCGAATTGAGGCAGGCCGTTGTCAGCCAGTGCCTGTTCGCTCAGGCGGGCGAGGACGTTGAGGTCTTTCCAGTCGGCGCTGGCCAGGGACGGCTTGGCGCCGCTGTGCCGGTTCGCCAGCACACCGTTGGGCTGCCAGTCGAGATCGAAAACGTTGAGGTAGTCGGCACCCAGTTGATCGCGCACGAACGTCAGCAACGGTTCGGTACGGAATGCCGCGGCAAAGCTGTAGGCCATGTAGCCGGCGATGCTGATGGTGTCCTGGGCGGTGAACGGGCGTTTTTGAATGCCCAGCACATCGAACTCCACGGGTTTTGCGTGGCTGTCCTGATACTGGTTGATGCCATCCAGATAGGCTTGCATGGCGATGAAGGCGGGCGATTGCTTGTCCAGATTCGCCAGGTAGGTTTCGGCGCGTTCACGAATGCGCAGGCTGCGCATCAGCTTGTCGGTGTCGAGCAGTTTCGGGCCGAGCACCTCGGCCAGCTCACCCCGGGCCAGGCGACGCAGGACTTCCATCTGGAACAGTCGATCCTGGGCATGGACATAACCCAGGGCACGGTACAGGTCGGGTTCGTTTTCGGCGCGGATATGCGGGATCCCGCGTTCATCGTAGCGCACGGTGACCGAGCCTTGCAGGTGTTGCAGTTCCACCATGCCCTGGCGTGTCGGCTGCTTGCTGTAGACGTACCAGCCGCCAACCGCGACTAGCGTGACGATCAGCGAGCCGAGAGCGGTCAGGCTACGTTTCATGGTGACTCCTTGTTGTTATGAGCGACTGCAGTTCCCTGGTGCCACTGTTTAACACGGCTCACCGAATTGGCCCATCGCCCGTAGGAGGGATTCGTATTGCCGCGTTTTTCCCTACCTGGCTGTATCGGCCGGCCAAGGGCAGTAACACCCTACCGCCAGTGTGTGCGTGGCACTCACGGCGCGACCTTCGTTTAACGCCTGCAGGATCGGCTCGATAAAACTGTTACTGGAATTGCAGGTCAGGCCTTCGCTGTAGGGGCCGAAGTACGCCAGCTTGCCGTTGCGATCCCAGATGGCCACGGCGGGGCTGGCGGGGACCTGCTCGGAGCCGGGCAGGACGCTGAGGGTTTTCAGGCGGCTCAAGTTGCCCGGCAACTGGCCATGGCTGCCGGGTTTTTGCACCGAGTAGAACTCAACACCCTGCGGGGCGTATTGCTCGACCAGTTCACTGAGATGTTGTTGATTGCCGACATTGCACGGGCACGCCGGGTCCCAGAAATGGACGAGGCGGATGGCGCCAGGGCCGGCGAGTGTGTCCGGCAGGCGCAGCGGGTCGCCGGAGAACAGCGCGGTGTGCTCGCTGAATGCGCGCAGGTAGCGCCCCTGGAACCAGTCGTAGGCCGCCCACAACGCACCGGCGCACACCACGGCGAGCAGGCTGGCAAACAGGGTGGCGCGCAAGGGCGATCGCATGGGTTCATTCCTCGAAGGTCGGCTAGCTTGCCATGCTTGCCGCGACAGATGAATATCGCAGGTCCATAAAGTCCGTTTAGTGCTCTGGAATCGCCCATGCCTGTCACCTTCGACCCTGATCACCTGCGCGCCAGCCTGCGGCCATTGGCCGAGGGGCAGCCGTTGTCAGCGGAGGCCCAGGCTTATCAGCGGTTTTACGGGCTGGATTTTGCTGCGCGAAACGTACGCAGTGGCCTGGGGCGTTTTCAGGTCGATGGTTATGACCTGGTCAGCCAGGTCTGGTGGCCGGAGCGGGTGAAGGCGACGCTGTTTGTCTTCCATGGCTTTTATGATCACACCGGCCTCTACCGGCATGTGATCGAGTGGGCGCTGGAGCAGGGCTTCGCGGTGATCGCCTGCGACTTGCCGGGGCATGGACTGTCCAGTGGCGAGCGGGCGAGCATCAAGGACTTCGCCGAGTACCAGGACGCACTGCTAGGCCTGTTTGCCGAGGCGCGCTCACTTGATCTGCCGCAACCGTGGCACCTGTGCGGACAGAGCACCGGTGGCGCGATCGTGATCGACCATGTGTTGAATGCGGGGGCGAGCAGTCCGGCCCAGGGCCAGGTGATTCTGTTGGCACCGCTGGTGCGGCCGCGGGCGTGGGGCTGGTCGCAACTGAGTTATTACCTGCTCAGGCCATTCGTCAAAGCCATCGCCCGGCGTTTCAGTGAAAATTCGAATGACCCGGATTTCCTGCCGTTCCTGCAGGCCGACCCCTTGCAGCCACTACGACTGCCGACGGCGTGGGTCGGGGCGTTGGCGCGCTGGATCAAACGCGTCGAAGCCGCACCCGCCAGCCCCCGGCGACCGTTGATTGTGCAGGGGCAGGCGGACATGACCGTGGATTGGGAACACAACCTTGAGGTGCTGCGGGCGAAGTTCGATCGGCCTCAGGTATTGATGCTGCCTGAGGCGCGGCATCACCTGGCGAATGAGGCGGCGGTATTGAGGGGGGAGTATTTCGGGTTTTTGACCAAGCGGATCAAGGGCAGGAATCTTTAGCGACAATAAGGGCCTCATCGCGGGCAAGCCTTGCTCCCACAGTGGCCGGTGTGAATCCACAATATTGTGATCAACACATAAACCTGTGGGAGCAAGGCTTGCCCGCGATGAGGCCCTTACTGTCACTGAAGACTATTGGGGATTGGCCTGCCCCACCGCCAACCCCGCCTTGATCGCCGCCAGTGCCGCCTGATAATAAGCCTTGCCCTCGGCCGACTCGGCAAAGGTGGCGAACTCTTCCAGCTCTTCATCCGACAGGTCGCGATAGACATACAGCAACGTGTTGTTCAGGTCGCTGCCGATCTGGTCCATCAAGCGCTGGCGCTGCCCGTTCAACATGCCTTGGGCCTGGCCCGCGCCGAGCAGGCCGGGAATCATCGAGCTCAGGCTGTCGGCGGCGACACCGGCAATCGCCAGGCTGACTTCGGCGCCCGCCTCGCGTGCAGGCAACGCCTGCGCCAGGTGGCCAATGATCAGCAGGCGACTGTCGCTGGCCTGCATCTTGGGCAAACCCTTGGCGTTTTTCGCCAGTTGATCGCGGCGGGTCGCGAGCAACTCGGCGGCGACGATTTTCTTGCCCAGCGGGGATTGAAAGAACGCCAGTGCGGGCTTGGGATCAGCGAGGTTCTTGCGCAACTGTGCTTCGGCGCGCCGGTCCACAGCCTTGGGATCAAAGCGCTGATTGCTGTTGTTGACCAACGCCTGGAACACCGCCGGTGGCAGGCTGCTTTGGTAGCGTTGTTGCGCGGCCGAGAGGGCGTCGTTGAAATGCGCGCGTTGTTCCGGCCAGCCGGCGACCTTGTACAACTGGTCGTGGCCGTCTGCCCAGGCGGGCAAAACGCAGAACATCAGCAGGGAGAGAAGCAAACGGCGCATAGGGACTCCTGTCAGCAGGCGACTATTCTCCGTGTGGCATACAGTCTTGTCGAGAATTCGTATCAACCCGCTGCGTGGCTCTGTCGGATTTCCAGGCGCAGGAATACTATGCGCGCCATGCAAATACCTTCTGATCACCCGCTGCTGTTACGAATCGTCGATGACCTGGCTGCCAACGGCTGGTCACAGCAGAATATTTTCCTGCCTCTGGATCTGACCCGGGCGCTGGCGGCCGAGTGCCGTAAACGTGCAGCCGAGGGCGAACTGGCTCCGGCAGCGGTGGGGCGCGGACCTTCCTCGGAGATCCGCGAGGGGATTCGCGGCGATCATATCCAGTGGATCGAACCCGGCCAGGCCGAGGCATGCGACAGTTATTTGCAATTGATGGACAGCTTGCGCGAGGCGATGAATCGCGACCTGTTCCTGGGCCTGGAAGATTTCGAAAGCCATTTCGCGATGTACCCGCCCGGTGCGTTCTACCTCAAACACGTCGACCGGTTCCGCGACGACGACCGGCGCATGGTGTCGGCGGTGGTCTATCTCAACGACGCCTGGCTGCCAGAGCACGGCGGTCAGTTGCGCATGTACCTGGATGCAGACGTGCCATACGATGTGGTGCCGACAGGTGGATGCCTGGTGGTATTCCTGTCGGGAGAGGTTCCCCATGAAGTCCTGCCCGCGACCCGTGAACGCCTGTCGTTGACCGGCTGGTTCCGGCGTCGGGGCAACGAGCCGTTCTGATCATGCAGAAGATTCTTGTAAGCCGCTGCCTGCTGGGTCACCGCGTACGCTATGACGGCGGCGCCAGCGGGCCGTTCGATCAGCTTCAGCAGTGGCTCGACGAAGGGCGGGTCGTGCCACTGTGCCCGGAAGTCGCCGGCGGTTTGCCGACGCCACGGGCAGCCGCGGAGATTCCGGGCGGGCAGGGTGCCGACGTGCTGGAAGGGCAGGCATTGGTGATCACCACCGAGGGCGAAGACGTCAGTGCGCAGTTTCTGTCCGGGGCTTATCAGGCGCTGGCACTGGTGCAAAAGCACGGCATCCGCATTGCCATCCTCAAGGCCAATAGCCCGTCCTGCGGCAATCGGCTGACCTACGACGGGACGTTCAGTGGCGTGAAGGTCAGTGGCGAAGGGGTGACGGCGGCGCTTCTGAAGCGAAATGGCGTTCACGTCTTCAGCGAACTCGAACTGGCTGAGGCGACGCAGGCACTGGCAGCACTCAATTAACGACCCACACAAGACTACTGTGGGAGCGAGCCTGCTCGCGAATGCGTAGTGTCAGTCGACATTAATGTTGTCTGGCACACCGCTTTCGCGAGCAGGCTCGCTCCCACAGGGTTATCCCGCGGCTCAGGGGTTCGGTGCCACACCCGAATCCGCCCCAAACCATTTCTGTTCCAGCGCCTCGAGCCGGCCATCGGCCTTGATCCGCTGCAACGCGTTTTCCAGGCTGGCATGAAACGCCGGGTTCCCCTTCTGAAACGGAATCGCCAGGCTCACAGGCGCGCTGGCTTTCGGCTTGTCTTCGGTCAGCGACTGCACCAGCAGCATTGACTTCGGCTCGTCCTTTTGTGCAATCAATTGCGCATCGGCATGAATGTAAGGTTCGCTGAAGTCGAAACGATCCTTGAGTGCCGGGGTCTCTGCAATGTGATTGATGGCGATGTCGTACTTGCCGCTTTCAACACCGGTCAACAAATCGCCGGAGTCGGTGACGACAAAGTCGGCGCGCACATCCAGTTCGTTAGCCAGCAATTGACCCAATTCGACTTCAAAGCCTGCAAGACTGCCGTCTTCCTTGAAATTGAAGGGGGGTGTATTAGCCTCAAGGGCAATGCGCAATTCACCGCGGTCGTTTACGTCGTCAATCAGTTCGGCGTGAGCCAAAGGGCTCAAAAGGGGTAGCAGGCAGATCAGGCCAGGCAGAAAGCGCATGGTCACTCCTTTGAATTTTTTATCGCGACCCTTTGATTCAGGCTCGCTTTGCTATGGTTGTCGAGTGCCTTCGACAACGATTGACCATGAAGTTGTGATGGTCACGCGAATTTTACGGAAAAACTGGAGAAGAGAATGAAAACCTTTATGTCACGTGCTGCGTTGGCTGGCCTGCTGATGGGTGTTTCGGTGCTGGCCAGTGCGGCCACGCCGGCTCCTGTTGGCGCTTCGGTGAGCATCGTCGAGCCGGCCAGCGGTGCCGTTGTCGATGGCAAGTTCAAGGTCAAGTTTGAAGTCAAGGGCATTGCGCTGGCGCCTGCGGGTGATGCCACCCCGAACACCGGCCATCACCATCTGTTGGTGGATGCCAAGAGCATTGTTCCGGCGGGCGCTGCCATCCCTGTAGATGACAACCACAAGCACTTCGGCAAGGCCCAGACCGAAACCGAACTGGAGCTCAAGCCAGGCACGCACACCTTGCAACTGGAACTGGGTGACAAGAACCACATGGCGTTCGACCCGCCGATCGTCTCGGAAAAAATCACCATCACGGTGAAATGACTTTCCGGCCGGCATGAAAAAGGGAGCTCCTGAGAGCTCCCTTTTTATTGCGCAGCGCGCTCGGTCAGAACAACACGCGGCTACGGATAGTGCCGTTGACGTGTTGCAGCTTCTCTTGCGCCAGTTCCGAGTATTCGGCGTCTACGTCGATCACCACGTAACCGACTTTCTCGTTGGTCTGCAGGAACTGACCGGAGATGTTGATACCGTTTTCGGCGAAGACCTTGTTGATCTCGCTCATCACACCCGGGATGTTCTCGTGGATGTGCAGCAGGCGGTGCTTGCCAGGGTGAGCCGGCAGGGCCACTTCCGGGAAGTTCACGGACGATACCGAAGTACCGTTGTCGCTGTACTTGACCAGTTTTTCGGCCACTTCCAGACCGATGTTGGCCTGCGCCTCGGCGGTGGAACCACCGATGTGCGGGGTCAGGATCACGTTGTCCAGGCCACGCAGCGGGCTTTCGAACTCTTCGTCGTTGGAGCGAGGCTCCACCGGGAACACGTCGATGGCGGCGCCGATCAGGTGCTTGTCCTTGATGGCGGCGGCCAGGTGGTCCAGCTCGACCACGGTGCCGCGTGCGGCGTTGATCAGGATGCCGCCTTTCTTGATGGCGCGGATTTCCTTCTCGCCGATCATCCACTGGGTGGCAGCGGTTTCCGGAACGTGCAGGGTCACGATGTCGGACATGCCCAGCAGCTCGTGCAGGTTGCCGACCTGGGTGGCGTTACCCAGTGGCAGCTTGGTCACGGTGTCGTAGAAGTACACCTGCATGCCCAGGCCTTCTGCCAGGACCGACAATTGAGTACCGATCGAGCCGTAACCGACGATGCCCAGCTTCTTGCCGCGGATCTCGAAGGAGTTGGCCGCGCTCTTGATCCAGCCGCCACGGTGGCAGGAAGCGTTCTTCTCAGGGATGCCGCGCAGCAACAGGATCGCTTCGGCCAGTACCAGCTCGGCAACGGAGCGGGTGTTGGAGTACGGTGCGTTGAACACGGCGATACCGCGCTCGCGTGCCGCGTCCAGGTCGACCTGGTTGGTGCCGATGCAGAAACAACCGACCGCAACCAGCTTCTTCGCGTGATCGAAGATCTCTTCGGTCAGTTGAGTGCGGGAGCGAATGCCGATGAAGTGAGCATCAGCGATCTTTTCCTTGAGCTGGGCTTCCGGCAGAGAACCTGTGAGGTACTCGATGCTGGTGTAGCCCGCCGCCTTGAGGACGTCGACAGCCGATTGGTGGACGCCTTCGAGAAGAAGGAACTTGATCTTGCTCTTATCGAGAGAAGTCTTGCTCATCTGCGTAAACCTGTATCCCGGAGAAAAATGGCAGGAAATGGTCAACAGATGCTGACCCGGACGGCAACAAAACCGTCGCCGCAGAACAGCCGTTGGGCACTATGCTGCGGGGTCGGTATGCTAGCATATGCGCCCCGCTAAACACTCATTCCTGCGACGTGAAGCGTTCTCAGGATGACCATGAATTGTTCGAGAGTTCTGTCGATGACCAATCCTGCCCTGATTGATGAGCTGAAGACCCTGGTTGAGCCTGGCAAGGTGCTGACCGATGCCGACTCCCTGAATGCTTACGGTAAGGATTGGACCAAGCATTTCGCTCCGGCCCCGACCGCCATCGTGTTCCCCAAGACCACCGAGCAGGTCCAGGCGATTGTCCTGTGGGCCAATAAACACAAGGTGGCGCTGGTGCCGTCCGGTGGCCGTACCGGTCTTTCCGCCGCTGCCGTGGCAGCCAATGGCGAAGTGGTCGTGTCCTTCGACTACATGAACCAGATCCTCGACGTGAACCTGACTGACCGCACTGCCGTTTGTCAGCCGGGCGTGGTCACGGAGCATCTGCAGAACGTGGCCGAGGAAAAGGGCCTGTACTACCCGGTGGACTTCGCATCGGCTGGTTCGAGCCAGATTGGCGGCAATATCGGTACCAATGCCGGCGGGATCAAGGTGATTCGCTACGGCATGACCCGAAACTGGGTCGCCGGCATGAAAGTGGTCACCGGCAAGGGTGATGTACTTGAACTCAACCGCGACCTGATCAAGAACGCCACCGGCTACGACATGCGTCAGCTGTTCATCGGCGCTGAAGGTACTCTGGGTTTCGTGGTCGAAGCGACCATGCGTCTGGATCGCGCCCCGAAAAACCTCACCGCGATGGTCCTCGGCACTGCCGATTTCGACGCGATCATGCCGGTATTGCACGCCTTTCAGAGCAAACTCGACCTGACGGCCTTCGAATTCTTCTCCGACAAAGCCCTGGCCAAAGTCATGGGCCGTGGTGACGTGCCGGCGCCGTTCGAAACCGATTGCCCGTTCTACGCCTTGCTGGAATTCGAAGCGACCACCGAAGAAGTGGCCAACCACGCCCTGGAGACCTTCGAACATTGCGTGGAGCAGGGCTGGGTGCTGGACGGCGTCATGAGCCAGAGCGAGACCCAGCTGCAGAACCTGTGGAAACTGCGCGAATACATCTCCGAAACCATTTCCCACTGGACGCCGTACAAGAACGACATTTCGGTAACCGTCTCGAAAGTGCCGGCATTCCTCAAGGAAATCGACGCGATCGTCGGTGAACACTATCCGGATTTCGAAATCGTCTGGTTCGGCCACATTGGCGACGGCAACCTGCACTTGAACATCCTCAAGCCGGAAAACCTGAGCAAGGACGAGTTCTTCGCCAAATGCGCAACCGTCAACAAGTGGGTGTTCGAAACCGTCGAGAAGTACAACGGTTCGATCTCCGCCGAGCACGGCGTGGGCATGACCAAGCGTGATTACTTGACCTACAGCCGTTCCCCGGTTGAGATCGAGTACATGAAAGCCCTCAAGGCGGTGTTCGACCCGAACGGCATCATGAACCCGGGCAAGATTTTCGCTGTTTGATTTTCGAATTTAAGCGCTACGAACCAGGAGTCGGTCCATGAGCTATCAGCACCAGTATGTCGACGGTACGCGTATTCACTTCCCCTTGGGGAAAGTGGTGTGCATCGGCCGTAACTACGCCGAACACGCCAAGGAATTGGACAACCCGGTACCTACCGAGCCGCTGCTGTTCATCAAGCCGGGCAGTTGCGTCGTGCCGCTGGAGGGTGGTTTCAGCATTCCGACCGAACGTGGCTCGGTGCATTACGAAGCGGAAATCGCAGTGCTGATCGGCAAGCCATTGTCGACCAAGCCGAGCCGTGAAGAAGTACTCGACGCCATCTCCGGTTTCGCCCCGGCCCTGGACCTGACCCTGCGTGACAAGCAGGCCGAGCTGAAATCCAAGGGCCTGCCCTGGGAAATCGCCAAGTCCTTCGACGGTGCGGCGGTGATTGCCCCGTTCGTATCCCCTGGCACCTTTACCGACCTGACTGACATTGGCATCCGCCTGACCATCAACGGCGAAGTCCGCCAGGATGGCAACAGCAGCGCCATGCTCAACCCGATCGTGCCGATGATCCAGCACATGGCCGGCTGCTTCTCGCTGCAGGCCGGTGACGTGATTCTGACCGGCACGCCAGTGGGTGTCGGCCCGTTGAATGTTGGCGATGAAATTGTTCTGGAACTGCCGGGCGCGAGCCGTTTCAACAGCAGCGTTCGCTAGTCTGGGCACTGCCTAACCCTGTGGGAGCGAGCCTGCTCGCGAAAGCGGTGTGTCATTCAGCGTTAATGTTGGATGTGCCGGCCTCTTCGCGAGCAGGCTCGCTCCCACATTGGGGTTTGTGATTGCTGCCATTTCCCGATTTTTTCACGGGGGGGCTGGATAATTCCCGGACCTCTGGCGCATGAGCCTGCCCCGTTTGTGCTATTACCCCTAGCCTGACTTTCTGGAACCCATTCCCTGATGGCCACTCAATCGCTCTCCACGTTCAAATCTGCCCGTCGCTCGCGCTTTGCCTTGCGGTGGTATGTCTGGCTTTTCCTGGTGGCGGTTGTCGCCTATGGCGTTGCGTTTGCCATGCATTGGGACAATCGTGGCGTGCTTTGGGTGAAGGAGCGCTTTGCAAGTCCTGCCGAGCGCCAGGCGAGTATCTGGTTGCCGGATTATCACGCGGTGATCGACGCCAAGCCGCTGCCGGGCATGGAAAAGGATGAGGCTTCTGACCTGGCCTACGATCCTCAGACCAAAACCCTGTTTTCGGTCATGGGTAAGAATCCGTTTCTGGTCGAGTTGTCCTTGCGGGGCGATGTGCTGCGCAAGATGCCGCTGGTGGGCTGGAGCAACCCTGAAGGGGTGACCGTGTTGGGTAACGGTTTGCTGGCGATTGTCGATGAGCGCGATCACCTGATCACTGTCGTCAAGGTCGATGCCGATACCCGTGAGCTGAACATCGCCAATTTCCCCAAATACGATCTCGGACCTTCGAAAGACCAGAACAAGGCGTTCGAAGCCATCGTCTGGGATTCGCCTAATCAACAGCTGCTGCTGGGTGAAGAGCGCCCACCGGCGTTGTTTGCCTGGAAGAGTGACGGCAAGGCGCTTAGCGGTGACAAGCTCAAACTGGCCAGTCATGCACTGGATGTTCGCAATCTGTCGGCCCTTGCCATCGACCCACGGACCGGGCACATGCTGGTGCTGTCCGCCGATTCCCACCTGTTGCTGGAGCTGGACAAGAAGGGCGAGCAAGTCAGTTTCATCGCCTTGCTGGGCGGCTTCCATGGTTTGAAAAAGACCATTCCCCGCGCCGAAGGCGTGGCCATGGACGAAGCCGGTACGCTGTACATGGTGAGTGAGCCGAACCTGTTCTATCGCTACGAAAAACAGAAGTAATCACTGTGATTCCTGTAGGCGCTGCCAGCCATTAAGCTTCAGTTCAGACAGGCGTGATATTTCATCCGCCTGTTTCGATTCCGAGCCTTGCCCAATGCGTCGATTTGCCCGCCCCAAGCCGCTGATGTTCATCGTGACGATGATTGCGCTGATCGTGTTGCTCGCGGTCGGCCAGTACGGGCGTCTGTTCGAGCGTGGCTGGTTTAACCTGCACAGGCTCTGGCAGCCGGTGAATGACCAATCCATTGGCCTGGACCGGTATCAGGTGGTGTTGGAGGGGCAAGTCATCGAAGGTCTGACCGACGATGTTTCAGCATTGACCTATGACCCGGTGCGCAAAAGCCTGTTCACCGTCACCAACAAGCACTCCGAGCTGATCGAGCTTTCCCTCGACGGCAAGATCCTGCGTCGTATTGCACTGGTCGGATTCGGCGATCCGGAAGCGGTTGAATACATCAGTGCCGACACCTACGTCATCGCTGACGAGTACCAGCAGCGGCTGATCAAGGTTCATCTGGAGCGGGACACCACCTTCCTGGATGCTGCCGAAGCAGAACAGATCACCCTCGGCGTGCACTCGAGCGGCAACAAGGGGTTTGAAGGGTTGGCGTACGACTCGGTGGGCAAGCGCCTGTTTGTCGCCAAGGAACGCGACCCGATGCTGATCTATGAAGTGCACGGCTTTCCGCATTTCAATCCGGAAAAATCCTATGCGGTGCACGTCATCAATAACCCCAAGCGTGATGCCGGGATGTTCGTGCGCGATCTGTCGAGCCTGCAATATGACGAGCGCAGCGGTCACTTGATGGCACTGTCCGACGAGTCACGGCTGATTCTGGAGCTGGATGTGGACGGACGACCGCTGAGCACCCTGTCGTTGAGCAAGGGAAGTCAGGGGCTGCAAAAGGCCGTGCCGCAGGCGGAGGGGATTGCCATGGACGACGACGGTACGATGTACCTGGTGAGCGAGCCGAACCTGTTTTACGTCTTCAAAAAACCCGCACAAAACTAACTCGCCCCACCGATCCCTGTGGGAGCAAAGCTTGCTCGCGATGAACGATCACGCGGTGTGCCAGACATACCGCTATCGCGAGCAAGCTTTGCTCCTACAGGGCAGGTGTCAGGCCTTGAGGGTCTTCACACCTTCACTGGTACCCAGCAACAGCAGGTCCGCCGGACGCGCCGCGAACAAACCGTTGGTGACCACGCCCACGATCGCATTGATCTGCGTTTCCAGTTCCACCGGGTTGGTGATTTCCATGTTGAATACATCAAGGATGATATTGCCGTTGTCGGTCAGCACGCCTTCACGGTAGACCGGATCACCACCCAGCTTGACCAGTTGACGGGCCACGTGACTGCGGGCCATCGGAATGACCTCCACCGGCAGCGGGAAGTTGCCGAGGACCGGTACCAGTTTGCTGGCGTCGGCGATGCAGATGAAGGTCTTGGCCACCGCCGCGACAATCTTCTCGCGGGTCAGTGCGGCGCCGCCGCCCTTGATCAGGTTCAGGTGCTCATCGCTTTCATCGGCGCCGTCGACGTAGAACTCCAGGTCGCTGACAGTGTTCAGTTCGTACACCGGGATGCCATGGCCCTTGAGGCGGGCGGCGGTGGCTTCGGAACTGGCGACAGCGCCATCGAATGCACCCTTGTGTTGTGCCAGGGCATCGATGAAGCAGTTGGCGGTGGAGCCGGTGCCGACCCCGACGATGCTTTTGTCGTCGAGTTTCGGGAGGATGAAGTCGACGGCGGCCTGAGCCACTGCCTGTTTGAGTTGATCCTGGGTCATGCGGGCTCCGAGGTGCCGAAGAGGGGAACGAAAGGCCGGCATTATAGGCTTCGGGGCGGGGAAGGTCATTGCCCGATTGGCAGATGTGGCAGAGCGACGCGGTCCCTGTGGGAGTAAAGCTTGCTCGCGAAAGCAATCGAGCAGCCAACATTATTGTTGAATGTGATGGCCTCATCGCGAGCAAGCTTTGCTCCCACAGGTGAGGATTGCCTCCGGAGGCTTAAAACCACCGGTTTAGTGTGGTCGTACGGACAAAAGCCGGGTTAGACTCCATGGTCCTGCCCAACCCGCTCAGTGATGCTTTCCGATGCTTGAACAGTACGTCAAAAAGATCCTCACCTCGCGCGTTTATGACGTTGCCGTAGAAACCCCATTGCAGACTGCCCGCCAGCTCTCCGAGCGGCTGGGCAACGAGATCTGGCTCAAGCGCGAAGACTTGCAGCCGGTGTTCTCGTTCAAGATTCGCGGCGCGTACAACAAGTTGACCCAGTTGAGCGATGAAGAGCGCGCCCGTGGCGTGGTCACGGCTTCCGCGGGTAACCATGCACAAGGCCTGGCCCTGGCGGCGAAAGTATTGGGGGTGAAGGCGACCATCGTCATGCCCAAGACTACCCCGGAGATCAAGGTCGAAGGCGTGCGTTCGCGCGGTGGCAAAGTGGTGCTGCACGGCGATTCGTTCCCGGAAGCCCTGGCCTATTCGCTGAAACTGGTCGACGAAAAAGGCTACGTCTACATTCACCCCTATGACGATCCCCACACCATTGCCGGGCAGGGCACGGTGGCCATGGAGATCCTGCGTCAGCATCCGGGGCGTCTGGACGCGATTTTCGTCCCGGTGGGCGGCGGCGGGCTGATTGCCGGCATCGCGGCGTACGTCAAATACCTGCGCCCGGACATCAAGATCATCGGCGTCGAGCCGGACGATTCGAATTGCCTGCAAGCGGCCATGGCCGCGGGTGAGCGCGTCGTGCTGCCGACCGTGGGCATCTTTGCCGACGGCGTCGCGGTGGCGCAGATCGGCCAGCACACCTTCGATATCTGCAAAGACCATGTCGATGAAGTCATCACCGTCAGCACTGACGAAATCTGCGCGGCGATCAAGGACATCTACGACGATACCCGCTCGATCACCGAGCCTGCCGGTGCGCTGGGCGTGGCCGGGATCAAGAAGTACGTCGAACAGCGCGGCGTCACCGGGCACACGTTCGTGGCCATCGACTCCGGTGCCAACGTCAACTTCGATCGCCTGCGCCACGTGGCCGAGCGCGCCGAGCTGGGCGAGGGCCGCGAAGCCATTATCGCCGTGACCATTCCCGAGAAGCCGGGCAGCTTCAAGGCGTTCTGTGAAGCTATCGGCAAGCGTCAGATCACCGAGTTCAACTACCGATACAACACCGGCAGCGAAGCGCACATCTTCGTTGGCGTGCAGACGCATCCGGACACCGACCCACGCAGTGCGTTGATCGCCAGCCTCGGCGAGCAGGGTTTCCCGGTGGTCGACCTGACGGATAACGAACTGGCCAAACTGCACATCCGCCACATGGTTGGCGGTCGCGCGGCGCATGTGGTGGATGAAGTGATCCTGCGCTTCGAGTTCCCGGAGCGTCCGGGAGCGCTGTTCAACTTCCTCAACAAGCTCGGCGGGCGCTGGAACATCTCGATGTTCCACTACCGCAACCATGGTGCGGCGGATGGCCGTGTGGTTGCCGGCTTGCAAGTGCCTCATGACGAGCGTCATCTGGTGCCGGCGGCGCTGGAAGAAATCGGCTATCCGTACTGGGATGAGAGCGACAACCCGGCCTATCAGCTGTTTCTTGGCTGAACGGCTACGCTGATGGGCAAGGCATAAGGAAATCGAACCATGGAAACGTTAACGGCCCTGAAAGCGGCGCACATGGTGGCGACGGTGGTGTTGCTGGTGTGTGCGCTGGGCTTGGGGATCTGGGTCTGGCGTACCCGGCGTCAAGGCGACGCAACGGCGGCGAGCCGTACCCTGCAACGGCCGCGAGTGTTCATCTGGCTGTTGATGGGGCTGGCGCTGCTGAGCATGCCGTTTACCGGTTGGTGGATGGTGCACCTGGTAGGCTGGCCGTTGGGACAGACCTGGCTGCTGGCGTCCAGTGTGCTTTACACCGTGGCGGCGCTCGCGTGGTTCTGGTTGTTGGTGCGGCTGAACAAAGTGCGCAAGACGCCGGGTGGCGTGGGCAAATTTACCTTTGCGTTGGCGTTGTTCAGTTTTGTCTGTTTTATCGCCATTGCCGGGTTGATGGGCGCGAAACCGGTTTAAACCTTGAGACCGAGTTGCCCCATTCGCGAGCAGGCTCGCTCCCACAAGGGATTTGCGTCATTCACAAATCCACTGTGGGAGCGAGCCTGCTCGCGAAGGCGATATCAGTCGCGCAGACTGATGACTGGCCAGCCACGCTTCTCAGCCTCGGCGCGCAGATTCGCATCAGGATCGACCGCCACCGGGTTCGCCACCTGTTCCAGCAACGGCAAGTCATTCATCGAATCACTGTAGAAGTAGCTGCCTTCCAGGTTGTGCCCGGTCTCTTCCAGCCAGCGATTCAAGCGCGTTACTTTACCTTCACGGAAACACGGCACGTCGGTGCTGCGCCCGGTGTAGCGGCCGCCCGCCATTTCGCATTCGGTGGCGATCAGGGTTTCGACACCCAGGCGCCTGGCAATGGGGCCAGTGACGAAACGGTTGGTGGCGGTGATGATCACCAGTTGGTCGCCGGCGTCGCGGTGTTTGGCCAGCAGTTCGATTGCCTTGGGCAACACGATCGGTTCGATGCAATCGCGCATGTAGTCGCTGTGCCATAGATCCAGCGTGGCCATTTCGGTGCGGCCGAGGACTTCCAGGCAAAAGTTCAGGTAGGCATCGTTATCCAGCTTGCCGGCGAGGTAATCCTGATAGAACTCATCGTTGCGTGCCTTATAGGCCACGGCATCGAGAAAGCCGCGCTCACAAAGGTAATCGCCCCAGGCGTGGTCGCTGTCGCCGCCAAGAAGCGTGTTGTCCAAGTCGAATAAAGCCAGCCGCATTGCAGTTACTCGCTGAAAAGTCGGAAGAAAGGTGTCCAGAATACGGACTTTTCACAAGAGTGCACATAACGTAGGTCGGCGCGTTGCTGCCTTCACAACCTTTGTGGAACAATGCGGCGACATGCGTTTGCGAGGTTGTTGCCGTGATCGACCCCGATGGTTTCCGTCCTAATGTCGGGATCATTCTTACGAATGATGCTGGCCAGGTGCTATGGGCTCGCCGTATCAATCAAGATGCCTGGCAGTTTCCTCAAGGCGGAATCAATCCCCAGGAGACGCCGGAAGACGCCTTGTACCGCGAGTTGAACGAAGAAGTGGGCCTGGAGCGCGAAGATGTTGAAATACTCGCCTGCACCCGGGGCTGGTTGCGCTATCGTTTGCCGCAACGTCTGGTCAGGACCCACAGCCAACCGCTGTGCATCGGCCAGAAGCAGAAATGGTTTCTCCTGCGCCTGATTTCGAATGAGCAGCGGGTGCGGATGGATTTGACCGGTAAACCGGAATTCGATGGCTGGCGCTGGGTCAGCTATTGGTATCCGTTGGGCCAGGTGGTGACATTCAAGCGCGAGGTGTATCGACGCGCTCTCAAAGAGCTTGCCCCGCGCCTTTTAGCGCGCGACTGACGACGGAGTTCGACCCCGAGCCATGCTCAATACGCTGCGCAAGATCGTCCAGGAAGTTAACTCCGCCAAGGATCTCAAGGCGGCGTTGGGGATTATTGTGTTGCGCGTCAAAGAGGCCATGGGCAGCCAGGTCTGCTCGGTCTACCTGCTCGATCCCGAGACCAACCGTTTCGTGCTGATGGCCACCGAGGGCTTGAACAAGCGCTCGATCGGCAAGGTCAGCATGGCTCCCAATGAAGGTCTGGTCGGCCTGGTCGGCACGCGTGAAGAACCCCTGAACCTCGAAAACGCCGCGGATCACCCGCGCTATCGCTATTTCGCCGAAACCGGTGAAGAGCGCTTTGCTTCATTCCTCGGGGCACCGATCATCCACCACCGCCGGGTTGTCGGTGTGTTGGTCATTCAGCAAAAAGAACGCCGCCAGTTCGATGAAGGTGAAGAAGCCTTCCTCGTGACCATGAGCGCCCAGCTCGCCGGGGTTATCGCCCACGCTGAAGCCACAGGTTCGATCCGTGGCCTGGGTCGTCAGGGCAAGGGTATTCAGGAAGCCAAGTTCATCGGCGTGCCGGGTTCGCCGGGTGCGGCGGTTGGTACCGCGGTGGTCATGCTGCCACCGGCCGACCTGGACGTGGTACCCGACAAGACCATTGACGACATCGACGCCGAACTGGGGCTGTTCAAGACCGCCATTGAAGGCGTGCGCGCCGACATGCGCACGTTGTCCGCCAAGCTTGCTACGCAGTTGCGTCCTGAAGAGCGTGCGCTGTTCGACGTCTACCTGATGATGCTCGACGATGCGGCGCTGGGCAGTGAAGTCACCACTGTGATCAAGACCGGCCAGTGGGCCCAGGGCGCCTTGCGCCAGGTCGTTACCGATCACGTCAACCGTTTTGAATTGATGGACGATGCCTACCTGCGTGAGCGCGCCTCCGACGTCAAGGATCTTGGTCGTCGCCTGCTCGCTTATTTGCAGGAAGAGCGCCAGCAAACCCTGGTCTATCCCGACAACACCATTCTGGTCAGCGAAGAACTGACGCCGGCCATGCTCGGCGAGGTGCCGGAAGGCAAGCTGGCCGGTCTGGTATCGGTGCTGGGTTCCGGCAACTCCCACGTGGCGATCCTGGCACGCGCCATGGGCATCCCGACCGTGATGGGCCTGGTCGACTTGCCGTATTCCAAGGTCGACGGCATCCAGATGATCGTCGACGGCTATCACGGTGAGGTCTACACCAACCCGAGCGACGTGCTGCGCAAGCAGTTCGCCGAAGTGGTCGAGGAAGAAAAACAACTGGCCCTGGGGCTGGATGCACTCCGCGATCTGCCGTGCATCACGGTCGATGGCCACCGCATGCCGCTGTGGGTCAACACCGGTTTGCTGGCAGACGTGGCGCGGGCGCAGAAGCGTGGTGCCGAAGGTGTCGGTCTGTACCGCACCGAAGTACCGTTCATGATCAACCAGCGCTTCCCGAGCGAAAAGGAACAGCTGGCGATCTACCGCGAGCAGCTTGCCGCGTTCCATCCACAACCGGTGACCATGCGCACCCTGGACATCGGCGGCGACAAGTCGTTGTCGTATTTTCCGATCAAGGAAGACAACCCGTTCCTTGGCTGGCGCGGCATCCGCGTCACCCTCGACCACCCGGAAATCTTCCTGGTGCAGACCCGTGCCATGCTCAAGGCCAGTGAAGGCTTGAACAACCTGCGGATTCTGCTGCCGATGATCTCCGGTACCCATGAACTGGAGGAAGCCCTGCACCTGATCCATCGGGCCTGGGGTGAAGTGCGCGATGAAGGCTGCGACGTGCCGATGCCACCGGTTGGCGTGATGATCGAGATTCCGGCGGCGGTGTACCAGACCAAGGAACTGGCGCGGCAGGTGGACTTCCTGTCGGTCGGTTCCAACGACCTGACCCAATACCTGCTGGCCGTGGACCGTAACAATCCACGGGTGGCCGACCTCTACGACTACCTGCACCCGGCGGTGCTGCAAGCCCTGCAAAACGTGGTGCGCGACGCCCATGCAGAAGGCAAGCCGGTGAGTATCTGCGGCGAAATGGCCGGTGATCCGGCGGCGGCGGTGTTGTTGATGGCGATGGGCTTCGACAGCTTGTCGATGAACGCGACCAACTTGCCGAAAGTGAAGTGGATGTTGCGCCAGATCAACCTGAGCAAAGCCAGGGAACTGCTGGCCGAGCTGATGACCATCGACAACCCGCAAGTCATCCACAGCTCGCTGCAACTGGCGCTGAAAAACCTTGGGTTGGCGCGGATGATCAATCCGGCTTCGGTCAAGACCCTCTGAGTTAGCGGCGTTTGCTTCGCTGGCAAGCCAGCTCCTACAGAACCGAGTCGTTCACAAATTTAGTGAACGCCGCAAACCCTGTAGGAGCCGGCTTGCCGGCGAATGCGTCCTCAGACACACAGCAAATCTAAAGCCTGATCTCCACTTCCCCAAGATGCCCGCCATACGGCCCGAAACTCCGTTCGACCAAATGCCGCGTCCCATCCGCCTGCACAATCAGCGCCGTACTCGCTCGCGTCCCGTAACTCTGGCTAGCGATGAATACACTCGACAACAGCGTCTCAGTGGCCAACCCCACCCCGGTGTCCGGCAACTCGGCAAACGGCGCCTGCTGCGCATCGCCCAGCAAGGCCAGCAGCGCCTGCGGTTGCGGATCGTCCAGCACTTCGCTCAGGGCGGCTCTGGCCTTGAGCAGTTTCGGCCATGGCGTATCCAGGCCGGCATTCGATAGCCCGTAGACCCCGGGCGGCAGCATGACCGCTTCCGACTCCCGGGCATTGAAGTGCCAGAGTTCATGGTTATTACCGACCAATAGATTAAATCCGCCATACTCCGGCGAACGTGCGACAACGTCGGTCAAATAGTCATCAATTGGCTTTTCGCCGGTAAGGTACTGCGCCACCAGCTCACCCCGGGACTTGCGACCTGGCGGTCGATGGGGATCGCGAATATTGGTCAGGGCGGCAAAGCGCCCGTTGGCGCCGACACCGAGCCAGGTGCCACCGGCCTCCAGGTCGCGACCGGCGACCACCTGAGGTGCTTCGGGCCATGGCGCCAGCGGCAGGCTGGGGCGGGCGTAGAACTCGTCGCGGTTGGCCGCCACGATCAGCGGCTGGGCATGACCCGGTCGCCAGGCAAAAACAATCAGGCACATAAGGTGATCCCAGTGTGTTTTTTGCCCACTTTACGCAGTCAACGTGCGGGTATCCATCGCCATCCAGTGGAGCCCAAGGCCATGCATCCGTTACCATGCCGCTCCGGTTTTGGGGTTGGGTGGGGACAAGCATGGAATTTCTGCTCTATCTGGCGCTCGGCGCCTGTGCCGGGGTGCTGGCCGGGCTGTTCGGCGTGGGCGGCGGGATCATCATCGTTCCAGTGCTGGTATTCAGTTTCAAGGCGCAAGGATTCGATCCTTCGATCCTGACCCATCTCGCCGTCGGTACGTCGCTGGCGACGATCATTTTCACCTCGGTCAACGCCGTACGAGAGCATCACCGTCGCGGCGCCGTGCGTTGGCCGATCTTTGTGTGGATGACCGTCGGCATCCTGATCGGTGCCGGTTTCGGTGCCCTGACCGCCGAAGCGATCTCCGGACCCAACCTGCAAAAAATCATCGGTGTGTTCGCCCTGGTGATCGCCGCGCAGCTGGCGTTGGACTTCAAGCCCAAGGCCAGCCGAACGGTGCCGGGTAAAGTCGGTCTGACCGTGGCAGGCAGTGTGATTGGTTGGGCCTCGGCGATTTTCGGGATTGGCGGCGGTTCGTTGACCGTGCCGTTCCTGACTTGGCGCAGCGTGCCGATGCAGCAGGCGGTGGCCACCTCGTCGGCTTGCGGCCTGCCGATCGCATTGGCAAGTGCATTAAGTTTCATGATTCTGGGCTGGCATGATCCGTTGCTGCCGGCCCATAGTCTCGGTTTCGTTTATTTGCCGGCACTGCTGGGCATTGCCCTGACCAGCATGGTTTTTGCCCGCTTCGGTGCGCGGCTGGCTCACAATCTGTCGCCAAAGTTGCTGAAAAGACTGTTTGCCGCTTTGCTGTTCTGCGTTGGCCTGAACTTTCTAGTCTGAAGCATCTGCTCTGACGTGCAGCGCAATCCTGGCTTAATCCTGAGGTGGCAGCGTCGCCCGGGAATTTTTAAGATTTGAACGCTTATAAGGAGTCGCAATGCTGCCTTACCCGCAGATCGATCCGGTGGCCCTGGCCATCGGTCCGCTGAAAATCCACTGGTACGGCTTGATGTACCTGGTCGGTATTGGCGGTGCCTGGCTGCTGGCGTCTCGCCGGTTGAACCGCTTCGACCCGACCTGGACCAAGGAAAAACTCTCCGACATGGTGTTCTGGATGTCGATGGGTGTGATTGTCGGCGGTCGCCTGGGTTACGTGCTGTTTTACGATCTGCATGCCTATCTGGCCAATCCGACGCTGATTTTCGAAGTGTGGAAGGGTGGCATGTCGTTCCACGGCGGCTTTATCGGCGTGATGCTGGCGGCGTTGTGGTTCGGTAAAAAGAACAACAAGTCGTTCTTCCAACTGATGGATTTCGTCGCACCCATGGTGCCGATCGGCCTGGGGGCCGGGCGCATCGGCAACTTCATCAATGCCGAGTTGTGGGGCAAGCCGACCGATGTGCCGTGGGCAATGATCTTCCCGCCGTTCAGTGACCCGGCGCAGTTGCCGCGTCATCCGTCGCAGCTGTACCAGTTTGCGCTGGAAGGCGTGGCCCTGTTCCTGATCCTGTGGCTGTTCTCGCGCAAGCCGCGGCCAACCATGGCGGTGTCCGGGATGTTCGCGCTGTTCTATGGCATTTTCCGTTTCATCGTCGAATTCGTCCGCGTACCGGACGCGCAACTGGGCTATCTGGCCTGGAACTGGCTGACCATGGGCCAGGTGCTGTGCGTACCGATGATCGTCGGCGGGTTGTTCCTGATCTGGCTGGCGTATCACCGCGCCCCGGCAACGCCAGCGGCAGCCGTATAAAATTCGAATCCCGCAGCGACGGCTGCGGGTTCAAGGACACAGGTAACTCATGAAGCAATATCTCGAACTGGTCGCCCACGTCATCAAGAACGGCACCAAGCAGGCCAACCGCACCGGTGTGAACACCATCAGCTTTCCCGGCGCGATGCTGCGATATGACCTGCAGGAAGGTTTCCCGGCGATCACCACCCGCAAAATGGCGTTCAAATCAGCCATTGGCGAGATGTGTGGTTTTCTGCGTGGCGTGAACAACGCCGCCGAATTCCGCGCGTTGGGTTGCAAGGTCTGGGACCAGAACGCCAATGAAAACGCCCAGTGGCTGGCCAACCCGTTCCGTCAGGGCGAGGACGACCTCGGCGAAATCTACGGCGTGCAATGGCGCAAATGGCCGGCTTACAAGCAGATTCCGGTCAGCAATCAGGCCGCCATCGAGCAGACCCTGAAGCAAGGCTACCGTCAGATCGCCGAAGGTGAAGAAGATGGCCAGGCCTACGTGGTGCTGTACAAAGCCATCGATCAGGTGCGCCAGTGCGTCGACACCATCATCAAGGACCCGGGTAGCCGCCGCATCCTGTTCCATGGCTGGAACGTTGCCCAACTCGATGAAATGGCCCTGCCGCCGTGCCACTTGCTGTACCAGTTCCACCCGAATGTCGAGACCAAAGAGATCTCCCTGACCCTCTACATCCGCTCCAACGATCTGGGCCTGGGTACCCCGTTCAACCTCACCGAAGGCGCGGCGCTGCTGAGCCTGATCGGTCGCCTGACCGGCTACACGCCACGCTGGTTCACCTATTTCATCGGTGACGCGCACGTCTACGAAAACCATCTGGACATGCTCAACGAACAGCTCAAGCGCGAGCCGTTCCCGATGCCAAAACTGAAGATCTCCGACCGCGTGCCGGAATTTGCCAAGACCGGCGTGTATCAGCCGGAGTGGCTGGAGCTGGTCGAGCCGGGCGATTTCTCGCTGGAAGGCTACGAGCACCATGCGCCGATGACCGCGCCGATGGCGGTTTAACAGCCGACCATTAACCCTGTGGGAGCGAGCCTGCTCGCGAAAGCGGTAGATCAGTCGACTTCAATGTTGAATGAGAAACCGTATTCGCGAGCAGGCTCGCTCCCACAGTGGTTTTGTGGGGGGCTTAATGGCCGTGGCTTCGGCCCACATGGGAATGCTCAACCTCCGTCGCCACCACCCCGCCGCTCACCTCCAATCGCTGCAAAATCCTGCATTGATCGACCCCAGGCCCTTCGCTGCAGCGTTGGCGCAGGTCGAGCAGTTGCGTCTGCAAGGCCAGCAAACCGTCAATTCGTGCCTTCACATGGAGGATGTGCTCGTCGATCAGTGCGTTGACGCTTTCGCACTGGTCCTGCGGGCTATCGCGAAAAGCCAGCAGGCTGCGGATTTCCTCGAGGGTCATGTCGAGGGTGCGACAGTTACGGATGAAGGTCAGGCGTTCGGCGTGGGCGTGGGTGTAGACGCGGTAGTTGCCGTCGCTGCGTGCCGGTTCCGGCAGCAGGTTTTCGCGCTCGTAGTAGCGAATCGTTTCAACCGCGCAATCGGTGAGTTTCGCCAATTCTCCGATCTTCATGATGACGATCTCCAAAAAGGGTGCTTGACCCTATAGTGGCTACAGGGTCTTTACTTGGCAACAGGTACTCTTATGGACGCAATCAATGAGCGATTCCCTGCACACTCACAAAGCCGACGATGCTCCCGGTAATAAACTCAAGCCCGTGACTGCACATTCACATGGCAGCCATGGTGACGCCTGCTGTTCGTCGATCGCCGCGGCGCCCGCGCTGATCAAGTTGAGCGAAGCGTCAAGTGCCGATGCACGGCTGAGCAGTTTCCGCATCGAGGCCATGGACTGCCCGACCGAGCAAACGCTGATCCAGAACACGTTAGGAAAACTGACCGGCGTTCAGCAGCTGGAGTTCAATTTGATTAATCGGGTGCTGGGTGTCACCCATAACCTGACGAGTACCGCGCCGATCATCGACGCCATCAAGTCCCTTGGAATGCACGCCGAGCCCTTGGAGCAGGGCGTCGAAACACCGCTGCCGACACCGGTGAAAAAGCCCTGGTGGCCGTTGGCGCTGTCCGGCGTCGCCGCTTTGGTGGCCGAGGTGATCCACTTCACCGCGGTCGCGCCGAACTGGGTTGTGGCAGTCATCGCACTGGTCTCGATTCTCAGCGGCGGCCTCGGCACCTATAAAAAGGGCTGGATCGCCCTGAAGAATCTCAATCTGAACATCAACGCGCTGATGAGCATCGCGGTGACGGGCGCGATCCTCATCGGCCAGTGGCCGGAAGCGGCGATGGTGATGTTTCTGTTCACCGTGGCCGAGTTGATCGAAGCCAAGTCCCTGGACCGCGCGCGTCATGCGATCAGCGGCCTGATGCAGATGACCCCGGAACAGGCAACGGTGTTGCAGGCCGACGGCAGTTGGGTCGCGCAAGATGTGAAAACCATCGACCTCGGTGCACGGGTGCGGGTGCGGCCCGGCGAGCGCATCGGCCTGGACGGCGAGGTGCTGGCGGGCAATTCGACCATCGATCAGGCGCCGATCACCGGTGAAAGCCTGCCGGTGGAAAAAACTGTCGGCGACAAGGTGTTCGCCGGCACGATCAATCAGGCGGGCTCCCTGGAATATACCGTCACCGCCGCCGCGAACAATTCGACGCTCGCGCGAATCATCCACGCGGTCGAACAGGCCCAAGGTGCGCGGGCACCGACCCAGCGATTCGTCGACAGCTTCTCCAGAATCTACACCCCGGCGGTATTTATCCTGGCCTTGGCGGTGGCGGTGTTGCCGCCGCTGTTCATGAATGTGCTGTGGTTTGACTGGATCTACCGTGCTTTGGTGCTGTTGGTCGTCGCCTGCCCCTGTGCACTGGTGATCTCCACTCCGGTGACCATCGTCAGCGGCCTGGCCGCTGCGGCGCGCAAGGGCATTCTGGTGAAGGGCGGCGTTTATCTGGAGGGCGGTCACAAGCTCGATTATCTGGCTCTGGACAAGACCGGCACCCTCACCCATGGCAAACCGGTGCAAACCGATTACCTGTCACTCGATCCCACCGCCGATGCATCGGCGCCGGCGATTGCGGCGGCGCTGGCCGGTCGTTCGGATCACCCGGTGTCGCGGGCCATCGCCAGCGCGGCTGTGGATAAACAGCCTGCGTCGTTGACTGTGGATAACTTCGAGGCCCTCGGTGGGCGCGGAGTGCGCGGGGTTATCAACGGCCAGCTCTACCATTTGGGCAACCATCGATTGGTCGAAGATCTGGGGCTGTGCTCGCCCGCGCTGGAGGAGAAACTGTTCGCCCTGGAGAAACAGGGCAAGTCGGTGGTGCTGTTGCTCGACCGGTCGGGTCCGCTGGCGCTGTTCGCCGTGGCTGATACGGTAAAAGACTCCAGCCGCGAAGCCATCCGGCAACTGCACGAACTGGGCATCAAAACCCTGATGCTTACCGGCGACAACGTCCACACCGCCGAAGCGATTGCCGCGCAAGTCGGTATCGATCAGGCCAAAGGTGACCTGCTGCCGACCGACAAGCTGCAAGCCATTGAAGCCCTTTATGCACAGGGCCACCGCGTCGGCATGGTCGGCGACGGTATCAACGATGCCCCGGCGCTGGCGCGATCCGAAATTGGTTTCGCCATGGCCGCCGCGGGCACCGACACCGCCATCGAGACCGCCGATGTCGCCCTGATGGACGATGATCTGCGCAAAATCCCGGCGTTCATCCGCCTGTCGAGGCAGACCTCAAGCGTACTCAAACAGAACATTGCCCTGGCATTGGTCATCAAGGCGATCTTTCTTGGGGTAACCTTCGCCGGGCTCGCTACCATGTGGATGGCAGTGTTTGCCGACATGGGCGTGAGCCTGTTGGTGGTGTTCAACGGTTTGCGCCTGCTGCGCAAATAGACGAAGAGGGATGGTTGTGCTGAGTGCCGAGCTGAAGGCGTTTTACATGGTTGCCCGCCTGGGCAGCATTACCCTGGCAGCGAAGAAGCTCGGCCTGAGCCAGCCCACGGTGACGACCCAGATTCGCAATCTCGAAAGCCAATACTCGGTGGAGTTGTTTTACCGTGGCGGGCGTCGCCTGAGTGTCAGTGAAGAGGGCGCGCGCCTGCTGCCGATGGTCAAGGCGCTGATGCAGCAGGAAGCCGACATCGAGTTTTTCCTGCGCAACAGCGGGCAGGTTCAGGGTACGTTGCGCATCGCCGCCACCGCGCCGTATTACATCCTCGATTTGGTGAAAACCTTTCGCGAGCGTCTGCCGCAGGTGGAAGTGTCGGTGGAAATCGGCAACTCGCAGCAGGTGCTGGAAGCGTTGGAGGATTACCGGGTCGATGTCGCGGCGTCCTCGCAGCTGCTGGAAGACGCACGGTTGATTCGCCGGGTGCTCGGCAGCGATCCGCTGGTGCTGGCGGTGCATCGCAGTCATCCATTGGCTGTCCACGATCATGTGCCTCTCAGTGCATTGGCAGGGCATACGTTGTTGATGCGCGAACCAGGTTCCACTACCCGGCGCATGACTGAAGAGTTATTGGCCGGCGCCGGCGTGAATGTCGGGCCATTGCTGGAGATCGGCAGTCGCGAGTCGATCCGCGAAGCGGTGCTGCGCAACATCGGCATCAGCCTCATCGCCCGCCAGGAAGTGCCCCACGATCCCCAGCTGCGGGTGCTGACTATCGAGAATGCGCCCTTGCTGCCGGAGTATCTGTACTGCCTCAAGGAGCGAAAAAATGCGCGGTTGCCGGCGGCGTTTCTCGGGGTGGCGCAGGAAATGTCACCGGTCTGAGGATTTGCTTCTTCTGTGAGGGCCTAATCGCTGGCAAGCCAGCTCCCACAGTTGTTTCTAGTGTTCACAAGATCTGTGTTCACTGGAGAACCCTGTGGGAGCTGGCTTGCCAGCGATGAGGTCAGCACAGACAACACATGACTTAACCAAAATCCGCGAATACCACTATCGGCCGATTTTGCCTCACTGCCATATGACGGACGCATTACAACTCTAGGATGGCCTTCATCTGCTAGATGAGGTCCGTCCATGAACAACTCGATCGCAACTGCCCTGACCAACCCCGGCGCGCCAATGAAAGTGCGTGGCGTGCACAAGCGTTTCGGTGCCTTCACCGCGCTCGATAATGTGTCCATCGACGTGGCGGCCGGTGAGCTGGTGTGCCTGCTCGGACCTTCCGGTTGTGGCAAAACCACTCTGCTGCGCTGCATCGCCGGTCTGGAGAAACAGGACAGCGGCGAGTTGTACCTGGGCGGTCGCGACGTTTCCCACCTGGCGCCTCAGGCTCGGGATTACGGCATTCTGTTCCAGTCCTACGCACTGTTTCCCAATCTCACCGTCGAAGCGAACATTGCCTACGGCCTGGCCGGCAGCGGTCGCGATGAAGTGCGCCAGCGTGTCGGGCAGATGCTCGAACTGGTTGGCCTGAGCGGCAGTGAGAAAAAGTACCCCGGCCAATTGTCCGGTGGTCAGCAGCAACGGGTCGCGCTGGCTCGGGCGCTGGCCCCGGCGCCGTCGTTGTTGCTGCTGGATGAGCCGATGTCGGCCCTCGACGCCCGCGTTCGTGAGCACCTGTGCACCGAATTGCGTCAACTGCAGCGGGAGCTCGGTATCACCACCCTGATGGTCACCCACAATCAGGACGAGGCCATGTTGATGGCCGACCGCATCGCCGTGATGAACAACGGCCAGGTCGAGCAGTACGCCACGCCACAGGAAATCTACAACCGCCCGGCCACGCCGTTCGTGGCGGAGTTCGTCGGCCAGGGTAACTGGCTGCCGTTCCACAGCACCAGCGACAGCCATGCCCAGGTCGGCGGGATGAACCTGCGTCTGGTCGACGGCAGCGCCAGGGCTGCATCAGGTCGTTTGTTCTGTCGCCCGGAAGCGATCAACGTCAACCCTGTGGTGCACGAAGAAAACCTGTTCCCGGCCAAGGTTCGCGAAATCACTTTCCTCGGCAACCGCTGCCGCATGAGCTTCGAACTCGATCATTTGCCCGGCCACGCCTTGCTGGCCGAACTGGCGCCGGAAGCCATGCCGCGTCTTGGCGCGCAGCAGATCATGGTCGCCTTGCCACCGCGCAGCCTGCAGGTGTTTGCCTGATGAGCGCGAACATCGCGCTGCCGCTACCGCGCAAGCAGGTACGGCCAGTCTCTCGTGCCGAGATCGGTGACCGGATTTTCGTGGTCGGCGGCAAAGTCCTGCTGCTGATCATGCTTGGCGTCGCCGTGTTGATGCCGTTGCTGGCGATCTTCTGGCGCGGCTTCAGTTCTGAAGCCGGGCAGGGTGGAGGCTGGCTGGCCGCGCGGGAGTTGGTGACCAGTGCCAACTTCCACTGGCTGTTGGGTAATAGCCTGAAGGTTTCCCTCAGCGTGGCGGCCATCGTCGTACCATTGGCCTACCTGTTTGCCTACGCCCTGCAACGCACGTTGATACCTGGCAAAGGCATCTGGCGCGGCATTTCGTTGCTGCCACTGATGGCGCCGTCCATGCTGCCCGGTATCGCGCTGGTTTATCTGTTCGGCAACCAGGGCATGCTGCGCGGTCTGCTCTCGGACAACATTTACGGTTTCTGGGGCATTGTTCTGGGAGAGGTCATCTACACCTTCCCACACGCCTTGATGATTTTGCTGTCAGCCTTGTCGCTGGCGGATGCGCGATTGTTTGATGCCGCGTCCAGCATGGGCGCCAGTCCCGCTAAAGCCTTTCGCAGCATCACCTGGCCGGCGACGCGTCAGGCAGTGTTCGCCGCGTTTTGCCTGGTGTTCACCTTGACCATCACCGATTTCGGCGTGCCCGTGGTGGTCGGTGGTGACTATCAAGTGCTGGCGCTGGAGGCCTACAAAGCCGTGGTCGGCCAGCAGCAGTTCGGTCGCGGCGCCTTGATCGGCATGGTGTTGCTGCTGCCGGCGCTGTTCAGCTTCGGTGTCGACGCCTGGTTGCGTCGGCGTCATGGCGATTCCATGAGCGGTCGGGCGCAAGTCTTCAAGCCGGCGCCGTCGACACTGCGCGACGGTTGCTACCTGGCCATCGTGCTGCTGATCTGCGCTGCGTTGCTGCTGGTGTTCGGCATGGCGGTGTTCTCTTCGCTGGTGAAGTTCTGGCCGTACAACCTGTCGTTGTCGCTCAACCACTACCAGTTCAACGACACCGCGGGCGGTGGCTGGCTGGCCTACGGCAACAGCGTGAAGATGGCGTTGTGCACGGCGCTGATCGGCAGCGTGCTGATCTTCACCGGTGCCTACCTGATGGAGAAAACCAAGGGCCAGCGCGGCCTGAATCTGACCCTGCGCATGCTCAGTTTCGTACCGATGGCGGTGCCGGGCCTGGTGCTCGGCCTGGGTTACGTCTTCTTCTTCAACCTCACCGGCAATCCGCTGCACGTGCTCTACGGGACCATGACCCTGTTGGTGGTCTGCACCATTGCGCACTATCTGACCACCGCGCAGATGACCGCCACCACCGCATTGCGCCAGCTCGACGCCGAGTTCGAAGCGGCCGCGCTGTCGCTCAAGGCGCCGCTGTACCGGCACTACCTGCGGGTCACCGTGCCGATTTGCCTGCCGGCGCTGCTGGACATCGTGCGCTACCTGTTCGTCTCGGCCATGACCACCGTCTCGGCGGCGATCTTCCTCTACAGCCCCGACACCATCCTTGCGGCGGTGGCGGTGCTGAACATGGACGACGCCGGCAATGTCGGCGGCGCGGCGGCGATGTCGACCCTGATTCTGTTCACCTCGGCGGGCGTGTCCCTGCTGCTGGCCTGGGCCTCGCGCGGTTTGCTGCGCCGCTCACAAGCCTGGCGACAGACCGCGCCCGGTCATTGATTCGCTGCTCCAAAAAGAAGCCAAAGTCCCTCAACTCAAATACAGGAAAAGATCATGTTCAAGCCCCTGGCCCTGGCCGCTGCTGTCCTCACCGCTTTCAGCCTGAACGCATACGCTGCGAAAACCGAGTTGACGGTGTACACCGCCCTCGAAGCCGAACAACTGAAGACCTACAAGGACGCCTTCGAAAAGGCCAACCCGGACGTCGAGATCAAGTGGGTGCGCGATTCCACCGGCATCATCACCGCCAAACTGCTGGCCGAAAAAGCTCGCCCGCAGGCTGACGCCGTGTGGGGTCTGGCGGCTTCGAGCCTGGCGATTCTCGATCAGCAAGGCATGCTGCAAAGCTACGCGCCAAAAGACCTGGGCAAAATCGGCAGTAACTACCGCGACGTCGCCAACCCGCCCGCCTGGGTCGGCATGGACGTCTGGGCCGCGACGATTTGCTTCAACACCGTCGAAGCCGAGAAGCAGGGCCTGACCAAGCCAGTCAGCTGGCAAGACCTGACCAAGCCTGAATACAAAGGCAAGATCGTCATGCCGAACCCGGCGTCGTCCGGCACCGGTTTCCTCGACGTCAGCGCCTGGTTGCAGACCTTCGGCGAGAAGCAGGGCTGGCAGTACATGGACGACCTGCACCAGAACATCGGCCAGTATGTTCACTCCGGTTCCAAACCCTGCAAGCTGGCGGCGGCGGGTGAGTTCCCGATCGGAATTTCCTTTGAGTACCCGGCAGTACAACTGAAGCGCCAGGGCGCGCCGCTGGACATCATCCTGCCGAAAGAAGGCCTGGGCTGGGAGATCGAAGCGACTGCCGTGATCAAAGGCACCGCGCATGAAGACGCCGCGAAGAAACTCGCGGACTTCTCGGCCAGTCCTGAGGCGATGGAGCTTTATAAAGAGAACTTCGCTGTGCTGGCACAACCGGGTATCGCCAAGCCGCAGACCGAATTGCCGGCCGATTATGAGCAGCGTTTGATCAAGAACGACTTTGCCTGGGCGTCGAAGAATCGCGACGAGATTCTGACCGAATGGCGCAAGCGTTATGACGGCAAGTCCGAGAAAGTGGCGGCCAAGTAAGCCATTTTTCGCCTGATAGGGCCCCGTCGCGGGCAAGCCTTGCTCCCACAGGGAAACGCATTCCATTGTGGGAGCGAGCCTGCTCGCGAAAGCGGTCTACAGTTCAAGACAAAATTCATGTCATCGAGAGACCTCTGATGAACCACAACGAACAAGCAGTCGCCAAGGTCTTCGCCCTGTACGAGCGCTTCGGCGATGCCGATTACATCGGCGAGCCGGTATCGCAGATCGAGCACATGTCCCAGGCCGCGCAGTGCGCAATGGCCGAAGGCTTCGACGACGAAGTGGTGCTCGCCGCGTTTTTCCACGATATCGGACATATCTGCACCGAGGGTGCCGAGAACATGGGCGGCTTTGGCGTGGTCAGTCATGAGCGGCTGGGCGCCGACTACCTGCGCAGCGCAGGATTCAGTGAACGCATGGCACGGTTGGTGGAGTACCACGTGCAGGCCAAGCGGTATCTGACGCTCAGGGAACCGGGGTATTACGAACGCTTGAGCGAGGCCAGTCGCCGCACGCTGGAGTATCAGGGCGGGGTGATGACCGAAGCCGAAGCGGATGCCTTCGAGCAGGACCCGTTGTGCGAAGTGAGTTTGCGCATGCGGCAGTGGGATGAGCTGGCCAAGGAGATGCATGTGCCGGTGATTGATCTTGGGGTGTTGAAGCGCAAGGCTGTGGGGTTGTTGTCCCGCGAAAGTTGCTGAACGGTCCTACGGTAACTGACGAAGCGTTGTATGGATCGCCTTGTTGGCAGGGCTCAAGCTGAGCTTTTCACAAGGAAGCAAATGGATGCGCTATTTAAAGGTGATTGCTCAGGATCGAAGCGGTGGCGGGGTGGCAGATACGCTTCAGTTTCAGTTTTTTGAGGGAGAACAACTGCTGCGTGAGGCGACGGACGATGAGATTCGGCGGCTGAGAACCTTTGGCTCTACCTATTTGAAATGCAGATGGTTCAATGCCGGCGAAGGCGAGGAGCGGCATCTGCGAATGTTTTCACTGAATCCTTCGGGCGACGGCACACCAGAGTCGGTGCGGCTGCATTTCCATGAGGGCCCGATCATTGCCTACAAGGCAGCGGTTCATGACCTGGACAACGACGGTACCTTCGAGATCGTGCTGGTTTCCGACATAGACAACGATGGCCACGCCAATCGCACCGATCGAACACGGCTTAACACGTTGGTGCGGGAATTTCTGAAGCTCGAGTGGTGACACTCGGCTCTTGATTTGTGGCGCGGCCTTCGCGAGCAGGCTCGCTCCCACATTGGAATGCGTTTCCCTGTAGGCGCGAGCCTGCTCGCGAAGGGGCCCGTCAACACGCCACAACATTTACAGTTGTTGTGCCAGCTCTTCGATTTGTTCCTGCCGCTCCGCCTGATTCAATTTTGCATGCGCATTGAGCGACGACCACTGTGGATGCGCACGCGCCTTGTTCAGGGCTTCCGGTAATTTTCCTTCGCGCCAAGTCTTGTCCTGAGGTGTAGCGACTTGAATACTGTCCATCGCCGCATGCCCACGGGCATCCAGTGCTTGCAGCAGTTGCCGTTGCCTTAGTGCCAAAAGCCGCAGCACATTGTCGTCCACCGTCAGCTCACGCTGGCCCTTGATCTTGCCCAGCAACCGGCTGCCATAACTGCGCGCGGTTTGCAGGGCGCCGCCAGCGATGGCCCCGGCCAGTGCGGCGGCGCCGAGGGTAATACCGCCCACCAGCAAGTCGACCCCGGCCCCGGCAGCCGCACCGGCCGCGATCCCGCCGCCGACCCGCACGCCCAGTTGCTTGAGCGTTTCCGGGTTGAACAAGTCATCGCCCCAACGGCCGTCGAGCAGCGGCAGGTCGCTCGCGGCTGCGTCCTGCGGGCGAAAGCCGTAGAGCTTGAGCAGGGCTTCGACGCAGCGCTGCTCCCGTTGGCGCACGTTTTTTCGCAGTTCGCCAATGGCCTGTTGTTCCTGTTCCGCATCGCTGACCACGCTGCGCCGGCAGGCGGCGCAGTCGATCAATAATTCGGCAATCAGTCGCGCCGCGCTTTGCTGGCGCGCAAGGCGTTGAGCCTGTTGGTCGGCGATCAAGCGCTCCAGCTGCGGGCGAGCATGTTCCAGCAGGAGTGCGAGGCTTTCATAGAGTCGGCGCTCGCCATCTTCCGGTGGCGCGACGCTATCGAATCGCACCAATGCGTGCAGGCCGAGACGCGCCAGCGCTTCACGCCAGGCCGGCTCGCGGTGGTGATCGCTGCTGACGAAATTCAGCACCGGCAGCAGTGGTTTGCCACAACCGGCCAGTACTTCCAGTTCGTCGCGGTACTTGGCCAGTACCGGTTCACGGGCGTCGATCACGTAGAGGCCGGCATCGCAGGTCAGCAGTTGCCGCAGCACTTTGGCTTCCTGTTCGAAACGCTGCCGCGCTTCACTGCCTTCCAGAAAACGGGTCAGTCGTGCCGGGCCATCGAGGCGTTCGCCGGGGCGTTCCAGGCGTTCGAGGTAATCGAGCAGGGCGATGGCGTCTTCCAGGCCAGGGGTGTCGAAGAGGTCGAGCAAAGGCTCGCCGTCCACGGATAAACGAGCACCCTCTACATGCCGCGTGGTGCTGGGGCGATGGGAGACTTCGCCGAAGCCGACATCACGGGTCAGGGTTCGCAGCAAAGAAGTCTTGCCGACGTTGGTATGGCCGACCACGGCGAGCTTCAAAGGCTTAGTCATGACCCGTCTCCAGCCAATTCAACGGGGCGCTATCGGCGAACGGCAGTTCCAGCTGTTGCAGGGCCACGTGCCAATCACCGAGGCGATCGGCATCCAGCGCATCACCGGGCGGCGCTTGCAGCAGCCAGACGCGGGTGGCGCTGGCGCTGCGGGCCAGTTCGGCGATCAATGCCAGGCTGCCGCGATCCGGCGAGCGCCGTGGATCACACGCGATGGCCAGACGAGCCGGGGGGAAACGGCTCAGTTGTTCGAGGAGTTTGTGCCGTGATTCGCGGCTGTCGAGAATGCCCGCGTTGCTGACGTTTTTCGGTAGTTGTGGCGGCCATGGGTGTTGATCGTCCAGCTCGATGGCCACCAGCAGTGCGCCGTCGCTTTGCTGGTCACTGACGCCACTTTCGACGCGATGCAATTGCGCAGGCGCTTCATCACTGATGCCCAGGCGTTCGCTGGTGGGCATCAGGCGTTCGCGCAATTGAGCGTAGCCGGGCAGGTTCAAATCCAGATGCAAGGACGACCGACCGGTTTTCCAGCGCCACAGGCAAAACAGCGCCAGCAGCAGTCGCGGCAATACGCCATAGACCAGCAACACCCCAACCAGCCACGCCGCCCAAGCCTGGCGGGCGCTTTCAATATTCAGCGCGGCATCGCCACTGGCGCGAATCATTTCCACGGTCGGCACACTGAAGCCGAGCAGCGCGGGCAGGGCGCCGAGGCCCTGGGTCATTGTGATAAAGGTGTCCGCGCCGAGGATGGTGGTTTCCCAGACGAAACCGTAGCGCCGGGTGGCCATGATCGTCAGCAGCATCACCAGCGCACTCAACATCGCCAGCAACCACAAGCCGTTGACCAGCACGCCGATTGCCCAGCGATTGAGCTTTTGTCGTTGCAGCAACAAGAGCAAGGCAGGCGCCAGTTGTGCGGCTTTGGCATCGCGGGCGAGTTTTTCGCTGAGCCACAACCACAGACGCCCGAGACTGGCGCCGTGTTCGCCGGCAAACACCAGGCCCAAGGCCCAGCTCAACAGCAGAATCAGATTGAGCCCGAGCAGACTGCCCAAGGCCCAGAACACATTGACCGGCGTCTGCCCGTCACCCAGCGCGGCGAACGCCAGACCGGCGCCGCTGATTACGGCCAGCACCGCCAATACGATCAGCGCCAGCCGCGCACCTTGCAGCCAATGTACGAGCGCGCTACTCAGGCCATCCCGTTCGGCCAGCCACAGGGCACGGCGTTGAATGCGTGTCGGTAAATCGCCGCCGGCGCTGCGGGCCAGACGATTGGCTTCCAGATCCTCCAGGGGGCCTGCGTGTTCTTCGCGCAGGCGGATGGTTTCTGTCAGCCAGAGATTATTCAGTTCAGTCACGCGGCATCCCGTCGCTTAATTGAGCTGTGAGCATAACCGCTGTGGCGCTTGTCGGGGGGCTACGTTGCGAGAAGCCGGGCCTCTGGTATCCTCGCCGGCATGACTAAATCACTCCCCCTCAGCCTGATCGCAGCCCTCGGTGAAAACCGTGTGATCGGCGTCGACAACAGCATGCCCTGGCACTTGCCGGGGGACTTCAAATATTTCAAGGCCACGACCCTGGGCAAGCCGATCATCATGGGTCGCAAGACCTGGGATTCCCTCGGTCGTCCGTTGCCGGGCCGCTTGAACATCGTGGTCAGCCGTCAGGCGGATCTGGTGCTGGAAGGCGCGGAGGTTTACCCGTCGCTTGAAGCCGCTGTGGTTCGCGCCGAAGAATGGGCGAAAGAGCAGGGCGTCGATGAGTTGATGCTGATTGGCGGGGCACAGTTGTATGCGCAGGGGATGGCGCAGGCCGATCGCTTGTATTTGACGCGTGTGGCGCTGAGCCCGAAGGGAGATGCGTGGTTTCCGGAGTTTGATTTGAGCCAGTGGAAACTGGTGTCCAATGTTCCGAATCCGGCAGAAGGTGACAAGCCGGCGTACAACTTCGAAGTTTGGGAAAAAGCCTGAGAGCATCGCTGGCAAGCCAGCTCCCACAGTGTCCGTGTTGAAACACACATTGTGTGAACACCAACAATCCCTGTGGGAGCGGGCTTGCCCGCGATGAGGCCAGATCAGGAGCTGAAGAGTTTAAGCGTGAGCCAACGCCGAATGCTCATCCGCCTCCAGCAGCGCCTTATCCGTCTGCTGCATCACCTGGCTGGTAATCGCCCCGGCGGTGATCGAGCCACTCACGTTCAACGCCGTACGCCCCATGTCGATCAACGGCTCCACCGAAATCAGCAACGCCACCAGTGACACCGGCAAGCCCATTGCCGGCAATACGATCAACGCAGCAAAGGTCGCACCGCCACCCACCCCGGCCACACCCGCCGAACTCAAGGTCACAATCGCCACCAGCGTCGCGATCCACAACGGGTCCAGCGGGTTGATGCCCACGGTCGGCGCCACCATCACCGCCAACATCGCCGGGTACAGACCGGCACAGCCGTTCTGGCCGATGGTTGCGCCAAACGAAGCGGCGAAACTGGCGATGGCCTGTGGAATGCCCAGACGGCTGGTCTGCGCTTCGATGCTCAACGGAATCGTCGCGGCGCTCGAGCGGCTGGTAAACGCAAAGGTCAGTACCGGCCAGATCTTGCGGAAGAAGCGCAGCGGATTGATCCCCGCCGCCGACACCAACAGGCCATGGACGACAAACATCAGCCCCAGGCCGATGTAGGACACCACGACAAAACTGCCGAGCTTGATGATGTCCTGCAGGTTGGAGCCAGCGACCACTTTGGTCATTAGCGCCAGCACACCGTACGGGGTCAGCTTCATCACCAGGCGCACCAGACGGGTCACCCAGGCTTGCAGGGTGTCGATGGCGTTGATCACTTTCTGACCTTTTTCCACGTCATCCTTGAGCAGTTGCAGCGCTGCGACACCGAGGAAGGCGGCAAAGATCACCACGCTGATGATCGACGTCGGCTTGGCCCGCGCCAGGTCGGCGAACGGGTTTTGCGGGATGAACGACAGCAACAATTGCGGCACATTCAGGTCGGCGACCTTGCCCGCGTAATCGGACTGGATGATTTGCAGGCGGGCCAGTTCCTGGGTGCCGGCCACGAGGCCTTCGGCGGTCAGGCCGAACAGGTTGGTCAGGCCGATGCCGATCAGCGCCGCAATGGCCGTGGTGAACAGCAGCGTGCCGATGGTCAGGAAGCTGATCTTGCCCAGCGACGAAGCGTTATGCAGACGAGCCACAGCGCTTAGGATCGAGGCGAAGACCAGCGGGATCACGATCATTTGCAGCAATTGCACGTAACCGTTGCCCACCAGATCGAACCAGCCGATCGAGGCTTTCAGCACGGGATGACCGGTGCCGTACACCGTGTGCAATGCCACACCGAACACCACGCCGAGTACCAGCGCGAGCAGGACTTTTTTCGCCAGGCTCCAGGTTGAGTGGCGGGTTTGTGCCAGGCCCAGGAGCAGGGCGAGGAACACCAGCAGATTGAGAATCAGCGGCAGACTCATTGGAACTCCCATTAGACATGTGCCAACTGCCTTCCGGGGCAGCTGCGAACCGGCAAGCCTAACAGCTTGAAATCTAATGAATTAATATCAAAAACGTCTTGGAACTGTCGTTTTTGGAATAAGCGGATGTCGCTTTCGGGGATGCAGCTGGCGCGATAGGCACGATGGCGGTCGCTGGCAGACGAGGACTGTCACACTTATTTGTTAGCGTCGATGTCTTTCACTCAGGGAGAAACATCGATGAAGTTCGCACCGAAATTACTGGCTGCAGCTCTTTGCCTTGGCCTCGCCGGCCAGGTATTCGCCACGGATTTGAAACACTGGCCGGCCGATCAGGCCAAGGCGTTGGACGCGATGATCGCCGCCAACGCCAATAAGGGTAACTACGCGGTGTTCGACATGGACAACACCAGTTACCGCTACGACCTCGAAGAGTCGCTGCTGCCGTTCATGGAGAACAAGGGCCTGATCACCCGCGACAAACTCGACCCCTCCCTGAAGCTGATGCCTTTCAAGGACACCGCCGACCACAAGGAAAGCCTGTTCAGCTACTACTACCGTCTCTGTGAAGTCGACGACATGGTTTGCTATCCATGGGTCGCCCAGGTGTTTTCCGGCTTTACGCTGCAAGAGCTCAAGGGCTATGTGGATGAGATGATGGCGGCCGGCAAACCGGTGCCGGCCACGTATTACGACGGCGACGTGGTCAAGAACCTGGACGTCAACCCGCCGAAAATCTTCACCGGCCAGCAAGAGCTGTACAACAAGCTCATGGAAAACGGCATCGAAGTCTACGTGATGACCGCCGCTTCCGAAGAGCTGGTGCGCATGGTCGCGGCGGATCCGAAGTACGGCTACAACGTCAAACCGCAGAACGTGATCGGCGTGTCTCTGCTGCTCAAGGACCCCAAGACCGGCGAGCTGACCACTGCGCGCAAGCAGATCACCGCCGGCAAATATGACGAGAAGGCCAACCTCGGCCTGGAGCTGACGCCTTACCTGTGGACCCCGGCGACCTGGATGGCCGGCAAGCAGGCGGCGATCCTGACCTACATCGATGAATGGAAAAAACCGGTGCTGGTCGGCGGCGATACCCCGAGCAGTGACGGTTACATGTTGTTCCACAGTGTCGACGTGGCCAAGGGCGGCATCCACCTGTGGGTCAATCGCAAGGACAAGTACATGACCCAGATCAACGGCATGATGGCCAAGCATGCTGCGGCCCAGGCCAAGGAAGGGCTGGTGGTGACTGCGGACAAGAATTGGGTGATCGTCACGCCGCAAGAGATCCAATAAGGCCGGATTCTGCCCGTGCAAACCTTGTGCACGACGCAAACCCCGTAGGAGCTGGCTTGCCAGCGAATAGGCCAGCACATTCAACATCAATGTTGCCTGACACACCGCTTTCGCCGGCAAGCCGGCTCCTACAAGTCTTGTGCACGACGCAAACCCTGTGGGAGCTGGCTTGCCAGCGAATAGGCCAGCACCTTCAACATTAATGTTGCCTGACGTACCGCCTTCGCCGGCAAGCCGGCTCCGACAAGTCTTGTGCACGACGCAAACCCTGTGGGAGCTGGCTTGCCAGCGAATAGGCCAGCACCTTCAACATCAATGTTGCCTGACGTACCGCCTTCGCCGGCAAGCCGGCTCCTACAAGTCTTGTGCACGACGCAAACCCTGTGGGAGCTGGCTTGCCAGCGAATAGGCCAGCACCTTCAACATCAATGTTGCCTGACACACCGCTTTCGCCGGCAATCCGGCTCCTACAAAGAGGCCTGGTTTCGGCCAGGCAAAAAAATGCCCCGCACTTGGCGGGGCATTTTTATGGGGGTGGCTGACGCTTACAGCCCGTCGAGCATCGCCTTGTTACGCACAGCACCCTTGTCGGCGCTGGTGGCCAACAGGGCGTAGGCCTTCAGGGCGGTGGTCACTTTACGTGGACGCACTTCCACCGGTTTCCAGCCTTTTTTGTCCTGCTCGACACGGCGCGCGGCCAGTTCTTCGTCGCTGATCAACAGGTTGATCGAGCGGTTCGGAATGTCGATCAGCACTTTGTCGCCGTCCTGCACCAGGCCAATTGCGCCACCGGCAGCGGCTTCAGGCGAAGCGTGGCCGATGGACAGACCGGAAGTACCACCGGAGAAGCGGCCGTCGGTAAGCAGGGCGCAGGCTTTGCCCAGGCCTTTGGATTTCAGGTAGGACGTCGGGTACAGCATTTCCTGCATGCCCGGGCCGCCTTTCGGGCCTTCGTAGCGAATGATGACGATATCGCCTTCCTTCACTTCGTCGGCGAGGATGCCGCGCACGGCGCTGTCCTGGCTTTCGAAGATCTTGGCGTTGCCTTCGAACACGTGGATCGACTCGTCGACGCCGGCGGTTTTCACCACGCAACCGTCGAGGGCGATGTTGCCGTACAGCACAGCCAGGCCGCCTTCTTGCGAGTAGGCGTGCTCGACACTGCGGATGCAGCCGTTTTCACGGTCGTCGTCCAGCGTTTCCCAACGGGTCGACTGGCTGAACGCGGTTTGCGTCGGGATGCCCGCGGGACCTGCCTTGAAGAAGTGATGCACGGCTTCGTCGTTGGTCTGGGTGATGTCCCACTTGGCGATGGCTTCTTCCATGCTGCTGCTGTGCACGGTCGGCAGCTGGGTGTGCAGCAGGCCGCCACGGGCCAGCGAGCCGAGGATGCTGAAGATCCCGCCGGCACGGTGCACGTCTTCCATGTGGTACTTCTGGATGTTCGGCGCGACTTTGCACAGTTGCGGCACGTTGCGCGAAAGACGGTCGATGTCGCGCAGGTCGAAATCGATCTCGGCTTCCTGGGCGGCGGCCAGCAAGTGCAGGATGGTGTTGGTGGAACCGCCCATGGCGATGTCCAGGGTCATGGCGTTCTCGAACGCCTGGAAGTTGGCGATGTTGCGCGGCAATACCGACTGATCGTTCTCGCCGTAGTAGCGCTTGCACAACTCGACGATGGTGCGGCCGGCCTGCAGGAACAGCTGCTCGCGGTCGCTGTGGGTGGCCAGGGTCGAACCGTTGCCCGGCAAGGCCAGGCCCAGGGCTTCAACCAGGCAGTTCATCGAGTTGGCGGTGAACATGCCGGAGCACGAACCGCAGGTCGGGCAGGCGCTGCGCTCGTATTCAGCGACTTTCTCGTCAGAAGCGCTGGAGTCGGCGGCGATTACCATGGCGTCGACCAGGTCGAGACCGTGGCTGGCCAGTTTGGTCTTGCCGGCTTCCATCGGGCCGCCGGACACGAAGATCACCGGGATGTTCAGGCGCAGGGAGGCCATCAGCATGCCGGGGGTGATCTTGTCGCAGTTGGAGATGCAGACGATGGCGTCGGCGCAGTGGGCGTTGACCATGTACTCGACGGAGTCGGCGATGATCTCGCGGCTCGGCAGCGAATACAGCATGCCGTCGTGGCCCATGGCGATGCCGTCATCGACAGCGATGGTGTTGAATTCTTTTGCCACACCGCCTGCGCGTTCGATTTCGCGGGCGACCAGTTGGCCCAGGTCCTTGAGGTGGACGTGGCCCGGTACGAACTGGGTGAAGGAGTTGGCAATGGCGATGATCGGCTTTTTGAAGTCGTCATCTTTCATCCCCGTGGCGCGCCACAGAGCGCGGGCGCCGGCCATGTTGCGGCCATGGGTGGATGTTTTCGAGCGGTAATCAGGCATGAAGCACTCCGGGCGGCTAATCAGGTATCAAAAGGGAAGTGAGCTTCTAGTGACGTCTGGAGTACCCGGAAATGGCCGTGTGTCCATAGGTTGCCGATAACTTTGCGGGATCGCCGCGCGCTTCAGCTTGAGCTCATAAACCCGCCGGGGATGACTGGCGATGAATGTTCGCGATTCTACACGGCTGGTGGCTGGAGGGAATGGCTCTGCGCATTCACAAGACGTTCGGCGACCGCCCCTGTAGGAGCGAGCTTGCTCGCGATAAACCGGAGAACGCCGCGGGGCAGCAGGTTCCCCGCGTTATCGTTGACGACCATCGCGAGCGAGCTCGCTCCTACAGTATTAAAGCCACATGGCATCCCACAGCGGGTAGTCTCCAATCCGAGTCACAAGCCCGGCCCGCAAAGGGTTGGCGATGATGTATCGGGCTGCTGCTTTAAGGTCTTCCTCGCGGCGCAGGGCTCGGTCGAAGTAACCCTTTTGCCATAGCGTTTCGTGGCGACCTCGTTGCTGGTTGATGGCGCGAGCACTTCTGGATTTGGCCGTTTGCATCAGTTTCGGTAAATCACCGTTTTGCAGCTCAATGAGCCAATGAAAGTGATCCGGCATGACAACCCAGGCTATTGAGGTGGCGCTGCCGGCTTCATGAGCTCTTCTGAATTCGTTCACTACCAAGCGTCCAACGTACAAATCATTGAAGATCGGTTGCCGTTCATGGGTGACTGCGGTCAGGAGATAGATGCGACCGGATGCCGAGTGGCGGCCGGTGCGTAAGCGGTGGGCTTTTGGCTTGCTGGACATTCCGTTGTCCTCTTCGGTGATTGGAAGGGAAACGGTAGGCGTGGAGTGGGAGGTTGTCGTTATGACAGTGGGTCGGGATGTGTCGCGAACCCTGTAGGAGCGAGCTCGCTCGCGATGAATTCGAAGACGCCGCGGGGGTCAGGTTCCCCGCGTTATCGTTGACGACCATCGCGAGCAGAGCTCGCTCCTACAAGGGTTTGGGTTGTTAGCTGTTTGGCAACAACCGGCAAGTAATGCTCTTGATGTAACGCGTTTCAGCAATCGCCGGATGCACCGGATGATCCGGACCCTGGCCGCCACGTTCCAGCATCTGGATATTACGGTCCAGGTGGCGGGCGCTGGTCAGCAGGATGTTCTGCAGGTCGTCTTCCGGCAGGTGCATCGAGCAGGAGGCGCTCACGAGGATGCCGTCCTTGGTCAGCAGGCGCATGGCTTGTTCGTTCAGGCGACGGTAGGCGCCTTCACCGTTTTTCATGTCTTTCTTGCGTTTGATGAACGCCGGCGGGTCGGCCACGATCACGTCGAAACGTTCTTCGCTGGCTTTCAGCTCTTTGAGGGCTTCGAACACGTCGCCTTCGATGCAGGTCATCTTCTCGGCAAAACCGTTCAGCGCGGCGTTGCGCTCGACGCCGTCGAGGGCGAAGGCCGAGGCATCGACGCAGAACACTTCGCTGGCACCGAACGCCGCCGCTTGCACGCCCCAGCCGCCGATGTAGCTGTACAGGTCCAGAACGCGTTTGCCCTTGGCATAGGGTGCCAGGCGAGCACGGTTCATGCGGTGGTCGTAGAACCAGCCGGTTTTCTGGCCCTGGATGACCGGTGCTTCGAATTTCACGCCGTTCTCTTCCAGCGCCACCCACTCCGGCACCAGGCCGAACACGGTTTCGACGTAGCGGTTGAGGCCTTCGGCATCACGGGCCGCGGAGTCGTTCTTGAACAGAATGCCGCTTGGCTTGAGCACTTGGGTCAGCGCCGCGATCACGTCGTCCTTATGGGCTTCCATGGTCGCCGAGGCAATCTGCACCACCAGGATGTCGCCGAAACGGTCGACCACCAGGCCTGGCAGCAGGTCGGAATCGCCGTAGACCAGGCGGTAGAACGGTTTGTCGAACAAACGATCTCGCAGCGACAGGGCCACGTTCAGGCGATGCACCAGCAGCGACTTGTCCAGCGGCAACTTGATGTCGCGCGACAGCACACGGGCGCAGATCAGGTTGTTCGGGCTCATGGCAACGATGCCCAGTGGCTTGCCGCCGGCGGCTTCGAGGATCGCCTGATCGCCGGCCTTGAAACCGTGCAAAGGGGTCGCCGCTACATCGATTTCGTTGCTATAGACCCACAAGTGACCGTTGCGCAGACGGCGGTCGGCGTTGGCTTTGAGGCGCAGGCTAGGCAGGGACATGACGTCGCTCCGGAAAAAAGAGCGGGAGTATAGCGTGTTGAGGATCGAGACAGGGTCGATGGGCGATGAAACGCTGATGGCCCTTTCGCGAGCAGGCTCGCTCCCACATTTGATCTGCAGCGTACACAAATCCCCGAGCCTGCTCGCGAAAGCGGTTTCAAATGGATGAAAGTTCCCGCGATGTGTTCACTGGTATGTCGGATCCAACTTTAAGAAGCTAGAATCTGCGCCTGACCCTGAGTGTGTACCTATGTCCCAAGAGTTGACGCCCGAACAGATCCAGCAATCCCTGCAAGGCATCAGTGTGCCTGCCCAACCGCAGATCATGGTGGATCTGCAGATGGAGCAGTACATGCCCGACCCGGATCTGGATGTGATCGCGAAGCTGATTTCCCAGGACCCTGGCCTCTCCGGTTCCTTGCTGAAAATCGTCAATTCGCCGTATTACGGCTTGACCACCAAGATCGCCTCGATCCAGCGCGCGGTGAATCTGCTGGGTAGCCGTTCGATCATCAACCTGATCAACGCGCAGTCGATCAAGGGTGAGATGAACGACGAAACCATCGTCACCCTGAATCGCTTCTGGGACACCGCACAGGACGTTGCAATGACCTGCCTGACCGTGGCGCAGCGCATCGGGGCCCAGGCCGGCGACGAGGCTTACGCCCTGGGGCTGTTCCACGATTGTGGCGTGCCACTGATGCTCCAGCGATTCCCCGACTACATGACAGTGCTGGAGCAGGCCTATGCCAACGCCGGCCCCGACTGCCGGGTGGTAGACACCGAGAATCAGGCGTTCAACACCAATCACGCCGTGGTCGGCTATTACACGGCCAAGTCCTGGCGCCTGCCGGACCACGTCACGGCGGCGATTGCCAATCACCACAATGCCCTGGCGATCTTCAGCGATGAGTCGTCGCGCAACAGCTCGCTGAAGAACCTGTTGGCGATCCTGAAGATGGCCGAGCACATTTGTGCGTCTTACCGGGTGCTGGGCAACCAGGCCGAAGACCATGAATGGAACAGCATCGGGCATCTGGTGCTCGATTACGTCGGCCTCTCGGATTACGATTTCGAAACCCTCAAGCAAACGATTCGCGACCTCCATGCCTGAACTGCCAGAAGTCGAAACCACCCGCCGCGGCATTGCCCCGCACCTGGAAGGCCAGCGCGTCAGCCGGGTGATCGTGCGTGATCGTCGCCTGCGCTGGCCGATTCCCGAGGATCTCGATGTGCGCCTGTCCGGCCAGCGCATCGTGCTGGTGGAGCGGCGTGCCAAGTACCTGCTGATCAATGCTGAAGTCGGCACCTTGATCAGCCACTTGGGCATGTCGGGGAATTTGCGTCTGGTGGAAGCCGGCCTGCCGGCCGCCAAGCATGAACATGTGGATATCGAACTGGAGTCGGGCCTGGCCTTGCGCTACACCGACCCTCGCCGGTTTGGCGCGATGCTCTGGAGCCTCGATCCGCTCAACCACGAATTGTTGATTCGCCTGGGGCCGGAACCGTTGACCGACCTGTTTGACGGCGACCGCCTGTTCCAGCTGTCCCGCGGGCGTTCGATGGCGGTCAAGCCGTTCATCATGGACAACGCGGTGGTGGTGGGTGTCGGTAACATCTACGCGACCGAAGCATTGTTCGCTGCCGGGATCGACCCGCGCCGCGAGGCCAAAAGCATTTCCCGTGCGCGGTACCTGAAGCTGGCGATCGAGATCAAACGCATTCTGGCTGCCGCCATCGAGCGCGGCGGTACTACGCTGCGTGATTTTATTGGTGGTGACGGCCAGCCGGGCTACTTCCAGCAGGAGCTGTTCGTGTACGGCCGAGGCGCCGAGCACTGCAAGGTCTGCGGCACGCAATTGCGGGAAGTGAAACTCGGGCAGCGCGCCAGCGTCTTTTGCCCGCGTTGCCAGCGCTGAAACGCCCGACTTGCAGGAGCCAGCTTGCTGGCGAAGGCGGCGTGTCAGGCGACATCGACGCTGTATTTGCCGACCTCTTCGCTGGCAAGCCAGCTCCTACAGGGTTTTGCCGTGCAGGCGGTCTATAGTCAGTGCGTGACTGTCTAGCCGAAGGACCGTGCCATGAATCCGTTTCGAACCCTTGTCGCTGCCTTGTTGCTGAGCGTCGGCACTTCAGCCGTCGCCAGCAGTGGCAGCGGTGATCCGCTTTACACCATTCAAAATCCACCTGCCTACGCGATGATGGGCGATCTGCTGATTGCTCGGCCTTTGCTGGTGGTGGCGACGGTGATCGGTGCAGGGGTGTTCGTGGTGTCGTTGCCCTTTACCGCGCTGGGCGGTGGGGTGGGCGATGCGGGGCAAGCCTTGGTGGTCGACCCGGCGAAAGCGGCGTTCGTGCGGTGTCTGGGGTGTATCGGGGAGGGGTTTGAGCAGCGCGAGTGAGTCTGTTGCATCTTCGGTGTGGCTGATGACGCTTTCGCGAGCAGGCTCGCTCCCACATTTCGATTTGTCATGTTAATCAAAATGTGGGCACACCCTGGATCTACTGTGGGAGCGAGCCTGCTCGCGAAGGCGTAGGTACAGGCAACACCAGCCTCAAGCCTTACCGGTAATCTTCCGGTACTTCTCCATCAACTGCTCTTCAGTCTCCGGATGGGCCTCGTCCAATGGAATGCAATCCACCGGGCAGACCTGTTGGCACTGCGGTTCGTCGTAGTGGCCCACGCACTGCGTGCACAGGTTCGGGTCGATCACGTAGATCTCTTCGCCCTGGGAAATGGCGGCGTTCGGGCACTCGGGTTCGCAGACGTCGCAGTTGATGCAATCGTCGGTGATGATCAGGGACATGCTAACTCCAGCCGGGGCGGCGGGCCCGGGCGCAATATATCAATGCGCTTAATTGTGCCGCATTGGCGCCTGTACTGCACGCACGTGCGACGTACTGTAGGAGCCAGCCTGCTGGCGATGAACCCGAAAACGCGGCGGGGTGTCAGGTTTCCCGCGTTATCGTTGACGTCCATCGCGAGCAGGCTCGCTCCTACAGTTTGCGGGGATTATTTCTTGAAGCGTTCGGTCAGTGCATCCGCTACCACAGGGTGTACGAACTTGGTGATATCACCGCCCAAGGCTGCAATTTCACGGACCAGCGTCGAGGAAATGAACGAATAGCGCTCGGACGGGGTCAGGAACAGACTTTCCACGTCCGGGGCCAGTTGCCGGTTCATGTTGGCCAGCTGGAATTCGTATTCGAAGTCCGACACCGCGCGCAAACCACGCAGGAACACGTTGGCGTTCTGCTCTTTGGCGAAGTGCGCCAGCAGAGTCGAGAAGCCGACGACTTCAACGTTCGGCAAATGTTTGGTGACCTCACGGGCCAGTGCCACACGCTGTTCCAGAGGAAACAACGGGTTTTTCTTCGGGCTGGCGGCCACGGCAATGATCACGTGATCGAACAGGCGCGAGGCGCGTTCGACCAGATCGCCATGGCCCTTGGTAATAGGGTCGAAGGTACCTGGGTACAACACTCGGTTCATCGCGTCGTCCTGGCGGGAGTGCGTTGGGGAATCGGATGGTATCGCAGCCTTACCGGTCGGCCAAGTCGCCTGTTGGGTAAGAAAGCACTATAGACGATAGGAATATTCGTCATTTTCACGGGTTTTTCAAACGTTCGGCCAAGGAAGTGGCCAGTTGCGCTGTCAGGCCATAGACCGACAATTGCGGGTTTGCGCCAATGCTGGTGGGGAACAGCGAGCCGTCATGTATCGACAGATTGCCCAGTTGATGATGCCGGCCGAGGCTGTCGGTCACGGCATTTTTCGGGTCTTCGCCCATGGCACAACCACCCATCACATGGGCGCTGCCCAACCGCGTGCGGTACAACTTCAGGCTGAGGCTGTCGATCAGCGTGCGCGCTTCGCCCAGGGTTTTTACATACCGTGCATCGGCGTGCATCGGCATGACCGCATTGGCGCCGCCGGCGAACTGGATCTCGGCCATGCTGTGGAACGCCCGGCGCAGCCCTTCCCAGACATAGGCCGAGACCGGGTAATCGAGCACTGGCGTGCCGTCGCCGCGCAACTCGACGCTGCCTCCGGGGCTGTCCGGGTGGAATCCGTCACGCATCAACGCCAGCATCGCGTGGGTGTGGGGCAGGTTGGCCATGTGCTGCGCATTTTCCTGGCCGAAACCGCCGAGCAGCGTCGCCGCCAGTGCCGGGTGCAGCGGAGGAACCTCCAGCTTGTAGCCGATTTTGCCGGTGGTGCCGTCCTGCCATTGGAAATGATCGGAATAAATCGACTGCGGCGCCCCATAGAACGGGTTGATCACCTCGTCGAACAGCCCGGCGGACATGTTCACCACATGCAGAAAGGTCCGTTTACCCAGGCGTTGGTGCGGATCCGGCGCGTCGGAACGCAATAGCAGCGCCGGGCTGTTGATCCCGCCGCCGGCCAATACGTAATGCCGTGCCTTGACCGTAATGCTGCGACCCGTGGGCTGGACGCATCGTTCATCCATCGCCACGCATTGCAGCCCGGTGACCTTGTCACCGCTGATAAGGAGCTTTTCCGCGCGGGCCAGGTAGAGCAACTCACCGCCCTTTTCCAGGGTGGCGGGAATGGTGGTGACCATCATCGATTGCTTGGCATTGGTCGGGCAGCCCATGCCGCAATAGCCGAGGTTCCAGCAGCCGCGCACGTTGCGCGGGATCACGTGCCAGCTGTAGTCGAGCTTTTCGCAGCCTTTGCGGATAACGTCGTTGTTGGCGTTGGGCGGTACCCTCCACGGCGCGACGCCCAGGCGCTGCTCCATTTTTTCGAACCACGGTGTCATGTTCGCCGGGCTGTGGCCTTTCACGTTGTGCTCTTTGGCCCAGTGTTCCAGGGTGGGTTCAGGGGTGCGGAAACTGGAGGTCCAGTTGATCAGCGTGGTGCCGCCCACGGCCCGCCCCTGGAGGATGGTGATCGCACCGTCCTTGCTCATGCGCCCGATGCCTTCCTGATAGAGGCTGGCGTAGGCCTGGTCTTCAAGCAGCTTGAAGTCGCTGCTGGTCTTGAGCGGGCCTTCTTCGATCAGCAGCACTTTGTAGCCCGCCGCGCTGAGTATTTCAGCGGTGGTCCCGCCGCCGGCGCCACTGCCGATGATCGCTACATCCGCTTCCAGGACCAGATCCTGGGTCAGTCGTGAGCCATCATGGGTTTTCCAGCCACGGGCCATGCCTTCGCGGAACGGGTCGGGTACGGGCATATTCAGGTTCTCTTATTATTTTGAATTGGGTGGTGATGCGGCTGACGCCATCGCGGGCAGCCTCGCTCCCACAGGGTTTGAGTCGTTTACAAAAGGGTGGACTACCTCAATCCTGTGGGAGCAAGGCTTGCCCGCGATGGGCGCGACGCGGTCTCAAACGGCTGGCGGCCCGGGATACCCGCAATGCGCCCACGACTCCTTGCGCCCGTACCAGGCCATCATCACCAGTTGCACCAACGAGCTGTGGCCCATGCGCAGCAGGCTCAGCGAGCTGTTCTGCCAACGAGCGAGAAAGTGCCGGATCTCGTCGCCGCTGGCGTTTTCCCAGCTGCCCCAGATACCGGTGAGCGGTCCACGGGTCACGGCCATGCCCAGCACATCGAATAATTGGCGGGTCAGCTTGAGCATTTCCGGCGACAAGTGGTCGAGGCTGTAATCCAGGCTTTTCAAGGCGCCTTCGACAGCGTCGGACTTGTGCTCAACGGCCACGGCACCGTCGAGCATCACCGGAATCAATGCTCGCAGAAACATCAGGTCGCCACTGCGCAGCGCCGCGAAACCGCTGGCCGGAACGCTCGATGAGCAGCCGCTGAGGCTGGCTCCCAACCCGGCGGTGGCAAGAAAGGCGCTGGCGCCCAGGCTGAACTTGAGCAGGCCGCGCCGTGACAGCGCGGGAGAATCACAAAAGCTTGGGCTCATTATTGTTATTACCCGATGGTATTGAGCGTTAGCGGATGAACAGCTTCTGGATCAGTTTCTGGATGGATTTGCCGTACGGGGGGTAGATCAGTTTCGCCGCGTTGAAGCGTTGTTTGATCAGCACCCCCTTGGCCTTGCTGAACGTCAGGAAGCCTTCGTGGCCGTGGTAATGGCCCATGCCCGAGGCACCGATGCCGCCGAATGGCATGTCATCCTGGGCGACATGCAGCAACGTGTCGTTGAGGCATACGCCACCGGAATGGGTTTCATGCAGCACGCGGTTCTGCTCGCGCTTGTCATAGCCGAAGTAATACAGCGCCAGTGGGCGAGGGCGCTGGTTGATGTAGGTAAATGCTTGATCCAGCTCCTTGTAGGGCACGATCGGCAGCAGCGGGCCGAAGATTTCGTCCTGCATCACCGTCATGTCGTCGTTGACGTTGAGCAGCAAGCTATGCCCCATGCGACGGCCCTGACCCTGTTCGAACAGCGGGACCAGCAATGCGCCTTTACTGGTGGCGTCGCTGATATAGCCGTTGAGTCGGGCCAGTTGTCGGTCATTGATGATGGCGGTGTAGTCCGGGTTGTCAGCCAGTGTCGGATAAAAGCCGCGCACCGCCTGGCGATAAGCCTCGACGAACGAACCGACACGGTCTTCCGGCACCAGCACATAGTCCGGGGCCACGCAGGTTTGCCCGGCGTTGAGGGTCTTGCCGAAGGCGATGCGTTCGGCGGCATCCTTGAGCGGCACATCACGGGAAACGATAGCCGGGGACTTGCCGCCCAGTTCCAGGGTGACCGGTGTCAGGTTCTCCGCCGCCGCGCGCATCACGTGTTTGCCAATGCTGGTGGCACCTGTGAACAGCAAATGATCGAAACGCAGCCGGGAAAACGCCACGCCGATATCGGCCTCGCCCAGCACCACGCAAACCAGGTCTTCGGGGAAAATTCGTCCCAGCAATTGCTTGAGCAGCAGGCCGGTGGCGGGGGTCGATTCGCTGAGCTTGAGCATCACCCGATTGCCCGCCGACAACGCACCGACCAGTGGCCCCATGGCCAAATACAACGGGTAGTTCCACGGCACGATCACCCCGACCACGCCCAGTGGCTGGTAAACCACTTTTGCCGAGGCCGGCTGGAAGGCCACGCCGACCTTGCGCCGCGATGGGCGCATCCAGTTTTTGAGGTGCCGACTGGCGTAATGGATGCCGTGCAGGCTGGGCATCAGCTCGGCGAGCAGGGTTTCATCGGCGCTGCGGTGGCTGAAATCCTGGCTGATCGCGTCGATCAGGGCTTGACGTTCGCTATTCAATAAATCACGCAACGCCTTGAGCCATTGTTGGCGCTGTGCGGCAGGCGGCATGGGGTTGGCGGCGTAGGCGGCGCGCTGCGCGTCAAACAGGGCCTGGAGTTCTTCCAGAGGAAGCTGCAGATCTTTGAGGTAGGAAATTTCGGCAGTCATGGTCGGCTCCGGATTTATTGTAATGAGGCACTTTCTAGAGTCTATACTCTAGAAAGTCAAATGACATCCAGGCGCAGCTTTGTTTTATCCCTGTCCGGATAGGTCGTAAGATGCCCGTCAACGCACTCTGAATTTAAGCTCAAGCCATGGCCCCAAGGATAAAAACCAGCGAGCGCATCGTGCAGAACAGCCTTGAGCTGTTCAATCAGCAGGGCGAGCGCAGCATCAGCACCAACCACATTGCTGCCCACATGGAGATTTCCCCGGGCAACCTGTACTACCACTTCCCCAACAAGCAGGCGATCATCGCCGTGCTGTTCAGCGAGTACGAAAGCCTGGTGGACAGCTTCCTGCGCCCGCCCCAGGGCCGGGCGGCGACGGTGGAAGACAAGCGCTTCTACCTCAAGGAGTTACTCTCGGCGATGTGGCGTTACCGGTTTTTGCATCGCGACCTCGAGCACTTGCTCGACAGCGATCCGGACCTGGCCGGGCGTTATCGACGTTTTTCCCAGCGATGCCTGATCCAGGGCACGCACATCTACGAAGGCTTCGTCGACGCCGGCATCCTGAAGATGAATCGGGTGCAGATCGAATCCCTGACCCTCAATGCCTGGATCATCCTCACGTCCTGGGTGCGTTTTTTGTGCACCACGCGGGAAAACTCCAGCCACCTCAGCGAGCAGGCGATCAAACGCGGTGTTTATCAGGTGCTGGTGCTGGAAGCCGGGTTTGTCACCGATCAGGCGCGTGAGGCAGTCGACGCGTTGTTCGAGGAGTTTTACGTGCCGCTGGCCCAGGCGCTTGAAGAGTCGGTGAACTAGCCAGCTTGAACTAGCCGCCGTGAATACGCTGCTGTGAAATAGAAAGTGCAGCAGCATCGAAATCCGCCCATCACAGGAGCCCGTTATGCCCATAGCGCAACTGATCAGCCCGCAAGCGTTGGACTTGAAAAAGGAGCAACCGGGGCTGGTGATTCTGGATTGTCGTTTTGCCCTGGAGGATCCGGATTACGGACATCGCAGCTATGCCGAAGGCCACATCGCCGGGTCAAGTTTTGCCGATCTTGAGCGTGATCTCAGCGGGAAAGTGGTCAAGGGGGTGACCGGGCGTCATCCGTTGCCCGAGCCGGCCGACCTGATCGAGCGCCTGCAGGCCTGGGGCATCGACAATGACAGTGAAGTGGTTTTGTACGATGACGGCCCGGGTGCCTACGCGGCGCGGGCCTGGTGGCTGCTGGCGTGGCTGGGCAAGCGTGACGGCGTGTTTATCCTCGATGGCGGGCTCAAGGCCTGGCATGCGGCGGGTTTGCCCCTGAGTCTTGACGCACCAGCGATCAATCGTGGCAGTTTTACCGGAACGCCTGACGCCTCACTGTTGCTCAGTGCCGAAGAATTGCACAAACGCCTCGACAAGCCCGAGTTGACCTTGCTCGACGCCCGCGCCTTGCCGCGCTTCAAGGGTGAAATGGAGCCGATCGACCCGATTGCCGGACACATTCCCGGCGCGCAATGCGCTGCGTTCACCGACAACCTGGGCGCCGATGGGCGTTTCCTGCCGGGCGATCAACTCAAGCAGCGATTCGCCGCGAAACTGGGTGGCCGTTCGCCGAATGATCTGGTGGCGTATTGCGGGTCCGGTGTGACAGCGTGCCATAACCTGTTTGCCCTGTGCCTGGCCGGTTATCCACTGGGTGCGTTGTATGCCGGGTCGTGGAGCGAGTGGATCAATGATCCTGGGCGCGGGATCGCTACCGGCGAGTGAACACTGATCCCCCCTGTGGGAGCGAGCCTGCTCGCGAAGACGGAGTACCAGCCGACTTAAATGTTGACGGACACACCGCTTTCGCGAGCAGGCTCGCTCCCACATTAGATAGGTGTCGTGATCAATTGCCGCGCACTGCGGTACGCCCCCGGCCCCACCCCATATACCTGCTTGAACTGCCGGCTCAGATGGCTCTGGTCGGCAAACCCCAGCTGCGTGGCAACTTCCAGCGGCAAGCATCCTCCCTGCAACAACGCCCGCGCCCGGGCGATGCGCTGTTGCATCAGCCAGGTGTGCGGCGGCATGCCGGTGGCGCGGCGAAATACCCGGGCGAAGTGAAAGGGTGACAGATTCACCGCTGCCGCCAGTTCTTCCAGCGAAGGCGGTTCCGCCAGCTGCGCGTACAGCAGCTCTTTGGCCAGCGTCACCGCCCGGTGTTCCTTGCCCGGTTTGCCGGCATCCGCAACGGCCGCGTGACGCTGCAACAGCGATAGCATCAGCTCGCGCCAGGCCGTCTGCTGTTGCAGGGCCGTGGATGAGCTTTCCAGCAAACGATGCAATTGGCAGAAACCGTTTACCAGGTCCGGGTCGCGGTACAGCGTGGCGCCGAACGCCGGGAGGTTGTGGGTCGGCAGTTCGAGTTCGGCCAGCAACGACAGAATCTGACGACTGTCCGGATAAAACGCCCGATACAACCAACCGTCCTCCGTACCCTTGTGACCGGTGTGCAGTTCGTCCGGATTGATCAGCACCAGCGTGCCGCTGCCCGCCAGATGCTCGGCGCCGCGATAGCGGTAACGCTGGGCACCGGCCATGATCATGCCGATCACGTAGCCGTCATGCACGTGGGGCGCGAAGCGGTGTTCGATGTAGCGCGCCGACAATAACTCGACCCCAGCCAATGGCGCCGTTTGCCAGAAATGGATCGATTCGCCCTGATCAGCCCCCATGACTTACTCGCGGCCCATCGTGGCCAGCCACTGGGGTATGCGCCGTTCCAGGTAGTAACCCGGCTGCCGGACTGAACCGTCGACAAACCCGACATGCCCACCCCTGGCCTGTAATTCGAATTGCGTGCAGGCAGACAACTCATCGGTTTGCGGCAGGCTGTGGGGAAAGACAAAGGGATCGTCGGCTGCCTGAATAATCAGGGTCGGCGTACGAATTTCCCCGAGGAAATAGCGGCTCGACGCGCGACGATAGTAATCCTCTGCATCGACGAAGCCGTTCAGTGGCGCGGTCACCCGGCCATCGAAATCCCAGAACGTGCGCAGGTTTTCCAGCGAGCCCAGCGCTGCCAGTGCTGCCAGGCCATCCTCGCGCCCGTCATGCTGGAATTGGCGTTGCTTGTTCTTGATGTAGGCCAGCATCTCGCGCATGAAGTGGGCCTGATAGACCTTCGAGAAACCCTGGCCGATCCGGTCGGCGCACTGATCCAGGCGAAACGGTACCGATACCGCCACCGCGCCTAGCACGCCGCTGTCGTGACCGCTCTCGCCCAAGTGCTTGAGCAGGACATTGCCCCCCAGGGAATAACCGACCGCGTACAGCGGTGCGAGAGGCCGTTTGGTCCGCAGGTGCTGGATGGTTTCGGCCAGGTCTTCGCTGGCGCCGGAATGGTAGCTGCGCGGCAATAGATTGGGTTCGCCGGAGCAGCCGCGCCAGTTCAACGCAACGCTGGCCCAGCCCCGGTCACCCAATGCTTTCTGCATCCCGGCCACGTAAGGCGAATTCGACGAACCGGTCAGCCCGTGCAGCACCAGCACCAAGGGCGCGTCTGCGCTGTGCGGGCCATGCCAGTCGAGGTCGAGGAAGTCGCCATCCTCGAGCCACAAGCGCTCTCGCTCACGCTGGATATGGATGGTTTTGCGCCACAGCGGTCCCCACAAGGTTTGCAAGTGCGGGTTGCCGAGGCCCAAGGCGGGGATGAAGCGTTCTGACGGATGGGACACGATTGTTCTCGAAGCCGCGGCGCACGCCTGGTTTGAGGCGTGCGCTTTGTTCAGGCCGGTCGATCAGCCGGCGATCTCTGCCATGCGTTGCCACAACGAATAATAGACCCGCCCGGACTTTTGCTCCCGGTGCAGGCGCCAGTTGCCCGGCAGGCCGAGTGTCGACGGCGCGGATTCGCTCTCGGTGTACACCCAGGCATCCTCGGCCAGCCACTGGCGTTCTTCGAGCAGTTTGCAAACGGCGGGCAGCAGGTTCTGGTTGAACGGCGGGTCGAGGAACACCAGGTCGTAAGCCGTTGCTGTCTGGGTTTCCAGATAGCGCAGGGCATCGGCGGTCTGGACTTGGCCGGTGGTGCAGCGCAGCGTACCCAGGTGTTCCTTGAGGTTGGACACTGCGAGGCTGCTGGCATCCAGCGCCTGGCCCATGGCTGCGCCACGGGACAAGGCTTCAAGAAACAGCGCGCCGCTGCCGGTGAACGGGTCGAGCACCTTGGCGCCTGGAACGTACGGCGCGAGCCAGTTGAACAGGGTTTCACGCACCCGGTCCGGCGTCGGGCGCAGGCCCGGGGCATCGGGGAAGCTCAGCTTGCGGCTGCGCCATTCGCCACCGATGATGCGCAGCTGGTTGACGCCGTTGTGCACGGGTTTTTTGGATTTCGATTGAGTGGCCATTAATGCTCCGGAACCCCGAGCGGTTGCTCGGCAGGTTTATCAGTAGGGGCCGGTAACGGCTTTTGCGGCACGGTCGGGCCAGCGCTGACGATGACCATTTTATCCGTGCTCAGGTGTTTGTTCAGTGCGGCCCTGACTTGCTCCACGGTCAGGTCCTGGGACTGTTGCATGAAGTCTTCCAGATGACTCAACGGCAGGTTGTAGAAGCCGATTGCACCCAACTGGCCGACGATGTCGGCATTGCTGGCGGTGGACAGCGGAAAGCTGCCGGCCAGTTCGCGCTTGGCGTCGTCGAGTTCTTTTTCGGTCGGCCCGGTCTTGAGGTAGTCGGCTAGGACGTCCTGCACCAGCTTCAGGGTGCCTTCGCTCATTTCGGCGCGGGTCTGCAGGTTGATCATGAACGGACCGCGCGCCTGCATCGGCGTGAAGCCCGAATACACACCATAAGCCAGGCCGCGCTTTTCGCGCACTTCGCTCATCAGTCGCGTGCCGAAACCGCCACCGCCGAGGATCTGGTTGCCCATGGACAGCGCCGCGTAATCCGGATCATCCCGATCGATACCCAGTTGCGCGAGCATCAGGTTGGTCTGTTTAGACGGGAACTCGATGTGGCCGATGCTGGCCTTGGGCTCGGCCGGTTGCGGGATTTTCGGCAGCGCCGGGCCTTTCGGCAGGGCAATGGATACCTGGGCGGCAATGGCTTCGGCCTCGGCGCGAGACAAATCGCCGACCAGCGCAATGATCACATTACCCGCCGCATAGGCTTTTTCGTGGAACGCGCGCAGCTGCGCCAGGGTGACGGCCGGAACGGTTTTCGCCGTGCCGTCGCTGGCATGGGCGTACGGATGATCGCCATACAAGCGGTTCATCAACTCAAGGCTGGCCAGTTTGCCGGGGTTCTGTTTCTGGTATTCGAAGCCGGCGAGCATCTGGTTTTTGATGCGGGTAAAGGAGTCGGCGGGGAAGGTTGGTTTACCGACGACTTCGGCGAACAGCTTCAAGGCCGGTTCACGCTTGTCCACGGCGCTGAGGCTGCGCAGCGACGCGACGGCCATGTCCTTGTAGGCACCGTTACCGAAATCGGCGCCCAGGCCTTCGAAGCCCTGGGCAATGGCGCTGACATCCTTGCCGGCCACGCCTTCGTTCAGCATGGCGTTGGTCAGCAATGCCAGGCCAGGGGCGTCGCCATCCTGGCTGCTGCCGGCGGCAAAGATCAGGCGCATGTCGAACATGGGCAGTTCGCGGGCTTCGACGAACAGCACCTTGGCGCCTTCGGCGGTGTTCCAGGTTTGCACGTCGAGTTTGCGGTGACTCGGTGACTTGCCGTTGAGTTCTGTCAACGATTGCAGCTTCTGGCTGGCCTTGGCCTTGTCCAGTGCTTCGCTGGCACTGGACTCGCCGGTCCTGGAAAAATAGAAGGCGGCAGACCCGATCAGGGCCACAGCGAGCAGGCTGACCAGGGCCAGCCGAGGTTTCTTGGACTCACTCATGAGTCGTCTCCTCCGGCAGTACATGGGCGACGCTGAGACGTTCGCGGGTGAAATACAGCTTGGCGGCTTTCTGGATATCTTCCGGTGTCACGCTTTCCAGTTCGGCGAGCTCGGTGTCCATCAGCTTCCAGGACAGGCCGACCGTTTCCAGTTGGCCGATCGCGGTGGCCTGGCTGGTGATCGAGTCGCGCTCGTAAACCAGCCCGGCGATGACCTGCGCGCGCACGCGTTCCAGTTCTTCAGCGGACGGCGCGGTGGTTTTCAGTTGTTCGAGCAGTTTCCACAAACCGGCTTCGGCCTGGGCGATGGTCTTTTTCTTCTGGCTGTTGGGCGTTGCCGACAGGGAGAACAGGCTGTCGCCCCGGGTGTAGGCGTCGTAACTCGACGAACCGCCGGACACCAGTTCTTCGCCACGCTCCAGTTGAGTCGGGATGCGCGCGCTGTAGCCACCGTCGAGCAGGGCGGAAATCAGGCGCAAGGCATTCACCGAGCGTTTGTCTTCGGTCGTGGCGATGCTCGGCACGTTGAACGCCAGCATCAGGCTGGGCAATTGGGTCTTCACGTGCAGGGTGATCTGCCGCTCGCCGGGCTCGGCCAGTTCCAGCGGAATCTTCGCCGGCGGAACGTCGCGCCTGGCGATCGGCCCGAAGTAACGCTGGGCCAGGGTTTTGACTTCTTCCGGGGTCACGTCACCGACCACCACCAGCGTGGCGTTGTTCGGCACGTACCAGGACTGATACCAGTGGCGCAGCTCTTCGACCTTCATGCGGTCCAGATCCGCCATCCAGCCGATGGTGGGCGTGTGGTAGCCGCTGGCCGGGTAAGCCATGGCCTTGAAACGCTCGTAAGCCTTGGACATCGGCTTGTCGTCGGTACGCAGCCGACGTTCTTCCTTGATGACTTCGATCTCGCGGGCGAACTCGTCGGCCGGCAGGCGCAGGCTGGCCATGCGGTCGGCTTCAAGCTCGAAGGCCACGCCCAGGCGGTCGCGGGCCAGTACCTGGTAATAGGCGGTGAAATCGTCGCTGGTGAAAGCGTTTTCTTCGGCGCCAAGGTCGCGCAGGATCAGCGAGGCTTCGCCAGGGCCGACTTTCTCGCTGCCCTTGAACATCATGTGTTCCAGGGCGTGGGACAAACCGGTCTGCCCAGGGGTTTCGTAGCTGGAGCCGACCTTGTACCAGACCTGGGAAACCACCACCGGAGCGCGATGATCTTCGCGCACGACGACCTTCAAACCATTGTCGAGGGTGAATTCGTGGGTGGGTTGTGGATCGGCAGCCAAAGCTGAGAGGGGCAGACAAACTGTGCTGAGCAGCAGGCCTGCGGCGCGGCGGGCTAGAGCATTCATTCGTTTTTAAACCTGTTGGGCTGCCCGCTTGGTCTTAGCCTAGGCGGGCGAGGAGGTGCTAGGATACTGATCCGTTTTACTGGCGGCCACGCCTATCAGGCCTTTGTGTTTGATCAGGTTGTATGGGTTTTCGGCAGAAGACTGGGTTTTGTCAACTAAACTCTGCTTTTTCACCGATTTTGCCGCTTTAGTCCTTCGTGAAATCGTTTCCGTGAGGTGCCGTTCGCACCTCGACAAAATGTTGCGCGTGAACAAGCTGGGTCAATCGCAGTCTGTTCTGCATCGAATATTTATTTGCCGGGGCGCCCGTTGGCGCGTCGCTACCGTGAGATAGCCGTCCCCCATGTTTGGTTCCAACGACGACAAGAAGACCCCAGCTGCGGCTGGCGAGAAAAAAAGCCTGTTCGGATGGCTGCGCAAAAAACCGCAGGAACCCGCCGTCGAACAGCCACAACCACTTCCTGAGCCTACACCTGCGCCGGTAATAGACGCCGAGCCCGCGCCGGCAGTATTGCCGATCGCCGACCCGGTGCTGCAACCGGTGGTGGAAGTCGAACCTGAAATCGTGGCCGAACAGCCTCTGCCTCCAGTCGCCAAGCCGTGGCTGACCTTGCCTGTGGCGGAAGAGCCGGTGGCACTGGTCGTGGACGACTTGGCGCCGCACGTTACACCGTCGATTCCAGCAGCCTCCACGTTTACACCTGAGCCGGTTCAGGCTCCGGTGGTTGAGCCGGTTGTGGCGCCCGTGGTTGTCGCCGAGCCTGCGCCCGTTGCGCCCGTTGCGCCCGTTGCGCCCGTTGCGCCAGAGCCTGTGATTCCTGCATTCGTTGCTCCGGCCGCACCGGTTGTTCAGGCACCGGCACCGGCACCGATTGTCGCTGCGCCCATTGTTGTCCCCGCAGAAACCCCGGTCGAGCCACCACGCACCGAAGAAACCAAAGCCGGGTTCTTCGCCCGTCTCAAGCAAGGCCTGTCCAAGACCAGCGCGAGCATCGGCGAAGGCATGGCCAGCCTGTTCCTGGGCAAGAAAGCCATCGATGACGAGTTGCTCGACGATCTCGAAACCCGTCTGCTGACCGCTGACGTCGGTGTGGAAGCCACCTCGGTGATCATCCAGCGCCTGACCCAGAAGGTCGCGCGTAAAGAGCTGGCCGATTCCGATGCGCTGTACAAATCCTTGCAGGGCGAGCTGTCGGCAATGCTCAAGCCCGTCGAGCAACCGCTGAAAATCACCTCGCAGAACAAGCCGTTCGTGATTCTCGTCGTCGGTGTCAACGGTGCCGGCAAGACCACCACCATCGGCAAGCTGGCGAAGAAGCTGCAGCTGGAAGGCAAGAAAGTCATGCTTGCTGCTGGCGATACTTTCCGTGCCGCGGCGGTCGAGCAATTGCAGGTCTGGGGCGAGCGCAACAAGATTCCGGTCATCGCCCAGCACACCGGCGCCGACTCCGCTTCGGTGATTTTCGACGCCGTGCAGGCCGCCAAGGCCCGTGGCATTGATGTGTTGATCGCCGACACCGCCGGTCGCCTGCACACCAAAGACAACCTGATGGAAGAACTGAAGAAGGTTCGCCGGGTGATCGGCAAGCTCGACGCAGACGCGCCTCACGAAGTGCTGCTGGTGCTCGACGCCGGTACCGGCCAGAACGCCATCAACCAGGCCAAGCAGTTCAACCAGACCGTCGCATTGACCGGCCTGGCGCTGACCAAGCTCGATGGCACCGCCAAGGGCGGGGTGATTTTTGCCCTGGCCAAGCAGTTTGGCCTGCCGATTCGTTATATCGGCGTCGGTGAAGGCATCGACGATTTGCGCACCTTTGAAGCTGAACCCTTTGTCCAGGCACTGTTTGCCGAGCGGGAGCGTTCATGATTCGTTTCGAACAGGTCGGTAAACGCTACCCGAACGGTCACGTCGGCTTGCATGAGCTGAGCTTTCGAGTCCGTCGTGGCGAGTTTCTGTTTGTCACCGGCCATTCCGGCGCCGGTAAAAGCACCTTGTTGCGGTTGTTGCTGGCCATGGAGCGTCCGACCAGCGGCAAGCTGCTGCTGGCCGGGCAGGACCTGAGCACCATCAGCAACGCGCAAATACCGTTTCTGCGCCGACAGATCGGCGTGGTGTTCCAGAACCACCAACTGCTGTTCGATCGCACCGTATTCAACAACGTCGCGTTGCCGTTGCAGATTCTTGGGCTGTCCAAGGCCGAGGTCGCCAAGCGTGTGGATTCGGCCCTGGAACGCGTGGCGCTGTCGGACAAGACCGATTTGTATCCCGGCGACTTGTCCACCGGTCAGCAACAGCGCGTCGGCATCGCCCGTGCCATCGTTCACCGCCCGGCCTTGCTGCTCGCGGACGAACCGACCGGTAACCTCGACCCGCGCCTGGCGGCGGAAATCATGGGTGTGTTCGAAGACATCAACCGCCTGGGCACCAGCGTGCTGATCGCCAGTCACGACCTGGCCCTGATCGCGCGCATGCGTCACCGCATGCTGACCTTGCAGCGCGGTCGATTGATCGGCGACGGGGAGGCCGGCGTATGAGTGCAACACGTAGTCCCAAGGTTTCCGAGCGTGTGGCGCCGAAAGCCGCCGACCCGCAGCCGCAGAAGAAAAAACACGACGATGACGATGGGCCGGACTTTGCCACGTTGTTTCGTGCATGGATCGAAAGTCATCGCGCCAGTCTGCTGGACAGTCTGCGTCGACTGGGCAAGCAACCCATCGGCAGCTTTTTCACCTGCCTGGTGATGGCGGTGGCCCTGAGTTTGCCTATGGGGCTGTCACTTTTGCTAAGTAACGTGGAACGTCTGGGTGGCTCGTGGCAGCGCGCGGCACAGATTTCCCTGTACCTGCAACTCGAAGCCAGCCCGGCTGATGGCGAGACGCTGCGCGAGCAGATCAAGGGCATGCCCGGCGTGGCCGATGCCGAGTACGTCGGTCGGGACCAGGCGCTGGAAGAGTTCCAGCAACAATCCGGCCTGGGTGAAGCGCTCAAGGAACTGCCGGAGAACCCGCTGCCGGGCGTGGTGCTGGTGACCCCAAATGAAGTCGACAAGCCCGCGCTTGAAGCATTAAGACAAAAACTTTCCGAGCTGCCGAAGGTACAACAGGCGCAGCTTGATCTAGTCTGGGTCGAGCGTCTGGCAGCGATCCTCAAGCTGGGTGACCGTTTTGTCTTCGGTCTGACCGTGCTTCTGGTTTCTGCATTACTTTTGGTGATAGGCAATACCATTCGTCTTCATATTGAAAACCGCCGCACAGAGATAGAAGTGATTAAACTCGTCGGTGGCACTGACAGTTATGTGCGCAGGCCCTTCCTTTATATGGGCGCGCTTTATGGCTTTGGTGCGGGGATTTTTTCCTGGGGTGTGCTGGCGTTCGGCCTGAACTGGCTGAACGACGCGGTAGTCGGGCTGGCCGGTTTGTATGGCAGCGATTTTGCGCTGGCCGGTGTCCCGGTAGCCGACGGTCTGTCTCTCTTGCTTGGCGCGGTGCTGTTGGGGTATATCGGTGCTTGGATTGCAGTCGCTCGCCATCTGAGGGAGCTTGCGCCAAAGTAATATCATTTTGCTCGTATTGACCTTTCAGCTTTTTTGGGAACTTGTTTTTCGGTTTCCGGTCAATTTCGGCAGTGCTTAACTGCACGAGTTATGTAAGTCGGAGGTTTTTTCGTATGACCAATTCTTTGCAGCCTGCATATGCTCTGGTCCCGGGTGCGAACCTGGAGGCCTATGTGCACACGGTGAACAGCATTCCTTTGCTGACGCCGGAGCAGGAGCGTGAACTGGCCGAGAGTCTCTATTATGAGCAGGATCTTGAGGCGGCTCGGCAGATGGTGCTCGCCCACCTGCGTTTTGTCGTACATATCGCTCGTAGCTATTCCGGCTACGGGCTGGCTCAGGCTGACCTGATCCAGGAAGGTAACGTTGGCCTGATGAAGGCTGTGAAACGCTTCAACCCGGAAATGGGCGTGCGTCTGGTTTCGTTCGCCGTGCACTGGATCAAGGCTGAAATCCACGAATTCATCCTGCGTAACTGGCGGATCGTGAAAGTCGCGACCACCAAGGCCCAGCGCAAGTTGTTCTTCAACCTGCGCAGCCAGAAGAAGCGTCTGGCCTGGTTGAACAACGAGGAAGTCCACCGCGTGGCGGAAAGCCTTGGCGTAGAGCCGCGGGAAGTCCGCGAGATGGAAAGTCGCCTGACCGGCCACGACATGGCTTTCGATCCTGCTGCAGAAGCTGACGACGACAGTGCTTTCCAGTCGCCGGCCAACTACCTGGAAGACCACCGGTACGACCCGGCCCGTCAACTGGAAGATGCCGACTGGAGCGACAACTCCAACCACAACCTGCATGAAGCGCTGGAAGTGCTGGACGACCGCAGCCGTGACATCCTCTACCAGCGCTGGCTGGCGGAAGAAAAAGCCACGCTGCACGACCTGGCGCAGAAGTACAACGTGTCGGCCGAGCGTATTCGCCAGCTTGAAAAAAGCGCGATGAACAAGCTCAAGTTGTCGATCGCCGCATAAACAGCGAGCAGGCAATAAAAAACGCCCCGATCATTGATCGGGGCGTTTTTGTTTGTGCGCATTTCTGTGTCGGCTGAGAACCTGTGGGAGCGGGCTTGCCCGCGATGACGTCGTGTCAGTCACCACATTAGTCGCGGATATACCCCTATCGCGGGCAAGCCCGCTCCCACAGGGATATTCGTTTTCCGAAACATTCGTGATCGTCTATTGAGACCACGGCGCCCGGCGCGAATCGTTGAGATCCACCAGATAACTGTCACCACCGAGCTGACTCATCTGCCGCCGTATCCAGCCTGCACGCCGCGCCACGTAAGAGGTTGGATGGCTGGCACTCCACACGCGAGGGTTCGGCAGTACCGCCGCCAGCAAGCTTGCCTGCTGCCGGGACAGGGCGCGGGCGCCTACACCGAAGTGATGCCTGGCCGCCGCTTCCGCGCCAAACACCCCGTCATCCCATTCGGCGCTGTTGAGGTACACCTCAAGAATCCGCTGCTTGGGCCAGAGCACTTCGATCAACCCGGTAAACCAGGCTTCCAGGCCTTTGCGCAGCCAGCTTCGACCCGACCACAGGAACAGGTTTTTCGAAACTTGCTGGCTCAGGGTGCTGGCGCCGCGAATCGTACCGCCGAGTTCGTTGTGGGCCAGGGCGGCCTGAATGGCGCCGAAGTCAAAACCCCAGTGCTCCGGGAATTTTTGATCTTCGCCCGCAATCACCGCGACTTTCAGGTCGTCGGAGATGTCCTCCCACGGCGTCCAGGTGCGTTGCAGGTCGATGGGCTCGCCGTCGAACCAGGATTCGATCTTGCGCTCGACCATCAGCGCCGTCCCCGGCGGTGGCACCACGCGGAAAATCAGCACCAGCAATACGCTGCCGCCCATGAACCAGAGCACGGCCTTCGTGAAACGACGGAAATATAAACGCAGCATAGAGATGGCTTGGCCGAACCCGTTGAGCGAGCCATTATACAGACCCTGTTGATCGCGTCTGACTGGAGTTCTTCATGCTGCGTGGCTTTTTGATGCTGGCCGCTTTTTTCGGCTTCACCGGTGTCGGCCTTGGGGCCTTTGCCGCCCACGGCCTGAAAAACCGTCTGAGTGCCGAGTACCTGGCGATCTTCCACACCGGCGTCACCTATCAACTGGTGCATACCCTCGCACTGCTGGGCGTGGCGCTGCTGGCCACACAGATTCCGGGTCGACTCGTCACCTGGGCCGGCGCCTCCTTTGCCATCGGCATCCTGCTGTTCTCCGGCAGCCTGTATGTGCTTACGCTGACCGGTGTCAGCAAGCTTGGCATCGTCACCCCGTTCGGCGGCCTGGCCTTTCTCGCGGGCTGGCTCTGCCTGGGCCTCGCCGCCTGGCGTTTGCCATTGACCGCTTGACGCTTATTGCTGACCTTTAGGTCACGATCGGGCTAGAATGCCAGCCCCAAAAAATGATGGCGGCATCCGGCATGCGCATTCAGTTGAACGGCGAATCCTTTGAACTGCCCGACGGTGAAACCGTTGCGGCCCTGTTGACCCGTCTGGACCTGACCGGACGCCGTGTGGCAGTCGAACTCAATCTGGATATCGTCCCGCGCAGTCAGCATGCCGATACCACACTCAATGACGGCGATAACGTCGAAGTGGTGCACGCCATCGGCGGCGGCTAGTCGCCTCGGCCGAGTGGCCACAGAATTCTGCAAGAACCTCACCCCTACAGAGGATTTCCCATGAGCATCGTTCGTAGCGACAAGCCCTTCGTCCTGGCCGGTCGTACTTACCAGTCGCGTTTGCTGGTCGGTACCGGCAAATACCGCGACATGGAAGAAACCCGCCTGGCCATCGAAGCCTCGGGTGCCGAAATTGTCACGTTTGCCGTGCGCCGCACCAACCTCGGCCAGAACCAGGGCGAACCGAACCTGCTGGATTTCCTCTCGCCGGATCGCTACACCTTCCTGCCGAACACCGCCGGTTGCTACGACGCCGTTGAAGCCGTGCGCACCTGCCGCCTGGCCCGTGAGCTGCTCGACGGCCACAATCTGGTGAAGCTGGAAGTGCTGGCGGATCAGAAAACCCTGTTCCCCAACGTGATCGAAACCCTCAAGGCTGCCGAATCGCTGGTCAAGGAAGGTTTCGACGTGATGGTCTACACCAGTGATGACCCGATCATCGCCCGGCAACTGGCGGAAATCGGCTGCATCGCGGTGATGCCGCTGGCCGGACTGATTGGCTCGGGCCTGGGGATCTGCAACCCGTACAACCTGCAGATCATCCTCGAAGAAGCGAAAATCCCGGTGCTGGTGGATGCCGGTGTCGGTACTGCTTCCGATGCCACCATTTCCATGGAGCTGGGCTGTGACGCGGTGCTGATGAACTCGGCCATCGCCCACGCCCAGCGGCCGATCATGATGGCCGAAGCCATGAAGCACGCCATCGTTGCCGGTCGCCTGGCCTACCTCGCCGGCCGCATGCCGAAAAAACTCTATGCCAGCGCCTCTTCGCCGCTGGATGGTCTGATCAAGTAAGAGCCATTGATGACTGAATCGAAAGACACGCCAATCCAGACGGAAGAAGGCGACGAGCGCCAACACCGCCGCATCAAGAGTTTCGTGATGCGTGCCGGGCGCATGACCGAAGGCCAACAACGTGGCCTGGAGCAGGGCGCACCGCTGTTCGTGCTGCCCCTGGCCGATGCGCCGGTGGACTTCGACCAAGTGTTCGGCCGCTCGGCACCGCGCTCGCTGGAGATCGGTTTCGGCATGGGCCATTCGTTGCTGGAAATGGCCGCAGCCTCGCCGGAGCAGGATTTCATCGGCGTGGAAGTGCACCGTCCGGGTGTCGGTGCGTTGCTCAATGGCGTGCTGACCCAGGGCCTGACCAACCTGCGGGTCTACGATTGCGATGCGATCGAAGTGCTCAACCGCTGCGTGGCCGATAACAGCCTCGACCGCCTGATGCTGTTTTTCCCGGACCCGTGGCACAAGAGCCGTCACCACAAGCGCCGGATCGTTCAGGCGTCCTTCGCTGAACTGGTGCGCAGCAAGTTGAAAGTCGGCGGCGTTCTGCACATGGCCACCGACTGGGAACCGTACGCCGAATACATGCTGGAAGTGATGAACGTCGCACCGGGTTACCGCAACCTGGCCGAAGACGGCAAGTGCGTGCCACGCCCGGCCGAGCGTCCGATCACCAAGTTCGAACGCCGTGGCGAACGGCTTGGGCATGGGGTTTGGGATTTGAAGTTCGAGAAGCAGTCCTAAGCTCTACGCTACAAACCTGTGGGAGCAAAGCTTGCTCGCGATAGGGGCCTGACATTCAACATTTATGCTGACTGTCGGGCCCCTATCGCGAGCAAGCTTTGCTCCCACAGTGTTTTGTGTGGCTTGAGGTCAGCGACGGTCGGCGACTACGCCGATGAGCACCAGAACTACCAACAACACCGGCGCCAGGCTGTAGTTGTTGAACTGGCTCAGGCCGCGCACGATCCATGGCGTGGCATAGATCAGCGCAGCGCCGCTGCCAATCAGGCACAGCAGGGCCATCAGCGGGACGCGCAAGGCGCCGGCGATGCTGCCCAGGCGTTGCTCGACCCAGCCTTTGAAATCCGCACCGAACAGCACCAGCAGGCAACCCACCAAAGCCAGGGCGATTTCCGAGAGGTTGCTACGGCTCCAGCGAGACACGGTGGCGAGCAGGTCGAGTATCAAATCCATTCGTTTTCCCTTAGGGCTGAATTCAGCTCAGAAATTTCTGCAGCAAGTCGTTGAGGAACAGTTGTCCGCGCTCGGTGGCCGCCAGACGTGACGGTTCGACCTGTAGCAGGCCACTTTGTTCGGCTTCGCGGCGGCTTTCGGCCAGGCTTTCCAGGGGTAATCCAGTGCGCTCGGTATACAGTCGCGACTCGACACCCGCGGTCAGGCGCAGGGCGTTCATCAGGAACTCGAACGGCATTTCTTCATTGGTCAGCGTTTTCTCGCCGGCCTGAAAGCGTTTTGCCGGGTTCAGGTAGTCCTTCGGCAGACGGGTTTTCCAAGTGCGGATGATGCGTCCGTCCGGATGGCTGAGCTTACCGTGGGCGCCGGCACCGATGCCGATGAAGTCACCGAAACTCCAGTAGTTGAGGTTATGCCGTGCCGGACGACCGGGCTGGGCGTAGGCCGAAACTTCATACTGGGCGTAACCGTGTTCAGCCAGCAGCGCCTGGCCAGCCTCCTGAATGTCCCATAGCGTGTCGTCCTCGGGCAGCGTCGGCGGCTGGTTCCAGAACACCGTATTCGGCTCCAGGGTCAGCTGATACCAAGACAGATGGGTCGGCTTCAAGGCGATGGCCTGGCGCAGGTCACTCAAGGCGTCGTCCAGCGACTGATCGGGCAAACCGTGCATCAAGTCCAGGTTGAAGTTATCGAACCCGGCCTGGCGCGCCATGCCAGCCGCTCGCACCGCTTCGTCGCCGTTGTGGATTCGCCCCAGCGCCTGGAGCTTTTCCTGCTGGAAGCTCTGGATACCGATCGACAGGCGATTGATGCCCAGCGCGCGGTACGCCACGAATTTCTCTTGCTCGAACGTTCCCGGATTGGCTTCCAGGGTGATTTCGATGTCGCTGGCAAACGGGATGCGTTGTTCGACACCCTTGAGCAAGCGGCCCAATGCCTGGGCGCTGAACAGGCTCGGCGTTCCGCCACCGAAGAAGATCGAACTCAGCTCGCGGCCATAGACGGCGTGCAAGTCCTGATCAAGGTCTGCCAGCAGCGCATCCACATACTCTTCTTCCGGCAGCACCGGGCTGGCGGTGTGGGAGTTGAAGTCGCAATAAGGGCATTTGCGCACACACCACGGAATGTGGATGTACAGCGCCAGGGGCGGCAGCACAGGCAAGGCCGCCCGAGGCGTTTGCGCGCCGCCGAAGATCAGTGGCGCGGATGATTCAATGGTCATTTCAAGCCCAGACGCTGGCGCAGCAGATCCATTGCACGGGCGCGGTGACTGATCTGGTTCTTGTCGCCGGGGCTTAGCTCGGCGCTGGAGCAATCGCGCTCAGGCACCCAGAACAACGGGTCGTAGCCAAAACCGTGTTCGCCGCTGGCCTGGGTCAGGATGCGCCCGTGCCACAGGCCTTCGCAGAGAATCGGCAGCGGATCGTCGGCATGCCGCACCAGCGCCAGTACGCAAACGAACTGCGCGCCACGCTCGGCTTGCGGCACGTCCTTCAACACGTCGAGCAGTTTGGCGTTGTTCGCCGCATCGCCCTTGCCGTCGGCATAGCGCGCCGAGTAGATGCCTGGCGCACCGCCGAGGAAATCCACCGCCAGCCCGGAATCGTCAGCCAGTGCCGGCAAACCGGAAATGCGCGCGGCATTGCGGGCTTTGAGGATGGCGTTCTCGACGAACGACAGACCGGTTTCTTCAGGCTCCACGCTGCTGAACTCGCCGATCGAGCGCAGTTGCACCGACTCGCCGAGCATGGCCTGGAGTTCCTTGAGTTTGCCGGCGTTGTGGCTGGCCAGTACGAGTTGCGTGAAGTTGATCATTCGCCGGGAAAGAGCTCTTGGTTGAAGTTGATGGTGTTGATTTTGTCACCGGTCTGCACCTTGATGTCGAAGGTGCGGGTTTCCTGCTGATCCACCGGGTATTGGGCGATGTAGTAGATCGCGCCTTGTTCGGTAATCTGTTTGAAGTTCAGATTCACGCTTTGGCTGGTCAGGTCTTTGACCGTGCCGCTGACCTGGGCCATCTGCGGTTTGCCGTCCTTGAGCACCGAAATATTGATCACGCCCTGATTCTTGCTGCGGGTAAGCTCTGCTGCCTTGGCGATGTCCGGTGTCAGGAACGTGGAGTTGAACGTGTTGTAGTGCACCGTCGTGTCACCAAAGACTTCCTTGCGTTCACCTTTGATCGCATCAGCGGCCACGGCCGTGACGCTCAGGCAGGCGGTGAGTAGAACTAGCGCTAGACGACCCATGATCATTCTCCTCGAAATTAGGTGTTCAGACCGCGACCTTGTGGTCTGCAAGCCCCGGGCTGCTGACACGGTAAATGCCGATCTCACCTAACAGATTAGGCCATAGCTTACTGGCCCACCCGTGCCGATGCTGTTGATCCACGGCCAGCCGATCAATGACCTTGGCTTCACGTTCGCGGCACAAGGCTTCAAAGTCGGCGAAGGTGCAGAAGTGGATGTTCGGCGTGTTGTACCAGGTGTACGGCAAAAACTCGGAAACCGGCATCCGGCCCTTGCTCGCCAGGTACCAGCGGCAGCGCCAGTGTCCGAAATTCGGGAAGGTAATGATGCACTGGCGGCCGACCCGCAGCATTTCGTCGAGGATCTTGTCCGGATAGTGCACCGCTTGCAGCGCCTGGGTCATGACCACGATGTCGAAGCTGTTGCTGGCGAAGTTGCCCAGGCCCTTGTCCAGGTCCTGTTCGATGACGTTGATGCCCTTGGCCACGCACTGGGCGATGTTGTCCGCGTCGTTTTCCAGGCCATAGCCGGTGACTTGCTTGTTGTCGCGCAGCCAGGTCAGCAGTTCGCCGTCGCCGCAACCGAGGTCGAGCACGCGGCTGCCGGCGGGGATCCATTCCTGGATGATTTCCAGATCAGCTCTCATGGCTATCTCACAACGTAATGCGGTTCATGTAATTGCCGAACGCCTGCAAGTAGCGCGGGATCGGAATCAGGAAGGCGTCGTGGCCTTGCGGTGCGTCGATTTCCAGGTAACAGACATCCTTGCGCGCGGCCATCAGCGCATCCACCAGTTCCCGCGAGCGGGCCGGGGAGAAGCGCCAGTCGGTGGTGAACGACATCACGCAGAACTTGGCGGTGGCACCCGCGAAGGTTTTCGCCAGGTCATCGTCGAAGTTGGCCGCCGGGTCGAAATAGTCCAGGGCCTTGGTCATCAGCAGGTAGGTGTTGGCGTCGAAACGTCCGGAGAACTCTTCACCCTGATAGCGCAGGTAGCTTTCGACCTGGAACTCGACACTGTGGAAGTCGTAGTTGAGCTTCTCGCTTTTCAGGCCGCGACCGAATTTTTCGCCCATGGAGTCGTCGGACAGGTAGGTGATGTGCCCGACCATCCGCGCCAGCATCAGCCCGCGCTTGGGGATCACGCCTTGTTCCTGGAACGAACCGCCGTGGAACTCAGGATCGGTGAGGATCGCCTGGCGCGCCACTTCGTTGAAGGCGATGTTCTGCGCCGACAGCTTGGGTGCCGAGGCGATGGCCAGGCAATGCCGCACACGGTCCGGATAGGAGATGGTCCATTGCAATGCCTGCATGCCGCCCAGGCTACCGCCGATGACGGCGGCCCATTGGCCGATGCCCAACAGATCCGCCAGGCGTGCCTGGCTGTGCACCCAGTCTTCCACGGTCAGTACCGGGAAATCGGCACCAAACGGCTTGCCGGTCTCCGGATTGATGCTGCTCGGGCCGGTGGAGCCGTTGCAGCCGCCGAGGTTGTTCAGGCTGACCACGAAGAACTTGTGGGTGTCGATCGGCTTGCCTGGGCCGATGCAGCTGTCCCACCAACCGGGCTTGCGGTCGTCGGGGCTATGGAAGCCGGCCGCGTGATGATGGCCGGACAGGGCGTGGCAGATCAGCACGGCGTTGCTCGCCGTGGCGTTCAGCGTGCCGTAGGTCTCGAAAATCAGGTCATAGGCCGGGAGCGAACGACCGCAGGCCAACGCCAGGGGTTCGCTGAAGTGCGCCACTTGCGGCGTCACCAGACCAACAGAATCGGGGGGGAAGGCAACTGGCATCGACCCTGCTCTCGTTGAAATGAGGCGTAAGTCTAAAGACCGCTGGGGTTAGCGGCAAGCAAAGGCCGGGCCTGATTTTTCCCAGGTAGACCGAGGCGCGGCATTCGCGAGCAGGCTCGCTCCCACAATGGAATGCGTATCCCCTGTGGGAGCGAGCCTGCTCGCGAAGAACGATGACGCGGTGCAGCAGAATCAGATCAGGCCAAACAGCTCCCGCGGCATCAGCGCGTAGTACGCCAGGCGCGGGATCAGCCAGCTTTGCAGCAGTTGCAGGGCGATAAAGGCGAAGATCGGTGAAATATCGAGGCCGCCCAGGTTCGGAATGATCCGGCGAAACGGTGCCAGTACCGGTTCGGTGATCTGCTGCACCAGTTCTGCGCCAGGATTGTGGCTGCCCGGAGCGACCCAGGACAGGATCACACTGATGATCATCGCCCAGAACAGGATCTTCAAAAACAGCGCGAAGATGCCGATCAGCGCCCATGGCGCCAGAAACAGTACATCGACCTGATAGCCACTGAGCAACAGGATGACCGCGAACAACGCCATCTGCACCAGCAGCGCCAGTACCAGCGAGGACATGTCCAGGCCGAACATGCTCGGGATGACCCGACGCAGTGGCTTGAGCAGTGGTTGAGTGGCCTTAACGGCGAACTGGCAGAGCGGGTTGTAGAAGTTCGCCCGCACCAGTTGCAGGATGAAGCGCAACAGCACAATCAGCAGATACAGGCTGCCCAGGGTTTGAATCACAAAAATGGCAGCGTCATTGAGTCCGAGCATTATTGATTCCTTTTTAAGTGCTGATTAGCGGCCAAGTTGCTCAGCCATCTCGGCCGAGCGGTGCGCGGCGGCGCCGAGTGCTTTTTCGACCAGTGCTTCGAAGCCATCGGCCTGGAACGACTTGATGGCCGCTTCCGTCGTGCCTGCGGGCGAAGTGACGCGGCGACGCAACTCGGCGGCGTCGACGTCACTGGCCACGGCCATGTGCGCGGCGCCCAGGGCGGTTTGCAGCGTCAGTTGAGCGGCGATGTCTGCCGGCAGGCCGAGCTTCACGCCAGCGGCGGTCATGGCTTCGATCAGCAGGAAGAAATATGCGGGGCCCGAGCCGGAAACCGCAGTGACCGCGTCCAGTTGTTGTTCCTCGTCCAGCCACAGGGCGGTGCCGACCGCCGACAGTAGTTCCTGGGCTTGCTGGCGCTGTTCGGCGCTGACCTGGGCGGTGGCGAACAAGCCACTCACGCCCTGGCGCAGCAATGCCGGTGTGTTGGGCATGCAGCGCACGATTGGCTGGGCACCGAGCCAGTTGTTCATGCTGGCGCAGGTGATGCCGGCGGCAATCGAAACCACCAGTTGCCCGGGTTTCAGGCTTGGGCGAATGGCTTCGCAAACGGCTTTCATCGCCTGGGGTTTGACTGCCAGTACGACGACGTCCGCGCCTTGAATGGCTTCGGCGTTGTCGGCAAACACTTCGATGCCGTGTTCGGCGCTCACGCGAGCACGGGTTTCATCGCCCGGATCGCTGGCGCGGATCTGTGCGGCCTCGAGACCTTTGGCCCGCAGGCCGCCGATCAGGCTGGCGGCCATGTTGCCGGCACCGATAAAGGCAATACGCGTCTTGCTCATGTCAGGTCCTTATAAAGAGTTGGGTCAGCCACGGTCATGGCTGGCCGTAGTCGCGGGCGCCGAACAGGGCCGTACCGATACGCACCCAGGTGGCACCCTGGGCGATGGCCGACTCCAGGTCGTGGCTCATGCCCATGGAAAGTGTGTCAAGCGGCAGGTTCAGGCTGGCTTGCAGGCTTTGCACGGTGGCGAAAGCCGCATCCTGTTCGGCGCGATCTTCCGTCGGCTCGGGAATGGCCATCAGCCCGCGCAAGTTCAGGCGCGGAAGGGCGCTGATGGCGTTGGCCAGGGCCGGAAGGTCGGCCGGGGTGCAGCCAGATTTGCTGGCTTCACCGCTGACGTTGACCTGGATGCAGATGTTCAGGGGCGGCAGATCGGCAGGACGTTGTTCGGACAGGCGTTGTGCGATTTTCAGGCGATCCACGGAATGCACCCAGTCGAAATGCTCGGCGATAGCGCGAGTCTTGTTCGATTGAATGGGGCCGATGAAGTGCCAGATCAAGGGCAGGTCGGCCAATTCGAGCTGCTTGCCCAGGGCTTCCTGCAAGTAGTTTTCGCCAAAGTCACGCAGGCCGGCGGCATAGGCTTCGCGCAGGTCCTGTGCGGGTTTGGTCTTGCTCACGGCCAGCAGCTGGACGCTGTGTTCGTCACGATGGGCGGCGAGTGTTGCGGCGTGTATGCGCGAACTTACCCGTTCAATGTTGTCTGCTATGGTGGACATTCAAGAGGCGCCAGCAGGTCTGAGGTTGGCGGCATTCTACTGGAATTGAGAGGTGCTATGGATATCACTGAGTTGTTGGCGTTCAGTGCCAGACAAGGAGCTTCGGACCTGCACCTGTCCGCCGGCCTGCCGCCGATGATCCGCGTTGACGGTGATGTGCGGCGTATCAACTTGCCGCCCTTGGATCACAAGGAAGTACAGGCGCTGATCTACGACATCATGAACGACACCCAGCGGGTGGATTTCGAAAAGCATCTGGAAACCGACTTTTCCTTCGATGTGCCCGGGGTGGCGCGTTTCCGGGGCAACGCGTTCAACCAGAGCCGCGGAGCCGGCGCGGTGTTCCGCACGATCCCGTCCAGGGTCCAGAGCATGGACGAGCTGGGCATGGGCGACGTGTTCCGCAAGATGACCGATGCGCCCCGGGGGCTGGTGCTGGTGACCGGGCCGACCGGTTCCGGCAAGTCCACCACGCTGGCGGCGATGATCGATTACCTGAACAATCATCGCCATCACCATATCCTCACCATCGAAGATCCGATCGAGTTCGTCCACGAGTCGCGTAAATGCCTGATCAATCAGCGCGAAGTCCACCGCGATACCCGCAGCTTCGCCACGGCCCTGCGCTCGGCGCTGCGCGAGGACCCGGATGTGATTCTGGTGGGGGAGATGCGCGATCTGGAAACGATTCGCCTGGCGCTGACCGCTGCCGAAACCGGTCACCTGGTGTTCGGCACGCTGCACACCACGTCGGCGGCGAAGACCATCGACCGGATTGTCGATGTGTTTCCGGGGGACGAGAAATCCATGGTGCGTTCGATGCTCTCCGAATCGCTGCTGGCGGTGGTGTCCCAGACGCTGGTCAAGAAAATCGGCGGCGGGCGTGTAGCCGCCCACGAAATCATGCTGGGTACGTCGGCGATCCGTAACCTGATCCGCGAGGACAAGGTGGCGCAGATGTATTCATCGATTCAAGCGGGCGGGTCGCTGGGGATGCAGACGCTGGATATGGGCTTGAGGGATCTGGTGGCCCGGGGATTGGTCAGCCGTGATCATGCGCGGGAGAAGGCGCGGTCGTCGGATAATTTTTGAGAGTGTTGTCGTGGTTTTCCAGGACGCCTTCGCGAGCAGGCTCGCTCCCACAGGGGAATGCAATCCAATGTGGGAGCGAGCCTGCTCGCGAAGGGGGCGGTATGTTCGATGCAGATTTCAGGTGCTGGAATCAGCGCTGAACAACCTGCAACGCTTTCTGGTCTTTCGGCAGAACCCGCTTGGCCACCACGTAGTGGTTTTCCCAATACGGTTTCTTCAAGGTGTCGATGGTCACCGACTTGCCGCGGCGAGGCGCGTGGATGAAGCGGTCGTTGCCCAGGTAGATGGCAACGTGATTGACTCGACGGCTCTTGATGTTGAAGAAAATCAGATCACCCGGTTTCAGGTCGGCGCGATCGACTTTGTCGCCATGACCGCTGGCCATGGCATTGGAAGTACGCGGCAGGTCAAACGTGGCGTCATTGAAGGCGTATTTCACCAGGCCGCTGCAATCGAAACCTTTGCTCGGGCTGCTGCCGCCCCAACGGTACGGCGTGCCGAGGACGTTGACGGCGCGGCTCAGCACATTGCTGCTTTCCTTGGTCGCCATGGGCGGAACCAGCCCGCTTTTGTTGCTGACCAACTGTGGAGCGTGTTTGCTCGATTTTTTGCTTTTGCTCGAAGGAGCAGAGGCATGGGATTTTGGGGTGTAACCATTAACGTTCGGAAGACGTTGCTCACGATTGGTGGCGTGGGCGGCCAGTGGCAATAATAGGCAAATGGTTAGCCATGTCTTGAAAAATGGACGCATTAGGCAAGGCTCGTATGGGTTAGCGCGCAACTTTATAACAGCTTTTTTTGGCATTCCGAGGCCGTTGGTCGATTCCATCGGGGTCTAACGGAACCAAACAAGCGGTAAATTGACGCAATTGTCCGACAGAAGTCAGGTGCTACAAGGGTTTGACGGAGGGGAACTTAACATTTGCCATACGTCGGCTGCTCGTAAAAAAGTCACAAAGATTTAAAGAATATTTATCTATCGTGTGAATCGAGGTCATCCATGAACACCTATCAACCCCCCGTCCCGCATCAGGACACCCACAGTAAAGTGATCGGATATTTGCTTTGGGTTTTCGGTTTTACCGGTGCTCATCGCTTCTATTACGGCAAACCGGTAACCGGGACGATCTGGTTCTTCACGTTCGGTTTGCTGGGGATTGGCTGGTTGATCGACGTTTTCCTGATCCCGGCAATGGACCGCGAAGCAGACCTGCGGTTCACTGCCGGTCCGATCGAATACAACGTGGCGTGGATTCTGCTGACGTTTCTCGGGGTGTTCGGCGTACACCGGATGTATCAGGGGAAATGGATCAGCGGTTTGCTGTACCTGCTGACGGGTGGATTGTTCTTCGTGGGGGTGTTGTATGACTTCTGGACGTTGAACGACCAGGTTTCGCTGCGTAATGCCCAGAATAGAGGTGCTTTCCAGTAAGTCTTCGCGAGCAGGCTCGCTCCCACAGTGGATGTAAGTTAACTGCAAGTTTTGCGGCCAACGGATATCCCTGTGGGAGCGAGCCTGCTCGCGAATGCAGGCAACTCGGTCTTATGCCTGGTGACTGATCCGTCCATCCACCAGGGTATAACGCACCACGCCCGGCAGGCTGTGGCCAATGAACGGGCAGTTCTCACCCTTGGACAGCCAGGTCTCACCGGCCACGGTCGAAGCAGCAGGATCGAACAGCACGATATCCGCCGCACCACCGACCGCCAGTTTCCCCGCCGGCAGGCGCAGCGCCTCGGCAGGGCCGTTGCCTAGACGTGCCAGCAACGTCGGCAAGTCCAGCAAGCCGTCTTCCACCAAAGTCATCGCCAATGGCAGCAACAGCTCAACACTGCTGATTCCAGGCTCTGTGGCCCCGAACGGCGCCAGTTTGGCGTCCCGCTCATGGGGTTGGTGATGGCTGGAAATGGCCGAGACAACACCGGATTTCACTGCCGCACGCAGGCCATCGCGGTCGGCGCGGGTGCGCAGCGGCGGCTGGACGTGATAGAGGCTGCTGAAGTCGATCAGCGCTTCATCGGTCAGGATCAACTGGTAGAGCGCCACATCCGCCGTAACTTTCAAGCCACGAGCCTGGGCCTGAGCGATCAGGGCCACGCCCCGGGCGCTGGTGAGTTGGCTGAAGTGCGCGCGTACGCCGGTTTGCTCAACCAGCAGCAGATCCCGGGCCAGGGCCACGGTTTCTGCGGTCTCCGGAATACCCGGCAAGCCGAGGAAGCTTGCGGTCGGGCCTTCATGGGCCAGTCCGCCTTCGGCGAGGTCGTGATCCTGGGAGTTGAAAATCACCGTCAGGTCGAAGGTTGCCGCGTAGTCCAGCGCCCGGCACAGGGTGCGGGTGTTGCGGAAGCTCTCCAGGCCGTTGCCGAAGGCCACGCACCCGGCATCGCGCAGGGCGACCAGTTCGGCCAGCTGTTCGCCGTCCAGGCCTTTGCTCAGCGCGCCGATCGGGAACACTTTGGTGTTGCCGGCTTCGCGGGCGCGGTCGAGGATCAGTTCGGCCACCGCCGAAGTGTCCAGCACGGGTTTGGTTTTTGGCGGGCAGCACAGGCTGGTGATGCCACCGGCCGCGGCGGCACGGGTTTCGCTGGCGATCGAGCCTTTGCGGCTGTAGCCCGGTTCGCGCAGGGCGACGTTGAGATCGACCAGGCCAGGGGCGGCCACCAGGCCTTTGGCGTCGATGGTGTCGACCGCGACGAAGTCGGCCGGCGCGGCGCCAATGGCGACGATCTTGCAGGCTTCTACATGGATATCGGTAACTTGATCCAGGCCGCTGGCCGGATCGATGACGCGGGCGCCGAGAATGCTGAGCTTCACTGAACGTTCTCCTGCTCGAATTGGCGCTGCGCAGTTTGTCCGCTCATGGCCATGGATAGCACCGCCATACGAATCGCGATGCCGTAGGTCACCTGGTTAAGGATCACCGAGTGCGGGCCGTCGGCCACCGCCGATTCGATCTCCACGCCACGGTTGATCGGGCCCGGGTGCATGACGATGGCATCGGGCTTGGCGCCGGCCAGGCGCGCGGTGGTCAGGCCGAACAGGCGGTAGAACTCGCCTTCGCTGGGCAGCAGGCCGCCGGTCATGCGCTCACGCTGCAGGCGCAGCATGATCACCACGTCGACATCTTTCAGGCCTTCGGTCATGTCGGTGTAGACCTTCACCCCGTATTGCTCGATGCCGATCGGCAGCAGGGTCTTCGGCGCGATCACGCGGATGTCCGGGCAGCCCAGGGTTTTCAGCGCCAGCATGTTCGAGCGCGCGACCCGCGAGTGCAGGATGTCGCCGACGATGGCCACCGACAGGTTTTCGAAACCGCCCTTGTGTCGGCGAATGGTCAACATGTCGAGCATGCCCTGGGTCGGGTGGGCGTGACGGCCGTCGCCGCCGTTGATGATCGCCACTTGCGGGCACACGTGCTCGGCGATGAAGTGTGCGGCGCCGGAATCACCGTGGCGCACGACGAACATGTCGGCGGCCATGGCTTCCAGGTTGCGCAGGGTATCGAGCAAGGTTTCCCCCTTGCTCGCCGACGATGTCGACACGTTCAGGGTGATCACGTCCGCCGACAGGCGCTGGGCCGCCAGTTCGAAGGTGGTGCGGGTGCGGGTGGAGTTCTCGAAGAACACGTTGCACACGGTCTTGCCGCGCAACAACGGGACCTTCTTCACCGCCCGGGCGCCGACTTCAAGGAAGGAGTCGGCGGTGTCGAGGATTTCCGTCAGCAACTCGCGGCGCAAACCGTCGAGCGAGAGGAAGTGGCGTAGCTGGCCCTGGTCATTGAGCTGCAGCGGGCGCTTGGTTTCTGGAGGCGTCATCGCAAGGGGGACTCTCGATAGGGCGAATTAAAGGGCGAGGTCTTGCAGTTCGAGCGTAAGCTCCGGGCCGGACAGCTTCACTCGTTCGTGGGCCGCCAGGGACAGGGTCGCACCCAACACGTTCGGGCGGATCGGCAGCTCGCCGGCGTCCAGGTCCAGCAGGCACACGAGGGTCACGCTGGCCGGGCGGCCATAGTCGAAGAGTTCGTTCATGGCGGCGCGGATGGTGCGGCCGCTCATGAGCACATCATCGATCAGCACCAGGTGCTGGCCTTCGATTTCGAACGGCAGGGCCGAGGGGCGCACTTGCGGGTGCAGGCCGTTCTGGCTGAAGTCGTCGCGATAAAAGGAAACGTCGAGCGTGCCGAGGGGCTCCTGGCTCCCCAGCTCTTTGAGCAGGGCCTGGGCTACCCAGACACCGCCGGTGCGGATGCCGATGTAACGCGGTTCGCTGATGCCACGGTGTTCCAGGTGTGCCTTGAGACGGATCGCCATCTGGCTGATCAGTTCGGCGGGATTGGGCAGGCTCATGGTTGCTCCTTCTTGGGCCCGAGCGAGCGTGTGCTTGAGGTGGCTCGGGTTGTAGCTAAAAAAGACGCGTGGCGGCTCTTCAGGATCAGGTGCATCAGGACTCGAACAGTGCGCTGTTTTCGTCGAGCCAGCCTTGCAGCAGCAGGGCAGCGGCGATGGCATCGACCGGGTTGTCACGGTAGCTGCCCTTCTGGCCGCCACGGGCCAGGCGTTCACCCTTGGCTTCGAAGGTGGTCAGGCGTTCATCGTGGGTATAGAAGGGCAGGTTGAAACGGCCGTTGAGGCGGCGGGCGAATTTTTCCGCACGGGCGCACATTTCGCTGGGCGTGCCGTCCATGTTCAATGGCAAGCCGACCACCACGGCGTCGGGTTTCCATTCCTTTATCAACGCATCGACCTTATCCCAGTCGGGAATGCCGTTCTGCGCTTTCAGGGTGCACAACTCACGAGCCTGACCGGTAATCACCTGGCCGACCGCAACGCCGATCGATTTGGTGCCGTAGTCAAAACCCAGAATCAGCCGCAGGGCCATCAGGCGTGCCCCGCCTGGCTGGTGAGCAGGCTGAGGTTGATGCCCAGGTGTTTGGCTGCCGCTTCGAGGCGCAGCTCACTGCTGGTGTTGAACAGGATGTCGGCGTTGAACGGGCAGGTCAGCCAGGCGTTCTGCGCCAGTTCAGCTTCCAATTGCCCGGCCTCCCAGCCGGCGTAACCGAGGACGATCAGGCTTTTGGCCGGGCCGACCCCATCGGCGATGGCGAACAGCACGTCCTGAGACGTCGACAAGGACAAATCGTCTTCCAGATCAACGGTCGCCTGGAAGGACTTGCCAGACGGGTGCAGGACAAAACCGCGATCGGTCTGGACCGGCCCGCCGATGAAGATCGGCACATGCTGGCAAAGGACTGGCGGCTCGATCTCAGGGCGCAATTGCTCGAGGATATCGGCCAGGTTCAGGTCCTGCGGGCGGTTGACCACCAGCCCCATGGCACCATTGGCCGTGTGCTCGACGATGTAGGTCAAGGTGTGCGCAAAGTTCGGGTCGACCATGTGAGGCATGGCGATCAGGAAGTGATGCTTGAGGTAGCTGGGGTTGACGTTTTTCATGAGCGCTAGTGTGGCGTTGGAGGGGCGAACTGACAAGCTGGGGATGCGCAGGAAATGGCGTAAATCCCTGATAACGACTCCGACCACTGTGGGAGCGAGCCTGCTCGCGAAGAGGGAGTGTCAGTGACATTAATGTTGCCTGACACACTGCTTTCGCGAGCAGGCTCGCTCCCACAGGGTGGATATGGGGAGTCAATTGCTGGAGAGGCGATCCCCGCGCGCAAATTTCCAGGTGCGGATGATCTCCAGGCGGTCGATGTCCGACAAATCGCCGGTAAACGGTGCAAAGGGTGCCGCCAGGCGCACGATGCGCTGGGCCGCCTGATCCAGCAGCGGTTGCCCGGAGGACTCCAGCACCAGCACCTCATACAGCGAGCCGTCGCGGTTGATCGATACCATCAGGCGCAAATTCCCGTAAATCTGTTGGCGACGGGCTTCGTCCGGATAATTGAGGTTGCCGATGCGCTCGACCTTCTTGCGCCATTCGTCCTTATACCAGGCGCCCTTGTCACGCATGGTCGAGGCGGCGCTCAGGCGGTGGATGCGTGGGCGTTTGGCGTATTGCTGTTGCTCGTTGGCCAGTTCCGCTTCCAGGCTGGCGATGTCGCTGGACAGCTGTTCAGTGTCGAACGTCGGCGCAGCGATCGCAGGTTTGGTGACAGGCTTGGGCTCTTCGGTCTTGGTCGCTGCTTTTTTCGGCTTCGGCGCGACGGTGGTCACGGCAGCCTTGGGCGCCGTTTCCTGAACTTCAGGCTTGGCCGCGGGTGGAGGTGTCACTTTCTGCACCTTGTTGTCCTGGAACGGCGCGACCTCGGTGGTCTTGGGAATGGCCTTTTTATCCAGGGTGCCGCTGCCTTGCTGATTCTCCTGAGCGAGAAAATCGGCTTTTTCCGGCTTCTTTTCGCTTTTGAAGGTGGCGAGGGTGATTTCCAGGGTTCTGCTGATCTGTTTGGGTTCGACCACCGTAAAGCCGACGCCCAGCAGCAGCGCCAGGTGCACCAGCGCCGCCAGAAACAGGGTAAAACCGAGGCGATCGGCCGGGCGCACGCCGCTATGGGCGAGTTCGGGGGGCAGATCGGACGGGAGGGTCATGACAAGGAAACCAACATCGCGTTTTCACAGGCCGCGCATGATAACGCAATGTTGGTTTGGCTTATCAACGGGCCTTGAGCTTCTGATCGATGGCATCCATCAACAGGCCGCCGATGTCAGTGCCGAAGGCATTGTCGATCTCGCGGATGCAGGTCGGGCTGGTAACGTTGATTTCAGTCAGATGCTCGCCAATCACGTCCAGACCCACAAACAGCAGGCCTTTCTCGCGCAGGGTCGGGCCGACTTGGGCGGCGATCCAGCGATCTTTCTCGGTCAGCGGACGCGCTTCGCCACGGCCACCGGCAGCAAGGTTGCCACGGGTTTCGCCTGCGGCGGGGATACGTGCCAGGCAGTAATCCACCGGCTCGCCGTCGATCATCAGGATGCGCTTGTCGCCATCGACGATGGCCGGCAGGTAACCCTGGATCATGATCTGTTGCTGACCGTGCAGGGTCAGGGTTTCAAGGATCACCGACAGGTTCGGGTGGCCGGCGGTGTGACGGAAGATTGAAGAACCGCCCATGCCGTCCAGCGGCTTGAGGATCACGTCGCCGTGGTGATCGGCGAATTCGCGCAACACGTCCGGGCGGCGGCTGACGATGGTGGGCGGCGTGCATTGCGGGAACAGCGTGGCGAACAGCTTTTCGTTGCAGTCGCGCAGGCTCTGCGGCTTGTTGACCACCAGCACGCCGGCGCTTTCGGCTTGTTCCAGCAGATAGGTGGAATACACGAACTCCATGTCGAACGGCGGATCCTTGCGCATCAGGATCACATCCAGGTCACTGAGCAGGGCATCTTGCTCGGCTTCCAGTTCGAACCATTTTTCCGGGTTGGCGAATACCTTGAGCGGACGCATGCGCGCCCGAGCCTGGCCTTCGGCCTGGTAGAGGTCGCGCTGTTCCATATAGAACAGTTCCCAGCCGCGCTTCTGCGCGGCCAGCAGCATGGCCAGCGAGCTATCCTTTTTATAGGAGATGCTGGCGATAGGGTCCATGACAATCCCGACGCGAACGCTCATGGGTCTTTCCTCGAAAGTTGGGGGCGCAATGTCGATCTACTGTAGGAGCGAGCCTGCTCGCGATGGTGGATCAGTTGCATTGGTGTCGACTGACACTCCATCGCGAGCAGGCTCGCTCCTACAGAAGAGCAGGCCAAAGGACCGTGTAAAAGTGGCGTCAGAGTGGCGCCGAGTGTGTTCCCGGTCAAGGAAAAACCACTGCCATGGCCGGTCGATAGATTGGATTTGGAGACTGTGCTAAAAAGGCTGCCATGTTGGGCTGGCCCTTGAACATCAAGGGTTTCGAGCCACCTGTTACCGCAAATGGACAATTTGATTCGCAAAGGCGACGGCAGAGCATTTATGGAACAGCATTCCAGCGCCTTGAAGGTGATGGTGATCGACGATTCGAAGACGATTCGCCGCACCGCCGAAACACTGCTCAAGAACGTGGGTTGTGAGGTCATCACGGCCATCGACGGTTTCGATGCCCTGGCCAAGATTGCCGACAATCACCCCGGCATCATCTTCGTCGACATCATGATGCCGCGTCTGGATGGCTATCAGACCTGCGCTTTAATCAAGAACAACAGTGCGTTCAAGTCCACGCCAGTGATTATGCTGTCGTCCAGGGACGGGTTGTTCGACAAGGCCAAGGGGCGCATCGTCGGCTCCGACCAGTTTTTGACCAAGCCTTTCAGCAAGGAAGAACTGCTGAACGCGATCCAGGCCCATGTTCCGGGCTTCGCCGCCGTTCTGCCGCAGTAAGACACCTGAAGTGACGCTCGGCCAGCGGGCCGTGTGCCGACAAGAATGGGGAAGACCATGGCACGTATTCTGATCGTCGATGATTCGCCGACTGAAATGTACAAACTGACCGGCATGCTGGAAAAGCACGGTCATGAAGTCTTGAAAGCCGAAAACGGCGCCGACGGCGTGGCCCTGGCCCGCCTGGAAAAACCCGATGCGGTGCTGATGGACATCGTCATGCCCGGCCTCAACGGGTTCCAGGCAACCCGTCAGTTGACCAAAGACCCGGAAACCGGGCACATCCCGGTGATCATCATCACCACCAAGGATCAGGAGACCGATAAGGTCTGGGGCACGCGCCAGGGTGCCAAGGACTACCTGACGAAACCGGTCGACGAAGAAACGCTGCTCAAGACCCTGAACAACGTGCTCAACGGTTGAACGTGCGGCCATGACCGAGTCGCTGACGGCCTTTGAGCTGCTGCTGCAGATCGACCAGCGCTGTCGTCTGTTGGCCGCGGACCTGCCGTCCCAGCCGACCCGGCAGGACAGCTGGAGCGGCATCGGTTTTCGCCTGGGCGAGCACAGGTACGTCGCGCCCATGGGCGAGGTCAGTGAAGTGCTGCACGAGCCGCGCTTTACCCAGGTGCCGGGCGTCAAGTCCTGGGTCAAGGGCGTGGCCAATCTGCGCGGGCGCTTGCTGCCGATCATGGATTTGGGCGCTTTCTTTTCTGCTAAAGAGCCTGGTCATGAGCTGTCGACGCCGCGCAGGCAGCGTCGGGTGTTGGTGGTGGAACATCAAGAGGTGTTCGCCGGGTTGATGGTCGATGAGGTTTTCGGTCTACAGCATTTTGCCCGGGACAGCCTGGAGCCTGTGCCGGCCGACGAAGCGCCGGGACCGATGTCGGCGTTTGTCGAAGGTTGTTTTCAAGGCGAGCAGAACTGGCGGGTGTTCAGTCCGTTTGCATTTGTGCGGTCGCAAGGATTCATGAACATCGCGGTGTAGCTCTGGCTCTTTGTGGGAGCGAGCCTGCTCGCGATGGAGTGTCAGTCGACATCAATGCTGCTGATACACCATCGCGAGCAGGCTCACTCCCACAGGGATTTTCGGCAGAGTTTGAAAGGGTGTGGTTAACAGGCGAAGACCGATGATAAAAGCAAAAACAGGCAAGCCAATGGAAGGGTCGCGCAGTCGTTCGCAGATCATCGCGCTGTTCATTGCGCTGATCATTTTCATCATGCTGTTGTTCGCCAACTTCGCGCACCTCAATACCCAGGCCACGTACGACAAACAGTACATCGGTCACGCCGGCGAGCTGCGCGTGCTGTCCCAGCGCATTGCCAAGAACGCCACCGAAGCCGCCGCCGGCAAGGCCGCAGCGTTCAAGTTGCTTAGCGATGCGCGCAATGATTTTGCCCAGCGCTGGAGTTATTTGAAGAAGGGCGACCCTTCCACCGGCCTGCCGCCGGCCCCGGCAGCCGTACGCCCGGAAATGCGCGCCGTGCAGGTGGACTGGGAACGCCTGCTGAAAAACACCGACGCCATCCTCTCCAGCGAGCAGACGGTGTTGTCACTGCATCAGGTCGCCGCGACACTGGCTGAAACCGTGCCGCAATTGCAGGTCGAGTACGAGAAAGTGGTGGAGATCCTCCTGCAGCGCGGTGCACCGGCCGCCCAGGTAGCCATGGCTCAGCGTCAATCGCTGCTGGCCGAGCGCATTCTGGGGGCGGTGAATACGGTGTTGTCCGGGGACGAAAACTCGCAACAGGCGGCCGATGCCTTCGGTCGTGACGCGGCACGTTTCGGCCAGGTGCTCAATGGCATGCTTCAGGGCAATGTGGCGCTGCGGGTCAGCCAGGTCGAAGATCGCGATGCGCGGGCGCGATTGATGGAGATTTCGGAGCTGTTCGAATTCGTTTCCGGCTCGGTGGATGAAATCCTCGAAACCTCGCCCGAACTGTTCAAGGTGCGCGAATCGGCCACCAATATCTTCAGCCTATCGCAAACCCTGCTCGACGAAGCCTCGCACCTGGCCAGCGGTTTCGAAAACCTTGCCGGCGGACGTGACACCGATACCATCGGCGGCTACGTGTTGGGCCTGGCAGCGCTGATGTCGATCATTCTCATCGGTCTGGTGATGGTGCGCGAAACCAATCGCCAGTTGCGGGAAACCGCCGAGAAAAATGAGCGCAACCAGAATGCGATCATGCGTCTGCTGGACGAGATCGAGGACCTGGCCGATGGTGACCTGACCGTGACCGCTTCGGTGACCGAAGACTTCACCGGCACCATCGCCGACTCGATCAACTATTCCGTGGACCAACTGCGCGACCTCGTCGCAACCATCAACCTGACCGCCGGGCAGGTCGCCGCCGCCGTGCAGGAAACCCAGGCCACCGCCATGCACCTGGCGCAGGCCTCGGAGCATCAGGCGCAACAGATTTCCGAAGCCTCCACCGCGATCAATGACATGGCCGAGTCCATCGACCAGGTGTCGGCCAACGCCGCCGAGTCCTCGGCGGTGGCGGAACGCTCGGTGGAAATCGCCAACAAGGGCAATGAGGTGGTGCACAACACCATCCACGGCATGGACAATATTCGCGAACAAATTCAGGACACCGCCAAACGGATCAAGCGCCTGGGTGAGTCTTCCCAGGAAATCGGCGATATTGTCAGCCTGATCGATGACATTGCCGATCAGACCAACATCCTGGCGCTCAACGCGGCGATTCAGGCGTCCATGGCCGGTGATGCCGGGCGCGGTTTCGCGGTGGTCGCCGACGAAGTGCAACGGCTGGCGGAACGCTCTTCGGCTGCCACGCGACAGATCGAGACCCTGGTACGGGCGATCCAGACCGACACCAATGAAGCGGTAATTTCCATGGAGCAGACCACCACCGAAGTGGTGCGCGGCGCCCGTCTGGCGCAGGATGCAGGAGTGGCCCTGGAAGAAATCGAAGGGGTTTCCAAAACCCTCGCGGCGCTGATCCAGAGTATTTCCAATGCCGCCCAACAGCAGACGTCGTCCGCCGGTCAGATTTCCCTGACGATGAATGTGATCCAGCAGATCACCTCGCAGACCTCGTCCGGTTCCACCGCCACCGCCGAGAGCATCGGCAACCTGGCGAAAATGGCCAGCCAACTGCGGCGGTCGGTGTCCGGTTTCACCTTGCCGGCGACCAAGGCGCAGGTGACGGACAACGCTTGAATCGCCTGCGGGCGTTTGCAACTTGACTGAAGTGGGAAGTGGAGTGGTTATGGGTGATCGGCACGACTATGTGGCCCTTGAATGGGTCAAGGGCGAGATTGCCGAAACGCTGAAGCAGGCTCATCACGCGATCGAAACCCAGCTTGATGACCCGCAGGCGACGCAGGCCCTGAGCGATTGCCTGGCGTGCATTCATCAGGTTCACGGCAGTTTGCAGATGGTCGAGTTCTACGGCGCGGCCCTGCTCGCCGAAGAGATGGAGCAACTGGTCGCCGCGTTGCAGCACAATCGCGTCAGCCATCGCGATGAAGCGCTGCATCTGATGCTGCAAGCCCTGGGACAACTGCCGATCTACCTCGACCGGGTGCAGGGCGCCCGTCGCGATTTGCCGCTGGTGGTACTGCCGTTGATCAACGACCTGCGCAGCGCCCGTGGTGAAAGCCTGTTGTCGGAAACCAGCCTGTTCAGTCCGCAATTGCCGGACCTGCCACCCCTGAACGCCGAGTCCCTGGCATTGCTGGAACCGGCAGATTTGCCGAATGTATTGCGCAAGCTGCGGCAGATGCTGCAAATGGCCCTGGTTGGCCTGCTCCGTGAGCAGGATGACGACACAAACCTCGGCTACCTGGTCAAGGTGTTTTCCCGTCTCGAAAGCCTGTGCGGCAACGCCCCCCTGAGCCCGTTGTGGCAGGTTGCTTCGGCGCTGGTCGAAGGCATGCGCGGCGGCGCGATCGCTAACAGCCCGGCCTTGCGCAGCCTGTTCAAGGACGCCGACAAGGAACTCAAGCGCCTGCTCGAACAGGGCATGAGCGCCATTAATCAGCCGGCGCCGCCGGAGCTGCTCAAGAGTTTGTTGTTCTATATCGCCAAGGCCGAACACCCCACCGGGCAGATGCTGACCATGAAAGATCGCTACGGACTGGACGACGCGCTGCCGGACAGCGCGATGGTCGATGAAGAACGTGCACGGCTGGCCGGTCCCGACCGTGATGCCATGCGTTCGGTATTGGCGGCACTGTGTGAAGAGTTGGTCCGGGTCAAGGAGCGCCTGGACCTGTTCGTACGCAGCGACCGGCAACACGCCTCGGACCTGGACAGCCTGCTGGCGCCGTTGCGGCAAATCGCCGACACCCTGGCGGTGCTGGGATTCGGCCAGCCGCGCAAGGTCATCATCGATCAACTGGCGGTGGTATTGAGCCTCGCCCAGGGGCATCGCGCGCCCGATGACGCGATTCTCATGGACGTCGCCGGGGCCTTGCTCTATGTCGAAGCCACCCTGGCCGGCATGGTCGGCACCGTCGAGCCGGAGAGCCAGGAAGACAACTGTCTGCCGACCACCGACCTGACGCAGATCCATCAGATCGTGATCAAGGAAGCACGCATCTGCCTGCAACAGGCCAAGGACATGATCGTCGACTACATCGACGCCGACTGGGACCGTCAGCAATTGCAGGCGCTGCCGGCCTTGCTGACGCAGGTGCGTGGTGCGCTGGCGATGATTCCGTTGAGCCGTGCGGCGGTCCTGGTCGAAACCTGCAACCATTTCATCCGCGAACACTTGATGCTCGATCCTGGCCAGCCCGGCTGGCAGGAACTGGACAGTCTGGCCGACGTTATCGCCAGCCTCGAGTATTACCTGGAACGCCTCAACGACGACCCCGAAGCCCCCGGTGAGCAGTTGCTCGACATCGCGGAAAACAGCCTGGCAGCCCTCGGCTTCTTCCCTAACGAAAAGCCCAGCGAACAACAGGTGCCGGTGCTGGAGGATGTGCTGAGCCCCAGCGAAGCGCAGGCCATGCAGCAACTGCAGGAACTGGATGCCCCGGCCATCGTCCAGACCCTGGCGGATGTGCTGGCCAATCCGCTATCGGCCCTCAATCCGCCTGCGCTGACGACGCCGGGCAGCCTGTTGCCGCCGCCAGCCGGGGAAGAACCGGTGGACGACGAGTTGCGGGAAGTGTTCCTCGAAGAAACCGAAGAGGTGCTGGGCATCCTCCAGGAGTACTTGCCACGCTGGTCGGCAAACCCCGAAAACAAATCGGCCCTGGGTGAGATACGCCGCGCTTTCCACACCCTCAAGGGCAGTGGCCGGATGGTCCGCGCGCTGGTATTGGGTGAGTTGGCCTGGGCGGTGGAAAACCTGCTTAACCGCGTGCTGGAACACAGCATTGTGCCGGGCGCGGCAGTGCAACAGTTGCTGAGTGAGGTCCTGGCGCTGTTACCGGAACTGATCGCCGAATTTGCCGACAATACCCAGCGCCAGCGAAACGATGTCGACCAATTGGCCGCCCGCGCCCATGCTCTGGCCAAGGGCGAAGAGCCGGCATCCGACGAGGACACGCAAGACGTCGCGGCACTCGATCCGCTATTGCTGGAAATCTTCGGCAAAGAAGCGCAAACCCATCTGGGCAGCCTCAACCGCTTCCTCGACCAGGCCGCCGAACACGTGCCGTTGCAGGCCAGCGATGAGTTGCTGCGTGCCTTGCACACCCTCAAGGGCAGTGCGTCGATGGCCGGGGTGCTGCCGATTGTCGAACTGGCGGCGCCGCTGGATCAATTGACCCGGGAATACAAGGCCCACCAGATTGCTCTTGACCTGGACGAAGTCGAGGTGCTGCTGGAAGCCGAAGGCTTGTTCCGCCTTGGCTTGCGCCAGCTCAAGACCGACCCCCTGGCCGAGATACCCGGCGCCCGCGCCTTGATCGAACGGGCCAAGGCGTTGCTGGCCGAGCGTCTGCAAGGTCTCATGAATGCACCGAGCAGCGGCTTGCGGATCAACAACTTCCTGGCTCAGGGCATGGACATCCTGCTGGACGCCGAAAGCCTGTTGCAACGCTGGCAGCAACACCCCGGCGAGCGCCAGGAGCTCAGTGCGCTGCTGGACGAATTGACCACCCTCGGCGAGGGCGCACACCTGGCCGACCTGCATCCGGTGGATGAACTCTGCGAAGCCTTGCTCGACCTTTACGGCGCTGTGGAAGAAAGCAGCCTGGCCGTCAGCGAGGCGTTTTTCCACGAGGCGCAAAGTGCCCATGACGCGCTGATCAACATGCTCGACGAACTGGCCGCCGGCCAGGAAGTCAGCCCGCGCCCGGAACGAATTCGCGCCTTGCATGGCTTGCTTGATCAAAGCCTGGACCCATCGGCCATGGGCCTGATCCGCAGTGACGGCAGCCGCAGCCTGAGCATTCGCGAACTGGGCGATGCCACCGCCGAATTAGCGAGTACGCCGCCCCCTGTGGGAGCGAGCCTGCTCGCGATGGACGTTAACGATGACGCGCTGTCTCTGGATGAACGCGGTGCCGGTGAGTCCATCGCGAGCAGGCTCGCTCCTACAGAAGAGCGGGACCGTGAGCTGGATGAAGAGATCGTCTCGATCTTCCTCGAAGAAGCGGTAGATATCCTCGACAGCGCCAATCAGGCCTTGCAGCGTTGGTTGAACGAGCCGCTGAACGCCGCGCCGCTGTCGTCGCTGCAACGCGACTTGCACACCCTCAAGGGCGGCGCGCGAATGGCCGAGGTCGAGCCGGTCGGCGACCTGGCCCATGAGCTGGAAAGCCTGTACGAAGGTTTGGTGGACCGCCGCTACAACTACAACGAAATGCTGGCGCAATTGCTTCAGTCCAGCCATGACCGGTTGGCACAATTGCTTGAGCAATTGCAGCGCCACGAACCGATGGGCGATCCCGGCGAGTTGGTCGAAGCCATTCGCGCGTTCAGGCAGGGCCATGCGGGCCACGCCGAGGTGATCGAGCCGGCGGCCAGCAATGACGCTACTCATCATGACAGCGAATTACTGGATATCTTCCTTGAGGAAGGTTTCGACATCATCGAAAGCTCCGGCGCGGCGCTGGTACGCTGGCAGGCCGAGCCTACGAACCGCCAGGAAGTGGAAACCCTGCTGCGCGACCTGCACACCCTCAAGGGCGGTGCACGCATGGTGGAAATCACGCCGATCGGCGACCTGGCCCATGAGCTGGAATTTCTCTACGAAGGTTTATCCACCGGCGTCCTGAAACCCACGGCCACGTTGTTTGAGTTGCTGCAACGCAGTCATGACCGACTGGCGCAGATGCTCGACGCGGCCCGCGCCGGGGAACCGTTGCCGCCGGCCGACCGGTTGCTCGATGCGATCAGGAACTTCAGCCACCCGGTGGTTCCCGAGGTCCCGGCTCAGGTTGCGGTGCCTGCCACGGCAAAGCTCGATACGCCACTGCTGCAAGCCGATCCTGGCGCGGACATGGTCAAGGTCTCGGCGGAACTGCTCGACGACCTGGTCAACCTGGCGGGCGAAACTTCGATCTTCCGCGGCCGCATCGAACAGCAGGTCAGCGATGCGCAAGTGGCCTTGAACGAGATGGAAACCACCATCGAACGCATGCGTGATCAGTTGCGCCGCCTCGACACCGAAACCCAGGGGCGGATCCTCAGCCGTCAGCAAGTCGACGCCGAGCGCCTGGGTTACGAAGAGTTCGACCCGTTGGAGATGGACCGCCACTCACAGTTGCAGCAGCTGTCGCGGGCCTTGTTCGAGTCCGCCTCCGACCTGCTCGATCTCAAGGAAACCCTCGACCGGTGCAATCAGGATGCGGAAAACCTGTTGCAGCAGCAGGGGCGTATCAACACCGAATTGCAGGAAGGCCTGATGCGTACGCGCATGGTGCCGTTCGAACGGATGCTGCCGCGCTTGAAGCGCATCGTTCGTCAGGTGTCCGAGGAGCTGGGCAAAGACGTCGAGTTCATCGTCGGCAACGCTGAGGGCGAAATGGATCGCAACGTGCTCGAGCGCATGGCGGCGCCACTGGAGCACATGCTGCGCAATGCCGTGGACCATGGTCTTGAGTCCGCCCAGGCGCGTGTCGCGGCAGGCAAACCGGCGCAGGGGCGGATCACCCTCGACCTGCTGCGCGAAGGCGGCGATATCATTTTCGATATCCGCGACGACGGTGCCGGCGTGCCGCTGGACGCCGTGCGACGCAAGGCAATCAAACGCGGCCTGCTCGATTCGAGCGGCGATATCAGCGACCACGATGTATTGCAGTTCATCCTGCAACCGGGATTTTCCACCGCCGAGAAAATCACCCAAATCTCCGGGCGTGGCGTCGGGATGGACGTGGTCCACGAAGAGGTGCGGCAATTGGGCGGCACCATGAGCATCGACTCTGTACCTGGACAGGGCGTGCATTTTCGCATCCGCCTGCCGTTCACCGTGTCGGTCAACCGTGCGCTGATGGTGCAATGCGGGGAGGACCAGTACGCGATCCCGCTGAACACCATTGACGGCATCGTCCGCGTATTGCCCAACGAACTCGAAGGGCACTTCCGCCTCGATCCGCCGGCCTATGAATACGCCGGGCAACGCTATGAGCTGTGCTATCTGGGCGAATTGCTGAAAACCAGTCCCCGACCAAAACTCCTGGGCCAGAGCCTGCCGCTGCCGGTGCTGCTGGTGCAATGCAACGAGCGCCATATCGCGGTGCAGGTCGATGCCATGACCGGCACCCGCGAGATCGTGGTCAAGAGCCTCGGCCCACAGTTCGCGGCGGTGCAGGGCGTGTCCGGTGCCACCATCCTGGGGGATGGCCGGGTGGTGCTGATTCTCGATTTGCTGGCGCCGATCCGTGCCCTGCAAGCTCATGTGCCGCAGCGCCCGGCAAATCTCGAAGTCGAGGTCGAACCACAACGGCCGTTGCTGGTGATGGTGGTCGACGACTCGGTCACGGTGCGTAAGGTCACCAGCCGCTTGCTCGAACGTCATGGCATGAACGTGCTGACCGCCAAGGACGGTGTCGACGCCATGCTGCTGCTCGAAGAACACATGCCCGACATCATGCTGCTGGACATCGAAATGCCGCGCATGGATGGCTTCGAAGTGGCGAAGCAAGTGCGTGGCGATGAGCGTTTGCAGCATTTGCCGATCATCATGATCACCTCCCGCACCGGCCAGAAACACCGCGACCGGGCCATGGCCATCGGCGTCAACGATTACCTCGGCAAGCCGTACCAGGAATCGGTACTGCTCGAAAGCATTGCCCTATGGAGCAAAACCCATGCTTGAGCAGCGCATCAACCCGCGCAGCATCAGCCTCACCGGCCTGCTGCTGCCCCTGGCCGACCGCAACCTGATCCTGCCCAACGTCGCTGTTGCCGAACTGATCGGCTACCAGCCTGCGGCTTTCGATCTCGATACACCGCCCTGGTACCTCGGCCGGGTCAGCTGGCGCAACCGGCAGATTCCCTTGCTCAGCTTCGAATCAGCCTGCGGCAACAAAATCGTCATCGGCGAACGCGCACGGATCGTCATTCTCAATGCGTTGGGAGGGCGGCCTGAACTGAAATTCATCGCGATGCTGGTTCAGGGTATTCCGCGCTCGTACAAGCTCGACAGCCAGTTGAGCTACGTGGATGTGCCGTTGTGTTCGCTGGAGAAAGCGGCGGTGCAGGTGGCTGACCAAGTGGCCAAAGTGCCGGATTTGATGGCCCTTGAGGAGTTACTTGTCAATGCAGGGTTGACCTGACTGGCCCCTTCGCGAGCAGGCTCGCTCCCACAGGGGAATGCATTTCAAAATGTGGGAGCGAGCCTGCTCGCGAAGGCGGCCTTCAACTCAGCAAGGTCGTGCCTGCTAAACCTTGGCCTCAGCCATCGCCTCATGCTGATCCAGCGCCCGCTCCACCAATAAATGCACCCCATCGGCCATCTTGCTCAGTGCCAAGGCTACAGAGCGCCGCGAGCCATCCACATCGTCCGCCAGATCGGCCGCAATGGCACTGATGGAAAGCAGGTCTTCGGAGGCGTTGGCCAGAAGCGCTTCGGTACCGATATCGGGAGAGACAGTGAAGAGTGGGTACTTTCTGCGCTTGGCCGGTTTTTCGCGAGAAGGCGGGAAGTAATGGGAGAAGGCGCGTTCGGCGGCTTCCTTGAGCTTTTCGGTGTCGAGGGATGCCTGGGAATCGGGATCGGTTTCCGAGGGCATGGGAGTAGCTTTGAACATGGTGAAGCTCCAATTAATGAGTTTTAGCAGCTCCATTTTTCGGGGTTCCAGGCCCGGTCGCTGAATTGGCAGCGACCCACAAACAATAAAGATCACCGCCAAAGCCTGCCAGTCAGCGGGTTCCGGCATTCCTGTAGGTCGTGATGCAGGATTACGTAGCCGCTGACCATTCTTGGCGACAAGCTTTTAAACAAAAAAATCACATATGAAGATTCCCAAATTGGGCCTGATCGGTCCTCTTTTGGGACGTATCGCGTTCCGACTTTCAAACCTGCGGTGGTCGCTCTGACCCCATCGCTGGCAAGCCAGCTCCCACAGTAACTACGTTGGTCACAAATGTTGTGTACGACACAAACCCTGTGGGAGCTGGCTTGCCAGCGAAGCGTCAGTTCAGGCAACCATTAACCTGAGCGTAACAATCCACCCCTTTGCTTGATTGATGCCCCCACCCAACCCTCCTACTGTGACCCCCACGACAGCGAACCCGTGGAGTGGTCATGACAACAACAATATCCCCCGACTCGCGATGGACGCGGCGGCGTAGCGAAAAGCAGCGGCGTCTCGAGTTGGTCAAGGGCCTTGCCGACGGTGTGGTGTTGCCCACCGAGAATATCGTGGCGGCGCTGGAGGCGTTGATTCTGCCCGGCGACCGTGTGGTGCTCGAAGGCAACAACCAGAAACAGGCGGACTTTCTGTCCCGCTCCCTGGTCAAGGCTGATCCGGCCAAGCTCCACGACCTGCACATGATCATGCCCAGCGTCGGTCGCGCCGAGCATCTGGATCTGTTCGAGCGCGGCATCGCCCGCAAGCTCGATTTCTCCTTCGCCGGCACCCAGAGCCTGCGCATCAGCCAGTTGCTCGAAGACGGTCTGCTGGAAATCGGCGCGATCCACACCTACATCGAGCTCTACGCACGGCTGGTGGTCGATCTGATTCCCAACGTCGTGCTCTCGGCCGGTTTCATGGCCGACCGCGCCGGTAACATCTACACCGGACCCAGCACCGAGGACACCCCGGCGTTGATCGAACCGGCGGCCTTCAGCGATGGCATCGTTATCGTCCAGGTCAACCAGTTGGTAGACGACGTCAGCGACCTGCCTCGCGTTGATATCCCCGCGTCCTGGGTCGATTTCGTGGTGGTCGCCGACAAGCCGTTCTACATCGAACCGTTGTTCACCCGCGACCCCCGCCACATCAAGCCTGTGCATGTGCTGATGGCGATGATGGCGATTCGCGGGATCTACGAAAAACATAACGTCCAGTCCCTGAACCACGGCATCGGCTTCAACACCGCGGCCATCGAACTGATCCTGCCCACCTACGGCGAATCCCTGGGTCTCAAAGGCAAGATCTGCCGCAACTGGACGCTCAATCCCCATCCAACCCTGATTCCGGCCATCGAAAGCGGCTGGGTCGAAAGCGTGCACTGCTTCGGCACTGAACTGGGGATGGAAAACTACATCGCGGCGCGGCCGGACGTGTTCTTCACCGGGCGCGACGGCTCACTGCGCTCCAACCGGATGTTCAGCCAGCTCGCCGGGCAATACGCGGTGGACCTGTTCATCGGTGCCACCCTGCAAGTCGATGGCGATGGTCATTCCTCCACCGTGACCCGCGGTCGCCTGGCCGGCTTCGGCGGGGCGCCGAACATGGGCCACGACCCGCGCGGTCGTCGCCACGGCACACCGGCCTGGCTCGACATGCGCCACACCGACGTTGCCGAACCGATGCTCGAGCGCGGCAAGAAGCTCGTGGTGCAAATGGTCGAGACCTTCCAGGAGGGCGGCAAACCGACCTTCGTCGAGACGCTGGATGCCATCGACGTGGCGAAGAAAAGCGGCATGCCGCTGGCACCGATCATGGTTTACGGCGATGACGTCACCCACCTGCTGACCGAAGAAGGCATCGCTTACCTGTACAAGGCCCGTTCGCTGGAAGAACGCCAGGCGATGATCGCCGCTGTCGCCGGGGTGACCGCCATCGGCCTGCGCCATAACCCGAAAGACACCGCGCGCATGCGCCGCGAAGGCCTGATCGCCTTGCCCGAAGACCTCGGGATCCGCCGCACCGACGCCACCCGCGAACTGCTCGCCGCGAAAAGCGTGGCCGATCTGGTGGAGTGGTCCGGTGGTCTCTACAACCCGCCCGCCAAGTTCAGGAGTTGGTAATGCACGCATTCAACCTGCAACCGAAAACCCTGACCCTGGCCGAACGGCTGGCGGACCTGGCGGTGGACGCATTGATCGACGAAGCGGACCTGTCGCCGAAGCCGGCGCTGGTCGACCGTCGCGGTAGTGGCGCTCACACTGATTTGCACCTTGGACTGATGCACGCCTCGGCGCTGGCGCTGTGGCCGGCGTTCAAGGAAATGGCTGAAGCCGCTATCGAGATTGGCGAGATCGGCTTGCCGCTGCGTGAGGCCATTGGCCTGATTGGTCGTGAGGGTGAACAAGCGATGCTTGCCACTACCAATGGCGTAAACACTCATCGCGGCGCAATCTGGGCCCTAGGCTTGCTGGTCGCTGCAGTAGCCCTTGAACCTGAATCCAGCGCTGCCGGGGCCATCGCCTTGCGCGCCGCACGCCTGGCCTTGCTCGATGATCGCTACATGCCGCGTCCGCTCAGTCACGGCGCACAAGTCACCCAACGGTATGGCGTGCGTGGTGCTCGTGAGGAGGCGCAGCTCGGCTTCCCGGCGGTGATCCAGCGTGCGCTGCCGCAACTCAAACGCGGCCGCGCTGCCGGTCACGGTGAGCAGAACGCACGACTCGACGCACTGCTGGCGGTCATGACCGAACTGTCCGACACCTGCGTGCTGTACCGCGCCGGGGAAGAGGGCCTGCACACCATGCAACTCGGTGCCCAAGCGGTACTCGACGCGGGTGGCAGTGCGAGCCTTTCGGGCCGCCGTCGCCTGCATGAGCTGGACCAACAATTAATCGCATTGAATGCCTCGCCCGGTGGCGCTGCCGACCTTCTCGCAGCCTGCCTGTTCATCGACCGTATTGAGTCGGGCGATTGCCTCATCCAGGGAGTGATCTGATGGAAACCCTATCCTTTGAATTTCCCGCCGGGCAACCGCCACGCGGTCGCACGCTGGTGGGCTGCGTCGGCTCGGGCGATCTGGAAGTGTTGATCCAGCCGGGCCAACCCGGCAAGTTGACGATCACCGTACAGACCTCGGTCAACGGCAGCGAGCAACGCTGGCAGCATCTGTTTGCGCGGATGTTCGACGGTCAGATGCCGTCGGCGATGGACATCGATATCCATGATTTCGGCGCCACTCCCGGCGTGGTGCGCCTGCGTCTGGAACAGGGCTTCGAGGAGATCGGCCATGACTGACAGTGCCGCGCTCCTTAACAAGCACAGCTTCATCGAACTCGGCGCCCGGCAACGTGCGAAAGCCTTGCTCGATGCTGGCACCTTTCGCGAATTGCTCGACCCCTTCCAGCGCATCATGTCACCGTGGCTGGCCCGTCAGGGCGTGATGCCGCAAGCCGATGACGGCGTGGTGATCGCCAAGGGCTGCCTCGACGGTTTGCCGGTGGTGATCGCCGCCATCGAAGGTGCGTTCCAGGGTGGCAGCCTCGGTGAAGTCGGCGGGGCGAAGATTGCCGGCGCCCTGGAACTGGCCGCCGAAGATAACCGCAACGGTATTGCGACCCGCGCCGTGCTGCTGCTGGAAACCGGTGGCGTGCGGTTGCAGGAGGCCAACCTTGGCCTGGCCGCGATTGCCGACATCCATGCGGCCATTGTCGAACTGCGCCAATACCAACCGGTGGTGGGCGTGATCGCCGGCAGCGTCGGTTGCTTCGGCGGCATGTCGATTGCCGCCGGGTTGTGCAGCTACTTGCTGGTGACCCAGGAAGCGCGGCTCGGCTTGAACGGTCCACAGGTGATCGAGCAGGAAGCCGGGCTCGAAGAATACGACTCCCGCGACCGGCCCTTCATCTGGAGCCTGACCGGCGGCGAGCAGCGTTTTGCCACCGGACTGGTGGATCGTTACGCCGAAGATGACGTGGCGCAGATCCGCCAGCAGATCGGCGAGTTGCTCCAGCAAGGTTTGCCGGCGCAGCAGCGCAGCGCTCAGGCCGATCTGTACCTGCAGCGGCTGGCGCGCCTGGACGCCGAACCGCAAATCGAGCCGGCGACGGTTCGCGACCTGTATCAAGGAGAGCGCTCATGAGTTCGTATTCCCTCAGGGGCTTGCACTGGTTCAACGCCTTGAGTGGCGATGCCAAACCGGTCGATGGCTTGCCCGCTTCATTGAAAGTGGCCGATGGTTTTTTGGGTGGACAACCGGTGCGGTTTCTCGCCGTGGTGGCCGATCCCGACAACCGTTTCGTCCGTGCTCGTAACGGAGAGGTGGGTCTGCTGGAAGGGTGGGGCCTGGCCAAGGCGGTGGATGAAGTCATTACGGCTGACGAAGGCAAACCGCAAAAACGCGCACTGATCGCCATCGTCGACGTACCGAGCCAGGCCTATGGTCGTCGCGAAGAAGCGCTCGGGATTCATCAGGCATTGGCCGGGGCGGCGGACAGTTACGCTCGTGCTCGTCTGGCCGGGCATGCGGTCATCGGGTTGCTGGTGGGCAAGGCCATGTCCGGGGCGTTTCTGGCCCACGGCTATCAAGCCAACCGTTTGATTGCCCTGCGTGATCCAGGGGTGATGGTGCATGCCATGGGAAAGGCCTCGGCGGCGCGGGTGACGCTGCGTAGCGTCGAAGAACTGGAAACCCTGGCCGCCAGCGTGCCACCGATGGCCTATGACATCGACAGCTATGCCAGCCTGGGTTTGCTTTGGGAAACCTTGTCGGTGGACCGGATCGAGCAGCCAACCGCCACCGATGTGAGCCGTGTAACTGAATGCCTGACCCAGGCCATTGGCGATGTTGTCGAAAAAGGCCGGGATCTGAGCAGTCGCCTGGGCGCGAGCAACCGTGCGGCATCGAGCCATGTTCGCCAACTGTTGAGAGAGCAGTGGTGAACGCGTTAATGGCCCACGACCTGCTCTGGGGCATGGCCCCGGAGCAATTGCCTGTGGATGCGCCGGTGTGGGCGGTCGAATCGATCCGCGCCGGGCAGCCAGTAGTGGTGCGTCGTGCGGTCTCGGCGGCGGGGCAGGTGGCAGTCGGCGTGCGCGGGCGTTTGCGTGAGCAGCGTTATGCGGCGTCAATGGCAATCGAATCGGTGTCGCGCCGTGTGCAGCCGGAACAGCTGTGTCATGTCGAAAGCCAGCGCGAACTGCCGGTGTTGCAGGCGCTCAAGCAGTTGCGCCCGCTGCTCGACCGTTGTGGTTGGACATGGGGTATCAGCGGCAGCGCCGGTTTCGAATTGGCCAGTGGTTTTGAAGCGCTCCACGAAGGCAGCGATCTGGATCTGATTTTGCGTACTCCGCAGCCAATCACTCGTGTTCAGGCGCAGGCGCTGGTGGCACGGCTCGATACAGCGGTGTGCGTGGTAGACATGCAATTGCAAACTCCTTTCGGCGCCGTGGCCTTGCGCGAGTGGGCCGGTTCTTCGCATCGCGTTCTGCTGAAAAACGCCTGTGAAGCCTGTCTGGTACTCGATCCATGGAACGTGCAGGAGCAAGCAGCGTGAGCAGCTTGCTGGTGTTTCCGGGGCAGGGCGCGCAGCAGCCGGGCATGCTCCAGCGCGTGCCGCGCGAAACCCTCAACGAGGCCAGCGATGTGCTGGGCGAGGATGTCTCGCGGCTGGATTCTGCCGAGGCGTTGCAATCGACACGGGCGGTGCAACTTTGCCTGTTGATCGCGGGGGTGGCGGCGGCTCGGCAGTTGGCAATGCCGGCGGATTACGTCGCCGGATTATCCATCGGTGCTTATCCGGCAGCGGTGGTGGCCGGTGCCTTGAGTTTCAGTGATGCGCTGCATCTGGTGAGTCTGCGCGGTGAGTTGATGCAGCAGGCTTATCCACAGGGCTATGGCATGACCGCGATCACGGGGCTCGAACTGGCGACGGTGGAAGCGCTACTGGCGCAGGTTCACAGTGAGGACTCACCGGTTTATCTGGCGAACATCAACGCCGATAACCAGGTGGTGATCGCCGGCAGCGAAGGCGCGATGAAAACGCTGGCCGATCTGGCGAGAAGCCGGGGTGCAGGTCTGGCCAAGCGTCTGGCAGTGAGTGTGCCGTCGCACTGTCCGCTGCTGGAAACACCCGCCAAAACCCTGGCCGAAGCGTTCACCAGCGTTAAGCTGCAAACCCCGAAAATCGGCTACCTGAGCGGCAGTCGCGCACGGCCGATCATCAACACCGAAGCCTTGCGCGACGACCTGGCTTTCAACATGTGCCGCGTAGTGGATTGGCGCGGTACGGTACAAAGCGCCTACGAGCGCGGCGTACGTCTACAGATCGAACTGCCGCCCGGTGCGGTGCTGACCGGGCTGGCGCGCCGGGTGTTCGAGCAGGGCACCGTGATCGCTTTTGACGGTGCCCGCCTCGATACCCTGCAGGCGCTGTTGCGTGAGGAGGGAAGCCGCCAACCCTAGATCAGCGACTCAGGCCTTCGAACAACAAAAACAACATTCGACGATGCACTTTGAGGACGACAACAATGATTATTTACGGTGTGGCGCTGCTGGCGATCTGTACGCTGGCAGGGGTGATCATGGGTGACATGCTCGGCGTGTTGCTGGGCGTCAAATCCAACGTCGGCGGGGTCGGGATCGCGATGATCCTGCTGATCTGCGCGCGCTTGTGGATGCAAAAGCGCGGTGGCATGACCAAAGATTGTGAGATGGGCGTCGGCTTCTGGGGTGCGATGTACATTCCGGTGGTGGTCGCGATGGCGGCGCAGCAGAACGTGGTCACGGCCCTGCACGGTGGACCGGTGGCGGTGCTGGCGGCGATCGGTTCGGTGGTGGTGTGCGGTTGCACCATTGCCTTGATCAGCCGGACGCACAAAGGTGAACCCTTGCCCGATGAACCTGCGGAAACCTCTCCCGTCGGCACACCTGTAGGAGGCCGCTGATATGTGGGAGCTCATGGAAAAAGGCTTGGCCAATAACAGTCTGGTCACCGCATTCGCCTTCGTCGGCGTGATCATGTGGGTGTCGGTCATTCTGTCGAAACGCCTGACCTTCGGGCGGATTCACGGCTCGGCGATTGCCATCGTCATTGGCCTGGTCCTGGCCTGGGTCGGCGGCACGTTGACCGGTGGGCAAAAGGGCTTGGCGGATCTGACGCTGTTCTCCGGCATCGGCCTGATGGGTGGCGCCATGTTGCGCGACTTCGCCATCGTCGCCACGGCATTTGAAGTGCAGGCCACCGAAGCGAAAAAGGCCGGGTTGATCGGCGTGATCGCGCTGCTGCTGGGCACGATACTGCCGTTCATTGTCGGTGCGTGCATGGCCTGGGCGTTCGGTTATCGCGACGCGATCAGCATGACCACCATCGGCGCGGGTGCGGTGACTTACATCGTCGGTCCGGTGACCGGCGCGGCCATTGGCGCCAGTTCCGATGTGGTGGCGCTGTCGATTGCCACCGGCTTGATCAAGGCGATTCTGGTGATGGTCGGCACGCCCATGGCGGCACGCTGGATGGGCCTGGACAATCCGCGTTCGGCGATGGTGTTCGGCGGCCTGGCCGGGACGGTCAGCGGTGTGACGGCGGGGCTGGCGGCGACGGATCGGCGGTTGGTGCCTTATGGGGCGTTGACGGCGACTTTCCATACCGGGCTTGGGTGCTTGTTGGGGCCTTCGCTGTTGTACTTCATTGTTCGCGGGATTGTTGGTTAAGGCGGGTAGTTTCAGCGTCTGAGATGGCCTCATCGCGGGCAAGCCTTGCTCCCACAGGTGATTGGCTCGAAACCTGTGGGAGCAAAACCTGCTCGGGAAAGCCTTGCTCCTGTGGGAGCAAAGCTTGCTCGCGATTGCCGCGACTCGGTTTCAAGCCTGGCGATTGGCATACATCCGGCACTCCGCCAGCAACGCCAGCAGGTTCGGGTCGCGCTCCTTGGCCTTGAGGAACACCACGCCAATGTGCTGCTGCAATCGATACTTTTCCTGCAACGGAATCAGCTTCACCCGGTTCTCATACACCGCGGCAATCCGCCCCGGCAGCAACGCATAACCCACCCCTGAACTGACCATGCTCAGCAGGGTGAAGATGTCGTTGACCTGCATCGCCACCTTCGGCTCGAACCCCGCCTGGCTGAACACCCGATTGCCATCCTGATGCGTGGCGAAGCCCTGGGTCAGGGTGATAAAGGTTTCGTCGCGGACTTCGGCCAGATCGACTTCACTTCTTTGAGCGAACTTCGAGTCGGCCGGTGTGGCCAGGAAGATGTCGTCGGAAAACAGAGGGATGTGTTCCAGGTCCGGGTCGATGATGCTCTCGTCCAGGGACACCAGAATCGCATCGACTTCCATGTTTTTGAGCTTGTACAGCAGATCGAAATTCGAGCCGAGGATCAGGTCGATGTTCAGTTCGCTGCGGCGAATTTTCAGGCCCATGATCAATTGCGGAACGGTCTTCACCGTTAACGAATACAGTGACCCCAGCTTGAAACGCTCAGCGGAGAACCCGGCCGCCTCGCGGGTCAGGCGCACGCTTTCCAGCACGTCCTGAATCAGCTTCTGTGCCCGCTCTTCCAGTACATAGGCGCTTTCCAGCGGTGTCAGGTTGCGGCCTTCGTGCTTGAACAGCGGGCAGCGCAGGGCGCTTTCTAGGGAGTGGATCGCCCGATGCACGCTGACGTTGCTGGTCTGTAGCTCGGCGGCGGCCCGGGCCAGATTGCCGGTGCGCATGAAGGCCAGGAACACCTCGAGTTTTTTCAGGGTCAACTCTTCATCGATCAGCATCGGGCGAACTCTTTTTGGAATGTTCCGATTGTGCACGGTATTCGTAGGCCTTTGTAGGCGCTGGCTCGTCGGACCGCCGCACCGCAGCGAAGGCGGCCTCAAGTTTTGTATCGACAATCAGGACGCCTTCGCCGGCAAGCCGGCTCCTACAGGGGGATTGTGTTCTGAAACATTGCGCTTTTAGGCTTGAGGCCTGAGCCTTGCGATTTCGAGGGGGAGGCAACCGATGTATCACGGGGAAAGATTGAACGCTTGGACGCACTTGGTCGGAGCTGTGGCGGCCTTTGTCGGCGGTATATGGCTGATCGTTGTCGCCAGCCTCGACGGCAGTCCGTGGAAGATTGTCAGCATGGCGATCTATGCCTTTACCTTGCTGGTGCTGTACAGCGCATCGACCGTGTACCACAGCGTGCGCGGGCGCAAGAAAGCGATCATGCAGAAGGTCGATCATTTCTCGATCTACCTGTTGATCGCCGGCAGCTACACGCCGTTCTGCCTGGTGACCCTGCGTGGGCCGTGGGGCTGGACGCTGTTCGGGATTGTCTGGGGGCTGGCGCTGATCGGAATCCTGCAAGAGATCAAGCCGCGTTCGGAAGCGCGGATTCTGTCGATCGTGATTTACGCGGTAATGGGCTGGATCGTGCTGGTGGCGGTCAAGCCATTGCTCGCCGCACTGGGCGCTGCCGGTTTTACCTGGCTGGCATTGGGTGGCGTGTTCTACACCGTGGGCATCATCTTTTTTGCCCTTGATGATCGTCTGCGGCATGCCCACGGGATCTGGCATCTGTTCGTGATTGCCGGGAGTTTGCTGCACTTTGTGGCGATCTGGTTTTATGTCCTTTAGAGCACACTGTGGCTTTACCTGTGGGACTGGATTCAAGAGGGTGTCGGGATCAGATGATCCAGTTGTTCCTGGGCACGGCGGCTGAAGATCTGCAACAGGTCGTTCAAGGTGTGGGGCGGCGGTTCGGTGGCGCGGGTTACTGCGTACAGAGTGATGGGCAGCGGCGGTGCCAGTGGGCGAATTGTGGTCGTGGAGGACGAGGCGCCCAGCGCGGTGAACGGATCGATCACCGCCAGCCCTGCACCGGATTCCACCATTGCCCTGGCCAGTGAGTAGGTCTGCACGGCGATGCGCACCCGGGGCGGTGGCTCGACTGCTTCCAGGTAGCTGTCCAGTCGCGCGGCCAAGGGGTCGGCGCTCGATAATCCAATCAGTGGCGCCCCTGCCAACGCCATCAACGGCAGCGGTTGACCGAGCTCTTCGTCCGGCCAATAACCCTTGGGCGCCAACGCCACCAGCACGCCTGAAGCCAAAGCCTGCGCCTTCAATCCCGGATGATCCGGTCGCTGCAAGGTCAGGGCGACATCCACTTCGCGCATCAACAGGTTCTGCACCAGTTCACGGCTATGGGCGCTGGATAGCTCGCAGGCGATATCCGGGTAACACGCGCTCCACTCGTGAATGGCCGGCGGCAACAATGACAGGGCCAGCGCCGGGGTGGCGCCGATGCGCAGGCTGTGGCCCGGTTCGCGGCGCAGGCTCTGGGCCAGGCGTCGCACGCCTTGCAGGCTCTCGCTGACCTTATCCACTTCACGCTCCAGCTCCAGGGCTTCCGGGGTCGCCTGCAACTTGCCGCGAACCCGCAGGAACAACGGGAACCCCAACTGCTGCTCGGCATGCTGCAGCACCTTGGTTACCGCGGGTTGCGAGACGTGCAGCAATTGCGCGGCCGCGCTGATTGAACCGGTCTGGCGGATAGCCTGGAAAATCTCGATGTGACGAAGACGCATGGCAAGTCCATAACCTTAGCTTATGGGTTTGGCATCTTTATTCATTGTTCGCCGCCTGTCACCTGGCTCTAACCTCGACCTCGTCTTCACAACGGTTTTAAGGACGGACATGGCTCAGCGTGTGTGCATCATCGGCGGCGGCGTGATTGGCCTGGCAACGGCCTATGCGCTGGTGCGCGACGGCTTCGAGGTGACAGTGGTCGAAGCCCGGGATTCGCTGGGCAGCGAAACCAGTTTCGCCAACGGCGGCCAGTTGTCCTATCGCTACGTCGCGCCGCTGGCTGATGCCGGTGTTCCCCTGCAAGCCATCGGCTGGATGCTGCGCGGCGATTCGCCCTTGAAGCTGCGCCCGCGCCTGGACCCGGTGCAGTGGCGCTGGATGGCCGCATTCCTTGCCGCGTGCCGAAGCTCGATCAACCGCGAAAACGCCGCGCATCTGTTGCGTCTGGCGCTGTTCAGCCAAAGCACGCTAAAGGGCTGGCGCGAGGACGATGGACTGACCGGATTCCATTGGCGACGTAACGGCAAACTGGTGACGTTTCGCAATGCTGCAAGCTTCGGGCATGCGCGTAAAAAATTGGCCGATCCGCAACAGCAGCAAGTGTTGTCGGCCGTCGAATATGCAGATCTGGAGCCGGCGTTGGCCGATGCACCCTTTGTCGGCGCGATCTATACCCCGGACGAGGAAGTGGGCGACTGCCACGCTTTCTGCCAGCTACTGGCCGAGCGATTGAATGCGTCTGGCCGTTGCGAGTTCCGCCTCGGTAAGGCGGTGATCGGAATCCGCCACGGCAACGGTGCTGTCAGTGCCATTGAGCTGGGGGATGAAGTGCTGGCCGTCGATCAATTGGTCATCGCCGCCGGCCATCGCAGTCCGCTGCTGGCATTGCCTGGCCTGCATCTGCCGCTGTATCCGCTGAAGGGCTACAGCCTGACGGTGCCCATCGGCACCGGACACCGGGCGCCGGACGTGAGCATCACCGATTACGACCGCAAGATCGTTTACGCCCGTATCGGCGAACAGTTGCGGGTCGCCGCGATGGTCGACATCGTCGGTTTCGACCCGGCGATCGATCCAGAGCGTCTGGCCCTGATCAAGCGCCAGGCCTGCGATACATTCCCCAATGCCGGCGACTATGACTCAGCTGTCGAATGGGCCGGCATGCGCCCGGCCACCCCCAGCGGGGTGCCGTTGTTGGGGGCTACGGCCTATCGCAACCTGTGGCTCAATCTCGGCCATGGCGCGTTGGGTTTTACCCTGGCGTGCGGCAGTGGTCGGTTACTCAGCGAGCTGATCGGCCAGCGCCAGCCGTCCATCGATCTGCGCGGTTTCAATCACTGAACCGTGTCGCGGCCATTCGCGAGCAGGCTCGCTCCCACATTTGAAATGCGTTCCACTGTGGGAGCGAGCCTGCTCGCGAAGAGGCCCTAGAAATCACCCCAAAGTTGTTGGGCTACAGCAAGCGCCACAACCGGCGCGGTCTCTGTGCGCAATACCCGCGGCCCAAGGCGTGCCGCATGAAAACCTGCCCCTTTGGCCTGATCCACTTCTGCATCCGACAGCCCACCCTCCGGCCCAATCAGGAACGCCAGTGTCGAAGGCTTCGCATGGCTGACCAACGGCTCGGCCACCGGATGCAAAACCAGCTTCAATTCAGCCTCGGTCTGCTTCAGCCAGTCGGCCAACAGCACCGGCGGATGAATGACCGGCACCCGTGAACGGCCGCATTGTTCGCAGGCACTGATCGCCACCTGGCGCCAGTGCAGCAGGCGTTTGTCGGCGCGCTCGTCCTTGAGACGGACTTCACAGCGCTCGCTGAAAATCGGGGTGATTTCGCTGACACCCAATTCGGTGGCTTTCTGAATGGCCCAGTCCATGCGCTCGCCACGGGACAGGCCCTGGCCGAGATGGATCTGCAACGGTGACTCGACCTGGCCGGCGAAGCTTTCATCGATTTGCACCACGACGCGTTTCTTGCCGACTTCGACCAGCGTGGCCCGAAATTCGTGACCTGAGCCGTCGAACAGTTGCAACGTATCGCCCTCGGCCATGCGCAGCACTCGACCGATGTAATGGGCCTGGGCCTCGGGCAGTTCGTGCTCGCCGGTGCTCAGGGGGGCGTCGATAAAGAAGCGGGACAGTCTCATACGGGGTCTCTGTAATTCATGTGCAGGTCTTGGCGCCGCCATCGCTGGCAAGCCAGCTCCCACAGGGTTATGCGGTCACTGTGGGAGCTGGCTTGCCAGCGATGGCAGCAGTCCAGACACCACAGGACCTCAGGTGAAATCAATCAGCCCGGATCACGGAAGCCCGGGTGAAAGTCCTTCGGCACCGCCACGCTCACGCTGTCGCGGGTAGCAATGTCGATGCCTTCGCTGGCCACCTCAGCCAGAAAGTCGATCTGGTCGGGGGTAATCACATACGGCGGCAGGAAATACACCACGCTGCCCAATGGGCGCAGCAAAGCACCGCGCTCCAGGGCGTGCTGGAACACCTTCAGGCCGCGACGTTCCTGCCATGGCCAGGCCTCCTTGGTGGCCTTGTCCTTGACCATCTCGATGGCCAGCACCATGCCGGTCTGGCGTACTTCCGAGACATTCGGGTGATCGGCCAGGTGCGCGGTGGAGGAGGCCATGCGTTGCGCCAGGGCCTTGTTGTTCTCGATGACGTTGTCTTCTTCGAAGATATCCAGCGTCGCCAGTGCCGCCGCGCACGCCAGTGGGTTGCCGGTGTAGCTGTGGGAGTGCAGGAAGGCGCGCAGGGTCGGGTAATCGTCGTAGAAGGCGCTATAGACTTCGTCTGTGGTCATGCACGCGGCCAGTGGCAGGTAGCCGCCGGTCAGGGCCTTGGACAGGCAGAGGAAATCCGGGCGGATGCCGGCCTGCTCGCAGGCGAACATCGTCCCGGTACGGCCGAAGCCAACGGCGATTTCGTCGTGGATCAGGTGCACGCCATAGCGATCGCAAGCTTCGCGCAGCAGCTTGAGGTACACCGGGTGGTACATGCGCATACCGCCAGCGCCCTGGATCAGCGGCTCGACGATCACCGCCGCAACCGTGTCGTGGTTCTCGGCCAAGGTCTGCTCCATGGCGGCGAACAGGTTGCGCGAATGTTCTTCCCAGCTCATGCCTTCGGGACGCAGGTAGCAATCCGGGCTCGGCACCTTGATGGTGTCCATCAGCAAGGCTTTGTAGGTTTCAGTGAACAGCGGCACGTCGCCCACCGACATCGCCGCCATGGTTTCGCCGTGGTAGCTGTTGGTCAGGGTGACGAAGCGTTTCTTGTTCGGCTGGCCGCGGTTGAGCCAGTAGTGAAAGCTCATTTTCAGCGCGACTTCGATGCAGGACGAGCCGTTATCGGCGTAGAAGCACCGGGTCAGGCCTTCCGGCGTCATCTTCACCAGACGCTCGGACAGCTCGATCACCGGTTGATGGCTGAAACCGGCGAGGATCACGTGCTCCAGCTGATCGACCTGGTCCTTGATGCGCTGGTTGATCCGCGGGTTGGCGTGGCCGAAGACGTTGACCCACCAGGAGCTGACGGCGTCGAGGTAGCGCTTGCCTTCGAAATCTTCCAGCCAGACGCCTTCACCGCGCTTGATCGGGATCAGCGGCAGTTGCTCGTGGTCCTTCATCTGGGTGCAGGGATGCCACAACACCGCGAGATCGCGTTCCATCCACTGTTTATTCAGGCCCATTCTCACTCTCCTCGAGGCGGTCCGTGCCAGGCGCGGACATACAATCGCGCAAGCCTATGCAATGCATCGCACGGGGACAACCCATTGTGTCGAATGAGCTACTTTGTATAGGGCGAAAGACGCTGCTGGCGGGCGTCTGAAGGCTGACGTATCCTTCGCGGTTCTTGAGCCGACTGGCTCGCAAAACCGCTATTTTTTTCGTGTATTTCCGGAGTTCGCTGAATGTCTGTCGGTTGGCTGCGCGCCTGTGCGCTGGTGATGTTGGGGCTGTTCAGCGTGTCTGCGCTGGCCAAGGATAAAACCGCGATCGTGATCGGTGGCGGGGTCGCTGGCCTCACGGCTGCTTATGAACTGCAAAACAAGGGCTGGCAGGTCACGCTGCTGGAAGCCAAGCCGAGCCTGGGCGGTCGCTCCGGCATGTCCACCAGCGAGTGGATCGGCAACGACAAGACCCAACCGGTCCTGAACAAGTACGTATCGACCTTCAAGCTGAGCACCACGCCGGCGCCTGAATTCGTGCGTACGCCGGGCTACCTGATCGACGGCGAATATTTCAGTGCCGCCGATCTGTCCAGCAAGCAGCCGGCTACCGCCGACGCGCTCAAGCGTTACGAGAAAACCCTCGACGATCTCGCACGTTCGATTGATGACCCGCAGAATCCGGCAGCCACCAGTTCGCTGCACGCCCTGGACCAGATCAACGTGTCCAGCTGGCTTGACAAGCAGAACCTGCCGGCCACCGCGCGCCAGTTGATCAACCAGCAGATTCGTACCCATTACGATGAGCCTTCGCGTCTGTCGCTGCTGTATTACGCTCAGCAGAGCCGCGTTTACCGTGGTGTGGCCGACCGTGATCTGCGCGCTTCGCGTCTGGTCGGTGGCAGCCCGGTGCTGGCCCAGGCCTTCGTCAAGCAACTGAAGACCATCAAGACCAATTCCCCGGTCTCGTCCATCACTCAGGAAAAGGACGGTGTCACCGTCAAGGTCGGCAGCGTCGGCTATCAGGCTGACTATGTGGTCCTGGCCGTGCCGTTACGCGCCCTGAACAAGATCCAGATGATCCCCGCGCTCGACGATCAGCACCTGGCGGCGATCAAGGGCACCAACTACGGTTGGCGCGACCAGATCATGCTGAAGTTCAAGACGCCGGTGTGGGAAAGCAAGGCGCGGATGTCCGGCGAGATCTACAGCAACACCGGCCTGGGCATGTTGTGGGTCGAGCCGGCCCTGAAGGGCGGCGCCAATGTGGTGATCAACCTGTCCGGCGACAACGCCCGGGTGATGCAAGCCTTCGGCGACAAGCAGATGGTCGACCAGGTACTGATTCGCCTGCATGCGTTTTATCCACAGGCGCGCGGTTCCTTTACCGGCTATGAAATCCGTCGCTACAGCACCGACCCATCGATGGGTGGCGCTTACCTGGCCTTCGGCCCGGGCCAGATCAGCAAGTACTGGCGCCTGTGGGAGCGTCCGGTTCAGCGTGTAGCCTTTGCTGGCGAACACACTGACACCTTGTACCCAGGCACCCTGGAAGGCGCATTGCGCACTGGCCAGCGTGCAGCCGGTCAGGTTGAAGACCTGGCGGCCGGCAAGTCGTTTGAGCCGGCCAAAGCGGCTCCAGTGGCGGCGGCAGCGGCGGTAGGCGCTGGCGCGGTGGCTGCGAAGAAGGGCAACTTCTTCAGCAACCTGTTCGGCGGCTCGGATGACGAGAAGAAGCCGGAGCCGGTCAAGGCGCCAGAGCCGGTCGCTCCAGCGCCAGCCCCGGCTCCAACGCCGGCACCAGCACCTGCTCCGGTCGAGGCACCGAAGCCTGCTGCACCGGTAAAAGCCGAGCCTGCCAAAAAGGCATCGGCCAAAGCCCCGGCGAAGAAACCGGCAGCCAAGACCGAGGCGAAAAAAGCCCCGGCCAAGGCTCCGGCGAAAAAGGCTGAACCGGCGAAGAAGCCAGCGGCGACTACTGAGACCAAGGCTCAGTAACGTTCAGGTGTAAAAAAACGCGGCTTAAGAGCCGCGTTTTTTTTGCTCAGTACTTTCGAGTCGCATCACTTCAGGTCTCAAATTCCTACAGGCCTGAGCGATACATCAGATGCTTCCCACAAAATAATCAGAAAGCAACGATATATGACAGCTGACTAAAAACACTATGCTCTCCAAAAAAACTGGAGGGCATATGAAAACACTAGCAGCAATAATTATATTGATATCACTTTCTGGTTGCGTGATTGGCGACTGTAAGAAGCATGAGCTAATGATTCCAAAAAGGGATCCCGACTTAGCACACAGGTGTAGAATGGATCCTTATAAACCTGAGTGCTCAGTCAATTAACGGTCTTAATTGTCGGTCGCCCTTCGATGTGAAATTTATAAAGCATCGTTGTGAAGGGTTCATGAGAAATCCCATGTAAAAAGCGGTTCATGATGCGGTAGCTCTCTGATCCATTTTTGTGTTGGCTTTGGAATACGACCAGGGGCGAATCCAAATCGGGCCCAGCGCAGACTGCCCGTGCGCCTATCGTAAATGATCAAATTCCCATCATCTTGCATAACCATACAAGTATTGTACCAAAGCGATTTATCAAGGCTATGGGTGCTTTCGGCAATCCACATTCGCCTTCTGGCAGGATCGTAGAGTATCCCGTTATTGGCAATCACAAACCGCAGCGGCTCATTCATTTTTTTCTGATATAGGGTCCTGCTATAAGGTTGGTTCTCATCTGCAACCCAGATTACAACTTCACCATCTTTAATAACCAGGTTTCCGTCAGCCTGTAATAGCAAGCTGTATCGCCTGTTCTCGGACAAAAGAAACTGTCCCGGTGACATAGTTTGATTAGGAGGCAGCACCGAAGTACCACTTGCCTGGAATGGGGTAAACGTAGAAGTCATGTTTTCACCTTGATTAATAAACTGTTGAGCGCTTAGTTAATCAAGTTCGAATATGGAGGTGGCGATACATATTTATTGCATGCCTTAAAAACATTTATTGCTTGAAGGGTGCCGGCGAAGGCGGCCTGTTTGGCGATGCAAGACTCGAGGCCGTCTTCGCTGGCAAGCCAGCTCCTACACGGGCGGGGATGACAGAAAAGTCTGTGGCTGACGCAGCATCTGTAGGAGCCGGCTTGCCGGCGAAGGCGTCCTGCCTGGCGATGCAGGAATCGAGGCCGCCTTCGCTGGCGAGCCAGCTCCTACAAAGGCCATTGAAGGCCATGCGGCGGGCAATCGAATAAATTCTTTGCCAAGGTGTTCTTCAATTGGACACACTTTTTTTCACAATCTGGCCTTTAATCTTTCCTTAACTCAGCCATTTCAGACTCTTGATCGCATTTTTCGATATTTCAAAGCGAAATTTTCCGCTTTAATTCGATAGATAACTCGATAGTCTTGGGCCAGCACTCACAGGATCTAGGCAATGCAGCTACGTAACTCTACTTCCCGTTATGGTTTGGTCAGCATAGTCCTGCACTGGGGCGTGGCACTGGCGGTGTTCGGTCTGTTCGCGCTGGGCCTGTGGATGGTCGGTCTCGACTACTACAGCACCTGGCGTAAAGACGCACCGGACTTGCACAAGAGCATCGGCCTGGTGTTGCTGGCTGTAATGGTGCTGCGGGTGCTGTGGCGCTTCGTCAGTCCGCCGCCACCCACTTTGTCCAGCTACAGCCGCATGACACGCCTCGGCGCCCACTTCGGCCATGGCTTTCTGTATCTCACGCTGTTCGCTGTGATGATTGCCGGTTACCTGATTTCCACCGCGGAAGGTGTCGGGATCCCGGTGTTTGGATGGTTTGAAGTGCCTGCGCTGGTGTCCGGACTACCGGACCAGGCAGACACCGCTGGCGCGATTCATCTCTACCTGGCGTGGGTGCTGGTCATTTTTTCCGGCCTCCATGCGTTGGCAGCATTGAAGCACCACTTTATCGATCGCGATGTGACCCTCAAACGAATGCTGGGTCGCAAAGCCTGAAGCTCAACCTCGACTCCAAAGGAAAACAAAGTATGTTGAAAAAGACTCTGGCCGCTCTGGCAATCGGTTCTGCCCTGTTGTCCGCCGGTAACGTTATGGCCGCTGACTACGTGGTCGACAAAGAAGGCCAGCACGCCTTCGTTGACTTCAAGATCAGCCACCTGGGCTACAGCTACATCATCGGCACGTTCAAGGACATCGACGGCAAGTTCAGCTTTGACGCTGCCAAGCCTGAAGCCAGCAAGATCGAGTTCAATGTGAATACCGCCAGCGTGTTCACCAACAACGCCGAGCGCGACAAGCACATTTCCAGCAAAGACTTCCTGAACGGTACCAAGGCGACGTTCGTTTCCACCAGCGTCAAGCCAACCGGTAAAAACGCAGCGGGCAAAGACACCGCTGACGTGGCCGGTGACCTGACCATCCTGGGCGTGACCAAGCCAATCGTGGTCAAGGCTACCTTCCTGGGTGAAGGCAAGGATCCATGGGGCGGCTACCGTGCCGGTTTCGAAGGCACTTTCGGCCTCAAACGTTCCGATTTCGGCACGCAGAAGGACCTGGGCCCATCGTCCGATGCGGTTGAAATGTACGTCTCGTTTGAAGGTGTGAAAGCGAAGTAATTTTCGCGCCTGACAAAACAACGCCCGCTGCTCTCATGAGCGCGGGCGTTTTTTTATTGCCGTATACAAATCCCTGCTGGGATCAAAAAATCCCTGTGGGAGCGAGCCTGCTCGCGAAGGCGGTGGTTCATCCAACTTTGATGGCGACTGACACGCCCCCTTCGCGAGCAGGCTCGCTCCCACAGGTTTTCTCATTCGCCAAAAAAATGCCCCGGATCCTGCGATCCGGGGCATTTTTCATTTCAGCGACAAATCAGCGATTGCGAGTCAGCAATGCCGGTTTTTCGCCGCGAGGACGGCTTGGCAGTTGATCCAGCTGCTCAGGTGTCGGGAAGCGATCGGCCTTGGACTCCTTGTGCATGATCTTCGGTGCCGGACTGCGCGGGTTCTGCACGGCCGGTTCGGAACGGGACTGGTCGTCACGAGCCGGGCGGCGATTGCGCGACTCTTCGCGACGGGCCTGACCGTCACGTGGCGCACCGTTGCGTGGGCCGCTGCGCTTGGCCGGCGGCGTGCCAGTGCTGGCGCCATCGCTGTTGCGCGGACCGTTCTGGCGGCCCTGAGGCTTGCCACCCCGTGGAGCGCCCGAACCGGCGGCCGTGCCTTGTGCCGGAGCACCTGGACGGCGTCCACGGCCCTGGGCCGGTTTCTGTTGTGGCACGTAGTCGACGCGGTTACCGAAGTTATCGATATCGTCATCCAGGAACTCGTCTGGAGCGCGATCAGCGGCGGCACGTGGTGGTTGGCTTGGCTGACGCTGTTCACGTGCCGGGGTGCCTTCGCGAGGCTTCTGCTGACGGGCCGGACGCTCGCCGCGCTCACCTGTCGCAGGCTTCTCCTTGCCCTTGTCCTTGCCCTTGTCTTTACGACCGCCACCGCTGCCGTTCGGACCATCGCCGCGCGGGCCACGTGGATTGCGCGGGTTGCGCATGTCCGGACGTTCGCGGGCTTCCGGTTTTTCAGCTTCCACGGCGCTGGCATCGAAGCCCATCAGGTCGCCGTCGGCGATTTTCTGCTTGGTCATGCGTTCGATGCTTTTCAGCAGTTTTTCTTCGTCCGGGGCCACCAGCGAGATCGCTTCGCCCGAACGACCGGCACGGCCGGTACGGCCGATGCGGTGCACATAGTCTTCATCGACGTTAGGCAGTTCGAAGTTGACCACGTGTGGCAACTGGTCGATATCGAGGCCGCGTGCAGCGATGTCCGTGGCGACCAGGATGCGCACAGTCCCTGCCTTGAAATCGGCCAGGGCTTTGGTGCGGGCGTTCTGGCTCTTGTTGCCGTGGATTGCAACGGCGCTCAGGCCGTGTTTGTCCAGGTACTCGGCCAGGCGGTTGGCGCCGTGCTTGGTGCGGGTGAACACCAGCACCTGTTCCCAGGCGCCAGCGGTGATCAGGTGCGCCAGCAGCGCACGCTTGTGGCTGGCGTGCAGGCGGAACACGCGCTGCTCGATGCGCTCGACCGTGGTGTTCGGTGGCGTGACTTCGATGCGTTCCGGGTTGTGCAGCAGTTTGCCGGCGAGGTCGGTGATGTCCTTGGAGAACGTCGCCGAAAACAGCAGGTTCTGCCGTTTGGCCGGCAGGCGGGCCAGGACTTTCTTCACGTCATGGACGAAGCCCATGTCGAGCATGCGGTCGGCTTCGTCCAGCACGAGGATTTCCACGTGGGACAGGTCGACGCTGCCTTGGCCGGCGAGATCGAGCAGACGGCCAGGGCAGGCCACCAGCACGTCGACGCCACGGGACATGGCCTGAACCTGAGGGTTCATGCCGACGCCGCCGAAGATGCAGGCGCTGACGAATTTCAGGTCACGGGCATAGACCTTGAAGCTTTCATGCACTTGGGCAGCGAGTTCGCGCGTGGGGGTCAGGACCAGTACGCGCGGCTGGCGCGGGCCGTGACGCTGGGATTTGTCCGGGTGACCGTTGGGGAACAACCGCTCCAGGATCGGAAGGGCGAAACCGCCGGTTTTACCAGTACCTGTCTGTGCCGCGACCATCAGGTCGCGACCTTGCAACACGGCGGGAATGGCCCGCTGTTGCACCGGAGTAGGCTCGGTATAGCCCGCTGCCTCAATGGCGCGGACTAAAGCCTCGGAGAGACCGAGGGAAGCAAAGGACATGAGAAATCCTGTTTTAGTTAGGGCTTGGCCCAATGGGAGTCTTGCCTGGCGCGAATGGCGTTTAAGGAGACGCTATCCCGTCCGGTCCTGCTGGGTTTCGAAGGTTCGTCTGGAGTGCTCGCGCGGGCTGAAAAGCTGCGCTGTAGCGGGGTCGAGATGCCTTGAACGATTCCGAGCGTCCGGGCGTGAGCCTGGCGGGAAGGCCGGAGTATAACAGAGCAATCACTGCGCGCCGCTTTCCTGCTGCTCAACGGTTTTTGTACGGGTCGCGGTGGCACTCGCTGCGTTCGCCGCGGTTACCGGGGCAGCGCCGTAGCGGGCGCTGAGCTCCGCGTAGGCCTGTTCGCGCTTGAAGCGTTTGAGCTCGGCACCGAAGCGTTGTACCAACAAATCCATGCCGGCATTGCGACGCACCGCCAGAAACTGGCTCTGTTGGCTGATGACAGTCGGGTTTTCGGTAATCTTGTCACGGATATTCAGCTCGTCGAGCAAATGCTGGCCGACCCGGCGGTCGGTGATCAGCAGGTCGATCCGTCCGCGCACCAGCTTGCCGAAATTGGCTTCGTGGCTCGGTGCCGGTTCGCGGGTGAACAGCGTCGACTCCCTGAAATCCTGGCTGTATAGGTAACCAGGCGAGGTGCCGATGGTCAGCCCGCGCAGTTCGTCGAGGGTGCGAAACGGGTGCGGACGACCATTGGCGTAGAACATCACGAACTGGACTTCCGAGAGCGGTTCGCTGGGGTAGAGCAGGGTCGCGTCGCGCTCATCGCTGTGGAAAATGTCCAGCGCGCCATCGGCCTGACCCGTTTCGAGCATTGACAGGCAGCGCTTCCACGGCAGGAACTGCCATTCCACTTCGATGCCCAGGCGCTTGAACACAATGGCGGTGGTTTCGTAATCGAGCCCAAGGGATTTGCCGTTCTCCTCATAGACATAAGGGGCCCACGGTTCCGTGACAATGCGCAGTTTCTCGCCCCGGGCGGCGAAGCTCAGGCAAGTAAAAAGCACAACGGTAAGCAGCTGGGCAATGGCGGGCATGGCCTGAGGTTAGTACGCTGAACGCCTAATGAGAAGCTCTGGCGTGCATGTTTAGCGTTGTACCTGAGCAGATTGGGTGCGACGTCGCTATTTGCTCGACGTATTGAGCAAGTGTGCGTGGATAGCTGTGCACCGCTCACCAAGAATCATTTTGACCAGGGGCTTGGTGAACCAGTCCTCAAGCAGGTGTTGGCCAACCGGCGTACCAAGGCGTTCCTGCTGGTTCTGCAGTGCCTTTTCCCACCAGACCGGTCCGCAGGCCTGGTCGAACTCGTTGGGGTGTTCATAGCAGCCGTAAAGGACTTCGCGAATGAATTGGCGCAGATGTTGGGGCAGCGCCAGGGTAATGACCTTGTAGAGCATTCGCTGTGATCGTGGTGGCCGTGGAAGATGAGCCGACACGCGGCGGGTGTCATCCAGTGCTGCCGGGCTGGTCGGTTGTGCGGCGTGTTTGATGGCCCAGGCTTTGACCTTGGCCCTGAACAATTGCTTGCGACTCCAGTAGTGGTGAATCAGGTCCGGACACTTTTTGATCTCCAGCGTCCGATAGGCTGCTACCGACAGGCAGAACTCCTCGAGGGTGTACGCGCCCGGCGCAGACGGGAACAATTCGTCGATCAGCGCGATCGAGCGGTCGAGGACTTGAATGTCCTGCCGGTTCAAACCGATGACACCGGAATTGAGCAGCATCATCTGGTCGTCAGCCAGGCCCCTTTCCATGAGCGTTGCCGACAACGCGGTGTAGAGCAGGTTCTCTTTGTTGTTGCCGTAGTGGGTGTAGTAGTCGTTACACAGCAGCGTGCCCGGTTGCACGCGTTCGAACAACTTGAGTGGTGAGCAGTGGAAGAACGTATCGGTGTCGATCAGCAGCGCCGTGTCGAACTCTTCCAGCACCGTGCGCAGGGCGACATGCTTGGCGCGAAAGTGATAGCCGTGGGGTTCGTTCCAGCGTCGGCGTGTTGCTTCGTCGAGAGGGCGTACGTGCACGGGCAGTTTTTCGTAGGGTTGCGGGTTGTCGCTGAAGACCTGGATATCGAGCGCCGCGTCTGGCGTTTCACGCAGCCAGGCCAAGGCACTGGCAATGCTGAACACGGCTTCCTGATGGTAGGTTTCGGAGCCGAATACCAGGTAGACGAGTTGAGGGCGTGAGGTCGAGGGCGCAGTCATCATGGGGCTACAGCTTTCCGTAGGTTCTTCCGAATGTAAAAGGCCCTCCGAAGAGGGCCCCGTATACCAGCGTGGAAACGATCAGCGCGGTAGCTTCAAGTTGTTCCACACAGCCAGACTGGCTTCAGCCTGGTTCAGGGTATAGAAATGCAAGCCTGGCGCACCGCCTTGCAACAAACGCTCACACATTTCGGTAATCACCTGCTCGCCGAAACGCTGAATGCTTTGGGTGTCGTCACCATACGCTTCCAGTTGCTTGCGAATCCAGCGCGGGATTTCCGCACCGCAGGCGTCGGAAAAACGTGCCAGTTTGCTGTAGTTGGTGATCGGCATGATGCCCGGCACGATCGGGATATTCACGCCCAGTGCCCGCACACGTTCGACAAAATAGAAATAGCTGTCGGCGTTGAAGAAGTACTGGGTGATCGCGCTGTCGGCGCCGGCATTGGCCTTGCGCACGAAATTGGCAATATCGTCTTCGAAATTGCGCGCTTGCGGGTGCATTTCCGGATAGGCGGCAACTTCGATGTGGAAATGATCGCCGGTCTGTTCACGAATGAATTCGACCAGGTCATTGGCGTGGCGCAATTCGCCGCTGGCCATGCCCATGCCCGAAGGCAGGTCACCGCGCAGGGCAACGATTCGGGTAATACCGGCGGCCTTGTATTGGCTCAGCAGGCCGCGCAAGTCGTCCTTGCTGTCGCCCACGCAAGACAGGTGCGGCGCGGCAGGGATTTTGACTTCGCTTTCAAGCTGCAACACGGTGTTGAGGGTGCGATCACGCGTCGAACCGCCAGCGCCGTAGGTGCAGGAGAAGAAATCGGGGTTGTACGTGGCCAGCTGACGAGCAGTGGCGAGCAGTTTTTCATGCCCAGCGTCGGTCTTCGTAGGGAAGAACTCGAAGCTGTAGCGACGATCTTGGGACATGGTCATATCCTTGGAAACACAAGAACCAGCGAGGCAACACATGTTCCATGTGGGAGCGAGCCTGCTCGCGAAGAGGGTTCATCATTCAACATTGATGTCGACTGATACAACGCTTTCGCGAGCAGGCTCGCTCCCACAGGAAGAGCGAACTATTGCCGCCTGTTAGTAGCGGTAAGCGTGCGGCTTGAACGGACCTTCGACGGTCACGCCGATGTAGTCGGCCTGGGTCTTGGTCAGTTGAGTCACGACGCCGCCGAAACCGCGGACCATTTCCAGGGCCACTTCTTCGTCGAGTTTCTTCGGCAGTACTTCAACGGTCAGGCGCTCGGCTTTCTGGGCTGGCGACAGGTCGGCGTACTTCTGGCCGAACAGGAAGATCTGCGCCAGAACCTGGTTGGCGAACGAACCGTCCATGATGCGGCTCGGGTGACCAGTGGCGTTGCCCAGGTTCACCAGGCGGCCTTCGGCCAGCAGGATCAGGTAGTCGTCGTTCTGCGGATCGAAGCTGCCTGCACCGGTACGGTGGATCTTGTGAACCTGCGGCTTCACTTCTTCCCATGCCCAGTTCTTGCGCATGAAAGCGGTGTCGATTTCGTTGTCGAAGTGGCCGATGTTGCAGACGACAGCGCGCTTCTTCAGGGCCTTGAGCATGTTCGAATCGCAAACATTGACGTTGCCGGTGGTGGTCACGATCAGGTCGATCTTGCCCAGCAGTGCCTTGTCGATGCTCGCTTCGGTGCCGTTGTTGATGCCGTCTATGAACGGCGAAACCACTTCGAAACCGTCCATGCAGGCTTGCATGGCGCAGATCGGGTCAACTTCGGAGACCTTGACGATCATGCCTTCCTGACGCAGGGACTGGGCGGAACCCTTGCCCACGTCACCGTAGCCGATGACCAGCGCTTGCTTGCCGGACAGCAGGTGGTCGGTACCGCGCTTGATCGCATCGTTCAGGCTGTGACGGCAGCCGTACTTGTTGTCGTTCTTGCTCTTGGTCACCGAGTCGTTGACGTTGATGGCCGGGATTTTCAGCTCGCCCTTGGCCAGCATGTCCAGCAGGCGGTGAACGCCGGTGGTGGTTTCTTCGGTCACGCCGTGGACGCGATCCAGTACCTGTGGGTATTTCTTGTGCAGCAACTCGGTCAGGTCACCGCCGTCGTCGAGGATCATGTTGGCATCCCAAGGCGCGCCATCTTTCAGGATGGTTTGCTCCAGGCACCACTCGTACTCTTCTTCGGTTTCACCTTTCCAGGCGAAAACCGGAATGCCGGCAGCAGCGATGGACGCGGCAGCCTGGTCTTGAGTCGAGAAAATGTTGCAGGACGACCAGCGTACTTCGGCACCCAGGGCAACCAGGGTTTCGATCAGCACGGCAGTCTGGATGGTCATGTGGATGCAGCCGAGGATCTTCGCGCCCTTGAGCGGTTGCTCTTCGGAGTACTTGCGGCGCAGACCCATCAGGGCCGGCATTTCGGATTCGGCGATGATGGTTTCGCGACGGCCCCAGGCAGCCAGGGACATGTCGGCGACTTTGTAATCGTTAAAATCTGCAGGCGTGATAACAGCGCTCATGAAGAGCCTCCATTCGTAAAGTATGCGAATGGGCGCCGTTGTGCGTTTAGTGTCGGGCCGATCAAGGCCTGGCAACGCCCCATCCGAGCCTGACAGGTCTAGCCTGCTGCAGCGCCCCTCGGACAGGTGGCGGGAAAACGGTATCAAGTCATGATGACCGTTTTGAAACGGGGGCGATTATAGCGGGCTATGCTGATCTTCCAAAGGGTTTCTGTCGGTCAATGTTCGAACGGTAATAGTGGCTATAGAAGATGCCGAATAGAGCTCTGGTCCAGGCTCTGCCATGATCCTTGGCATCTATCGGCAAGACGGTCAGGAGTGAGCATGAATTTCCACACCCGCAAATGGGTCAAACCCGAAGACCTCAACCCCAACGGCACGCTGTTCGGCGGCAGCCTTCTGCGCTGGATCGACGAAGAAGCGGCAATTTACGCCATCGTCCAACTGGGCAACCAGCGCGTCGTCACCAAGTACATTTCCGAAATCAACTTCGTCAGCGCTTCGCGCCAGGGCGACATCATCGAACTGGGCATCACCGCCACCGAATTTGGCCGCACCTCGATCACCCTGACGTGTGAAGTGCGCAACAAGATCACCCGCAAAAGCATCCTGACGGTCGAGAAGATGGTCTTCGTCAACCTCGGCGAAGACGGTTTGCCCGCCCCCCACGGCCGGACCGAGATCAAGTACGTCAAAGACCAGTTCAAGGATGATGCCCCCGTCGAATAATGCGGGACCTGTAGGAGCTGGCTTGCCAGCGAAGCTTTTGGCTGCCTTGAGGGCCCCTATGCTGGCAAGCCAGCTCCTACAAGGGAAGGTTTCGTTTGATAGGGCGGTGAACAGCTCCAACCGGCGCGGGTCGTAACTAAATCGCATGCCAGCGGTTCAGGAGCGTTATGGACACTCACAAAGCCGGCAAGACCCCCGACCTCTCGGCCAAAGAGCAGCACGAAGTCGAAAAGAGCCAGCCACCACGGGCGGCGGTGTTGCACGAAATCATCCGTACCCAGGGCGATCAGGAACTTGAACGCAGCGTTGCCGCGCTGTGGTGGTCCGCGCTGGCCGCCGGCCTGAGCATGGGGCTGTCACTGATGGGCATGGGCTTGCTCAACTCCCGACTGCCGGATGGCGAAGGCTTCAAGGTGATTGCCAGTTTCGGCTACTGCGCGGGGTTTCTCGCGGTGATCCTCGCCCGCCAGCAACTGTTCACCGAAAACACCCTGACGGCGGTGCTGCCGATCATGAGCAAACCCACGCTGGGCAACGTCGGTCGATTACTGCGGCTGTGGACGGTGGTGCTGGTCGGCAACCTTTGCGGCACCTTGCTGGTGGCCTACGTGATGCTGGAGCTGCCGATTTTCGACAGCAAGACCGATATCGCCTTTCTCGACATCGGCCGCAAGGTCATGGAAAACCACACCGGCCAGATGTTCGCCAAGGGCATTGTTTCGGGCTGGATGATCGCCACCATGGTCTGGATGATTCCGTCCATGGAGAGCGCCAAGATGTGGATCATCATCCTCATCACCTACTTCATGGCACTGGGGGATTTCACTCATATCGTGGTCGGCTCGCTTGAGGTTTCGTACCTGGTGTTCGCCGGCGAATTGCCGTGGAAGGATTTCTGGCTGGTGTTCGCCGGTCCCACGCTGGCGGGGAATATCATCGGTGGCAGCTTTATTTTCGCGCTGATCAGCCATGCGCAGATTCGCAGTGAAAGCGGGCCGCCGAAAAACGCAGCGGATCAGGGCGAGGAGCCCGACCCGCAGAAGATCGAAAAATAGTCGATATCAGCTTGCTGCATTAACCGCCGCTACGCCGCGGCGTTGCAGATGGATAAAGAACAGCGCGGTCAGCACCGTCAGCCCGCTGACCAGCGCGCCCGTCCACGGCAAGTCCGCCAGGTCCGCGCCGCTGGCCACCACCAGCCCGCCAATCCACGCCCCGGCCGCGTTGCCGAGATTGAATGCGCTCTGGTTCAGGGTCGAGCCGAGGTTGGGGGCTTCGTGGGCCTGATCAATGATCAGCAATTGCAGGATCGGGCACAGGGCGAAGGCGAAGATCCCCCACAGCACCAGCGTGATCGCCGCCGGGATCACTGAGTGGCTGGTCTGACTGAATGCGGCCAGTACCAGCACCACGGCCAGCGCCATGCCGACCAGCGACGGCAGCAAGCGGCTGTCCGCCAGGCGACCACCCAGCATGCTGCCTGCCGTCAAACCCACCCCGAACAACAGCAACATGATCGTCACGCCGTGAGGGCTGACCCCCGTGATGTCCTGCAGGATCGGCGCGATATAGGTAAATACGCTGAACAGGCTGGTTGAAGCCAGCACGCTCATGCCCAGCGCCAACAGCACGTTGACCTTGCCCAGCACCTTGAACTCGCTGGCGAGGTTGGCCTTGTCCATCGCAATGTCTTTCGGCAACCAGAGCCATTGCGCAACGGCGGCGATCACACCAATCACCGACACCGCCCAGAACGTCGAGCGCCAGCCGGCGTATTGCCCAAGCGCAGTGCCCAGCGGCACGCCCAGCACGTTGGCCAGGGTCAGGCCGGTGAACATCATGGCAATCGCCTGGGCCCGTTTGTTCGGTGCCACCAACCCGGCGGCCACCACCGAGCCAATACCGAAAAACGCGCCGTGGCACAGTGCGGTGACGACTCGAGCGGCCATCAGCGTGGCGTAGTTCGGCGCCAGGGCGCAGAGCATGTTGCCGAGGATGAACATCAGCGTCATGCCCAGCAATGTGGCTTTGCGTGGCATGTTGGCGGTGCCGACTGCGAGGATCGGTGCGCCGAACACAACGCCCAGGGCGTAGCCGGTAATCAACAGCCCGGCATTGGGGATGCTCACCGCGAGGTCGCGGGCAACGTCGGGCAGCAGGCCCATGATGACGAATTCAGTGGTGCCGATGCCGAACGCGGCAACAGCGAGGGCAAGCAAAGCGAGTGGCATGCGCAAGGTCTCTGTCGGTAGTCTTGACGCTGTGATCAGGCATACGCATGCCAACGACCGGTCTCGACGAGAGCGGTCAGGGGCAGTTTTTATTGGATTTAGTCTGTGCGCAACTGAGTGCGGCGTGGTCGCTTGCAGTATAAACAGCTACTGACATATCGCGAATCAATTCTCCCCCCGAAACTTTGTGGGAGCACGGCTTGCCGGCGATGGCGATTTCAAGGGCGCCATCGCGGGCAAGCCTTGCTCCCACAGGGGACGGGGTGGACTGCAAAAGGAGTGTGCCGTGCTTGCGACGGCTCTGGTGTTGGTGGCGGCGCTGTTGCATGCGGCGTGGAATACCCTGATCAAATTCAGCGCCGAACGGCTGCTGGTGGTGGCCTGCATGGACAGCGTGGCGATGTTGTTTGTCGTTGTGATGCTGCCTTTCGTGGAACTGCCGCCCCTTGAAATCTGGCCGTGGATTCTGGCCTCGGCCGCGTTCGAATTGCTCTATCGCTATTTGCTGATTCAGGCCTATCGGGTCGGCGACCTCGGGCTGGTCTATCCGCTGATGCGCGGGTTATCGCCGCTGGTGGTGCTGGCGCTGACCCTGATCTTTGCCGGGGAGGCGCTGACCCATCAGCAGATCTTCGGGATCCTGCTGATCCCGCTGGGCATGTTGTGCCTGCTATGGCAGGGCGGAGGCGGTGCGCGCCTGCCCTGGTCGATGTTGCCGGTGGTGGCGCTGATTGGCCTGTGTATTGGTTGCTACACCTACATCGACGGCCAGGCGTTGCGGCGCTGGTCGCAGCCACTGGACTACCTGGTCTGGGTGACGCTGCTCAGTGCCTGGCCGTTCCCGTTGCTGGCCTGGGTGCGCAAGCGACCGGCGTTCAGGTTGTTCTGGCGCGAGCAGTGGCGTTTGGGGCTGGCGGTCGGGTTCTGCGTGCTGTTCAGCTACGCTCTGGTGCTGTGGGCCATGCAGATGGGCTCGATTGCCGAAGCGGCAGCGCTGCGCGAGATCAGCGTGATTCTGGTGGTGCTGTTCGGTATGCGTTATCTGAAAGAGCCTTTTGGCGGGCCCAGGCTCCTGGCCTGCGGCTTAGTGCTGATCGGCATGCTGGTGATGAAATTCTGACGGCTCTGACAATGTGAAGAAGGACTGCTCTATGACGGTTGCTCTGTGGTGCATTTTGATCGCGATTTTCCTGCCCTACCTCTGCACGGGCATCGCCAAGGCCAGCGGCGGCTATGGTTTGAAAGACAACCATGACCCCCGGGACTTTCTGGAATCACTGAATGGTTTTGCCAGGCGTGCCCATGCGGCGCAATTGAACAGCTTCGAAGTGACACCGGCGTTTGCCGCGGCGGTGATCGTGGCGCACCTGGTTGGCAATGCCGAGTTGGTGACGATCAATGTGCTGTCGGTCTTGTTCATTACCAGTCGGCTGCTTTACATCATTTGCTATCTGGCGGACTGGGCGATTGTGCGGTCGTTGGTGTGGTTTGTGGGGATGGGGTTGATAGCTGCATTCTTTGTTGTGTCAGTCTGAATCCTCATTGCCAATAAGGGCCTCATCGCGAGCAGGCTCGCTCCCACAGGTTATGCACAACCCCTGTAGGAGCGAGCCTGCTCGCGATGGCTATCTAACAGCCAACATTTGACTCAGGGTTTGGTCTTCTCCGCATCAGCCACCTGCGGCACTTGCGGCAACGCCGCGCCCTTGGGCCACAGCATCCAGATCTGCCCCTGTTGCTTCATGTCCCCGGCCAGTTGCCCGGCCGCATCGCCCGTGCCCCAGAACAAGTCCGCGCGAACCTCGCCGGCAATCGCGCCGCCGGTGTCCTGCGCCGCTACCGGTCGCACCAGTGCGCTGCCGTCCGGTTTGGTGGTGGATAGCCACAACAGGCTGCCCAACGGAATGACCTTGCGATCCACTGCGGCGCTGTAACCCGCCGTCAATGGCACGTTCAGCGAGCCGCGAGGCCCTTCATTGCTGTCTGGATTACGGGTAAAAAATACATAGCTGGGGTTGCTGCCAAGCAGTTCCGGAATGCGCGACGGATTGGCTTTGGCCCAGTTGCTGATTGCGCCCATGGTCACGTCTTCTTTCTTCAACTCGCCTTGCTCCACCAGCCAGCGTCCGATCGGCCGATACGGGTGGCCATTCTGGTCGGCGTAAGCGATGCGCAACTGACGGCCGCTGTCGAGCTGGATACGACCCGAACCCTGGATTTGCAGAAACTGCAGGTTCATCGGATCGGTCAGCCAGGCCACCACCGGCGCCTTGACCCCTTTGGTTTCAATCGTTGCCGCATCGTCGTATGGCTTGAGCACACGACCCTCGAGCCGGCCACGCAGGCGTTTGCCCTTGAGTTCCGGGTAGAGGCTGTCCAGGGCGACGATGATCATGTCTTCGGGCACGCCATACACCGGAATGTTCGCGGTCGCGGTCTGGGTCAGGCTGCCGGGGTAGACCGGCTCGTAGTAACCGGTGATCAGGCCGTTGGGGTTGTCGTTGGCGGCGCGCAGGCCGTAGACATCGAGGTTCTGCTTGAGAAAGCCGCGAATGTCGCCGGCAGTCTGCGGTACGTTGGCCGCCGCTGCGCAAGTGCCACCCCAGACCGGGTCGGCCTTGAGTCGCGTACAGGCGCTGCGCCATGAGCCGAAGCCGGCGACGAGGTCGTTGTCGGACACTGTCGGCAATGCTTCCCAGGTGGCGCTGGAATAGGTGGCCAGTGCATGGGTTTTCGGTTGCTTGTTGTCGCCACCGGTGCAACCTGCGAGCAGGGCGACCATCGGCAGGGTCCAGGCCAGGCTGCAACGCCACGCCTTGAAACGGCTGTTCATGGAGTAATTCCTTTGCCGGTTGCATGTGTGCTCCATGCGCGCATGCAACCCGTATTGATAATAGGGGTATTGGTGTTTGCCCGGGACGCGAGGATACTGGCCGCCGTCTCCCGTGACCTGAAGCCACCATGACTCTTAAAAGACTTTCCGTTGTATTGCTGGCCTGCCTGACATTGTCCGCTTGCGGCGGTGTCGATCCCAATTCGCCGCTTGGTCAGCGCAAGGCCATTTTCAAGCAAATGCTCAAGACAGGCGAAGACCTGGGCGGCATGTTGCGTGGCCGTATTCCGTTCGACGGCCCGAAATTCGCTGACGGCGCGGCGAAGCTCGACACGCTGTCCCATGAGCCATGGAAGCATTTTCCGCAAGTGCGCGAAGAAGACCACACCAGTGCCAAAAGCGATGTCTGGCAGCAGCAGGAGCGCTTTCAGGCAATGGCTCGCGAACTTGAAAGCGCCACCGGTGAATTGGTGATCGTCAGCCAGGTTCAACCCTACAAGGCCAGCAACCTGGGGCCGGCGGTGCAAAAGGTCGAAGACGCTTGTAGTGCGTGTCATAAAAGGTTTCGGGATCATTGATGGGCGGTGCCCGGTCTGACGCCTTCGCGAGCAGGCTCGCTCCCACAGGGGAGTGCGATTACCTGTGGGAGCAAGCCTGCTCGCGAAGACTGATTTGACAGCACCGAAGACCGCCCTTCGTTACCTGTTCTTATTTATCCAGTTCGTCGACGGCTTCCTGCAATTCTTTGCGGGATTCGGCCAGTTTGTCTTTGCGCTTGTTGATCTTCTCGGGATCGCCTTTTTTCATGGCCTTGTCGAGATCGGCCTGACGCTGGCTGACTTCGTGCTTGGCGGCGAGCACCTTGTTTTCCCGTTCTTTCTTCAGCGAGGCGTCTGTGCAGTTGGCAGTGACTTCGCTGAGGGCTTTCTCCAGGCCGGCTTGTTGATCGGCGTTGCCGTGGGACTTGGCCAGTTCGATCTGATTGATGATGCCTTGCTTCTTGGCGGCACAACCTGCCAGTCCCGGAGCTTCTTCGTCGGCCATCAGCGGGGTGGCCAACACACTGCAAAGGGTCAGCAGGGCGAGCGGTGAAAGAAATTTCATAAAAGCTCCATGTGAAAAGGCAATCGGGTCGATGCGGCGATGGTTGTTCGAGCCCATCGGTACCAGAGGGTTCCCGGACGCCAAGGCATTGCCGGTCGCTAAAAACCGTCTATCCCTGTCGCCCGTAATGTTTCACTCAAGGCCAGAACCTGCGGGTCGCGAAAAAATGCGCTCAATTGCGCTGCGCGTCCCGGGCCTATACCGGCTTCGGCCTGCCATTGCTCGGTGTTTCGTTGCGCCAGTGCCTGCCAAGAGTTCGCCAGGTGTGCCTGGCCTGTCGGCGGCATACCCAGGGCTTTGAGCCAGCGGGCGAAAGGGCGTTGCCGGGCACTGTCGAAACTGCTCGAAAGTCGCGCGGCGCTGCGTTCGCCGAAACCGTCAATGTTAGCAAGCTCTTGAGTATCGAGGGTTAACCAATCCAGCAGACTGTTCAGGCGACCTGCTCGAAGCAGTTTTTCCCAGGTGCCAGGGCCGACATGGGACAAGGCCAGACCCTGTTTGCCACTGAGCCAGGTCAGGCGGGCGAGAAACTGACCCTCGCATCCCGGTGTCGGCTGCCAACAGCTTAGCGAATGAAAGTCCTTTGCCAGCGGCACATTCAGTTCCGGGCGCTCGGTGCTGCGCAACACCACACCGTCCAGCCGGGGGATGGTGAGGCCCGCGAGGCTGATGGCGACCTGGTCGCCGGGTCGAATGTCCAGCGCTTGCCAACGTTGCAGGGAACTCACGCTGACGCGCTTGATTTGCCGGTCATCGAGCACCACCGGCGTCAGTTCCAGCACCGGAGTGATCCGCCCGGTCCGGCCGGTCTTGAAGTGAACCTTGCGCACCTCGGCCAGCGCTTGGGCGAAGGGATACTTCCAGGCAATGCTCCAATAGGACGGTTTGGCTTGCCAGCGCTCGGAGGGCGGCCGTTTATCCTGGCGAAGGACGATGCCATCGCTGGCAAACGGCAAGGGCGAGCGGTACCAGTGATCACGCCAGCGCTGCGCATCGGCCAGCGCGCTGATCGGCTGGCTGTAGGCCGCGGTGCCCGGAAATCCCAGTTCATCCAGCGCCGCCACACGCTCTGGCCAACTCGCCGGACCTTGGGGCCAGTCCCAGACAAACAGACCTATGCCGATTGCCTGCTGCGCACTCAATGTCTTGCGGGCCATCAAACCGGCAACCGTGGAACGGGCATTGAGGCTGCCATCCCGGGCCTGCACGTGCCCGGCCAGGCGCCAGTAAAGTTCACCTTGCACCACCAGATCCAGGGGGTGTGACAGGTGTGGGGGGATGGCCGCAATCTGGCGTGCCGAAGCCGTCCAGTCCTGACCCTGTGAGCCGTCGCCACGACTGATCGCCTGGGTCAGCAGGCCATTGCGGTAAATCAGGGTCACGGCAACGCCGTCGACCTTGGGTTGAACCCAGACATCCGTGCGATCGCGCAGCCAATGCTCGACGGCTTGGTCATCGTGCAGTTTGTCCAGGCCGGTGTGGGCGATGGGGTGGGCAATCGTGCCGCGTGCAGTGCGCAGCGGATCTGTGGGGGCAATCTGATTGAAGCATTGGCGCCATTGGGCAAGGCGCGCGCTGGACTGGTCGTAGAGTTCGTCGGCGACCAGGGATTTTCCCAGGCCGTGATAGCTGTCGTCCCAGAGGTCGATCTGCTTTTGCAGGGCGTTGATTTCGTTGGAGGCGCGTTGGGATGGCCAGTCGGGGCATTGGGTGGCGTTGGCGTTCAGGCAGGAAAAGGTCAGCAGGCAGGTGAGAAACAGGCGCAGGGTGAGGGGCATTTCGAGCGTCCTTGCTCAGTGGGGTGTTTGAAGGCTAGGTCAGTAACGGTTGGCGCAAGAGATGCGTGTTTTGCTGGATATTTTTGCCGGCTGGGCTGACCTCTTCGCGAGCAGGCTCGCTCCCACAATAGATCTTCGTTGCGCTGCAGATCGGTGTGGGAGCGAGCCTGCTCGCGATGCGGGCAACGCGGTCTCAAATACAGGGCAATAAAAAGCCCCGCGCGGCAAACCGTGCGGGGCTTTTGGTACAGCCGGGAAAGTCTTACAGGCCGGCAGCGGAACGCAGGGCGTCGGCGCGGTCGGTTTTTTCCCAGGTGAAGGTGGTGAAGGTATCGTCACCCACGGTCTTGGTCGCCGGGGTACGACCGAAGTGGCCGTATGCCGCGGTTTCCTGGTACATCGGGTGCAGCAGGTCGAGCATCTTGGTGATCGCGTACGGACGCAGGTCGAACACTTCGCGGACCAGTTTGACGATCTTGTCATCGCTGATCTTGCCGGTGCCGAAAGTGTTCAGCGAGATCGAAGTCGGCTGGGCGACGCCGATGGCGTAGGACACCTGAATCTCGCAACGCTCGGCCAGGCCGGCAGCGACGATGTTCTTGGCCACGTAACGACCGGCATAGGCCGCCGAACGGTCAACCTTCGATGGATCCTTGCCGGAGAACGCGCCACCGCCGTGACGGGCCATGCCGCCGTAGCTATCGACGATGATCTTGCGGCCGGTCAGGCCGCAGTCGCCCACCGGGCCACCGATGATGAATTGGCCAGTCGGGTTGATGTGGAACTGGGTGTCCTTGGTCAGCAGTTCGGCAGGCAGCACGTGCTTGACGATCAGCTCCATCACGCCTTCGCGCAGGTCGTTGTACGACACTTCTGGATTGTGCTGGGTCGACAGGACGACCGCGTCGATACCCACGACCTTGCCGTTTTCGTAGCGGCAGGTCACTTGCGACTTGGCGTCCGGACGCAGCCAAGGCAACAGGCCGGATTTACGGGCTTCGGCTTGCCTTTGCACAAGCTGGTGCGAGAACGTGATCGGTGCAGGCATCAGTACGTCGGTTTCGTTGCTGGCATAGCCGAACATCAGGCCCTGGTCGCCGGCACCCTGATCTTCAGGCTTGGCACGGTCGACACCCTGGTTGATGTCGGGGGACTGCTTGCCGATGATGTTCATCACGCCGCAGGTCGCGCCGTCGAAGCCGACGTTGGAGCTGGTGTAGCCGATGTCGGTGATCACGTCACGAACGATCTGCTCCAGGTCAACCCAGGCCGAGGTGGTGACTTCGCCGGCGATGATCGCAACGCCCGTTTTCACCAGAGTCTCGCACGCCACGCGGGCGAACTTGTCTTCAGCAATGATGGCGTCCAGCACCGCATCAGAAATCTGGTCGGCGATTTTGTCCGGATGCCCTTCAGACACGGACTCGGAGGTGAAAAGGGAGTATTCGCTCATCTCGATGTTTTCCTGAAATTACCGATGGTGAGTGTCGCCAGCCGGCCGCTGAAAATGGCGGACCTGGATCTGGAAACCATTACGTAAGCCTACATAGAGGCTTTCCCCGGGAACGAGTCCCGCAGCGGTGGCCCAACGGGCCAGATCGTCCTGTTCAAACCCCAACCAGAGATCACCGCAGGCTTCCCTGGCCCAACTCTGGTTGTGGCTACATAACTCTGTCACTAGCAGGCTACCGCCTGGTTGCAGCAAATTGGCCATGTGCCCAAGGGCATCGGCCGGCGCGGCGAAATGGTGAAGCACCATGTTCAGTACCACGCAATCGGCCTTGAGACTCACACCGTTCAAGGCATCGGCCAATTGCAGGCTGACGTTGCTCAGCATTTGGTGTTCGCACACCTGGCGTGCCAGTTCGAGCATCGCCTGGCTGTTGTCCAGCGCCGTGACCTGGGTGAAGCGGCGCGCCAGTTCCGGTAGAAACGCGCCGTCTCCGGGGCCGACCTCGATGGCTGTGGCGCCTTCGCTGAAACTCAGCTTGTCGAGCAAGGCCACCACGCTATCGCGATATTGTGGCAGGCCGGCGATCAAGTCTTGCTGGGCGCGGAATTTTTCCGCGACCCGTGAGAAAAAGTCCTGACTGGCCGCTGCCCGTTTGCCATGGACCTGAGCGATCCGCGACTGCACATCGGCAGGCAGGGTCAGGTCGTCCACCTCTTCGAGCAAGGCAGCGTGCAGCTTGCCGCCCAGCAGATCGGTGTGGGGCAGGGCGCGACGGTAAAAAATCGCATTGCCTTCACGGCGGGTCGCCACCAGGCCGGCCTGGGCCAATACCTTGAGGTGATGGCTCATGCCTGACTGACCGATACCGAAGATCTGCGCCAGTTCCAGCACGCCAAACGAATCGTTGGCCAGTGCGCGCAATACATTCAAGCGCAGAGGATCGCCGCCGGCCTTGCACAGGGCCGCCAGCTCATCGCAATCGTCATGGCGAATGGAAGGCACGCGTAAATTCATAAGGCCGGCAGTCTAGTCACGCGCCGGAAGCACCGCAAGAGCAATATCAAAAAGTTTTGATATTGCTCGATAGATGGCACTTCTTAACGTTACGTTCAGTCAACAAACGAATGGCGGAAAGGTTTCACCCGCCGAAACCGTCGTTATCCATTGGAAAAACGCCTTCAGATGACTATCTGTCATTGCCCCGAAGCGTCTCGGTGAGGGAAAATGCTCGCCTTTTTTCCGTTTCGTTTATTCACTCTTGTTTCAGAATCCCCAGGAGAACAGCGATGCCTAGCCGTCGTGAGCGTGCCAACGCCATTCGTGCCCTCAGCATGGATGCCGTGCAAAAAGCCAACAGCGGCCATCCCGGTGCCCCTATGGGTATGGCGGATATCGCCGAAGTGCTTTGGCGCGACTACCTCAAGCACAACCCGAGCAATCCATCGTTCGCCGACCGTGACCGCTTCGTGCTGTCCAACGGTCATGGCTCGATGCTCATCTACTCGCTGCTGCACCTGACCGGCTACGACCTGTCGATCGATGATCTGAAGCAGTTCCGCCAACTGCACAGCCGCACGCCAGGTCACCCGGAACTCGGCTACACCCCGGGTGTTGAAACCACCACCGGCCCACTGGGTCAGGGTCTGGCCAACGCCGTGGGTTTTGCCCTGGCTGAAAAAGTCATGGCGGCACAATTCAACCGTCCCGGCCACAATATCGTCGACCACCACACCTACGTGTTCCTGGGTGATGGCTGCATGATGGAAGGCATTTCCCACGAAGTCGCTTCCCTGGCCGGTACCCTGGGCCTGGGCAAGCTGATTGCCTTCTACGATGACAACGGCATCTCCATCGACGGCGAAGTCGAAGGCTGGTTCACCGATGACACGCCGAAGCGTTTCGAATCCTACAACTGGCAAGTGATCCGCAATGTCGACGGTCACGACCCGGAAGAAATCAAGATCGCCATCGAGACTGCGCGCAAAAGTTCGCAGCCAACCCTGATCTGCTGCAAGACCACCATTGGCTTCGGCTCGCCGAACAAGCAAGGCAAGGAAGACTGCCACGGCGCCCCGCTGGGTGACGCGGAAATCGCCCTGACCCGTGAAGCCTTGAAGTGGAATCACGGTCCATTCGAAATCCCGGCCGACATCTATGCCGAGTGGGATGCCAAGGAAGCCGGTCGCGCGGTCGAAGCCGAGTGGGATCAGCGTTTCGCAGCCTACTCCGCTGCCTTCCCTGCCGAAGCCAACGAGCTGGTTCGTCGTCTGAGCGGCGAGCTGCCGGCCGACTTCTCCGAGAAGGCCGACGCCTACATCGCCGAAGTGGCTGCCAAGGGCGAAACCATTGCCAGCCGCAAAGCCAGCCAGAACGCCCTGAACGCGTTTGGCCCGCTGCTGCCGGAGTTCCTCGGCGGTTCGGCCGACCTGGCCGGTTCCAACCTGACCCTGTGGAAAGGCTGCAAAGGCGTCACCGCTGAAGACGCCAGCGGCAACTACATGTACTACGGCGTGCGCGAGTTCGGCATGACCGCCATCATGAACGGCGTTGCCCTGCACGGCGGCCTGGTGCCTTACGGCGCGACCTTCCTGATGTTCATGGAATACGCCCGCAATGCCGTGCGCATGTCGGCCCTGATGAAGCAGCGTGTGATCCACGTCTACACCCACGACTCCATCGGTCTGGGCGAAGACGGCCCGACTCACCAGCCAATCGAGCAACTGGCCAGCCTGCGCTGCACGCCGAACCTCGATACCTGGCGTCCAGCCGATGCCGTTGAATCGGCCGTGTGCTGGAAATACGCGCTGGAGCGCAAGGACGGTCCTTCGGCCCTGATCTTCTCGCGTCAGAACCTGCAGCATCAAACCCGCAATGCCTTGCAGATCGGTGATATCAGCCGTGGCGGCTACGTGTTGAAGGACTGCGCTGGCGAGCCTGAGCTGATCCTGATTGCGACCGGTTCGGAAGTCGGCCTGGCCGTTCAAGCCTTCGACAAACTGACCGAGCAGGGCCGCAAGGTGCGCGTGGTTTCCATGCCTTGCACCAGCGTGTTCGACGCCCAGGATGCCGGCTACAAGCAATCGGTCCTGCCGTTGCAGGTCAGCGCCCGTATCGCCATCGAGGCTTCCCACGCCGACTACTGGTACAAGTACGTCGGCCTGGAAGGTCGCGTGATCGGCATGACCACCTACGGCGAGTCGGCGCCTGCGCCTGCCTTGTTCGAAGAGTTCGGCTTCACCCTGGAAAACATCCTGGGCCAGGCTGAAGAGCTGCTGGAAGACTGATCCAGAAGTTGCGTCGTCCGGACTGCCGCCTTCGCGAGCAGGCTCGCTCCCACAGGGATCTCCATCGACCCTGTGGGAGCGAGCCTGCTCGCGAAAGCGGTGGTTCGGTCAATGTGCAATGACAGATTCACCACGGTAATCGAGAACCCCCATGCCTCAACCGCGTCCCTACAAAGTTGCACTCAACGGCTACGGCCGGATTGGTCGTTGCGTCTTGCGTGCGTTGTTCGAGCGAGGCTCGACGGCAGGGTTTGAGATTCTCGCGATCAACGATCTGGCCGACATGGCCAGCATCGAATACCTGACACGTTTCGACTCCACCCACGGGCGCTTTCCCGGTGAGGTGAAGGTCGATGGCGATTGTCTGCATATTAATGGCAACTGCGTGAAGGTCCTGCGCAGTGCCACCCCCGAAGGCATCGATTGGGCGTCCCTGGGCGTCGATCTGGTGCTGGAATGCTCCGGCGCTTACCACACCCGTGCCGACGGCCAGCGTTTTCTCGAGGCCGGCGCGCCACGCGTGCTGTTTTCCCAGCCGATGGCCAGCGAGTCGGATGTCGACGCCACCATCGTCTACGGCGTGAACCAGGAGTGCCTGACCGGCGACGAGCTGTTGGTATCCAATGCCTCCTGCACCACCAACTGCGGCGTGCCGTTGTTGCGCCTGCTGGATCAAGCGATCGGCCTGGAGTACGTGTCGATCACCACGATTCACTCGGCGATGAACGATCAGCCGGTGATCGACGCCTATCACCACGAAGACCTGCGTCGCACCCGTTCGGCGTTCCAGTCGGTGATCCCGGTGTCCACCGGTCTGGCGCGCGGCATCGAACGCCTGTTGCCGGAACTTGCCGGGAGAATTCAGGCCAAAGCCGTACGTGTGCCGACGGTCAACGTGTCTTGCCTCGATATTACGATGCAGACCGTGAGCGATACCGACGCCACCGAGGTCAACCGGATCCTGCGCGAGGCTGCCACCAGCGGCCCGCTCAAGGGTCTGCTGGCCTATACCGAGCTACCCCATGCAAGTTGTGATTTTAATCACGACCCACATTCGGCGATCGTCGATGCCAGTCAGACCCGCGTTTCCGGCCCACGGCTGGTGAACATCCTGGCCTGGTTCGACAACGAATGGGGTTTTGCCAACCGAATGCTGGATGTTGCAGAGCACTATCTGCAAACAGCGAATCCACCCACTGCTCTCTAAATCAGTAACCCAGGAAATGCGACCCATGACCGTGTTGAAGATGACCGACCTCGATCTGCAAGGTAAGCGCGTACTGATCCGCGAAGACCTCAACGTCCCGGTGAAGGACGGTGTAGTCACCAGCGATGCGCGAATCCTGGCTTCGCTGCCGACCATCAAGCTGGCCCTGGAAAAAGGCGCGGCAGTGATGGTTTGCTCGCACCTTGGCCGTCCGACCGAAGGCGAGTTCTCCGCCGAAAACAGCCTCAAGCCAGTCGCCGACTACCTGAGTCGTGCCCTGGGCCGCGAAGTGCCGCTGGTGGCTGACTACCTGGGCGGCGTCGACGTGAAAGCCGGCGACATCGTGCTGTTCGAAAACGTGCGCTTCAACAAGGGCGAGAAAAAGAACGCCGACGAACTGGCCAAGCAATACGCCGCCCTGTGCGACGTGTTCGTGATGGACGCCTTCGGCACCGCGCACCGTGCCGAGGGTTCGACCCATGGCGTGGCCAAGTTCGCCAAAGTCGCTGCGGCAGGTCCGCTGCTGGCGGCGGAACTCGACGCACTGGGCAAGGCCCTGGGCGCACCGGCCCAGCCGATGGCTGCCATCGTTGCCGGTTCCAAGGTGTCGACCAAACTCGACGTACTGAACAGCCTGAGCCAGATCTGCGATCAGTTGATCGTCGGCGGCGGCATCGCCAACACCTTCCTGGCGGCTGCCGGTCATCCGGTCGGCAAATCCCTGTACGAGCCTGACCTGCTGGACACCGCCCGTGCCATCGCCGCCAAGGTCAGCGTTCCGCTGCCGGTGGACGTGGTGGTTGCCAAGGAATTCGCCGAAAGCGCCACGGCCACCGTGAAGCTGATCGCTGACGTGGCTGCCGACGACATGATCCTGGACATCGGCCCGCAGACCGCAGCGAACTTCGCCGAACTGCTGAAATCGTCGAAAACCATCCTGTGGAACGGTCCGGTCGGCGTGTTCGAATTCGACCAGTTCGGCAACGGTACCAAGGTGCTGGCCCAGGCCATCGCCGACAGCGCGGCGTTCTCCATCGCTGGCGGTGGCGACACCCTGGCCGCCATCGACAAATATGGCGTTGCCGAGCAAATCTCCTACATTTCTACCGGTGGCGGCGCGTTCCTCGAATTCGTCGAAGGCAAAGTGCTGCCAGCCGTTGAAGTCCTGGAAAGCCGGGCAAAGGCCTGAGGCTCGCCCGTTTGGCCAGGCAAGGGAGTGTTCACATGGTCAAGACGTTAGCGCTGTTGATCGTCGCGGGTTCGCTGGCGGCTTGCGGGAGTAACCCCAAAGCCCCCGAAGTACCTGAGACGCCGGCACAGGATAAAGGTTGCTACCAGGCCGACTGGCAGGCGGAGACCAATCCGGTGCTCAACAAGCGTTCCGGGCCTGAAGGCCTGGACAAATACGAGACACAGACACCCGCCAAGGAACATGGTTGCCCGTGACGGGTCTGACTCTTTACTCAGGGCCGGTAGCGTGCGCCGCCGGTCGAGGAACACGGATGAAAGGTTTTATCGCCATTACGGCATTGGTCCTGCTGGCCGGGTGCGCCAACCTGAACCCGTTCCAGTCGTCCGCCCCGGCTGACAACTGGACCACCTGGACCTGTGACAGCCAGGCCAAGGTGCTCTGGCGCTACACCGACGACAGCCGCAGGGAGGTCGACGTGCGACTGGGTGGGGCCGATCAGGTCTACCGCTTGAAACAGGAGCCGGGGGCCTCGGGATCGCTGTACAGCAACGACATGCTGGCGTTTCACGTAAAAGGTGAGGAAGGCCTGGTTTACTGGGTCGCCACCAATGATTTGATTGGCCGTGGCTGTAAAGCCGAATAACAACGCAGCCCTCTGTAGGAGCAAAGCTTGCTCGCGATGAGGCCGGCACATTCAATATAGGTGTTGGCAGTTACACCGCTATCGCGAGCAAGCTTTGCTCCTACAGGTTCTGCATCGATATTCAGATTTGTGCGTAACACCGAATTCGCAGGCCGGGCTGACCCCCGATCTGCAATAACTTGAATAGCCGCCGCCGCTCCGGCAGGCTGGCACGATTAACGACCCTCAACCGGGAGAGACACACACAATGGCACTTATCAGCATGCGCCAGATGCTGGACCACGCAGCCGAGTTCGGCTACGGCGTTCCAGCCTTCAACGTCAACAACCTTGAGCAGATGCGCGCCATCATGGAAGCCGCTGACAAGACTGACTCCCCGGTGATCGTCCAGGCTTCGGCCGGTGCTCGCAAATACGCCGGCGCGCCGTTCCTGCGTCACCTGATCCTGGCGGCCATCGAAGAATTCCCGCACATTCCGGTGTGCATGCACCAGGACCACGGCACCAGCCCTGACGTCTGCCAGCGTTCCATCCAACTGGGCTTCAGCTCGGTCATGATGGACGGTTCCCTGGGCGAAGACGGCAAGACCCCGACCGACTACGACTATAACGTGCGCGTTACCCAACAAACCGTGGCCATGGCTCACGCCTGCGGCGTATCGGTGGAAGGCGAGCTGGGCTGCCTGGGTTCGCTGGAAACCGGCATGGCCGGTGAAGAAGACGGTATCGGCGCCGAAGGCGTTCTGGACCATAGCCAGATGCTGACCGACCCGGAAGAAGCCGCTGACTTCGTAAAACGCACCCAGGTCGATGCCCTGGCCATCGCCATCGGCACCAGCCACGGTGCCTACAAGTTCACCAAGCCGCCTACCGGTGACGTGCTGGCAATCGACCGCATCAAGGAAATCCACAAACGCATTCCGAACACGCACCTGGTGATGCACGGTTCGTCTTCGGTTCCGCAAGAGTGGCTGGCGATCATCAACCAGTACGGCGGCGACATCAAAGAGACCTACGGCGTACCGGTTGAAGAAATCGTCGAAGGTATCAAGCACGGCGTGCGCAAGGTCAACATCGACACCGACCTGCGCCTGGCATCCACCGGCGCCATGCGTCGCCTGATGGCCACCAACCCGAGCGAGTTCGACCCGCGTAAATTCTTCGGCGCCACCGTGACCGCCATGCGCGACGTGTGCATCGCGCGTTACGAAGCCTTCGGCACCGCGGGCAACGCTTCGAAGATCAAGCCGATCTCCCTGGAAGCGATGTTCCAGCGTTACCTCAAAGGTGAGTTGAACGCCAAGGTCAACTAAGCCTCAGCGTTTGAGCCACACAAAAAACCCGCCGAGAGGCGGGTTTTTTTATTGTAGGAGCGAGCCTGCTCGCGAAAGCGTCAGGTCAGCCAACATCAATATTGAATGACATACCGCATTCGCGAGCAGGCTCGCTCCCACATTGATCATCACTTATCGTGATCGATATCCAGCTTGCTGAACGTCACTTTCCCGCCCTCACTGGTGTACCCGGTGTTGTCTTGCACATAGACCCCGGCCTTGAAGTACAGCGGCTTGTCGCGCCATGTCGCGCTGATCTGGGTATCCCACTGGTAGCCTGCGGCGCTGATGCCCAGTGCGCCGCCGGGGCTGAGGTGGATGAGGTAGGAGAACTCCTGATCCAGCTTTACGCCGGTAGCGACAATGATCACGCGGCCTTCATCGTCATCGGGGTGCATGCGCACTTTGGCGACAATGTTGCCGGTCGAGGTTTTGGTTTTGTATTGATACTCGACCTTCACCAGTGGCTTTTGGCTGTTGTAGGCATGAATTTGACCAATGACGAGCTTACCCGAGCTCGGCACCTGGTTGACCGCCAGGGTGGCCCGCAGGGTGTTGTCGGCGTCCGGGTAGTACCAGTTTTTCAGCGTGCCGTTGCTGTAGGTTTCCCGTAGTTCGGTGCGAGGGTAGATGGCGTTTTCGGTTTTGGAACCCGTCACCGGGGACCAGAAAACCACCGAGCCGGTGTCGGAACGGAAGTACTGATCCTTGAAGCCATTGACCAGTTTTGAGGTTTCAACGGTGTACGGCGGGCTGCCGACGGGAACGCTGAGGTTCCAGGTTGCAAGGTCGATCATGGGCAAAGCTTCCAGGTGTTTTTTGCAGTACGGACGTACCAGAAGCTCTAGCACGGGCCTTGAGGGCGCTCTTTATAAGCGTACAAGGTTTTTTTGTTAATGCTGGCCAGACAAAATGGGTGACGTCAAAATCCTGTTAAAAGGCCACCTCTCCCGGTTTCAGCGGCCCTCAGGCGTGACCGTTAGTCGGCAAATGAACACATTGTTGAATGATGGCGTACTGACACCTTCTGCTTTCCGGGATCCAGGTCTAGAGTGAATCATTAGAATTTGTCCGGCTTTCACGAGAAGCCGGCCTGCCGTCCCGAACATAGAGAAGCAGCATGGAATGCGCGCGCCCAACGCCAGCTGAAGGCCGTTCAACGTTATTAATCGTCGATGATTACCCTGAAAACCTGATCAGCATGCGCGCGTTGTTGCAGCGCCAGGACTGGCAGGTCATGACCGCTGCCTCGGGTTTCGAGGCACTCGGTCTGTTGCTTGAACACGAAATCGACCTGGTGCTGCTGGACGTGCAGATGCCGGGCATGGATGGTTTTGAAGTGGCGCGCCTGATGCGCGGCAGCCAGCGAACCCGCCTGACACCGATCATTTTCCTGACAGCCAACGAGCAGTCCCAGGCCGCGGTGATCAAGGGCTACGCCAGTGGCGCCGTGGATTACCTGTTCAAGCCGTTTGACCCGCAGATTCTCAAGCCCAAGGTCCAGGCGCTGCTGGAGCACCAGCGTAATCGCCGGGCCTTGCAGCGCCTGAGTCATGATCTGGAGGTGGCTCGCGCCTTCAATGCCTCGGTGCTGGACAACGCGGCCGAAGGCATTCTGGTGGTCGATGAGGGCGGTCTGATCCGCTTTGCCAACCCGGCGATGTCACGCCTGCTCAATGCCACAGTGCAAGAGCTGCAAGGCCGGGCCTTTTTGGACTTCCTGCAAAAACCGCATGTCCCGAACTGGGCCGATTCCGACCTGCTGGCCGGGTACAGGCGCGGTGAGACGTTGCGCCTGCACGATGCGTTGCTGCGCACTGCGCCTGGCCAGCAGGTGCCGGTGGCGCTGTCCTGTGCGCCTTTGCCTGCCGAGCAACATGCCATGGTAGTGACGGTGCTGGACATGTCGGTGGTGCGCCACCTGCATCAGCAGCTCGAATTTCAGGCCGTCACCGACCCGCTCACCGGGCTGCTCAACCGTCGGGGTTTTTACCAGACTGTGGAAAACCTGCTGCTGCGCGGTGAGCGCACCGACAGTGCCTGGGTCCTCTTGTACCTGGACCTCGACGGGTTCAAGCGGGTCAATGACTCACTCGGCCACGATGCCGGTGATCGGGTGCTGCGCTGGGTTTCCGAACAGTTGAAGGCTTGCCTGCGGCCGTTCGACATTCTGGCGCGCATGGGGGGCGATGAGTTCACCGCATTGCTCGACCTGGAGTTCCCGGAGCAAGCAGCCAAGATCGCCGAGAAACTGATTGAGCGAGTTTCGATCTGTCAGCAGATCGACGGCCTGGATATCGCTCTGGGTGCCAGCATTGGCATTGCCACCTACCCCGATTGCGGAGCCAATCTGGACGGTTTGCTGCGGGCCTCCGACATTGCCATGTACGAGGCCAAGCGCGCCGGTCGTCAGCAATATCGCTTCTACGATCACGAAATGAACGGTCGGGCACGCTCGCGGCTGATGCTCGAAGAAAGCGTGCGCACCGCCATTGAGAACCGTGATTTCAACCTGGTCTATCAACCGCAGGTGGCCATTGCCGACGGGCAGATTCGCGGATTTGAGGCGTTGTTGCGCTGGCAGCATCCGAGCGTCGGTGACGTTCCGCCTGGGCTGTTTCTACCCTTGCTGGAAGAGGCGCGTTTGATCAGTCGCCTGGGCAGCTGGATTTACCAGCGCGGTGCCGGGCAACGCAAGGCGTGGGAAACCCTGTTTGCCGAAGACCTGGTGCTGGGCGTCAGTTTGAGCGGCAGCCAGTTCGCCATGCCCCATCTGGCCACCGAGTTGCGCCAGGTGCTGGAGCGTCATGGCTTGCAGCCTCGTCATCTGGAAGTCGAGGTCACGGAAGAAGCCTTGATGCACAACCCGGAAGAAACCCGTAAACAGCTGCGTTTACTGCGTAGCCTGGGGGTCAGGGTGGCGCTGGATGATTTCGGTTCCGGGCCCTGTTCGCTGGCGCATTTGCGCGACCTGGAACTGGACACGCTCAAGCTCGACCGTCACTTGATCGCGCGGCTGCCGCAGTCTTCGCGGGACGCGGCGTTGGTGCGCAATGTGATCGAATTGTGCAAACACTACGGCATGGTGGTGATTGCCGAAGGGGTGGAAACCGTCGCGCAATATGACTGGCTGCAGGCCAACGGCTGCGGTTATGTGCAAGGCTTTCTGGTGGCGCGGCCGCTGATGGCCGAGGATACGGGGCACTTCGTGCAGCCTTTCGACTGGAGCGCGCTGCCCCGCTGAATTCGCTACACTGGCGATCTTTTCGTCTTTTGTGTTGCCACTGCGATGACCGCGTTGAAATACCTTCAGGCCTATCCCGCTTCATTGCAGGATCAGGTGCGCCAACTGATCGCCGAGGGTCGGCTGGGCGATTACTTGAGCAAGCGCTATCCGGAAAAGAACGCTGTGCAGAGCGACAAGGCGCTGTATACCTACGCGCTGGACCTCAAGCAGGAATACCTGCGTAACGCCCCGGCCATCGACAAGGTGTTGTTCGATAACCGTCTGGACCTGACCCACCGCGCGCTCGGCCTGCACACCACGATCTCGCGGGTGCAGGGCGGTAACCTCAAGGCCAAGAAAGAAATTCGCATCGCCTCGCTGTTCAAGGAAGCGCCCTCCGAGTTTCTGAAAATGATCGTGGTTCACGAGTTGGCGCATTTCAAAGAGTCCGATCACAACAAGGCGTTCTACAAACTGTGCGAACACATGTTGCCGGGGTATCACCAGGTGGAGTTCGATGTGCGGGTGTACTTGACCTGGCGGGATCTGCCGGCGCCCACAGGCGCGTAGGTGCTGCCGCAGGCTGCGGTCTTTTGATCTTCAAAAAAGGAGCAAATGTGACGGAAGTCAGTAAAACCAAGAGCAGCTTCTATCGCCGCTTGTATGTGGCGTACCTGATCGACAGCGGGCTGGCCAGCAGTGTTCCGGCATTGACCGACGTCACCGGGATGCCACGGCGCACGGCCCAGGACACCATTGCTGCGCTGGCGGATCTGGATATCGTTTGTGAGTTCGAGCAGGAAGAGGGCGCCCGCAATCATGCCGGGCGCTACCGGATTCGTGACTGGGGGGCGATTGATCGGGGATGGATCGAGCGCCATCTTCGGCAGATCAAGGCGGTGTTGGAATATCCCTGAAATTTGCATTGCCTGGGCTGGCGCCTTCGCTGGCAAGCCAGCTCCCACAGGTTCCGATGTGGATTGCAAATTTTTGATCCACTCTCGATCACTGTGGGAGCTGGCTTGCCAGCGATGGGGCCCTTACTGACGACGCATCCCTATATGGGGAATGCCATCCTCGACATACACCTCACCCGCCACTTCAAACCCGTACCGCCCGTAATACCCCTGCAGATGCGCCTGGGCCGAGAGATAGATCGGCATGTCGGGCCAGTGTTTTTCCGCCTGCTTCAGCGCCTGGGCCATCAATTCATGCCCAAGCCCCGTGCCTCGTGCCTGGGGGGCGATGATGACCCGTCCGATCACCACGTCGCCACCCTGTAATTCGGGATCGAGAAGGCGCAGGTACGCCACCAGTCGATCCCCGTCCCACGCCATCAAATGGCGGGTGTCACCCTCCAGATCCTGGCCGTCGATATCCTGATAGACGCATTTCTGCTCGACGACGAACACCTCGGCACGCAGCTGCAAAATGGCATACAGCTGCTCCTTGCCCAAGTCGCTGTGGTGTTTGCAGACCCATTCGATTGTCATGTCCTGATTCCCTGTAAACGTACCAGCGATACTAAGCGTCCCGGGGAAAGATGTCTTTATGGCGGAGAAATCTGTGATAAAGACCAAAATGCCATCATTCATTTCTCGCACCGCTGACTTCTTTGTGTAATCTGGAATCAAGCGATGTGCTGTGGCTTCAATGAGCTAACGTTTAGTGCCTGGGTGTGCCGGTACGGGGTCTTGGAGTTTTGGCTGAAAACACGTCGGGCAGCCCGCCCGCTAAGGATTTTCTAGCATGCCGCGATTGCATCGAGCCTTTGCTTTGATTGGATTGCTGTTGCTTGTTCATGACGCGGCAGCGGAAAAGTTGCGTCTGGTGGCTGATGCCTGGCCGCCGTTTACCGATGCCACGCTGGTTAACGGTGGCTTGGCCACGGATATTGTCAGCACCGCCCTGGCGCGGGCCGGCTATGCCAGTGACTTCGAGCAGGTGCCTTGGGCACGGGCCTTGCTGGGTGTGAGCGAAGGCCGATACGACGTGCTGGTCAATGCCTGGTACACCGAAGATCGCACCAAACTCGGTCAGTTTTCCAGCGAGTACCTGATCAACCGTGTGCGCTTTATCAAGCGCAAAGATGCACCGATCGAGTTCAATAACCTGCAGCAACTGCACACCTATCCGGTTGCGGTGGTGCGCGGTTATGCCTACTCGCCGGCGTTCGACGACGACGCATCACTGCAGAAAGTGCCGGTGCACAACTTCGCCATGGCCGTGCGCATGGTCGCCGCCGACCGGGTCAAACTGACCCTGGAAGACGAGTACGTCGCGCGCTACTACCTGGCCCGCGAATCCCCGAAAGTGCGCAATGCCGTGGAGTTCCTGCCCAAGCCGCTGAGCGAGAACAGTCTGCACATCCTGGTCAGCCTGAAAAATCCCGGGCATGAACAGATCGTTGCCGGTTTCGACCGGGAGATTGCCAAGATGAAGGCGGATGGGAGTTATGAGCGGTTGATGAGGCAGCATGGGATGTAGGGTGTGGCCGCTGGCCTAATCGCGGGCAAGCCTTGCTCCCACAGGTTTTATGTTGTGCATGTTTTTGCGAACGACGCGAAACCTGTGGGAGCAAGGCTTGCCCGCGATAAGGGCCGATCAGGCGCTACACATCCTCGCTCGTATCCTTGATCAAATGCGCCGCCAGCGTGCGCAACGGCCCCAACTGCCGACAGATCAGCGCCAGTTGCGTCTGCACCAGGCGCTGGCCTTCGTCGATTTCATCGGGCATTTGCTCAAGCTCGTTGGCCAGCGCTTCTTCCTCATCGCTGTGAATCGCAATGGCGGATTTGCTGGCCAGCCCTTGGGCGATTTCGTCGATGCTGACCGCCAGTTTCACGCCGGCCCCTTCGATCAGATGCTCGCGCCTATCGGACGGAAGCTGGGTTTCCCGGTGCGCGCCCAGGCCTGACAGGTAACTGAGCAGCGTGTGTGACAGCACCAGGAACCGGAAGCCCACATCGGCTTCCTTACGGAAATGCCCTGGCTCCATCAGCATGTTGGCCAGGGTGGTCGACAGCGCCGCATCGGCGTTGTGTGCGTTGCGCCGGGCCAGGCGATACGCCAGGTCGTCGCTTTTGCCGGCGGCGTATTGCTGCATGATCTGGCGCAGGTAAATGCTGTTGCAGGCCAGGGTGTTGGCCAGCACCTTGTTCAGGCGTCGTCCCTGCCAGTCCGGCAGGAACAGGAACACCGCCAGCCCCGCGATCAGGCTGCCGAGCAAGGTATCGAACAGCCTTGGCACGAAGAGTCCGTAACCGTCACCCACCTGATTGAAGCAGAACAGCACCATCAAAGTGATCGCCGCCGTCGCCAGGGTGTAGCGCGTGGTGCGGTTGGTGAAGAACACCACCCCGGCGGCAATGGCGAAACACGACTGGATCAGCGGGTTGGGGAACAGGTCGAACAGTGCCCAGGCCAGGGTCAGGCCGATGGCAGTGCCGATGATCCGCTGCCCGAGTTTGCGGCGGGTGGCGCCGTAATTCGGTTGGCAGACAAAGAGCGTGGTGAGGATGATCCAGTAACCCTGGGACGGGTGAATCAAATGCACCATTGCGTAGCCGATGCTCAAGGCCAGGGGCAGGCGCAGGGCATGGCGGAACAGCAGTGAAGTCGGTGTCAGCTGCGTGCGCAAGCGTACCCAGACGTCCTTGAGGTTGCGCGGCGAACGGTCGAGCAGGCTGCTGTCGGTGGCGTCGGCCAGGGCATCGGGGTTGCTGGCGTCGCTGAGCAAACGGTCGAGGGTGCCAAGGTTCGCCGCCAGGGCCCGCAACGAGCGCAGCAAGCCGCGCCAGGCAGGATTGCTCTGGATACGCAGGTGTTCCAGGGAGGCGTGCAGATCGCTCAGGGCTTCGGCGAAGCTGGCGTCGTAGATGAACGGCTGGCGCATCTGGATCGACTCGGCCAGTGCCCGGCATGCCTTGCCTTGCTGGCGCAGCAGGCGCTGACAGCGGAACAGCACGTCGCTGTGGAAAAACGCCTCGGCCAGGGCGTTGTAGGGGTAGTGCGAGGAACTGGCGCGCTCGTGGATGTCCTGGGCGAGGAAGTACAGTTTCAGGTAACGGCTGACTTTCGAGCCCGGGCGGCCATTGCCGACCCGGTGCAGGATGATTTCCTTGGCAGCGTTGAGGGCGGCGACCACGCGACCGTTCTGTTGGGCCAGTTCCAACCGCCGCGCCTCAACGTCCATCTGCCGGATCGGCTCGAACAGCGACGATTTCAACTTCAGGTAAAACCCCAGCTCCCGAAACAACCGCGCCAGGCTTTGCTGCACCGGCTGATTGGAAAACAGCGCTTGCCACACCACCGAGAGCAGACCGTACCAGGCCGCACCGGCCACCAGCAGCACGGGCTCATGCCAGAAGTCGGTCACCGCGCCACCGCGCTGGTCCACGCCGATCATGGTGTAGACCGACAGAATCAGCGTCGCCGAGGCAATCGCGCCATAGCGTTCGCCCAAGGCGCCGAGCATGGTCAGGCAGAAGGCGGCCAGGGCAAAGGCGATGATGAAAAAGATGGGGTAGGGGAACAGCAGTTCGACCGACAGCGCCGCGACCAGGAAACACACCAGCGTCACGGCCAGTGCATTGAGGCGGCCTTGCCAGCTGTCGTCGGTCTCGGCCAGGGCGCTGGCAATGATTCCCAGGAACAACGGGATCAATAGTCCCATTTCATCCTGATACCAACACAACGCCATGGTGCCGGTCAGGGCGATGAATACCCGCACGCTGTAGCTGAATTTATCCAGCGCCCAAAGGCGACGCAGAGACTGACGGAGCGAAGTCGATGACATGAAATGCGAAGGCCTTCCGAGGCGATGACGCTAAATTGAGCCAGTAATGACGCCGACGCAATGGCGGCGATCACATCTGACAGCAAAATCTGTTCCTTTACCGAACAATGCATAACAACTGTGGGAGCTGGCTTGCCAGCGATGGCGGTCTGACAGTCAACAAAGATGTTGGATGTACTGACCTCATCGCTGGCAAGCCAGCTCCCACAGAGATTTCATTTCACATTAGAGAAATGTGCGGTCAGACGTATTGCGCAGCCGCGTAGCCCGAAGCCCAGGCCCACTGGAAGTTGAAGCCGCCCAGATGCCCGGTCACGTCCAGTACTTCGCCGATGAAGTACAGGCCGGGGCTTTTCAGCGATTCCATGGTCTTGGACGACACCTCATTGGTGTCCACGCCACCCAGGGTCACTTCGGCGGTGCGGTAGCCTTCGGTGCCGGCCGGCACGACTTTCCAGCTCGCCAGTTTTTCGGCGATGTCCGCCAGTTCGGCGTGGGTGTACTGCTTCATCGGTTTGGAGACGAACCAGTTGTCCGCCAACAGGTTGGCCATCTTCTTGGTGAAGATTTCACCGAGCAGGGTTTTGAGTTCGCTGTTGGGGCGTTCGGCCTGTTGCTGTTGCAGCCAGCTCGGCGCGTCGTGGTCGGGTAGCAGGTTGATCTCGACGGTATCGCCCGATTCCCAGAAAGAGGAAATCTGCAGAATCGCCGGGCCACTGAGGCCCCGGTGGGTGAACAGGATGTTCTCGCGAAAACTCTGGTCGTTGCAGCTCACCAGGCAATCCACCGACGTACCGGACAGCTCCGTGCAGAGTTCCTTGAGCTGATCGGTGATGGTGAACGGCACCAGCCCGGCGCGGGTCGGCAGCAGTTCGTGACCGAATTGTCTGGCCACTTGATAGCCGAAACCGGTGGCACCCAAGGTCGGGATCGACAGCCCGCCGGTGGCGATCACCAGGGATTCGCAGGTGATCTGGCCCATGGTGGTGTCCAGCAGATAGCCTTTCTCAAGTTTCTCGATGGTCTGGATCGACGTGTCCAGGTGCAGGCTGACGCCGACCTGATCGCATTCGTTCAAGAGCATTTCGAGGATGTCGCTGGATTTGTTATCGCAGAACAACTGACCGAGTTTTTTCTCGTGGTACGGCACGCCATGCTTGGCGACCATGCCGATAAAATCCCATTGGGTGTAGCGGGCCAGGGCGGATTTGCAGAAATGCGCATTCTGCGAGAGGAAATTGCCCGGTTCGGTGTACATGTTGGTGAAATTGCAGCGGCCACCGCCCGACATCAGGATTTTCTTGCCGGCCTTGTTGGCATGGTCGAGCAACAGCACCTTGCGCCCGCGCCCGGCGGCGGTCAGCGCACACATCAACCCTGCGGCGCCAGCGCCAATGATCACGACTTCGGTAGAGCGCAAAACGGTGTCCTCTCTGTGTTACACCACAAAACAAACTGTGGGAGCGAGCCTGCTCGCGAAAGCGGTGTGTCAGTCAACCATGGGCCAACTGACAGATTGCATTCGCGAGCAGGCTCGCTCCCACAGGGATCCTCTTTGGTTAGAAGATCGTTTACAAAATACGCACGCGCAACGAACGGCCCTTGATCTTGCCGTCGTTCAGGCGTTGCAAGGCCTGCTTGGCAACGCCGCGCTCCACGGCCACATAGGCCTGGAAGTCGAAAATCGCGATCTTGCCGACCTGGGCACCCGGAATGCCGGCATCACCGGTCAGTGCGCCAAGAATGTCGCCCGGACGAACCTTGTCCTTGCGGCCGGCGGCGATGCACAGGGTGCTCATCTGCGGCAGCAGTGGGCCACCGCCCTTGGAGGTGAGGTTGTCCACCTGGTCCCAGGTCAACGGCGTCTTCTGCAATTGCTCGATGGCTTGCGCACGTTGCGCCTCGGACGGCGCAACCAGGCTGATCGCCAGGCCTTTCTCACCAGCGCGACCGGTACGGCCGACGCGGTGAATGTGGATTTCCGAATCACGGGCCAGCTCGACGTTGATCACCATGTCCAGCGAATCAATGTCCAGGCCACGGGCGGCGACATCGGTGGCCACCAGCACGGAGGTGCTGCGGTTGGCGAACATCGCCAGTACCTGGTCGCGGTCACGCTGCTCCAGATCACCGTGCAAGCCGACGGCGGAGATGCCCTTGGCAGTCAGGTGATCGACGGTTTCCTGAACCTGCTGTTTGGTGAAGCAGAACGCCACGGTGGACGCCGGGCGGAAGTGGCCAAGCACCTTGGTCACCGCACTCATGCGTTCTTCCGGGGAGATTTCGTAGAAGCGCTGCTCGATCTGCGTGTCGTCGTGGAACGCCTCGGCCTTCACTTGCTGCGGATTGCGCATGAACTTCGAGGCCAACTGCTTGATGCCCACCGGGTACGTGGCGGAGAACAGCAGGGTCTGGCGACGCTCCGGGGCCTGCATGATGATTTCTTCGATGGAATCGTAGAAACCCATGTCGAGCATGCGGTCGGCTTCGTCGAGGATCAGGGTGTTGAGGCCATGGAGCACCAGCGAACCTTTGCGCAGGTGCTGCTGGATACGTCCCGGCGTGCCGACGATGATGTGCGCGCCGTGCTCCAGCGAAGCGATCTGCGGGCCGAGGGACACGCCGCCACACAGGGTCAGGACCTTGATGTTGTCTTCGGCACGGGCCAGGCGACGGATTTCCTTGGCGACCTGATCGGCCAGTTCGCGGGTCGGGCAGAGGATCAGCGCCTGGCAACCGAAGTAGCGCGGATTGATAGGGTTCAGCAGGCCGATTCCGAAGGCGGCGGTCTTGCCGCTGCCTGTCTTGGCCTGGGCAATCAGGTCCATCCCCTTGAGGATCACCGGCAAGCTTTGCGCCTGGATCGGCGTCATCTGGGCATAACCGAGGGAGTCGAGGTTAGCCAGCATGGCGGCGGACAGCGGCAAAGTATTAAATTCGGTGGCGATGGTGGTCACGGGACTGGCCTGCAAAACAAAATGTCGCGCAGTGTACCAGTCCGATGGCCATTCGCCCTAAGGCTCTATGTGTTCTTCCGGACGTTTGACTCGCCGTCCGTCATTCTTTGACAGTTGCGAGAAGATGGTCGCGGCCAGCATCGCCATGATGCCAACGGTCACGAAGGTGAGTTGAAACGCACCCAATACGGTCTCGACGCCATCGTTTCCGATCTCCGCCGTGAACCCGCCCAGCAGCGCGCCGGCGCAGGCCACGCCAAGGCTCAACGACAATTGCGCCACCACCGACAGCAAACTGTTGCCGCTGCTGGCGCTGGCATCGTCGAGATCGATCAGGGTCACGGTGTTCATCGCGGTGAACTGCAGGGAGTTGATTGCCCCGAGGATCGCCAGCAGACACAACAAGAGCCAGTACGGCGTCTGCTCGCTGACCAGGCCCATGGCCGCCAACATGATCCCCAGCGCCAGGGTGTTGCCGGTCAGCACGATGCGGTAGCCCAGGCGCTCGATTAACGGGCGTGCCACCCACTTGGCAATCATCGCCGCCGCCGCCAGCGGCAGCATGCTCATCCCGGCCTGTGACGGCGAATAGCCCAGCGCCACTTGCAGCAGCAACGGCACCAGAAAGGGCAGGGCGCCGCTGCCGAGGCGGGCGAACAGGTTGCCGAGAATACCGACGGCAAAGGTCCGGGTCTTGAACAGCGACGGCGCGAACAATGGGTTGTCGATATGGCCTGCGCGCAACCAGTAAGCCGCCAGGCAAGCCATGCCGCCGAACAGCAGCAACATCACCCGCAGGTGCGGCAGGTGCAATTCGCCCAGGCCTTCCATGGCGATGGTGATCAGAATCATCGCTGCGCCGAACAGTACAAAGCCGAGGCTATCGAATTTCGTGCGTTCCGAACCGCGAAGGTCGGGAATGAATTTCCACACGGCGTAGCAACCGACCACGCCTACCGGCAGATTGATCAGGAAGATCCAGTGCCAGGTCAGGTATTGCACCATCCAGCCGCCCATGGTCGGCCCGATCAGCGGGCCGAGCAGGCCGGGGATGGTAATGAAACCCATGATCCGCACCAACTCCGAGCGCGGGTAAGCGCGCAGCACCACCAGTCGCCCGACCGGCAGCATCAACGCGCCGCCGAGGCCCTGGATCACCCGGGCACCAATCAGCAGGGTCAGGCTGTTAGACATCGCGCAGAGCAGTGAGCCGAGGCTGAACAGCAAAATGGCGCCGAAGAAGATTTTCCGGGTGCCGAAACGATCGGCGATCCAGCCTGAGGCGGGGATCAGCAACGCGACCGTGAGCATGTAGGCGATGATCACACCCTGCATGCGCAATGGATCTTCCGCCAGGTCCGCGGCCATGGCCGGCAGGGCTGTATTGAGGATGGTCCCGTCGAGGGATTGCATGAAAAAGGCAATGGCGACGACCCACGGCACCCAGCGGGCGGTGACAGGGTCGAGAGGTGGGCGGTTGGGCATGGGACCTCAGGTTTTGAGTCAGAGGAAATCTTGGTGTTTCCACAACCCCTGTGGGAGCTGGCTTGCCAGCGAAGGGGCCGTCAGGTTCAACGAAATTGTCGTCTGGCAGTCCGCCTTCGCTGGCAAGCCAGCTCCCACAGGGGATTTGTGTTTACAGCGTCAATGTGAGTCGGCTGACCAGCGCCCCCGGCAACAACGCCGAAGCCGTCGCGCGCTGGCTGTAGGTACTGGCCGACAACAGCAATTCCCGTTCCCGGGTCAACGCTTCCAGCTGCGAACCCAGCAGGCTGAAGGCGCTGTCATCGAACCGCATGGTGCTGACCGGCGCCTGAATCTCGCCGTTCTCGACCCAGAATGTCGCAAACCGGGTCATGCCGGTCAGGCGTGCCGCCGGTTGATCCGAGAAGTTCAGGTACCACAGGTTGCTGATGTACAAACCCGTGCCCAGTTGCTTGAGGATGTCCGCCTCCGGTAGCGCGCCGGCCTGCATGTTCAAGGCGCTTGGCGATTCCCCTCCGCTGGCGCCGTTGGCGGTCAGGCCGTATTCGGCGGCACTGCGTGAGCCAACCAGTTGCGCACCGGCCTTGCCCCCGACAATCAACCCCAGGTCGCTGCGCGGATAGCCTTCGTCGGAGAACGCCGGGCTCAATGAACCACTGACCTTTTCATCCAGCGACACCAACGGGCTAAAGGATTGATCGCCCCCATAAAGCTTCTGCAACGGACTGCTTTTGCTGGCAATCGACTGCGCCGAAAAGCCGCCCCAGCACAGCATGCCCATGATTTCTTCCAGTGCGGCCGGTGCCAGGTAAGCGCGGTATTGACCCGGCGCCAGGGTGCGCAGCGGCCGCCCCAGATACTCAAGTTGCTCACGGGCCTGCTGGAAGCGCCTGGCAAAACCTTCGCTGTTCCAGTCGTGCCCCGCATAGCTGGCCTTCACGGCCTGGCCGTTTTCGTGGAACAGGCTGAAGTCGAAGTTGAAGCTGTTGGCCTGGTGCCAACCGAACGCCCCGGCGGAACTGGCGAAGCCCCGGCTGATGGGACCGGCCGCGTAGAAACCGACCAGGTCCAGGCCTTCGGCGGCACGGGTGATTTCGGCGACCACTTGCTCGGTATCCGGTAGCGGATGCTCCTGCACATTCTTGCTTTGCCAGCCGTTGTAGTTGAGCAGCAGGTACGGATCCTGTGGCAGCAGCGGCAGGGTTTCGCGCAGTTGTTGCAGGCCTTCGGCCAACCGCTGCTGATCCACCTGCGGATCGCCGGAAAGGGTGATGTCGAGGTCGGCATGACGGCCATCGTTGATCAGTTTCAGGCCGATGCTTGCCTGCTGCACCTGCCCGGCCTGACGTACCTTGGCGTGGTTGAACCGCACGAAGGCCGACGACTCGGCGGCATAGCTGAGGGTGAATTGTTCCGGTTCGCGCAGCGAGTCACGCAAGCCGCTGACCAATGCCTTGAATGACTCGGCCTGAGTTTTCGACGTACTCATCAGGCGTCTCCCCCAAATACATCTACATTGCTGAACACACAGGCCGGCGACGCATGGCCGACGCGGATCACCTGATTCGGTTCGCCCTTGCCACAGTTCGGCGTGCCCAGGACCTTGAAGGTACCGGCATCGCCGACCGCGCTGAGGCTCTTCCAGAACTGCGCGGAAATCGCCCGGTAATTCGGGTTCTTCACCACGCCCTTGAGTTCGCCGTTCTCGATCAACTGGCCCCATTCGCAACCGAACTGGAACTTGTTGCGCGCGTCATCGATGGACCAGGAGCGATTGGTGCTCATCAGGATGCCATGCTCGATGTTGCCGATCAGTTGTTCCAGCGGCTGATCGCCCGGCTCGATGTTCAGGTTGGCCATGCGATCGATCGGCGGCCGGTTCCAGCCGCAGGCGCGGCTGTTGGCGACACCGTCCAGGCCGGCGCGAAATTGCGACAGCGCACCGCCCAACGGACGCAGCAACAGGCCTTCGCGGATCAGGAATTGTTTGCTGGCGGCGGTGCCATCGTCGTCATGACCGTAGCTGGCGAGTTGCTCGGGAATGTCCGGATCGAAGGTCACGTTAAGCAGTTTCGAGCCGTATTGCAGGCGGCCGAAATCTTCGGCTTTGACGAAACTGGTGCCGGCGTAATTGCGCTCGTCACCGAGGATGCGGTCCAGTTCCAGCGGGTGGCCGATGGATTCGTGGATCTGCAGCATCATCTGGTCAGGCATCAGCAGCAGGTCGCGGGCACCTTGCGGGGTGTTCGGCGCCAGCAGCAGTTGCAGCGCCTGATCGGCGATTTTCGGGCCGGCACCGATCAGGCCGCAGCGGCTGATCACATCGAAGCCGCCCTGTTGGCCGAAGTTCTCGCGGCCCAGGGTACGGGTCTGGCTGTCATTGCCGTCGTAGGCGGTGACGTCCAGGCCGGGGTAGACGAAGCGCTGTGCCTGGCGCAGTTCGGCGCCCGCGCTGTTGAGGTAGATCTGTTCGACGTGGGTGATGCCAATGCTCACCTGCCAGTTCACCAGGCGCTCGTCCTTGGGCACGGCGGCGGATTCGGCGCCGAGCAGTTGGTAGCAATCGCTCAGGGACGGGAACGGCTGGTCCAGGTTCGGCGAGAAGTAATCGGCGCGATCACTGGACACGGCTTGTTCGCGCAGGTCCAGCAGGGCATGGGGCTTGAGTCGGCGGGCCTGCTGTTCGGCCCGCTCGAGGGCCGCTTGCAGGCCTTGCTGCGACAGGTCATTGGTGGCGGCATAGGCCTCGACGCCATTGACCCGCACGGTCAGCATCGCGCCTTCGTCACGGCGCAGGCTTGGCGGTTCCGCCACGTTCTTGCGCACCGACAGGTATTGGCCGGACTCGCGCACATAACGCAGGGAAAAGAATTCAGCGCCCGTGCGCAAGGCAGCGAAGCGCAGCTTGAGCTGGGGGTGGAAATCGAACATTCGGGGGACCTCCTTGGTGTGGAGCATCGATGTTGCGAGGGGAGGGTGAAACGTTTGCGTGGCGCTAGAGTAGGCCTGCGAGGGGGAGTGGATCAAGGGAGGGAGTGATGTGTCGTTTGATGGGGCCTCTTCGCGAGCAGGCTCGCTCCCACATTTGATTTTCGGTGTTCACAAAATTTGTGTTCACTGAAGATCCACTGTGGGAGCGAGCCTGCTCGCGAATAGCCGTGACGCGGTGTTATGCCTTACGCGGTCTGAGGCACTTCCCGCACCGGCTTGCCCTTCACTGGCGCACCACCGGCCACGTAGTAGCTGGCCTTGCTGCGCGGCAGTGGCTGGCGGCCACGGATCTTGTCGGCGATTTTCTCGGCCATCATGATCGTCGGCGCGTTCAGGTTGCCGGTGGTGATGATCGGCATGATCGAGGCATCGACCACGCGCAGGCCTTGCATGCCATGCACACGACCTTCGCCATCGACCACGGCCATCTCGTCGGTGCCCATCTTGCACGAGCAGGACGGGTGGAACGCGGTTTCGGCGTGCTCGCGGATGAACTTGTCCAGCTCTTCGTCGGTTTGCACTTCAATGCCCGGGCTGATTTCGCGGCCACGGAAAGCGTCCAGCGCGGGTTGTTGCATGATTTCACGGGTCAGGCGGATGCCGTCGCGGAATTCCTGCCAATCCTGCTCGGTGGCCATGTAGTTGAACAGAATGCTCGGGTGCTGGCGCGGGTCTTTGGACTTGACCTGGATGCGGCCGCGGCTCGGAGAGCGCATGGAACCCATGTGCGCCTGGAAACCGTGCTCTTTCACACCGTTGCTGCCGTTGTAGTTAATCGCCACCGGCAGGAAGTGGTACTGGATGTTCGGCCATTCGAATTCCGGACGGGTACGAATGAAACCGCCGGCTTCGAACTGGTTGCTGGCGCCGATGCCGGTGCCGTTGAACAGCCACTCGGCACCGATGGCCGGCTGGTTGTGCAACAGCAGCGACGGGTACAGCGACACCGGTTGGGTGCAAGCGTATTGCAGGTACAACTCAAGGTGGTCCTGCAGGTTTTCGCCGACGCCCGGCAGGTCGTGAACCACTGGAATGTCGAGGCTTTGCAGCAGTTTCGCCGGGCCCACGCCGGAGCGTTGCAGGATCTGCGGCGAAGCGATGGCGCCGGAGCACACCAGCACTTCCTTGCGTGCCTTGACTTCGACGCGCTCTTCGGCAGCGCCCACGAGGTAACGCACGCCGACCGCACGCTTGCCTTCGAACAGGATCTTGTCCGTCAGGGCGTGGGTGACGATGGTCAGGGTCGAACGCTTCTTGGCCACGTCCAGGTAACCGCGAGCGGTGGAAGCACGACGGCCTTTGGGCGTCACGGTGCGGTCCATCGGGCCGAAACCTTCCTGCTGGTAACCGTTGAGGTCTTCGGTGCGCGGGTAACCGGCCTGCACGCCCGCTTCAACCATGGCGTGGAACAGCGGGTTGTTGCCGGCTTTGGGCGTGGTCACGCTGACCGGACCTTCGCCACCGTGGTAGTCGTTCGGGCCGATGTCGCGGGTTTCCGCCTTGCGGAAATACGGCAGGCAATCGAGGTAGGTCCAGTCTTCCAGGCCCGGCAGTTTCGCCCAGCCGTCGTAGTCCATGGCGTTGCCGCGGATGTAGCACATGCCGTTGATCAGCGAGGAGCCGCCCAGGCCCTTGCCGCGACCGCATTCCATCCGGCGACCGTCCATGTGTGGCTCCGGATCGGTTTCATACGCCCAGTTGTAGCGACGGCCTTGCAGCGGAAACGCCAAAGCGGCCGGCATCTGCGTGCGGAAATCCATGCGGTAGTCCGGGCCGCCCGCTTCGAGCAGCAGGACGGTGACGCCAGCGTCTTCGGTCAGACGGGTCGCCAGGGTGTTACCGGCCGAGCCGGCACCGATGATGATGTAATCGAATTCTTGGGACATTGAATGCACCCTCTTTGAAGTTGATCCAGGTCAGGCCATGGCGAGTGCTGCGCACTCGATTCGCGAGCAGGCTCGCTCCCACAGTGGAACGCGTACTCCTGTGGGAGCGAGCCTGCTCGCGAAGACGGCCTCGCAGGCGAAGCGGATATCGCCTTAGAACACCGAGGCGTAATCGCCCAGCTCGACCTGTACCGATTTGATGCGGGTGAAGTTGTTCAGCGAGCTGATCCCGTTTTCACGACCAACACCCGACTGCTTGTAGCCACCGACCGGCATCTTGGCGTCGGACTCGCCCCAGGCGTTGATCCAGCAGATACCGGCTTCCAGTTGATGAATCACACGGTGGGCGCGGTTCAGGTCCTTGGTAACGATACCGGCGGCCAGGCCGAAGTCGGTGTCGTTGGCGCGACGGATCACTTCTTCTTCGGTTTCGTAGGTGAGGATCGCCATCACCGGGCCAAAGATTTCCTCACGGACGATGGTCATGTCGTCGGTGCAGTCGGTGAACACGGTCGGGGCCACGAAAGCACCTTTGGCGAATTCGCCGTCGGTCAGACGCTCACCGCCGCACAGTACGCGGGCGCCTTCTTCCTTGCCCTTGGCGATGTACCCCAGCACGTTTTCCATGTGGGCGAAGCTGACCAGCGGACCGAAGTTGGTGTTTTCGTCTTCCGGGTTGCCGATGCGGATGCGCGCAACACGCTCGACGATCTTGGCTTCGAACGCCGCTTTCAGGTGTGCCGGTACGAACACGCGGGTGCCGTTGGTGCAGACCTGGCCGGAGCTGTAGAAGTTGGCCATCATCGCGGTATCGGCGGCGCGATCGAGGTCGGCGTCGTCGCAGATGATCAGCGGGGACTTGCCACCCAGTTCCATGGTCACGTCTTTCAGCGAGGAAGCCGAAGCGCTGGCCATGACTTTCTTGCCGGTGTCAGTACCGCCGGTGAAGGAGACTTTCTCGATGCGCGGGTGCTCGGTCAGCCAGGTGCCGACTTCGCGGCCGCTGCCGGTCAGGACGTTGAACACGCCATTTGGCAGGCCGGCTTCGGTGTAGATTTCAGCCAGTTTCAGGGTGGTCAGCGAGGTGACTTCACTTGGCTTGAAGATCATTGCGTTACCGGCGGCCAGGGCCGGTGCGGATTTCCACAGGGCGATCTGGATTGGGTAGTTCCACGCGCCGATGCCGGCCACGACGCCCAGCGGCTCGCGACGGGTGTAGACGAACGAGGTGGTGCGCAGCGGAATCTGCTCGCCTTCGATGGCCGGAACCAGGCCAGCGTAGTACTCCAGCACGTCAGCACCGGTGACGATGTCGACATAGCGGGTTTCGGAGTAGGCCTTGCCGGTGTCCAGGGTTTCCAGGGCAGCCAGTTCGTCGTTGCGCTCACGCAGGATGTCCACGGCGCGACGCAGGATGCGCGAACGCTCCATGGCGGTCATGGCAGCCCAGATTTTCTGGCCCTTTTCGGCGCTGACAACAGCGCGCTCGACGTCATCGAAGGTGGCACGTTGTACTTTTGCGAGGACTTCACCGTTAGCCGGGTTGATGGCTTCGAACGTGGCGTCGCTGCCAGCGTCGGAGTAAGCGCCATCGATGTAGAGTTTTTGCAGTTCGAAACGGGCCATAAAGTCCTCGCAAGTGCATCAGTTGATTGGCTCGAATCAGGGGTTGAGCGTTCTATGTGCTCTAACTCACCTGCTTGGCCAGTTGGAAATCCATGTATTCGTAAGCGATCCGGTGCGCCTGTCCGGTGTCGAAAGCGTCTCCCGACAGCGCGCCGCGCAACCACAAACCGTCAATGAGGGCTGCCAGGCCACGGGCCGCACTGCGCGCATCTTCGAGCGACAGTACGCGGCGGAACTGGCAGCACAGGTTGGAATACAGGCGGTGATCGTTGATCCGCTGCAACCTGTGCAAAGACGGGTGATGCATGCTGGTGGCCCAGAAGGCCAGCCAGGTTTTCATTGCCGGGCCATTGACCTGGCTGGCGTCGAAGTTGCCTTCGATGATCACCTGAAGGTGGGCCCGCGGGCTGTTGTCCTTCAGCGCCTGACGGCGCGCGGTGACGTTCTCGCTGAGGACGCTCATCAGATACTGCGCCGTGGCAGCAATCAGGCCGTTCTTGTCCTGAAAGTAGTGGCTGATGATGCCATTCGAGACACCGGCCAAACGGGCGATCAGCGCAATGCTGGCGTCCCCCATTCCGACCTGATCGACGGCCAGCAAAGTGGCTTCGATCAATTGCTGGCGGCGAATGGGTTGCATACCGACCTTGGGCATCTTGCACATCTCCTTAGGCCTTCCGGCAGACGTCAAACGGCTACCGGCTTGTGGGCCAGTCTATTTTGTTTTGATTGAACGTTCAATCAACAAAGAATAAGATCTGCGACAAATCGTCGCTGCTTACAGATTTTTCCTACTTGTAAATGGCGACAAACCGACATCCGAAACAGCTCGAAGCCTATACGCCACGGCGTCTCAAGGGCTTCGGGCTTTTTTCGGGCTGTCTTTATATCACCCACTGGTCGGCTGCCCACTAACCGATTAGTCGGGTAACCCATTGCCTTGCGTTCTTCTCTCGCACTGCCCGGAGCATCTGTGCCATGAGTTCTGCCTCGCTTATAAAGACCCCACCCGAGAAGGTGACGGTCAACGGTTGGGTGTTCTACACCTCTACCGCGTTGATTTTGTTGTTGACCGCCATTCTGATCATCGCCCCGCAAGAGGCCGGCAGAATGCTGGGTACGGCGCAAGCCTGGTTGTCCCGCAGCTTCGGCTGGTACTACATGGTGGTGATCGCCGCCTACCTGATCTTCGTCGTCGGCCTGGCGTTTTCGTCCTACGGCAAACTGAAACTGGGCAGCAAGGACGACACCCCGGATTTCAGCTATGGCGCCTGGGCGGGGATGCTGTTCTCGTCGGGTATCGGCATCTCGTTGCTGTACTTCGGTGCGTCCGAGCCGCTGGATCACTATTTCAATCCGCCTGAAGGCGTATCCGCCAGCAATCTGGCGGCCCGTCAGGCGGTGCAGCTGACATTCCTGCACTGGGGCCTGCACGGCTGGGCAATCTACGCGCTGGTCGGCCTGGCCGTGGCGTACTTTGCCTACCGTCACAACCAGCCGCTGGCGTTGCGTTCGGCGTTGTATCCGCTGGTGGGCGAGCGTTGGGTCAAAGGGGCGGCCGGTCATGCGGTGGACGGCTTCGGCATGTTCGTGACCCTGCTGGGCCTGGTGACCAACCTGGGAATCGGCTCGCTGCAAGTGTCGTCGGGCCTGGAAAACCTGTTCGGCATGGAACACAGCAACACCAACCTGCTGATCGTGATCATCGTGATGAGTACCGTGGCGACCATCGCTGCGGTGTCGGGTGTGGAAAACGGCATTCGTCGTCTGTCCAACCTGAACATCGTGCTGTTCAGCGGCCTGCTGATTTTCGTGCTGCTGTTCGGTCCGACCCTGCACTTGCTCAACGGCTTTGTGCAGAACATCGGTGACTACCTCAACGGCGTGGTGCTGAAGACCTTCGACCTCTATGTGTACGAAGGCGACACTGAGAAGTCCGACCGCTGGCTGGGCCTGTGGACTCTGTTCTACTGGGCCTGGTGGATTTCCTGGGCGCCATTCGTGGGCATGTTCGTCGCGCGTATTTCCCGTGGTCGCACGGTGCGTGAAATGGTCGCCGGCGTGCTGCTGATTCCGCTGGGTTTCACCCTGGCGTGGCTGTCGATCTTCGGTAACTCGGCCCTGGACCTGGTGATGAACCACGGGGCAGTGGAGCTCGGCAAGACGGCGCTGGAACAGCCGTCCATGGCGATCTACCAGTTGCTTGAGCATTACCCGGCGTCCAAGGTTGTGATCGGTGTATCGATTTTCGTGGGCTTCGTGCTGTTCCTGACGCCGGCGGACTCCGGCGCGGTGATGATGGCCAACCTGTCTTGCAAGGGCGGTAACGTCGACGAAGACGCCCCGCACTGGCTGCGGATTTTCTGGTCGGCGGTGATCACGCTGGTGACCATCGGCCTGCTGTTCGCCGGTAACTTCGAAGCCATGCAAACCATGGTGGTGCTGGCCGGCCTGCCGTTCTCGGTGGTGCTGGTGTTCTTCATGTTCGGCTTGCACAAGGCCATGCGCCAGGACGTGCAGATCGAGCAGGAACAGGCGGAGCTGGCGGCGCGTAGTCGTCGTGGTTTCACTGAGCTGCTGACTGAGCTGGACCTGCAACCGAGCCAGTTGCAAGAGCGTGCCAGCCCAATGGCAGACCGGATTACGAGCTGATAAGGCTTCACCCAGGATCAGATCACCCGTGACGTGCTCGATCAGTTTGAAAGCCATCGGCAGCTCCTTGGCCGGGTGTATAGCTAAGGTTTGAAGTGATGCGGTGTTTCTGTCTGAAGCACCGCGGCGCCTTCATCGCGGGCAAGCCCGCTCCCACAGGTCCAGTGGTGTTCACATTATTTGTGTTCGACATAGATCCTTGTGGGAGCGGGCTTGCCCGCGATGAGGCCATCAGCCGCAAAGCTGTATTACCCGATATCCGTATAAACAAAAACGCCGCGATCTCTCGCGGCGTTTTTGTTTCTGTTGCCTACCCCAGGTTCTTGCCGAGCAGTGCGTGGTACAGCTCGCTGTCGCCGAGGATCCCGACCACATGGTTGTTGTCGTGCAGCACAAGCTTGTTGCCGGTCTGGTAGCGAATCTGCAGCGCGTCGCGCATGCCGATGTTCGAGTCCACCAGTGTCGGCCTGCGTCCCAGGCCTTCTACCGATTGCCCTGGAACCCAGTTCTGCAGGTCCAGTACTGAACCGTTCTGGCGTGCACCCTTGATCGTGTTGCCTTCCGCCAGGTCGAGCCATGAATCGCCGCCCGGATCCAGGCACACCGAACCGTTGATGCGTTTGCAGTTGTCCAGGGTGCGCATCAGGCTGCGACCGCACAGTACGTTCAGCGGATTGGTGTGGGCGACGAAGGTCCGCACATAGTCGTCCGCCGGGTTGAGGACAATTTCTTCAGGCTTGCTGTATTGGATGATCCGGCCGTCTTTCATGATTGCGATACGGCTGCCGAGCTTCAGGGCTTCATCGAGGTCGTGGCTCACGAACACGATGGTTTTGCTCAACTTGCGTTGCAGTTCCAGCAGTTCGTCCTGCAGGCCCTGGCGGATCAGCGGGTCGAGGGCCGAGAACGGTTCGTCCATCAGCAGAATGTCGGCGTCCATCGCCAGCGCACGGGCCAGGCCCACACGCTGTTGCATGCCGCCGGACAGCTCATCGGGTTTCTTGTTGCGCCATTGGGTGAGGCCCACCAGTTCGAGTTTTTCATCGACCAGTTTGCGGCGTTCCTTCTCTGGGCGGCCCTGCATTTCGAGGCCGAAGCTGATGTTCTCGCGCACCGTCAGCCAAGGCATCAGGGCGAACTTCTGGAACACCATCGCGATGCGCTTGGTGCGCATCATTTTCAGTTCGGCGGCCGTGCAGGAGGCAATGTTGATCTGCTTGCCTTCGTGCTCGACGAACAGCTTGCCGCGGCTGACGGTGTTGAGCCCGTTGATGCAACGCAGCAGGCTGGACTTGCCGGAACCGGACAGGCCCATCAGCACGCAGATTTCACCCTTTTCGATGTCCAGGCTGGCCTTTTCGACGCCAACGATCTGCCCGGTCTTTTTCAGGATCTCGCTGCGGGTCAAGCCTTGATCGAGAAGTTTCAGTGCCTCGCGTGGATCTTTGGTGAAGATCACGTCGACGTCTTCGAAGCGAATTATGCTCATGCGTCACCCCCTACTTTGGCTTCGGGTTGTTTGCAGATACGGTCGAGCATGATCGCCAGCAGTACGATCGCCAGGCCCGCTTCGAAGCCCAGGGCGATATCAGCAGTGTTCAGTGCGTTGACCACCGGTTTACCCAGTCCGTCGGCGCCCACCAGTGCCGCGATCACCACCATCGACAGCGACAGCATGATGCACTGGGTGATGCCGGCTGCGATGCTCGGCATGGCGTGGGGCAGTTCGATCCTTGTAAGCAGTTGGCGACGCGAACAGCCGAAGGCTTTGCCGGCGTCCATCAATTCTGCGGGCACATCGCGGATGCCCAGGTAGGTCAGGCGGATTGGCGCGGCAATGGCGAACACGACCGTGGAGATCAGGCCTGGCACCACACCCAGCCCGAAGAGGGTCAGGGTAGGAATGAGGTAAACGAAGGTCGGTACGGTCTGCATCAGATCGAGTACCGGACGCATTAAAGTGTAGAACATTGGCTTGTGCGCCGCGACGATGCCCAACGGCACGCCGATGACCACGCAGACCAGGGTCGCGAATAACACTTGGGCGAGGGTCTCCATGGTTTCCTGCCAGTACCCCAGGTTGAGGATCAGCAGGAAGGAGGCGATGACAAAAACGGTCAGCCCCCATTTGCGCTGGATGAAGTGGGCCAGGAGGGCGATTAGGCCGATCAGTGCCAGCGGGTTGAACCAGGTCAGCGCGAAAGTCACGCCGTGGATCATCGTTTCCAGCGTCACGGCAATGGCGTCGAAGGTGCTGGCGCCGTGTTGCGTCAACCACTCGACAAAGCTCGCGATGTGCTGGCCTAAAGGGATTTTCTGATCAATCAGCATGGTAGTGAACGTCCGCATGCAAGGAAATAAACAGCCCGGACGGCCGGAGCCGTCCGGCATAAGCGATTACTGGTTAAGCTTGGCTTTCACGGCTTCCAGGCCAGGTTTACCGTCAGTGGTGGTCACGCCAGCGAGCCAGGTATCGAGCACCTGTGGATTCTTTTTCAGCCAGGCCTTGGCGGCCGCGTCAGGCTTCATCTTGTCGTCCAGGATGTTGCCCATGAGTTCGCTTTCCATGTCGACGGTGAACTCCAGGTTTTTCAGCAGTTGGCCCACGTTGTTGCATTCCTCGGTGTAACCCTTGCGGGTGTTGGTCGCCACGGTGGCGGCACCGAAATCCGGGCCAAAGAAATCGTCGCCGCCGGTCAGGTATTGAATCTTGAAGCGCTTGTTCATCGGGTGCGGCGCCCAACCGAGGAAGACCACGGCGGTGTCGCGTTTCTGTGCACGGTCGACCTGGGACAGCATGCCCGCTTCGCTGGATTCGACAACCTTGAAACCGGCGTCTTTCAGGCCGAAAGCGTTCTTGTCGATCATGGTCTGGATCAGACGGTTGCCGTCGTTGCCGGGCTCGATCCCGTAGATCTTGCCGTCGAGCTCTTTCTTGAACTTGGCGATGTCGGCGAAGTCATGCAAACCCTTGTCGTACAGGGCTTGAGGAACGGCGAGGGTGTACTTGGCGCCCTTGAGGTTGGTGCGCACGATATCCACGGTGCCGGCGTCGCGGTAGGCCTTGATGTCGTTCTCCATGGTCGGCATCCAGTTGCCGAGGAACACGTCCATGTTCTTGCCGTCGGCCAGGGACTTGTAGGTCACTGGCACGGAAATCATGGTGGTCTTGGTCTTGTAGCCCAGGGCATCGAGCACGACGCTGGTGGTGGCGGTTGTCGCAGTGATGTCGGTCCAGCCGACATCGGAGAAGTTTACGGTTTTGCATTGCGCCGGTTCGGCGGCTTGCGCCAGAAGCGGCAGACTAAGCATGGCGGCCAACAACAACGACGGGGAACCTTTCATGGATGGACTCCTTGGTGTTTTTTTTGGCAGTGTTCCGACTGGACCACCGCACTTATAGGTTGCGGTTGGATGGCGTTCTGGAGACAGCTCTACCGCAGCGCCTTGCAATCGAGTCGATACGATCATGTACCAGTGAAAATCTGACGCCTACAGGGTGCGTCGTAACCAGTACAGGGATGGTCGCTTCCAGTGTCAGTGACGTCGCTTACAGATTTTTTCAGCCCCTTTTTCCCCTCTGCATCGCAAAAAAATGCCGAAAACATGGCGCAAAACGCACGCGGCGTTTGTGGACATGAGTGCGTCGGTTAGAGACGTCGAACGACATGACAAAAGCCTGATGATGCGGTCATCTCGGCGGATTGCAGCTTGAGCGTAGCAGCTCCGCCACCGGGCGCTTTCGCGCCTGGAGTTGGCTCATCCAGGAGTTCGGCAGTAATGGCTATCAGTGTTTTCGACCTGTTCAAAATCGGCATTGGCCCTTCCAGTTCGCACACCGTGGGGCCTATGCGGGCCGCGGCGTTGTTCGTGCAGGATTTGCGCGAGCGGGGGTTGCTGGAACACGTGCGGCGCGTCGAAGTTCAGCTCTTTGGTTCATTGTCGGCCACAGGCATCGGCCACGGCAGCGACAACGCGGTGATCATGGGCCTGATGGGCGAGTGGCCGGATGCGATCGATCCGTCGCAAATCGGCATCCGCATCGCCACCCTGCGTGAAACCCACACGCTGTTGCTGGACGGTCGCTTGTCAGTGCCGTTCATCTGGGCCCGGGACATGCGCCTGATCGACGAAAACCTGCCGTTCCACCCCAATGCCATGACCCTGATTGTCGAAGGCGATGACGGCGAGTTGCATCGCGATACCTACTATTCGGTCGGTGGTGGTTTTGTCGTCGACGAGGCGCAGGCCTCCAGCGGTGTCGTCGATCTCGATCGCACCGTGTTGCCCTACGATTTTTCCAGTGCCGCCGAGCTGTTGGAGCTGTGCAAAAAGCACAACCTGCGCGTGGCTGAATTGATGATGGCCAACGAGAAGGTCTGGCGCAGTGAAGAGGAAATCCGCAGCGGCCTGATGACGCTCTGGCGGGCCATGCAGGATTGCGTGGAGCAAGGCCTCAAGCACGAAGGCATCCTGCCTGGTGGCTTGAATGTGCGCCGGCGTGCGGCCAAGCTGCATCGCAGCTTGCAGGAGTTGAACAAGCCCAACGTGATCGGCTCGACCCTCAGTGCCATGGAGTGGGTCAACCTGTTCGCCCTGGCGGTCAATGAAGAAAACGCCGCCGGCGGGCGCATGGTCACGGCACCGACCAATGGCGCGGCGGGGATCATTCCCGCGGTGCTGCACTACTTCATGAAGTTCAGCGAGGACGTGACTGACGCGAATGTCGTCGACTACTTCCTCAGCGCGGCGGCTGTCGGGATTTTGTGCAAGAAGAACGCTTCGATCTCCGGTGCCGAAGTCGGTTGCCAGGGTGAAGTCGGCTCGGCCTGCGCCATGGCGGCGGCAGGGTTGGCGGAAATCCTCGGCGCCACGCCGGAGCAATTGTGCAACGCGGCGGAAATCGGTCTGGAACATAACCTGGGTCTGACGTGCGACCCGGTGGGTGGTCTGGTGCAGGTGCCCTGCATCGAGCGCAACGCGATTGCGGCGGTAAAGGCGATCAACGCGGCGCAGATGGCGTTGCGCGGCGATGGCCAGCACTTTATCTCGCTGGATCGGGTGATTCGTACCATGCGCGATACCGGTGCCGATATGCATGACAAATATAAGGAGACATCGCGGGGTGGGTTGGCGGTCAGCGCCGTCGAGTGCTGAGACCGCGTCGTCTGCATCGCGGGCAAGCCTTGCTCCCACAGATTGGTGGTATCTGTGGGAGCAAAGCTTGCTCGCGATAGCGTCGGACCAATCAAAACTGCGCGTAAAGTGAACACCCGTAACAAATCACGCCACCTTTTGGCGCGTCGCAAACAGGTAAAACCCTGACGCAAGGGTAGGGCTCCAAAACGCCGCTGACCACTCATCACCCCGTGCCTGCGGTGACACTCTTTCCCGGCTGCTCGCAGCCCTGTTCCCACAAGTGCTACCGAATTGCTCACAGCTTGCGGGCCGGGGCACTTGCCAGCCCTGATGGCCATTTAAATCCCCACTCCCTGCGCGTCATATATAGACACATTCCGACGTCGTTTTTAGGAGTTATTGAACGCACATTCAAATTTAGGCATGGCAATTGCTCTGTCATTACAAAGCCCGTCTCCCACGCGAGAACGATGGCAATAACAAGAGCCTCCGCCTGAGGCCATCACCCGCTTTGTGTGAGGAGATACCGCGATGACGTCGTTCAACTCCGGGGCCCAACCCCAGAACCGTGCGCCTCAATCCATCGGCTTTCTGCTGCTGGACAATTTCACGCTGATTTCCCTGGCTTCCGCAGTCGAACCGCTGCGCATGGCCAACCAGTTGTCCGGCCGCGAGCTGTATCGCTGGACCACACTCACCGTCGATGGCGGTCAAGTCTGGGCAAGTGACGGTTTGCAGATCACGCCCGACGCCTCCATGCACAAAGCGCCCCCAATGGACACCGTCATCGTTTGTGGCGGTATCGGTATCCAGCGCACTGTTACCCGCGAACACGTGTCATGGCTGCAAAGCCAGGCGCGTCAGTCCCGGCGCCTCGGCGCGGTCTGCACCGGCAGCTGGGCCCTGGCCTGCGCCGGCCTGCTGGACGGATTCGATTGCAGCGTGCACTGGGAATGCCTGGCAGCGATGCAGGAAGCCTTCCCGCGGGTGGCGATGAGTACCCGTCTGTTCACCCTCGACCGTAACCGTTTCACCAGTTCCGGCGGCACCGCGCCGCTGGACATGATGCTGCACCTGATCAGCCGCGACCACGGTCGTGAACTGTCGGCGGCCATTTCGGAAATGTTCGTCTACGAGCGCATCCGCAACGAACAGGATCACCAGCGCGTGCCACTCAAGCACATGCTGGGCACCAACCAGCCGAAGTTGCAGGAAATCGTCGCGCTGATGGAAGCCAACCTCGAAGAACCGATCGATCTCGACGAACTGGCGGTGTATGTCGCCGTGTCCCGTCGTCAGCTCGAGCGGTTGTTCCAGAAGTACCTGCATTGCTCGCCGTCGCGTTACTACCTGAAACTGCGCCTGATTCGCGCGCGGCAGTTGCTCAAGCAAACGCCGATGTCGATCATCGAAGTGGCGTCGGTGTGTGGTTTCGTGTCTACGCCGCACTTCTCCAAGTGCTACCGCGAATACTTCGGCATTCCACCACGTGACGAGCGCGTAGGGTCCAACACCACGCAGCAAGTGGCGATGATGCCGCTGCCGCAAGCCCTGGTGCTGTCGCCGCTGTCCGGGCCGTTGTCGGCGCTGAGCCAGGCGCGTAATGAATCTACCTTTGCCAGTGTAAGGCTCTAAAACCGAGTCGCACCCTTCGCGAGCAGGCTCGCTCCCACAGTTGACCGAGTTCCAACAGAGGAATGCGGTCGAATGTGGGAGCGAGCCTGCTCGCGAAGGCGTTTTATCGGGTGGTGTGGCTCTGTTGGTATTCCGCCAATGCTGGCAGCAACTGCTTGTCGATGGCCTGGCGCACGGCCGGCAGGATGGTCGCGCTGCTGGTGTACATCTGCTTGACCATGGTGCGCAGCACGATGGCCCGTTCGTTGTTCAAACCTCGTACCGCACACTCGCATGCCTGCTCGGCGGTGGCGCCGTTCGGCACTTGAAAGCCCAATGCCTTGAGCTGGCCCAACAGGTCTTCCTGGTCAATCAAATCGGCGTGCATCATGACGCAAATCCTTCTTCTGGGAACGGTGTCGTGGTTCGATTCTGGTAGGGGGGCGAAGTGGCGGCAAGGGCGATTTGTCGCAATGGCTGCATTGGCTATGAAAGCGTCGTTTTCGGGCTATTTCCCTGCGAAGGGAGTCGGCACACTGGACTCAGCTCGCTTCACGAAGGTTTGGTCACCCTAGCGCGGCAGCTCCTCAACAGTACCCTCTGCCTCGATCCTGTCACGGCTTGATCGGGGCTTTTTTTTGCCTGTGAATCCTGGATGGTTGTGTAGTTTGTTCGGACGCCATCGCGGGCAAGCCACGCTCCCACAGGATCGAGTGACCCTCTATTTTGTGGGCGACAACAAACCTGTGGGAGCGTGGCTTGCCCGCGATGAACGATAACGCGGTCTAGCGTTGCAACACCAAAATGCGTGACAACAACTCATCCCGGTCCACATAACACCCCTGCAAATGCCGCGCCCCGGTGGCAGGGTCGAAGGCGTTGCGGGCATGCAGGGTGCGGCGGTTGTCGAAGCACCAGAGCTCGCCCGGATTGAGTCTTTGCATCACGCGGAAACGGTCCTCGCGGGTCATCGCGATAAAGCGACGATAGGCTCGGTAAAGCCTCGGCATCTGTTCCACCGACGCGTCGAATGGGCCGCGCAGAAAGTTCGCCATGCGGATCTCCGACACTTGCCCCGAGGCATCCAGGGCGATGATCGGCGCGAGGCAGCGATAGTCGCTGTGGCGGTCCTTGTTGCGAAACTCCACTGGGATCTCGCACAGGCTTTTGAACGACTCGGGATCTTCCCGGCGCAGGGCGTCGGCGATGGCAAAACCGTCGACAAAAATACTCTCGCCACCTTCGGCATCGTTGACCAGGCAATGCAGAAATTGCAGCCCCGGTTGCAGCTCCCGAGTCGGCAAATCGCTGTGCAGCGGCAGGTTGAAAGCGGTGTAGGCGTTGCTGTCGGCATCGGCCTTGGATTGCACGTTGAACAGCACGCCGAAATTGCTCTCGCGGATGAAGGAAATGCGCTGCGCGATCAACTTCAGCGAGCCCGGTTCGGTGGGCACGCCACAGACCTGTGTCAGGCCGATATCCCGTACGGCCAGCAGCCACTGCAACAACGCGTCGTTGTCGTGCATCAATGCCTGATACTCGAACACCGGCAGCTTCAGATCGTTATGCCAGAGCCTGGCTTTCGGCTTGCCGGCCTGGCGCTCGGCGCGGGATTCGTCGTCGTAGGCATGGGCACGCAGCCACCCAGGGTCGAAGCGGCTGCGGTGGCCGTCCTGCCATTGGACGCTCAGACAGCCTTCGACATCGACGCTGGTTTGGGCAGGCAGCAGGTCTTCGGGGACATCGACAATTTCCAGCACTTGTTCACGTGTCACCGTGTAGACGCATTGCGGGCACGGGCAGTTGTCCCGCAGCCATTGATGATGGAAAGGGCTGACGCGGTTGTCGGCCCACTTCACCAGAACACGATCCGCCATGGCCTGCACGCCTGTCAGCGCGCTGATCAACGGATAAGTACGGAAGTCAGCAAAAGCGGCGGCGGTGTTCATGCAATCTCCTTGTTATTTTTTTGGGGGTAATGCGATCACTCGGCCAATGTACTTGGGGGCTGGCAGGTCAGTCTGTTCGGCGACGATGGCTTGCAGTTTGCCGAGGGTCAATTCGCTGAACGGTGTCGCGCTTGGCCCGGCGAGGTCGACGTGCAGCAGCATCTGCTCGTTACCCGCCAGCTCCTTGGCGTCGCCCGCCAAATGCAGGCTGTGATAGAGGTGCAGGCGTTTGCTGTCGTGGGCAATGATCTGGGTGTGCACTTCGACGTCGGCGTCGAGTTTCACTTCGTGCAGGTAGTTGAGGTGCAGCTCCAGGGTGAACAGCGAGTTGCCGCTGGCTTCGCGGTTGTTGCTGTCCATGCCGAGGCGGTCCATCAGTGCGTCGGTGGCATAGCTGAAAATCAGCAGGTAGAACGCGTCGCGCAGGTGGCCGTTGTAGTCGACCCAGTCGGGGATGATGCGGGTTTGGTAGGTGGTCAGTGCGGGCATGATGAGTGATCCAAGAAGTATGGTGACTGGACTGCCGCTATCGCGGGCAGCCTTGCTCCCACAGGTTGGTCACAAGTCCTGTGGGAGCAAGGCTTGCCCGCGATGAGGCCAGACCTGCTGGCCTCAAAGCATAGGGGTTACTCGCTGAAGGCCATCCCATGCTTCTCTTTAGTGGTCTTCACCGCCTCCAGCACCGCCAGCAGGCAGTCATCACGATAGCGCTCCAGCGCAGAAATGCTGTGTTTGCCCAGTTGATCGCTGGTGCCATCCACCACATCGTCGATCAGCTTGTCGGTCAGTTCAGGCGCAGGCAGATACGTCCATGGCAACTGCAACGCCGGGCCGAACTGTGCCATGAAGTGGCGCATGCCGGCATCGCCGCCGGCCAGGGTGTAGGTCAGGAAGGTGCCCATGAACGACCAGCGCAGACCGGCGCCAAAACGGATGGCATCGTCGATTTCGCCGGTAGTCGCCACACCGTCGTTGACCAGGTGCAGCGCCTCGCGCCATAGGGCTTCGAGCAGGCGGTCGGCGATGAAGCCGGGCACTTCCTTGCGCACATGCAGCGGGCGCATGCCCAGGGATTCATAGACTTTCATCGCCGCTTGCACCGCTTCAGGCGCGGTGTTTTTGCCGCCAACCACTTCCACCAATGGCAGCAGATAAACCGGGTTGAACGGGTGGCCGACCACGCAGCGTTCCGGGTGCGTGGCGCTCTCGTAGAACTCGCTTGGCAACAGGCCTGAGGTGCTGGAGCCAATCAAGGCATTGGGCTTGGCGGCGGCGCTGATCTTGCTGTGCAGTTCGAGTTTCAGCTCAAGGCGTTCAGGGGCGCTTTCCTGGATGAAATCGGCGTCGCGAACACATTCCTCGATGGTGGCGACGAAGCGCAGGCGGTCCTGCGAGGCACCGGGTGCCAGGCCTTTTTTCTCCAGCGCACCCCAGGCGTTGGCGACGCGTTTGCGCAGCGCCGCTTCAGCGCCGGGCGCCGGGTCCCAGGCCACTACATCAAGGCCGTGGGCGAGGGCGCGGGCTACCCAGCCGCTGCCGATGACACCGCTGCCCAGGGCGGCGAAGGTTTTGATTTCGGTGATAAAGCTCATGGCAATTTCCTGAATTTGGCTCAAAAAACTGTGGGAGCGAGCCTGCTCGCGATAGCGATGTTCCTGTCGACGCAAATGCATCGAATGTACCGACGTCATCGCGAGCAGGCTCGCTCCCACAGGGGGAAATGGGTGGTGGGATTAACCGCGCTGTTTCAGGCCCATTTTCTTGCGGCCTTCAGCCGGGGTCAGAACCCGGGCGCCAAGGCGGCTGAGGATTTCGCCGGCGCGCTCGACCAGTTGGCCGTTGGTCGCCAGCACGCCCTTGTCCAGCCACAGGTTGTCTTCCAGGCCGACTCGCACGTTGCCGCCGAGCAGTACGGCTTGTGCCGCCATCGGCATCTGCATGCGACCGATCCCGAAGCCGGCCCAGACCGCATCGGCCGGCAGGTTATCGACCATGGCTTTCATGGTGGTGGTGTCCGCCGGGGCGCCCCATGGGATGCCCAGGCACAGCTGGAACAGCGGGTTGTCGAGCAAGCCTTCCTTGATCATCTGCTTGGCGAACCACAGGTGACCGGTGTCGAAGATTTCCAGTTCGGCTTTCACGCCCAGTTCCTGGATGCGCTTGGCGCCGGCACGCAATTGCGCCGGGGTGGAGACGTAAATGGTGTCGCCATCGCCGAAGTTCAGGGTGCCGCAATCGAGTGTGCAGATTTCCGGCAGCAGTTCTTCGACGTGGGCCAGACGGGTCAGCGGGCCGACCAGGTCAGTGTTAGGGCCAAACTCCATCGGGTTCTCGCCCGCGCCGATTTCCAGGTCGCCACCCATGCCGGCAGTGAGGTTGACGATGATGTCGACGTCGGCCTCGCGGATGCGCTCCATCACTTCACGGTACAGCGCCACGTCACGGCTGAACTTGCCGGTTTGTGGGTCGCGAACGTGGCAGTGAACCACAGTGGCACCGGCCTTGGCGGCTTCCACGGCGGCAGCGGCGATTTGTTTCGGGGTGACCGGCACGTGTGGGCTCTTGGCGGTCGTGTCGCCAGCACCGGTGAGTGCGCAGGTGATGATGACGTCGTGGTTCATGGGGCGGTTTCCTTCAGGCTTGATTTTTTGGCGTAGTGATCCCGTTCGCAGCCCGGTCGGGCTGCGAGTCGGTAGTTCTATCGGGTTTATTTACTGGTCAGCTTCAGGTTTTCAGCTGCAGGCTTGCCATCGAAGGTGGTCACGCCTGCGAGCCAGCGCTGCTTGTCTTGCGGGTGATCCTTGAGCCACTGCCTGGCCGATTCGAAGGCGTCCTTGTGTTCCAGCAGCGGCTGCATCATCCGGCTCTCGTCTTCGGCGGTGAAGGTCAGGTTGCTCAGCAGTTTGCCGATGTTCGGGCATTGTTCGGCGTAGGTCGGCGCGGTGACGGTCCAGACCGTGGCCATGCCTTCATTCGGGCCCAGGGCGTCTTCACTGCCGGTGAGGTAGGTCATTTTCACGTTGACGTTCATCGGGTGCGGCGCCCAGCCGAAGAACACCACGGCCTCGTTGCGGCGCACGGCACGGTCCACTGCGGCGAGCATGCCGGCTTCGCTGGATTCGACCAGCTGGAACTTGCCCAGGCCGAATTGGTTCTTGGTGATCATCGCCTTGATCTGGGTGTTGGCGCCCGAGCCTGGCTCGATACCGTAGATCTTGCCGCCCAGCTCTTTTTCGAACTTGGCGATGTCGGCGAAGGTTTTCAGGCCCTTGTCGTAGAGGTAGGTCGGCACGGCGAGGGTGGCGCGAGCGTCCTTCAGGCTTGGGGCTTGCAGCACCTTGACCTGGTTGGCATCGACGAACGGGGTGATGGTCTGGGTCATCAGCGGGTTCCAGTACCCCAGGAACAGGTCCAGGCGCTGATCGCGGATGCCGGCGAAGATGATCTGCTGGGAGGCGCTGGTTTGTTTGGTGTTGTAGCCGAGGCCGTCGAGCAATACCTGGGTCATGGCGCTGGTGGCGATCACGTCGGTCCAGTTCACTACACCCATGCGCACGTTCTGGCACGCGGCGGGTTCGGCGGCCATGACACTGGCGCTCAGCAAAGCGGTACCACTGAGTGCAAGAACACAGCTGCTGATCAGTCGTTTCATCTCAGGTTCCTCGGCAGTTCGTTATTGTGGGTCCGGTCGTCTTTGTGCGCCGGTGATGACAAGTTACGCAGCTAAACGGCCATGAAAGCGCACTGCGGCGACCGACTCTTGCACTGCAGCGACCTGTCCACTTGTATGCCTGTTGCAAGTGGCGTATCAACGTCCTCACGCTCCCCGTCCTCTCGTTACTTGCCTGTCGAGTGCGCTCCATGTCCCAGGATTTCTATTTCTTGTTGATGCCGGGTTTCTCGGCCATTGGATTTATCTCGGCCATCGAGCCGCTGCGGGTCGCCAATCGTTTTCGTGGCGAGCTCTATCGCTGGCATGTATTGAGTGCCGATGGCGGGGCGGTATTGGCCAGTAACGGCATGTCGGTCAACGCCGATGCGGCGCTGGAGCCGCTGAAGAAAGGCGCGACGTTACTGGTGGTCGCCGGCTTCGAGCCGTTGAAATTCGCCACCCCGGCCCTGGAACACTGGCTGCGTCGCCTGGACAACGAAGGCGTGACCCTCGGCGCCATCGACACCGGCAGTTTCATCCTCGCCGAAGCCGGCCTGCTCGACGGCCATCGCCTGACCCTGCACTGGGAAGCCATTGATGCCTTCAAGGAGTCCTATCCGCAGCTCAGCGTCACCCAGGAGCTGTTCGAGATCGACCGTCGGCGCATCACATCCGCCGGTGGCACCGCATCCATCGATTTGATGCTGGATCTGATCGCCCAGGCCCATGGCCCGGAACTGGCGATCCAGGTCAGCGAACAGTTCGTGCTCGGCCGCATCCGCCCGCGCAAAGACCACCAACGCATGGAAGTCGCCACGCGCTACGGCATCAGCAACAAGAAGCTCGTTCACGTTATTGGAGAGATGGAGCAGCACAGCGAGCCGCCCTTGAGCACACTGGAACTGGCGGAATCGATCAAGGTGACGCGCAGGCAACTTGAACGGTTGTTTCGCCTGCACCTGAACGATACGCCGAGTAATTTCTACCTGCGTTTGCGGCTGGAGAAAGCCAGGCAGTTGCTGCGTCAGACCGATATGAGTGTGCTGGAAGTGAGTATTGCGTGCGGGTTTGAATCGCCGTCGTATTTCACCCGCAGTTATCGCGCGAAGTATGAGCGGTGTCCAAGGGAAGATCGGCGTACCGCCAAGGCGTGATGCGCAAGAACCACTGTGGGAGCGAGCCTGCTCGCGAAGGGGTCGGCACATTCAGCATATATGTTGACTGAACGCCGCCTTCGCGAGCAGGCTCGCTCCCACAATGGGCAACTTATTTCTTCAGGAGTGCCGAGCAGGCCGCTTTGTAAGCCTCATGCTGATACTTGTTCAACGTCGCCGGCAGCTCAAAGTTGTGTTTCTTGGCCTGCGCATTGATGGTCTGCGGCGACAGCAACGTCACCTCGCAATTTTCCAGCAACTGGAAAACGCCCTCGATCTTGAATGTGGTCGGCCCACCGGCGAATTCACCCTTCTTGCTGCGCTTCTTGATCGCGATTCGATCTATCGAATTTTCTCGAACAAAGGAAGCAACCTGAGCGGCAAAGACTTTGACGTTGGCGGCTTCGTCGTCATCGTCCAGGGCGATTTTCTTGGTGGTCAGCGCGACATGGCTCAATGTCGAACCCTCAAGGGTGGCCACGGCGATGATCGCTTCGCTGCCTTTTATTTCGATGCCGCAGATTTTCATGGTGAATCCTTTTCGTTGAAGGCGTGCAGCCTACAGCTCAATTGACTGAAGTTTGCATTTACTCCTGCCCAATCGATTCCAAAAACTCCGACCGCTCGTCACTGGTGCGCGCCACGCAATCATTTTGCGCAATGGTGAACGCCTTGCTGCCGGCCGTGGCCGGGAAGGCTTCGACGGCGCAGTCGGCTTCGCGGGTTTTCAGCCATTGTTGTTGTGCTGCCTTGAGCTTGGCGGTGATGTCGGCCAATTGCGTCGGGTTCTTGCCATACAGCGACTGCAGGCGCTCGTTCAGGTTTTTGTAGTTTTCGCTCAACAGGTCTTCGGCCGTGGTCTTGCTGAAGGCGGAGCATTCCAGGGTCTGGACGTCGTTTTCGACTTTGTCGCAGGGGTTGTCGTCGGCTTCTTCCGCTGCGTGTACGCCGGTCGCAATCAGTGCCAGTGCCAGGATGATCGATTTCATGTATGTCGCCGCCCCTTTTCCAATAAAGCGTCCAGTGAAGCATTCTGAGTTGCGGCGAATTCTGGCCCATGCCGGCGCCCTTGAACAGGTCGCCAATCGTGCCTGGCGACGACCCTTTGTCGCAGATTGACGCTTTCGGCAATTCCCCTGTCGTTTTTGCACCCGGTCGCCCCGGCCCTCAGGCATATGCTGGCCCCAAAGCGCCGGCAGACGATTCGGCGCATGAATCGCTAAGAAGGGGACAGCCTGATGAGCCCAGCCGAACTGCACGCCGACAGCATCGTTATCGACGGGCTGATTATTGCCAAGTGGAACCGTGAGCTGTTCGAAGACATGCGCAAGGGCGGTCTGACCGCAGCCAACTGCACCGTGTCGGTGTGGGAGGGCTTCCAGGCCACCGTCAACAACATCGCCGCCAGCCAGAAACTGATCCGCGAAAACAGCGACCTGGTGATTCCGGTGCGCACCACGGCTGACATCCGCAAAGCCAAGGAGCAGGGTAAGACCGGCATCCTCTTCGGCTTCCAGAATGCCCACGCCTATGAAGACCAGATCGGTTACGTCGAGGTGTTCAAGCAGCTCGGCGTCGGTATCGTGCAGATGTGCTACAACACCCAGAACCTGGTGGGCACTGGCTGCTACGAGCGCGATGGCGGCCTGTCGGGCTTCGGTCGTGAGATCGTTGCCGAGATGAACCGTGTTGGCGTGATGTGCGACCTGTCCCACGTCGGCTCCAAGACTTCCGAAGAAGTCATCCTCGAATCGAAGAAACCGGTCTGCTACTCCCACTGCCTGCCGTCGGGTCTCAAAGAGCACCCGCGCAACAAGTCCGATGAAGAGCTGAAATTCATCGCCGATCACGGCGGTTTCGTCGGTGTGACCATGTTCGCACCGTTCCTGGCCAAAGGCATCGATTCGACCATCGACGACTACGCCGAAGCCATCGAATACACCCTGAACATCGTCGGCGAAGACGCCATCGGTATCGGCACCGACTTCACCCAGGGTCACGGCCAGGACTTCTTCGAATACCTGACCCACGACAAGGGCTACGCCCGCCGCCTGACCAGCTTCGGCAAGATCATCAACCCACTGGGCATCCGTACCGTGGGCGAGTTCCCGAACCTGACCGAGACTCTGCTCAAGCGCGGCCACTCCGAACGGGTAGTGCGCAAGATCATGGGCGAGAACTGGGTCAATGTTCTCAAGGATGTCTGGGGCGAGTAAGCCACAGCACTTCTGATTCTTTTCCCCCCGGCCATCCGCGCCGGGGGCAATACCAAAATTCTTCTGGAGTTAAGTTTCCATGGCCAAGATCGCCCCGCAATTGCCTATCGAAGTCGACAGCGAGACCGGTGTCTGGACCTCCGACGCCCTGCCGATGCTGTACGTGCCGCGCCATTTCTTCGTCAACAACCACATGGGTATCGAGGAAGTACTGGGCGCCGAAGCCTATGCCGAAATCCTCTACAAGGCCGGCTACAAGTCCGCCTGGCACTGGTGTGAAAAAGAAGCCGAATGCCATGGCCTGGAAGGTGTCGCAGTGTTCGAGCACTACATGAAGCGCCTGTCGCAGCGCGGCTGGGGCCTGTTCAAGATTCAGGACATCGACCTCGACAAAGGCACCTGCAGCGTCAAGCTCGAACACTCGGCGTTCGTCTATGTGTACGGCAAGGTCGGGCGCAAGGTCGACTACATGTTCACCGGCTGGTTTGCCGGCGCGATGGATCAGATCCTCGCCGCTCGCGGCAGCAAGATCCGCACCGTGGCCGAGCAAGTCTACGGTGGCTCCGAAGAGGGCCACGAAGACGGCTTGTTCATCGTCAAGCCGTTGTAAGTCGAGGATCCCGCCATGGCTTTCGAAGCAATGTTCCAGCCGATCCAGATCGGCAAGCTGACTATCCGCAACCGCGTGCTCAGCACCGCGCACGCCGAGGTCTACGCGACCGACGGCGGCATGACCACCGACCGGTACGTCAAGTATTACGAAGAGAAGGCCAAGGGCGGGATCGGCCTGGCGATCTGCGGCGGTTCGTCCGTGGTCGCCATCGACAGCCCGCAGGAATGGTGGAGTTCGGTGAACCTGTCCACCGACCGCATCATTCCGCACTTCCAGAATCTGGCCGACGCCATGCACAAGCACGGCGCCAAGATCATGATCCAGATTACCCACATGGGCCGTCGTTCCCGTTGGGACGGCTTCAACTGGCCGACGCTGATGTCGCCGTCGGGCATTCGTGAACCGGTGCACCGCGCCACCTGCAAAACCATCGAGCCGGAAGAAATCTGGCGGGTGATCGGCAACTACGCACAAGCGGCACGTCGCGCCAAGGCCGGTGGCCTGGACGGTGTCGAGCTGTCGGCCGTGCACCAGCACATGATCGACCAGTTCTGGAGCCCGCGGGTCAACAAGCGTACCGACGAATGGGGCGGTACCTTCGAAGGCCGCATGAAATTCGGTCTGGAAGTGCTCAAGGCCGTGCGCGCCGAGGTCGGTGACGATTTCTGCGTGGGCATGCGTATCTGCGGTGACGAGTTCCACCCGGATGGTCTGTCCCATGAAGACATGAAGCAGATCGCCAAGTATTACGACGACACCGGCATGCTCGATTTCATCGGCGTCGTGGGGTCGGGTTGCGACACCCACAACACCCTGGCCAACGTGATTCCGAACATGAGTTATCCACCGGAGCCGTTCCTGCACCTGGCCGCCGGCATCAAGGAAGTGGTCAAGGTTCCGGTGCTGCACGCGCAGAACATCAAGGACCCGAACCAGGCGACCCGTATCCTGGAGGGCGGTTACGTCGACATGGTCGGCATGACCCGCGCCCACATTGCCGACCCGCATCTGATCGCCAAGATCAAGATGGGCCAGGTCGACCAGATCAAACAGTGCGTCGGTGCCAACTACTGCATCGACCGTCAGTATCAGGGGCTGGATGTGCTGTGCATCCAGAACGCGGCAACCTCCCGTGAATACATGGGCGTGCCGCACATCATCGAAAAAACCACCGGTAAAAAACGCAAGGTGGTGGTGGTCGGTGCCGGTCCTGCGGGGATGGAAGCCGCCCGTGTGGCCGCCGAGCGTGGCCACGATGTGACCCTGTTCGAGAAAAAGGAATTCATCGGCGGGCAGATCACCACGGCGTCGAAAGCGCCGCAGCGCGACCAGATCGCCGGTATCACCCGCTGGTATCAGCTGGAACTGGCACGCTTGAAAGTCGACCTGCGCCTGGGCACCGCGGCGGATGCGCCGACCATCATGGACCTGCGTCCGGATGTGGTTGTACTGGCGGTCGGCGGTCACCCGTACCTGGAGCAGAACGAACACTGGGGCGCGGCTGAAGGCCTGGTGGTCAGCAGCTGGGACGTGCTCGATGGCAAGGTGGCGCCAGGCAAGAACGTGCTGGTCTACGACACCATTTGCGAATTCACCGGCATGTCCACCGCCGACTTCCTCGCCGACAAGGGCAGCCAGGTCGAGATCGTCACCGACGACATCAAGCCCGGCGTGGCGATTGGCGGTACGTCGTTCCCGACTTACTACCGCAGCATGTACCCGAAAGAAGTGATCATGACCGGGGACATGATGCTGGAGAAGGTCTACCGCGAAGGCGACAAGCTGGTGGCGGTGCTGGAAAACGAATACACCGGCGCCAAAGAGGAGCGGGTGGTGGACCAGGTGGTCGTGGAAAACGGCGTGCGCCCGGACGAAGAAATCTACTACGCGCTGAAGGAAGGCTCACGCAACAAAGGCCAGATCGACGTCGAAGCCTTGTTCGCGATCAAGCCACAGCCATGCCTGGAACAGAACGGCGACGGCTACCTGCTGTTCCGCATCGGCGACTGCGTGGCCCAGCGTAACGTGCACGCGGCGATCTACGACGCGTTGCGGCTGTGTAAGGATTTCTAAGAGCTTGCACATAACCCTGTGGGAGCAAGGCTTGCCCGCGATTTCGTCGGAACATTCGACGAATCTTTGTCGGTAGAAATACCGCCATCGCGAGCAAGCTTTGCTCCCACAGGAAATCGGGCAAGGCATCCAGGTAGTTTGGCCTGCAAGACCCTGCGGTCTTTGGGAGCTCCACCATGTTGAACACCCTTCTTCCAATCCTGTTGTTCGCTGCCCTGGGCCTCGCGGTTCTGGGCGCGTTGCGGCGGGTAGCCATGTGGCGCCGGGGCCGGGCCTCGAAGGTCGACCTGATCGGCGGCCTGTTTGCCATGCCCAAACGCTACATGGTCGACCTGCACCACGTGGTGGCGCGGGACAAATACATCGCCAATACCCACGTGGCCACAGCCGGCGGCGCGGTGGCGTCCATCGTGCTGGCGATTCTGGTGCATGGTTTCGGTTTGCATAACCGCTTGCTCGGTTATGCGCTGCTGTTGATGACGGCGGTAATGTTCGTCGGCGCAATCTTTGTGTACCTGCGTCGGCGCAACCCGCCTTCGCGCCTGTCGAAAGGCCCGTGGATGCGCCTGCCGAAAAGCCTGTTGGCGTTCTCGGCGTCGTTCTTCCTGGTGACCCTGCCGGTGGCAGGCATCCTGCCGGAAAACTTCGGTGGCTGGCTGCTGGCGGTGATTCTCGGCGTCGGTGTGTTGTGGGGCGTGTCGGAACTGTTCTTCGGCATGACCTGGGGCGGGCCGATGAAACACGCCTTCGCTGGTGCGTTGCACCTGGCTTGGCACCGTCGCGCCGAACGTTTTGGGGGAGGGCGTTCCACGGGATTGAAGCCACTGGATCTGGAAGACCCGACTGCACCGCTGGGCGTGGAAAAACCCAAGGATTTCACCTGGAACCAGTTGCTCGGCTTCGATGCCTGCGTGCAGTGCGGTAAATGTGAAGCGGCGTGCCCGGCGTTCGCCGCCGGTCAGCCATTGAACCCGAAAAAGCTGATTCAGGACATGGTCGTGGGCCTGGCGGGCGGCACCGATGCGAAATTCGCCGGCAGTCCGTATCCGGGCAAAGCCATCGGTGAGCACGCGGGCAATCCGCATCAACCGATCGTCAACGGTCTGGTGGATGCCGAAACCCTGTGGTCCTGCACCACTTGCCGCGCTTGCGTCGAGGAATGCCCGATGATGATCGAACACGTCGATGCCATCGTCGACATGCGCCGTCATCTGACCCTGGAAAAAGGCGCAACCCCGAACAAGGGCGCCGAAGTCCTGGAAAACCTGATCGCCACCGACAACCCGGGCGGCTTCGCCCCGGGCGGACGGATGAACTGGGCGGCGGACTTGAACCTCAATCTGCTCAGCGAGAAGAAATCCACCGACGTGCTGTTCTGGGTCGGCGACGGTGCCTTCGACATGCGCAACCAGCGCACCCTGCGCGCCTTCGTCAAAGTGCTGAAAGCGGCAAAAATCGATTTCGCGGTGCTGGGCCTCGAAGAGCGCGACAGCGGTGACGTGGCCCGACGCCTGGGCGACGAAGCCACCTTCCAGTTGCTGGCCAAGCGCAACATCCAGACCCTGGCCAAGTACAGCTTCAACCGCATCGTGACCTGCGATCCGCACAGCTTCCACGTGCTGAAAAACGAGTACGGCGCCTTCGACGGCAATTACCTGGTGCAGCACCACAGCACCTACATGGCTGAAATCATCGGCGCCGGCGCGCTCAATCTCGGCCAGCACAAAGGCAACAGCGTGACCTATCACGATCCGTGCTATCTGGGCCGCTACAACGGCGAGTACGAGGCACCGCGCGAGGTACTGCGTGCCCTCGGCATCGAGATCAAGGAAATGCAACGTTCCGGCTTCCGTTCGCGCTGCTGTGGCGGTGGTGGCGGCGCGCCGATCACCGACATTCCGGGTAAACAACGTATTCCCGACATGCGCATGGAAGACATCCGCGAGACGGGCGCCGAGCTGGTGGCCGTGGGTTGTCCACAGTGCACCGCGATGCTCGAAGGCGTGGTCGAACCCCGGCCGTTGATCAAGGACATCGCCGAACTGGTGGCTGACGCACTGCTGGAAGACGAAGCCCCAAAGTCGGCCACGCCGGCCAAACGTGAACCTGCGGAGGTGCACTGATGAGCGACATTATCCGCCGCGACCCCCGCGCCGAATGGATCGCCCGTAACCGCCTGCACCCGCTGCACGCGGCCATGCAACCGGCGCAACACAGCTGGATGGGGCCCAATGGCATCATCCGCAAGAACCTGCATGGCATGGGCTTTATCGGTCCCAACGGGATCAAACGCATCGACCGCAGCGGCGCGCAACAGGGCGGGTCGGCCAAGCGCTCGGCCGCCGTTGAAGTGCAACTGCCATTGCATCAGGTGCTTGCACCGGCGTTCTACATCAGCGTGGTGCCGGACATGGTCGGTGGCCGCTTGAGCAGTCACGACAAGGATTTGCTGGGCCTGGCCCATCAACTGGCCGGCAAGGACGGCGCGGTACTGGCTGTGGTTTTCGGCGAACACAAGGAAAGCGCCTTTGCCACGGCGGGCGTCGACCGCCTGCTGGTGCTCGAAGGCGACGAATTCAGCGGTTATGCACCGGAGCAACGAGTCCAGGGCCTGCGGGCTGTGGATAACCAGTTCAACCCGCGTCACTGGTTGCTGCCCGACAGTCGCAGCGGTGGCGGCGAATTGGGTCGGCGCTTCGCCGCGGCGTTGGGCGAGCGCCCGGCCACGCGGGTCTGGCAGGTCAAGGATCAGGAGTGCATCGGCCGCGCCGGTGCGGGCTTGCAAGACTTGGCCCGTCCGGTCGCGCGCCTGATTCTGGCTGCCGTCGAATGTGCCGAGCCAGTCAGCGAAACCCGTCACGAAGCCTTGCCGGTGGAGTTATCCACAACCGTCGCGCGCAGTCTCTCGCGCATCGAGGATCTGGGCGCGGTGGCGGTGGACCCGGCAGCGATTCCCATGGCCGAAGCCGAGTTTATTTTCTCCGGCGGCAACGGCGTCAAGGATTGGGACTTGTTCCACCAGACGGCGGCCGCGCTCGGCGCCACCGAAGGGGCATCCCGGGTGGCGGTGGACGATGGTTTCATGGCCCGGGACCGCCAGGTCGGTGCGTCCGGTACCTGGGTCACTGCGCGGGTCTACGTGGCGGTGGGGATTTCCGGGGCGATCCAGCACCTGCAAGGCATCGGTGCCTGCGACAAGGTGGTGGCAATCAACCTCGACCCTGGCTGCGACATGATCAAACGGGCCGACCTGTCGGTGATCGGCGAGAGCGCCGAGATTCTTCGAGCCTTGATCGCGGCGGTAGAGGCTTACCGCAACGACGCCAAGCGCGATGCGGCTTAAGAGAAGGAAAGGGTTATGAGCACGAAAATCATCAGCCTGGTGTCCATCGGCGCCCACCCGACTTCCGGCCGGCCACGTCGCGCGGAACAGGATGCGCGGGCGGTGGAACTGGGTCTGCAATTGGCTGGGGATAACTTGCAGGTGCTGCATGCCGGCGATGTGGCCGAGCCGGCGCTGCGGGCTTATCTGGGCATGGGCCTGGAACAACTGCATGTGCTGGAACAGCCGCAAGGCGCGGACGCGCTGCCAGCGTTGACCAGCTATCTGCGCGATGCCGGGGCCCAGGTGGTGCTGACCGGCAGCCAGGCGGAAACCGGCGAAGGCTCGGGCATGTTGCCGTTCCTGCTGGCCGAAAACCTCGGCTGGCCGCTGGTGGTGGGGCTGGCTCAGGTCGAATCCATCGACGGCGGTTCGGCGTTGGTGCTGCAAGCCTTGCCCCGTGGCCAGCGCCGGCGCTTGAAGGTGCGGCTGCCGTTTCTGGCGACTGTGGATAACGCCGCGCCCAAGCCACGGCAGAGTGCCTACGGCCCGGCTCGGCGCGGGGTGTTACAGGCCGATGAGGTGGAGGTTGTCGATGATGAATTGCTGGCAGTCGCCACCTTGCAACCGGCCAAGCCTCGTCCCAAACGCTTGAAAGTCATCAAGGCCAAGAGCGGTGCCGACCGGATGAAAGCCGCAACGGCGAAAGCCAGTGGCGGAGGCGGACAAGTGCTTAAAGGCGTTACGGCGCAAGCTGGGGCTGAAGCGATCCTCAAACTTCTGATCGAGGAAGGCGTGGTTCGCTGACCCGGTTTCAGCCCGGATCTTCTGTAGGAGCGAGCCTGCTCGCGATGGTGGTCAACGATGACGCGGGCTGCCTGAATGAACCTGGTGTCCTCAAGTTTTTCGCGAGCAGGCTCGCTCCTACAATTTTTGATCTTCGGTGAACGTTAAGCCCTGCGGCTAACACCCATCCCACCGGTTGCCCGCATTACCAGAATTCATGGGGAAACAATGGCAGTTGAATTTCGTTCGGCAGTCCGCGCCGATGCGCGGGAGATTGCGCGCTTGTTCCAGATTTCATCAGAGGGCGCTTCGGATTACATCTGGAGCCAGATCGCAGAGCCCGGCCAGGATCTGCTGGACGTCGGCGCCCTGCGCTACGCCCGTGACGACGTGGATTTTTCCTGGCAAAACTGCCTGATCGCCGAGGCGCAAGGGCAGGTCGTGGGCATGATGCACAGCTATGTGATGCGTCACGATCCATTCGCGGCGCCGGTGACCGATCCTGTGCTGGCACCCTATGCCACGATGGAAATCCCCGACACCCTCTACATTTCCAGCCTGGCGCTGCATGAAGGCTGGCGCAATCAGGGCCTGGGCAAAGTGTTCCTCGCCTACGCCTACGATCGCGCCAATCAGTTGGGGCTCAACGGCCTGAGCCTGATCGACTACGCCGCCAATACCGGCGCCCGGCGATTCTATGAACGTCATGGTTTCCGTATCGTTGATCGATGCCGGATCACGCCGCATCCAATGATTCGGGTGACAGGTGAGGCTTACCTGATGTATCGGCCTTAGCGTCAAATCTTCTGTAGGAGCGAGGCTTGCCCGCGAAGAGGCCATCACATCCAACAAGGATGTCGCCTGACACACCGCTTTCGCCAGCAAGCCGGCTCCTACAGGAAGCCTTTCCCCTTCACGTTGAACTACATTTTACTGTGCGCTGGTAAGGGTGCAGCACGCGGTGACGGAGCTTTCAGAGATTCAGCGCTGATCATAAAACCTGGTTTTTATGAGCGGGTTGGCGATGAAGCCTCTAACGCTGTTTCTGTCTGTATGGGTTGCCATTTTTTCGCCAGGAACGTTGGCCGATACACGGCTGAACAAGCCTGTACCGCTTTATGAGCCCGAGCAGGACTTCAATCAATGGTTGGCGTCTGACCAGGGACAAAAAGCCTCCCTGACGCAAATGCGCGAGCGTTGCGACCGTGTGCTGGATGCGGCGAAGAACCTGGATTGCTCCGTGACGGTGATCGCCCGCATGTTCGAGCTCAAGGCCGCCAATCAACTGGCCGATTACTATCTGGCGATCAAGCGCAAACATGCGCCGGCCATAGAGGCCGATCAAGAGCTGAACATGTTGTTCTCGATGTTCGGGGAGCAGTCTCTGTCGACCCTGGGGACGACTGGCGATTTCACGGTGAAAAAAACATCACAGCGTGAAGTCCTCAGGATTCATCCGTATGCCAGTGACTATTTCATTGCCGGAGAGCAGCTGCCCTTCATCGATGTCGCTGCGGCCAATGGTCATTCGGCCCGTTTCGTCCTCGACACCGGGGCCCCGCAAACCCGGGTCAATGTCGACACCGCCCGGCAGATGGGGATCAAGTTGCTGACCGACTCCCACTACGCCTACAGCACGTTCTACGGCGAGGGCAACCTGTCCGCCCGGCTCGGCATTCTCGACTCGTTGAAGGTGGGCACCAGTGAATTTCGCAACGTGCTGGTGTTTGTCAGCGATCGGGACAACCTGCTGGGACTGGATCTGATCAGCAAGCTGGGGCGGCTGAAGTTGACCCGTAAAACCCTGGAGCTCAACCCCACACTATCCCCGCGCTGCGACTCGCCAATCAACTACTCCCGTAACGACCTCAACCAGCGGCTGGCCATCGCCGCAAACCTGGACAACCGGGCGACACAGGCCATCGTCGATACCGGCAATGTCGACTACCTGACGTCGGCTATGCCGGGTGAGCAGATCAATGTCGTGCAGGCCATGACCCCTGGCAATTCCCCACCCGAAACCTCCGATAGACATCGCTACCAACGCTTCAAAGGCGTGCTGAACCTGCCCGGTCAAAGCCTGCCGATCACTTACAAATACTACCCGGGCTTCACCATTCCGCCGTCGTGGGTGCAGGGGCGGTATGTGCCGTCCGTTTTGCTGGGGTGGCGGGCATTCGATGATTTTGAGTTGAATCTGGATATCGAAGCGGGACGGTCGTGTTTTAACAAGGTTTGATGAGTGCCTGGCTATGTTTACCCACAATCCCTGTTGGCGGTTCTGTGGATAACGTGTTCGCCCCTTGCTAAATCCCTTGTAAACCGTGGCCTGTAGCCCTTCGTTCAAAAAACAACCAGCCTAAGCTGCGGTTTTTCATGGGTTTTTTCAGAGGATAAGTACAGGACTTGCCCCCAATCTCTGTTGGCGCTTCTGTGGATAAGATGTTCGCTGACCGCTACAGGCCATACAAGACGTGGCTTTCGTGCTTCTGGTTAAAAATTGATCAATCCATCGCTTTTAACGGTTCAATCGTGCCGGAAGCCATTAATTTCGCGGCTTACAGCGGTTTTCCACAGCGGTGGAGAAGTTGCCCCCAAAGTCTGTTGGCGCTTCTGTGGATAAGGTGTTCGCTATACGCTGCAAGCCAGGTATTGCAGGGCTTTCAAGGGCTTGATCAAAAATTGATCAGTCGTTGAGGAAAACCCTGATTCTGAATAAGTCACGGATTTTCTTCGGTTTCTGTGGAGAAAGTTTTCAATATGTCCACAGTTGTCCCCATTTGCTGTGGGTGGAGATGTGGATAACTTGTTTGCGGAAGGCTGGGAGCCGCACAGAGCTTAGCGCTGAACGGAATAGATCATATTTCGTACAGTTCTAAACCATTTAAGGTGAATCAGGAGGGATGTGTTGTCAGAGAGGGCGCTTTCGCGAGCAGGCTCGCTCCCACATTTGATCTATGTCGTACATAGAACCACTGTGGGAGCGAGCCTGCTCGCGAAGCTTTTGACTTTAGCCTTGAACCGGGACGCCTTTGAGGTAAGGCGCAGGCTCGGCCCCCAGGTTGCTCAGCAGACGCTCGCTGTACCAGTCCACGAAGTTCACCACACCGAATTCATAGGTCTTGGAGTAAGGCCCTGGCTGGTAGGCTGTGGAGTTGATGCCGCGCTGGTTCTCTTCGGCCAGGCGACGGTCCTGGTCGTTGGTGGCGTCCCAGACCTGGCGCATGCGCTCCACGTCGTAGTCCACGCCTTCGACCGCGTCCTTGTGGACGAGCCACTTGGTGGTGACCATGGTTTCCTGGGCGCTGATTGGCCACACGGTGAACACAATGATGTGGTCGCCCATGCAGTGGTTCCAGGAGTGCGGCAGGTGCAGGATGCGCATCGAGCCCAGGTCAGGGTTCTTGATGCGGCCCATGAGTTTGGCGCAGCCTTGTTTGCCGTCGATGGTCATCGACACGGTGCCCTTGAGCAGCGGCATGCGCACGATGCGGTTGCGCAGGCCGAAACTGGCATGGGCGTAAGGGATCTTCTCGGCTTCCCAAGACGCGGCGGAGGCGGCGACGTGGTCCTTGAACGCCTGGTCGGCGCGCGGGTCGGTGACGTCGTCCCACTCCAGCAGGGTTTTCAGCAGTTCCGGGTGCGACGCGTTGCAGTGGTAGCACTCGCGGTTGTTTTCCAGCACAAGCTTCCAGTTGGCCTTTTCCATCAAGGTGGTGGTGATTGCCACCTTGGTGTTCTCCATGTCGTACGGTTCCATGTAATGGTTGAGCGTCGACAGGAAGTCATCGATGGCCGGCGGGTTTTCCGCGAGGCTGACGAAGATGTAGCCGCCAGCGGTCTTCACGTTCACCGGTTTGAGGCCGTACTGCTTCATGTCGAAGTCGTCGCCCATCTCGGTGCCGGCGAACAGCAGGCGACCGTCTAGTTCGTAGGTCCACTGGTGGTAGTGGCAGACCAGTTTGGCGACCTTGCCCTTGTCGCTGGTGCACAGGCGCGAACCACGGTGGCGGCAGACGTTATGGAACGCGTGCACCACGCCTTCGGCGCCGCGGATCACAATGATCGGGTTCTTGCCGATTTGCAGGGTCAGGTAGTTGCCCTTGGCGGGAATCTCGCAGGTCATGCCGGCGATCAACCACTCTTTCTGGAAAATCTCCTGCATGTCGATATCAAACAGGCGCTCGTCGGAGTAAAACGGCTGCGGCAGCGAGAACGTGCGCTCGCGCTCTTGCAGCATCTGGGCAGTGGCCTTGCGTGCGGGTTCCAGCGGATCGCCCAGGCTCAGGGTAGTAGTGACGTCCATCGTTTAATCCTCAAGGCCATCTGCGTGGCCGGCGAAAGTGGCTAATCAGGTTGGGTCAGGGTTGCTACGCAAGGTGTAAAGATTATGTCTTGGTATGGGGCGAGTGTGGGGCCGACGCTGTCCAGAACCTTATCCATGGGCGACATGGTGCAATCTGTTCCCGACGCGCAAGCCCCGGTCGTTGGGGGCTGGTCGCGATAAGCATGTGAATGTCGCAGATAGGTAAATGGGTGATCTGCGCTATACGCAGAATCGCCAACATGAAGGCCGACAGTCGGCCGTGGAGATCAGCATGTCCAATAACTTCCTGAACCCGGTAACCACCCAGACCTGGGCCAATGGTCGGCACATCGTCCGTTGCGTCAAAGTCATCCAGGAAACCTGGGATGTGCGCACCTTTTGCTTCATGGCCGATCAGCCGATCATGTTCTTCTTCAAGCCGGGGCAGTTCGTCACCCTGGAGCTGGAGATCGAAGGCCAGCCGATCATGCGCTCGTACACCATTTCCAGCTCGCCGTCGGTGCCGTACAGCTTTTCGGTGACCATCAAGCGCGTGCCGGGCGGCAAGGTTTCGAACTGGCTGCATGACACCTTGCATGAAGGCTACGAACTGGCGGTGCACGGGCCGGTCGGGCTGTTCAACGCCATCGACTTCCCGAACCCCAAGGTGCTGTACCTCAGCGGTGGCGTGGGCATCACGCCGTGCATGTCCATGGCGCGCTGGTTCTTCGATACCAACGGCAATGTCGATATGGCGTTTATCCACAGTGCCCGCTCGCCGAAAGACATCATTTATCACCGCGAGCTGGAACACATGGCGGCGCGGATCGAAAACTTCAGCCTGCACCTGATCTGTGAAAAGCATGGTTTCGGTGAACCCTGGGCCGGCTATCGCGGTTATCTGAACCACAAGATGCTCGAACTGATGGTCCCTGACTTCCTTGAGCGCGAAGTGTTCTGCTGCGGTCCGACGCCATACATGAATGCCGTCAAGCGCCTGCTGGAAAACGCTGGCTTCAACATGAAGCGCTACCACGAGGAGTCATTCGGTGCCACGCCGCCAGAGGCCATCGCCGATGCCGTGGAGAATGCCGAACAGGCCGCCGATGCGCCGCAAGTCGATGCGGCGGACCTGCATCAAGTGGAGTTCACCGCGTCCGGCAAGAGCATTCGCGTGGCGCCGGGCGAGACCGTGCATGCGGCGGCGGCCAAGGCCGGTTTGCTGATACCGAAAGCATGCGGCATGGGCATCTGCGGCACCTGCAAGGTATTGAAGCTGGGCGGCGAAGTGGAGATGGAACACAACGGCGGGATCACCGAAGAGGACGAAGCCGAAGGGTACATCCTGTCGTGCTGCAGTGTGCCGAAGGGGGATGTGCGGATCGAGTACTGATCCACACCGATGATCCTATGTGGGAGCGAGCCTGCTCGCGAAGGCGTACTGACATTCAACATTGATGTTGACTGACCCGGTGCTTTCGCGAGCAGGCTCGCTCCCACAGGTTTTTGTGTTTCTTCAATCAATGAACAGATCCGGCATCAGCTTGTCGCTGGTGCCTGGCGCAAACCGATAGTGTTCGAACTCGGTTACGCCGTTTTCCCGCAGTATTTCCTCATCAATCAGCAAGCGCCCCGTCAGGCTGCGGTTTGTGCGGCTCAGAATCACGTGGGCGGCATCCGCCATGATCGCCGGCGTGCGCGCATGCTTGAACGATTCCCGTGACCCCAGCTGAAACTCGATCGCCGCCGTGGCAATCATGGTCTGCGGCCACAGCGAGTTGACGCTGATGCCGTAGTTCCTGAATTCCTCGCTCATGCCCAGCGTCAGCATGCTCATGCCGTATTTGGTCACGGTGTAGGGGCTGTATTGGGCGAACCACTGGGTAGCCAGGTTCAACGGTGGCGACAGGTTGAGGATGTGGCCGGCGGATTTTTTCAGGTAAGGCAACGCCGCCTGACTGCACAGCAGTACGGCGCGGGTGTTGATCTGGTGCATCAGGTCGAAGCGCTTGAGTTCGAGGTGCTGAACTCCGGTCAGCTTGATCGCCCCGGCGTTGTTGACCAGCGCATCGATGCCGCCGAAATGTTCATTGGCCCGGGCCAGGGCTTGATGCACGGCCACTTCATCGCGCACATCCACCTGCAATGCCAGCGCCTTGCCGCCAGCCGCTTCGACTTCCTCGGCCACGCTGTAGATCGTGCCCGGCAGTTTGGGGTGCGGTTCGGCACTTTTGGCGGCGATCACGATGTTGGCACCGTCGCGTGCGGCGCGCAGTGCGATCTCGCGACCGATGCCACGGCTGGCGCCGGTGATGAACAGGGTTTTGCCTTGCAGTGACATGCGTACGCTCCTGATTGTTATTGTCTGTACGGCTCGACAGACAATGTAGACCAAGACTTCAGGTGCGAACGGTCAGGGGAAATTCGGCGGGGGATTTACTTGTGGGAGCGAGCCTGCTCGCGAAAGCGCCGGGTCAGACAACATCAATGTTGAATGTCAGGACGCCTTCGCGAGCAGGCTCGCTCCCACAGGGGTTGCATTAGCTCTGGATGTTTAGTGCGACATGACTTGGCGGATATCGCGGGCCAACTCGCGTACGCGCTCTTCCTCGGTATCCCACGAGCACATGAAGCGTGCGCCACCGTTGCCGATGAAGGTGTAGAAACGCCAGCCCTTGGCCGTCAGCGCGGCGATGGCCGGTTCCGACAGTTGCAGGAACACGCCGTTGGCCTGGACTGGGAACATCAGTTCCACACCCGGTATGTCGCTGACCAGTTCGGCCAGCAGTTGCGCGCAATGGTTGGCGTGGCGGGCGTATTTGAGCCAGGCGCCGTTTTCCAGAATCCCGACCCAGGGCGCAGACAGGAAGCGCATTTTCGACGCCAATTGACCGGCCTGTTTGCAGCGGTAATCGAAGTCTTCAGCCAGTTTGTGGTTGAAGAACAGAATCGCCTCACCCACGGCCATGCCGTTTTTCGTGCCGCCGAAGCACAGCACATCGACACCGGCTTTCCAGGTCAGGTCGGCCGGTGAGCAGCCGAGGAAAGCGCAGGCATTGGAGAAACGCGCGCCGTCCATGTGCAGGTTCAGGCCCAGTTCCTTGCAGGTGGCGCTGATGGCGCGGATTTCGTCCGGGGTGTAGACGCTGCCGACTTCGGTGGCCTGGGTCAGGGTCACCACGCGAGGTTTCGGGTAGTGGATGTCCTGGCGCTTGAGGGCGATTTCGCGGATCGACTCCGGGGTCAGCTTGCCGTTTTCGGTGCGGGCGATCAGCAGTTTGGAACCGTTGGAGAAAAATTCCGGCGCGCCGCATTCGTCGGTTTCGACGTGGGCGGTTTCCGAGCAGATCACGCTGTGGTAACTCTGGCACAGCGACGACAGGGCCAGGGAGTTGGCGGCGGTACCGTTGAAGGCGAAGAACACTTCGCAGTCGGTTTCGAACAGCTTGCGGAAATCGTCGGACGCGCGGGCGGTCCACTCGTCGTCGCCGTAGGCGCGCTGGTGGCCATGGTTGGCCTGTTCCATGGCAGCCCAGGCTTCAGGGCAAATGCCGGAATAGTTGTCGCTGGCGAATTGTTGGCTCTTATCGGTCATGGCCTGCTTCCGTGGTCGAGGCGCCTATGGTGAGGCGCCTCGTGGTCAATGATGGTGCGCACTTTACCGAAGATCGTCCGGGGGGCGCACGGGATGTCACTGTCAGAAATTTACTGGGATGCCGGGCAATTATGCACGTGTCTATTGACTTAAAGCAGCGCGACCGTGCACTGGATTTGCTCAAGTGGCTGGCGCTGCTGAGCATGGTGCTCGATCACCTGCGATATGTCGGTTACTCCGCCGATTGGCTGTATGTGCCGGGGCGTCTGGCGTTCCCGTGGTTCTGCCTGGCGATGGCGGCGAATCTGGCGCGGACCGAGGTGGTCCCGGCCAGCGGGCAGTGGCGATACTTGGGCTGGTTGCTGCTGTTTAGCGCCGTGAGTGAAATTCCCTACCGAATCTACATTCCCGATCCCGACACCTTGAACGTGTTGCCCACCCTTGCCTTGGGCTTGCTGGTGGCGCGGGGCTGGCGAGACCGCACGTTGCAGGCGCGATTGTTGGCTGGCGCAGCGCTGGTTCTGGCGGCGCTGTTTTGGGGGCGACTGATGTTCGGTTTTTTCGGTGTTCTGTTGCCGTTGGCGATGCTGCTGGTGATTCGGCGTCCCTGGTATTTCGCGTTGCTGCCGGGGCTGGTCTGCCTGGCGGCCAATCAGTGGCAGGTGCTGTATTACGCCATTCGATTGGGTAATCACGTGGCGATGGCGGCCATTGCCACTTGTCTGATTGCGCCATGGCTGGGGCTGTTCCTGTTGCGACACGCCCACGCCGTAAAACCACCGCCGATGCGGCGCTGGGCGTATGCCTTGTATCCCGCGCATTTCCTCGTTTTGCTGGCATTGCGACAGGTTCTCGCTTAACCCCTGGAACTGGATGCAAACCCTGTGGGAGCGAGCCTGCTCGCGAAGAGGGAGTGTCAGGCGACATCAACGTTGCTGACCCATCGCCTTCGCGAGCAGGCTCGCTCCCACAGGGGATTTCGGCTGGTTCGCGGACTGTACCCGGCCTGCCATTTCCCGCCATGTCGTAAACGCACCTTTACGTGGCGCCCATAGGCATTTGACCTGTCTGCCTCGGTCATACCATCGCTATCAAAGGGCACTGCCGAAACGCCAGTGCCTTACCGAGACGAATGGCGCACAGATGCCGCTGGGAGAGACGCGATGTTCAGCAAGCAAGACCAGATCCAGGGTTACGACGATGCACTGCTGGCGGCGATGAATGCCGAGGAGCAACGTCAGGAAGATCACATCGAGCTGATCGCGTCCGAGAACTACACCAGCAAGCGCGTGATGGAAGCGCAAGGCAGCGGCCTGACCAACAAATACGCCGAAGGTTATCCGGGCAAGCGCTACTACGGTGGCTGCGAACACGTCGACAAGGTTGAAGCCCTGGCCATCGAACGCGCCAAGCAACTGTTCGGCGCCGATTACGCCAACGTGCAGCCGCACTCCGGTTCCTCGGCCAACAGCGCCGTGTACCTGGCCCTGCTGCAAGCCGGCGACACCATCCTGGGCATGAGCCTGGCCCACGGTGGTCACCTGACCCACGGTGCCAAGGTGTCGTCCTCGGGCAAGCTGTACAACGCCGTTCAATACGGTATCGACACCAAGACCGGCCTGATCGATTACGACGAAGTCGAGCGCCTGGCCGTCGAGCACAAGCCGAAGATGATCGTTGCCGGTTTCTCCGCTTACTCCAAGACCCTGGACTTCCCGCGCTTCCGTCAGATCGCCGACAAGGTGGGCGCGCTGCTGTTCGTCGACATGGCCCACGTGGCCGGTCTGGTCGCTGCCGGCCTGTACCCGAACCCGCTGCCTTACGCCGACGTGGTGACCACCACCACCCACAAGACCCTGCGTGGTCCACGTGGCGGCCTGATCCTGGCCAAGTCCAACGAAGAAATCGAGAAGAAGCTCAACGCGGCGGTATTCCCCGGTGCCCAGGGTGGCCCGCTGATGCACGTGATCGCCGGTAAGGCGGTGTGCTTCAAGGAAGCGCTGGAGCCAGGCTTCAAGGCCTATCAGCAGCAAGTGATCGACAACGCCCAGGCGATGGCCGGCGTGTTTATCAAACGCGGCTACGATGTAGTGTCCGGCGGTACCGATAACCACCTGTTCCTGGTCAGCCTGATCCGTCAGGGCCTCACCGGTAAAGAAGCAGACGCAGCCCTCGGTCGCGCCCACATCACTGTGAACAAGAACGCTGTCCCGAACGATCCGCAGTCGCCGTTCGTGACGTCCGGCCTGCGTATCGGCACCCCGGCGGTGACCACGCGCGGCTTCAAGGTGACCCAGTGCGTCACGCTGGCCGGCTGGATCTGCGACATCCTCGACAACCTCGGCGACGCCGATGTCGAGGCCAATGTCGCCCAGCAGGTTTCGGCCCTGTGCGCGGACTTCCCGGTTTATCGCTGAGTGCGGTTTTGGAGTAAATGACTATGCAACGCTACTCAGGCTTCGGCCTCTTCAAACACTCCCTCAGCCACCACGAAAACTGGCAGCGGATGTGGCGTACACCGACCCCGAAAAAGGTCTACGACGTGGTCATCGTCGGCGGCGGCGGGCATGGTCTGGCGACCGCCTACTACCTGGCCAAGGAACACGGCATCACCAACGTGGCCGTGGTCGAAAAGGGCTGGTTGGGCGGCGGTAACACCGCGCGCAACACCACCATCGTTCGCTCCAACTACCTGTGGGACGAGTCGGCGCACCTGTACGAACATGCGATGAAACTGTGGGAAGGCCTGTCCCAGGACCTGAACTACAACGTGATGTTCTCCCAGCGCGGCGTCTACAACCTGTGCCACACCCTGCAGGACATCCGTGATTCCGAGCGTCGGGTCAGCGCCAACCGCCTCAACGGCGTGGACGGCGAGCTGCTCAACGCAAAACAGGTCGCGGACGAGATTCCGTACCTGGACTGCTCGAAGAACACCCGCTACCCGGTGATGGGCGCCACCGTCCAGCGTCGCGGCGGCGTGGCCCGTCACGATGCCGTGGCCTGGGGCTTTGCCCGTGCCGCCGACGCCCTCGGCGTGGACCTGATCCAGCAGACCGAAGTGATCGGTTTCCGCAAGGAAAACGGCGTGTGCATCGGCGTGGAAACCAACAAGGGCTTCATCGGCGCCAAGCGCGTCGGTGTAGTGACCGCCGGTAACTCCGGGCACATGGCCAAACTGGCCGGTTTCCGCCTGCCGATCGAATCGCACCCGCTGCAAGCGCTGGTGTCCGAGCCGATCAAGCCGATCATCGACAGCGTGATCATGTCCAACGCCGTACACGGTTACATCAGCCAGTCCGACAAGGGCGACCTGGTGATCGGCGCCGGTATCGACGGCTACAACGGCTACGGCCAGCGTGGTTCGTACCCGGTGATCGAGCACACCATCCAGGCCATCGTCGAAATGTTCCCGGTGCTGTCCCGTGTCCGCATGAACCGTCAGTGGGGCGGCATCGTCGATACGACGCCTGATGCCTGCCCGATCATCTCGAAAACCCCGGTACCGAACATGTTCTTCAACTGCGGTTGGGGCACCGGCGGCTTCAAGGCAACACCTGGCTCGGGCAACGTATTTGCCGCGAGCCTGGCCAAGGGTGAAATGCACCCATTGGCCGCACCTTTCTCCATCGACCGTTTCCACAACGGTGCGTTGATCGATGAACACGGCGCTGCTGCGGTTGCCCACTAACAGGAGAAATCCCCATGTTGCATATCTTCTGTCCTCACTGCGGCGAACTGCGCTCCGAAGAGGAATTCCATGCATCCGGCCAGGCGCACATTCCGCGTCCACTGGATCCGAACAGCTGCACCGACGAGGAGTGGGGCGACTATATGTTCTTCCGCGATAACCCTCGCGGCCTGCACCACGAGCTGTGGGATCACGTCGCCGGTTGCCGCCAGTACTTCAACGTCACCCGCGACACCGTGACCTACGAGATTCTCGAAACCTACAAGATCGGCACCAAGCCACAATTCACCGACAAGACCGATAGCCCGAAAGCGGCCAGCACGGCTCTGGGAGAGAAGGTATGAGCCAGATCAATCGCCTGTCCAACGGCGGACGGATCGACCGCAACAAAGTCCTGAGCTTCACCTTCAACGGCCAGAGCTACAAAGGCTTCGAAGGCGACTCCCTGGCCGCTGCACTGCTGGCCAACGGCGTCGACATCATCGGTCGCAGCTTCAAGTACTCCCGTCCGCGCGGCATCTTCGCCGCCGGTGCTGAAGAGCCGAACGCGGTGCTGCAGATCGGCGCCACCGAAGCCACGCAGATTCCGAACGTACGGGCCACGCAACAAGCGCTGTACCAAGGCCTGGTCGCCACCAGCACCAACGGCTGGCCGAGCGTGAACAACGACATGATGGGGATTCTCGGCAAGGTCGGCGGCAAGCTGATGCCGCCGGGCTTCTACTACAAAACCTTCATGTACCCACAATCGTTCTGGATGACCTACGAGAAGTACATTCGTAAGGCTGCCGGTCTTGGTCGTTCGCCGACCGAGAACGATCCGGACACCTACGACTACATGAACCAGCACTGCGACGTACTGATCGTCGGCGCCGGCCCTGCTGGCCTGGCGGCAGCACTGGCGGCTGCACGCAGCGGTGCGCGTGTGATCCTCGCCGATGAGCAGGAAGAGTTCGGCGGCAGCCTGCTCGACTCCCGCGAAAGCCTGGACGGCAAGCCTGCCGTGGAGTGGGTCGCCAGCGTCATCGCCGAGCTGAAGAACACCCCGGACGTGCTGCTGTTGCCGCGCGCCACGGTCAACGGCTACCACGACCATAACTTCCTGACCATTCACGAACGCCTCACCGATCACCTCGGCGACCGCGCACCGATTGGCCAGGTACGTCAGCGCATCCACCGGGTTCGTGCCAAGCGTGTAGTGCTGGCGACCGGCGCCCACGAGCGTCCATTGGTCTACGGCAACAACGACGTGCCGGGCAACATGCTGGCCGGCGCTGTGTCGACTTACGTGCGCCGTTACGGCGTGGCACCGGGCAAAAAACTGGTGCTGTCCACCAACAACGATCACGCCTATCGCGTGGCCCTGGATTGGCTCGATGCCAGCCTGCAAGTGGTGGCCATCGCCGACGCCCGCAGCAACCCACGGGGGGCGCTGGTGGAAGAGGCACGCGCCAAAGGTATTCGCATCCTCACCGGCAGCGCCGTGATCGAGGCCCGTGGCAGCAAGCGCGTCACCGCTGCACGCGTCGCGGCCATCGATGTGAAAGGCCACAAAGTCACCAGCCCTGGCGAGTGGCTCGACTGTGACATCGTCGCCAGCTCCGGCGGCTACAGCCCGGTGGTTCACTTGGCTTCGCACCTGGGCGGCAAGCCGATCTGGCGTGAAGACATCCTCGGTTTCGTACCGGGCGAAGCACCGCAGAAACGCGTGTGCGTGGGTGGCATCAACGGCGTCTATGGCCTTGGCGATTCCCTGGCCGATGGTTTTGAAGGGGGCGTGCGCGCTGCCAGCGAAGCCGGTTTCGGTGCGGTCGAAGCGACGCTGCCGAAGGCTCTGGCCCGCCTGGAAGAGCCAACCCTGGCGCTGTTCCAGGTGCCTCATGAAAAGAACACCGCACGGGCGCCGAAGCAATTCGTCGACCTGCAAAACGACGTCACCGCCGCTGCCATCGAACTGGCGACCCGCGAAGGCTTCGAGTCGGTCGAACACGTCAAGCGCTACACCGCGCTGGGCTTCGGCACCGATCAGGGCAAGCTGGGTAACGTCAATGGTCTGGCCATTGCCGCCCGTTCGCTGAACGTGACCATCCCGCAGATGGGCACCACCATGTTCCGTCCGAACTACACGCCGGTGACTTTCGGCGCCGTGGCCGGCCGTCACTGCGGGCACATCTTCGAGCCAGTGCGCTACACCGCGCTGCATCAATGGCACCTGAAAAACGGCGCCGAGTTTGAAGACGTTGGTCAGTGGAAACGTCCGTGGTACTTCCCGAAATCCGGTGAAGACATGCACGCGGCAGTGAAGCGCGAATGCAAAGCCGTGCGCGACAGCGTCGGCCTGCTGGACGCTTCGACCCTGGGCAAGATCGACATCCAGGGTCCGGATGCCCGCGAGTTCCTCAACCGCGTGTACACCAACGCCTGGACCAAGCTCGACGTGGGCAAGGCCCGTTACGGCCTGATGTGCAAAGAAGACGGCATGGTGTTCGACGACGGCGTGACGGCTTGCCTGGCGGACAACCACTTCGTGATGACCACCACCACCGGTGGCGCTGCACGCGTACTGCAATGGCTGGAGCTGTACCACCAGACCGAATGGCCTGACCTGAAGGTGTACTTCACCTCCGTGACCGATCACTGGGCGACCATGACCCTGTCCGGGCCGAACAGCCGCAAGCTGCTCAGCGAAGTCACCGACATCGACCTGAGCAACGAAGCCTTCCCGTTCATGACCTGGAAAGAAGGTGAGGTGGGCGGTGTGCCGGCGCGGGTGTTCCGGATTTCGTTTACCGGTGAGCTGTCGTACGAAGTCAACGTGCAAGCCGACTACGCCATGGGCGTGCTCGAGAAAATCGTCGACGCCGGCAAGAAGTACAACCTGACGCCGTACGGCACCGAAACCATGCACGTACTGCGGGCCGAGAAGGGCTTCATCATCGTCGGTCAGGACACTGACAGCTCGATGACCCCGGATGACCTGAACATGGGCTGGTGTGTCGGCCGTACCAAACCGTTCTCGTGGATCGGCTGGCGTGGCATGAACCGTGAAGACTGCGTGCGTGACCAGCGCAAACAGCTGGTTGGCCTGAAGCCGATCGATCCGAATGTATGGCTGCCGGAAGGTGCGCAACTGGTGTTCAACACCAAGCAGGCGATCCCGATGACCATGGTCGGTCACGTGACCTCCAGTTACCTGCACAACTCCCTGGGCTATTCGTTTGCCATGGGCGTGGTCAAGGGCGGCCTGAACCGCATGGGTGAGCGCGTGTTCGCGCCATTGGCGGACGGCAGCGTGATCGAGGCGGAAATCGTGTCTTCGGTGTTCTTCGATCCGAAAGGCGAACGCCAGAACGTGTAATGGCCTTGGGTCCTGTGGGGCGGCTGCTGACGCTTTCGCGAGCAGGCTCGCTCCCACAGGAGACCGCGTAACCCTTGTGGGAACGAGCCTGCTCGCGAAGACGGCAGAACAGTCACCACAAGGCCAACAGAATTCAGGAACAGGTGCTTTATGACCGCAGCCAATGTTTACCAACAACGCCCAACCTCCGGGGCCAAGGCCGAGTCGTCGCTGCATCATGCCGACCTCGCCAGCCTGGTGGGCAAGGGTCGCAAGAGCGCCGGCGTGACCGTGCGCGAGAAAAAACTCCTCGGCCACCTGACCATCCGTGGCGATGGCCACGATGCCGCGTTCGCCGCCGGCGTGCACAAGGCGCTCGGCATCGAGTTGCCGGGTGCTCTGACCGTCATCGTCAAAGGCGAAACCAGCCTGCAATGGATGGGGCCGGATGAATGGCTTCTGATCGTGCCAACCGGTGAAGAATTCGCCGCCGAGCAAAAGCTGCGCAAAGCGCTGGGCGACCTGCACATCCAGATCGTCAACGTCAGCGGCGGCCAGCAGATCCTCGAACTGAGCGGCCCGAACGTGCGCCAGGTGCTGATGAAATCCACCAGCTATGACGTGCACCCCAACAACTTCCCGGTGGGCAAGGCTGTGGGCACGGTGTTCGCCAAGTCGCAACTGATGATTCGCCACACTGCCGAAGACACCTGGGAACTGCTGATCCGTCGCAGCTTCTCGGATTACTGGTGGTTGTGGTTGCAGGATGCTTCGGCCGAGTACGGCTTGAGCGTTCAGGCCTGATCACAACCCGCCATGGAGGCGATCACCTGTGGGAGCGAGCCTGCTCGCGAAGGCGGTGTATCAACAACATTGATGTCGTCTGACACGCCCTCTTCGCGAGCAGGCTCGCTCCCACAGGAAGAGGTGTTTTCATCACCGATTTTTCAGGAGTCACCGCACTATGAGCCGCGCCCCAGACACATGGATTCTGACTGCCGACTGCCCCAGCGTGCTCGGCACGGTGGACGCGGTGACCCGCTTTCTGTTCGAGCAGAGCTGCTACGTCACCGAACACCACTCCTTCGATGATCGCCTTTCGGGGCGTTTCTTCATTCGTGTGGAGTTTCGCCAGCCTGACGGCTTCGACGAGCAGTCATTCCGTGCGGGCCTTGCCGAGCGTGGCGAAGCATTCGGCATGATCTTCGAACTGACCCCGCCTCATCACCGCCCGAAAGTGGTGATCATGGTGTCCAAGGCCGATCACTGCCTCAACGATTTGCTCTACCGCCAGCGCATCGGCCAATTGGCGATGGACGTGGCGGCCGTGGTTTCCAACCACCCGGACCTCAAGCCGCTGGCCGACTGGCACCAGATTCCGTACTACCACTTCCCGCTGGACCCCAACGACAAACCGTCCCAGGAGCGTCAGGTGTTGCAGGTGATCGAAGAGTCCGGCGCCGAACTGGTGATCCTTGCCCGCTACATGCAGGTCCTGTCGCCGGAGTTGTGCCGCAAACTCGACGGCAAGGCAATCAACATCCACCACTCCTTGCTGCCGGGTTTCAAGGGCGCCAAGCCTTACCACCAGGCCTACAACAAGGGCGTGAAACTGGTTGGCGCCACGGCGCATTACATCAACAACGACCTCGACGAAGGGCCGATCATCGCCCAGGGCGTCGAAGTGGTGGATCACAGTCATTATCCCGAAGACCTGATCGCCAAGGGGCGGGATATCGAAGGGCTGACCCTGGCGCGGGCTGTGGGTTATCACATTGAGAGAAGGGTGTTTTTGAACGCCAACAGAACCGTCGTTCTTTAGATCGCCATCGCTGGCAAGCCAGCTCCCACAGGTTTTTGTGTCGTTCACAAAGTCTGTGGTTATCCCGGCCCACTGTGGGAGCTGACTTGCCAGCGATGAGGCCCTTAAAGGCAACACAAGAAACAGCATCTGTACCCGAGCACTTAACGCGCTGCCTGCCTGGGCAACGCGGATCCATAAAAACAAAACAGCGAGGTGAAAGCATGTCTGGCAATCGTGGTGTGGTGTATCTCGGCGCTGGCAAGGTCGAAGTACAGAAAATCGACTATCCGAAAATGCAGGACCCGCGCGGCAGGAAGATCGAACACGCCGTCATCCTGCGTGTGGTTTCCACCAACATCTGTGGTTCCGACCAGCACATGGTGCGCGGTCGTACCACCGCTCAAACCGGCTTGGTGCTGGGTCACGAGATCACCGGTGAAGTGATCGAGAAGGGCCGCGACGTCGAAAACCTGCAAATCGGCGACCTGGTGTCCGTACCGTTCAACGTGGCTTGCGGGCGCTGCCGTTCCTGCAAGGAAATGCACACCGGCGTGTGCCTGAGCGTTAACCCGGCGCGTCCGGGCGGTGCTTATGGCTATGTGGACATGGGCGACTGGACCGGTGGTCAGGCGGAATACGCCATGGTGCCGTACGCCGACTTCAACCTGCTGAAACTGCCTGATCGCGATCGCGCGATGGCAAAAATCCGCGACCTGACCTGCCTCTCCGACATCCTGCCAACCGGCTACCACGGTGCCGTGACGGCCGGCGTTGGCCCTGGCAGCACCGTCTACATCGCGGGTGCAGGTCCCGTCGGCCTCGCGGCTGCCGCTTCCGCTCGCCTGCTGGGTGCAGCAGTGGTCATCGTCGGTGACGTCAACACCGTGCGCCTGGCCCACGCCAAGGCCCAGGGTTTCGAAATCGCCGACCTGTCCCTCGACACCCCGCTGCACGAGCAAATCGCCGCGCTGCTGGGCGAACCGGAAGTGGATTGCGCCATCGACGCCGTAGGCTTCGAAGCCCGCGGTCACGGCCACGACGGCGTGAAACACGAAGCTCCGGCTACTGTACTTAACTCGTTGATGGGCGTGGTCCGTGTTGCCGGCAAAATCGGCATCCCTGGCCTCTACGTCACCGAAGATCCGGGTGCCGTGGACGCTGCCGCGAAAATGGGCAGCCTGAGCATCCGCTTCGGCCTCGGCTGGGCCAAATCCCACAGCTTCCACACCGGCCAGACCCCGGTGATGAAGTACAACCGCCAGCTGATGCAGGCGATCATGTGGGATCGCATCAACATTGCCGAAGTGGTGGGTGTGCAGGTGATCAGCCTGGATCAGGCGCCGGAAGGGTATGGCGAGTTTGATGCGGGTGTGCCGAAGAAGTTTGTGATTGATCCGCATAAGTTGTTTAGTGCGGCGTAAGGCTTCACGCAAACTAAAACGGCGACCTTCGGGTCGCCGTTTTTTTTGAGCCTATATTTTCACAACGCCGCTAAAGCCCCTTGATAGAGAACCGGCCCCGTCGGCTGTCCGGTCGGTGAGCCACCCTTGGGTTCAAGGCTGACCGCCAGCGCAATCGGTTTGCCAATCAGTGCTTTCTGCGCGTCGTTCAACTCAACTTTTCCCTTGCCCCCCGCTGGAATCACCCCGAGAGAAATCGGCTTGCCATCTGCCGGAATTGCCCACAACTCCAGACTGTGTTCTGGCTCTACCGCTGCCAGTGTCACCGGTTCGACTTGCAGGAAATTCTCATGAGCCCGAACCCGCAACGCCGGCTGCGCATCGGCGCTGACCAGCGTGGCGCTGTAGCGGGCGTCGTCACGGTTGTAGATCACGCCAAGGGTCACGGCGATCACCAGTGAGCACGCTGCGACTGTTACTCGCAGCCAATTCCAGAACGGACGTTTCTGCGGCACATGCAGTTCTTGTGGTTCGATGCGCGCCGTAATGCCTTGCCAGACCCGCTCCGGCACCGGCTGCTCGGGGAGTGCATCGGTCAAGCTGGCGAGGCTCTCTTGCCATTGCGCCAGTTCCACCCGCAGCGCCGCGTCTTCCAGTAGCAACTGTTCGAAACGTCGGCGCGCGGCGGGGGGCATCAGGCCGATGGCGTAGTCGGCGGCGAGGGCGCGGCGTAGGGTCGGGGTCTGATAGTTCATGATTCAAGGCACCTGCGCAGGCGCTCCATGCCACGGCGGATCCAGGACTTGACCGAGCCGAGTGGGGCCGCCAGGTGTTCGGCCAGTTCGGCGCATGACAGGCCCTGAAAGTACGCAACGGTGATCGATTGGCGCTGCATGCCGTCGAGGCTGTCCAGGCAGCGGTTCAGGGCGCTGGCTTCGCGGGCGCTGTTCAGCTGTTCGTCGACCGAGGGACTTTCATCCACCAGCGTTTGTTCTTCAGCATCGCTCAACGGCCGGTCGCGGTGTTTGCGCAACTGGTCGATGGCTTGATTTCGCGTGATGTTGATCATCCAGGTCAACGGCGCCGACAGATGGGCTTCATAGCGCGAAGCGTTGTTCCAGATGCGCACGAAGCTTTCCTGCAGCACTTCCTCCGCGAGGTCCTGGCGGCCCATGAAGCGCAGGGCCACACCGTGCAGCCGAGGACCGACGCTGCGGTAGAGCGTCTCGAAGGCGCGGCGGTCCCCCAGTGAACACTGGGCCAGGAGCTGCCGGAGCTGATCGGCGTCGGCGATGGGAGTCACAGTTCTCCAGGCACACGGGTTGGGTGGTGTGAGGGCTGAGGTTAGATCACGCCGTGCAGTTGTTCCATTCACGGTCGGACACCTCGGCAAACCCGCCGACCCCGATGCGCGGGGTCGGCGGCAGGGCTCAGCTTTTCGGCATCAGCACTTTGTCGATGACCTGTATCACGCCATTGGACTGGTACACGTCATAGGTGGTGATGTCGGCGACGTCACCTTTTTCATCCTTGATGGTGATGTTGTGCGGGCCGTTCATCATTGCCCACAGCTTGCCGCCAGCAACCGTGGTGAGCTCGGTTTTACCGCCACCGGCCTTGATCTTGTCGGCCAGGGTGGCCATGTCGAGTTTGCCGGCGACCACGTGGTAGGTGAGGATTTTGCTCAGGGTGGCCTTGTTTTCCGGTTTGAGCAGCGTATCGACGGTGCCGGCGGGAAGGGCGGTGAAAGCTGAGTTGACCGGTGCGAACACCGTGAATGGACCTTTGCCTTTCAGGGTATCGACCAGACCGGCGGCTTTCACGGCGGCGACCAGGGTGGTGTGGTCGGCGGAGTTCACCGCGTTATCGACGATGTCTTTGCTCGGCAACATGGCTTGGCCACCGACCGTCACGTTGTCGTGGCTCATGGTTGCCGCTTGCACAGTGTTCAGGGCGAATGCGCCGCCAAGGGCCAGGGTCAGCAGGGTGGCAATGAACGGCGTTTTGATCGAAGTGCGTTTCATGGTGATGATCCTCTGGTGGGGAATCGGCCAGGAATGTCTGTCCGTGCTTGATATACGTGCGACGGGCCAGACTGGATGCAGCGTCGAATGTTTTTTTGTGGGAGCGAGCAAGCCCGCTCCCACAGGAGGCTGGGAACAATGTTGGGGCTTGTCAGTCCAACGCACAGTTTTTCGCCGCCCATTTCCGGGCGGTTTTCATTGAGGGTGTCTGGATGAAGATTTCACGCGGTTTTGCACTGGCATCGCTCATGACACTGGCGGCCAGCCCGGTCTTTGCCCAGTTCAGCCTGAGCGATGCGGCCAATGCCATTTCCGGGATGAATGGCGGCAACGCGGCCACGCAAGCGGCGCCGACTTCAGAGACAGCCGATTTGCTGGGTGCGCTGAGCGAATTGAACGTGACGCCGGAACAAGCCATCGGCGGCGCCGGGGCGATGCTCGGTCTGGCGAAGAATCAGTTGAGTTCGACCGACTACTCGGAACTGGCCAAAAGCGTGCCGGGGATCGACATTCTCTCGGGTGGCGGTGAACTGGGGGCGATAGCCGGCTTGCTCGGTTCGACCGGCAAGGCGGCCGGGCTGGATAACGCCTTGGGCAACGTCAAGAATACTAATGACCTGAACAATGCCTTCACCACGCTGGGCATGGACAGCGGCATGATCGGCCTGTTCACCCCGGTGATCCTGCAATACCTCGGTCAGCAAGGCGTCGCGGGTCCGCTGCTGCAAAGCCTGGGCGGGATCTGGGGCGCCGGAACTGGTAGCTGATCAGCGACTTTCGGCGCGCAACGCGTCGATGCGTTGGTCTTTCTCGGTCCAGAGCTGGTTGACCCAGTTCTGGACCTGTTCACGAAACAGCGGATCGTTTTCGTAATCGCCTTGCCACAGCGCCGGGTCAAGTTCGCGGGTCTTGATGTCGATGATGACCCTCGGCACGTTGCCGCTGATCAAATCCCAGAAGCCCGGAATCTCTTGCTGCGGATACACGACCGTCACGTCGAGGATGGCATCGAGCTGTTCGCCCATTGCCGCCAGGACGAACGCCACGCCGCCCGCCTTGGGTTTGAGCAGGTGGGTGAACGGCGATTGTTGCTGGGTGCTCTTGGCGCTGGTGTAGCGCGTGCCTTCCAGGTAATTGACCACGGTCACGGGCTGGCGCTTGAACAGCTCGCAGGCTTGTTTGGTGATCTCCAGGTCCTTGCCGGCCAGCTCCGGGTTTTTCGCCAGAAACGCCTTGGTGTAGCGCTTCATGAATGGATAATCCAGCGCCCACCATGCCAGGCCCAGGAACGGCACCCAGATCAGCTCTTTCTTGAGGAAGAATTTGAAGAAAGGCGTGCGCCGGTTCAGCGTCTGGATCAGCGCCGGGATGTCGACCCAGGATTGATGGTTGCTGATCACCAGGTACGACGTGTCGCCGCGGAGATCGTCACCGCCACGAATGTCCCATTGGGTAGGGATGCACAGGCGGAAGATCAGCTTGTCGATCTCGGCCCAGGTCTCGGCGATCCACATCACCGCCCATGAGGCGTAATCACGAAAACGGCCGGGCAGGACCAGTTTGAGCAGGGCAAACACCATCAACGGCCCGAACAGGACCAGAGTGTTGAGCAACAGCAGCAGGGTGACGAAACAGCCGGTGAGCAGGCGGCGCATGGGCAACTCTTGGAAACGTTTGGGCGCGCCATGATAAGTGGCTTCGGGCGGCAGGCCAAATCGGCTGATGACGAATGTTTCACTTTAGTGGCGGTAGGCTGGAGTGAAGATGCCATGTCCAGATACTCGGGTGAATGTACAGGCCTCTTCGCGAGCAGGCTCGCTCCCACAATGGAATGCATACCCCTGTGGGAGCGAGCCTGCTCGCGAAGCGATCTGAAGAGCGAACGATTTTCTGGCTGACTGTCTAAAATCCCGCTGCCCATCTCTCAAGGACAACGATCAAGTGAAATCCATCCTCGCCCTGCTGTCCCTCATTGCCCTGCCTGTCCTGGCCGCCGAACCGACACTCTACGGACGCTACGAATACATCGCCTTGCCGGAAATCGGCGGCGAAGTGCTCAAGGCCAAGATGGACACCGGCGCTTTGACTGCATCGCTGTCGGCCAAGGACATCGAAACCTTCACCCGCGATGGCGAGGACTGGGTGCGTTTCCGCCTGGCCACCAAGGATGCGAGCAATAAGGTGTACGAGCACAAGATCGCGCGGATCAGCAAGATCAAGACCCGCTCCGAAGAAGACGAGGATGAAACGGCAGCGCCCACCAAGCGGCCGGTGGTTGATCTGGAATTGTGCCTGGGTAACGTCAAGCGCACGGTTGAGGTGAACCTGACGGACCGCAGCAGCTTCAATTATCCGTTGCTGATTGGGGCCAAGGCGTTGCGTGAGTTTGGAGCGGCGGTGAATCCGGCTCGGCGGTTTACGGCGGATAAGCCGGATTGTTAAAAGCCACTCATTTTCGGCCTCCTGTTCTAATTATTCTTTGTATTTCTGGAGTAGGAGGCGCAACAAATTCTGAGGCCATTGCCGCATATAGCCTTGCATGCGTACTTCTTGGATTCGCAGCAAATTGAGTGGTGAAAAAGCCCCCATCCGGGCCAACCCTCTTTGAAAAATAGAATCCATCCAAGTAGTCGTTGAAGTCCTCTGAGATGTTCCCCAGTGATTTTGTTCGGCGATTCAGCAAACGGTCTCTCGTGATATCGGAAGCAATAAGGTTGCTAGCGCTTTTTTGCTGACTCGTTGAAATGGTCTGTAGTACATGTGTCGTGGGCGTGGGATCTGGCTCGGGGTACAGCATGCTATCTGACAAACTAATGGGATGTAGTTCGGCTCTGGGCTTGTGGGAGGACGACGATGGCCGCGCAGGGACACCCGCTGATCTCGACGCATTGGTGCTGCTACTGACAACATTTTTTGATGCAGCCTTTGGGGGCTTGGCTGCGCCGACCCTGATATTTTCACGAAGAAAAGATCTTAGATTCTTCAATACATGGCCCGTTGGATCTGACCGATTCACCGGATCTCCCCCGCAATACGTATACACATTCCAGCCACCCTCCCCAAACGGACTCCAGCTATCCGGACTGTTAAACCGCATCAACACGGGATTGAACTGCCGATACCCTTTTCCCAAATGATAATGGCCCGTCATCGGGTCCGGCAGTTCACCGTTAAACCCGAGCAGGCCGTTTGCCCGGGGGCGATGACCGTAAGGTGTGTAGACGATGGGTTGAGGTTGATTCGCCTCCAAAGCATTCAACACCGAGTTCTGTAAATCAATTGCCAACAGAATTGTTTTGCTTGTATGCGTAGGCATTAACTGAACTCCAAGCAAGGTCCACGAAGCCGGAGCCTTAGCATCGGAGCTTTTTCAGGCATTGCCTACTATCAGAACTGCTAGTCTTGCGCCCTTGCAGGCTTCAAACCTTCGGCATCGTCGCAATCATCGAAGGCCGCTGACTCACCTCGAAATACCAGGCCGCCAACTGCGGATTCGCCGTGCGCCAGTCCAGATCCGGGTGGCGCAAATCCAGGTACCCCAACGCACAGGCCACGCTGATCGCCGCCACGTCGAAATGGCTGGTCAGCTCGGCAATCGCGTCTTTTTCCAGCAGCGCCAGGGTGCGGCGGATTTTGTCGCGCTGGCCGTCGAGCCAGGCGTCCCAGTGTTTTTCCGGGGCGCGCAGGGCGACTTCGTAGCGCACCAGTACGGCGGCATCCATGATGCCGTCGGCCATTGACGCCAGTGTCATGCGCCGCCAGCGGGCGGAGCCTTCGCGGGGGATCAGCGGGTTGCCGACGTGTTGGTGGTCGAGGTAGTCGAGGATCACCCGGCTGTCGTGGATGACATGGCCGTCGGCCAGGCGCAGGGCGGGAATTTTGCTCAGGGGGTTGTCGTCGATCAGCGCCTTGTCGGGATCGACCGGCGTGAGCACGCAGTTCTGCAGGGCCACGCGGTCCTGTTGACCGGTTTCGTGTAGCAGCACCATGACCTTGCGGACGAAGGGGGAAAGGGAGTTGTGGTACAGGGTCATGCTCGGGGCGGACATGGCAGGGTCTCGATCGGTGGCGGAGTCGAGGCAGCATAGCGTGTTGAGGCGATTGCTCAATATCCCTTGTGGGAGCGAGCCTGCTCGCGAAGAGGCATCATATTCAACATCACTGTTGACTGATGCACCGCATTCGCGAGCAGGCTCGCTCCCACAGGTTTCCACAGATTTATCCGGGTTTAGTGGCGTTGGAGGAGGCCGCGCAGGGCGAGGGCGGCGGGGATGCCCAGGCCGAGCCAGCTCAGGGCGTCCCATATGCCATCGCCGAGCAGAGCGGCAAACAACCCCGCCGTGCTGAACAGGGCGATGACGGTGGGCGTGCCGAAGACCTTCCAGAAATTCGACTGCCGGGGTTTCATGCCACGCTCTCCGTTTTTTCCAGCACGGGCCTGGCGGCCTTGCGCCGCACCACCCACAGGTAAACGCCACTGCCGAGCACGATGATGGTCAGCACATCCAGGGTGGCCCAGAGGATTTTCATCGGCATGCCGCCGTAGTCACCGAAATGCAGTGGCTGCGACATGCCCATGGCGTCCATGTACCACGGGCGCTCGGCCACGGCGGTGACTTGCAGGGTGCTGGCGTCGATCAAGACTGGCGTCAGCAGGTGTGACGTCAGGTGTGTGCTGCCCTTCATGAATACCGCGTAATGGTGCTCACTGGAGAATCGCGTGCCGGGGAAGGCGATGAAGTCGGGTTGCATGTCTGGCGCAACCTCCCTGGCGATGTCGAGCAAACGCGTGGCCGGTGCCAGTTGCGTCAGCGGCGGCACGTCGCGGTAGGGCGCGACCATGGCGCTGAGGCTGTCGTTGCGCCACGCGGCGATCAGCAGGTCGGCGCAGGCACTGATGACGCCGGTCACGCCGACCACCAAGGCCCAGGTCAACGTCACCACGCCGATCAGGTTGTGCAGGTCGAGCCAGCGCAGGCGGCTGGATTTGTCCTGGCGCACGGTGGCGAAATTCAAGCGGCGCATGAACGGCAGGTACAACACGGTGCCGGAGATAATCGCGACGACAAACAGTAAACCCATGAACGCCAACCACAACTTGCCCGGCAGTTCGGCGAACATGTCCACGTGCAAGCGCAACATGACCATCATGAAGCCGCCATTGGCCGAGGGCATCTCCAGCGCTTCGCCGGTACGGGCGTCGAGCATGAAGGTGTGGGACGAGTTCGGCTCCGTACCGGCCGTGGGCGCCATGATCGCGATGGCGCCAGTGGGCTCGTCTTCGTCGAAGCTGAAGTACTGCATGACTTCGCCGGAACGATGCTTTTCAGCCGCCTGCACAAGCTGCTGCAAATTCAGATGCGGAGTGTCCGCCGGCATTGGCTGCAACTCGGCGGCATCGCCCAGCAGGTGATCGATCTCGTGGTGGAAGATCAGCGGCAGACCGGTCACCGCCAGCAGCAGCAGGAACACCGTGCAGATCAGGCTGGTCCAGGTGTGGACGAAGGACCAGCGGCGAATTGTTTTACTTTTCATTTAATAGCCTCCAGAAATACCAAAGCCGTCCTCGAAGGACGGCCTGGGTACCGGGCGTGTCAGATCAAGCCGTTACCACTTGTAAGTGGCACTGGCGACGACACTGCGTTGGTCGCCGTAGTAGCAGTAGAAACTGTCACAAGTCGAGATGTAGTCCTTGTCGAACACGTTGGTCGCGTTCAGCGCCAGCGAGGCGCCTTTGAGGCTGTTGTCCAGGCGACCGAGGTCGTAATGGACCGCCGCATCGAACACGGTGTAGGCATTAGCCTTGCCTAGCTCGGTGTTGGCCTGGTCGCCGTAGGTGTTGCCGGTGTAGCGGGCGCCGGCACCGAGGCCGAAACCGTCCAGCACGCCGTTGTGCCAGGTGTAATCGGCCCACACCGAGGCCAGTTGGTTTGGCATCAGTTGCAAGCGATTGCCTTTGAAGGTGCCATCCTGGACTTCGGACTTGGCCAGGGTGTAAGCCGCGATGAGCTTGAGGTTTTCGTTCACGTCGGACACCGCTTCCAGCTCCAGGCCTTTGACTTTCACTTCACCGGTCTGGCTGGTGATCGAGACGCCGTCGGCGTTGGTGGTGGTGACGGAGACGTTTTTCTGGGTCAGGTCGTACACCGCCGCGGTCAGCAAGGTATTGCTGCCAGGTGGCTGGTACTTGATGCCCAGTTCCCACTGTTTGCCTTCGGTCGGCTTGAACGAGTCGGTCGGCGAGGCCGTGGCATTGCTGGTTGGCTGGAACGACTCGGCGTAGGACAGATAAGGCACGACACCGTTGTCGAACACATAGCTGATGGCGGCGTTACCGCTGAAGTTCTTGTCGCGCTCGGTGTTGGTGGCGTCGGCGTGGTTGAAGAACTTGGTGCCGGTGTGGACCCAGTCCTCGCGGCCACCCAGGGTCAGGCGCCATTGGTCGAGGGCCATCTGGTCCTGGACGTACAGGCCGGTCTGATGGGTTTTCTGATCGTAGTCATAGAACGCCGAAGAGCGTGGCGGACGAACGATCGGCTGCCCGTAGATCGGGTTGAGCACGTTGGTGGTCAGGCCATCACCGAAGATCGACGTGAAGTTGGTGTTGTTGCGCTGGTGATCGAGGCCGATCAACAGGGTGTGCAGGATGTCGCCGGTAGCGAAGTCGCCCTGGAAGTTGTTGTCCACGGCGAACTGGCTGATGTCCTCGTCGACACTGGTGCTCGTGCGGCCAACGTTGCCATTGGCGTCGACCTGGGTGAACGGATAGGCGCCGGGCGTGAGGGCCTGGAAGGACAGGTCCGTTTTGGTGTAACGCAGGTTCTGCCGGAACTGCCAGACATCGTTCAAGCGATGCTCGAAGGCGTAACCCAGGGCGTAGTAAGTGCGGTCGTAGAATTCCCAGTCCGGGTCGCCCAGGTTTTTGTGGTGGGAAATTTCACCCAGTGGCGAATGGATACGGGTGCCCTGGATCGGCAGGAACTGGCTGGTGATGCCGGTATCGTCGCGAGTGAACTGCGTCAGCAGGGTGAACCGGGTGTCTTCGTCGATGTTCCAGGTCAGGCTGGGTGCAATGTTGTAGCGTTTATTGTCGATGTGGTCGATCTGGGTGTCGCTGTCGCGTACCACGCCGCTCACGCCATAGAGGAATTGACCATCCTCGTCGATCTTGCCGGTGCTGGCGAAGTTGATCTGGCGGTAATTGTCGCTGCCGTATTGGAGCTGGATTTCATTGCTCGATTCAGCACTGGGACGGCGGCTGACCATGTCCAGCAGGCCGCCCGGAGGGGTCTGGCCGTAGACCGACGAGGCGGGGCCGCGCAGCAGGGCGAGGCGGTCCAGGTTCCAGGTTTCCTGTTTCGGGTTGGCGTACACGCCTTTTGGCAGTGGCAGGCCATCAAGGAACTGGGTCGGTTCGAAACCGCGTACGCGCAACCAGTCGGCGCGGGTGTCGCTGCCGAAGCTGCTGGCGGTGATGCCGGGCATGTAGCGCACCGCGTCGTCGAGGTTGTGCACACTGCGGTCGTCCATCTGCTCGCGGGTCGCGACCGAAATCGAACGGGGTACTTCGACCAGTGCCGTGTCGGTCTTGGTGCCGGTGGCGGTGCGTTTGGCCACATAACCTTCCACCGGGCCCCAGGCGCTTTCAGTGCTTTCCACGCCGATCACGCTGGTCGCCGGCAGGGCCATCACGCCCTCGGGCACGGCCACCAGGGTGTAGGTGCTGCCGCTCTGTTCCAGCTGCAGACCGGTGCCGCGCAAGGCTTCGCGCAGGGCGCCGGGCGCATCGAACTGGCCTTTAACCGGGGCGGACGTCTTGCCTGCGGCCAGGGAAGGGTTCAGCGACAGCGCCAGGCCGGCCTGGCTGGCGATCTGGTTCAGGGTGCTGGCCAATGGCGCGGCGGGCAGGTTATACGCACGAACGCTGGACGCCTGTTCAGCGGCGATCAGTTGACTGCTGGCCAAAGGGGTGCAAAAGGCAATGGCAACCGCCAGCAAACTGGGGCGCAACAAGGTGTCTAGCGAACGGGACATACAGCGGCTCCTGAAAGGGAATACTTCTCAATTGCCTGTGTGCCGGACGAGAATCAAAAAGTGATAGGGGTGGATGAAAATAATTTCGATTCAGTATTTTTAATAAGGCTGATGGCCCCATCGCGGGCAAGCCTTGCTCCCACAGATTTTGTATTGACCAGTCATTGTGTGCACGACCCAACATCCTGTGGGAGCAAGGCTTGCCCGCGATGGCGTCAGTCCAGACACCATCAAATCAAGGCTTGACCTCGGTCTTCGCCGCCACTGTCACCCACCACGGCGTGTGCTGTTCGATCTGCACCGGCAGGGTCGGCAGCAGGGCATTGAGGGCCAGGTTGGTGTCTTTGAGCGGGAAGCTGCCGGTGATCCGCAGGTCGGCCACTTCCGGTGCAACACCCAGGTGCCCACGGCGATAGCGACCGATTTCGCGGACCAGATCTTCCAGGCGCGCGTTGTCCACCACCAGCATGCCGCGGGTCCAGGCATCGGCGCCCTGGCTGAGCGCCACAATCGGCCCCAGGCCATCGTTGCCGATCAGCACTTGCTGGCCCTCGCGCAGGATCTGTTCGTCAGGGCTCGATTGCGGATGGGCGGCCACCGCCGACTGCAACACGCTCAGGCGCGTGCCTTGTTCTTCGCGCTTGACCAGGAACTGCGTACCCAATGCGCGCATGCTGCCTTCGCGGGTTTCGACGATAAACGGCCGGGCATCGCCATGACCGGTCTCGACGAGGATTTCCCCTTCCTGCAGGACGATCAGTCGCTGCTTCTCATCGAAACGCACGTCCACGGCACTGTGGGTGTTGAGGTTGATCAGCGTGCCGTCGGCCAGGCGAATGGCGCGTTGTTCGCCGGTGGCGGTGCGCTGGTCGGCCAGCCAATAGTCGACCGGCAGGTAACGCTCAGCGGCAAATAGCGCCAGGCCAATCACCGCGACGACACTGGCCAGGCCGCTGCCGAGCTTGCGCACCCGGCGGCGAATGCCTTCACGCGATTGCAGCAGGGCGGTGCGGGCCGGGCCGCTGGCGACACTGAAGCGCTGGTCGAGCATGCCCAACTGGCGCCAGGCCCGCGCGTGTTCTTCGTGGGCGGCGTGCCATCTGGTGAACTCTTCGCGCTCCACCGGGTTACCGGAGTCCAGGGACAATTGCCAGGCAATCGCCGCATCCAGTACTTGCGTTGACACCGGTTTGGAACTGATCGGGTTCATGTCGGCTCACCGTACAGCGCGATATAGCACTGACGGATGCCCTGGGCCAGGTACTGGCGCACGCGCGGCACCGATACGCCGAGGCGTTCGGCGATTTCTGCATGGCCGAGGCCATCGAGCCGGTTGTAGAGAAACGCCGCCCGGGCCTTGCTCGACAGTGTGCCGAGCAGGCGATCGATATTTTTCAGGTCGTCGAGGATCATTTGCTGCTCCTCCACCGACGGTTGCTCGGCTTCGGGAATCAGCATCAGTTCGGTGAGGTAAGCCTGTTCCAGCGCGGCGCGACGGAAATAGTCAAACAGCAGGCCCTTGGCAATCGCCACCAGAAACGCCCGTGGTTCGCGCGGTTCCTTCAGTTCTTCACGGCCCAGCAAACGCACGAAAGTGTCCTGGCTCAGGTCTTCGGCCCGCTGCGGGCAGGCGACATTGCGACGAAGCCAGGCCAGTAGCCAACTGCGATGGTCGCGATACAACGCACCGACGAGCTCACTTTGAGGGCTTGGGATTGACGACACGCAGCATCACCGATTGGGAAATTTTAACTAACGAGAATTGTTCGCGATTGTGGCAGAGGCAGGGGAGGTAAAGCAATTGGCGCTGGTCGGGTGGTTTCGGGGGACTTCAGTTAGTCCGTGTCATCGTTCATCGCGGGCAAGCCTTGCTCCCACAAGGTTTGCGCGATTCCTGTGGGAGCAAGGCTTGCCCGCGATGAGGCCAGAACGGGCGCTGGAGATTCAGAAAGACGGCGATTGCTGCCGCCGCTTCCACTGATTCAACCGCTGCTGCAAATTCAACGGGCTATGCACCTGCTGCTGCCGCGCGCGGCTGAACAGGATCAGTGCCAGTTCGGCGGTGGCCAGGGCGTCGGCACTGGCGTTGTGGCGCTCGAAGACTTCCAGCTTGAACCAGTCAATCCACTCGTCCAGCCCCGCCTCGCGGATATTGGCCTGCGGGCACAGCAACGGTGCGATGTCCGCCACGTCCAGAAAGGCATGCTGCAACTTGTAGCCCAGATGGTCTTTCAGCGCGCGTCCGAGCATGTGCTGGTCGAACGGCGCATGAAAGGCCAGCAGCGGGCTGTCGCCGACGAACTCCATGAACTCGAGCAGTGCCTGCGCCGGATCACTGCCGGCGGCAATCGCGCTGGGCCCCAGGCCGTGAATCAGAACACTGGGGCCGAGTTTGAGTTCGGCACATTGCAGGGTGCGTTCGAACTGCTGACGGAAATCGATCGCACCATCCTCGATCACCACCGCGCCGATGGACAGCACCCGATCCTTGTGCAGGTTCAGCCCGGTGGTTTCCAGATCGAGTACGACCCAGCGTTGTTCACGCAGGCTGCATTCACTCAACGCGGTGGCCGCCGGCAAGCGTTGCAGACGTTCTTGCAGTTCAGCGGACAGACTCGGGGTGGCCGGGCGTAGCCATGAAAACAGGCTCATAGCGGGTAGCTCATAGTTGATACCGCAGGGCCAGGCTGCTTTGCAGGCGCTGTGCCTGGCGCAGGGACTCACGCAGGATTCGCCGGTCCAGATGATTGAGGCTGTCCGGATCGACCCGGTTGGAGTAGGGCAGGTTCTCTCGGGTCTGTAGCTGATGTTGCTGCATGCGGGTTTGCTGGATGAAGTGATACGCCTCTTCGTACGCCGCACCATCCAGCGGCTCGATGACCTCTTTATCCACCAGTTGGCGGAAACGCTCCAGGGTATTGTTGGCCACGATGCCATGGGCCAGGGCCAGCAAGCGGGCGCCATCGACAAAAGGTGTCAGGCCCTGAATCTTCAGGTCCAGGGTGGCTTTTTCGCCATTTTTGCGCGCTAGCACGAACTCGCGGAAGCGTCCTACCGGCGGGCGATTGCGCAACGCGTTCTCGGCCATCATGCGCTGGAACAGGCGATTGTCGCCCACCTGGCCGAGAATCCCGCGGCGCAACTGTTCGCAGCCCTGTTCGCTGCCCCAGACCACGCGCAAATCGAAATAGATACTCGATCCCAGCAGGTTTTCCGGCGTGGCCTCGCGAATGAACGCGGCAAAGCGCCGTGCCCATTCGACCCGGGACAGGCACAGCTCGGGGTTGCCGGCCATGATATTGCCCTTGCATAGCGTGAAACCGCACAGAGCCAGGCTGTGGTTGATCTGGTGGGCGATGGGCAGCAGTTTGCCGCGAATCTCGGCTGCGTGGGCCGCGTCCCGGGCCTCGAACAGAATGCCGTTGTCCTGATCGGTGTGCAGCGTCTGTTCACGGCGACCTTCGCTGCCGAAACACAGCCAACTGAACGGCACGCCGGGGTCGCCTTTCTCGGCCAGGGTCAGTTCGATCACCCGGCACACGGTGTGGTCGTTGAGCAGGGTGATGATATGAGTAATCTGAGTTGAAGACGCACCGTGGGCCAGCATGCGCTCCACCAGTTGGCCGATCTCGCCACGCAGCGCCACCAGGTTTTCCACGCGCTGGGCGCTGCGGATGGTGCGGGCCAAATGCACCAGATCGACCCGTTGCAGGGAAAACAGATCCCGCTCGGACACCACACCGCACAGGCGCTGATCCTTGACCAGGCAGACGTGGGCGATGTGTCGCTCGGTCATGGCGATCGCAGCATCGAAAGCGCTGTGGTCCGGGCTCAGGTAAAACGGCGCCTGGGTCATGTGCCGCTCGATGGCTTCATTGAAATCACCAGTGCCGTTGGCCACCACCTGGCGCAAATCGCGCAGGGTAAAAATCCCCAGCGGCGCTTTATGTTCATCGACCACCACAATGCTGCCGACCTGCTGCTCATGCATCAGGGTCACGGCCTCGCGCAGTGGCGTGGCCGGGTTGCACGTCACCGGATGGCGCATGGCCAATTCACCCAGGCGAGTATTGAGCGAGTACTGGGTGCCGAGGGTCTCCACCGCTTTTTGCTGGACCTGCTGGTTGACCTGATCCAGCAGGCTGCTCACGCCGCGTAGGGCAAAATCACGAAAGGTGTGGGAAATGGCGAATAACTTGATGAACGCCAGCTTATTCAGTTGTAGGCAAAAGGTGTCTTCAGCAGCCAGGTGTTCGGTGCGAGTCGCACGCTCGCCCAGCAGCGCGGCGAGAGGGAAGCATTCGCCGGTGGTGATTTCGAACGTGGTTTCGGTGCCACCCTTGGCCGAATGCGGACGCTCGCCCACCACCCGACCCTGCTTGACGATGTAAAAGTGCTCAACCGGACCATCGGCGGGCTTGATGATGCTCTCGCCGGGGGCATAAAAACGCAGCTGGCATTGCTCGACCAGGTACGCCAGGTGAGCGTGTTCCATCTGGTTGAAGGGCGGGAAGCGCTGAAGGAATTGCAAAGTGCCCTGGATGTTCTGCAACACCGCGGTTTTCCCTGCCTGTGTGAAGGCGTCCGCTTTACTCATAACCATTACCGCAGTCTTTTTTGGAGTTGTTGTTGTCGGATGACTCACCCATGGTCGACCCCTGCGGTCAGGGTGCCCATTGGACGTAAGTCTAGGTAGGCAATCAGTGTGATGGAATGTCGGAAAAACCCTACGCAATTGAGAGAAAAATCGCTCTATCCTGCTATTGGAAAAGTATCCGACGAAGTGCACATTGAAGCTCTGCTTAGCGATGTCTCACCACTGTGCTAGGGAATTGAACTGAACATGTAGAGAGCGCCATGTCCGACCACGATATTTTGAGTGACGCCGAGCGCGAGGCGCTCAGTGCCGTCATGCTGGAACCCGACCTGCCGCCGCAACGGGTGCTGATCGTTGACGACGACAAGGACGCCCGAGAGTTGCTGTCAGAAATTCTGGCGCTGGATGGTATTCATTGCATGACGGCGGCCAGCGGTGAAACCGCACTCAAGATGCTGGAAGAAAGACCCTCGATCGGCCTGGTGATTACCGATCTGCGCATGGGGCATGTCGATGGCCTGGATCTGATTCGTCAGGTGCGCGAATCGGTGCGGGCGGCGATGCCGTTCATCATCGTTTCCGGCGACGCCGACGTAAAAGACGCCATTGCCGCGATGCATTTGAGTGTGGTCGATTTCCTGCTCAAGCCTATCGATAGCGGCAAATTGCTGGGGTTGGTCAAGCATGAGCTTGGCATGGATCCTTAAGGGCGTTGACCTGTAGGAGCCGGCTTGCTGGCGATAGCGGTGTATCAGGCGTCATCAGTGTTGATTGATGCGCCGCCTTCGCCAGCAAGCCGGCTCCTACAGGTCGAGACACGCAAACAAAAAAAGCCCTGATCGAAAGATCAGGGCTTTTTCGTGTCCGACATCAGCGCTTACTTACAGGCCATTGGCAGCCTTGAACTCGCGACGACGACGGTGCAGAACCGGCTCGGTGTAGCCGTTCGGCTGTTTGGTGCCTTCGATCACCAGTTCGACCGCTGCCTGGAAGGCAATGTTGCTGTCGAAGTTCGGTGCCAGCGGGCGATAGAGCGGGTCGTTGGCATTCTGGCGGTCAACCACCGGGGCCATGCGCTTGAGGCTTTCCATCACCTGATCTTCGGTGACGATGCCATGACGCAGCCAGTTGGCGATGTGCTGGCTGGAAATACGCAGCGTGGCACGGTCTTCCATCAGGCCGACGTCGTTGATGTCCGGCACTTTCGAACAGCCGACGCCCTGGTCGATCCAGCGCACTACATAACCCAGGATGCCCTGGGCGTTGTTGTCCAGTTCGTTCTTGATCTGCTCGGCAGTCCACTGCGGGTTCACCGCCAACGGAATGGTCAGGATATCGTCCACCGACGCGTGGGCACGTTTGGCCAGTTCGGCCTGACGGGCGAACACGTCAACCTTGTGGTAGTGCAGCGCGTGCAGCGCCGCGGCGGTTGGCGAAGGGACCCAGGCAGTGTTGGCGCCGGCCATCGGGTGAGCGATTTTCTGTTCCAGCATCGCCGCCATCAGGTCAGGCATGGCCCACATGCCCTTGCCGATCTGCGCACGGCCTTGCAGGCCGGTGCTCAAACCGATATCGACGTTGGAGTTCTCGTAGGCGCCGATCCATTTTTCCGCCTTCATGTCCGCCTTGCGCACCATCGGGCCGGCTTCCATGGAGGTGTGGATTTCATCGCCCGTACGGTCGAGGAAACCGGTGTTGATGAACACTACACGCTCGCTCGCCGCCTTGATGCAGGCCTTGAGGTTGATCGTGGTGCGGCGTTCCTCGTCCATGATCCCGACTTTGAGGGTGTTGCGCGGCAGGCCCAGCACCTCTTCGATGCGCCCGAACAGTTCATTGGTGAACGCGGCTTCTTCAGGGCCGTGCATCTTCGGCTTCACGATGTAGATCGAGCCGGTGCGGGTGTTTTTGCGCGACGTGTTGCCATTGAGGTTGTGCAAGGCCGCCAGGCAAGTCACCAGACCGTCGAGAATGCCTTCCGGTACTTCGTTGCCGTCCTTGTCGAGGATCGCGTCGATGGTCATCAGGTGACCGACGTTGCGCACGAACAGCAACGAGCGGCCGTGCAGGCTCAATTCGCTGCCATCGATGGCGGTGTAGGTGCGGTCGGCGTTCATGGTGCGGGTGAAAGTCTTGCCGCCCTTGGCGACTTCTTCCGACAGGTCGCCCTTCATCAGGCCGAGCCAGTTGCGGTAAATCACCACTTTGTCATCGGCATCGACGGCGGCGACGGAGTCTTCGCAGTCCATGATGGTGGTCAGCGCGGCTTCCATCAGGATGTCTTTGACGCCGGCCGCGTCGGTCTGGCCGACCGGGGTGCTGGCATCGATCTGGATTTCGAAATGCAGGCCGTTGTTTTTCAGCAGGATCGCGGTCGGTGCCGCCACATCGCCCTGGTAGCCGATCAGTTGCGCATCGTTGCGCAGACCGGTGTTGCTGCCACCTTTGAGGGCGACCACCAGTTTGCCGCCGACGATGGAGTAGCGGGTGGAGTCGACGTGGGAGCCGGCTGCCAAAGGCGCCGCTTCGTCGAGGAAGGCACGGGCGAAGGCGATGACCTTGTCACCGCGAACCTTGTTGTAGCCTTTGCCTTTTTCCGCACCATCGGCTTCGCTGATGGCGTCGGTGCCGTACAGCGCGTCATACAGCGAACCCCAGCGGGCGTTCGAAGCATTGAGGGCGAAGCGGGCGTTCATCACCGGTACCACCAATTGTGGACCGGCCATGCGGGCGATTTCTTCATCGACGTTTTGCGTCGTCGCCTGGAAATCGGCCGCTTCTGGCAGCAGATATCCGATGTCTTGCAGGAAGGCTTTATAAGCCACGGCGTCGTGCGCCTGACCGGCGCGTTCCTGGTGCCAGGAATCGATACGAGCCTGGAAATCATCGCGTTTGGCGAGTAGGGCTTTGTTCTTCGGCGCCAGGTCATGAATGACCTTGTCGGCACCGGCCCAGAACTGATCGGCGGTGAGGCCGGTTCCGGGAATGGCTTCGTTGTTCACGAAGTCGAACAGGACTTTGGCGACCTGCAGGCCACCGACTTGAACGTGTTCAGTCATTGCTTGCCTCACTCTGCTCAGCTATTTCGCTTTTCAGCTCTTCAATTTAACAATGAAGCCTCTGGCATTTAAACCACAAACCCTGCGACCAGTGCATGCCATTTCTGACGGCTGGGTTGGGACCAATCAACGGCTTTGAGGCCTTGCTGACGGGGCTTTCAGGGATGCGACTGCGCCGGTGGCAGACATCGATCCAACGTTATGTAGTGCGCGCTGCGGCATACTACATGATGAATTGCGCTTGTGAAAATTAGACTATTAACGTCGTTCTGCGACCCCATGACGCATTGCGGTCACGACGGGGATCGGGATGTTCTCAAAAAAGTATGAGATTGTTCCAGCTAAATATAAGAAGTTGTACACGATTTGTTGTTCGCCCACGGATTGGCGGTGCCTTCATTCGCTGGCAAGCCAGCTCCTACAAGGCCTGCGCAATCCTTGTAGGAACTGATTCACCGCAGAAATTTCCCTTGCCTATACTTGGTTTTCCATAACAAAAGTCATGACCAGAGGGCTGCGCCATGGACCACCTCGTACTCACTGTTTTCGCTCCGGACAAGCCAGGGCAGGTCGAGCGCATTGCCCAATGCATTGCCGAACATGGCGGCAACTGGCTGGAAAGCCGCATGTCGCGCATGGCCGGGCAATTCGCCGGGATTCTTCGGGTGGGTGTACCGGCCGAAGCCTACGATGCGCTGGTCGACGCCTTGAAAGGGTTATCCAGCCAAGGCATTCGAGTGTTGATTGCCGAAAGCAGCATCGAGCAATCCTGCACCTGGAAACCGATTGCCATGGAGTTGGTGGGCAATGACCGGCCGGGGATCGTGCGCGATATCACCCGATTGCTGAGTGAACAGGGGGTCAATCTGGAGCGGTTGGTGACGGAAGTGCGGCCGGCGCCGATGAGCAGCGAGCCGCTGTTTCACGCCGAAGCGATTCTCGCAGTGCCATTGACGCTGTCACTGGAGGTGCTGCAATCACGCCTGGAAACCCTGGCCGACGACCTTATGGTGGAGTTGGTGCTGCGCAGCGAACCCTGATCGGGTTATCCAAGTTAAACGTGCACCTGCCTGTGGATAACCTGTAGAGACAGCCGGCCAGGCCACGTCAACCGTGGCTTGGCGAGTGCTGATCAAAAAAACGCCAACATTCAGTGACTTGCGCACAAACGCCGGGGATCACGCTGTGGATAACCTTGGGAAGGAACTCTGCAGGCCATGTCGGCTGTGGCCTGCAGAGTTTTGTGCGTTTTTTGATCAGCTGCGACGGCGCAGACTTATCCACGCATCGACGCTGTAAACCGCCAGACCGGCCCAGATAAAGATGAACGCCGTCAATGTGCTGGAAGACAAGTGCTCACCAAACAACAGGACGGCTTGCAGCAGTACTAGCGTCGGCGCCAGGTACTGGAGAAATCCCAACGTGGTGTAAGGCAAATGCCGCGCGGCGGCGTTGAAACTGACCAGCGGCACCAGTGTGACCGGCCCGGCAGCCACCAGCCACCAGGCTTCGGACGTGGTCCAGAACTCGGCCTGGGCACTGTGGGCAGTCGGATTGAGTAGCAACCAACCCAGGGCGATCGGCACCAGCATCCAGGTTTCCACCACCAGGCCCGGCAACGCCTTGACCGGTGCCTGCTTGCGAATGAGTCCGTAGAAGCCGAAGGTCAGCGCCAATACCAGCGACACCCACGGCAAACTGCCGACCTGCCACACCTGTTGCGCCACACCGATGGTCGCCAGGCCCACGGCAATCCATTGCATGCGCCGTAGCCGTTCGCCGAGGATCAGCATGCCCAGCAGCACGTTCACCAGCGGGTTGATGTAGTAGCCGAGACTGGCTTCGAGCATGCGCCCGTTATTCACCGACCACACATAAGTCAGCCAGTTGGCTGCGATCAGCGTGCCGCTCAAGGCCAGGATTGCCAACCGCCGCGGATTTTCCCGCAGCTCGCGCCACCAGCCAGGATGCTTCCAGACCATCAGCAACAAGGCACCGAACAGCGCCGACCACAGTACGCGATGGATGATGATCTCCACGGCGGGCACGCTGGCGATGGCTTTGAAATAGAGCGGGAAAAGTCCCCAGATGATGTAGGCGGTCAGGCCCAGAATGTACCCGCGACGCGGGTTGGCGGCTTGCATGCAGAATCCTTGCTTAGGCAGCTAACAAAGAAGGGATTGTAAGGAGATTTGTCTACGAATGTCCTGCCGTAATAGGTTGGCCAATTGTGAACACGGACAACCTGTGGGAGCGAGCCTGCTCGCGAAAGCGGTGTGTCAGCCGCAGATGTGCTGAATGTGCCGCCCCATTCGCGAGCAGGCTCGCTCCCACAGTGGTTTTGTGTGGGTTAGAAGAGTTTGAGGGGCTCTTCATTGAGCGCCGCCAACTGTTCACGCAACGCCAATACCTGATCGCCCCAATATCGTTCGGTGCCGAACCACGGAAAGCTGCGCGGGAACGCCGGGTCGTCCCAGCGGCGGGCGAGCCAGGCGCTGTAGTGCATCAGGCGCAGGGCGCGCAGCGGTTCGATCAACGCCAGTTCCCGTGGGTCGAAGTCGTGGAATTCGTTGTAGCCGTCCATCAGTTCCGACAACTGCCCCAGGCATTCCTGGCGGTCACCGGCCAGCATCATCCAGATGTCCTGCACCGCCGGGCCCATGCGACAGTCGTCGAGGTCGACGATGTGGAACATCTCGTCGCGGCACATCATGTTGCCGGGGTGACAATCGCCGTGCATGCGGATGTTCTGGTGCGGCGTTGCGTCGTAGACCTCTTGGACCCGCTTGAGCAGGTCGCGGGCCACGGACTCGTAGGCCGGCAGCAAACTGCGGGGGATGAAATTGCCTTCGAGCAGGGTCGTCAGCGAGTCATGGCCGAAGTTTTTTACCGCCAGGGCTTCGCGGTGCTCGAACGGTTTGGTTGCACCGACCGCATGCAGGCGACCGAGCAGTTGCCCCAGGCGATACAGCTGATCGAGGTTGCCAGGCTCCGGCGCGCGGCCGCCGCGGCGGGGGAACAGGGTGAAACGGAAGCCGTTGTGTTCGTGCAGGGTTTCACCGTTGTGGATCATCGGCGCAACCACCGGCACCTCGACTTCGGTGAGCTCGAAGGTGAACTGGTGTTCTTCCAGAATCGCTTCGTTGGTCCAGCGCTGCGGGCGGTAAAACTTGGCAATCAGCGGCTCGGAGTCTTCGATGCCGACTTGATAGACACGATTCTCGTAACTGTTGAGCGCCAGGACACGGGCATCGCTCAAGAAGCCGATGCTTTCGACGGCATCGAGCACGAGGTCTGGGGTGAGGGTTTCAAACGGGTGGGCCATGCTGACTCCTGCGCGCAGCAGGCTGCTGCGTCCGGCCAGGCATGGTAGCGCAGACGGGGCTGCTTTAGGGGGTTGAGAGGTGAGGTGTCTGCATTGGCGTCATCGTGAGCAAGCTTTACTCCCACAGGTCAAATACGCTTCCTTGTGGGAGCAATGCTTGCTCGCGATGGGGCCGGATCAGGCGCCGACGATCCCGCCATCTTCCCGGGTAATGACCATCACCGACGACCGTGGCTTGCCATTGGGCAAGTGCTCGGGGAAGGTCGAGCCACCGTTTTCGCCCGGATGCTGAATCCCGACAAACAAGGTCTTCTGATCTGGCGAGAAGCTGATGCCCGTCACTTCGCAGCCGATCGGCCCGACCATGAAGCGGCGAATTTCGCCGGTCATCGGGTCGGCGCAGAGCATTTGGTTGTTGCCCATACCGGCAAAGTCACCGGTATTGCTGACATCGCCGTCGGTGAGAATCCACAAGCGTCCGGCGTTGTCGAAGCCCAGGCCATCGGGGCTGTTGAACATGTTCTGCGGCGTGATGTTCGACGAACCGCCTTTCGGGGTGCCGGTATGCACTTGCGGGTTGCCGGCGACCACGAACAGATCCCAGGCAAAAGTGTTCGAGGCGTGATCGTCGCGGTCGGTGCGCCAGCGCAGGATTTGCCCGTAGACGTTTTTCTCCCGCGGATTCGGCCCGCCCACCGGTTGCCCGTCTTCGCCGCGTTTGGCGTTGTTGGTCAGCGTGCAGTAAACCTGGCCGTCCTTGGGGCTGACCACGATCCATTCCGGGCGGTCCATGCGCGTGGCCTTCACCACGCTGGCCGCCAGGCGCGCGTGAATCAGCACTTCAGCCTGGTCGGCGAAACCGCTGCTGGCATCGATGCCGTTTTTGCCGTGGGTCAGTTCGACCCATTCGCCCTGGCCTTTGGGGTGATCGGCGTTGCCGTCGCCGGCGTCGAAACGCGCCACATACAAGGTGCCGTGGTCCAGCAGGTCGCGATTGGCCTTGGGGTTCTTGTGGTTGATCTTGTCGCGGCTGACGAACTTGTAGATGAACTCGCCGCGCTCATCGTCGCCCATGTACACCACGGCATGACCGTCACCGGTTTCGGCCAGTGCGGCGTTTTCATGTTTGAAACGACCCAGCGCGGTGCGCTTGACCGGGGTGGATTGCGGATCGAAGGGGTCGATCTCCACGATCCAGCCGTGACGGTTGAGTTCGTTGGGATTCTTCGCCAGGTCGAAGCGCGCATCGTGTGGATGCCAGTTGATCTCTTTGCTGGCTGCCACCGCGCCATAGCGTTTCTGTGCGGCGTCGAACTTCTGCTCGGCATTGCTGCTGCCGAAGCAGTCGGTGAAGTTCTCTTCGCAGGTCAGATAGGTGCCCCACGGGGTCTTGCCATTGGCGCAATTCTGGAAGGTGCCCAGGACCGCCTTGCCGTGCGGATCGGCACTGGTTTTCAGTAGCTCGTGACCGGCGGCCGGACCGCTCAGGCTGATCGGCGAATTGCCGTGGATGCGCCGGTTGTAGCGCGAACCCTGGACGAATTGCCAATGACCGTTGTTGCGCTGCACTTCGATGACCGTCACGCCTTCGGCAGCCAGAGCCTTGCGCACCTCTTCGGCCGACTGCGGCATGCCGCCATGGGGGTAGAGGTAGCGGTAATTGGTGTACTCGTTGTTGATCGCCATCAGCGCCCGGTTGGGGTTGTCGGGAAAGGCGAACAGGCTCATGCCGTCGTTGTGGTCGCCGAACTGCACCTCTTGATGCTCGGCGCTGCCATTGCCGCTTGGGTCGAAGGCCGGGCCGTCTTTGTGCAGGGGCTGGCCCCAACTGATCAGCACCGAAGATCGGTAGCCAGGCGGCAGGCTGATGCTGTCGGCGGTGGCGGCGGGAATGCTGTCGAAACCCAGCAACTGGCTGGTGCCGGCGCTGACACTGGCGGCCAGCACGCTGCGGCTCAGCAGATTGCCACCCAGGAACATCGCGGCGCCGCACAGGGCGCCGGCGCTGATGAATCCACGGCGGCTGAGACCGACCATCTGTTCGAGGTCGGTGGGTTGGTTATCTTTCAATAGGCTCACATCAGGCTCCCTGCGGTTTTTGCAGTCACCTTAATGATGGGTGATGAAGGTTTTGTTGCAGTGCGTTTACAGCGGCGTGCCGAGCAGTACGTTGGACGGCGAAAACTGCACGCTCACCGGTTTTCCGACGCTCAATCCCCGGGATCGCAGATGCGCGGGCTCGGCCAGGGCGCAGAGTGTCTGGCCATTGGGCAGGCCGATGCGTACTTCGCTGGGACCGCCTTGCGCGTCGAGTACTTCTTCGACAGTGCCTTTGAGGCAACTGTAACCGGGTGTTGCACTGTCCCCGGCGCCCAACACCTCCAGCCAACCGGCCTTGATCAGGGCCACGACTTCGGTGCCGGGTTGCAGCTCCAGGCGCAGGGTGCTGTCGTGGGTGATTTGCGCATCGATGCTCAAGCCTTCGGCCAGTTCCAGGCGAATCCGGTCATTGTGGCCCTGGGTTTCGATGGCCGCGATCTTGCCGTGCAACTGATTGCGCGCGCTGGTCCGAAGCATCAAGCGGCTGAGCAGGTCGAGGTCGCTGGCCTCCTCGGCGGCTTCCAGCACCTGGGCCTGCAAGGCTTGCAGCTTTTGATAGAGGCGCAACACCCGTTCGCCTTCGCTGGACAGCCTGGCGCCGCCACCGCCCTTGCCGCCGACGCTGCGTTCCACCAGCGGCTTCTGCGCGAGGTTGTTGAGTTCATCGATGGCATCCCAGGCGGCTTTGTAGCTCAGGCCTGCGCTTTTCGCCGCGCGGGTGATCGAGCCCTGTTCGGCAATGTGTTGCAGCAGTGCGATTCGTTGCGGGCGGCGGACAATGTGCTGGGACAACAGCGTAGGCAAGGACATGGCAGGACGCTTCGGGCTGTGACGATGGTGAGGACGTTGGCTGCTGGAGGCCCGGGAGTCAAGTCAAGCCACTGCCCCTTTGTAGGAGCGAGCCTGCTCGCGAAGGCGTCATCTCAGTCGACATCTCTGTTGAATGATAATCCGTCTTCGCGAGCAGGCTCGCTCCTACAGGGGGGTTGTATGTTCAGGTCAAATTGTGTCGCCGGGTTTGGGGGTGCGGGCCAGGCAATACACATCGACCCGAGCGGCGCCCGCATCCATCAACAGGCGGGCCAGTGCTTGCGCCGTGGCACCGGTGGTGAGCACGTCGTCCACCAGTGCCAAGTGGAGTCCTTTGACCGATGCATCGGGTGCCAGCGCGAAAGCATTGCGCAAGTTCTTGCGCCGTTCGTTGGCGTTCAGCGCTTGCTGCGCGTCGGTGTCCTGAATCCGCAGGAGCAACCGTTCATCGCCAAGTATGTTCAACCGGCTGCCGAGCCAGCGCGCCAGCATCGCGGCCTGATTGAAACCCCGCTGGCGCAGTCGCCGGGTGGCCAGCGGCACTGGCAGCATTAAATCGGGGCGCGGCAGATCATTCTCGAAGCGATGTTGCAGGGCCTGAGCGAGCAGTTCGGCAAGCAGGTGGCCAAACGGCCACTTCGCACTGTGTTTGAAGCGGGTGATCAGGCTGTCTATCGGAAAGCTGTAGGTCCACGGCGCGATGACCCGTTCGAAAGCCGGCGGTTGTTTCAGGCATTGGCCGCAGGTCAGGCCCGCCGCAGGTAATGGCAGTGCGCAGGTCTGACAGTGGTCGCCGAGCCAGGGCAACTCGGTTTCGCAGGCCATGCAGAGGGGCGTATCGCCATCGGCGGCTTCATCGCAGAGCAAGCAGGATTGTTTGTTTTTTAACCAGATGTAAACCGGTCCTTTGTATCGTGGTTGACAGTGCATCGCTCTTCCTTAAATATGCCGAACATCCGTGTCGCGGCTGTGGGTATTCCATCCCGCAGTCGTTTGCCCAGCATAAAACCTTGCCCTGGTTAAAATAAAGGTAACGCCCATGAGCGCCAGCACCTCTGCAACCCTGCGTCATGACTGGTCTTTGGCCGAAGTCAAAGCACTCTTCGTTCAACCATTCAATGACCTGCTGTTCCAGGCGCAGACCGTGCACCGCGCGCATTTCGATGCCAACCGCGTCCAGGTGTCGACCCTGTTGTCGATCAAGACCGGCGCCTGCCCGGAAGATTGCAAATATTGTCCGCAGTCCGGTCACTACAACACCGGTCTGGAAAAAGAAAAATTGATGGAAGTGCAGAAGGTCCTCGAAGAGGCCGCTCGCGCCAAAGCCATCGGTTCGACCCGTTTCTGCATGGGTGCGGCGTGGAAGCATCCATCGGCCAAGGACATGCCCTATGTGCTGAAGATGGTCGAAGGCGTGAAGGCTCTGGGCCTGGAAACCTGCATGACCCTCGGTCGCCTCGATCAGGAACAGACCGAAGCGCTGGCCAAGGCCGGTCTTGATTACTACAACCACAACCTCGACACCTCGCCTGAGTTCTACGGCAGCATCATCACCACCCGCACCTACGGCGAGCGCCTGCAAACCCTGGCCTACGTGCGTGACTCGGGGATGAAGATCTGCTCCGGCGGCATCCTCGGCATGGGCGAGTCCCTCGACGATCGCGCCAACCTGCTGATCCAGCTGGCCAATCTGCCGGAACATCCAGAGTCGGTGCCCATCAACATGTTGGTGAAAGTGGCCGGCACGCCACTGGAAAATGCCGACGACGTCGACCCGTTCGATTTCATCCGCATGCTCGCCGTCGCCCGGATCCTGATGCCAAAATCCCACGTGCGCCTGTCCGCCGGCCGCGAGGCCATGAACGAACAGATGCAGGCCCTGGCGTTTTTCGCCGGCGCCAACTCGATTTTCTACGGCGAAAAACTGCTGACCACCGCCAACCCGCAGGCCGACAAGGACATGCAGCTGTTCGGACGCCTTGGCATCCTGCCGGAAGCCCGCGAAGAGCACGCCGATGAAGTGCATCAGGCGGCCATCGAACAGGCGCTGGTGGAGCAGAAGAGCAGCGAGCAGTTCTATAACGCCGCCGTCTAATCGCTTACCACCTGTTCTGATTTGAATGCAAAACCCTGTGGGAGCGAGCCTGCTCGCGAAGGTGGCGTGTCAGACGACATCAATGTTGAATGTCAGTCCGCATTCGCGAGCAGGCTCGCTCCCACAGTGGATTCATGTCACCGGATAGACGAGGCCTGCATGTCTTTCGATCTCGCCGCACGCCTGGCTGCCCGTCGTGCCGAAAATCTTTACCGCCATCGCCCGCTGCTCGAAAGCCCCCAAGGCCCGCAAGTGGTGGTCGATGGCCAGCCGTTGCTGGCGTTCTGTAACAACGACTACCTGGGCCTGGCCAACCATCCGCAAGTGATCGAAGCCTGGCGTGCCGGCGCCGAGCGCTGGGGCGTCGGTGGCGGGGCTTCGCATCTGGTGATTGGCCACAGTGGACCGCATCACGCCCTGGAAGAAGCCCTGGCCGACCTGACCGGTCGCCCGCGCGCCTTGCTGTTTACCACCGGCTACATGGCCAACCTCGGCGCGGTCACAGCGCTGGTGGGGCAGGGCGATACGGTGCTGGAAGACCGGCTCAACCATGCGTCGCTACTGGATGCGGGACTGCTGTCCGGCGCGCGTTTCAATCGCTACCTGCACAACGATGCGGCGAGCCTGGCGACACGCCTTGAGAAAGCCACCGGCAATACGCTGGTGGTCACCGACGGCGTGTTCAGCATGGACGGCGACATCGCCAACCTGCCGGCACTGGCCCGGGAAGCCAAGGCCAAGGGGGCATGGCTGATGGTTGACGATGCTCACGGTTTCGGCCCGCTGGGCGCCAACGGTGGCGGCATCGTCGAGCACTTTGGCCTGAGCATGGAAGACGTGCCGGTATTGGTTGGCACCCTTGGCAAGGCGTTCGGTACGGCCGGGGCTTTTGTCGCCGGCAGCGAAGAGCTGATCGAGAGCCTGATCCAGTTTGCCCGGCCTTATATCTACACCACCAGCCAGCCGCCGGCCCTGGCCTGCGCCACGCTGAAAAGCCTGGAACTGTTGCGCAGCGAGCATTGGCGTCGTGAGCATCTGCAAACGCTGATCCGCCAATTCCGCCAGGGCGCCGAGCAGATTGGCCTGGAGCTGATGGACAGTTTCACGCCGATCCAGCCGATCATGATCGGCGACGCCGCACGCGCCGTGCGCTTGTCGCAGTTGCTGCGCGAACGCGGGTTGATGGTGACCGCGATCCGCCCGCCAACCGTGCCCGCCGGCAGCGCCAGACTGCGCGTGACCCTGACCGCCGCCCACAGCGAAGCGCAGGTACAGCTATTGTTAGAAGGATTGGCCGATTGTTTCGGACAACTGGGAGCGGAGCCAAGCCATGCGTGATCGACTGATTCTGCTGCCCGGTTGGGGCCTCGGAATTTCGCCGCTGGAACCCTTGGCGGCGGCCTTGCAGGGCCTGGACGAACACCTTCGGGTGGAAATCGAACCATTGCCGGAGCTGGAGTCGAGCGATCTTGACGAGTGGCTGGATGAGCTTGATTCGGCGCTCCCCCAGGACGCCTGGCTCGGCGGATGGTCCTTGGGTGGCATGCTCGCGTCGGCATTGGCAGCGCGTCGCGGCGATCGTTGCTGCGGCTTGTTGACCCTGGCGAGCAATCCTTCTTTTGTCAGCCATGAACAGTGGCCGAGCGCGATGCCCGGCGAAACCTTCGATGCGTTTCTGGCGGGCTGTGCAGCTGATCCGCGCATGACCTTGAAACGCTTTTCGTTGCTGTGCGCACAAGGTGCCGAAGACCCGCGCGGATTGTCGCGATTGCTGCTCGGCGGTGCGCCACATACGGCGGCACCGGTATTGATGAGCGGTCTGGAAGTGCTCGCGCAACTGGATACCCGACACGCCTTGCAGACGTTTCGCGGTCCGCAACTGCATCTGTTCGCCGGCCTCGACGGGTTGGTCCCGGCCGAAGCGGCGGGGGACTTGCTGAGGTTGCTGCCGGATGTCGAAATCGGCCTGATTGAACGGGCCAGCCACGCATTTCTTCTGGAAGACCCCCACGGTGTGGCGGGGGCGATCCAGGCCTTTTTGCATGAGTCCGGTGATGACTGATTTATCTCTTGCGCTTCCCTTTCCAAAGCAGCCCGGCGGATTGCCCGACAAACGCCAGGTCGCGGCGTCCTTCTCCCGGGCGGCGGCGAGCTACGACAGCGTGGCCGAGTTGCAACGTGATGTGGGCAGTCAACTGCTGAGCCGTTTGCCGGGTGATTTCATTCCGGGGCGCTGGCTCGACCTGGGCTGCGGCACCGGGCATTTCAGTCGCTCATTGGCTGAGCGGTTTCCCGCCGGCCAGGGTGTGGCGCTGGACATCGCCGAAGGCATGCTCAATCACGCGCGGCCATTGGGTGGCGCCACGCACTTCATTGCCGGCGATGCCGAGCGATTGCCGCTGCGCGACGCGACCTGCGACCTGATCTTCTCCAGCCTGGCGGTGCAGTGGTGTGCGGACTTCGCCTCGGTGCTCAGCGAAGCCCATCGCGTGCTGAAACCGGGCGGAATCTTCGCGTTTGCTAGTCTGTGCGTGGGCACGTTGTTTGAACTGCGTGACAGCTGGCGGCAAGTGGATGGCATGGTGCACGTCAACCGTTTCCGCGAGTTCGCGGTTTATCAGCAGTTATGCGCGGCCAGCGGCTTGCAGGCGCTCAGTCTGCAGACCCGCCCCCACGTGCTGCATTACCCGGATGTGCGCAGTCTGACCCATGAACTCAAGGCACTGGGCGCACACAACATCAACCCAGGTCGGCCGGGCGGATTGACTGGCCGGGCGCGGATTCTGGGGTTGGTCGAGGCTTATGAGCAGTTTCGTCAGGCACAGGGCCTGCCGGCGACTTATCAAGTGGTGTACGCCGTTATGGAGAAACCCTTATGAGTGCAGCCTATTTCATCACCGGCACGGACACCGATGTCGGCAAAACCACGGTGGCCGCCGGTTTGCTGCACGCGGCGCGGTCGGCCGGCTTGAGCACGGCGGCGGGTAAACCGGTCGCTTCCGGTTGCGATGTAACGCCTAAAGGCTTGCGCAACGCCGATGCGTTGGCACTGTTGGCGGAATGCTCGCTGCCGCTGACTTATCAGCAGGTCAACCCGGTGGCCTTTGAACCGCCCATTGCACCGCACCTGGCTGCACGGGAGGCGGGTGTGGCGCTGACGGTGCAGTCGCTGTTGGAGCCCATGCGGCAGATTCTCGACCTGCAGGCCGATTTCACCTTGATCGAAGGCGCCGGTGGCTGGCGTGTGCCCCTGGCGGATCAGGACAATCTGTCGGACCTGGCGATGGCACTGGATCTTCCGGTGATTCTTGTCGTCGGCGTGCGCCTGGGCTGTATCAACCATGCGTTGCTGACGGCCGAGGCGATCGCCCAAGACGGTTTGCAACTGGCGGGGTGGGTGGCCAACATCATCGATGCGAAGACGTCGCGGCTGGAAGAAAACCTGGCGACGCTTGCCGAGCGAATCCCTGCGCCGTGCCTGGGGCGGGTGCCGAAACTCAAGGTGGTGACGGCAGAAGCAGTGGCCGAGCATCTGCAACTGGATTTGCTCGACTAAATTTTACCTATGACAAGGCACTGTGCCATTAGTGTTTTTGTCGGGTGTTTTGCCCACGCGTCTGCTTCAATGGCCGCTGTTGATCCTTTGCAAGGACGAGTTCTCCCATGGAAATCTCAGGAAACACCGCTTTTTATGCCGGTCTGAGCACTATTCAGACAGGGCAGAACCGTGTCGATCAAGCCGCCGGGCAGATCGCCAACACTACGATCGAGCGTTCGGTCACCAGCCAGTCTTCCGAGGCTCAAGCCGATCGCTTGCGTTCGGTCGATCGCAGCCAGCAATCAGACCTGACCAGCAACCTGGTGGAAATGGACCAGGGTAAATTTCAGGTAGAGCTGGGCGCCAAGGTCGCCAAAGCCTCCGATGAAATGCTCGGTACGTTGATCGATACCTTTGCCTGATTCTTCGCTGAACCCGCACCGCTGACGCCGCGATCATTCGCGGCGTTTTTCTGCGTAAGTCCTTCTACGCAAACTATTCTTTCCTACACTGCGTGTTGCTTCGAGCAACGGCGCCGAGCCTTCGCGCGTCCTGAATCGAGCCAGGCGATGACGAGCGGCAAAAGATCGACGCTTGACAAGATTTAGGCGTAAACGTATGTTTCAAACAACTGTTTGACCGCCACAACAAATCCACGCGGTCGTTCATTCACGGTTACATCAGCAGAGGTTTATCGCTATGCCTGACTACAAGGCCCCCTTGCGTGATATTCGCTTCGTTCGTGACGAACTGCTTGGTTACGAAGCGCACTATCAGAGCCTTCCGGCTTGCGCGGACGCCACTCCGGACATGGTTGACGCCATTCTCGAAGAAGGCGCCAAGTTTTGTGAGCAGGTGCTGGCTCCGCTGAACCGCGTGGGCGACCTCGAAGGCTGCACCTGGAGCGAGTCCGGCGTTAAAACCCCGACTGGCTTCAAAGAGGCCTACAAGCAATTCGTCGAAGGCGGCTGGCCAAGCCTGGCTCACGACGTTGAGCACGGCGGTCAAGGCCTGCCGGAATCCCTGGGCCTGGCCATCAGCGAAATGGTCGGTGAATCCAACTGGTCGTGGGGCATGTACCCGGGCCTGTCGCACGGCGCGATGAACACCATCTCCGAGCACGGTACGCCTGAGCAGCAAGAGGCTTACCTGACCAAACTGGTGTCCGGCGAATGGACCGGCACCATGTGCCTGACCGAACCTCACTGCGGTACCGACCTGGGCATGCTGCGCACCAAGGCCGAGCCTCAGGCTGACGGTTCCTACAAAGTCTCCGGCACCAAGATCTTCATCTCGGCCGGTGAACACGACATGGCCGACAACATCGTTCACATCGTGCTGGCCCGCCTGCCGGATGCACCGGCCGGTACCAAAGGCATTTCGCTGTTCATCGTGCCGAAGTTCCTGCCGAACGCAGACGGTTCGGTGGGTACGCGTAACGCGGTGGCCTGTGGTTCCCTGGAACACAAGATGGGTATCCACGGCAACGCCACCTGCGTGATGAACTTCGACGGCGCGACCGGTTTCCTGATCGGCCCGGCGAACAAAGGCCTGAACTGCATGTTCACCTTCATGAACACCGCACGTCTGGGGACTGCGCTGCAAGGCCTGGCCCACGCCGAAATCGGCTTCCAGGGCGGCCTGAAATACGCTCGCGATCGCCTGCAAATGCGCTCGCTGACTGGCCCGAAAGCGCCGGACAAAGCCGCTGACCCGATCATCGTGCATCCGGATGTTCGCCGCATGCTGTTGACCATGAAAGCGTTCGCCGAAGGCAACCGCGCAATGGTTTACTTCACCGCCAAGCAGGTCGACATCGTCAAGTACGGCGTGGACGAAGAAGAGAAGAAGAAAGCCGACGCACTGCTGGCTTTCATGACCCCAATCGCCAAAGCCTTCATGACCGAAGTCGGTTTCGAATCGGCTAACCACGGCGTGCAGATCTATGGTGGCCACGGTTTCATCGCCGAGTGGGGCATGGAGCAGAACGTTCGCGACAGCCGCATTTCCATGCTGTACGAAGGCACCACTGGTATCCAGGCACTCGACCTGCTGGGCCGTAAAGTGCTGATGACTCAAGGCGAGGCTCTGAAAGGCTTCACCAAGATCGTGCACAAGTTCTGCCAGACCAACGAAGGCAACGAAGCGGTCAAGGAATTCGTTGCACCGCTGGCTGCACTGAACAAGGAATGGGGCGAACTGACCATGAAGGTCGGTATGGCCGCCATGAAGGATCGCGAAGAAGTCGGCGCGGCCTCGGTGGACTACCTGATGTATTCCGGTTATGCCTGCCTGGCCTACTTCTGGGCCGACATGGCGCGTCTGGCTGCCGAGAAACTGGCTGCCGGCACATCCGAAGAGGCGTTCTACACCGCCAAGCTGCAGACAGCGCGCTTCTACTTCCAGCGCATCCTGCCGCGTACCCGCACTCACGTTGCAACCATGCTGTCGGGCGCCAATAACCTGATGGACATGAAAGAAGAAGACTTCGCGCTGGGCTACTAAGGCTTAACGCAGTTCTTCAAAAAAACCGCCGCTCCTTTGGGAGCGGCGGTTTTTTTTGCGCCATCGTCAGGCATTGCTCACCATGGGGTGGGGGCCAGTGGTCCAGCACCCGCCGGGGTGGCGGAACCTTCGCCATTGCGAATGAACGGAAGGTGCCAGAAGTCATTAGGAACGACAGGGTCGCCCGGCTTGACGTTCTCCGGAAAGATGAATTCGAACACCGGGGCTACGTATTGCCCCGCGATCAGCCCATTGGCCACTGCAGGCTGACTTTTGAGGCAGTTGTCTACAAGGGCCTGCGAGAGACTCGACGGGTCCGGAGGGCACATTGAGCGCGCCATCACCCGCAGCGTCCGGGTCGGCTGGCTGAGAAGTCCGGTTGGCGCCTTGCTTGCCCGCAACCTGGCACGCTGTGGTTGAGCACCGGTGTTCTGGGTGGTAATGCCGCCCGAAACACCACGGCAAGTCGGTGCCAGGGTCAGTGCAGGATTGCATTCACCGGTCATCTCATAGGGTGTTACCCAACGGTTATGTTCCACGCCGTTGTTGTCCACATCGATAAGGTAAATATCCACCGGCGTCAGGATGTCGGTTGTCGATGTCTCAAGGAACAACCGGTCCTGGGTTTCCTGCGCCACGCCGCTGACGGCTGTTGGGTTCGGATCGGCGCTGCCGATGCCGAATTCGCCGATGGACAGGTAGCTGGGCTGCGTACCGGGCTGCGTGTAGATACCGACGTTGGCTTCGATGGTGTGGGCAGAGATGAAGTCCGGATTTCCGGATGTTGGCGACTTGAACAGGGTGCCGGAATAACTGATGAAATCGCCGACTTCGAAAGGTGCTTGCTGGCGCGGATCAGGATCCGTCGGGAGCCTTGTCGCGTCGGTTGGTCCTTTCATGATGAACTGGCTGCAATACACCTGGCCCAGCGCAGGTGGGCTCAATTCGCCGCTGGCCGGCAGCGGACTGACACCGGCCTGGCTGAAATTGCGGCAGTTATTGGTCGTGGTCGGTGTCTTGGCCAGTGGCCGGTTTTTCTGCGGGCACAATGCGTCATCGGCGCCACGTGGCACACACATGGGAAAGCCGGTGGCTGCGTGAATGGTCGGGTTGGCATCATCCACGGAGAAGCGCGGGTCTGCGGTCCGGACTCGGCCGAAGCGTCCATTCGGGTCGTTGATTTGCAGTATCGTGGGCTGCGGCGAGTTGGTGCTGGTCACTTCGATATTGCCAGTGTCCAGGTCGATCCGGCTGATGTAGCCGCTGCCTGTCTGGGTTGTCTGTTGAGAGACATCGATCAACCCGGCGATTTGTTTGCCATTGACGGTATTGCCCACCACGTGGATCTCGAACGATGGGTAGGCACGGGTACTGTTGAGCCCCAATGCTCCACCGTTGACGAAATCGCGCCAACTCAGGGTATTGGCCGGCATCTGGATGATCATGTTGCAAGGGACGGTAATGGTCGTGCCATTGACCATAATTTTGCCGCCACTGCGCTCCACTGGGACAGTAGCCCCTGGGCAGGTTTCGGCGGGGGAATCTACCGTCATGTTCTGGATAAAGCCCGTGATGTCGAAGCCGTGAATCGCAGTAGCATCAGCGAAGACGGGATCAGGCAGTGTGGGGGTGGCGAATGGCGCCACCGCCCCCTTGGTGGGTGGCTTGGCGGTCCCGCCGCCACCGCCACCAACCCCATTTTTGGCCCATGCCGCGCCGGTTACGCCGAGGGCCAGTGCAAGGGCGATCGCACTGGCGATCAGTGCAGTACGGCCGATGACACCCTGGGTTCGCATGTGGAGCGGCGGTTCAACATGTGCTTTTGTTTTGGCGCATAGTCTCATGATTGTCTCCGAGGTTTTGCCAGGCCGATTTCTGATCTAGCGACCCACCGACTCGCTGATGCACTAAGGTCGGTGCAAAAAAAGAGCGGAACAACGGTCGTTGGGCTCGAGCCGGAGAGATGAACAAATGTGAGCTGGTACCTTGGCCCCTGATCACATTTACCTTCCAGGCATATTCAAGCTGCGTTGTGCTGGCCTGCCCAAGACACAAACGTCAGAGAAATTTCCCTGAGCCTGAAGGGTGCAAAGCAGTAGTCGTGCCCGATTTGGCACAGACAATCGGCAGCCCGCGGAAAATGCGGGCTGCGCGGGTATTAGTCGTTTTCTATGTAACTATATCGATGTGCATAACACCAAAGTAGGGGGGGATATATACCCTTTTTTGGGCGTGTTTTTTAGTCGGACAGTTCTTCGGTGAAATGTCTCAGGGTTAAATGAATGAGAAGGGTTGCTTATTAGTACTCGAAAGTCGGACTTATGACAATCGGTGTTTTTGCGGGATGGAAGAAATAGAAGTTTGAATTGTTAATATATAAAGTCACGACAATAGCTCACGCAGTGCAACTTGTGCACGAGTGAGTTTTTAGATTTGGTGGGTGTTTATATTTTCTGTTTTATTAATAGGCTAATAGAGCTGCTTGTTGCTAGTTTAGCTCTTGTTGATGAAATAGCAATTACTCTGCCAGTTTGGCGGAAGCGCAGATTTTCCCTGTCTGGTCCAATGAATGCTGGGGTATTTTGATTTTTATTGGGAGGGCGATTCTGACGACTGGGGAGAATTCCCCAGTATTGGGGGAAAGCTGCACCAATATTGAGGACAGCACCGTAGTGTCTTTTTGCCGTGTTTTAGAGTGTGCAGAGAGAGATAAAAAAATATTGAATTTTTGCTGTTGAAATCTTTTGTTACAGCTAAAGTGGGATCAAGCGCTCTTCGCAGTGCGATAGAAAATTGTTGAAGATAAGCCTGAGCCAAGAGAGTACTTTGCCAGCCTTGCCTTGTCCCGCGTCGGTCAACTTAAAGTTGGCGTGAATACGCGTGCGGGCAGAAAAGTTCATGGCGATGAGTTCATCTCGCAACAGGTCAACCCCGGAGCCTGGCTACTCCGTACTGAATCGAGAATGTCATCATGGTTAAGTGCTTGAGCATCTTTCGAAGCCATCACATGGTTAGTGTGGTGGCGGGCGGTTTACTTGCCATCAGCCTGCCGGTCATGAGCGCTTTTGCCGCTGATGCGCCCGTAGCCAATCCGCCGGTGGTACCCGATGTACCCAGCCTGCAACCGCTGCGCGGTATGGTGCCACCTGATCCTTCGGGTACCGAGGGCGGGCGCAAGGTCGACCTGATGACCGACTATGTGGTCAATCGCTCGGCGGCGGTGCTCCTGGGCAAGGCACTGTTCTGGGATATGGAGATCGGCAGCGACGGTTCCACCGCTTGTGCGTCCTGCCACTTCCACGCGGGTGTGGATCACCGCACCACCAACCAGATCAACCCAGGGCAGGCCAACACCAACGCGAACGTCTCGTCGATCTTCAACAAGCCGTTCATCGCCTCGGGCATTCCAGGCGACGTGCCGAGCTACACCACCAAATCGGGAGGCAAGGGCGGTCCGAATTACCTGCTGAAGAAAAACGACTTCCCGACCCATGTGCTGGCTAATCCGCTGGATCGCAATTCGGCGATTGTCTATTCGACTGACGATGTGATCGGGTCACAAGGCGTGTTCGACGCCAACTTCGTCAAGCCCCGTCAGGCGCGTTTCGACAAGTGCATTCAGCAACCCGATGGTATCTTCCAGGTGGGCGGCATCAACGTGCGCCGCGCCACCGGGCGCAACGCGCCCACGGTGATCAACGCCGCGTTCAACGTGCGCAATTTCTGGGATGGCCGGGCGAATAACATCTTCAACGGCTTCTCTCCATTCGGCAATCGCGACCCGGATGCCGGGATCTTCGTGACCAGCGATCGCAGTGGCGTGGCGACCAAAGTCAGGCTGGCGCTCAAAGATGCCTCCGCCGCCTCGCAGGCGGTAGGCCCGCCCGGCAGCCCGGTGGAAATGTCCTGCGGCGGACGTACCTTCGCCGACATTGGCCGGCGCATGCTTGACACCTTGATGCTCAAAGGGCAACGGATCGCGTCCACCGATTCGGTATTGGGGCCAGTGTCCGGCGCCCGCCGGCCGACCTACCGCGAGCTGATCAAGAACGCCTTCCAGCCACGCCTGTGGAATGCCACGCAGCAGGTCTCGCTGGGCGGTGCGCCGTACACCCAGATGGAAGCGAACTTCCCGCTGTTCTTCGGACTGGCGATTCAGATGTATGAGTCCACGCTGATCTCGGATCAAGCGCCGCTGGATGCCTACTTGCTGGGCGATCATACGGCCATGAACGACCAGCAGGTCCAGGGCATGAACCTGTTCCTGGGCAAGGGCAAGTGCATCAGTTGCCACGGCGGTGCGGAATTGACCAACGCCGGCAGCCGGTTGCTGTTCCATCCTCGGGAACGTATCGAACGCATGGTCATGGCCGACAACCTGACCACGCTCTATGACAACGGCTTCTACAACACCGGGGTGCGTCCAACCTCGGAAGACCTGGCAGTCGGTGGCTCGGATGCCTGGGGCAATCCGTTGTCCTTCACTCGCGAGTACAACACCGTGCTCCAGGGCGGCCAGATCCCTGACCCGCTGGAAGTCGATGTGTGCACCTTCGAAGCGCCTTTGAGCCCGGCGATTCCTTGTGATCCGACGCTCAAGCCCAGTGTCGGTTTCCGCGACGCGGTCGATGGTGCCTTCAAGACGCCAACCTTGCGCAACATCGCGTTGACCGGGCCGTACTTCCACAACGGCAGTCGCGCAACGCTGCAACAAGTGATGGAGTTCTACAACCGCGGCGGCGACCGGCGTGGCGAAGATGCCAGCAACACCAGCGGCTTCGAGCATCCGGCGGTCAATCAGCACAACGGCTCAAACCTCGATCCGGACATGACCCCGCTGAACCTGACCCCGGATGAAGTGGATGCATTGGTCAAATTCATGGAAGTCGGCCTGACCGATCCTCGGGTTGCGTGGGAACGGGCGCCGTTTGACCATCCTTCGCTGGTACTGCCTCAGGGCGAAAAAGGTGATGAAAACTCGGTCGGGCAAAAACCGGCCAGTCCGAAGATCACTACCCGGCAGGCGCAGGACGCCGAATTCCAGCTCAGACCGGTCGGTGCCGAAGGTCGCACACGTATGGAAGGGCCATTGCAACCGTTCAACAACGACCTGTAACAGGTTTTCCCCTTGCGTCACTGGTGGCTGATGGACGCCAGTGACGCCCTTTTACAAATACCTCAGTATTTCACTCAGCAAATCGAGGGGGCTGCCGTTAAAGTGGTGGGCACAGTGCCATCAATCGCTATGACGGTCGGAGCTTTTACCCTTGCCGCGTTCTTCCGCTGTACGTTTCAGTCATTTCCTGCCGTCATTGCTGCTGTTACTGGCGGGGCTTGCGGCTGCGTACGTCAAGGATCTGAACGTCTTCTTCACCTCGCTATTTAACGTGCTGCCGACCCTGGTGCTGCTGCTCGGTGGAGCTTACTGCGCGGTTTACCGACGTCAGCGTGAGCTGTTTCTGATGGTCACGGTGTACATCGCTTACTTCCTGCTCGACACCCAGACCGACTACTACCGCGACAACGGCAAGGTGCGTGAGGACGCTGCCGTGGTCTTCCATTTGTGTTGCCTTCTATTGCCGTTGCTGTTTGGCGTGTTCGCCGCGTGGCAGGAGCGAACGCATCTGTTCCAGGACATGGTGGCGCGTTTCGCCGTGTTGCTGGCGGTAGGCAGCGTGGCGCTGGGGCTGGAACAAAGTTATCCGCAGGCGTTGTTGATTTGGCTGTCGGAGATCCGCTGGCCAGCCTTGCATGGCGCCTGGATGAGCCTGATCCAGCTGTCGTACCCGGTGTTCATCGGCTCATTCCTGTTGTTGGCCTGGCAGTACTGGCGTAACCCCAGACCGCTGCATGCCGCGCAACTGGTGGGTTTGCTCGGGTTGTTCTGGATGTTGCCGAAAACCTTCATTCTGCCGTTCACCCTGAACATCATGTGCAGTCAGGTGATGTTGATGATCGCTGCCGCCGTTGCCCATGAGGCTTATCAAATGGCCTTCCGCGACGAGTTGACCGGGCTGCCGGGCCGTCGCGCCTTGAACGAGCGCATGCAGCGTCTGGGGCGCAACTACGTGTTGGCCATGAGCGACGTCGACCACTTCAAGAAATTCAACGATACCCACGGCCACGATGTTGGTGACCAGGTGTTGCGACTGGTGGCCAGCAAACTGTCGAAAATCAGTGGCGGCGGTAAGGCGTATCGCTACGGCGGCGAGGAATTCGCCCTGGTGTTTGCAGGCAAGACGCTCGAAGAGTGCCTGCCGCACCTGGAAGTGATCCGCGAATCCATCGCCAGCTACAACATTCATCTTCGCAATCAGGACAGCCGTCCGCAGGATGATAGCCAGGGGCGTCAGCGTCGTTCCGGTTCCAGCGCTTCGAGTGTGTCGGTCACCGTCAGCATCGGCGTCGCCGAAAGGGTTGAGCAACGCACTCCCGAAGAAGTGCTCAAGTCCGCCGACCAGGCGCTCTACAGCGCCAAGGGCGCCGGGCGTAACTGCGTCGTGGCCTTCGGGCAGAACCGCCGTGGCGCCGTGCGCAGGGAAGCCGCTACGGTTGAGTGATGATGACGCATTCAGCGTCTGGACTGTGATTGTGAGGCGTGGTTGCCGGCAGTAGGTTGATGAAATCTGCCGCCGGAGAATGACCATGCCCAAGTACAAAGCTCCTCTGCGCGATATGCGCTTTCTGATCGACCACGTCTTCGATTTTCACAGCAACTACGCGACGCTGGGAGCCCATGACGCCAGCCCGGACATGATCAACGCGATCCTCGAAGAAGGCGCGAAATTCTGTGAGAACGTGCTGGCACCCCTCAATCGCAGCGGTGACGAAGAAGGCTGCCATTTCGACAATGGCGTGGTGACGACGCCTACAGGCTTCAAGCAGGCGTTCGCACAATACGTGGAAGGCGGCTGGCACGGACTGGCAGCCGATCCGGCGTATGGCGGGCAGGGTTTGCCCAGTTCCCTGGGGCTGGTCATCAGCGAAATGGTAGCCTCCAGCAACACTTCCTGGGGCATGTACCCGGGCCTGACCCACGGCGCCATGTCGGCGATCCATGCCCATGGCACCGAAGAACAGAAACAGACCTACCTGAGCAAACTCACCGCGGGCCAGTGGACTGGCACCATGTGCCTCACGGAAGCCCACTGCGGCACTGATCTGGGCCTCATCAAGACCCGTGCCGTCCCCGAATCCGACGGCAGTTATGCAATCACCGGCAGCAAGATCTTCATCTCTGCCGGTGAACACGATATGAGCGACAACATCATTCACCTGGTGCTGGCCAAGCTGCCGGATGCACCGTCCGGCACCAAAGGGATTTCACTGTTCATCGTACCCAAGTTCCTGCCCGATACCGCGGGCGAGGCAGGGGAGCGCAATGGCGTGTCCTGTGGCGCCATCGAACACAAAATGGGCATCAAGGCTTCGGCCACCTGCGTGTTGAACTTCGACGGGGCCAAGGGCTATTTGATCGGTGAAGCGAACAAGGGCCTGAACTGCATGTTCACCATGATGAACCACGCACGCCTGGGCACCGGCATGCAGGGGTTGTGTCTGGGCGAGGCCAGTTTCCAGGGTGCGATCAAGTACGCCAACGAGCGCTTGCAGATGCGCGCGCTGACCGGCCCGAAAGCGCCGGAACAGGCGGCCGACCCGATCATCGTTCATCCCGACGTTCGGCGGATGTTGCTGACCATGAAGGCCTTCAACGAAGGCAATCGCGCATTGACCTATTTCACTGCGCAATTGCTGGATGTTGCGCACTTGAGCACGGATGAAGCGGCGCGTCAGGAGGCCGAAGACTTGCTGGCGTTCCTGACGCCGATCTGCAAGGCGTTCATGACCGAAACCGGCCTGGAAGTAACTAACCATGGCATGCAGGTGTTCGGTGGCCATGGTTTCATTCGTGAATGGGGCATGGAGCAGCTGGTTCGTGACTGCCGGATTGCACCGATTTATGAAGGCACCAACGGCATTCAGGCCCTGGACCTGCTCGGACGAAAAGTCCTTGGCAGCCAGGGCAAACTGCTGCGTGGCTTTACCAAAATCGTCCACAAATTCTGCATGGCGAACGCCGGGCATCCGCAGTTGGCCGTCTATGTGGCCCAACTCAATGAGCTGAATCGGCAATGGGGCGAGTTGACGGCCCGGGTCGGCATGGCAGCGATGAAAAATCCGGATGAGGTTGGGGCCGCATCGGTGGATTACCTGATGTACAGCGGCTACATCATTCTCGGTTATTTGTGGTTGCGCATGGCGTTGGTGGCGCAGGCACGGTTGGAGGACGGAAGCGGTGATGCCGATTTCTGCCGGGGCAAACTGGCAACCAGCGAGTTTTACTTCAAACGGTTGTTGCCGCGTACGGCCGCGCATCGGGCGGCGATCGAGGCAGGGAGTGATTGCCTGATGCAATTGCCGGCGGAATTGTTTTCGCTCTGACGCCTCCCCCTGTAGGAGCGAGCTCTGCTCGCGATGGTCGTGAACGAAAACGCGTAAAATCAGGTGCCCAGCGGCGCCATCGGGTTTTTCGCGAGCGAGCTCGCTCCTACAGTTTCATCCTTTCACCCTCGCACATGTCGATGACTAAAAATTACAAAACGGTCATGTGTCGACCCTATGTGTCGCAAAAGTTGTTGGGGTACACTCCGACCCATTGAATACACTATCCCTGTGAATCACCTGCTTAAGATCTTGCGAGGTTTGCCATGGCTGACTACAAAGCGCCCCTGCGCGATATGCGCTTCGTCCTCAATGAAGTGTTCGAGGTCGCCAAACTCTGGGCCGAGCTGCCGGCGCTGGCCGATACCGTCGATGCTGAAACGGTCGAAGCCATTCTTGAAGAAGCCGGCAAGGTCACCAGCAAAAGTATTGCACCCCTGAGCCGCGCGGCTGACGAGGAAGGTTGCCATTGGGCGGACGGTGCCGTCACCACCCCAGCGGGTTTCCCACAGGCTTATCAGACCTACGCTGAAGGCGGTTGGGTCGGCGTCGGTGGCGATCCGGCCTACGGTGGCATGGGCATGCCCAAGGCGGTTTCGGCCCAGGTCGAAGAGATGGTCAACTCCGCGAGCCTGTCGTTCGGCCTGTACCCAATGCTGACCGCCGGTGCCTGTCTGTCGATCAACGCCCATGCCAGCGAAGAACTGAAAGCGGCGTACCTGCCGAACATGTACGCCGGTGTCTGGGCCGGCTCCATGTGCCTGACCGAGCCGCACGCCGGCACCGACCTGGGCATCATCCGCACCAAGGCCGAGCCTCAGGCCGATGGTTCCTACAAGGTCAGCGGCACCAAGATCTTCATCACCGGCGGCGAACACGACCTGACCGAAAACATCATTCACCTGGTGCTGGCCAAGCTGCCGGACGCCCCGGCGGGGCCGAAAGGCATTTCGCTGTTCCTGGTGCCGAAGTTCCTGGTCAATGCCGATGGCAGCCTGGGTGCACGTAATCCGGCGAACTGTGGTTCGATCGAACACAAGATGGGCATCCAGGCCTCCGCCACCTGTGTGATGAACTTCGACGAAGCCGTGGGCTATCTGGTCGGCGAGCCGAACAAGGGCCTGGCGGCGATGTTCACCATGATGAACTACGAGCGTCTGGGCGTCGGTATCCAGGGCCTGGCCAGTGGCGAGCGCTCTTACCAGAACGCCGTCGAATACGCCCGTGATCGTCTGCAAAGCCGTTCGCCGACCGGCGCGCAGAACAAGGACAAAGTGGCCGACCCGATCATCGTCCATCCGGACGTGCGCCGCATGCTGCTGACCATGAAGGCCTCGAACGAAGGCGGCCGGGCGTTCTCGACGTACGTTGCCATGCAACTGGACACCGCCAAGTTCAGCGAAGACACCGCGACGCGCAAGCGCGCCGAAGACCTGGTGGCGCTGTTGACCCCGGTGGCCAAGGCCTTCCTGACCGACCTCGGCCTGGAAACCACGATTCACGGCCAACAGGTATTCGGCGGTCACGGCTACATCCGTGAATGGGGCCAGGAACAACTGGTGCGCGACGTGCGCATCACCCAGATCTACGAAGGCACCAACGGCATTCAGGCGCTGGACTTGGTGGGGCGCAAGATCGTCGGCAGCGGCGGGGCGTTCTACAAGCTGTTCGCCGACGAGATTCGACACTTCACCGCAACCGCCAGCGCTGAACTGGCGGAGTTCACCAAGCCGCTCAACGATGCCGTGACCACCCTTGACGAACTGACGGCCTGGTTGCTGGACCGGGCGAAGACCAACCCGAACGAAATCGGTGCGGCGTCGGTCGAGTACCTGCAAACCTTCGGTTACGTGGCCTACGCCTACATGTGGGCGCTGATGTCCAAGGCGGCTTTGGGCAAGGAAGCGCAGGACGATTTCTACGCCAGCAAACTGGGCACGGCGCGGTTCTATTTCGCCCGCCTGTTGCCGCGGATTCACTCGCTGAGCGCATCGGTCAAAGCCGGAAGCGAGTCGCTGTTCCTGCTCGACGCAGCGCAGTTCTGACCCTGTCACGTCATGTAAGCATTCTCTTACATGACGTGCTGCTGTTCTCCCATAGATGCAGATTGGATCCACGGCTAATCTACTTCACATGGACGTCGCGCAGGAAGCGCAAAGCAACAACACGGACACGTAGGATTCTGCCAGGACGGCGGAGTGAAATGGATGTCAGGGAAACAGTCTGCAAAGCCCCGCTTCGGCGGGGTTTTCTTATGCCTGCGAAAAAGTATTCAACTCAGGCCATCTATTTCCGGCGCGCTGTTCAAGCGTTCATCCGGCCGGTTCATCACCTCCTCAAGCAAGGTGCGCAGCAACGCCAGCGAGGCCTGTTGCCGTTGCACATCCCGGCACACCAACCCGACTTTCAGTGGCACCCGTGGTTCGCTCAGGGGTTTCCACAGCAGATCCTTATTGCCGTGGGCCTTTTGTGAGCGCCCCGGCAGTACGGTCGCCAGCCGCGTGTGTGGCAGGCTGCCGAGAATCCCGGCCATATTGTTCAGTTCGGCTTGCACCTGTGGCCGGCGTCCCAGGTTTGCCAGTTGCGCTTGCCAGATCTGCCGCACTTGAAACTCTTCGCCCAGTAATAGCATGGGCAATTCGGCGGCCTGGCTCATGGAGACTTTCTTGAATTCCCGCAAGGGGTGCTCCGCCGGGATCACAAGGGTCAGTTCATCTTCATACAACATCACGCCATGCAGTCCCGGTTGCCGGGGCGGCAGGTAGCTGATGCCGATATCCAGGGAACCATTGAGCAGTCGTCGCTCGATCTCCAGACCCGTCAGTTCATAGATCTGCACCACCAGATGCGGTTGCTCTTTACGCACCCGTTCGAGCATCTGCGGCACCAGGCTGGTATGTACGGTCTGCAAGACCCCGATGGCCAGCGTACGCAGTGCCTGCCCCTTGAAATTGCCCAGCGCTTCGCGTGCCCGTTGCAGGCCATCGAGCAATGGCAGGGCGTGGTTGTACAGCGTGTGGGCCGCCAGGGTCGGCAACAGACGTTTGCTGCTGCGTTCGAACAGGCTGACATCGAGGGCTTGTTCGAGGTGGCGGATCTGTTGGGACAGCGCTGGTTGCGAGATGGACAGTCGTTCGGCGGCGCGGCCGACATGGCCTTCTTCATAGACCGCGACGAAATAACGCAGTTGTTTGAAATCCATAAGTAATGCTTATTGAAAATGCTCGGAAATCGAAATGGCTCGGCGCCTTGTCTGAGCCTAGTCTAACCGCATTCACAAGGCTTACAGGGCCACAGAGCGCGATGAATACCGTTTGTTTCAATGGTGTTTGCATAGGCAACGCAAAAAATCTCAAGCGGAAGCTGAACCCATGAACCTGTTCAGCCTGCGTCGTTCTTCACCGAGCCTCGATGATCTGGTGGCGGACGCTGCTTTCCCTACCGGGCACGACAACCTTTCCAGTGAGTGCCTGATGCCCAGTGTCGAGCGTCCGCAACAGGTTTTTGTTCGCGGCCAGGGGTCATGGTTGTGGGACAGCGATGACCGCGCGTATCTGGATTTTTCACAGGGCGGCGGGACCAACAGCCTCGGCCATAGCCCCAAGGCACTGGCTGACGCAATAACGTCGCAGGCTCAGTCGCTGATCAATTCAGGCTTTGATCTGCATAACCGCGGCATGCTCAACCTCGCCGAGCGACTGTGTATCAGTACCGGCAGCGACCAGGCGTATCTGCTCAACACGGGTAGCGAAGCCTGTGAAGCAGCGATCAAGCTGGCGCGCAAATGGGGTCAACAGCATCGCGGTGGCGCCTCGCGGATCATCGTTGCCAACAAGGGTTGTCATGGGCGTAGCCTGGGGACGATTTCGGCGTCGGACAGTTCGTCATTGATCAACCGATTCGAGCCGCAGCTTCCGGGCTTCAGCCATGTGCCGTTCAACGATCTTCCGGCGTTGCACGCCGCCGTGGATGAGCGGACGGTGGCGATCATGCTCGAACCTATCCAGAGCGAGGCCGGGGTGGTTCCGGCTACCGCGCATTACCTCAAGGGCGTTGAGCGCCTGTGTCGAGAACTCGGCATCCTGCTGATCTTCGATGAAGTGCAAACCGGCATCGGTCGGTGTGGCACCTTGCTCGCGGAACAGTCCTACGGCGTGCGGGCCGATATCCTGGTGCTCGGCAAAGGACTGGGTGGCGGTTTGCCCCTGGCGGCGTTGCTGGCACGGGGCAAGGCTTGCTGTTTCGACGTCGGCGAAATCAGCGGCAGCCATCATGGCAATGCACTGATGACCGCCGCGGGGCTGGCCGTGCTCGACAGTGTGCAGGACAAAGGATTTCTCGAGCATATCGGGGAATCCGCCCAGCACCTGCGCGAAGGTCTACAGCGTTTGTCCCATCGATATGGCCACGGCGAATTGCGCGGGCAAGGGCTGCTCTGGGGACTGACCCTGTCCGACGATTGCGCCGACGCCGTGGTCAAGGCCGCGTTGTACGAAGGCCTGCTGCTCAATGCCTCGCAACCCGGCTGTCTGCGCTTTACCCCGGCGCTGACTGTCACCAAGGCCAACATCGACGAAATGCTACTGCGCCTGACGCGCGCTTTCTCCCGTGTGCGTACTGCGCAAGTGCAGTGCCGCAAAGGGATCGCCGTCTGACCGGACGCGCCCTGAACGAATTCCCGAACCGTCTCGCGGTATAACGCGCGCCCCACACCTGATTCTTTTGGTGTGGGGCGTTTTTTTGCCTGCGAAATTGACTGCGATGGTTTGGGGGAGTGAAGAGATCTGTCTGAACCCTGAGCAACGGCACAGGTCGATTGTTTGTAAGGCTCGCATGAGCCGATTTCAATCAGGAGCTGCCCCATGGATTTTATTCGCATCATCATCGCCATTCTGTTGCCGCCGTTGGGCGTGTTTCTGCAAGTAGGATTTGGCGGGGCGTTCTGGCTGAATATTCTGTTGACGCTGTGCGGTTACATCCCTGGGATCGTTCATGCGGTGTATATCATCGCCAAGCGTTGAGTCTTGCGTTGCCGGGTAGATTGCTTTCGCGAACAGGCTCGCTCCCACAGGGTTTTGCGTGCACTGCAGATCCTGTGGGAGCGAGCCTGCTCGCGAACGGAACGACTCAATTTCTGTTTAGTTCGCGAAATCCATCACCCGCCGATAAAACAACCACTCCTGCTCCAGCGCATGGGCCTGATTGCCTGCCTTGCGGAACCCATGTCGTTCGTCCGCGTAGAAATGGGCCTCAACCAGAATGCCCTTGTTTTGCAGCGCCTCGACCATGCCACGGGTCTGCTGCGGCACGACCACGGCGTCCAGTTCCCCTTGGAAGAAAATCACGGGTACACGGATGTTGCCCGCATGCAGCAATGGCGTTCGTGCGGCGTAGCGCTCGGCGTCCTGTACGGGATCGCCGATCAGCCAATCGAGGTAGTCACCCTCGAATTTGTGGGTGGCCCGCCCCAATGCGACGGGATCGCTGACGCCATATAGGCTGGCGCCGGCCCGAAACACGTCGTGAAAGGCCAGTGCGCAAAGTGTGGTGTAGCCACCGGCGCTACCGCCGCGAATGAACGCCTTGTCACCGTCGATCAATTCTCGTTCAGCGAGATGGCTGACCACCGCGCAAGCATCTTCGACATCGACATCCCCCCAGCTCAAATGCAGGGCCTGTCGGTAAGCCCGGCCGTAGCCACTGCTGCCACGGTAGTTGAGGTCGGCCACGGCGAATCCCCGTTGCGCCCAGTACTGGATGCGCGGGTCGAGGATCGGGTAGCACGCGGAAGTCGGGCCACCGTGGATGAATACGACCAGGGGCGGTTTTGCGTCGCCGGTCATCGCCGGATAGAAGAAACCGTGCGCCTCGTTGGATCCGCTTGGATAGCGCAAGGTTTGCGGACGGCTGATCTGTTCGGCGGGCAAGGGCGCAATGCCGCCTGCCAGCACCTTGACCTGTCGGGTCTGACGGTCGATGGCGATCACCGCCGAGGAGCTGACCGGCGAGGCCGCAATGCAGTAAATGAATTGCTCATCCAGGGCGAGACTGCGGAAGCGGCTGTAGTCGCCGGTGAAATCTTCACAACTTTCCCCGTAAATACCCAAACGACCGAAACCGCCTTCGGTCCAACTCGCCAGATAGCGATTTTCGCTCAGCGGCAACCAGGTGCAGCCGCCGAGCTGCCAGGGGGCAGGGCCATGATCGGCCGCCGTGCTCGGCAAAGGGATCAGGCCGTTTGCCGACTCCACCCAGGGCTGCCAAAAACCGCCACGATCGGTCAGACAAAGCAACCGGCCACTGCTATCGAAACGGGGTTGTTGCAGGGATTCTTGAGCGCCGTCACCGGCCACGCAACGGGACGGGCCAAAGCCTCCGCTGTCCTGGCGCTCGGCAACCATTAAACGGGTCGCGGTCCAGGGTTGATCCGGGCGACTCCATTCGATCCAGGCCAGGCGTCGTGCATCAGGGCTGAGGGTCGGAGCCGCATAGAAATCGGCGCCTTCGGCCAGCAAATGGCGCTTGCCATCTGCCAGATCGATCGCCACCAGGCGATGTCGGTCGCGATTCTCTTCAACCGCCAGCACCTGACCGTTGGCGAACTGCAAGTCGCCGTAACGGCATATCCCGGAGGTCAGCACCTGGGGTACCTCGCCTTGCAGCGATTGGCGATACAACTGCTGGTCGGCCTCGTTGACGAAAACCACGCCGTCGTCTGTCAGACAAAACGCGCCACCGCCATATTCGTACACCCGACTGCGCGCGCTGAACCCCGGCGGTGTCAGGCAGTTCGCTGCGCCGTCGCGCCAATGCCAGAGGCGGCAAGCAGCATCCTCCGGGCGGTATTCGTTCCAGAACAGGCCCTGTTGGCCGACCTGCAGTTCGGCAAAATCGATGCCGGCCGCAACGGCTTTGGCGGCGCTGAAAGGTTCAGCTCTTGGCGATGAGGCGTGAGTTTCGTTCATTGCGAAAGGCCAGTTGGTCGATGGTCTGGGTCGCGTGCTCAGCCTCTTCGCGAGCCTTGAGGATCACGCCGTGATGGGGCGACTTGCTGCACACCGGGTCGGCGTGGCTCGCATCGCCGGTGAGCATGAACGCCTGGCAGCGGCAGCCGCCGAAGTCTTTTTCCTTCTCGTCGCAGGAGCGGCACGGCTCGGGCATCCAGTCATAACCGCGAAAACGGTTGAAGCCGAACGAGTCGTACCAGATGTGCTGCAGGCTGTGGTCGCGCACGTTGGGAAACTGCACCGGCAGTTGTCGGGCACCGTGACAGGGCAGCGCGGTGCCGTCCGGCGTGACGGTCAGAAAAATACTGCCCCAGCCGTTCATGCAGGCTTTGGGGCGTTCTTCATAATAGTCCGGGGTGACAAAAATCAGCTTGCACGGATGCCCGGCGGCTTCCAGTTTGGCGCGGTATTCGTTGGTGATGCGTTCGGCGCGCACCAGTTGCTCGCGGGTCGGCAACAGCCCGACGCGATTGAGCTGCGCCCAACCGTAGAACTGGCAGGTGGCGAGTTCGACGAAGTCCGCCTCCAGGGCGATGCACAGCTCGATGATGCGGTCGATCTGGTCGATGTTGTGCCGATGGGTGACGAAATTCAGCACCATCGGATAGCCGTGGGCCTTTACCGCGCGGGCCATGGCCAGCTTCTGCGCGAAGGCCTTTTTCGAGCCGGCCAGGAGGTTGTTCACCTGTTCGTCGCTGGCCTGGAAACTGATCTGGATATGATCGAGGCCGGCCTGCTTGAAGTCGCTGATTTTCTGCTCGGTCAGGCCGATGCCGGACGTGATCAGGTTGGTGTAGAAACCCAGCTGGCGCGCCTCGGCAATCAGCTCGGCGAGGTCCTGGCGCACCAGCGGTTCGCCGCCGGAAAAGCCCAGTTGCGCCGCGCCCATTTCCCGCGCTTGGCGAAACACCTTGAGCCACTGCTCGGTGCTCAGCTCCTGGCCTTGCCCGGCGAAGTCCAGCGGGTTGGAACAGTACGGGCATTGCAGCGGGCAGCGATAGGTCAGCTCGGCCAGCAGCCACAGCGGCAGGCCGATGTCCGGTGTGGGCGGTAACGTGTCCGACGCGTTATCAGGCCAGTTCGATCCAGTGCTGCGCACGGGCCACCTCCATGAATTGCTCGATGTCGTCACCGAGCTCGGGCACGCCGGGGAACTGCTGGTCGAGTTCGGCGATGATCGCCGCGACATCCCGCTGGCCATCGATCAGGCCGCCGATCAACGCCGCGCTTTCATTGAGCTTGATCATGCCTTCCGGGTACAGCAGCACGTGGCCTTTCTGGGCCGGTTCGTACTGGAAGCGGTAGCCGGGACGCCAGGTCGGGGTCCGGCTGCGGTCGAAACTCATAAGCTGATTCCTTTGTGCCAGACCCGCTGGTCGGTCACGCTGTGATAGGGCGGGCGTTTCAGTTCGTAAGCCATGCTCATGGCATCGAGCATGCTCCAAAGTATGTCCAGTTTGAACTGGAGAATGTCCAGCATGCGTTCCTGGCCTTCCCGCGTGGTGTAGTGCTGCAAGGTGATCGCCAACCCGTGTTCCACATCGCGACGCGCCTGGCCCAGGCGCGTGCGGAAATACGCGTAGCCGGCCGGGTCGATCCACGGGTAATGCTGCGGCCAACTGTCCAGGCGCGACTGATGGATCTGCGGCGCAAACAGTTCGGTCAGCGAGCTGCTGGCGGCTTCCTGCCAACGGGCACGGCGGGCGAAGTTGACGTAGGCGTCCACCGCGAAACGTACGCCGGGCAGCACCAGTTCCTGCGAGCGCAGCTGCTCCGGGTCCAGACCGACCGCCTGGCCCAGGCGCAACCAGGCTTCGATGCCGCCGTCTTCGCCGGGGGCGCCGTCGTGGTCGAGCAGGCGCTGAATCCATTCGCGGCGGATTTCGCGGTCCGGGCAGTTGGCCAGGATGGCGGCGTCCTTGAGCGGGATGTTCACCTGATAATAGAAGCGGTTGGCGACCCAGCCCTGGATCTGCTCGCGGTTGGCCCGGCCTTCGTACATCGCCACGTGGTAGGGGTGGTGGATGTGGTAGTAGGCGCCCTTGGCGCGCAGGGCGGCTTCGAATTCGGTGGGGGACAGCGGGGTGTCGGTCATTGCGGGTCTCCGGTGTACAACCGTTGGAATCCTGGGTGTCTGCTCGGGCCTCTTCGCTGGCAAGCCAGCTCCCACAAGGATCTGTGGCGTACACAAAACCTGTGGGAGCTGGCTTGCCAGCGATGGGGCCATTCGCTACAGCACAATGCTCATGCCGTCATACGCCACTTCCACACCGCGCCGCTCCAGTTCCGCGCGCTGCGGCGAGTCCTCATCGAGAATCGGGTTGGTGTTGTTGATGTGGATCAGCACCTTGCGCGGCCCGGGCAGTTGCTCGAGCACCTCGAGCATGCCGCCGGGGCCGTTTTGCGCCAGGTGGCCCATTTCCCGGCCGGTGCGGGTGCCGACGCCACGGCGCTGCATTTCGTCGTCGTCCCACAGCGTGCCGTCCACCAGCAGGCAATCGCTGTCGGCCATGATCGCCAGCAGCGGTGCATCGACCTTGCCCAGGCCCGGTGCGTAAAACAGTTTACCGCCGGTGCTCAGGTCCTCGACGACCAAGCCGATGTTGTCGCCCGGGTGCGGGTCGAAGCGGTGCGGCGAGTAGGGCGGCGCGGCGCTGCGCAGTGGCAGCGGGGTGAAGCGCAGGTTCGGGCAGGCCGGGACGCTGAAACTCTGATCGAGTTCGATGCGGTTCCAGGTCAGGCCGCCATTCCAGTGGGTCAGCATGTTGAACAGCGGGAAGCCGCTGCTCAGGTCTTCGTGGACCATGTCGGTGCACCAGACCTGATGTGGGCAACCTTCGCGCAACATGAGCAGACCGGTGGTGTGGTCGATCTGGCTGTCCATCAGGATGATCGCGCCGATGCCGGTATCGCGCAGGGCGCGGCCCGGCTGCATCGGGGCGAAGCTCTGCAGTTGCGCGCGGATGTCCGGCGAGGTGTTGCACAGCACCCAGTTCACGCCGTCATCGGAAATCGCGATGGACGACTGGGTCCGCGCCTGGGCCCGCAGGCTGCCGTCGCGAAAGCCGGCGCAGTTCACGCAGTTGCAGTTCCACTGGGGGAAACCGCCGCCGGCGGCGGAACCTAGAATCTGGACAAACATGGGTGCTCCATCATTGCAACGCGGAAAATAAAAGCAACGTTGAAAATAAAACGCCTCGGATGACCGAGGCGTTGAACTGCGATTCTGCCAGGGCAGAGATTAGCGGCTGGCGAAGTACATGGTGACTTCAAAGCCGATACGCAGGTCGGTGTAAGCAGGTTTGGACCAAGTCATGGGAGCGCTCCTTCAGGTGATGGGACAGTTGAGACCTATACATATAGTCCACCTCCGGCGGGAGATGTTCAGATAGTTAGGTAGCTATGTTACTCAAAATTTCAGAATAATTGGCTGCAAATGTTCGAGAAAGTTAATTGCAGCCTTGGTAATGATCATTTTGCCACTTGCCAGGGCGAGCCAGGGCAAGTGCCGCTGGACAGACAGCGCCAACCGCCCTCGGCTTGAATCAAGCGCTGGGCGGCGGCGATGAGTGCGGGCCGATCAATCATCAGGATTGCCTCGGGCAATTGCGTCAGATAATCCGACGAGCGGCCGGCGAGTTTGCCCTGCCAGAGCAGTTCGGCAGCCTGGGCACTGGGCAATACGGCGCTGGTGAACTGATCGGCCAAGGCCTGGCGCAGGGCGATGAAATCCGCGTCATCGATGTCGCGAATCCTGTCCGGCAATCCGTTGAGGAACTGCTCGATATGTTGCAGCAGATCCACCGGCGTCACGTTCGGCGATTGCACGCCAAACAGCTGCCCGGTTTGCCCGTGCATTTGGCGCAGGGCGCTGAACACCGCGTAGCCGAGTTGCAACTCCACCCGCAGACGCTGGTAAAACGGCGTCTGACAGAGGTGTGCCAATAAGCGCCACGCGGCTTCGTCAGCGATATCCGTGGATGCGGTCGGGCAGAACAGCAATAACGCATGTTCGTTTGAGCCGGTATCCAGGGTGCTCCAAAGGTGTTGCCCGTGGATCGACGGCGGTGGCGTCGGTTGATTGTCCGGTGTGCCGGGTATGCGGCTCAAGGCCAGACCCATTGCTGCCTGGGTCTGAGCCGACAGGCCAATCGCCAGTCCGTCCCAGCGCGCGCTCGACCAGAGTTGCTGCGCGTCATTCGAATCCGCAGTGGGCTCCAGAAGGTGAGCGGACAATGCCTTGAGCAGCTGCCGGATCGGCATCAAGGCTGGCTCATCCTGTGTGAATTCGACAACAGGACTTGCCAGCGTTTTCAGCACGTACTCCAGAACGGTGGGCATCGGCTCCTGAAGCCCGGTCATCTTCAGCAGCCATTCGTTGCCCGAGGCGCTGAAGGAAAACTCCACGCCGGCCTGCCGGGCTTCATCGCGTAACGGTTGCAGGGTGTTTTCCAGTCGCCACTGGAGGCTGCTGCAGGGGGCGCAGTCCAGACGCCAGCGCAGATACAGCGCACCTTCTGCGCTGGTGTCCGGTAAGGCCTGGCTGAACTGCATCGGCGAGCGTTCGCGACGGCTGCGTGAGCGATCCTGGGCAAAGGTGCGCAAACCACGGTGGGCGCTGGTCTGGCCGCGAATCAAACCAGCGTTGGCCGCGGGCGCTTCGGACCGCAAAAACGGATTGGGCGTCGGCAGTAGCCATTGGCCGGTGAAGTTATCCACAGCGCCGATTTGTTGCAGGATAGCCTTGAGGGCGGCCACTCCGTGTTCGGATAACCCGGTTTCCCGTTGTTCACTGTCCAGTCGTGCCAGTTGCAAGGCGCCGCTGACTTGCTGCTGGCGCTGGAGCAGGGTGGAGTATTCATTGCGCAACTCACTCCAGCCTTGTCTGGCGAAGAAGCTCAGCCAATCCATGAGCTGTTCGCGAATCGCCATTGGCTGAGCATTGGCGCTCAGTGTGAATTCGATGTGCAGCAGGGCTTGCCCGGCGAAGTGATACAACGGCGCTGCTTTCAGCTGTTGGGCCAGCCCATGTTTTTGCAGTTCAGCCAGCAGCCCTCCGGGTTTCGCCGCGTTCAGCCAATGACACAGGAACGCCAAGGCTTCCGGGGATGACGCGGGCAGCGCTTCGAGCGCGAATACCAGATCCAGCCGACAGTCGTTCACCTGTTGATAACTTCTCTCCAACGCGTCCATCAGTGGTGCAGTCGGTTGTTGCGGGACCTTTTTGCCCCCGGGGATGGCATCCGCGAACACTTGGGCCAGCGCCTTCAATTCTTCGGGGGATTGAGGGCCCACCAGGCTCAACGTCATCTGTCCGGCCTGATAAAACCGCTGATGGAAATCCTGCAACGCTTGCTGAAAATCAGGTTGCGACACCGGCAGACTGTCGCGGTTGCCTGCGTGAAAACCGCGTAGCGGATGAGTTTTTGACAGGCCACCCAACAGCGAAAATTGCTGTTGGGCCGTCTCATCTTGCGACCACGCGACAAATTCCGCCTGAAGAACTTCCCGTTCCCGCTGCTGATCGTCCGGATTCATACGCGGATGGGCGAGCATGTCTGACAGGCGCTCCAGACCGCCGCTTAAAAACTGAGGCGGTAACTCGAAAAAATAGTCGGTGGTGCGCTCGCTGGTCTGCGCGTTCACCTGTCCGGCGTGACTCTGGACGTAGGCCATCAGCCCTTGGCTGGCGGGAAAACGCTCGGTTTTCAGAAACAGCAGATGCTCAAGAAAGTGCGCCAGGCCCGGCCATTCCAGCGGCACATCATGGCTGCCGGCGGCGACCCGCAACGCCGCAGCGGCGCGCTTCAGATCGGGCGCAGAACGCAACGTTACCTGCAGACCATTGGCCAGGGTTTCAGTGTGGGGGCGAGGGTGATTCAGCGCAGGCATGGGCACTTCCAGAACAGTGAAGTGCCAATGCTAGCGGATTAGCGCTTGTTCAGCGCGCCGTAAAGCTCTGGGCGGCGATCGAGCAAATAGCGATTGGCGGCGCGGGACTCGACCATCAATTGACGATCCAGCTCACCGACGATCAGCGCTTCATCGAGGCCGGCCTGGGCGATGCGGCTGCCATCCGGCGCGGCAATACTGCTCTGGCCGCAATAGTGGATATCGCCTTCCTGCCCACAGTAGTTGGCGTAGGCCACATAACACTGGTTTTCGAAGGCGCGGGAGCGGACGGTGACGTCGGCGACGAAATCGAAGGGAATCATGTTCGCCGTCGGCGCCAGAATCAGCTCGGCACCGTCGAGGGCCAGACGCCGCGCGTTCTCCGGAAATTCCAGGTCGTAACAGATCAGGAAACCAAGCTTCCAGCCGTTGAGTTCAACCACGGGAAATTCGTTGGTGCCGGGGCTGAACATCGAGCGGTCAAGATCACCAAACAAATGGGTCTTGCGGTAATTGCAGACGCGCTCGCCCTGGGCGTCGATCAGCTGCACAGCGTTGTAGATCTGCCCGTCCTCGGTACGTTCGGGATAGCCATACAAGATGGCGATCCCGGCGGTCCGGGCGATGCGCGCGATCTGCTGCGCCGACTCACCGTTGTGCACCTCCGCCAGCACGCTGACGGCATCGAAGCCGATGTTGTATCCGGTCAGGAACATCTCCGGCAGCACCAGCAAATCGGCGCCTTTGGCTTCCTGTGCCAGCTGCCGCAGACGTTGCAGGTTGCCGGCGACGTCCAGAGGCAGCGGTGGACATTGGTAAAGGGCTACGCGCATCAGGGATTCCTCTTACTCGGGCAGGGCGATAGGGCCTATGTCTTTGAACACGTCACCCGGGCCCGGGTTCTCTTTATGTGTCGCGCCGCCGAAATGCTTCATGATGCCCCACACCGCGTTGAGGGATGTTTGCACCGCGCCTTCGACCCAGGCCGGCGTCCATGAAACGTCGTCGCCGGCGATGAAAATCCCACGCTGTTCAGCAGGCATGTCGTCCTGCATGAAATGCGCATACATGCGCTGGTTGTAGCGGTAGTGGCCGGGCAGGGCGCCTTTGAAAGCCCCGAGGAAGTGCGGGTCGGCTTCCCAGGACACAGTGATCGGGTCGCCGATGATTCGTGCGGCAATGTCGACTTTCGGGTAGATCTTCTTCAACGCATCCAGCGCCAGTTTCACGCGCTTTTCCACTGGGTGCGGCAGCATTTTCAGCGCATCGCTCATCCACGAGTACGACAGGCAGATCACCCCCGGCTTGTCGTCGCCGTTGTCGAACAGGTAGGTGCCGCGGGTCAAACGGTCGGTGAGGGTCATGCTCATCAGGTCGCGGCCGGTTTCCGGGTCCTTGTCCTTCCAGAATGGGCGGTCGACCATCACGAAGGTTTTTGACGATTGCATGTAGCGGGTACGGTCCAGGGCCATCCACATCTTTTGCGAAAACAGGCTTTCGTCGCATTCGATCTGGGTGGTCAGCAGCCAGCTTTGGCAGGTGGTCAGCACCGCGGCGTACTCGCGGGTGTCGCCGTTGTTGTCGGTGACTGCAAAACGGCCGCCCGGTGCGTGGGCGATTTTCTTCACCCCGGAGCGTGGAGCGCCCCGGTGCAACGATTTGAGGCTGGTGCCTTGTGGCCAGTGCACGCAGCGTTCCGGCTCATGGCGCCAGATGCCTTGCGGCACTTGTTCCACGCCGCCGACCACCAGGTGCTGGTGATCGTCGCAGTTGGTCATCACCACCCGGAAGATTTCCAGCATCGAGTTAGGGAAGTCCGAGTCCCAGCCACCGGTGCCGAAGCCGACCTGGCCGAACACTTCGCGGTGATGGAACGACAGTTTGGCGAAGGCTTTGGAGGTGGCGACGAAATCGTAGAAGGTGCGGTCATCCCACAGCGGCACGAGGGTGTTCCACAGCTCCTTGAGGCGCGGTACGTCGCGGTCGCGGATGGCTTGCTGGATGTCGGAGAACTGCGAACCGGCTTCCAGGGCATCGGCCCAGGCGTCAGCCACTTCCTGGAACAGCGCAGGAAGATCCGCCAGTTTCTGTGCGTAATGGGTCTTGCCTTCCAGATCGATGACGGTGCTGCCGGAGGCAGGAGTCAGCGGGTTAGGGAAGGGTTTGGTCTCAAGGCCCAGCTTGTCGACGTAGTGATAGAAGGCGGTGGACGACACCGGAAAACGCATGCCGCCCAACTCGGCGACGATGCCATCGGTGCCGTTGAACGCCTGGGAGCGCAGACGACCGCCCATCTTCGAGGCTTCGTAGACGACGGGCTTGAGGCCGAGTTTCATCAGTTCGTAAGCGGCCACCAGCCCCGCGATGCCGGCGCCGACAATCGCCACTTCGGCACCGTGATTGTGCTCGGGAATGCTGCCCAGGCCGGCCGGGTGTTCGATCCAGTCGTCGAAGGCGAAAGGAAAGTCCGGACCGAAAATGGTGACTGGTTTTTTACCGTCTGCAGGATGGCGATTGTTCTTGTTCATGGCTGACCTTGCTGGCGACTCGACGGGGAACGCGCGTCTGAGTATAGGAAAAGATGTCAGCCATTCTAGAGAGCGTACAGCACGTTAATAAGACGCAAAGTGTCGTCGTTTTGCTAATTAACCAGTCAATATGACGATTAAATTAATCGAATTGACAATGAGTGCCCTTGTGGGAGCGAGCCTGCTCGCGAAAACGCCAGTCCAGACACCACCCATTCAGGGCTGAAAACTCAAACCGGCTGCCCCCGATCAATCTTGCTACTCAAGATGATCGAAGTCGTGGTCTTCTCCACCCCATCCACACTGCCGATCTGATCCAGCAACTGATCCAGTTGCTCCGGCGAGTCCGTGCGCAGCCACGCCACATAATCAAATTCGCCACTGACCGCACATAACTGCTGCACTTGAGCCATGGCGCTCAACCTGCGCAATACCTCCTTGCCGGAACGCGGTTGGACCGTGATCCCCACATACGCCTGCAACCCGCCATCCACCACCCGCTGGCCAAGACGCACGCCGTAACCGGTAATCACCTTGGCCTTTTCCAGCCGCGCCAGGCGCGAAGTCACGGTGGTGCGCGCGATACCCAGTTGCCGGGCAAGCATGGCCACGCTTTCGCGGGCGTTGATCTGCAGGGCGGCAATCAACTGGCGGTCGATTTCGTCGAGAACGGGTGGGCGAGTGTCAGGCAAAGGGGGCATCTCCAGCGGTACAGATCGGTGGATGAACATGTTACAGGCACATCCCCCCGCAACGGATCCTTGATCTGAATTCACGACCGTTCATGCCATTCCTGACTGCGACAATTTGCCATAAGTAACTAGGTAGTACATTATTCCGCGCTTGTCACAAATGGGGATAATTACCGACATGAATAATTCTGGGGCTGCCGCCGGCAGCAAATGGGTGCTGGCGGGGCTGGGTGTGCTGATCGCACTGATCGGTCTGGGCCTTGCAGGAGGCGGTGGTTACTTGATCGCACTGGGCGGCAGTTGGTACTTCCTGCTGATGGGCCTGGCGATGATGGCTTCCGGGTTAATGATCGCTCGCCGCAAGCCGAAGGGGGCGTGGCTGTATGGCCTGGCGTTGATCCTGACGGCGATCTGGGCGGTGTGGGATGCCGGTTTCGAGTATTGGCCGCTGGTCTCGCGCGTGCTGACTTTCGCCGTGATCGGCCTGGTCATCGCGTTGATCTACCCAACGCTGGTGCGCGCTTCGGGCGCGACCGCTGGGCGTGGCGCTTATGGCCTGGCCGGCATCCTGGGCGCTTGTGTCGTCGCAACGATGGCCTACATGTTCGTGCCGACCCACGTGGTCAAGGCCAGCAGCGAACCCGCGGTAACGCCGGTCGCACCGGGCACCGAACAGAAAGACTGGGCGCACTGGGGCAACACCACCGCCGGTAATCGCTTTGCCGCGCTGGACCAGATCAACAAAGGCAACATCGACAAATTGCAGGTGGCCTGGACCTTCCGCACCGGCGACATCCCGCAAAGCACCGGCGCCGGCGCCGAAGACCAGAACACCCCGCTGCAAATCGGTGACACGGTCTATACCTGCACCGCCTACGGCAAGGTTTTCGCCCTGGATGCCGACACGGGTGCCCAGCGCTGGAAGTTCGACCCGCAAGGCACCGCGCCCAACTGGCAGCGTTGCCGTGGCCTGGGTTATTCCGAAACCCCTGCCTCTTCGGACAACCAAACTACAGCCTGTACGAAACGTCTTTTCCTGCCGACCGGCGATGCGCGCCTGATCGCCATCAATGCCGAAACCGGCAAGCCCTGCGAAGAGTTCGGCAACCGGGGTACCGTCGATCTGACCACCGACATGGGCGAAGTGAAGCCCGGTTACTACCAGCAAACCTCGACGCCATTGGTCGCTGGGGATGTAGTAATCGTCGGCGGTCGCGTGGCCGATAACTATTCCACCGGCGAGCCGCCAGGCGTGGTGCGTGCCTACGACGTGCGCAGCGGTGAACTGGTATGGGCGTGGGATCCGGGCAATCCGAACACCACCAAACGCCCTCCGGCCGGTCAGACGTATACCCGTGGCACGCCGAACGTGTGGTCGGCCATGTCCTACGACGCCAAACTCGGCCTGGTTTACCTGCCGACCGGTAACGCCACCCCGGACTTCTTCGGGGGACAGCGCACCGAGTTCGATGACAAGTGGAACTCGTCCATCGTCGCCATCGACGTGAAGACCGGACAAGTGCGCTGGCACTTCCAGACCACTCACCACGACCTGTGGGACTTCGACCTGCCGGCGCAACCGCTGTTGTACGACGTGCCTGACGACAAGGGCGGTATTCAGCCAGCCCTGGCGCAAGTCACCAAGCAGGGCGAGATCTTCCTGCTCAACCGTGAAACCGGCGTGCCGATAGCGCGGGTCGAGGAGCGCCCGGTGCCGCAAGGCCATGTGCCCGGCGAACGCTACTCGCCGACCCAGCCGTTCTCGGTGGACATGCCGTCAATCGGCAATAAAACCCTGACCGAAGCCGACATGTGGGGCGCCACGCCGTTCGACCAGTTGATGTGCCGCATCCAGTTCAAAGGCATGCGCCACGAAGGCGTCTACACCCCGCCGGGCATGGACCGCGCCCTGCAATTCCCGGGCTCGCTGGGTGGCATGAACTGGGGCAGCGTCTCGGTCGATCCGAACACGAATTACATGTTCGTCAACGACATGCGCCTGGGCCTGGCCAACTACATGATCCCGCGCGACAAAATCGGCGCCGGGGCCAGCGGTATCGAAATGGGCGTGGTACCGCAGGAAGGCACCCCCTTCGGCGCGATGCGCGAGCGCTTCCTTTCGGCGGTCGGCATTCCGTGCCAGAAACCGCCGTTCGGCACTATGTCCGCCATCGACCTCAAGACCCACAAGTTGATGTGGCAAGTCCCGGTGGGCACCGTGCAAGACACCGGCCCGCTGGGCATTCGCATGCACTTGCCGATCCCGATCGGCATGCCGACCCTCGGCGCGTCCCTGGCCACCCAGTCGGGCCTGCTGTTCTTCGCTGGCACCCAGGACTTCTACCTGCGCGCCTTCGATACCGGCAACGGTAACGAGATATGGAAATCGCGCTTGCCGGTGGGCAGCCAGTCCGGGCCGATGACTTACGTTTCACCAAAAACCGGCAAGCAGTACATCCTGCTGACGGTGGGCGGTGCGCGTCAGTCGACGGATCGTGGGGACTACGTGATTGCCTATGCGTTGCCCAAGTAAGGGCTGATCCCAGGTACGAAAAAGCCGCGCCACTGCGCGGCTTTTTTCTGTGTGAAATTTCAGTAAAGCTACAGTCACTCGTAGTTGAACGGGAGATCCAGCGTGATGGACGTGAAGAAAATGCCTCCTGCTGTGCGGGACCATGCCTTGCAGATCGCTAATCATGAAATGGGGCATTACGTCGTGGCTCGGGCGCTGGGGTTTGAAACGGGGGGCGTGACCCTGACAGTGGCCATGGACCTGAGGCATAAGGGGGGCGCCTGTATCACCCTGTCGCGATCGATTTCGTCGTTGCAAGCGATGAAGGCGTACCTGGAAGACCGGATCATGGTCCTCTATGCCGGCGCCATGGCGCAGACATTACCTTGCGTCCAGGCACGGGAAAAACGCGTCGATCCATCGAGCGCGGCCGCCATCCTCAATGGCGCGTTTGGCGCGGAAAAGGATGACGCAAAAATCAGGGAACTGCGGCAGCTGCTGCGCAACATCACATTCCCCGATACGGATCCTGCGTCGTCGGACAGCGTCACCACCGAACTGAAGTCGATCCATGACCGTCTATGGTTGCGCACTCAAGAAATCGTCGAGGCATTGGCCGGGACCATTACTGAACTCGGACAGGCGTTGGTAGAACGCATGGTCCTTGTGGAGCAGTGGGGCAGGTCGGCGGATACCTACGAGGTAGTGTTGACGGGGGAAGTACTGAATCGGTTGACACCTGTAGGAGCGAGCTCGCTCGCGAAAATCGTGAACGATAACGCGTAAAACCAGATACCCAACGGTGCTCTCAGGTTTTTCGCGAGCAAGCTCGCTCCTACACGCATTAACCGATTGGCCGTCGCGTCAGCACCTTCACCACATCGTCGATCACCGCTTTGCTCATCGTCGTCAGATAGTGCGCGGCGCAGGCGTGTCGGTCGGAGTCTTGGGCGTAGGCGGCATCCACGGTCAGGGATTTGGCGAGGAACAGAAAGTCGGAGGCTTGGGCCAGGGCGTCGGCGATGGGGACGTCGCGGCAGACGTGGAACAAAGGCTGGTCAGAGAGATACAGGAAAGGGGTGAAGCCGACGGTTTTGAGTTCTGAAATTGCGGATGTATCTATTTTAGTCATGGTGGCGCTCCAAGGTTCGAGGAGCTGTCACGTTCGTTTCCAAGCGAATAGGTGGCAGCTGTACGCAGGTTGGAAAACCGGGAACCGAGGAACCGGCACGCCCTAAGGCGTCCCACGCACAGCTGCCATGACACAAGGTTGCAGTCGTAAATACGTCTGCTCTCATGATCGAGCGCTGTTGCGTTACGGTTCGGCGGGTTTCCAAGCCCGTTCGCTGAATGCTCAGCGACGTCCGGAGACTATCCCGTCGAAGAAAAGCGCAACAAGGCGGCAAAGTGCCCAAAAGCAAGATTCGGAGTTTGCCTACAAGGCCTTACGGCGTCATCCGATATTGCTACGCAGGAAGTAAACAAAACCAAACGCCAGACACGAAAAAGCCGCGCATTGCGCGGCTTTCTTGTTTGGTGGGCCCACACGGACTTGAACCGTGGACCAAAGGATTATGAGTCCTCTGCTCTAACCAACTGAGCTATAGGCCCTCAGTAGGCCGCGGATTATAGCGACGGTTTCGCGGCTGTGCTATCCGAAAAATCCAATACGGCTGTACGAAGAAACGTCGCGGCGAATTCGTCGGGGGGCAGGGGCAGGCTGACGATGTAGCCCTGGATCTGCTCACAACCCTCATAGGCCAGGAATTGCTGCTGCGCCTGGGTTTCGACGCCTTCGGCAATCACGGTGAATTGCATGCTGCGGCCGAGTGCGATGATGGCGCGCACGATGGCGACATCGTGGGGATCGTCCGGCAAACCGCGAACGAATGACTGGTCGATCTTGAGGATGTCCAGTGGCAGGCGTTTGAGGTAGCTCAAGGACGAGTAGCCCGTACCGAAGTCGTCGATTGCCAGTTGCACGCCCAGCTGTTTGAGTTGATGCAGCACGGCCAGCGCTTCTTCCGCCTGGCTCATGATGAAGTTTTCGGTGATTTCCAGTTGCAGGAACCCGGGTTTGAGGCGGTAGTCCTTGAGCAATTGCTCGATGCGGCTGAGCAGGTTCGGCTGGCGTAACTGAGCGCCTGCGAGATTGACCGACAGCGGGCCAAGGTCCATGTAGGTTTTGTTCCACTCGTGCATTTGCCGGCAGGCGGTCTCGAGCACCCAGTCGCCGATTTGCAGGATCATGCCATTTTCTTCGGCCAGGGAAATGAAGTGCTCCGGCGGCACGTCGCCAAAGGTCGGGTGGCGCCAGCGAATCAGTGCTTCGGCCCCGACCAGGCGATAGTCGTCGAGGCTGATCTTCGGTTGATAGTAGAGGTGCAGCTCATTGCGCTCGATGGCGCGTCTCAGTTCGTGTTCCAGCGCTACGCGTTCGCTGGCTTGCGCTGTGAGGTCGCAGGTATAACTTTCGACCCGGTTACGGCCCTTGGCTTTGGAGCGGTACATCGCCGCGTCGGCGTTCTTGATCAGTGTGGCGACATCGCAACCGTCCTGTGGATAAAGACTGGTGCCGATGCTGGAACTGATGAAGAACTCGTGCTCACCGGCCTGGAACGGTGCGGTGAAGCAATTGAGCAGTTTGGTGGCGATGTTGTCGGCATCGCTGGGTTGCTGCAAGCCAGGCAGCAGAATGATGAACTCATCGCCGCCCAGGCGCGCCACGGTGTCGATGTCGCGCAACTGTTCCTTGAGGCGCACGGCAATGCCCTTGAGCAACAGATCGCCAACCGGGTGACCGAGGCTATCGTTGATGTGTTTGAAACGGTCCAGATCGAGGAACAGCACCGCACCTTGACCACCGTTTTCTCGCTGGGTATTGAGTGCGGTCAACAAACGGCTTTCGAACAGCGTGCGGTTGGGCAGGCCGGTCAGCGGGTCGTGGTGGGCCTGATAGTCAAGTTTGGCCTGGGCGTGCTTGAGGCTGGAAATGTCGGCGAACACCGCCACGAAGTGGGTGATGAATTTGTCCCGATTGCGCACCGCGCTGATGGTGAGCCAGCTCGGGTAGAGCTCGCCGTTCTTGCGCCGGTTGGAGATTTCGCCTTGCCAGTGCCCTTCGGCAGTCAGCTGGTGCCACATGGCGGCATAGAACGCGCTGTCATGCAGGCCCGAGGCAAGCAGGCGCGGGGTATGGCCCAGTGCTTCGCTTTCGCTGTAGCCGGTGATCTCGGTGAAGGCGCGGTTGACGGCGCTGATGTGCTGCTGGGTATCGGTGATCAATACGCCTTCGGCGGTGCTCTCGAACACCGTGGCGGCCTGTTGCAGCTTTTCCTGCATCAGGTGGCGCTCGGTGATGTCCCGGGCGATGGTCAGCATGCAGTCTTCGTCGCCAATGGGTAGTGGCCGACTGGACACTTCGCAGAGGCGGATCTGCCCGTCGCTGCGGCGGATATGGCAACTGAAATCACGGACGAAGCCATCGCGGTGCAGCAGGTCGAGCATCTGTTTGCGTTCGTTGAGGTTGACCCAGATCCCCAGATCCAGGGCCGAGCGATCCACCGACATTGCGCTGTTGAACCCGGTGATACGGCTGAAGCCTTCGTTGACTTCCAGCAGCAACCCATCACTCTGCCGAGACAGCAGCAAGCCGTCCGGGGATGCATGGAAGGCCTTGGCAAATTTCTCTTCGGAAGTTTGCAGTTGTTGCTGGGTTTCCTTGAGCTGGGTGATGTCGCGCACGACCACCACCAGTGCCGGGGTTGTGTCGAGGTCGAAGGGTTCGGCGGAGATCAGGCCGGTAAACACCTGGCCATTGCTGCGGCGAAAGGGCATCTCCAGGTTGCGGATGCTGCCGGCCTGCAGGCGCTGCAATAATCCCGGCCCCACACCGGGAACCCCCCAGATATTGAGGTCGGTGGCGGTCTGGCCGATGACGTCTTCGGCCCTGAGGCCGATCTGTTCTTCGAACGCTTCGTTGACCTCCAGCAGGCAGCCGTCGGAGAGCCGCGCGATGACCAGAATGTCCGGGCATTGCTGGAACACCGAAGCAAACTTCTGTTCCGACAGACGCAGCGCTTCTTCGGTGCGCTTGGTCTCGCTGATGTCGATCATCAGCCCGCGCATCACCGGTTCATGGCCGTGTTCGATCAGGCTGACGATATCGCGGACCCACAGGCAGCGCCCGTCAGCGGTGATAACCCGATAATCCAGGCTGTGATCACGTCCGGCCAGCACTTCGTGATCGCAGAAATTCTGCGCGCGGGTGAGGTCGGCGGGGTGAATGATGTTGCGCCAGAAACCCGGAATCAGCCAGTGGGACAGGGGATAACCCAGCAGATCCTCGGCGTGGGGCGATACATAGCTGTAGGTGAAGTCGCTCATCCGCGCTTCCCAGGCGATGGCCGAGAGGCTCTCCACCAGCCCGCGGTAGTGATATTCGCTGCTGCGCAGTTCCTGCTCCAGATCGATCCGGCGGGCAATTTCCGAACTCAGGCGGCGGTTTATGCGGATGACCGTCGCCAGCACGGTGACCAGCAGTAGCAGCCCGGGCAAACCGTAAACCAGCAGATCTGACCAGAAAGTCCGGTGATCGAGGACGTTGCCGACCCAATGCTCCTGGATGGCGCTGATTTCTGCCGGGGTCATGTCCGCCAGGACTTTATCCAGGATGCTGACCAGCATCTTGTTGTTCGGGGGGACGCCCATGGCCAGTTGATAGCGATAGGGGGTTTCGCCGCTGACATACAAACCGTCCAGCCTGAGCTGGCGCAGGCTCCAGACGCTGGAAGCGAGATCGCCTACGACCGCATCCACTTCATCGGTGGCCAACGCCTGCAAAGCCGAACTGACGTTGGGCATGGCCACCAGATTCAGGTCGGGGTTGTGGGTGCGTAGCAACTCATGGGGCGCGTAGTTTTCCACCACGGCGATTTTCAGCCCGTACAGGTCCTCGATCTTGCGCGGTTGGGGGCCCCCGACATGGGCCAGGATGACAATCGGGAAATCCAGATAAGGACGGGTGAACGACAGATAAGCCTGGCGTTCCGGGGTCGACATGATACCCGGCAAGAGGTCGAGCTTGCCTTGCCTGGCCTGCTCCAGCACAACCGTCCAGCTGACTGGCTCGATAGGCGTGAGTTTGACGGCCAATCGCTGACGGATCAGGTTGATATAGTCTGCCGCAAGACCCTGGTAACGCCCCTGATCGTCGCGAAATTCAAAGGGTGGCCAGGAGGCATCGACACCCAGTCGCAAGTCCGGGTGGGCCGCAAGCCAGCTACGTTCTTCGTCGGTTAGAGTCAGCGCGCCAGCCGTTGCGGTCCAGGTCATTAGCGACAGCAAAAAAAGCACGGTCGGCAGTCTGGGCATAACGGTCTCGTTATGGCTCGGGGGAATGTTTCGAGTGTAGACGGGCAAATCGGCGGGAGGGGCGTAGCAGGGGGATTTTATCGCCATAAAGCAAAACCCCCGGCCTGGGCCGGGGGTTTTGTGATCACTCGTCGAGGAAGGAGCGCAAATGCTCGCTTCTCGTCGGGTGGCGCAGCTTGCGCAACGCCTTGGCTTCGATCTGACGAATCCGTTCACGGGTCACGTCGAACTGCTTACCAACCTCTTCAAGCGTGTGGTCGGTATTCATGTCGATACCGAAGCGCATGCGCAGCACCTTGGCTTCACGGGCAGTGAGGCCGGACAGTACTTCGCGAGTCGCTTCCTTAAGGCTCTCTACGGTAGCGACATCGATTGGCGACTGCATGGTCGAGTCTTCGATGAAGTCGCCCAGATGGGAGTCTTCGTCATCACCGATCGGGGTTTCCATGGAGATCGGCTCTTTTGCGATCTTCAATACCTTGCGGATCTTGTCCTCAGGCATTTCCATGCGTTCGCCCAGCTCTTCCGGCGTCGGTTCGCGACCCATTTCCTGCAACATCTGCCGGGAAATACGGTTGAGCTTGTTGATCGTCTCGATCATGTGCACCGGAATACGGATGGTGCGGGCCTGGTCGGCGATCGAGCGAGTGATCGCCTGACGGATCCACCAGGTGGCATAAGTCGAGAACTTGTAGCCGCGGCGGTATTCGAACTTGTCTACCGCTTTCATCAAACCGATGTTGCCTTCCTGGATCAGATCGAGGAATTGCAGGCCACGGTTGGTGTACTTCTTGGCGATGGAGATCACCAGACGCAAGTTCGCTTCAACCATCTCTTTCTTCGCGCGGCGGGCCTTGGCCTCACCGATCGACATGCGACGGTTGATGTCCTTGATCTCGGCGATGGTCAAACCGGTTTCGGTTTCCAGCGCGGTCAGCTTTTGCTGGCAACGAATGATGTCCGGTTGCAGGCGACCAATGGCTTCCGCGTATTTGGCTTTGCCTTTGGCCAGAGCATCGGTCCAGCTTTCGTCGATTTCATTGCCCGGGAACTGGCGCAGGAAATCGGCACGCGGCATGCGTGCATCACGAACGCAGAGCTGCATGATTGCGCGCTCTTGCTGACGCAGGCGATCCAGGGCACTGCGAACACGCTCGACCAGGCCTTCGAATTGCTTCGGCACCAGTTTGATCGGCATGAACAGCTCGGCCAGGGCCAACAGTTCGGCAAGCGCCGCCTTGTTGTGGCGACCGTGCTTTTTCAGGGCCTTGCGGGTGATTTCCATCTGATCGGCCACAGCGCCAAAACGCTGCGCAGCGATGATCGGATCCGGACCGCTTTCGGCTTCTTCTTCGTCATCCGAGGCTTCGGCGTCTTCGTCGTCCGAGTCGTCGTCCGCTTTCGCGGCCTTCGCATCGATCGGCGGTGGCACTTCTGCAGCAGGTGGCGCAATACCGTCGTCCGGGTCGATATAACCGCTCAGGACGTCGGACAGGCGGCCACCTTCGGTGGTGACGCGAGTGTACTCGGAGAGAATATGCTCGACCGTGCCAGGAAAGTGCGCAATGGCGCTCATCACTTCACGGATGCCTTCCTCGATACGCTTGGCGATTTCGATTTCGCCTTCACGAGTCAGAAGCTCGACCGTACCCATTTCGCGCATGTACATGCGCACCGGGTCAGTGGTGCGACCGATATCGGTCTCCACCGCTGCCAACGCGGCGGCTGCTTCTTCCGCAGCGGCCTCGTCGGTATCGGCGTCGGCCAACATAAGGGCGTCCGCATCCGGAGCACTCTCGTGTACGGGGATCCCCATGTCGTTAATCATGCGGATGATGTCTTCCACCTGCTCCGGATCTGAAATATCCTCGGGCAGGTGGTCGTTGACCTCGGCGTAAGTCAGATATTTCTGCTCACGACCCAGTTTGATCAACTCAATAATACGAGACTGCTGTTGCGCTTTTCCGGACATAACACCCTATCCACTGAAGGTCTTGGCGGGCAAAAAACAAGCCGAGGATTATACCTGAGCTATGACCTCACGCGCCAGTTGAGGTCGGGTTTGATGCGGAAACATTCTGTTTTAAGAGGTCGCGCATCTGTTTTGCTATCTGAATTTGCTCTTCAGCCGATAAACCCGGCTGCCTGGCTTTCTTGATGAGTTCGTCGAGGGTCTGCGTATGCTGACCCGCGGATAATCTAGTAATGGTGTCTAAAAACTGTTGTTCAAGGTTGTCGCCGTCAATTAGCCACTCCTTTTCGGCGAGTGCTTTCAAGAGGCGCCCTTGCTCTGTGCCGTGCCAACGGGCCATCAACTGAATAGAGTTTAGCTTAGGATTTTTCTGCACAGCCTCGATCAAGGCGATTAGTACCTGAGCGTACGTATTGCTCTCGTTGGCAAAATGATCGGCACTCTCAACCTTGCCGGCCAATTGTGGATGGTGGATTAGCGTGCGCAACGCGATCAGCGTCGGCGCTTCTACCGCCACTGGCGTGCGCGGGGCATAGGATTCATCACGATCGCCGCGCTTGCCGTTTTTGCTCCAGGGTTTCTTGTCCCATTTCTTGCCGCCGGCCCCCGGTTTTTTCGGCGTCCACTCCTGCTGGGGCGCGTAGGCTTCCTGGGGTTGGTGAAAGTCGGCGTAGTCCGGCATGGCGTCGTAGTCCATGCCCGGGTCATAGGCCGGCGGCATGTCCTGAGGTGCGCTGTGCACCAGCTGGCTGACCGCTTCACCGCTCAAGCCTGTGATTTCCAGCAAGCGCTGGCGCATCAGGGTGCGCAGGTTGGCGCCCGGAACCTTGTCGATCAGCGGTGCCGCCAGGGTGGCCATATGGGCCTTGCCTTCGAGGGAGCGGGGATCGGCTTCTTCGGTCAATTGCTGGAAGAAATAGTCCGCCAATGGCTGGGCGTGCTGGTTGATGCGCGCGCGAAAGGCATCGGTGCCTTCGGAGCGGATCAAGGTGTCCGGGTCTTCGCCTTCGGGCAGAAACAGAAACCGTGCGCGACGGCCGTCCTGCAGGCTTGATAGCGTTGCTTCGAGGGCGCGCCACGCGGCGTTTCGGCCGGCCTGGTCGCCATCGAAGCAGAACAAAACGCTGGGCACCACACGGAACAGGCGCTTCAAGTGTTCTTCGCTGGTGGCTGTGCCGAGGGTTGCCACGGCGTTGCGCAGGCCCTGTTGGGCGAGGGCGATCACATCCATATAGCCCTCAACCACAATGATTTCATCGAGGTTGCGGTTGTTTTTACGGGCTTCGAACAGTCCGTAGAGTTCTTGACCCTTGTGAAACACCGGGGTTTCCGGGGAGTTCAGGTATTTGGGCTTATCGTCCCCCAATACCCGGCCACCGAAGGCGATGATCCGGCCGCGACTGTCGCGGATCGGGAACATCACGCGGTCGCGAAAGCGGTCGTAGCGCTTGCCTGTCTCGGCATTCTCCACCAACAGACCGGCGTCAATCATGGCTTTCTGTTGAAGGGTGTCGCTGCTCAAGTGCTTGTACAGATTGTCCCAGCCTGGCGGGGCGAAGCCGAGGCCAAAGTCGCGGGCGATTTCGCCGGTGAGGCCGCGGCCCTTGAGGTAATCGACGGCAGCCTTGCGCTGGGGATGGCTTTTGAGTGCCTGGCGATAAAAATCGGCGGCAGCGGTCAACAGAGGGTACAGCGGAGAATCGGTCGGTTGGCGCGGTTTGTGCGGACGGCCACTTTCTTCGCGGGGGATTTCCATGCCGGCGGCTTTGGCCAGTTCCTCCACAGCCTGGGGGAAGTCCAGGTTGTCGTGGTCCATGATGAAGCCGAGGGCATTGCCGCCAGCGCCGCAGCCGAAACAGTAATAGAACTGTTTGTCGGGGCTGACGCTGAATGACGGAGTTTTCTCTTTGTGAAACGGGCAGCAGGCGGTGTGGTTCTTGCCGGCTTTTTTCAGTTGCAGGCGCGAGCTGACCACATCGACGATGTCGGTGCGGTTCAGAAGGTCGTCAATGAAGCTCTGGGGAATTAGCCCGGCCATGGCGTTCTCGTCATCTGCGCTGAATGGGGTCCGAAACGAATGGCGGCGAGCGCGGGTCGTTGGGTGAAGCACGCAAGGTGCGCGGCTCGACCGGTGTCGTCTGCATATTCGCTGTCGGGAAGTGTATCTGCCGAAAATTCACCGACGTTAATGCTTGTCAGTATTCGACTATTTGAAAGTGTTGCGCTGAATCCGGCTGCGACCAGTCAATGGTCTCGGATAGCTCATAGTTTGGCACGCAATAGATGCCTGGGCTGATCGTCGTGAGAGGAATCAGTGGGTGTGCTCGTCAGTAGCCTTGAAAGGCTCGTCAGAAAAGACGTGCACCGCTGGCAAAAAGCCAGGTCTGACGCGGTGAAGCAGATTTGTCTCGGTCGCATCTGCGGCTTCGACGGTGAAGCATCAAGCGTTTTACGCAAATGCCATAAGCCCGGCTGAGGGCCGGGCTTGGCAGAAGCTTGCTACGATCGTCTGTGTATTAGTACAGACGAACGGCGCGGCGCTGTTCGCGCTGAACTTTCTTGGCGTGACGCTTAACAGCGGCTGCTGCTTTGCGCTTACGCTCAGAAGTTGGCTTCTCGTAAAATTCGCGGCTACGAACTTCAGCCAGTACACCGGCTTTTTCGCAGGAGCGCTTGAAACGACGCAGAGCTACGTCGAAGGGTTCGTTCTCTTTTACTTTGACGGCTGGCATCCAGAGCTACCTTCATTCATTACCGGGGTCAACATCCTCGCGGCAAAAGAGCACTTGAAGACGTCGGTTTTTAAGGGTTGCGGATGTTAACCCCTCATCGCTCGGAATGCAAAGCCTCTGATCGAAAACCGCTGGTCGGGGCATCACGCGACGACTATTATGCGCGCCTTCGAATTCAGCCTAAACAAGGCGCAAACCCATGCTAGTACTGGGATTAGAAACCTCCTGCGACGAAACCGGTGTCGCACTTTACGACAGTGAACGTGGCCTGCTGGCCGACGCACTGTTCAGTCAAATCGACCTGCACCGTGCTTACGGAGGCGTGGTGCCGGAACTGGCTTCGCGCGATCACGTAAAGCGCATGCTGCCCTTGATTCGTCAGGTGTTGGCCGAAGCCGGCTGTGTGCCGACCGAGATCGACGCCATTGCCTACACTGCCGGTCCTGGCCTCGTGGGCGCGTTGTTGGTGGGGGCTTCCTGCGCTCAGGCGCTGGCCTTTGCCTGGGGCATTCCGGCACTGGGCGTGCACCACATGGAAGGCCATTTGCTGGCGCCTATGCTGGAGTCGCAGCCACCGGAATTTCCGTTCGTCGCTTTGTTGGTTTCCGGCGGTCATACGCAGCTGGTTCAGGTCGACGGAATCGGTCAATACACGCTGCTGGGCGAGACTCTGGACGACGCCGCGGGCGAAGCTTTCGACAAGACTGCGAAGATGATGGGCCTCAATTATCCGGGTGGCCCGGAAATCGCGCGTCTGGCGGAGCAAGGCGTTGCAGGACGTTTTGTGTTTCCGCGCCCGATGTGCGATCGCCCTGGCCTGGATTTCAGCTTCAGCGGCTTGAAAACCTTCGCGTTGAACACCTGGCAGCAGTGCGTGAGCGCCGGGGACGACGGTGAGCAAGCCCGTTGCGACATCTCGCTGGCGTTCCAGCAGGCCGTGGTAGAGACTTTGACCATCAAGTGCAAGCGTGCCCTGAAGGCGGCTGGCATGAAGCGACTGGTGATCGCAGGAGGCGTGAGCGCCAACAAGGCGTTGCGTGCTTCTTTGGAGAAGATGCTCGGCGACATGAGGGGCGATGTTTTTTATGCCCGCCCGCAGTTCTGTACCGATAACGGCGCAATGATCGCGTTCGCCGGCTGCCAGCGTTTGCAGGCCGGCCAGCAGGAAAGCCTGGCGATCAGCGTGCAGGCGCGCTGGCCGATGGAGCAGTTGTCGGCCTTGCGATGAGCTGCTTTCATGGCCGGCGCCTAAAAATGCCGTTCGCGCCCGGCAAACAGGTCGCGTAGATTGCCGCGATGACGCCAGACGATCAGTCCCGTGAGCGTGCTCATGGGCAGCAATGCCGCCGGTTCTTGCCAGGCCAGCAGTGGCAGGGTCAAAGGCGTGGCAATCAGGGCGGCCAGCGAGCTGGTGCGGGTCAGGTAGAACGTCAGCAGCCAGGCGCAGACCGCCATCAGCGCCGCGGGTGGATACAAGCCCAGCAACATCCCGGCAGCGGTGGCGACACCCTTGCCCCCGCGAAAGCGGAAATACAGCGGGAACAGGTGTCCGATGACGGCGCAGACGCCGATCCAGGCCTGATCCTGCAATGAAAGGCCTGCAACACCGGCGATCAGCACAGGCAGCAGTCCTTTGCAGAGATCGCCGAGCAACGTCAGGATGGCGAGTTTTTTACCGGCCAGGCGCAACATGTTGGTGGCACCGGCATTGCCCGAGCCACTCGAGCGTGGATCGGGGTTACCGGTCAGGCGGCTGAGCAAAATGGCAAAGGACAGAGAGCCGAGCAGGTAGGCGAGGATCGCCAATAACCAAAACATGCTAACTATTCCGGGCGAGGACGCCCTGATTCTAACGGCGCAATGCGCCCTTGTCGTGTAGCGGAGAAAAGTGCTTGGACAGAGTGTTTATCGAGGGCCTGGAAGTCGACACCGTGATCGGTGCCTACGACTGGGAGCGAGGCATCCGACAGTGCTTGCGTCTTGATCTGAGTTTCGCCTGGGATAATCGTCCGGCTGCCGCCGGCGACGACCTGACCCTGGCGCTCGATTACGCCAGTGTTTCGTCGCGGATCCAGGCCTTTGCCGAGCAGGCGCAGTTCCAGCTGGTCGAGACCTTTGCCGAGCGCCTGGTTGAAGTGCTGATGAGCGAATTCAAGATCACCTGGATGCGCCTCAAGCTGACCAAGCCAGGCGCGGTTCCTGCCGCTACCGGTGGCGTGGGCGTGGAGATCGAGCGCGGATGTCGCTGACTCAGGTGTATCTTGGGCTCGGTAGCAATATCGAGCGCGAATCCCATTTGCGGGCCGGACTGGATGCCTTGGCAGGTTTTCTGGTGGACATCCATTGTTCGCCGGTCTTCGAAAGCCAGCCGGTAGGGATCAAGAGCGGGCCATTCTTCAATTTCGTGGTGTCGGCCTACACCGATCTGCCGCTGATGGAGCTCGATCGCCGGCTGAAATTCATCGAAGCCGACAATGGGCGCTATGCGCCGGATCGCAAGGGTTTGCCGCTGGATATCGATGTGCTGTTGTTCGGCGATCTGGTGGGTAACTTCGATGGCTTGATTCTGCCGCGGGCAGAAATTCTGAAAAATGCCTTTGTGTTGTGGCCGCTGTCGTTGATTGCGCCAGATCGAGTGCATTTGGGTGTAGGAAAAAGCTTTGCGACGCTTTGGGGTGAGGCACAGATCGATCAGGTACTGGCGCCGGTGGCGTTTGAATGGCGCGGGGAGCAGTTAACGCCTGCGAATTTGCTGTGACCTGACTGACGTCTTCGCGGGCAAGCCTCGCTCCTACAGGTTTGTGTCGCACGCGCAATGGGTGAGCGCGGGAGCTTGTAGGAGCGAGGCTTGCCCGCGAAGCTTTTCAGGCCGACGCCGCTTCTTTGTAAGCCTTTAACGCCTTGAGTCGTTCACGCTTGATTGCCTCGCCCAGTTCTGGCCCCTTGAATCCTTTCTCCAGCAACGGCTGAACCGCCACCCCACGCGCCGCATTGGCCGCCCCGCGCAAATAATCCGCTTGTGGATAACTTCGCTGCTCCAGGCCTTCGCGTCCACGAGCGTCCATCTCGCACGCCGCGATGAATTCCTCGAACCGTTGCGGTCGTCGGTAAATGTCGAAACTTTGCAGCAATTCCAGCAAAGTCGAGGGCTTCAATTCCAGGGCACGATGGCCGTGGGTGTGATACTCGCCCACCAGCAGCGCCAATTCCTGACAATCTCTGGGCGCCTTGAAGCGTTCGTTGACCGCCTTGATTAGTTTGAGTCCCTTGAACTCGTGGGCAATGTGCCGTGGCCATTCTTCCTGTGGCGTCAGCCCTTTGCCCAGGTCATGCAGCAGGCAGGCCCAGCGCACCGTCAGCGGTTGTTTATGTCGAGCCGCTTGTGCAAGTACGCTCAGGGTGTGCGCGCCGGTGTCGATTTCCGGGTGATGAGCCTCTGGTTGTGGCACCCCGAACAGTGCATCGATTTCAGGCATCAATTCCTTGAGTGCGCCACACGCGCGCAGCACTTCAATGAACACCTGTGGCTGGTTTTCCATCAGCGCACGAGAAATCTCTTTCCAGCTCCGTTCCGCCGTCAGTGCTTGAAGCTCGCCGGACTCGCTGAGTTGACGCATCAGCGCCAGCGTTTCCAGGGCAACGGTGAAACCCAATTCGGCATAACGCGCCGCAAAGCGGGCAACACGCAGAACTCTGAGGGGATCTTCAGCAAACGCGGGGGAAACGTGACGAAGAATGCGCGCTTCAAGGTCACGTTGGCCGTGGTAGGGGTCGGTCAGGTTCTGTTGATCGTCCTCGGCCATGGCGTTGATTGTCAGGTCACGACGAATCAGGTCTTCTTCGAGTGTCACATCAGGGCTGGCGTGAAAAGTGAAGCCGCCATAACCGCGTCCGCTTTTGCGTTCGGTCCTGGCGAGGGCGTACTCCTCACCGGTTTTGGGGTGAAGGAACACCGGGAAATCCGCGCCTACCGGGCGAAAGCCCTGGGCAAGCATCTCTTCGGTAGTGGCGCCGACCACGACCCGGTCGATGTCCGTGACAGGTATGCCCAGCAGGCGATCGCGTACCGCGCCGCCGACTTTATAAATCTGCATAAAAAACCTCCGTTAGCTCGACAGGATAACCGTTGCGTCGAGCTTTCGGAGGCACTGAAGGTATCAAAGATGGATGACGGCCAAATCCAGCCGGCCGTAATCGCCTTCGCTGTGCTCGCTTCTGGGCGGAACGTGGTGGGTTTTCATCACCTGGTCCCCTTGCAGGGTCTCCAGGTGTATGTCGAAGCCCCAGAGGCGGTGCAGGTGCTTGAGCACTTCCTCGGTGGAGTCCCCCAGCGGCTTTCGGTCGTGTTGCTGATGGCGCAGCGTCAGGGAACGGTCGCCGCGGCGATCGATGCTGTAGATCTGAATGTTGGGCTCGCGATTGCCCAGGTTGTACTGCGCGGCCAGCGTTTCACGGATGATCCGGTAGCCCCCCTCATCGTGAATGGCCGGGACCAGCAAATCATCCTTCTGGTCGTCATCGAGAATGCTGAAGAGTTTCAGGTCGCGGATCACTTTGGGTGACAGGTACTGCAGGATGAAGCTCTCGTCCTTGAAGCTGCTCATGGCGAATTTAATGGTCGACAGCCAGTCAGTACCGGCAATTTCCGGGAACCAGCGGCGATCTTCTTCGGTGGGTTCTTCGCACATGCGACGGATATCGCGGTACATGGCGAATCCCAAGGTGTAAGGGTTGATACCACTGTAATAGGGGCTGTCGAACCCCGGCTGAAAGACAACGCTCGTATGGGAGGTCAGGAACTCCATCATGAAGCCATCGGTGACGAGGCCTTCGTCATACAGGTCATTCATCAATGTGTAGTGCCAGAAGGTGGCCCAGCCTTCGTTCATGACCTGAGTCTGGCGCTGTGGATAAAAATACTGCGCGATCTTGCGCACGATGCGCACGATTTCCCGCTGCCACGGTTCCAGCAGCGGCGCGTGTTTTTCGATGAAATAGAGGATGTTTTCCTGCGGTTCGGCGGGGAAGCGCGCATTGTCCTTGTCGCTGTACTTGTCTGCGCCCTTTGGAATGGTCCGCCACAAATCGTTGATCTGTTTCTGCAGATGTTCCTCCCGGTCCTTCTGCCGGCGACGCTCTTCTTCGGCGGAAATCGGATAGGGGCGTTTGTAACGGTCGACCCCGTAGTTCATCAGCGCATGGCAAGAATCGAGCAGATCCTCGACCGCGTCGATGCCATGGCGCTCTTCACACTGCATGATGTACTGCTTGGCGAACACCAGGTAGTCGATGATCGAGCTGGCGTCGGTCCAGGTTCGGAACAGGTAATTGCCCTTGAAAAAGCTGTTGTGTCCGTAGCAGGCATGCGCCACGACCAGTGCCTGCATGCAGATGGTGTTTTCTTCCATCAGATAGGCGATGCACGGGTCCGAGTTGATTACGATCTCGTAGGCCAGCCCCATCTGGCCACGTGAATAGGATTTTTCCGTGCTGAGGAAGTGTTTGCCATAGGACCAATGGTGATAACCCAGCGGCATGCCGACGGAGGCGTAAGCATCCATCATCTGTTCGGCGGTAATCACTTCAATCTGGTTGGGATACGTGTCGAGCGCGTAGCGAGCCGCCAGACGACTGATTTCGCGGTCGTAGGCCTGAATCAGCTCGAACGTCCACTCGGAGCCGGTGGAAATGGGTTGGCGCTTCAGCTCTTTGGCGGTCATGTCACTAACCTGCGCTGGAAGAGTTCACGGAAGACCGGGTAGATATCTCCGGCCGAGACCAGTTGTTGCTGGGCAAAAGTGTCAGAAAAGGCTTCGGCGATGCGCTCGTATTCGAACCATAGGGCCTGATGTTCGCGTGGGGTTATCTCAACGTAAGTGTAGTACTGGACGAATGGCATGATCTGGTTGATCAGGATGTCGCGGCAAATCGGCGAGTCGTCGTTCCAGTTATCACCGTCGGAGGCTTGGGCGGCGTAGATGTTCCATTCATTGGCCGGATAGCGCTCGGCCATTATTTCCTGCATCAATTTCAAGGCGCTGGACACGATGGTCCCACCGGTTTCGCGGGAATAGAAGAACTCCTCTTCGTCCACCTCGCGGGCGCTGGTGTGGTGGCGGATGAACACGACGTCGATCTTGTCGTAGTTACGCTTGAGAAACAGGTACAGCAAGATGAAAAAGCGCTTGGCGATATCCTTGGTAGCCTGGGTCATGGAACCGGACACGTCCATCAGGCAGAACATCACCGCCTTCGAGCTGGGGTTGGGTTGCTTGATGAGCAGGTTGTACTTGAGGTCGAACGTATCGAGAAACGGCACGCGGTGAATGCGCGCGCTGAGTTTTTCGATTTCTGCTTCGAGTTTTTGAATATCGCCGAAGTTGTCCGGTTCTTCCTGCTTCAATCGCAGAAGTTCTTCCTTCGCTTCGCGCAGCTTCGCCCGGCTGCTGCCCGACAGGGCGATTCGCCGTGCATGGGCCGAACGCAGGGTACGGATGATGTTGATCCGTGACGGATTGCCCTCGTTGCTGATCCCGGCTCGAACAGTCTTGAACGTGTCGGTACCGGTCAGGTTGCGCTTGACCAGGTTTGGCAGTTCAAGGTCCTCGAACATGAACTCCAGGAATTCTTCCTGGGTGATCTGGAAGACGAACTCGTCCATCCCTTCACCCGAGTTACCAGCCTTGCCAGGCCCTCTGCCGCCACCACCTCCCGGCGGGCGGGCAATGTGTTCGCCAGCGGTGAATTCCTTGTTGCCGGGGTGAACCACCGTCTGTTTACCACCGCGACCGTGGTGAAGCACCGGCTCGTCGATGTCGCGGCCGGGAATGCTGATTTGCTCGCCGTGTTCCATATCGGTAATGGAGCGCCGGCTGACCGCCTCTTCGACAGCCTTCTTGATGTGGTCACGGTAACGCCGCAGGAACCGCTGACGGTTCACCGTGCTCTTGTTTTTGCCATTGAGACGTCGGTCGATCACATAGCTCATGACTGCTCCTTAGAAGCTGTCCTGAAAGGGGCGAGCGGTTATGCAGCATCGGATCGGTGCCAAGGGATGTTCACGCTCCCCCAAGCGCTTTTGGATGCTGCCTGTACCTCGCTACCGACTTTCGAACACCTTCCAGAGGTCTGTGTAACAGAAAATGCGTACACAGGCCTCTGGCTGACGACAACCGGTCTGACCGGCAACGGGTTACTGTGATTTTCTGACTCGCAGATACCACTCGGACAGCAGTCGTACCTGTTTGTCGGTGTAGCCCCGCTCGACCATCCGTGTGACGAAGTCGTTGTGCTTCTGCTGGTCTTCTTTGCTGGCCTTGGCGTTGAAGCTGATGACCGGCAGCAGGTCTTCGGTGTTGGAGAACATTTTCTTCTCGATGACCACCCGCAGTTTTTCGTAGCTGAGCCAGGTCGGGTTCTTGCCGTTGTTGTTGGCACGGGCGCGCAATACGAAGTTGACGATCTCGTTGCGGAAGTCCTTCGGATTACTGATACCCGCCGGTTTTTCGATTTTCTCCAGTTCTTCGTTCAGAGCCACGCGGTTGAGAATTTCTCCGGTTTCCGGATCGCGGTATTCCTGGTCCTGAATCCAGAAGTCGGCGTACAGCACATAGCGATCGAAGATGTTCTGGCCATATTCGCTGTAAGACTCGAGATAGGCGGTCTGGATTTCCTTGCCGATGAATTCGATATAACGCGGCGCCAGGTACTCCTTGAGGAAGCGCAGGTAGCGTTCACGGGTTTCTGCCTGGAACTGTTCCTGTTCGATCTGTTGTTCCAGCACGTAGAGCAGGTGCACCGGGTTCGCGGCGATTTCGTGCGGATCGAAGTTGAAGACCTTCGACAGGATCTTGAATGCGAAGCGGGTCGACAGGCCGTTCATGCCTTCATCGACACCTGCATTGTCGCGGTATTCCTGGATCGACTTGGCCTTCGGATCGGTGTCCTTGAGGTTTTCGCCGTCATACACGCGCATCTTGGAGTAGATGTTGGAGTTTTCCGGCTCCTTCAGGCGGGAAAGCACAGTGAACTGGGCGAGCATCTTCAGCGTATCGGGTGCGCAATGGGCTTTTGCCAGCGAACTGTTGAACAGCAACTTGTCGTAGATCTTCACTTCGTCGCTGACCCGCAGGCAGTACGGTACCTTGACGATGTAGATCCGGTCGATGAACGCTTCGTTGTTCTTGTTATTGCGGAAGGTATGCCATTCCGATTCGTTGGAGTGGGCCAGCAGGATCCCGGTGAACGGAATTGCGCCCAGGCCTTCGGTACTGTTGTAGTTGCCTTCCTGGGTGGCGGTCAGTAATGGGTGCAGCACCTTGATTGGCGCCTTGAACATTTCGACGAACTCCATGAGGCCCTGGTTGGCCCGGCACAGTGCCCCCGAGTAGCTATAGGCGTCGGCGTCGTTTTGCGGGAATTCCTCCAGTTTGCGGATATCGACCTTGCCCACCAGTGCCGAGATGTCCTGGTTGTTTTCATCTCCCGGCTCGGTTTTGGCCACGGCGATCTGGTTGAGGATCGACGGGTACAGTTTGACCACGCGGAACTGGCTGATGTCGCCGCCGAATTCGGCCAGGCGCTTGGTTGCCCAAGGCGACATGATGGTATTGAGGTAGCGCCGTGGAATGCCGAAGTCTTCCTCGAGGATCGCGCCATCTTCAGTGGCGTTGAACAGACCCAGAGGTGATTCGAAAACCGGCGAGCCCTTGATTGCGTAGAAGGGCACTTTTTCCATCAGTTGCTTGAGCTTTTCGGCCAGGGACGATTTACCACCACCGACGGGGCCAAGCAGGTAGAGGATCTGTTTCTTCTCTTCCAGGCCCTGAGCGGCATGGCGGAAATACGAAACGATCTGGTCAATGCATTCTTCCATCCCGTGGAAGTCTTCAAAGGCCGGATAGCGACGGATCACCTTGTTGGAAAAGATTCGCGACAGTCTCGAGTTGGTCGAGGTGTCGAGCAGCTCCGGTTCACCGATGGCCAGGAGCAGACGCTCTGCGGCGGAAACGTAGGCGCTACGGTCCTTTTTGCACAGTTCCAGATACTCTTGCAGCGTGAGTTCTTCCTGGCGTGTGGACTCGAAACGTTGTTGGAAGTGGCTAAAGATACTCATGACGTCACCTCGCTCGATACGTGGAGCCGACGCCGGATCACTCAGTCGATGCTGGCAGCAACCGAACAGGCGGTCGCTGTTTACCCCCCAGAACTCTTTCGGAACTGACGACTCCGAAAGCTACTCCCGATGATCCGTGCGCCGGTGTACCGGCTCTCCCCTGTTTTGGATGGCCTGCGCTTAAGGATAGTTGCTTTATCGGGAGGTAAAGGCGAGATACGTAATTATGTGTGGCAGACCGTTCGTCTGCCACCGCGCTAGCCCGCGCAAGCCGCGGGCTTACGTGTTACAAAAAAATTATTCGGAGGTGCCTTGCGCAGTTTCCGAAGGATAAGTCGTACGCCACAGCTCAAAACCGCCATCCATGCTGTAGACATCCGAGAAGCCCTGGCTGATCAGGTAGGCGGCTGCGCTCTGGCTGGAGTTGCCGTGGTAGCAGACCACCACGGTGGGAGCGTCGAGGTCGGCGGCGCGGATGAAGTCCGAGATCGAATGGTTATCCAGGTGCTTTGAGCCGCTGATGTGCAGCGTGGCATAGGTGGCCGGATCGCGGATATCGACCACCACGGCACCTTGCTCGCGCAGGGCCTGGGCCTGTTCCGGGGGGATACGTTTGAATTCGCTCATGGCGGGCTCCTGTGGCTCGGCTGAAAGCGCAGTCTAGCGCGGGGCGCTGGCTGACGATGGTACGGAGGGTGGTGGGATGACCGGCGGCTCGGCGGCATGGCCGTTTTCGTCGCATTTGCAGGACAGACGCTCACCGCTGTCGACATTCATCAACGTCAGGGCGCCGCCCCACACGCAGCCGGTGTCGAGGGCAGAAATACCCGGCTCAAGTACTTTGCCTTCCAGTGCGGCCCAGTGACCAAAGATGATCTTCACATCCTTGGTCTTGCGTTCCTTGTGTTGGAACCAGGGCTTATAACCCGGTGGCGCGCTGTCGAGACCTTCCTTGCTCTTGAGGTCAAGCTTGCCTTCGGCCGTACAGAAACGCATCCGGGTGAAATAGTTGGTGATCACCCGCAGGCGTGTGATGCCTTTGAGGTCGTTGTCCCATTTGGCCGGATCGTTGCCGTACATGCCGTCAAGGTAGGGCGGAAACAGATTGTCGTCACGCAGGGCGGTCTCGACTTCGGCTGCGCACTTCAGGGCTTTGCGCAGCGACCATTGAGGCGGAATGCCGGCATGCACCAGCGCCACGTTACGTTGTTCGTCGTAGTGCATGAGTTTTTGCTGGCGCAGCCAGTCCAGCAGCTCGGCGCAATCCGGTGCTTCGATGATTTCGCGCAGGGTGTCGGCTTTCTTCAGTCGTTCGATGTTCTGCCCGGCGGCCAGCAAGTGCAGGTCGTGGTTACCGAGTACGCAAACCAGCGATTCGCGGATGCTATAGAGGAAGCGCAAGGTATCGAGCGATTGCGGGCCACGGTTGACCAGGTCGCCGACCAGCCATAGGCGATCTTTTGCGGGATCGAATGCAACTTGTTTAAGCAGGCATTGCAGGGCCTCCAGGCAGCCCTGCAGATCGCCGACGGCATACGTCGCCATCAGTGCAAGGCTCCAGGCACTGCGAGGCGGAATGGCGCAATGATGGCGTCGAATTGCTTGCCGTCGTCGGCGATCATCTGATAGCTGCCTTGCATGGTGCCCACCTTGGTGGTCATGACCGTGCCACTGCTGTAGGTGTGACTCTCGCCTGCTTCGATCAGCGGTTGCTGGCCAACCACGCCCGCACCGCGAACCTCTTCGACATGCCCGTCGCCATCGGTGATTACCCAGTGCCGTGACAAGAGTTTGGCCGGTATCAGGCCATTGTTGTGCACGGTGATGGTGTAGGCGAAGGCAAAGCGGTCGTGTTCGGGTTGCGATTGTTCTGCCAGATAGCGGGTGACGACGCTGACGTCGACCTGATAACGAGGATCGGACATGCAAGAGGCCTTAAAAACGAATCGGGACGCGGGGCATAGCTGATTGAGTTCAGTCTAGGCCAAGTATCGGGTAGTAAACCAGACATGGGCGCTGGTGTCCTACCCGATAACGCTTCGGCCTTGTCAGGCCTGTGCAGGCGTCTGCAGGGATTGTTCGCTGAGTTTGTCAGCCAGGCGCACGAAGGCGGCCAGATCGAGTTGCTCGGGACGCAAACTGCCATCGACACCGGCGGCTTCGATTTCGGCATTGCTCAGTAGCAACTTGAGGGTATTGCGCAGGGTCTTGCGACGCTGGTTGAAGGCTTCGCGCACGACGCGCTCCAGCAGCCGGTGGTCCTTGGCCGGGTGCGGCAGCACGGCGTGAGGCACCAGGCGCACGATAGCCGAGTCGACTTTCGGCGGCGGGTTGAACGCGCCCGGACCGACATTGAACAGATGCTCAACCCGGCAGTGGTATTGGACCATGATCGATAACCGGCCCCAGTCACCGCCGCCAGGTCCTGCCGCCAGACGCTCAACCACTTCCTTTTGCAGCATGAAGTGCATGTCGCGAATCAGGTGGGCGTTGTGCAGCAGGTGAAAAATCAGCGGTGTCGAGATGTTGTAAGGCAGGTTGCCGACCACGCGCAGGCTGTTCGGCGCGGCGTTCAGGCTGTTGAAGTCGAACTTCAACGCATCACCCTGGTGCAGGTTGAAGTTGCTCTTGCCGGCGAACTGCTGGTTGAGGATCGGGATCAGGTCTTTATCCAGTTCGACCACGTCGAGCTGGGCGCCGCTGTTGAGCAAGCCCTTGGTGAGCGCACCTTGGCCCGGACCGATTTCCAGCATCCGGTCGTCGGGTTTGGCGTGAATGGAGCGCAGGATGCGGTCGATAACGCCGGCATCGTGCAGAAAGTTCTGGCCGAAACGCTTGCGCGCCCGGTGTTGGTATTGCTCGGTCATAAACGGGTCTCGGCCATCTGGTAGGCGGTTTCCAGGGCGACTTGCAGGCTGCCGGTATCGATCTTGCCGCTGCCGGCCAGATCCAGGGCGGTGCCGTGGTCGACCGACGTGCGGATGATCGGCAAGCCGAGCGTCACGTTGACTGCCGCGCCGAAGCCTTTGTACTTCAGCACAGGCAGGCCCTGGTCGTGGTACATCGCCAGCACTGCATCACAGTGCTCCAGATATTTTGGGGTAAACAGAGTGTCGGCGGGCAGGGGGCCACGCAGGTCCATGCCTTCGCCGCGCAGGCGCTCCAATGTGGGTTCGATGATATCGATTTCTTCGTGGCCCAGGTGTCCGCCTTCACCGGCATGGGGGTTGAGCCCACAGACCAGAATGCGTGGCTGGGCAATGCCGAATTTTTCCTGCAGGTCGGCATGCAGGATTCGAGTGACCCGCTCCAGGCGCTCCGGCGTGATCGCATCGGCAATCTCACGCAGGGGCAGGTGGGTGGTGACCAATGCCACGCGCAAGCCGCGAGTGGCGAGCATCATCACCACTTGTGCGGTATGGGTCAGGTCGGCAAGAAATTCCGTGTGCCCGGAAAAGGCAATCCCGGATTCATTGATCACACCCTTGTGCACGGGGGCGGTGATCATCCCGGCAAAATGCCCGTCCAGACAGCCTTGGCCGGCGCGGGTCAGGGTTTCCAGAACGAAGGCAGCGTTAGCCTTGTCCAGTTGCCCGGCGACGACTTTGGAATTGAGCGGTGTATCCCAGACATACAGGCTGTTTGCGGGTGCGGGAAGGTCCGGCCAGTTGTCCGGTGCAACCGGCAGCAAGTCGACAACCACACCCAACTGCGCGGCCCGCTCAAGGAGCAGGCTGCGGCTGGTAATGGCTATCAGGGGATGTGGCTGGGCTTGCGCGGCGAGCAGCAGGCACAGGTCGGGACCTATGCCGGCCGGTTCGCCGGGTGTCAGCGCGAAACGTTTAGGTTTCACTGCGCTGCCTGGTCGGCGCCAGGGAGTTTGATTTCTACGTACGCTTCGTCACGGATCTGACGCAGCCAGGTTTGCAGCTCTTCATCGTACTTGCGGTTGCGCAATACAGTCATGGCTTGCTGCTCACGAGCCTGAGTGGTGCTGTCAGTGGCGCGACGACCAAGGACTTCCAGTACGTGCCAGCCATATTGCGTCTGGAACGGCTTGGACAGCTGACCTTGTGGCGTTTTGGCCATCACTTCGCGGAACTCGGGAACCAGGGCGTTCGGGTCGATCCAGTTCAGGTCGCCGCCGTTGAGGGCAGAACCCGGATCTTCCGAGTAGCTTTTCGCCAGTTCGCCGAAGTCTTCGCCGGCTTCGATACGAGTATAGAGCGATTGAGCCAATGCCTTGGTTTTTGCTTCGTCGCGGATCGGGCTCGGTTTGACCAGGATGTGCCGCACATGCACTTCGTCGCGTACCTGAGTCCCACCGCCACGCTTGTCGGTGATTTTCAGGATGATAAAACCGCCTGGTGTACGCATTGGCTGGGTGACATCACCAACGGCCATGGTGCTCAGCAGGCGATCGAACGGCGGTGGCAGTTGAGCGGCTTTACGCCAGCCCATGTCGCCACCTTCCAGTGCGGTTTCGCTGGCGGATTTGGCAATGGCCAACTGACCGAAGTCCGCACCTTGCTTGATCTGCTGGTAAATCGCGTCAGCCTGCTTGGCGGCGTTCTGAATCGCTTCGGAGTTGGCGCTTTCCGGCGTAGGAATCAGGATGTTGGCCAGGCGGAACTCTTCGGACAACTGCATCTTGCCAAGGTCGGAAGCCAGGAAGTTTTTCACTTCCTGCTCCGACACCTGGATGCGCTCGGCCACACGACGCTGGCGTACACGGCTGATAACCATTTCGCGACGGATCTGGTCACGGGCGTCGTCGTAAGACAGGCCGTCGTGAGTCAGGGCGGCACGGAATTGTTCAACCGACATGTTGTTGCGCTGGGCGATGGTGCCAACAGCCTGGTTCAGTTCTTCATCGGTAATGCGGATGCCGGAACGTTCACCGATCTGCAGTTGCAGGTTCTCGACGATCAGGCGCTCCAGCACCTGTTGCTCCAGCACACTGGCCGGCGGCACGGCAGAGCCGCGCTTGGCGATGGTTTGCTGAACTTCATGAACGCGCTGGTCCAGTTGGCTCTGCATGACCACGTCGTTGTCGACAATGGCCACCACCTTATCGATGGACTGTACCGCGGCGTTGGCCGCGGTACCCAGGAACAGCGCGCCCAGCAACAGCGGGCGCAGACAATCAGAAAGCTTGGTCTTCACGTTCACGATAACCTTGAATGCCTTTGTCGAGGAAACTCTCTACCTTGGCGCCGGTGAGGCCGCCGAGTCCCTTCAGAACAATTTGGAGGAAGACGCCATGGTCGCCTTTTTCGTTTTGCGGTGCTTCCTGGCTGAATTCGTCATAGGAAACCCAGTAACGGTTGATCAGGCGCAGTTTCCAGCAGCAGTTGTCGTACTCGAAACCACCGAAGGCTTCCAGGGTACGGTTGCGGTTGTAATCGTACTGCCAGCGGCTGATGGCATTCCATTGCGGCACGACCGGCCAGATCACCGAGAAGTCGTGCTGTTCGATCTTGTAGTAATCCTTCACGAAGCCAGGAGTGCCAGGGGTGCCATAGTCACCGCCGCCCACGGTCCATTTACCGGTGGTCTGGTCATAGCGGATCTGGTCATTGCGATAGCGATAGCCGGCGTTGATGACCTTGTTCGGATTGTCTTCAGGCTGGTAGTGGAACATCGCGCTGCCCGAGCGTGGGCTGCGGCTGTCCGGATCCCAGTTGTAGTCGGCGGTGGTACGCCAGTCGCGGTTCCAGCGATATTCGTATTCCAGCGCATAAGGGGACACGTTGGAGTGCGCGTCTTGTCGGGTTGAGGCATCGATGCCCGGCAACTGGACTTCACGATCCTTGAAGTACAAGGCCTGGCCGACACTGATGCGTTGACGCTCGAACCCGTTGTCTTCAATCCAGCGGTTGGTCACGCCCAGCGACAGTTTGTTCTCGTCGCCGACACGGTCGGAGCCCGAGAAACGGTTGTCGCGGAACAACGATGCATAGTTGAAGGTGTATTCGCCGGTGTCGAAAACCGGAATGTCCGTCTGGTCTTTCTCGGGAACATAGAGATAGTACAGGCGTGGCTCAAGCGTCTGGCGATAGTTCTTGCCGAACCATTGGGTATTGCGATCGAAGTACAGGCCGCTGTCGATGCTCGCGATCGGCACGCCACGGTTCTGGTTGCTGCCGAAAGTACCGTTGAGATTGTCCTGCTCCGGGGTTTGCGCGGCAATCTGAGCCTTACCGATGCTGTCCAGATCCAATTGATATTGGGTGTACTGGTACTTGAGCGTTGGTTTCAGGAAGCCATAAGTCCAGTTCAGCGGCAGGCTGACGGCGGGTGCAAGGTTCAGACGATCACCGGTGGCGCGCGCCAGGCCCGTAACGTTGGTGTCGAGGCGCGGCGAAACGTTGCCATCTTCATCGGTGAAGTTGCCGTTTTGCAGATCCCGGTCGAACCGCACGACTTCGGTGTTGTAGGTGAAGTCCAGGCCGCTTGGATGATACGGCAGAGCACCATCAAAGGTGATCTGCGGCAAGCGGTCATACGGCGTGATGTTCGACACGGTTGCCAGCTGGTATGCCTGCGCGTTCACACGGGCGGTATAGCTGTCGCCGCGATAGGTCACAGAGCCTTGCTGGTTCACGTAGTCGGCGCTTTTGACGCCGATCTGGTCAGTCTGCAGATCCTGGAAGTAGTAAGGGTCACTGAGCTTGGTGTAGTCGACTTGCGTGAATACGCGCGAATCCAGGCCACCCTTGTGCTGCCAGTTATACATGTAGCGGTTTTTTTCGTAGTCGGACTGTAGCTTGCGTTGAGTGTCTTCGTCGTTGAGGTACGCGGCACCGAACTGACCTTCGCTGGACTTGGTCAGGTAACGGAACTCACCTTCCATCAACAAGCCGTGCTTGTCCATGTAGCGCGGATACAACGTGGCATCGTAGTTCGGTGCCAGGTTGAAGTAATACGGAGTCACCAGCATGAAGCCGGTATCGCTGCCGGTGCCGATGGTCGGCGGCAGGAAGCCGGACTGACGACGGTCGTCGATCGGGAAATAAATGTACGGCGTGTACAGGACCGGGATGTCCTTGACCCGCAGAGTCACGTTGGTCGCGGTACCGAAGCCGGTAGCCGGGTTCAGGGTGATGTTGTTGCCCTTGAGCTGCCAGGCGTTGCTGTTCGGTTCGCACGTGGTGTACGTACCATCCTTGAGGCGGATGATCGCGTTCTCTGCACGTTTGGCATACAGCGCGTTGCCACGGATGCGGGATTTGTGCATCACGTATTCGGCGTTGTCGACCTTGGCTTCACCGGTATCGAGCTGCACGTCGGCATGGTCGCCCACGATCAGCGCGCCGTTGTCGCGAATACGCACGTTGCCGGCCAGTTCGCCCCGGCTCTCGGCCTGGTACAGGTTGGCTTCGTCGGCTTCGACCTGCATGCTGCCCTGGCGCATGACCACGTCACCGGCCAAGGTTGCGATTTGTTCATCCTGCTTATAGCGAGAGGCTTTCGCGCCGATAAAGGTTGGCGCGTCACTTTTGCTCGTCTTGTCATTCATGCCAGGACGAATAGGCTCGATATAGGAACCGGAGCAGTAAGGACCGGTTTCAGCCAGTTGTGCCGCAGTGAGTTGATCGCGGGGAACCCAGTCGAGGTGGCTGTAGTCTTCGCTACGCGACTTCAGGCCGCGACCCTCGGACTCGGTAACCAGTGCGGTCTTGGTGCCGGTGGCTTCGCTGGAACCGCTCTCGGCCGGGACCTCGCCGGTTGCGGAGACTGCGCTGCCTTCATGGACGGGACGCGGAGGCAAGGCAGTGGCCGGCGATTTTGGCGCACAGTCCCAGGCACCCGAAGCAGAGACTGAGCAGTCATACTGTTCCGCGGCAACCACGAAGGAAGTGGCCAAGGGTTGCAAGGCCAGCAGACTGCCGGTTACCAACAACGGAAATTTTTTACGAAACGCGGGGGATTTCAATGCCATCTTATTAGTCCGGGCTTCCTGCGTGCCATCTGCCCGCGGTGTGGGCCGCACGCCTCTCGATGGTCTGAAAAAGATGCTGGATAATAAAGCATGACCCGCTTGACGGCTAGCGCCGTCGGAGACCCTAGCAATGCCTGAACAAGATGTACGTTTGCAACACCTGAAAGTTTGGCTCGATGAACAGTTGGCGGTTCTTTTTGCAGAACAGGGTTGGGGTGCCATACCTCCGGCCACGTTGACTGCGGCCAGTAGCGACGCGAGTTTTCGGCGTTATTTCCGTTGGGAGGGCGCGGGTAAAAGTTTCATCGTAATGGATGCGCCGCCGCCCCAGGAAAACTGCAAACCATTCGTGGATATCGCTTTTCTGCTGGCGAAATCCGGAATTAATGTGCCGAAAATTTATGCCGAAGACCTCGAGCGCGGTTTTCTTTTGCTTAATGACTTGGGCAACAAGACGTATCTTGACGTAATCGACAGCGAAAACGCCGACGATTTATTCAAGGATGCCCTGCAAGCGCTGTTGGCTTTTCAGCAATTACCGATGGTTGCTCCGCTGCCAAGTTATGACGTGGCGTTACTGCGTCGGGAACTGGAATTGTTCCCCGAGTGGTATGTGAAGCGTGAGCTGGGCGTCGAGTTCGACGCGGCGCAACAAGTGCTCTGGCAGCAAGTCAGCGACTTGTTGATCGACAGCGCTTTGGCCCAGCCGAAGGTCCTGGTGCATCGCGATTACATGCCGCGCAATCTGATGCTCAGCGAGCCGAATCCCGGTGTGCTGGATTTCCAGGATGCGGTTTACGGTCCGGTGACCTACGACGTGACGTGCCTGTTCAAGGATGCCTTCCTCAGTTGGCCCGAAGAGCGCGTGCGCGGATGGCTGGAAAGCTATTGGCAGCAAGCCGTTGCGTTGAATATTCCGGTGCAGCCGGACTTTGAAGACTTCCTGCGTGCCAGTGACTTGATGGGTGTGCAGCGTCACCTGAAAGTGATCGGGATCTTCGCCCGCATCTGTCATCGCGACGGCAAGCCGCGTTACCTGGGCGACGTGCCGCGGTTCTTTTCATATATAGAAGCCGTGATCGCTCGCCGTCCTGAACTGGCCGGACTGGATGTGTTGCTCGCCAGTCTGCGTGCCGGAGTGACAGCATGAAGGCAATGATTCTGGCGGCAGGCAAAGGCGAGCGCATGCGCCCGTTGACCCTGACCACGCCAAAACCGCTGGTACGTGCAGGCGGGGTGCCACTGATCGAGTATCACCTGCGCGCGCTGGCCACTGCGGGTTTTACCGAGATTGTGATCAACCATGCCTGGCTCGGTCAGCAGATCGAAGACTATCTGGGCGATGGATCGCGCTATGGCGTGAGCATCCAGTACTCGCCGGAAGGGGAGCCGCTGGAGACCGGTGGCGGGATTTTCCGTGCATTGCCGTTGCTGGGCGATGAGGCCTTTGTCGTGGTCAATGGCGACATCTGGACCGATTACGACTTCAGTGTGCTGCATCAGCCGATTGTCGGTCTTGCCCATCTGGTGTTGGCCAGCAACCCGGCCCATCATCCGGCCGGGGATTTTCAACTGATCGACGGGCAGGTTCGCGATGGTCATCCTGGCGCCACCACCCTGACGTACAGCGGCATCGCGGTGCTGCATCCGCGGCTCTTCGAAGGTTGCTCTGGCGGGGCGTTCAAGCTGGCACCGTTGCTGCGTGCCGCGATGGCGAAAGGACAAGTGTCCGGCGAACGCCTGAGCGGGCATTGGGTGGATGTCGGCACCCATGAGCGCCTGGCTGAAGCTGACGCCCTGATTGAAGCGAGACGCTGACATGTTATGGCCAGGGACTCTGATTGGAGCCGGGGTGGGGTTTGCCATTGCAAGCATTCCGGGGGCCATGCTTGGTGCTTTGTTGGGGCAGGCCCTGGATCGGCGCCTGCACTTGCAGAGTTGGGCGCATCTGCGTGAAAAACTTGGCGGCCGTTCGGTGCTGCGCAACGATGAATTGCTGTTCGTCCTGCTGGGACGACTGGCCAAGTGCGACGGACGGGTTGTGGATGGTCACATTCAGCAGGCGCGACAAGAAATGCGCTCGCTGGACATGAACGAATCTGCCCGGCGTCGGGCGATTGCGGCGTTCAATCGCGGCAAGTCGGGAAACGACCGGTTGCGTAGTTATCTGCGTCGCCTGAGTGCTCAGCCCCATGCGGCAGAAGGGGTGTTGCGCGCCTGTTGGCGGATGGTCTGGGCCGATGGGCGCGCGGGCCCCGGTGAGCGAGCGCTGATCGCTCAATGGGGCAAATGGCTGGGCTGGACGTCGCATCAAGTGCAGGCTTTGGCGATTGACTACGAACCGCAAAAACGTGCTCAGGTCAGCAGTGCCGTGACTTATCAGGATGCCTTGCGACTGTTGGGCGTGTCCGCCACCAGTGAACCGGCGCAGATCAAGCGCGCATATCGGCGCCTGCTCAGCCGTCATCATCCTGACAAGATTGCCGGCAGCGGGGCGACGGCGTCGCAAGTGCGCGAGGCGACCGAGAAGACGCGGGAATTGCACAATGCTTATACGTTGATTCGTCAGCGGCGGGATTTTCGTTAGCAGGAAACATTTGTTTCGCCCGTGCTTCCGTCATCGCGGGCAAGCCACGCTCCCACAGGATTTGAGTCGTACGCAACCTTTGTGATCGACATAAAACCTGTGGGAGCGTGCGATGCGGCGACCCGACTTGCCCGCGATGACGGCGACTCGGTCTATCAGTCCGCCGCATTCTGAGGATTCAACCAACCCCGCACCCGCCGAACCAACTGCTCCTGTTGTGCATTGGCATCACCCGGCAACGCCTTGAGTGATACCTGGCTGAATGCCGAAGTCTTCAAGCGTTTGCTGGCTTGCAATCGGGCCAGCGCCGCGTTGCGGTCCAGCGGTTTGTCCACATAGAAGATATCTGCAGTCGGCAGCTTCAAGGTCGGCGTGAGTTCGTCCAGCGCCGGTTTTGCCTGAGCGGGTGTCTGCGCGGCAACCATGACGAACCGCTCGACTTGCGATGGCTGTTTCTCGCTCAAATAGCGTGCAGCCCAGTAAGCGCCTGTGCCATGCCCCAGCACGACGATGCTGCGAGCACTTTGCTGCTCCGCGAAAGCGATGGCTGCATCGATGCGGGCGTAAATCCGCTCGGCATCCGCCTTGCCTTGTTCTTCACTGGTTTCGGCGACAGGCTTGTCAGCCACTTCGGCTTCACCGCCGGCTGCCTGTTCGATGGGGGCTGCGGTGGTCGAGTCCTTGCTGCCGGCGTCCGGTGTCTTGGGCGCTGGCGGCACTTCGATAACGCGTGGCGCAATGGCATCGCTTTGCAAATCTGGCAAGGTGATACTCAGGCTGCTCCACTTTACGTTCGGCAAATTGCGCCGCAACGGGCCAATTGCTTGCGGCCAGTCAGCGGTTTCGCCAGCGCCCGGGATGATAATCACCGCACCTTTCGGGTCGGCGGCATTGGCTGGCTTCCACAAGGCCAGGAAGGTATCGCTGCCCGCTTGCAGTTGCTGCTGTTCCTGGGCCGGGATTTTTCGCTCCAGTGCTGCCGCTTCTTCCTGGCTACGCTCAGGCAGCGGCTGACGTTCCACCGGTTTTTCTTCGGCAGCCTTTTGCGTGACATTAGCCGTGGCGGCAGGTGTCGCGTCGGCGGCCTCGACGGAAAAAGCGCATGGCAGGATCAGCGACAGGCACAATGCTGGCAGTGCCAGGCGGTAGTCAGGGGGCATCGGATATTCCAGGCCAGAAATTATTCCGGCAGCCTAATGGGTTGGTCAGTATTTGTCAGTGTGTGAGAGTTCGATGATGCGTTTTCGCTGCCTGTGGGTTATCGGCTGTTTGTGGTTTCCCTTGATGGGATGGGCGGCGGCCGCGCCTGCGGTGCACGCGGCCGTCTTGTCGCCCCGGCAACAGCAATGGCTGGCGCAGCAGGACGAACTACGGGTGGGGCTGGTGTTGCAAGCGCCCTATGCGCAATACGATCGACGGTTGCAACGCCTGTCCGGGGCCAACGTCGAGCTGATGAAATGGCTCGCCAAGGCACTCAATGTCGAACTGAGCTGGCGTAACTTTCCCGACCTTGAGCAACTGGAGGCCGCGGCACGCGCGGGTGAAATCGACATCGCTCCAGGGTTGACCCAAACCCCCGCAGGTCTGCGCCTCTGGCAGTTTTCCGATCCTTACATGCGAGTGCCGCAACTGGTCGTCAGCGACCAGAAAAGCACGGGTGCGGTGGAGCTGGAAAAACTCGACAGCCAGACCCGCGTCGCCGTGCGCATGCCCAGTGCCACCGCCGATTATTTGCGCGGCAACTATCCGCACCTGAATCTCCAGGGGGTTCCGATCGAGCGTCAGGCGTTGCAGTTGTTGTTGAGCCAGCAGGCCGGTTACGCGGTGGTCGATGAAGCGCAATTGGGGCGTCTGTCCATCGAGCCGGAGTTTGCCGAGCTGGTGGTGGTGGGTGACATCGGCTTGCCGCAGTTGCTGCGGGTGGCCACCCGGCGCGACAAACCGGAGCTGGCGGGCATTGTCGAAAGCGCACTGCGAGCGATCCCCGCCAAGGATCTGGAAAGTCTGCACAATCAATGGCTGCAACCCAAGTATCCAAGACTCACCGAATCGCCGGGTTTCTGGAAAAACCTCTGCCTGCTTTTGCTGGTGCTGGCTCTGAGCTGCATGGCCATCGTGTTTTGGCAGCGCCGCCAGCAGCACAGTCTGGAGCAGCGATTGGCGGCGGCACAGGACGACATTGCCTTGCGCGCTGCCAGCGAAGAGGCCCTGCGGCTGACGCAGTTCTCCATCGATCAGAGCACCGTCGGCATTCTTTGGGTCAATTGGGACAGTCATGTGCGTTATGCCAACCGCGCGGCTGAAACCATGCTGGGCTATTCGTCGGGTGGAATCATCGATCGGCCATTGATCGACTTCGAACCCGGCCTGCATATGGACCGCTGGTTGAACCTGTGGAAACGCGCCAGGGCCAGCGATGATGCACCGCAAAGTTTCGAAACCAATTGTCTGCGGGCGGATGGCAGCATCCTGCCAGCCGATGTTTCGCTGAGCTTCCTGCGCTTTCGCGACGGCGAGTATCTGGTGGTCTACCTCACTGACGTCACCGAACGCCGTCGCGCCCTTGCCGCGTTGCAGGAGAGCGAGGCGCGGCTGCAAGGGATCGCGGCGAATGTGCCTGGTCTTGTCTTTCGCCTGGAACGGGCGCCGGTGACAGGGCAGATCGACTTTGCCTACATCAGTGAGGGGAGTGAGAGCCTTGTGGGTTACTCGCCGGTCACCCTGGCCCATCGGGACAAAGGCCTTCGCAGCCTGGTGCATCCGGACGACAAGGCCAGCTACCACCAGACCCAGGACCTTGCCCTGGACACCGACAGCGACTGGTCGTGGCAAGGGCGAATTCTCACGCGCCAGGGCGAACAGCGCTGGGCGGAAATCAAGGCCATTACCCGTCGCCTTGAAGACGGTGCCTACGTCTGGGACGGCATTGTCTGGGACATCAGCGAAAGCAAGCGCATCGAGCTGGAGCTGGCCAGCTCACGGGAGCAGTTGCGGGAATTGTCCGCGCACCTTGAGAGTGTGCGTGAAGAGGAAAAGGCCCGCATTGCCCGGGAAGTTCACGACGAGCTGGGTCAGATGCTGACCGTGCTCAAGCTGGAAACGTCCATGTGCGAACTGGCCTATGCGCAACTCGATCCCGGGCTGCACGAGCGCTTGAACAGCATGAAACGCTTGATTGCCCAACTGTTCCAGTTAGTGCGCGATGTGGCGACGGCGTTGCGTCCACCGATTCTCGATGCGGGGATCGCGTCCGCTATCGAGTGGCAGGCCCGCCGCTTCGAGGCGCGTACGCAGATCCCGTGTCTGGTGCAAGTGCCGGATAACTTGCCGGTACTCAGCGACGCCAAGGCAATTGGTCTGTTTCGAATCCTTCAGGAAGCGCTGACCAATGTCATGCGTCACGCCCAGGCGCATACTGTCGAACTGACACTGGTCCTTGAAGGCGACGAGCTGTGTCTGACCGTCAGCGATGACGGTGTAGGATTTGTCCCAACTACGGGTAGACCGTCATCCTTTGGGATTGTGGGCATGCGTGAGCGGGTGTTGATCATGGGCGGTGAATTATCGCTTGAGAGTGAGCCCGGAGAGGGCACGACTTTGATCGTGCGAGTGCCGTTGGATGAGGATAAGTAAGTGATCCGTGTACTGGTAGCCGAAGACCACACCATCGTCCGCGAAGGCATCAAGCAATTGATCGGCCTGGCCAAGGATTTGTTGGTGGTGGGGGAGGCGAGCAATGGTGAGCAATTGCTTGAGACCTTGCGGCATGTGCCCTGTGAAGTGGTATTGCTCGATATTTCCATGCCGGGCGTGAATGGCCTTGAGGCGATTCCGCGAATTCGCGCACTGAACAACCCGCCGGTGATCCTGGTGTTGTCGATGCACGACGAGGCGCAGATGGCGGCCCGCGCGCTGAAGATTGGCGCTGCCGGCTACGCGACCAAGGACAGCGATCCGGCGCTGTTGCTGACGGCCATCCGCCGGGTCGCGGCGGGTGGTCGCTATATCGACCCGGACCTGGCCGACCGCATGGTCTTCGAGGTCGGCTTGACCGATTCGCGGCCGCTGCACTCATTGCTCTCGGAGCGTGAGTTTTCTGTGTTCGAGCGCCTGGCACAGGGCGCCAACGTCAACGACATCGCCCAGCAATTGGCGTTGAGCAGCAAGACCATCAGCACCCATAAGGCGCGGTTGATGCAGAAGCTCAACATCACCTCACTGGCTGAACTGGTGAAATACGCGATGGAGCACAAGCTTCTCTGAAAGATCACCGATCTACTATTGTGGGAGCGAGCCTGCTCGCGAAGGCGGTGCGTCAGTCGATGGGCCTTCGCCTGATCCACCGCCTTCGCGAGCAGGCTCGCTCCCACAAGGGTTCGCCACATCGCTTGCGATAGCGGACTTATCCAATAGCGACAGCACTTTTCGGCCGCTTTTGCTTGTTCTTGCCGCTTGCAGCTAGCTACTCGCCACCGCGCTTGCCAAATCCCGCCATTCTTGTAGGGCAATCCCTACCCCCAACCTTCCATCCGGCTGAGGCGATTCTCTCCTGCGTCCCGATTTGCGCGGTCCCCAGCGTCCACTAGGCTTAGTCCACAGCAGTCAACAACAACAAAGGTGTGGGTATGAGCCAGGTCGATTCAAGCGCAGGGGCCAATGATGTTCTGGTCAGCTTTCGTGGAGTGCAGAAGAGCTACGACGGCGAGAACCTGATCGTCAAAGACCTCAACCTGGACATTCGCAAAGGTGAATTCCTCACCTTGCTCGGGCCGTCCGGTTCGGGCAAAACCACGAGTCTGATGATGCTCGCCGGTTTTGAAACCCCGACCGCAGGCGAAATCCTGCTGGCCGGTCGCTCCATCAACAACGTGCCGCCGCACAAGCGTGACATCGGCATGGTGTTCCAGAACTATGCGTTGTTTCCGCACATGACGGTCGCCGAGAACCTGGCGTTCCCGCTCACCGTGCGCGGCTTGAACAAGAGCGACGTCAGCGACAAGGTCAAGCGCGTGCTGAGTATGGTGCAGCTCGATGCGTTTGCTCAGCGTTATCCGGCGCAACTGTCCGGTGGTCAGCAGCAGCGTGTGGCCCTGGCCCGCGCATTGGTGTTCGAACCGCAACTGGTGCTGATGGACGAACCCCTCGGCGCACTCGACAAGCAACTGCGTGAACACATGCAGATGGAAATCAAACACCTGCACCAGCGTCTGGGCGTGACCGTGGTGTACGTGACCCACGACCAGGGCGAAGCCCTGACCATGTCTGATCGTGTGGCGGTATTCCATCAAGGCGAGATCCAGCAGATCGCGCCACCGCGCACGCTCTATGAGGAGCCGAAAAACACCTTCGTCGCCAACTTCATCGGCGAGAACAACCGCCTTAATGGCCGCCTGCACAGCCAGACCGGCGACCGCTGCATTGTCGAACTGGGTCGCGGTGAAAAAGTTGAAGCGCTGGCGGTGAATGTCGGCAAGACCGGTGAGCCGGTGACCTTGTCCATTCGCCCGGAACGCGTGAGCCTCAATGGTTCCAGCGAGTCTTGCAGCAACCGTTTCTCGGGACGGGTGGAGGAATTCATCTATCTGGGCGACCACGTCCGGGTTCGCCTGGAAGTCTGTGGCAAGACCGACTTCTTCGTGAAGCAACCGATTGCCGAGCTCGATCCCGGCCTCGCAGTCGGTGACGTGGTTCCGCTTGGCTGGCAGGTCGAGCACGTACGTGCGCTCGACCCAATTCTAGAGGCGAACTGATCGCCCTGGCTTCAACAACACCAACCCTGCACGTGGAGAGAACAATAAATGTTGAGATCCCTGAAATTCACCGCTCTGGCACTGGGCATGATGGGGGCTGCGGGCGCAATGGCCGCTGGCCCGGACCTGACCGTGGTGTCCTTTGGCGGGGCGAACAAGGCGGCGCAGGTCAAAGCCTTCTACGCACCGTGGGAAGCGGCAGGCAACGGCAAGATCGTGGCGGGCGAGTACAACGGTGAAATGGCCAAGGTCAAGGCCATGGTCGACACCAAGAGCGTGTCCTGGGATCTGGTAGAGGTTGAATCGCCAGAACTGTCCCGTGGTTGCGACGAAGACATGTTCGAGCAACTCGATCCGGCGCTGTTCGGCAAGAACGAAGACTACGTCAAGGGCGCCATTCAGCCATGCGGCGTGGGCTTCTTCGTGTGGTCGACCGTGTTGGCCTACAACGCCGACAAGCTGAAAACCGCACCGACCAGCTGGGCGGATTTCTGGGACACCAAGCAGTTCCCGGGCAAGCGCGGCCTGCGTAAAGGTGCCAAGTACACCCTGGAATTCGCCCTGATGGCTGACGGCGTGGCGCCGAAAGACGTCTACAAAGTGCTGGCCGGCAAAGATGGTCAGGACCGCGCGTTCAAGAAGCTCGATGAGCTCAAGCCGAACATTCAGTGGTGGGAAGCCGGTGCACAACCGCCTCAATACCTCGCTTCCGGTGACGTGGTCATGAGCTCGGCCTACAACGGCCGTATCGCTGCCGTGCAGAAAGAAAGCAACCTGAAAGTGGTGTGGAACGGCGGCATCTACGATTTCGATGCATGGGCCATTCCGAAAGGTCTGGATAAGGCTCGCGCTGAAGCGGCGAAGAAATTCATTGCGTTCTCGGTACAGCCTCAGCAGCAGAAGACTTACTCGGAAAACATCGCTTACGGTCCGGCCAACACCCAGGCCGTACCGTTGCTGGCCAAGGATGTCCTGAAAGACATGCCGACCACTCCGGAAAACATCGCCAACCAGGTGCAGATCGACGTCAGCTTCTGGGCTGACAACGGCGAACAACTGGAACAGCGCTTCAATTCCTGGGCTGCCAAGTAAGACCGCACCGCGGGCTTACGCTGTAGGAGCGAGCCTGCTCGCGAAGACGTCAGCACATTCAGCATCATTGTTGACTGACACTCCGCTTTCGCGAGCAAGCCCGCTCCCACATTAGGGTTGTGTGCATTAAACGATCGAGGTGGTTTCCCGCCTCTGCAATGATCAAAGATTTCCGGAGTACGCCATGGCTATCGCCGTTCCCCTGAACGCGGGCACTGACCCCACCTTGAAGCAGCGGCTCAAGCACGCCGAGCGGGTCAACCGCTGGAAGGCCCAGGCGTTGATCGCGCCGCTGGTGCTGTTTCTGTTGCTGGTGTTCCTGGTGCCGATCGCGGCGCTACTCTACAAAAGCGTCGGTAACCCGGAAGTGGTCGGTGGCATGCCGCGCACCGTGACGGCTATCGCCAGCTGGGACGGTCGTGGATTGCCCGCCGAACCGGTTTACAAGGCTGCCAGCGAAGACCTCGCCGAAGCCCGCAAGAACCAGACCTTGGGCGACCTGTCCAAGCGCTTGAACATGGAGTTGGCCGGCTACCGCAGCCTGCTGACCAAAACTGCACGCGCCTTGCCGTTCGCCACCGAGCCGGCCTCCTATAAAGAAGCACTGGAAGGTCTCGACGAGCGCTGGGGCGATCCGGCCTACTGGCAAGCCGTACGCCGCAACACCAGCAGCATCACGCCGTACTACCTGCTGGCCGCTGTCGATCACCGCATTGACGATCTCGGTGAACTGGCTCCGGCCACGCCTGACCAGGCGATCTACCTCGACATTTTCACCCGCACCTTCTGGATGGGGTTGATCATCACCGTGATCTGCCTGGTGCTGGCCTATCCACTGGCTTATCTGCTGGCGAACCTGCCGTCGCGGCAAAGCAACCTGCTGATGATTCTGGTGCTGTTGCCGTTCTGGACCTCGATCCTGGTGCGAGTCGCGGCGTGGATCGTCTTGCTGCAATCGGGTGGGTTGATCAACAGCGGCTTGATGGCCCTGGGCATCATCGATAAACCGGTGGAGCTGGTGTTCAACCGCATCGGTGTCTACATCTCCATGGTGCACATCCTGCTGCCGTTCATGATCCTGCCGATCTACAGCGTGATGAAAGGCATTTCGCCGACCTACATGCGGGCGGCCATTTCCCTGGGCTGCCATCCATTCGCCAGCTTCTGGCGGGTGTACTTCCCGCAAACCTATGCCGGTGTCGGCGCCGGTTGCCTGTTGGTGTTCATCCTCGCCATCGGCTACTACATCACCCCGGCGTTGCTGGGCAGTCCGAACGATCAGATGGTCAGCTACTTCGTCGCCTTCTACACCAACACCAGCATCAACTGGGGCATGGCGACCGCTCTCGGCGGGCTGCTGCTCCTGGCGACCGTGGTGCTTTATCTGATTTACAGCTGGCTGGTGGGCGCGAGCCGCCTGCGCTTGAGCTAAGGGGAGAATGAAATGCTGAGTCCTTATATGTCGCCCATCGAGCGGGTGTGGTTCTACAGCTTGCGGATTCTCTGCGGCCTGATTCTGTTGTTCCTGATCCTGCCGGTGCTGGTGATCATTCCGCTGTCGTTCAACTCGGGGAGTTTTCTGGTCTATCCGCTGCAAGGCTTTTCGCTGCACTGGTACCAGGACTTCTTCGCCTCGGCGGAATGGATGCGTTCGTTGAAGAACAGCATCATCGTGGCCCCGGCAGCGACGGTACTGGCGATGATCTTCGGCACGCTGGCGGCGATCGGCCTGACCCGGGGTGATTTTCCGGGCAAGCCACTGGTGATGGCGCTGGTGATTTCGCCGATGGTGGTCCCGGTAGTCATCATTGGTGTGGCCAGCTACCTGACCTTCGCTCCATTGGGATTTGGCAACAGCTATACCTCGCTGATCGTCGTGCATGCCGTGCTCGGTGTGCCGTTTGTGATCATCACCGTGTCGGCGACCTTGCAGGGGTTCAACCAGAATCTGGTGCGGGCTGCGGCAAGCCTTGGTGCCTCGCCGCTGGTGGCGTTCCGTCGGGTGACCTTGCCATTGATTGCGCCCGGCGTGATCTCCGGTGCGTTGTTCGCCTTCGCCACTTCGTTCGATGAGGTGGTGGTGACGCTGTTCCTCGCCGGCCCAGAGCAAGCGACGCTGCCTCGACAGATGTTCAGTGGCATCCGCGAAAACCTCAGCCCGACCATCGCCGCCGCCGCGACGCTGCTGATTGCCTTCTCGGTGATTCTGCTACTGACCCTGGAATGGCTGCGTGGTCGTAGCGAGAAACTGCGTACTGCACAGGTCTAAGGCGTCACATCGATCAACTGTGGGAGCGAGCCTGCTCGCGAATGCTGAGTGTCAGTCGACTCAAATGTCGAATGTTCAACCGTCTTCGCGAGCAGGCTCGCTCCCACAGGGGGCTCCGGTGGACATTCAGTTCATTCACAGCCTGAATACCAGCCAACCCCAAATCCCCAGCTACTCTTGTGCCCAGCTCCCCTATCTATAAGAGGCTGCGCACATGAGTCTTTCCTCCTTCAAAATTGCTCACAAACTGATCACCGGCGCGGGGGCCATTGAGCAACTCGCGGCGGAACTGACCCGGCTGGACATCGACAATCCGCTGATCGTTACCGACGCCGCCCTGGTGAAATCCGGCACCGTAGAGCTGGCGCTGGCGCAGCTCGGGGGCCGCAGCTACGAGATTTTCGACCGGGTGCTGCCCGACCCGGAAATCGCCATCGTCGAAGACTGCATGCGCGTTTACCGCGAGGGTGGGCACGACGGGTTGATTGGTCTGGGTGGCGGCAGTGCCATCGATATCGCCAAGAGCGTTGCCGCCTATGCCGGATACCACGGCGCGCTGGAGGATTTGTTCGGCATCGAACAGGTGCCGCGCAAAGGCCCGCCGCTGATCGCGATTCCAACCACCGCTGGCACCGGCTCGGAAGTGACCAATGTGGCGATCCTCTCCGACAAGGTCGCGCAATTGAAGAAAGGCATCGTCAGCGACTACCTGTTGCCGGATGTGGCGCTGGTCAGCCCGCAAATGACTCTGACCTGCCCGCGCAGTGTCACGGCCGCCAGTGGTGTCGATGCGCTGGTGCATGCCATCGAATCCTATCTGTCGGTCAATGCATCGCCGATTACCGACGCCCTGGCCATCGGCGCGATCAAATTGATCGCCAAGGCGCTGCCCAAGGCCTACGCCAATCCGTCCAACCTGCAAGCCCGAGAAGACATGGCCACCGCCAGCCTGATGGCCGGCATGGCGTTCGGCAATGCCGGGGTCGGCGCGGTGCATGCGCTGGCGTATCCGCTGGGTGGGCGCTTCAACATTGCCCATGGCGTGAGCAATGCCTTGCTGCTGCCCTATGTCATGACCTGGAACAAGATGGCCTGCGTCGAACGCATGCAGGATATTGCAGAAGCCATGGGGGTGAAGACCGCTCATCTGAGTGCCAGTGAAGCGGCCGATAAAGCCGTGGAAGCCATGAGTGCGTTGTGCGCAGCGGTAGAAATCCCCCCAGGACTACACAGCTTCGGCGTTCCCGAGGAGGCTATCCCGGCCATGGCCGTGGAAGCCGCGGGGATCGAACGCCTGATGCGCAATAATCCGCGCAAACTGAATGCTGTCGATATCGAGAAAATCTACCGCGCGGCGTACTAGAGCCTCTGCCGTTGATGACTGATGGCAAAGCCCAATCATCGCGCCCACGGTGCGCGCGCCAAAGCATGAGGTATACAATGCGCGCCATCGTGATTTAGCTCAGAAAAGGTGCGTCATGCAGCCCTTCGTAATTGCTCCATCGATTCTCTCCGCCGACTTCGCCCGCCTGGGCGAGGAAGTGGACAATGTCCTGGCCGCTGGCGCCGATTTCGTGCACTTCGATGTCATGGACAACCACTACGTACCCAACCTGACCATCGGCCCGATGGTGTGCGCGGCACTGCGCAAGTACGGTGTGACTGCGCCAATCGACGCACACCTGATGGTCAGTCCGGTGGACCGCATCGTCGGTGACTTCATCGAAGCCGGCGCGACCTACATCACCTTCCACCCGGAAGCCACCCAGCACGTCGACCGCTCCCTGCAACTGATCCGCGAAGGCGGCTGCAAATCCGGCCTGGTGTTCAACCCGGCGACCCCGCTGGACGTGCTCAAGTACGTGATGGACAAGGTCGACATGATCCTGCTGATGAGCGTGAACCCGGGGTTCGGCGGGCAGAAATTCATTCCCGGCACCCTCGACAAATTGCGCGAAGCGCGTGCCTTGATCGATGCCTCTGGTCGTGACATACGCCTGGAAATCGACGGCGGCGTGAATGTGAACAACATTCGTGAAATCGCAGCGGCGGGCGCCGACACCTTCGTCGCCGGTTCGGCGATCTTCAATGCACCGAACTACCAGGAAGTGATCGAGAAGATGCGTTCCGAACTGGCGCTGGCCCGTCCATGAGTGGTTTTGAGCAGCTGTTCCCGGGGCGTCTGCCACGGCTGGTGATGTTCGATCTGGATGGCACGCTGGTCGATTCGGTCCCCGATCTCGCCGCGGCTATCGACAACATGCTGCTCAAACTCGGGCGTCAACCTGCTGGCATCGAGTCGGTACGTGACTGGGTAGGCAATGGCGTGCACATGTTGGTACGCCGCGCATTGGCCAACGACATCGATGCCGAGGGTGTCGACGAGGCCGAAGCGGAGCATGCCCTGACGTTGTTCAACGGCTTTTATGAGGACGGTCACGCGCTGACGGTGGTTTACCCCGGTGTGCGTGACACCCTCAAGTGGCTGAACAAACAAGGCGTGGAAATGGCGCTGATTACCAATAAGCCGGAGCGGTTTGTCGCACCACTGCTGGATCAGATGAAAATCGGCCGCTATTTCAAATGGATCATCGGCGGTGACACCCTGCCACAGAAAAAACCCGATCCGGCCGCGCTGTTTTTCGTGATGAAAATGGCCAACATCCCGGCCTCGCAATCCTTGTTCGTCGGCGATTCGCGCAGCGATGTGCTGGCGGCTAAAGCGGCGGGGGTCAAGTGCGTGGCGTTGAGCTATGGCTACAACCATGGCCGGCCGATTGCCGAAGAGTCGCCGTCACTGGTCATCGACGATCTGCGCAAGCTAATTCCCGGTTGCCTGGATCTTGCCGCTGAGATAACGTTGCCTGACGCTGTTCAATCCCCTCCTGGAAACTCCATCGTGGTGGTCACTCGCAAACTCTGGATGAAAGTCATCAAGGCCCTGGCCCGCTGGCGTTGGCGCGCCTGACTTGTTCCTGGCCGGTTATCCGGCGCGTTTGCTTACCTGACTGTTAGACCCTCAAGCCACGAGGCACATCATGATCCGCGAAGAATTCCTGCGTTTGGCCGCTGCCGGCTACAACCGCATCCCGCTTGCCTGCGAAACCCTGGCCGACTTCGACACGCCGCTGTCGATCTACCTGAAGCTGGCCGACGAGCCCAACTCTTACCTGCTGGAGTCGGTGCAGGGCGGCGAAAAATGGGGCCGTTACTCGATCATCGGCCTGCCGTGCCGCACCGTGATGCGGGTTCACGATCACCACGTCAGCGTGACCGTCGATGGCGTCGAAACCGAGAGCCATGACGTTGAAGATCCGCTGGCTTTCGTCGAAGCCTTCAAGGCCCGTTACAACGTGCCGACCATCGCCGGCCTGCCGCGCTTCAACGGCGGCCTGGTGGGTTACTTCGGTTACGACTGCGTGCGTTATGTGGAAAAGCGCCTGGGCAAGTGCCCGAACCCGGATCCACTGGGCGTGCCGGACATTTTGCTGATGGTGTCCGATGCGGTCGTGGTGTTCGACAACCTCGCCGGCAAGATGCATGCAATCGTCCTGGCCGACCCGGCGCAGGAAGACGCCTTCGAACAAGGTCGCGCACGTCTGGAGGAGCTTTTGGAAAAGCTCCGCCAGCCGATCACCCCGCGCCGTGGCCTGGATTTCAGCCGGCAGCAATCGGCTGATCCGGTGTTCCGCTCCAGTTTTACCCAGGACGATTACGAAAAAGCCGTCGACACCATCAAGGAGTACATCCTGGCCGGTGACTGCATGCAGGTCGTGCCGTCCCAGCGCATGTCGATCGACTTCAAGGCTGCGCCCATCGATCTGTACCGTGCGCTGCGCTGCTTCAACCCGACGCCCTATATGTACTTCTTCAACTTCGGTGACTTCCACGTCGTCGGCAGCTCGCCGGAAGTGCTGGTGCGGGTCGAAGACAACCTGATCACCGTACGCCCGATCGCCGGCACCCGCCCACGCGGGGCCAACGAAGAGGCTGACCTGGAACTGGAAAAAGACCTGCTGTCGGACGACAAGGAAATCGCCGAACACCTGATGCTGATCGACCTGGGCCGCAACGATACCGGTCGAGTGTCGGAAGTCGGTTCGGTGAAGCTCACCGAAAAAATGGTCATCGAGCGCTATTCAAACGTGATGCACATCGTCTCCAACGTCACCGGCCAATTGAAGGCCGGCCTGACCGCGATGGATGCACTGCGGGCGATCCTGCCGGCGGGCACCTTGTCTGGCGCACCAAAGATTCGCGCGATGGAAATCATCGACGAGCTTGAACCGGTCAAGCGGGGTGTCTACGGCGGCGCCGTCGGTTACTTCGCCTGGAACGGCAACATGGACACCGCCATTGCGATCCGTACGGCGGTGATCAAGAACGGCGAACTGCACGTACAAGCCGGTGGCGGTATCGTCGCCGACTCGGTGCCGGCGCTGGAATGGGAAGAAACCCTGAACAAACGCCGCGCGATGTTCCGCGCCGTTGCCCTGGCTGAACAAACTCCACAAGGCTGAACCATGAACTGACCCGCCTGCAGGCCGCCTTGATCGATCAAGTGCAGGCCGCGGCGGGATGTTCGTTCGAAGGCTGCATTAGAAGTCAGTGAATTCAAGAGGTTCTTAACGCCATGTTGCTGATGATCGATAACTACGACTCTTTTACCTACAACGTTGTGCAGTACCTTGGTGAGCTGGGCTCCCAGGTCAAAGTCGTGCGCAACGATGAATTGACCGTTGCCGAAATCGAAGCCCTCAACCCTGCTCGCATCGTCGTTTCTCCCGGTCCTTGCACCCCGACCGAAGCCGGTGTCTCGATTGATGTCATCAAGCACTTTGCCGGAAAACTGCCGATTCTCGGCGTGTGCCTTGGCCACCAGTCCATCGGCCAGGCCTTCGGCGGCGATGTAGTCCGCGCTCGCCAGGTCATGCACGGCAAGACCAGCCCGGTTTTCCATGAGGACAAGGGTGTTTTTGAAGGTCTGAATAATCCGCTGACAGTTACTCGCTATCATTCATTGATCGTCAAGCGTGAAACTCTGCCCGATTGCCTCGAGCTGACCGCCTGGACACAGCTCGAAGATGGCTCGGTCGACGAGATCATGGGCCTTCGCCACAAGACCCTGAACATCGAAGGCGTGCAGTTCCACCCCGAGTCGATCCTGACCGAACAGGGGCACGAACTGTTCGCGAACTTCCTCAAACAAACCGGCGGCACGCGCTAAGGACCTTTCATGAATATCAAGACAGCCCTGAGCCGTATCGTCGACCAGCTCGACCTCAGCACCGATGAAATGCGTGATGTGATGCGCGAAATCATGACCGGGCAATGCACGGACGCGCAGATCGGCGCGTTCATGATGGCCATGCGCATGAAAAGCGAAAGCATCGATGAAATCGTCGGCGCCGTCTCGGTCATGCGCGAGCTGGCGGACAAGGTCGAACTCAAGACCCTCGACGGCGTGGTCGATGTGGTGGGTACCGGTGGTGACGGTGCCAATATTTTCAACGTGTCGACCGCTTCGGCCTTCGTGGTTTCGGCGGCCGGTTGCACTGTGGCCAAGCACGGCAACCGCGCGGTCTCGGGCAAGAGCGGCAGTGCCGACTTGCTGGAGGCGGCCGGTATCTATCTGAACCTGACCCCGGTTCAAGTGGCGCGTTGCATCGACAACGTCGGCATCGGATTCATGTTCGCCCAGACCCATCACAGCGCCATGAAGTACGCCGCCGGCCCACGCAAGGATCTTGGCTTGCGTACCTTGTTCAACATGCTCGGCCCGCTTACGAATCCGGCTGGCGTGAAACATCAGGTGGTGGGCGTGTTCACCCAGGCATTGTGCCGGCCGTTGGCCGAGGTTCTGCAGCGCCTGGGCAGCAAGCATGTGTTGGTGGTGCATTCGAAGGATGGCCTGGACGAGTTCAGCCTGGCCGCGCCAACTTTTGTGGCGGAACTGAAGAACGACCAGATCACCGAGTACTGGGTCGAGCCGGAAGACCTGGGCATGAAGAGCCAGAGCCTGCATGGCCTGGCGGTGGAAAGCCCGGCGGCGTCCCTCGAATTGATTCGCGATGCCTTGGGCAAGCGCAAGACTGAAAACGGTCAGAAAGCTGCCGAAATGATTATGCTCAATGCCGGCGCCGCACTGTACGCCGCTGACCATGCCAGCAGCCTCAAAGAAGGCGTTGCCCTGGCACATGATGCGCTGCACACCGGCCTGGCTCGGGAAAAGCTCGAAGAACTGGGTGCCTTTACCGCGGTATTCAAAGTGGAGAATGAGGGATGAGTGTACCGACGGTTCTGGAAAAAATTCTGGCGCGCAAGGTCGAGGAAGTTGCCGAGCGTAGCGCTCGCGTAAGCCTTGCCGAGCTGGAAAGCCTGGCCAAGGCGGCCGATGCGCCCCGTGGTTTTGCCAAGGCCTTGCTGGCTCAGGCCAAACTGAAACAGCCGGCAGTCATTGCCGAGATCAAGAAAGCTTCGCCGAGCAAAGGCGTGATCCGCGAGAACTTCATTCCCGCCGACATCGCCAAAAGCTACGAGAAGGGCGGCGCGACCTGCCTGTCGGTACTGACCGATGTCGATTACTTTCAGGGTGCCGACGCGTACCTGCAACAGGCCCGCGCAGCGTGCAAACTGCCGGTGATCCGCAAGGACTTCATGATCGATCCGTACCAGATCGTCGAAGCTCGCGCCCTGGGAGCCGACTGTGTGCTGTTGATCGTCTCCGCCCTGGACGACGCGAAAATGGCCGAGCTGGCGTCGGTGGCCAAAGGCGTCGGCCTCGATGTGCTGGTGGAGGTCCATGATGGCGACGAGCTCGAGCGGGCCTTGAAAACCCTCGACACGCCATTGGTCGGTGTGAACAACCGCAACCTGCATACCTTCGATGTCAGCCTGGAAACCACCCTCGACCTGTTGCCGCGCATTCCTCGTGATCGCCTGGTGATCACTGAAAGCGGCATTCTCAATCGTGCCGATGTCGAGCTGATGGAAATCAGCGACGTTTATGCGTTCCTGGTTGGCGAAGCGTTCATGCGCGCTGAAAGCCCGGGTACCGAATTGCAGCGTCTGTTCTTCCCTGAACGTGGTGTTCCGGTCAGCGGTTCGACCCTGGACTGATTATTCGCAAGATGAGTCGACCCCTTCGCGAGCAGGCTCGCTCCCACATTAGATTGGCGATACACGAACTACTGTAGGAGCGAGCCTGCTCGCGAAGGCGGCATAAGTTTCACCACAGGCTTCAAGCGTTACGGAGCACCTTATGACCTCTCCCATCTCCCTGACCATCGAAGCCGGCCTGCAAGCCGAACAGGATTTGTTGGCATCGGTATGCACCGGTGGTGCGGAGTTCGGCCTGCTGTTCTGGCAACCGAGTGACCGCGCATTGGTCATGCCACGGCGCTTGAATCGGTTGCCGGGCTTCGAGGCCGCATGTGAAGTGTCGGCCGCCGCCGGTTGGCCCGTGCTTCTACGCGAAACCGGTGGTGAGCCGGTGCCGCAATCGGCTTCGACGATCAATATCGCACTGGTCTACGCACCGCCGCGCAGCGAGGGTGATCTGAACCGCATCGAGTCCGGTTACCGGCGTTTGTGCGATCCGATCTGTCAGTTGCTGGATGAGTTGGGCGGCACTTCGTCGCTTGGCGAAATTGACGGTGCGTTCTGCGATGGACGTTTCAACGTCAACCTTGACGGGCGCAAAATGGTTGGCACCGCCCAGCGCTGGCGCCAGAGTCAGGGCGGTCAGCGCCCGGTGGGGCTGGTGCACGGTGCAATGCTGCTGGATAACGAGCGCGATTCGATGGTTGCCGCGGTCAATCGCTTCAACGAGGCTTGCGGCCTGGAGCAACGGGTGCGTGCCGAAAGCCACATCGCCCTGCATGAGAAGTTCACGGCGCCAGACGCATTGGCACGTCTCGACGAACTCTACCGGCAAATGCTCGCGCTGATGTTCGACGCATGAGCTTTCGAACCTAGCGCGTACCGAAGACCACCATGGTCTTGCCTTTGACGTTAACCAGGTTGCGTTCCTCCAGATCCTTGAGCACGCGACCGACCATCTCCCGTGAACACCCGACAATCCGCCCGATTTCCTGACGGGTAACCTTGATCTGCATGCCGTCGGGGTGGGTCATCGCATCGGGTTGCTTGCACAGTTCCAGAAGACAGCGGGCAACGCGACCGGTCACGTCGAAAAACGCCAGGTCACCGACCTTACGGGTTGTGTTGCGCAGGCGTTGTGCGATTTGTCCGCTTAGCACGTAAAGAATGTCTGGATCCTGCTGCGACAGTTCGCGGAACTTCGCGTAGCTGATTTCCGCGACTTCGCATTCGACCTTGGCGCGCACCCAGGCGCTGCGCTCCTGTTCCAGACCTGCTTGCTCAAACAGACCCAGCTCGCCGAAAAAATCCCCGGCGTTCAGGTAGGCGATGATCATTTCCCGGCCGTCGTCATCCTCGATCAGGATCGTGACCGAACCTTTGATGATAAAGAACAGCGTTTCCGAGCGGTCGCCGGCACAAATGATGTTGCTCTTGGCCTGATAGCGACGGCGTTGGCAATGCATCAGCAGCTTGTCGAGGTTCTTGATTTTGGGTGTGGGGGCAATAGCAACCATGGTTGTATCCCGAAAAGACTGCACGGTATGTTTGGTTTTTTTATGAATTGCGGTAGCGGCGGCAAAGCTGGCTATGCGCCAGCGAATTGGCGTCAGCTTAACAGACACTTCCTGCAATATTCGAGCATTTACCTACAAGGCGGATGGTTAAGTCCCAGGAAGGCGAGCGCTGTCAATCAAGGGGCCTGTGCTAAGCTGGCGACCCTTTTTTAGACAGTGGAGTCTTGGCGATGAAGGCACGCATCCAATGGGCTGGCGAAGCCATGTTCCTCGGCGAATCCGGCAGCGGTCATGTCGTGGTCATGGACGGTCCGCCCGATGCTGGTGGTCGTAACCTGGGTGTCCGGCCGATGGAAATGCTCCTGCTGGGTGTAGGCGGTTGCAGCAATTTCGATGTGGTCAGCATCCTCAAGAAATCCCGGCAGGCGGTCGAGAGCTGCGAAGCCTTCCTCGAAGCCGAACGTGCAACCGAAGATCCGAAGGTATTCACCAAGATCCACATGCACTTCGTGGTCAAGGGACGTGGGCTGAAAGAAGCCCAGGTCAAGCGCGCAATCGAGCTGTCCGCCGAAAAGTATTGCTCGGCGTCGATCATGCTTGGCGCCGCCGGTGTCGAGATCACCCACGACTACGAAATCATCGAACTCGGTTGAATCGACATTCAACTATCATAAAAGCAGTGCAGACTCTGGCGATCCCCTGCTGACGTCTGCATAATGCGCCACTTTTTTCAGGGTAGTGGCCCGTCAGCCGACAGGCCGCGTACCCGAACAGACAACCAAAATCGCCATCGCGAAGAGGTGTTAACCGTCCTACGCAGGTGCGTCGTTCGCATCTGACGGGCATGCTTGATCACGCGGCCGGGCCGCAATACATAGAGAGTTTTTAACGGTGAAAAGCAAACTCAAGCTCCACGGGTTCAATAACCTGACAAAGACCTTGAGCTTCAACATCTATGACATCTGCTACGCGGAAACCCCGCAAGACCAACAGGCTTACGTCGAGTACATCAATAAAGAGTACAACGCCAAGCGCCTGACGCAGATCCTCACAGAAGTTGTCGATATCATTGGTGCCAACATCCTGAACATCGCCAGTCAGGACTACGAGCCGCAGGGCGCCAGCGTCACGATTCTGATCTCGGAAGAGCCGGTGACCCCGACCGACAGCCAGATCGAAGAGTCCCCGGGTCCATTGCCCGAAATCATCCTGGCCCACCTCGACAAGAGCCACATCACGGTGCACACCTACCCGGAAATCCATCCGGATGACGGTATTGCCACCTTCCGTGTGGATATCGACGTGTCGACGTGCGGGGTCATTTCACCGCTCAAAGCGCTCAACTTCCTGATTCACCAGTTCGATTCGGACATCGTGACCGTGGATTACCGTGTGCGCGGCTTTACCCGTGACGTCGAAGGCAAGAAGCACTTCATCGACCACGAGATCAACTCGATTCAGAACTACCTCTCCGAAGACACTTACGACGCGTACCAGATGACCGACGTGAACGTGTACCAGGAAAACCTGTTCCACACCAAAATGCTGCTGAAGAACTTCGAACTGGATAACTACCTGTTCGGTGATGCCACCAGCAACCTGTCTGCCGAGCAACGTGCTCAGGTGACCGAGCGTGTGAAACACGAAATGCTCGAAATCTTCTACGCGCGCAACATGTCGAACTAAGATTTCAGGGCACAAAAAAGGCGACTACCTCACGGCAGTCGCCTTTTTTATTGCTGACACAGAACCCTGTAGGAGCGAGCCTGCTCGCGAAAGCGATGTGCTGAGCAACGCTGATATCAGATCCGATAAGTACTCTTGGTCATCACCTTGGCCATCAAGCTCATCCCGAACTTCACTGGCGCAGGAAAACGGAAGCCGCCAGCCTCCAGTGCACTTTCGGCATGTTGCTCTTCATCAATACGCATCTGCTCAAGAATCGCCCGGGACTTTTCATCCTCCGCCGGCAGTTGCTCAAGGTGTTCGTTCAGGTGCTTGCACACTTGATCTTCAGTCGCCGCGACGAAGCCCAGGCTGACTTTGTCGCTGATCAGCCCCGCAACCGCGCCAATCCCGAACGACATGCCGTAGAACAGCGGATTGAGAATGCTGGTGTGGCTGCCCAACTGATGGATGCGTTGCTCGCACCAGACCAGATGGTCGATTTCTTCTTCGGCGGCATGTTCCATGGCGGCGCGGACCTGGGGCAACTTTGCGGTCAGGGCCTGGCCCTGGTATAGCGCCTGGGCGCAGACTTCACCGGTATGGTTGATGCGCATCAGGCCGGCAACGTGGCGGGTGTCTTCGTCGCTCATTTTTGCATCCGGCTGCACGATGGCCGGCGACGGACGGTATGGCTGGCCGCTGAAGGGCAACAAGGTACGCATCGCCGCATCGGCTTGCAGCAGAAGGCGGTCAATCGGCGAGTAGTGACGTTGGGTAGTCATGTTGACCTCCGGAGGAATCTCGGCGGCCAGTTTAACCCAATCGGCCGGGGAAGGTTTGCGCTGGGTCATTGTGCAGCAGTTGCCATGACAATGCCGTGATGCCTTTGTGGGAGCGGCGTTGCGCCACTCCCACGGGGTTTGTTGAAATCAGCCCGGCGGCCAGTGCATCTGACGTTGCCCAAGTACGTGCATATGAATGTGATAGACGGTTTGTCCGCCTTCTTCATTGCAGTTCATGACGACGCGGAAGCCTTTTTCACAACCCAGTTCCAGGGCCAGGCGCTGGGCGGTGAACAGAATATGCCCGGCCAATGCCTTGTCGTCCTCAGTGAGGTCGTTGAGGGTGCGCACCGGCTTTTTCGGTACTACCAGAAAATGCACAGGTGCCTGTGGGGCGATGTCGTGGAAGGCCAGTACCTGGTCGTCCTCGTAGATGATCTTCGCCGGGATTTCCCGGTTGATGATCTTGGTGAACAGAGTATCCACAGCTGTTTTCTCCGTTGTTTGGGCTGGCCTGAGTGTACTCAGGGCTTATGCCCGAGCCCAGCTTTTTACCAGGCCGGTCAGCGTGGGCAGTAAGCCTTGTTGACCATGCCGGTGATGGTCCGGATCAGCCAGCGCGAGCCGAACCGGGGCAGGGCGGCGAACCAGCGGTTGCGCCGCCCGGGAATAATGATTGCGCGATTTTTCTCCAGAGCCCGAACGGTATAGAGCGCGACTTCCTCCGGGCTCATCAGCAGTTTACTGTTGGCCAGTTTGTCTGCGTTCAACTGCGCGGTGCGGAAAAAAGCGGTGCGGGTCGGGCCGGGGCAGAGCACCGAAACCTTGACCGCACATTTTTTCAGCTCGACGCGCAAACCTTCCGAAAAGTGCAGCACATAGGCCTTGCTCGCGTAATAAGTGCTCATCCATGGACCAGGATGGAAGGCTGCTACGGACGCGACGTTCAGAATCTGCCCGCCGCCTTGCAATGCCATGCTGTTGCCGATGGCGTGGCACAGACGGGTGAGCGCCAGAATATTTACTTCAATCAGGTCCTGCTCGGTCATCCAGTCCTGCGCCAGGAACGGTCCGCATGTACCTATGCCGGCACAATTGACCAGCAGGTCGATCTGCCGGTCGCCTTCTTCCAGCTCCAGCAAAAAACCTGAAAGCCGAAGCGGTTCACCCAGGTCGCAGGCACGGAACAACACTTCCACGCCAAAACGTTGAGTCAGTTCAATCGCAATACTTTCCAGCTGATCACGCTGTCGGGCCACCAGTATCAGGCTGCGGCCACGCCGGGCCAGCGCTTCGGCCATCGCCAGGCCAATGCCGCTGGAAGCGCCGGTGATCAGAGCGTAACGGGTCATGCAGTTCTCCATCGCAACAGCTCCGCGCCGCGACGCAGGTGTCGCGCGCAGGGAGCGCTGTTCATTCTTGCGCAGAGTCTACAGGGGGCTGGGCTTCTTCGGCTGCATCGTCGGTTGAATTTGCAGGTGATTGGGTCTCAACGTCGATTTCATCGGTGATCCCCGAACTACTTTCGTAGCTGCTTTCCAGGCTGCTTTCGTATTCCTGCTGGATCGCAGAGATCCCTCCGAGCATTGCACCGACAAAAACCAGACCAATAAATACGATCCACAATGAGCACAGCACTTTGACCGCCGTGCTGTTGGGTGGGGGAGGCGGGCCATAACGGTTGGCACCTGCGTTGCCTGGCATGACCATGATTACCAGCGGGAAGAAACTGCCCACGAAGGGGACGAAGTTCAGCAACCAGAGCCACCCAGACCAGCCAATATCGTGCAGGCGCTGCACGCTGAACAGAGCGCTGACAATCACGAACGCGAGGAACAGGAAGAACGCAAAAATGCCGCCGATGATCAGGCCTGCGGTGGAGTCACCACTGACAAGCCCGAGGCCGATGAGCGCGAACACGCCGACAATCGGCAGGGTCACCAGGCTCAGCACCATGGTCCAGGCGAGAAAGCGCAGGCGGCCGATCCGCCCATCGACACTGAACGGCTTGAGGTCTGCGAACTCGGGTACGCGTTCGCCAACACTGGCTCGCGGAGGGGCGTAAGGGGATTCGGGTTCTGCTGGAGTGTCCACCGGGGTGTGAGGGTGAATGTCTGACAGGTGCATTTCGATCGAAGGCTCGGGCTCGATTCGGGCATTGATGCCGGTGTTCTTCAGGGCTTGCAGATAGGCCTGCGCCTCGGCCTGTGACAGTTCGCGCTTGAGCGTGACCGGTTGGCCGTTGAACAGGCGCTCGATGGCGGCTACTTCGCTTTTGTACAGTGCGGCGAGATTGTGCTTCGCAGTGGTGATATCAACACCCGGCAGTAGCGTGCCGTCGAATACGATCTTGTACCGGTTCTCGCTCATTGCCGAGGCATCCTTGTCGCGCGTGTTTGAGTAGATTCAGTGTAAGGCCGGCCAAGGATGGCCGGCCCTGATTTTTCAGCGTGGCCAGCGCTGCCGCAGTTGCCCGGACTGTTCCAGTGCCTTGCGGTATTCGGCGTCGAGGCGTGCTACCAGTTGATCGACGCTCGGCAAATCATCGATTTCACCCACACCCTGGCCCGCAGACCAAACGGTTTTCCAGGCTTTGGCTTCGTCGCTCAACGGCTTGAGTTTCGAACCGAAATTGACTTCACCCTTGTTTTGCAGCGCGGCCATATCGAAACCAGCGGCCTCAAGGCTCTGGCGCATGAAGCTCGCCGGTACGCCCGATACAGCAGGAGTATGGATGATGTCTGCCGCTCTGGACGTCAGTAGCATATTTTTGTAGGCCTCAGGCGCGTGACTTTCGGTGGTGCCGATAAATCGCGTGCCGAAGTAGGCCAGATCCGCACCGAGCAGTTGCGCTGCGAGTATTTCGTGACCATGGTTCAGGCACCCGGCCAGCAGCAGCGTCTTGTCGAAGAACTGGCGGATCTCGGCGATTAGCGAGAATGGGCTCCAGGTGCCGGCATGCCCGCCGGCACCTGCAGCGACCGCGATCAAACCATCCACACCGGCTTCGGCGGCTTTCTCGGCATGGCGGCGTGTCGTCACGTCATGAAACACCAGGCCGCCATAGCTGTGGACGGCATCGACCACTTCTTTCACGGCGCCAAGGCTGGTGATCACGATCGGCACTTTGTGCTCGATGCAGATTTCCAGGTCCGCCTGCAATCGTGGATTGCTTTTGTGGACAATCAGGTTGACCGCGTACGGCGCGGGATTTTCCAGTGTCGCCAGTCCGGCTTCGATTTCTTCCAGCCATGCCTTGAAACCGCTGCTTTCGCGCTGGTTCAGCGCAGGAAAGCTGCCCACCACGCCGTTACGGCAGCAGGCAAGCACCAGTTGCGGATTGGAAATCAGGAACATTGGCGCTGCCACCACAGGCAGACGTAAACGTTGTTCAAGCAAAGCGGGCAGTGACATTGGATGACCCCCGGTGAGTTATTCCTGTTGGATTTAGAACGGCCGAACGACGACCAGAATGACGATTGCCAGCAATATCAGAACCGGCACTTCATTGAACCAGCGATAAAAGACATGGCTGCGGGTGTTTTCGCCACGGGCAAAACGCTTCACCTGAGCACCGCACATGTGGTGGTAGCCGATCAGCAACACCACCAGGGTCAGCTTGGCGTGCATCCAGCCACCCTGGCTGAAGTAGGCTCCCGGATTAAGACTGATCAGCCAGCCACCGAAAATCAGCGTAGCGATCATCGCCGGGCCCATGATGCCGCGATACAACTTGCGCTCCATGATGCTGAAGCGTTCCTTGCTGACGGTGTCCTCGCTTTGGGCGTGATAAACGAACAGGCGCGGCAGGTAAAACAGGCCGGCAAACCAGCACACGACGCTGATGATGTGAAAAGCTTTGAGCCAGAGATAGAGCATTTTGGTTATTCCAGGATTCACGGTAGCCGGAATAGTAGGGGCTTGAGCCTCCGATCGTCACCTTGCCGGTTGTCGCAGGGGCGCGCGGCCCCTATTATCGACGGCTTTCCAGTGGGTTCGTTGAGGGCAGGTTTATGGTCAAGGTCGGTATCGTCGGCGGCACGGGTTACACCGGTGTCGAACTGCTGCGTCTGTTGGCACAGCATCCGCAGGCAGAAGTGGTCGTCATCACTTCCCGATCCGAGGCCGGCCTCGCCGTGGCCGATATGTATCCGAACCTGCGAGGCCACTACGACGGCCTGGCGTTCAGCGTTCCGGACATCAAAACCCTGGGTGCTTGCGACGTGGTGTTTTTTGCAACACCTCACGGCGTTGCGCACGCTCTGGCGGGTGAACTGCTCGCGGCCGGAACCAAGGTCATCGACCTGTCTGCCGACTTCCGTCTGCAGGATGCTGATGAATGGGCCAAATGGTACGGCCAGCCGCATGGTGCGCCGCAGTTGCTGGAGGAGGCTGTCTACGGCCTCCCGGAAGTCAACCGCGAGCAGATCAAACAGGCGCGCCTGATTGCTGTGCCGGGTTGCTACCCGACCGCAACGCAGTTAGGTTTCCTGCCGCTGCTTGAGGCAGGTCTGGCCGATGCTTCGCGCCTGATCGCTGACTGCAAATCCGGCGTCAGCGGTGCCGGTCGCGGCGCATCTGTAGGGTCGTTGTACTCTGAAACGTCGGAAAGCATGAAGGCCTACGCCGTCAAAGGGCACCGTCACTTGCCGGAAATCCGCCAGGGTCTGCGTCGTGCCGCAGGTAAGGACGTTGGCCTTACCTTCGTTCCACACCTGACACCGATGATCCGTGGCATTCACTCGACGCTCTACGCGACCGTTGTGGATCGCTCGGTCGATCTTCAAGCGCTGTTTGAAAAGCGTTATGCCATTGAGCCGTTCGTCGACGTCATGCCGGCCGGCAGCCATCCGGAAACCCGTAGCGTACGGGGCGCCAACGTGTGCCGTATCGCGGTCCATCGTCCACAGGACGGTGATCTGGTGGTTGTGTTGTCGGTGATCGACAATCTGGTCAAAGGTGCGTCGGGCCAGGCGGTACAGAACATGAACATCCTGTTCGGGCTGGATGAGCGTCTGGGCCTGTCCCACGCTGGCATGTTGCCGTAAGGCTTCACTGCACACAGTGAAAAGGCCCGTTGAACGGGCCTTTTTGCATTCCGGGCTGACGATTGGGATGGTTGATATACCATAACAATAGTTGACCGATTTTCTAGGACAAGCGGATAATGCGCGTCATCACGCATTATGGCGGCGTAACGCCGGGAGATAGTCAGCATGAGCGTCGAATCCTTCACCCCCACGGCTTTGCAATTCACACACGGTGCCGCGCACAAGGTGAAGAGCCTGGTCGATGAAGAGGGGAATGATCGCTTGAAGCTGCGCGTATTCGTTACGGGCGGCGGTTGTTCAGGTTTTCAGTACGGCTTTACCTTCGATGAAGAAGTGGCCGATGACGACACCATCGTCGAGCGCGAAGGTGTGAGTCTGGTTGTCGATCCGATGAGCTTCCAGTATCTGGCAGGTGCGGAGGTGGATTACCAGGAAGGTCTGGAGGGTTCGCGTTTCGTCATCAAGAACCCGAACGCGACCACTACCTGTGGCTGTGGTTCGTCGTTCTCGATCTGATCAGCGCGCCTGTATCATCAAAACGCCGCATGGCTTCAAGGCCCTGCGGCGTTTTGCTGTCTGGAGCAATCAAGCGGGGTAGATGGCGCCGAGTACACGCAAGCCACGGGCGCCAGTGACGCTTGGGCGATTGGCTGCAATGCCCTCGAGGCAACAGTGGGCCAGCCAGGCGAAGGCCATGGCTTCGACCCAGTCCGGGTCGACACCGTACGCGGATGTGCTGGTGACGTTTGCCTTCGGCAGCAGGCTGGCCAGGCGATTCATTAATGTTGTGTTGTGCGCGCCACCACCACAGACCAGCACTTCCTGAGTATTCGACTGAGCACTTTGCAGTGATTCGACGATGGTCAGTGCGGTCAATTCAAGCAGCGTTGCCTGTACGTTTTCGGCGGCAAAGGTCGGTAGCCGGGTCAGGTGCTGCATCAGCCACGGCAGGTTGAATACTTCGCGACCGGTACTTTTCGGGCCTTGGGTCATGAAAAACGGATCGCTGAGCAGTGCTTTCAGCAGTACCGGTTCAACCTTGCCACTGGCAGCCCATTGGCCATCGCGGTCAAAGTTGTCGCCGCGTTGCTGGTGAATCCACGCGTCGAGCAATACATTTCCCGGGCCGCAGTCAAAGCCGGCGACAGGCTTGCCGGGTTCGATCAGGCTCAGATTGCTGAAGCCGCCGACGTTCAGTACGGCGCGATTGCCGGCCTGTTCTTCGAACAAGGCTTCGTGAAAGGCCGGAACCAGAGGCGCGCCTTGTCCGCCAGCAGCAACGTCGCGACTGCGGAAGTCGCTGACGACCGAGATGCCAGTCAACTCGGTCAGCAGCGCCGGATTGCCGATTTGCACCGTAAAACCGCGCGCCGGTTCGTGGCGAATAGTCTGCCCATGGCTGCCAATCGCGCGAATGTCATCAGGTGTGAGTTGCTGTTTTGCGAGGAGGGCGTGAATGCCCTGTGCGGCCAGTTTCACCCAGTTCTGCTGGGCGATGGCGGAGCGGGCTATCTCATCCGGACCGCTGGCGCACAAGCCAAGCAGCTCGGCGCGCAGGGATTCGGGCATAGGGATGTAGTGCGTAGCGACCAGCCTGATCGCCGGGGCCAGCTCGATCAGCGCAATGTCCAGGCCATCGAGGCTGGTTCCGGACATCACACCTATATAGAGCGTCATGGCTTAGCGCTTCGAAGCCAGCATGGTGGCTTTCTCTTGGTCCATGCGCGCCATCAGTGGCTGGCTTTGCGCGAGGAAGCGCGAGCGTTCTGCCTTGGAGATCGGATCGGCCATTGCCACTTTCTGGCCCAGCGGGTCGACGTGCACGCCGTTGACCTGGAACTCATAGTGCAAGTGCGGGCCGGTAGACAGGCCGGTGGTGCCAATGTAGCCAATCACCTGGCCCTGTTTGACATTACTGCCTGTCTGGACACCTTTGGCAAAGCCCTGCATGTGCCCGTACAGCGTGCGATATGTATTGCCGTGCTGGATGATGACGGTGTTGCCGTAACCGCCGCGACGGCCAGCCAGCAATACTTTGCCGTCACCGGCCGCCTTGATGGGAGTGCCGCGTGGAGCTGCGTAGTCGACGCCTTTGTGGGCGCGGATCTTGTTCAGGATCGGGTGTTTGCGGCCCATGGAGAACTTCGAACTGATACGGGCGAAGTCTACCGGAGTACGGATGAACGCCTTGCGCATGCTATTGCCGTCAGCCGTGTAGTAACTGCTGTTGCCTTGTTTGTTGGTGTAGCGCACGGCGGTATAAGTCTTGCCGCGGTTGGTGAAGCGCGCGGACAGGATCGGGCCGTTGCCGACCGCTTTGCCATTGACCACTTTCTGCTCGTAGATCACGTCGAATTCGTCACCCTGGCGAATGTCCTGGGCGAAGTCGACGTCATAACCAAACACGCTGGCCATGTCCATGGTCAGGCTGTGGGACAGGCCGGCACGAGCGGCAGACTGCGACAGCGAGCTGTTGATCACACCATGAACATACGCGGAGCGCACGGTCGGCTTGGCGGTAACGCGGTTGAACGTGTAGCCCTTGTCGTTCTTGGTCAGCGTGATGGTTTCAAGGTCGCTGACCTTGCTGTGCAGGTTTGTCAGCTGTCCATCCGGGTTCAGTTCGAATTCGAGTTTCTGTCCATGCTTGAGCTGGCTGAACTGCTTGGCCTGCTTGTCGCTGGCCAGCACTTCATGCACCGAAGTGGCCGGAAGACCAACCTTCGCGAACAGCGTGGAGAGCGTATCACCCTTGCCGACGATCACTTCCCTGTGGTTTGGTGCCTTCTTTTGTTCGACAACCGGCGCGGGTGCGGCTTGGGCGGTTTCCTGAGTGGCTTCTGCACTGTCTTCGATCTGTGCGAAAGGAGAAGCTGCTGGCTCATTTGTGGCTTGGACGGCCTCGGCAGCGTCTTGATCTTGTGTCAGTTGTTCAACAGGACTTTCCAGTTCGAGACTCAGGGTCGTCTTCTTGGCTTCTACATCACTGGAAGGAAATACCAGAAGCGCCAGGCTCAGAAGAGCGGCGATGCCACTTGCGGCGAGCAGGTGGGTCTTCGGGTAAAGCGGTGGCGCTTTAGACGATTCTTTGGTCATAAGTAATTTTTGACTTTGAAAAAGATGAATTGGAAAAGATGAATGACATGATGAATATGAAATAACTGTATAAAATATAACCAAATCATCTCTGAAGCAAGTCCGTGGACACTCTGTTCATGGATAGGCATCCGTGCGCCGGGCAAACCTTGTATTTGACGCGCGATCTTGTATGGTTGTTTCCCTTTGAATTCGAGCCTTGCGGGTCTGTTATGAAGTCGGTTGAAGAGCAGCTAGCGCTGATCAAACGTGGTGCGGAAGAACTGTTGGTCGAGTCCGAGCTGATTGAGAAGCTCAAGCGCGGCCAACCGCTGCGTATTAAGGCGGGCTTCGATCCGACTGCGCCGGATTTGCACCTGGGCCATACCGTGCTTATTAACAAGCTGCGTCAGTTCCAGGAGCTGGGTCATCAGGTGATCTTCCTGATTGGCGACTTCACCGGGATGATCGGTGATCCGAGTGGCAAGAGTGCGACGCGTCCTCCATTGACTCGCGAGCAGGTTCTTGAGAATGCCGAGACCTACAAGACTCAGGTTTTCAAGATTCTTGATCCAGCTAAAACCGAAGTGGCTTTCAACTCCACCTGGATGGATCAGATGGGGCCGGCCGACTTCATTCGGCTGACCTCGCAGTACACGGTCGCACGCATGCTCGAGCGCGATGACTTCGACAAGCGCTACACGACCAATCAGCCAATCGCCATTCACGAGTTCCTCTATCCGCTGGTTCAGGGGTATGACTCGGTCGCCTTGCGTGCTGATGTCGAGTTGGGCGGTACCGATCAGAAGTTCAACCTGCTGATGGGGCGCGAGCTGCAGCGCAGTTATGGTCAGGAAGCTCAATGCATTCTGACGATGCCATTGCTTGAAGGTCTGGATGGCGTGAAGAAGATGTCCAAGTCCTTGGGCAACTACGTAGGTATCCAGGAAGCGCCGGGCGTGATGTACAGCAAACTGGTTTCCATCCCTGATGCGCTGATGTGGCGTTACTTCGAATTGCTCAGCTTCCGTTCCATGGATGAAATCAACGCCTTGCGTGCTGATGTCGAGGCGGGTGCCAATCCGCGTGACGTCAAGATCAAGCTGGCTGAAGAGATTGTTGCGCGCTTCCATGGTGAAGAGGCTGCTGCCAATGCTCATCGTGCGGCAGGTAATCGTATGAAGGATGGCGAGCTGCCGGATGATCTGCCTGAGATTGAATTGACCGCTACCGAAGATATGCCAATCGCTGCCGTTCTTAATAAAGCGGGGTTGGTGAAGAACTCGGCCGTTGCGCGAGATCTTCTCGGTTCCGGTGGTGTGCGTATAGATGGTGAGGTCGTTGACCGCTCTTTTATGTACGTACTGGGTGCGACCCATGTTTGCCAGGCGGGGAAGAAGGCATTTGCGCGCATTACGCTCAAATCCGAATAAACCTGTAATAAAGGGTTGACGGCGAATTTTAGAGGCCTATAATTCGCCCCACTTCCGGCGCAGTCGAAACGGAAAACTCCTTGGTAAACAATGAGTTACGCAGTTTCGACAGCGGGTCGCTTCAGGTCATCGAAGTCGAAAGGAAGTTGAAAAAGAGGTGTTGACAGCAGCGAGTAACGCTGTAGAATTCGCCTCCCGCTGACGAGAGATCGACGGCGCAAGTGGTTGAAGTTGCAGAGGAAACTTTGAAAGCTTCGGAAAATAACCGCTTGACAGCAAATGAGGCTGCTGTAGAATGCGCGCCTCGGTTGAGACGAAAGATCTTAACCAACCGCTCTTTAACAACTGAATCAAGCAATTCGTGTGGGTGCTTGTGGTATCAGACTGCTAGTCAACAGATTATCAGCATC
>NZ_RBLA01000004.1:0-603680 GCF_003634475.1 Pseudomonas sp. WPR_5_2 | reverse complement strand
GATGGTAGTGTGGGGTTTCCCCATGTGAGAGTAGGTCATCGTCAAGATTAAATTCCGAAACCCCTATCTGCGTATGCAGGTAGGGGTTTTGTTTTAGTAGAAGTCACCAATTTTCACCGGAACGTTATACTTGTAACGGGCTGGTCAAAGAATTTCTTGACGACCATAGAGCATTGGAACCACCTGATCCCATCCCGAACTCAGCAGTGAAACGATGCATCGCCGATGGTAGTGTGGGGTTTCCCCATGTGAGAGTAGGTCATCGTCAAGATTAAATTCCGAAACCCCTATCTGCTTGCGCAGACAGGGGTTTTGTCGTTCTGGGCTGCAAAAAAGCCAACCCTTGTTCAGCGGTTGGCCTTGTAGAGAAAACCGGGTGCCTGGACCCGGTAGCTCACCATCGCAGTGACAGTACGCTCTGCCTTAAGCAAACATCTTCAACACGTTGTTCATCGCATCATCGGCAAAGCCCTGTACGAAATCCTTGAACCCCGGCAGAGCTTCGGCGCCTCCCTGTGCCGGTTCGGCGATGATGGTCCAGGTCGCCTCAGATTTGCCCGCACCCAGCGATTTAACCTGCATCGCCGCCCACAAGTTTGCGACACCCAACGTGTTGTAGATGGTGGTCCAGGTCATGTTCAGGGCCTGGTCGTCGCGGGAGTTGAGTTGTTCGACCACCAGGTTGCCGTCCTTGAAGAGCTTCTTGCGCAGGGACGACACGCCCTCACCGGTCATCTCGATGTGCGACAGTGCCGGGATGAATCGGTCGAAGCCGGCAAAGTTGCCGACAACGGCCCAGACCTGTACGGCATCGGCAGGGACTTCCACCGAAGACACAACGTGGCAGCCTTGCGGATTCTTGATCAGGGTATCGGGTTGCAGTGTGCTCATGGTTTTGCTCCGTTCTTGGTTGGGGTGGATCAGATGAAATTGATTTCTTTGAGGTAGTCGCAGCCGCGACGCAGGAGCGCCGGGGATTTTTCCGGATAGCACGCGCCCATCTGCCGCACGCCAGCCTGGGCGTTGTCGTGGCCGATCATCGAGATGTCCCCGATGTCTTCCTCGAAGCCGTTGAGGTAGAAACCCAATACGCCAAATAACGCGTTGTCGCTGTCGACCCTGCCCAGTTGTTGCTGCCAGTCGGCGACGCTGACCAGGGAAAACGCCCGACCGGCTTCACGAAAGGACGCCACATAGTTGTCCCAACTCAGTGGCTCGGGGTTGTGCAGGTTGAACACTGCTTTTTCCGGCTGATAACGGCTGGCATGGAAGGCAATGAAGCGGGCGAGGAAGTCCACCGGCATCAGATCGAAGTTCAACGCGAACTCCGGCACCTGACCGAGCTGGATCGAACCCTTGAGCATCAGCATCAAACGGTTCTTGTGCGGTTGGCACACACCTGTGAGGCTGTTGAAACTGATGTTGCCGGGCCGATAGAGATTGACCCGCACACCGCGCTCCCGCGCGCGCTCGAGGACCCGCTCGCCCACCCATTTGGACAGGTTGTAGCCATTCTTGATGTAGATCGGCGGGGTTTGCGCGGCGGGCAGCTCAAGCACCTTGCCATCGGCGGACATCGTGCTGGAGGCCGAGAGTGTCGAGACGAAGTTGAAGATCTTTTTGCTGCGTCCTTCACACAATCGCAGGCACTCGAATATCGGTTCGACGTTGTCCCGTGCCAGTGATTCATAATCGAGCACGTGATTGACGTTGGCGGCGTTGTGCACCAGTGCACCGAACTCACGATCAAGGCGCTCGTAAACTTCGTCGGTCAGCCCCAGTTGCGGGCGCGTGATATCCGCCGCGTAAACCCGCACCCGACTCAAATCCAGATGCTCCAGCCGGTTCTCCACTAACGCCTGAGCGAAGCGCTCGGCAGCCGATTGCCCGTTACCGTCTCGGACCAGGCAGGCAACTTCGGTGGCACCCCACGCCAACAGTGCTTCGACGATGTGGACGCCGACAAAGCTGTTGGCACCGGTGACGATCACCTTATGCACATCGCCCATGCGGCTGACGGGCAATGGCTGCACCTGAAGCTCGCGCGAGGCATCGGCCAGGGCTCTTTCGCTCAACACCTCTTCGCTACCGGCGCCACGCACCAGTGTTGCCAGTTTCGCGATGGTAGGCAGTTCGATGAAGCGGTTGATCGAAATGCTGCGGCCGAATTCTTCGCGCAAGCGCAGGAGCATTCGTGAAAGCAGGATCGAATGACCGCCGAGATTGAAAAAACTTTCGTCAGTGGAAATATCGCTGGCCGGCAACTCCAGCAGCTCGGACCAGATCTCCAGCAACAAGGTTTCATCGGCGCTGACGGGCAAGCGGCGCGTAGCCTTTTCACTGATGCTGACCGGCAGTTCCAACAGCGCCTTACGATCGACCTTGCCGCTGCTGGCGTACGGCATGCTCGCCAGCTCGGTCCAGGCGCCGGGCTGCATGTAGTCCGGCAGATAGTGCAGGACGTGGGCCTTCAGCGCTTCGCGAGCGGCGCCGGGCCGGTTCTCTCGAGGTTGGGCGAGGAAAGCCAGAATCCGTCGCTGGCTGTCGATCACCACGGCCACCTGACCGTACAACTGGCTGTCGCGCAGGCAGCGCTCGATCTCTTCCGGCTCGACCCGAAAGCCGCGAATCTTCACCTGATTGTCGCGCCGGCCGCACAGTTCGATTCCGCCAGTGGTCCACTTCGCCATGTCGCCCGTGCGATAGGCGCGCAGGCTCTGGCCATCGGGCAGGGTCAGTTGCAGGTAGCGTTCGGCGGTTTGTTGCGGGTTGTTCAGGTAACCCAGGCATACTCCGGGCCCGACGATGAACAACTCACCGACGGTCTGTTCGATCACCGGTTGCATTTCCTCATCGAGAATCAGCACCTGGCTGTTGGCGATCGGGCCGCCCAGGGTTCGATTGTGATCGCCGGCCTGCAGTTGCCGTGCGGTAATCAGCACGGTGGCTTCGGTGGGGCCGTAGAGATTGTAGAGTTGGCCCTGGCGGGTCAGTTGCTCGATGACCCAGGGCTCGCAGACATCACCTCCCGTCATCACGTGATCGAGGTTGCACAGTTGCTCCAGCGGCAGAACGCTCAACAACGCGGGCGGTAGAAAGGCGTGGCTCAGGCGTTGGTGACGAATCAGATCCACCAGTTGCAGCGGATCGCGCCGCTGGTCTTCACTGGGCACGATCAATTCGGCACCTTGCAGCAAGGTCGGAAAAATATCGATCAGCGACGAGTCGAAACTCAACGATGAAAATTGCAGCGCCCGACTCTGTTCGGTGAGCTGCACATAGTCGATGTACCACGCGGTGAAGTGCGCGAGGTTGGCCTGGCTGAGCAGCACGCCCTTGGGATGGCCGGTGGTGCCCGAGGTGTAGAGCGCCATGCACGGGGCGTCGAGATCGGGGCGATGGCGCATCAGCGGTTGATCAGGATTCAACGCTTCGGCGTCGATAGCGCTGATATCCAGGCTCGGCATCTGCGCCGCCAGCGGATGCTGCCCATCATGCAGCAGCAATACCGCACCGGCGTCCGACAGGATGTACTGCTGGCGTTGCAGTGGATGGCTCGGCTCTAGAGGCAGGTACACCGCACCGCTACCCAAAATCGCCAAAATCCCCGCATACAACGCACTGCATTTCGGCAGGCAGATGCCTACCACTCTCGGGCCGTCATGCTGATCGAGCAAAGGTTGCAACCGCTGCTGAACCGCGCGGCTCAGGGCATGCAACTGGCGATAGTCGAGAGCGCTGCCGGCTACGTTCAATGCCGGTCGCCCGGCGAACTGAATGAAGCGCTGTTCAAGGCGCTCGATCACTGGCACCCGGGCGAGCTCCAGCAGCCGAGGATCTGCCGTTGCATTGAGCTGATGGACGAAAGCCAGGCTGTCGAGAAACAGCAGGTTTTCGACTCTTTCGAAATGTATGGAGGTGAGCGGTTCGGCAAGCCGAAAATACTCGACGTCCCGCGAGTAGCGGCTGACCAGCAACGCCACATGGTCCACCAGTTCCGCCACAGCGCGCAGGCGCAGCACCTGACCGTTGCCTGAAGGTTCATCGGCGATCGGCACGCGAGTGAGCAACGTGGAATCGGCAGTGCATAACAGATCCAGCGATGGCAGGCCCGAAGCGCCTGGCAGGTCGATGCCCAGTTGCAACGTCAGGCGCGGTACATCAATGAATATCTGCCCATCCACGCTGGCATCGTCGATCACAAGGTCGGCGCGGGCCGGTGCCTGCTCGTCCAGCGCCTTCATCCGTGTCAGTGCATGACCGTGTTGTTCGAGCTCCAGCCTCAGGTCGGTCAAGGCCTGGCTTCGTCCAATGAGCAAAATATCGAGACGTCTCATGGTGTGCTCCTCGTCAAATCAAGTAGTCGTCCAGGGCGCTTTGCACGCACGGCGAATCCAGCAGCGAACTGCTACGGAAGAACCGCACGATGTTGGCCACCAGCGGATGATGGCGATTGATCGGGAAAGCCAGCCCCGACACCTCGTTCCTGAGGGCGTGGCGTGGGGCGGCGCCGATCGGCAAGGCATCGATCAGGCGGAAGTCGAAGGACTTCTGGATGTCGTTGGTCAGGTAATGGCCGATGAACACCGGCAGGATTTGCGCGATGCACTGGCGGTCGTCCTCACTCGCGGTGTGCCAGTAGATGCGCACCATCCGCGCCCAGAATCCGGAATGCCGGCCTTCGTCGAGCAAATGGTCGGCCATCAAGCCCTTGATCGATTGCTTGACGGTGTCGTCCTTGGCGAACGCGGCGACATCGCCAGTCACGGTGTTCTCGGCAATCGCCACGCAGATCAGCTCCACGGCGCTGCGCAGGTGGGGTGGCGCAAGTGCGACGGCCGCTGGAATGGCCCGGCTCAGTTCGATTTCGTCGGGCAGGTCGATCGGTGTAATACCCGTCATGGCGATGGTCTGCTGCATGAAATCCATGGCCACCAGCGCGTGGTAATCCTCATCCACCACCACGGTCATGGCGTCGTAACGGCAAGCGAGCGGAAAGGGCACGTCGAAGCGATTCTTGGCGATGCTGCGGGCAGTCTTGTCGACGATCTCGGTTTCGAAAATCACCACATCGTTGATGAATTTGTAGAGTGTCTGCACCAGGGCAAAGTCGCGCTGTTGCGGGCATTCGCGCAGAAACGTCTCGCTGAGCACCAGTGGTTGGCGGCTCAAGGGGTAGATCAGCTTGTCATCGTCCTCCAGCACGCGACGCGGGCGGGTGCGGATGGTGGCGCGGCTTTCCCAGGCGTCGGCGAACGACAGGTAGTCGGCAGCGTTCATGCGTTCACCTCCGCCAGTGGTTCGCTCATGCTCAGGCGTAAGCCATCCCACAAGGCGATACGACTTTCCACCGCGGCGATGGCGCTGGCATAGACGTCTTCCTCCCGTTGCGGGTCGCCATCGACCAGCCGGGCGAGAAGTTTTTCCGCGGCAGGACCGTGGTCTTCGGCGTCGACCTCAATGTGGCGTTCGAGGTAGTAGCGAAAGGTCGGGGCCTGTTCGATGCCGATGCCCCAGTCATCGAGGATGCGTTGGAACATCTGCGGAATCACACTTTCGCGACCATGCAGAAACGCTGCCGCGACGCTGTGGCCCGGGGCATGCAGCGCGGTGTGCAGCGTATGGCGCACGAATCGCGCCGCCGCCGGGTCGACGTCGACACTTTGCAGCGCTACGTCATAACTCACGCCTTCCTGTTGCAGCGCCACGAAGCGTTCGACGGCGGCGGTGCTGGCACCGACTTCACGCATGGCATCCAGGTACAACTCGAAATGGCTGTAGTGTCCCCGGGTCGGGCGGTCATCGGACTCTTCACCCAGCACGATCTCATTGATCAGTCGCGCTGCCTGCGGATCACGCGGTGGCAACCAAGGCAGGTGCGTGCAGGTCAGCTCCTGTTGCAGTCGCTTGGTTAATGACATGAAGTCCCACACGGCAAAGACATGGGTTTCCATGAAGCGTTGTAAGACGGCCAGCGAGTGGATTTCGGAGAAAATCGGGTGTGCACTCAATTCGGATTTTTTTTGTTCGAGATATTCTTTAGTGGGTTTCATGAGCAAGCCTTTTAAATAGTTGAATGTCAGCGGTGATCACGGCTGGTTGATGTTTTAAGTTTTCTGCTGGCGAGCGGGTGCCTCAAACCAATCGATCTCTGATAGTTGGTTTCAGAACGGGTATTAATGGTTGTTCGGTCAGCATTCATTGGCGGCGTAGAAAAGTTAGTACACAAATAAAGTGCTGATCAAGTTATTTTATTAATATTTATTTGTTTAACTTTCTCTGGCGCGACAAGTTCCAATAAAACTTTTCATATAAGTTTTATTTGGGTGTAGTTACTCCTTCCGTCTTATATAAGCCAGAATTTAAATGAAGAGTGAATGCCTCACTCGAAGCAACTTTCCAATGGAATCCGTCGAGGTGATCTGAGGGGGATGGAAGTTGGCCGGGGCAATGCCGTGTTCTTCCGTTCCCGTGACAAGGCTCCTTCCGTAGGTTCCTGGTGCGGGGACTGCGCCACTGTTGCGGTGCGTCACCCATTCATTGGTTGTCGGCACCCCAAGAGTGAGCGTAATTCAAGGCAGCCGCTATCACCGGGGCGTGCGAGTCGGGGGAGGGTTTATAGGAGGGAAAAATGTAAGCGGATAGTTCGCCGAACTGGTTTTTTGCAGGAGCAAGCGGTGCGGCGATCCGACTTGCTTCTGCAGGTTCGGGGCGTGTGCTCTACTTCGAGGTGTTTCTGTTCTTGGCTTCAGGGCTATTGAGGTAGCGTGTAATGACCTCGACCCCTCGATTGAGATGATTTTCGAGCAGTTTCACGGAACCTTCGACGTCCCGGTTTTCGGCGGCGTGCAACAGGGCCCGGTGATCTTCCTGGGATAACTTGCCCAAACCCATGGCTTCCAGATTGAAGCGCAGAAAACGTTCTTCCTCGTTCAGCCCATCTTCGACCAGTTTCAGCAGCCGTTTATTGGGTGCCTTGCAGTACAGTGACATATGGAAAAGACGGTTGAGCCGGCCGATTTCAGTGTAGTCGTGTTCCGTTTCCAGCTCGTCGATGTAGCGGGCTGACTGTTCGAGATCCGCCGTATCCAGCAGCGGGACCGACAGCCTCAGTGCTTCGGACTCCAGCAGGATCCGCAGGGCATAGGTTTCCGCGGCATCGCCCTGAACCAGTGGTGCGACCACGGCGCCTTTATGGGCAATCACGTTGAGTAATGCTTGTGCTTCGAGTTGGCGCAAGGCTTCGCGCACCGGCATGCGGCTGACACCAAACAGGTCGGCCAGATCTTGTTGGCGCAGTGCAATACCGCAAGGCAGGCGGCCATCGAGAATAGCCGAACGCAAGGTTTCTTCGATAACCGAGCGAGCCAGGTGCGCGGGAATCGGCCCGTTGACCTTGATACTGCTGAGAGGGTTGGGCTTTTGTGTCACTACAACGCACCCTGATTGACTGAATAATTTTGGATCCAACTGACACTAGTAACAGCCTGACGGCTTGTCAAACGCGCAACAGAGCGCCTTTCCTTCAGTTTAGCGCGCCATCGATGATCTCAGCGTGCCATTGTTTTTTAACAGGCTACCCTACACCATCAACCGACTCCCATTTGCCTACCCTGGATGCCTTCCGTTGGCGGTATGTTTCCCTGCTTCCCGGATTTTGCGTTGGCTGTGCGGCGCATTGCTGCTGGCCGGTGTGATGCTGGGCGATGTGCTGGGCGATGGGCAGGCCGATTGGGACTTTTCCCTGATCAGCCGCCGGGCGCAGGCATTGTACGGGCCTTTGGGCGAAGGACAGCAGCGTATTGATGATTGGAAACACTTGTTGGCCTCCCAGCAGCAGGTCAGCGAGCTGGAGCAACTGAACCGGGTCAACCGGTTCTTCAATCAGCGAATGCGCTACGTCGAGGACATCGACCTCTGGCACCAGGTCGATTACTGGGAGACCCCGATCGAAGCCTTGTGGAAAGGTGCCGGCGATTGCGAAGACTACGCTATCGCCAAGTACTTCAGCCTGCGCCATCTCGGCGTTGCCAGCGACAAGTTGCGCATCACCTATGTAAAGGCGTTGCGCCTGAATCGCGCGCACATGGTGTTGACCTACTACGCAAGCCCCGACGCCATGCCGCTGGTGCTCGACAGCCTGATCGACACGATCCAGCCGGCCAGCCAACGTACGGATTTGCTGCCGGTCTACGCTTTCAATGCACAAGGGTTGTGGTTACCGGGTGCCAAGGGCAACCAGAAGGTCGGTGACACCAAGCGCCTGTCTCGCTGGCAAGACGTGTTGAAGAAAATGCAGGCAGAAGGATTTCCGGTCGAGACGATTAATTAGGAGCACGCCCACAGATGTCCTTGTTCAAACAGCTGTTGATCGCAATCTGTCTGTTCCTGGTCGTCGCCTTCACCGGCAGCTTCATGGTCAGCCTGGAGAGTTCTCGTACTCAGTACGTCAACCAGTTGCGATCCCACGCCCAGGACGCCGCGACGGCGCTGGCGCTGTCCCTGACACCGAACATCGATGACCCGGCAATGATTGAATTACTGGTCAGCTCGATCTTCGACAGCGGTTACTACGCGAGCATCCGGGTGGTCGACCTCTCCAACGACAAGACGCTCGTCGAGCGCAGCGGTATCCCGGCAGATACCCGTGTACCGGGCTGGTTCGTCCGAATGATCGGCCTTGAACCTGCCGGCGGCGATTCGATCGTCAGTCGCGGCTGGGAGCAGGCTGCGCGGGTCGAGGTGGTCAGCCACCCGATGTTCGCCCTGGCCAAGCTGTGGCAGAGCGCGCTGGGCAGTCTGGTGTGGTTACTGATCTGCGGCGTGGTCAGTGCGATTCTGGGGGCGCTGTTGTTGCGTCGGCAATTGAAACCGCTCGATTACATGGTCCACCAGTCCCATGCCATTGCCCGCCGCGAATTCCTCAGCCTGCCGCAACTGCCGCGCACGCCTGAACTGAGGCGAGTGGTGCAGGCCATGAACCAGATGGTCGAGAAGCTCAAGGCACTGTTTCAGGAGCAGGCCGAACGCAGTGAAAAACTGCGGGTCGAGTCCTATCAGGACAACCTGACCGGGTTGGCCAACCGTCGCTATTTCGAGATGCAATTGAACGCTCGGGTGAGCAATCCTGAACAGGCCAGCTCTGGTTACTTGCTGCTATTGCGGGTTCAGGATCTGGCGGGCCTCAACCAGCGTCTGGGCGGCCAACGCACCGACGAATTGTTGCGGGCGGTTGGCGAGCAGCTGTCGCGCGAATGCGCCCGGTATCCGGCAACGCAAAACCTCGTTACGCGGATTCGGGGTGGCGAATTTGCCGTGCTGGCGCCGGGGCTGATGCGCGAAGAAGTGCTGCAGCTGGCGCAGCACCTCGACACGGCCCTAACCAGCCTGCATGCGACCGGCGCCACCGACGTGGCCTCGGTCGCCGCGATCGGGTTGGCGCCGTTTGTCCATGGTGATGCGCCGCAAGCGGTGCTCGGGCTGGCGGATCAGGCATTGGCGCAGGCCGAAAGCCAGGTCGATTCGAATTGGGTCTGTCTGGATCATAGCGCCCTGGCCGGTGTCGGCGATGATCATCATGCCTGGCACAACCTGCTGGATCGGGCGCTGAAGCAGCGGCAGTTCGCATTGTTTTTCCAGCCGGTGGTGGCCAGTCAGGACACACAACAGGTCCTGCACCACAAAGTACTGTCGCGCCTGATCGACGATCAGGGCCAGAGCATACCGGCGGGGCGCTTCCTGCCGTGGCTGCAGCGGTTCGGCTGGGCCGCGCGGCTCGATCGTCTGATGTTGGAGCTGGTGCTCGAGCAAATGGCCGATCATGAAGAGTCGCTGGCGCTGAACCTGTCTTCAGCCACCCTGGAAGATCCGCAGGCATTGAATGCGCTCCTTGAGCTGCTGCGTTCGCATTCCAGCCTGGGACCACGGCTGACCCTGGAAATCGGTGAAGAACAATTGCCGGGGCAAGCCATGCTTGAGGACCTGACGCGGCGATTGCGTGGGCTGGGGTTCTCGTTGAGCCTGCAACATTTCGGCGGGCGTTTCAGCATGATCGGCAATCTCGCCCGGCTCGGGTTGGCGTATCTGAAAATCGACGGCAGCTACATCCGCGCAATCGATCAGGAAAGCGACAAGCGCCTGTTCATCGAAGCCATCCAGCGTGCGGCGCATAGCATCGATTTGCCGTTGATTGCCGAACAGGTCGAAACCGAAGGTGAGCTGGCGGTGATTCGGGAGATGGGGGTGTATGGGGTTCAGGGGCGGTTGGTGGGGGGGCCGAAGCCTTGGCAGTAAGGCTTGGAATTTGAGCCGCATGTGATGCCGCCATCGCGGGCGAGCCCGCTCCCACAGATTTTGCGTCGAACACAAGTCCTGTGATCGCCACCACTCCCTGTGGGAGCGGGCTTGCCCGCGATGGCGACGGCACAGTCAGCGAAGAAGTTGAAACCTTCAGATATACCCCTCTTCATCATCATCAACCAAATGACTCAACCCGCCCAACGCCTCCCGGGCCTGGGTCCGGTCCATGAGCTTGGCTTGTGCAGGATCCGGCAAGTCAGTGACCAGGATCACGCCTTTGCTGATCAACACTTCGATCAAGTCGTCGAGTACCCGGATCATTTCCAGGTCGCTCTGCTGGAGCTGCTTGAGTTGTTTAATCTGCTTGAGCTGTTTGAGGCTGGTGGCCATGACTTCATTGGCGAACCAGGCCTGGAGGTCAGGGTGGTCGGTCGGCAGCGTTTCCGTGGATTCGGCGTAGGCTTGTGTTTCGACGCGCGTCAGTTTTCCTTCTGCATTGCGTTGCACGTAGAACATGGAGCATCCCTCGGAAGTGAATCGCGTCATGCTGTCAGCCAGCATAGTCAATATCGCGCCAGTAAAGGGCACCTCTCACATCCTGCTCAATAACTCTCGCACTAAAGGTTCGCGGATCGTTGCTGTCTGTTTATAACTAACACATTGATTTAAAACATATATGTCTAAACCGCCAAAAACGACCTCTATAACGATAGTTCAAATGGTCCGCGAATTGCTTTGCAGGTCCACGTTATTTTCGGATTGCCGTCTATCCACCGGACTGCCATCTGGCGTAAATCATGTGCGCCGTTGTAAGCCTTGCCGGATAATCCCGCGCCGCCGCCAGCCCCTGTATTCAGCAGCCTGTAGCGAATGCGGGGCCGCAGACTCCAGGCAGGATGCGCCAAATAAAAATAGGTGGGTTCGTCAATTTTATGGCGATAAAAAAGGTTTTTTTAATCGCAACCAACTATTACACTTGCGGCATTCAAAATATTGACGATATCATTTTGATGGCTTGCTTCGATGAACTTGAGCGACCTGCTCCCTAATATGCCAGCGCCTCGGATAGTCCTTTTATGAATCGTACAGACGATATATCGAATCTATTCAACAGGTTCGGAGCAAGTGCGGACAGTTATCTCGAGTTCGGCAGTCATTTCGAATACAAGGAAAAGCCGCTGGCGCTGGTCCCGACCGCGCCGGAACCTGCACCTGTCGTTGAAATCGATCAGCCGCTTGCTCAGCTCGACGATGCAGCGCCCGTGGTTTCGATCAAGGGTGCCGAGGCGCAGTTGTTGTCCGTTAAACCCCGGCAGGCCGGTGCGCCGCTTCGCCATTTGCTGGCCGAAGTAGCGCTGGCGCGTGAGGCTGAAGCGCAAGCACGCAATGAGGAGGCGCTGCGCCAGGCACTGCCACACGGTCGCCCAGCCAAGACCCGAGCCCACGTTATTGCGCTCGTATCGGCCAAGGGCGGCGTGGGTAAAAGCACGTTGGCCTCCGCGCTGACCACCTCATTACGGTTGGAAGGCGGCCAGACACTGGCCATCGATCTCGATCCGCAAAATGCCTTGCAACATCATCTGGGCGCCGAGCCGGATGTTTCAGGCATGGGCAATGCCAGCCTCAAGGGTGAAAACTGGAAGGCGCTGCTGCTGGCGGGACCTGCAGATTCGTTGCTGCTGCCGTACGGTTCGGTGACCGAAGACGAGCGACGGACGCTGGAACGTTATATGGAACACGATCGTTACTGGCTGGCGCGCCAATTGGCGAGCATGGACCTGGGCGAAAACGATCTGGTGATTCTCGATACACCGCCAGGTCGCACCACTTACCTGGATCAGGCCTTGACGGTGGCGGACCAGGTGCTTGTCGTCGCGACTGCCGATGCGGCGTGCTTCGTTACGCTGGACCAGACGGAACGTTTACTGGGTGAGCGCGTGGCTCGCGACATGGCGCCACTGTGCAGCTACGTGATCAATCAGTTCGACAGCTCTCGCCAGTTTTGCCGGGATATGCACGAAGTGTTCAAGCGTCGCCTCGGTTCACAGCTGCTGGGCGTCGTGACACTCGACCACGCCATCGGCGAGGCATTGGCCTATGGCCAGAACCCGCTGCTGGAGGCCGAGTCGTCCCAGGCCTGCCAGGACATGCTGACGCTGGGTGACACACTCAAGGCGCAGTTGAAGTCGATGGACGTTGCAGAGTCGTTTGCCTCGTGATGAACACTTCAGTTCCGGATGCGGCCGTCCAGAGCCGCCCACAGCACTGGGCTCAAGCTGTCTCTGATCGGTTGAGCAGTCTGCCAACGATATGGCGTCGGGTGTTGATCGCAAGCATGACCGTGTTTTGCGGTCTGCTAGTGCTGTTCATCATCACGGTACCCTTCGAGCTGTATTCACAGTGCATTTTTGCCCTTGGCTGCTTTATCGCGGCCATGGTGTTGCGCAAGATTCCCGGACGCCTGACGGTGCTGATGCTCATCGGGCTGTCGCTGACGGCTTCCCTGCGCTACATGTACTGGCGACTGACCTCTACCCTCGGGTTCGAGGGCTGGGTCGATATGTTGTTCGGCTACGGCCTGGTCCTGGCCGAGTTGTACGCCTTGATCGTGCTGCTGTTCGGTTACCTGCAAACCGCGTGGCCGCTGCGCCGTAAACCGATTTTGATGAGCGGCCCTCCCAGTGAGTGGCCGACCGTCGATGTATTCATCCCGTCCTACAACGAAACCCTCGACATCGTGAAGGTCACGATCTTCGCTGCCCAGGCCATCGACTGGCCCCAGGACAAACTGCGCGTCCATGTGCTCGATGACGGTCGCCGCGAAGATTTTCGCGAGTTCTGCGAGCAAATTGGCGTGGGTTACATCGTTCGCGACAACAACCGCCATGCCAAGGCAGGCAACCTCAATGAAGCGCTGAAGGTCACCAGCGGCGAGTTCGTGACGATTTTCGACGCAGACCACGTGCCGACGCGCTCTTTCCTGCAAGTCTGTGTCGGCTGGTTCATCAAGGACCCGAAGCTGGCGATGCTGCAAACGCCGCACTTTTTCTTCTCGCCCGACCCGTTCGAGAAAAACCTCAACACCTTCCGTTCCGTGCCGAACGAGGGCGAGCTGTTCTATGGGCTGGTGCAGGATGGCAACGACCTGTGGAACGCGACGTTCTTCTGTGGATCCTGTGCGGTGATCCGTCGGGCGCCGTTGCTGGAAGTCGGTGGCGTGGCCGTCGAGACCGTGACCGAAGATGCCCACACCGCACTCAAACTGAACCGTGCCGGCTACAACACAGCTTATCTGGCCATTCCTCAAGCGGCTGGCCTGGCGACCGAAAGCCTGTCGCGGCACATCAGCCAGCGGATTCGCTGGGCACGGGGCATGGCACAGATTTTCCGCACCGACAATCCGTTGTTCGGCAAAGGGCTGAGCCTGGGGCAGCGGGTGTGCTACGTGAACGCGATGCTGCACTTTTTCTACGGCCTGCCGCGCCTGGCGTTCCTCACCGCGCCCTTGGCTTTCCTGTTCTTCGATGCGCAGATTTTCCACGCCTCGGCCTTGATGATCACCGCCTATGTATTGCCGCACATTCTCCATGCCAGCCTGACCAACTCCAGCATTCAGGGGCGCTTTCGCCACTCGTTCTGGAACGAGGTCTACGAGACAGTACTGGCCTGGTACATCATGGGCCCGGTGCTGATGGCGCTGATCAATCCCAAATTCGGTGGTTTCAACGTGACCGACAAGGGCGGGGTGATCGACAAGAAGTATTTTGAATGGAAGCTGGCCCGACCCTACATCGTCCTGCTGCTCCTGAACTTCGGCGGCCTGATCTATGGCGGTATGCGCCTGATGGAGGGCGCCGAAGGCGCAACGACCACGATCCTGATCAACCTGGCGTGGACGGTCTACAACCTGATCATCACCAGCGCCTCGGTGGCGGTAGCCAGCGAAACCCGGCAGGTACGTTCCGAGCCTCGGGTGGCCGCTGTCTTGCCGATACGCCTGACCCGTGCCGATGGCACTACGATCGAAGGCACGACCCAGGACTTCTCGCAAAAAGGACTGGGTTTCCGTTTGCCCGATGACCTCGACCTTCCCAAGGGTGAGCGCGTACAGATCTCGCTTTTCCGCAATCAACGACTCAGTGTGTTTCCCGCCGTGATTGTGTTCAGTCGCGAGGGGTTGTTGGGGGCGCAGTTCGATCAATTGTCCCTGCGTCAGCAAAGTGAGCTGGTACGCCTGACGTTCTCGCGAGCCGACACCTGGGCTGCGACCTGGGGCAGTGGTCAGGTCGATACGCCACTGGCCGCCTTGCGGGATGTCAGTAGCATCGGCCTGCGCGGTATCTACGAACTTTTCAAAGCAACGCTCATGGAAGTGCAGCACCTGTTCCGCAGTCGCCGAGCCTCCCCGCCCCCCCTGGAAAACGTTTTGGACAAGTGATGAATTCGAAGTCTTTCGCTTTCGGTATCCTGCGCGACCGCGCATTGACACGCCTGACGTGCGCCTTCTTGGCGTTGGGTGGGGCTGCTACGGCATTCGCCGAGACCGCGCCGGTGGGTGTTGCGCCGGGGGGCAATGGTTACAGCGTGAGCCTCAAGCAGTTGGGCCGCAACTATCCGATGAGCCTGCACGGCGTGGAGTCCACCGATAGTGTCAATTTCGATGTGCGTGCCGATTCGATCGTGACCGGCGCCAAATTGAAGTTGCAGTACACCTATTCGCCGGCGCTGCTGGCCGATCTGTCGCAGATCAACGTCATCGTCAACGATGAAGTGGCTGCAAGCCTGCCCCTGCCCAAGGAAAACGCCGGGCAACTGCAATCGCAGGTGGTCACTATTCCGGCGCACCTGATCACTGAATTCAACCGCTTGAGCCTGCAATTCGTCGGTCACTACACCATGGGGTGTGAAGACCCTCAGCATTCCAGCCTGTGGGCGAAGATCAGCAACGCGACGGAGCTGAGCATTGACGTGTCACCGCTGGCCTTGCCCAACGACCTGTCGATCATGCCGCTGCCGTTTTTCGATCGCCGCGATGCTCGTACCTTGAGCCTGCCATTCGTGTTCGCCGGTGCACCGGACAACACCGCCCTTGAAGCCGCTGGCGCACTGTCGTCGTGGTTCGGTGCCCAGGCCAGTTATCGCGGCGCGACGTTCTCGACGCGCTTCAACCAGATTCCGGTCAGCGGTAATGCCGTGGTCATGCTCAGCGGGCCGGACGCACTGCAGCTTGGCGCGCTGAACCTGCCTGCGGCCAAGGGCCCGACCCTGACGGTCATGACCAACCCCAATGACGCCAACGGCAAGTTGCTGGTGATCACCGGTCGCGATACCCGTGAGCTCAAGACCGCGGTCACGGCATTGGTCCTCGGCAGCCAGGCGCTGTCGGGCAGCAGCGTGGTGATCGATCGCCTCGATACGGTGCAACCGCGCAAGCCTTACGACGCCCCGAACTGGTTGCCGAGCGATCGCCCGGTCAAGCTCGGCGAGTTGCTGCCGGCCAAGCAATTCAACGTCTCCGGCTACAACCCGGGCGACATTACCGTGCCGCTGAATTTCCCGCCGGACCTGTTTACCTGGCGTGACGAAGGTGCGCCGCTGAACCTCAAATACCGTTACACGCCGCAGGAAAAATCGACCAATTCCTCGTTCATCGTCAGCTTCAACGATGGCTTGATTCAGTCGCAAAACCTGTTGTCCCAGGACAAGCTCGACAGCGGCGTACTCAGCGCCCTGAAAGGCAATGACACCCTGGGTCGCGAAACCCGCGTGCGCCTGCCATTGAACTCGGTGGCCCTGCAATCGCGCCTGCAACTGCGCTACATGTTCGATTACATCAAGCAAGGCGAGTGCGGCGACATCATCATCGACAACATGCGCGGCAGCGTCGATCCGGAATCGACCCTCGACTTGAGCGGCTACGACCACTTCATGGCGATGCCGAACCTGGGCGTGTTCAAGGATGCAGGTTTCCCATTCACCCGCCTGGCCGACCTGTCGCAAACGGCCGTGGTGCTGCCGGATAACGCCGGCGCGCCGGAGCTGGATGCTTACCTGACGGTGCTTGGCCGCTTTGGCCAATCCACGGGTTACCCGGCAACCGGCGTGTTGGTGACGCAGGCCGCGCAGCTCCAGGCAGCCGCCGACAAAGACCTGCTGGTGCTGGCTTCCGGCACAAACCAGCCGTTGCTGACACAGTGGGCTGATCACCTGCCGGCAACCGATGCCGGCGGCCAACAGAGCTTCCATCTGTCTGACCTGCCAATGCGCATACGTGACTGGATCAGCCCCGACCCGGACGCCAATCAGCGCAAGGCGCGTCTGGCCATGGCTTTCTCCGGGGGGGAGCGCAGCACTTATTTGACCGGTTTCGAATCGCCGCTCAAAAGCGGTCGCAGCGTCGTGGTGATCGCCAGCGGTCAGCCGGCAGGCCTGGCTGAAGCAACCAGCGCCCTGATCGGCGGTGAAGATTACGCCCAGTCGATCCAGGGCAGCCTGGTGGTGGTGCGTGGCAAAACCATCGAGCCACTGGTGGCGGACGAGCAGTACTACGTTGGCAACCTGGGGCCGTTCAAGTCCGTGCAATGGCTGTTGTCGCGCCATGTGGTGTTGACGATGCTGCTGACCGGTCTCGGAGTGCTGTTGCTCAGTTGCCTGGCTTACCTGGCGTTGCGTTCCCGTGCCAAACAGCGGTTGGGTCACTGAAATCGCCATGACCACCCTCGTCACCCACCGTTGCAAACTGACATTCGTGCGCCGCTGGCGCCGGGCCGCGCTGTGCCTGGCGGGCGCGCTGGTGTCACTGAGCCTGACGCCGGCCATGGCGGCTGACGCGGCCGCGTGCACCAGCGGCGACTGGCCGCTATGGCAAACCTATGCCGCACGGTTCGTCCAGAACGACGGGCGCCTGCTGGAATCCAGCCTCGAACGCAATCACAGTACGTCCGAAGGCCAGTCCTACGGCATGTTGTTCGCCCTGATCGGCAATGACCGCGCGCGCTTCGATGCCATGTGGAAATGGACCGCCGACAACATGGCCGGCTCTGACATCAACAGTCGTCTGCCAGGCTGGTTGTGGGGGCAGGGCAAGGACGGCACCTGGCAATTGCAGGACGCCAATTCGGCATCGGATTCGGACCTGTGGATTGCCTACGCCCTGCTCGAAGCCGCGCGGTTGTGGCAGCGCCCGGACTATCGCGAAGACGCCTTGCACCTGCTCAAGAACATTGAAGGCCAACTGGTGGTGAACCTGCCGGGTCTGGGAAGAATGGTGCTGCCCGGACCGGAAGGTTTCGTACAGCCCGATCATCTATGGCGCCTGAATCCCAGCTATTTGCCGCTGCCGCTGCTGCGCCGACTGGCCAAGGAAGCGCCAACGGGGCCGTGGAAGGAAATCGCCGAAAACACCTTGAAGATGGTCAGCGCTTCGAGCCCCAAAGGCTATGTGGCGGACTGGATCGGTTACCGCGCGACCGCACCGAAGGCGGGGTTGTTCGTGGTCGATCCGGTCAAGGGCGAGTTGGGCAGCTATGACGCCATTCGTGTCTACCTGTGGGCCGGCATGACGCCCAAGTCCGATCCGTTGGCTGCCCCGCTGCTGGCGCGTCTGGAAGGCATGTCGAACAGCACGGCCTCCACCGGTGTACCGCCGGAAAAGGTTCACGTCATCAGCGGCGCGCTCGAAGGTCAGGGGCCGTTCGGGTACTCTGCGGCGCTGATTCCTTACTTCCAGGCCAAGGGCCAGCCGTGGTTGGCCGAGCAGCAGCAACGTCGCGTCGAAGAAGCTTTGAATGCGGCGCTGGCCAAGGCCGACGGCGAACGGGCCGAACCGCTCTACTACAACGCCATGCTCAGCCTGTTCGCACTGGGCTGGGCTGAAAAACGCTATCAGTTTCGTGATGACGGAACACTCAAATTGTCTTGGGAGACGTCATGCACCCGCGCCGTCACACGCTAGCCATCGGTATTCTCACCGCCCTTATCGGCACCGCTGCCCACGCAGAGACCAACGAGGTGCAGGCGCGGCTGATCGAGCAAGGCCAGTACTGGCAGACCCGCGATAACGCATCGCGTGCCGCCGAGGCCTGGGAAAAAGTCCTGCGCCTGGACCCCAACCAGGCTGACGCGCTTTACGGCATGGGCCTGATCGGCGTCAAACAGAACAAACCCGAGCAGGCTCGGCAGTACCTGGCACGCTTGCAGGCGTTGTCACCACGCCCCTGGCTGGCGGCGCAGCTGGAACAGGACATTGCCCTGACCGATCCGCAGAACATGGCCCTGCTCAATGAAGCCCGGCGCCTGGCCGATGGCGACCAGCGTGACCAGGCCACCGTCGTGTTCCGCAAGCTGTTCGCCGACCGCATACCCGAAGGCAAGGTCGGCCGTGAGTTCTACACCAACCTGGCTTTCAACGACGCCAGTTGGCCCGAGGCGCGCGCGGGACTCGAACGGTTGCTGCGCGAAACGCCGAATGACTCGATCGTGGCGTTGTTCCTGGCCAAGCATCTGGTGCGCCACGAAGACAGCCGCCCGGAAGGCATTCGTGCCCTGGCCAGGCTGTCGACCCGCACGGACATTGCCGGTGACGCCGACGAGAGCTGGCGCCTGGCATTGGTCTGGACCGGGCCGCCGAACGCCGCGCAGGTGCCGTTGTTCGAAGAGTTCCTGAAGGCGCATCCGGACGACCAGGAAATCCGTGATTTGCTGAACAAAGGCAAATCGCAGTCGGCCACCGCCGGTGGTTCGGGGTGGCAGCAAGATCCACTGGTGGCGCGTGGGCTCCAGGCGCTGGAGAAGGGGGATCAGGCCGGAGCCGAGCAGGCGTTTGCCGCCCGCTTGAAAAACAAACCCGACGACGCCGATGCCCTCGGCGGCCTGGGCGTGGTGCGTCAGCAACAGAACCGTTTCGGTGAAGCCGAGCAGTTGCTCAACCGCGCCATCGCCAATGGCGGGACGCGCTGGAAGCCGGCCCTGAACAGCGTGCGCTATTGGGCATTGCTGCAACAGGCCCGCGACCAGGCCAGGACGCAACCGGCCAAGGCACAAGAGAGCATTGCCCAGGCCATGCGCCTGAACCCCAACGGTGTCGATGCACGCCTGACCCTCGCCGACATCCAGGCCCAGGCCGGGCAACTGGATGCCGCGCAGGCCAATTACCGCCAGGTGTTGAACGTGCAGCGCGGCAACCCTCAGGCCGTTCAGGGGCTGGTCAACGTGCTGGCGCAAACCGGTCAGGCGGATGAAGCCCTGCGCTTGCTCGACACCCTGACACCGGACCAGCAGGCCGAGATGGGCGGCAGCGCTCGTCTGCGCGCATTGCGCTCCACGCAAGCGGCCAAGCTCGCTGAACAACGCGGTGATACACGCGCTGCCCAGCAAGCCCTGGCGCAAGCGGTGCTGGACGACCCGGACAACGTCTGGACCCGTTTCGACCTCGCGCGTCTGTACCTCAAGGCCGGCGAATCGCAGAAAGCCCGCGACCTGATCGACAGCTATTTGAGGGCCCATCCGGGCGACATCGATGCGCTGTACACCAGCGCCTTGCTCTCGGTGGAAATGGAGCAGTGGAACGCTGCGCAAGCGAGCATCAGCCGTATTCCGGCCGAGCGCCGCACTGCGGACATGAATGCGCTGGCCGACCAGATCACCCTCACGGTGCAGATCAAGCTGGCGTCGAGCATCGCCAAGCGTGGACAGCGCCAGGAAGCCCTGGCCTTGCTCGATCGTTTGCAGCCCGTGGCCAGCCGCAGCCCCGATGGCATGGCGACCCTGGCATCGGCCTATGTCGACGCCGGCGATTCGGCACACGCACAATCGATGATGCGTGACGTGATTGCCCAGACGGCGACGCCGTCCGCGGACCTGATGCTGCAATACGCCAACCTGCTGCTCAAGACCGGCGACGATGCGCAGGTCAATTCGATCCTGCACGGTCTGCAAAACCAGCAGATGAGTGTGGCCACACGCAAGCGCTTCGATGACGTGCTGTATCAATACCGAATCCGCCAGGCCGATATCCTGCGCGAAAACGGTGACCTGGCGGGCGCCTATGACACCCTGGCACCGGCGCTGGCTTCGCGCCCGGGGGACGTGGGTGCCGTTTCGGCGCTGGCGCGGATGTATGCCAGCAATGGCAACAATGCCAAGGCATTCGAGTTGTACAAACCGCTGTTGCAGCGTCAGCCCAACGACCCGCAAATTTTGCTGAATGCCGCCGATGCGGCGGTGCAGGCCCACGACATCGGCTATGCCGACCGTGCGCTGGAGCAATTCCTCAAGCTGGAAACCTACGATCCGCAATCGCTGACCGAAGCGGCACGGATTTACCGCAGCATGGGCAAGTCCAGCCAGGCGACCGAGTTGCTGCGCAAGGCCGTGGCCATCGAACAAAGCGAGCAGAAACGCAGCCTGACGGCCCAGGCCAGCAGCCTGAATGTCGCGCCGAACCCGTTCGTGGGCCAGCCGGGCCAGCGCAATCAGGTGAGTCGCGTGCCCGTGGATACCATTCCAGCCCCGGCGCAGGCGCAACTGGAAGGTGCGGCGCCGGTCCTGCTCGCCAGCAATGGCGCGGTACCCGCCGATGCCTATCCGGGGCAGGCGCAACCGCGTGTGGCGGCCACAGGTACCGGACGCCAGGCGTTGCCCGCCGGACGCTTCGCCGGTGCCACGGGTAACCCGTTCGCACCGCAGGGAACGGTCAACGTGGCCGTCGATCAAGTCAGTTCGGCCCAACGCGCCCTGGACAACATTCTTCAGGAGCGCAGCGGTTACGTGACTCAGGCCGTGACGATTCGCAGCAATGACAGCGAGTCGGGGCTGAGCAAGATGACTGACGTTGAAACGCCGCTGGAGATCAACCTGCCGTCCGGTGAAAACCGCTATGCCGTGCGTGTAACGCCGGTGTCACTGAATGCGGGCAGTGTCGGCAGCGATTCGGCCGCCCGATTCGGTGGCGGTGGCGCATCGCCCGACGGCACCGGTTCCCAGCGCGATAAAGGGGTCGGTCTGAGCGTGGCCTATGCCCGCCCGGATGAAGGTATCAAGGCCGATGTCGGCACCACGCCGATCGGCTTCAAGTACAGCACTGCGGCCGGCGGCGTGAGCGTCGATCGGCCATTCTCCGACAACGCCAACATGCGCTACGGCGTCAACGTCTCGCGGCGTCCGGTGATCGATAGCGTCACCTCATTCGCCGGCGCCACCGACAAACGCACCGACCAGTCGTGGGGCGGTGTGACGGCCAACGGCGCCCGCGCGCAGCTGAGCTATGACAACCAGGAAGTGGGTAGCTATGGCTACGGTTCGTGGCACAAATTGCTGGGTCACAACGTGGCGTCCAACAGCCGCACCGAACTGGGCGGGGGCGTGTACTGGTACTTGCGCAATGCCGAGGACAGCAAGCTGACCCTGGGCCTGAGCGCCACGGGCCTGAGTTTCGAAAACAACCAGGACTTCTTCACCTACGGCCATGGCGGTTACTTCAGCCCGCAAAGTTACTTTGCCCTGGGCGTGCCGGTCACTTGGGCGCAGCGCACGGAGCGGTTCTCCTACCAGGTCAAGGGCTCGGTGGGTGTGCAGTACTTCGAGCAGGACGCGGCGGATTACTTCCCCAACGACAAAGACCTGCAGGCGGCCAACAACCAGCGTTACAAAGGCCAGAACAAGACAGGCGTGGGTTACAGCCTGAGCGGTGCCGGCGAGTACAAATTCGGTTCGAGCTTTTTCCTCGGCGCCAATCTTGGCCTGGACAACGCTCAGGACTACAAGCAATTCACTGGGGGCATGTACCTGCGCTACATGTTCGAAGACATGAACGGCCCGATGGAATTGCCGGTCAGCCCCTACCGTTCCCCTTATTCCAACTGATTTCCGGAGACTTCAATGCCTTCTTCCGTTCTTGCCGGTATGACCCTTCTGGTTCTTGGCGAAAGCCACATGAGCCTGGCGGACCACTTGATGGAACCGCTGCAAGCCAACCTGACCCAGCAAGGCGCGATCGTGCACTCGATCGGCGCGTGCGGCGCCAGTGCCGGCGACTGGCTGATCACCAAGAATGTCGATTGCGGCGCCGAGCAAAAAGGCAACGGCAAGATTGTCATCAAGGGGCGCGAAGCGACGACGACGCCGATCAAGGATCTGATTGCCGCCGACAAGCCGGACCTGGTGGTGCTGGTGATCGGCGACACCATGGCCTCCTATGACAAACCGGTGTTCCCGAAAGCCTGGGCCTGGCAGAACGTGACCGCCCTGGCCAAGGAAATCACCGCCAATGGCGCCAAATGCGCCTGGGTCGGTCCTGCCTGGGGCAAGGAAGGCGGCATGTACAAGAAGAACGACGCGCGTACCAAGTTGATGTCGGCGTTCCTGGCGAGCAACGTGGCGCCTTGCACCTACATCGATTCGTTGAGCTTCTCCAAGCCGGGCGAGTGGGTCACGACTGACGGTCAGCATTTCACCGTGGCCGGTTATAAATCCTGGGCGACTGCCATCGGTGGCGCGCTGGCCAAACTGCCGGCCGACGCGGTCAGCAACAAGGGAGCCAAGCAGTGATGCGCGCACTCTCTGCTGTGTGTGCTATGGCGGCGCTGTGCTCCAGCGCCAATGCCCTGGCTGCCGAATTTGCCTTGTACCCCACCGGCCCCAGCGAAGACGCAGCCTTCATCCGCTTCGTCAACGCGAGCACCGCGCCACTGGACGTCATCGCCCAGGCCGGGCAACCGCCGATGCGCCTGGAAGCGGCGCAACCGGTCTCGTTGTTCTTCCCGGTGCAGTCGAGCAGTGCGGTCAAGGGCACCCTGGTCAGTGGCGCACAAAAACTGGCCATGGACCTGAAAATCGAGCCCGGTGAATTCGCCACGGTGGTCGCGCTGCCCGACGGTGCGGGCATCAAGCAAGTCGCGGTGCGCGAGCAACCTGACGACTTCAATGGCCTGAAGGCGTCACTGGCGTTCTTCAACGTCGATGCCGGGTGTGCCGAGGCGAGCCTGCGCCCTGCAGGGCGAACCGCCGATCTGTTCAAGGCGGTGCCCGTCGATAGCTTGCAACGCCGGTCGATCAACCCGGTCAGCCTGTCGGTGCAACTGGTGTGCGCGAACGCCAATGTCGGTGCCCCGCTGGACTTGGGCGAACTCAAGGCGGGCGAGCGTTACAGCGTGCTGCTGGTGCCTTCGGCCAGCGGTCCACGACTTCTGAACGCCACGGACACGCTGTCCCACTGATCGGATTCTGTCGCCGCCATGGTCTTCGCCTCACTTGAGTTCCTGACGCTTTTTCTGCCTGTGTTTCTACTGGCATATGCCCTGGGCAAGCCGGCCTGGCGCAACGTCATCCTGCTGATCGGCAGTTGGCTGTTCTACGGTTGGTTGAGCCCGCTGTTCCTGAGCCTGCACGTGGTGTTGACCATCGTTGCCTGGGTCGGCGGGCTGTTGGTGGACCGCGCCCGCGAAGGTTCGAAAGGGCGGGTGAGGTTGCTGATTGCATTGATCGTGTTCAACACGGCCGTGCTGTGCTGGTACAAGTACGCCAACATCCTGGCCGGCACCTGGAACGAGCTGATCACCTACTACGGCGCCATGCCGTTGGAGTGGCAACGGGTGGCGTTGCCGGCGGGGCTGTCGTTCATTGTCTTGCAGGCGATTTCCTATCTGGTGGACGTGCATCGTCATACGGTGCCGGTGGAACGCAGCTTCATCAATTACGCGACCTACATTTCGATGTTCGGTCACTCGATTGCAGGTCCCATCATTCGTTATGACTGGGTGCGTCGCGAGCTGACCCAGCGCTATTTCAGCTGGCAGAATTTCTCTCTGGGCGCGCGCCGTTTCATGATCGGCATGTGCATGAAGGTGCTGGTGGCGGACACGTTGTCGCCTTTGGTGGACGTCGCGTTCCATCTGGAAAACCCGTCCTTCGTCGATGCCTGGATCGGCTGCCTGGCCTACTCGCTGCAATTGTTTTTCGACTTCGCCGGTTACAGCGCCATGGCCATCGGCCTGGGCCTGATGCTGGGCTTCCACTTCCCGGAAAACTTCAACCGGCCGTATCTGGCCAGCAGCATCCAGGACTTCTGGCGACGCTGGCATTTGTCGCTGTCCAGTTGGCTGCGTGACTACCTGTACATCGCCCTCGGCGGCAACCGCAATGGCGCGTGGAAGACCTATCGCAACCTGTTCCTGACCATGGCCATCGCCGGTCTGTGGCATGGCGGTGACAGCTGGAACTACCTGTTGTGGGGCTCGGCACATGGCATTGCCTTGTGCATCGACCGGCTGTGGTCGCGCTCCAGCCTGCCAGATATCCCGCCATTGTTGTCGCATACCCTGACGCTGCTGTTCGTGTTCCTCGCCTGGACGCTGTTCCGTGCCCCGGACTTCCATACCGCGCTGACGATGTACGCCGGTCAGTTCGGCCTGCACGGTTTTGCCCTGGGTGATGCCTTGGCGGTGACCTTGCGCCCGGCCCATGGCCTTGCGGCTTTGCTCGGCGTGGTGTGCGTCGTCGCGCCGTTGTTGCACAACCGTTGTGAACAACGGTTTGGCGGCTATGGATTCTATGCACCGATGGCGGCCCTGTGGCCGGTGGCGGGTTTTCTGCTTTCGTTCGCGTTGATCGCGAGCCGTGAAGCGGTGCCTTTCCTGTACTTCCAGTTCTGATGGCCGCGCCCATGTCCTCTTCCTCTCACGTACCGGTCCCACCGAGTGAATTCAATGCCCGAATCAGCAAGGTGGCGGGTGTTGTGTTTGTCGCGTTCCTGGCGGTCGGCTTTGCGTCCTGCGCCTGGCTGTTGCTCAGCGGCAAGGTGGAGATGCTGCCACCCAAGCTGAGCGTTGATGACGTGCTGCATGGCGAGGTGACCCACAAGATCGCCAAGCAATTGTCCAAGGGCGCAGTGCCCGAGCAGGCGGCGAACCTGGAGCGCGGCGGCAGTTGGCTGGCGCTGCACGATACCGGTCCACGGGTACGTTCCGGCTGCCCGGGCTGGCTGTTCCTGACCGACGAGATGCGCATCAACCGTCACGCCCAGGCCAATGCCGAAATCAAGGCGGGTGTGGTGCGCGACGTCCGCCAACGTCTGGCCAAACGCGGCATCACGCTGCTGGTGGCGGTGGTGCCGGACAAGAGTCGTATCGCCAGTTCGCAATTGTGCGACCTGCGTCGTCCGGTGCAGTTGCAGGCGCGTGCGGTGGCTTGGGTCGATGGTTTGAACAAGGCCGGTGTCGCGGCGATTGACCTGGCGCCGACCCTGCAACCCCTGGGCGCCGAGGCGTACCTGCGCACCGATACCCACTGGAGCGAAACCGGTTCTGCGGCGGCGGCCAAGGCGGTGGCCAGACAAGTGCAAGCCATGGGCATCAGCGCTACGCCGCACAAAGACTTCGAAATGAAGGTGCAAGACCCGGCACGCCGTCCTGGTGATCTGGTGCGCCTGGCTGGCCTTGAATGGCTGCCTGTGACCTGGCAACCGACGCCGGAAACCGTGGCCGCCACATTGATCAACGAGAAGGCCGCCGAGGCGCAAAGCGGCGGCGATAACCTCGACGATCTGTTCGGCGACGACAACCTGCCCAACGTGGCGTTGATCGGTACTTCGTTTTCGCGCAACTCCAACTTCGCCGGTTTCCTGCAACAGGCACTGGGTGCGCCGATCGGCAATTTCGCCAAGGACGGTGGCGAGTTCTCCGGTGGCGCCAATGGCTACTTCAACAATCCGGCGTTCAAGCAGACGCCGCCCAAGCTGATCATCTGGGAAATCCCCGAGCGGGATTTGCAGACCCCGTACGGCGAAGTGATTGAGTGGGCCAAGTAGGTTTCAGCGAATGCGTTGAGGCGGATGGCCCCATCGCTGGCAAGCCAGCTCCCACAGGGGGCTGTGTTGAGCACAATATTGGGGTCTGACATGGAATTCTGTGGGAGCTGGCTTGCCAGCGAAGGCGACCTCAAAATCACCTCATCTCAAATGCCATATGGTTATTCTCTAACGGTATTTAAATTACCGTTCTTATATCTATAAAGTCATATTTCTGCGTACCTGCCGACCAATCGGCGCGCCGCACGACACAAACCAACACGGGACCTCCGTGAGTTTTTGATCGACGCGCGCGCCCTTGAGCGTGCCGTGCGTGGGAGTGATTTATGTCAGCCGTTTCAGCATCGCCAGCCATCGCGCCACAATCCTTTGAAATCCGCCCGTTCAGCGGTGCGGTGGGCGCCGAAATCATCGGCCTCGATTTGTCCCGCCCCATCAATGATCAAGACTTCGCCCGCATTCACCGCGCGCACCTGGATCATCACGTGGTGGTGTTCCGCGACCAGCGCATTACCCCTGCGCAGCAAATCGATTTCAGCCGCCGTTTCGGCGTACTGCAGATCCACGTGCTCAAGCAATTCCTGCTGGCCGGGCATCCGGAAATCCTCATCGTTTCCAACATCGTCGAGAACGGCCAGAACATCGGCTTGGGCGATGCCGGCAAGTTCTGGCATTCCGATCTGTCCTACAAGGAACTGCCGAGCCTGGGCTCGATGCTGCATGCCCAGGAGCTGCCATCGGAGGGTGGCGACACCTTGTTCGCCGACATGCACAAGGCCTGGGACAGCCTGCCCGAGGCGCTGCGCAAAGCGGTTGAAGGCCGCTCGGCGGCGCACTCCTATACGGCGCGTTATAGCGAGACCAAATTCGAAGGCAACTGGCGTCCGACCCTGACCCCGGAGCAACTCGCCCAAGTGGCTGAAGTGGTGCATCCGGTGGTGCGGACTCACCCGGAAAACGGGCGCAAGGCCTTGTTCGTCAGCGAGGGTTTCACCACCCGCATCGTTGGCCTGCCGGAGGACGAGAGCCAGCAGTTGCTGGCCGAGCTCTACGCCCACAGCGTGTTGCCGCAAAACATCTACCGCCATCAGTGGCAGCCCCATGACCTGGTGTTCTGGGACAACCGTTCGCTGATTCATCTCGCCGCCGGTTGCCCCAGCCATCTGCGCCGCAAGCTGTATCGCACCACCATCCAGGGCGACGCGCCTTTCTGATCTGTCGGAGATTTGAACATGTCCAAACGTCTTCCCTTTGCACCACTGGCCGCCGCCATCGGCCTGGGTTTGAGCCTGATCGCCGGCAGCCTGGTGGCGCCGACCGTGGCCCACGCCGAAGGTGAAATCCGCATCGCCGAACAGTTCGGCATCGTTTATCTGCTGCTCAATGTGGTGCGCGATCAGAACCTGATCGAGAAGTACGGCAAGCAGGAAGGCATCGACATCAAGGTCGACTGGACCCAGCTCTCCGGCGGGGCGGCGGTCAATGATGCATTGCTCTCTGGCTCCATCGATATTGCTGGCGCCGGTGTCGGCCCGCTGCTGACCATCTGGGACCGCACTCACGGCAAGCAGAACGTCAAGGCCGTGGCATCCCTGGGTAACTTTCCGTACTACCTGGTGAGCAACAATCCCAAGGTCAAAACCATTGCCGATTTCACCGAGAATGACCGCATCGCGGTGCCGGCGGTGGGCGTGTCGGTGCAGTCGCGCTTCCTGCAATACGCCGCCGCCAGGCAGTGGGGCGACAAGGAATTCAACCGTCTCGACAAGTACACCATCGCCGTTCCGCACCCCGATGCCACGGCGGCGCTGATTGCGGGCGGCACCGAGCTGACCGGTCATTTCTCCAACCCGCCGTTCCAGGATCAGGCACTGGAAAACAAGAACGTGCACGTGGTGCTGAACACCTATGACCTGCTCGGGCCGAACTCGCCGACCGTGTTGTTCGCCACCGAGAAATTCCGCGATGAGAACCCGAAAACCTACAAGGCTTTCATCGACGCCCTGACCGAAGCGGCGCAATTTGCGCAGAACGACAAAGGCGCGGCGGCGGACACGTACATCCGCGTGACCAAGGCAAAAATCGACCGCGCCGCGTTGCTGAAAATCATCGACAACCCGCAGTTCGAATTCAGCGTCACGCCGAAAAACACCTACCCGCTGGCCGAGTTCCTCTACCGCGTCGGCGCGATCAAAAACAAACCGGATTCGTGGAAGGATTACTTCTTCCAGGACGCCAAACCGCTGCAAGGGAGCTGATTTTTATGAACGCCCCTTTGCAAGGCCACACGGTCAGCAAATCGATCGCGGCAGCCCAAGCGCTGCTGTCGGTCGATAACGTCAGCCTGGAATACCGCACGCCGCAGCGGGTGGTGCGGGCGACCCATCAAGTCAGTTTCGAGATCGATCCGGCGGATCGCTTTGTCCTGCTCGGCCCATCCGGTTGCGGTAAATCCACCTTGCTCAAAGCCGCTGCCGGGTTCATCCAGCCGGTCGAGGGTGAGATCCGTTTGCAGGGCCAGCGCGTCGATGCGCCGGGGCCGGACCGGATCGTGGTGTTCCAGGAGTTCGATCAACTGCCGCCGTGGAAAACCGTGAAGCAGAACGTGATGTTTCCACTGTTGGCCTCCAGAACCCTGAAGAAAAAAGAAGCCGAAGAACGAGCCCTGCACTACCTGGAGAAGGTCGGTCTGGCTGCGTTTGCCGATGCCTATCCGCATACCTTGTCCGGTGGCATGAAGGCGCGGGTTGCCATCGCTCGCGCGCTGGCGATGCAGCCGAAAATCCTGCTCATGGATGAACCCTTCGCCGCCCTCGACGCACTGACCCGACGCAAGATGCAGGAGGAGTTGCTGCTGCTGTGGGAAGAAGTGCGCTTCACGCTGCTGTTCGTCACGCACTCCATCGAAGAGGCGCTGGTGGTGGGCAATCGCATCCTGTTGCTGTCGCCGCATCCGGGGCGGGTGCGGGCGGAAGTCCACAGCCATCAATACGATTTGCACAGCCTCGGCGGCGTGGCGTTTCAGGAATCGGCGCGGCGTATTCACCGGTTGTTGTTTGATGAAGGCCAGTCGCCGGAAACCGAGCGTGTACTGGATTTCACCGACATCCGAATCGCTTATTGAGCCAGTTCAGAGGAGGGCCCGATGAGCCATCTATCATCCCCGCGTGAAGAATTCGAAACCGTACTGCAGCCACTGACCAGCGTGCCGCTGGAACGCGAACTCCCCCTCGGCCAGCGACTGTGGCAGCAAGGGTGGCTGCGCAAAAGCCTGATCCTGATTCTGCTCGCTGTGCTGTGGGAAGCCGTCGCCCGTTATCAGAACAACGACCTGCTGCTGCCGAGCTTCGTGCAAACCGCTCACGCGCTATACGACGGCCTGCTCAGCGGCGAACTGCTGGGTAAGGTATGGATTTCCCTGGTCGTATTGCTCAAGGGTTACCTGATCGGCATCGTCCTGGCATTCGGCCTGACCACCCTGGCGGTATCCACCCAGTTCGGTCGCGACCTGCTGAGTACCCTGACCTCGATGTTCAACCCGCTGCCGGCGATTGCCCTGCTGCCGCTGGCGTTGCTGTGGTTCGGCCTGGGTCAGAACAGCCTGATTTTCGTGCTGGTGCACTCGGTGCTCTGGGCGCTGGCGCTGAATACCTACGCCGGCTTCCTCGGCGTCTCCGAAACCCTGCGCATGGCCGGTCGCAACTACGGCCTCAAGGGCATGCGCTTCGTGCTGTTCATCCTGATCCCGGCTGCACTGCCCTCGATCCTCGCCGGGCTGAAAATCGGCTGGGCGTTTGCCTGGCGCACGTTGATTGCGGCTGAGTTGGTGTTTGGCGCGACAAGCGGCAAGGGTGGGTTGGGCTGGTACATCTTTCAGAATCGTAATGAGCTGTACACCGACAAGGTGTTTGCCGGGTTGGCGGTGGTGATCCTGATTGGGTTGTTGGTGGAGAATCTGGTGTTTGATTCGTTGGAGCGGGTGACGGTGAAGCGGTGGGGGATGCAGCGGTGAGGGTGGCCTCACCGCGCTATTTTTTGGACGGTGATTAACTTCCCTTTCGAAGGGCGGTGACACGCTTGGTTGGTCCCGTCGTGCCTGTAATCCGTAGACCATTTCCAGCTCCAGGAGCAAGCGGAGTCTGCTGAACTCTGACTGAATTAGGCCCTGTATATGGGTTTGGTTGGGTGACGATGTGATTCGATGGTGGTTGTTGTTTAAATTTTGGAGGCGGAGGGCCTAGTTTTTTTAGGGCTTTAGGATCAAACAAAAAATTGTCGGCAAAGGCTTTTTTTGCACTTTTTGCAGCACCTAAAACCTGCGAAACGCCACTATTGGCGAGGCTTGCGGTCTTTCTGAGCACAGGAGTAGCAACGGTTTGCACTGCGTCCGTCAATGCCTGCACGAAGCGTGAAAACGCCCATGGCAAATGCCCCGTCGGATCCGAATTCATCATCGGCTCCCCACCGCAATACGTATACGCATTCCTCCCGCCCCGACCAAACGGACTCAAACTGTCCGGGCTGTGAAAGCGCATCAAGCTCGGGTTGTATGCACGGTAGCCGTTGCCCAGCAAATACCATTCGGGATTCGCCTCGTTCAGTTCACCGTTGAAGCCTAACCGCGTCATGACTTCAACCTGCGACGATTGCTGGCCGTAGGGTGAATACGCAATGCGATTAGGATTACCCGCGTCGATTTCAGCGAGTATCGAGTTTTTGAGATCCGTTGCCAGCAGTACCGTGCGTTGCCGAGTCGGATTCTGTTGATTGGGTTGAGTCATACCGAATGCCTTTGCGAGAGGATAAAGGCGAGTGTCTGGTTTAGTTTTACGCGCGACGGACAAGGTTGAGAACTAGCAGAACTGATAGTGGCGGCGGTGACAGTGCGGACGCCTTCGCGAGCAGGCTCGCTCCTACAGGGGGAGGTGTTTTACACAAAATCTGCATCTACGGGAGATCCATTGTGGGAGCGAGCCTGCTCGCGAAGAGGCCGGAACTGCTAGCGCATCATTCGGCGGATGTTTGCTAGCATTGCGCCTGAATCAATCCTGATCGCTAACGAGTGCTCGCCATGCAACTCCCGGACATGAACCTGCTGATCGCCCTGGACGCACTGCTCGACGAAGGCAGCGTCGTGGGCGCCGCGCGGCGGATGAACCTCAGCCCGGCGGCCATGAGCCGTACCTTGACGCGCATCCGCGAAGCCATCGGCGATCCGATCCTGGTGCGCGCCGGCCGTGGTCTGGTGCCGACCCCCAAGGCGTTGGAGTTGCGCGAGCAGGTGCGGGATCTGGTGGAGCAAGCCGCGCAGCTGTTCCACTCGGCCCGTGTCGTAGACCTGGGCAGTTTGCGGCGGCGGTTCAGTATCCGGGCCAACGATTTCTTCATCGGCGTCTACGGCGGCAAGTTGTCCGACGCCATGGAGCGTCAGGCGCCGCATTGTGAATTGCGCTTCGTCCCGGAGGGCGATGGCGATGACGAGGCTTTGCGTGAAGGCCGCATCGATCTGAATGTCAGCAACACTCGCCCGCCGATGCCGGAAGTGAAAGTGCAGAACCTGTTTTCCACCCAGTTTGTCGGCCTGGTGCGTGAAGATCATCCGTTGCTCGATGAAGAAATCACCGCGGAACGCTTTGCCGGGTTCTCTCATATCAGCATGTCCCGCAGAGGGATCGCTCGTGGGCCGATCGATACAGCGCTCAACGCCCTGGGGCTGGAGCGGCGAGTGGCAGTGATTGCACCGAGTTTTCATGCGGCGATGTTCGCCTTGCCCGATTCCGATCTGATTCTGCCGGTGCCCAGGGAAACGCTGCTGAGCGTACGTCGCCTGGGGCTGAAGTTGCGCTCGTTCACTCTGCCGATCCCCTTGCCAACCATCGTGCTGAGTCAGGCCTGGCACCCGCGCTTTGACAATGACCCCGCCCACCGCTGGCTGCGCGAAACCGTGAAAAGCTGTTGCGACGAGACGTGGCTGGCGGCCCAATCCTGAGGCCTTTAGGCGCCGGCTTGCTGGCGATGGCGGCCCATCAGTTGGCAAAAATGGCGCCTGACACACCGCTATCGCCAGCAAGCCGGGTCCTGCAGGTTCATACCTATGGATGGTGGTTCGCCTGATACGGCGGTGTTAGTTTTCCCCATCGTTTCTGCGCAAGACAGACCTCTGTTCTCGTCCGTTTTCATCGTTCGATTGCTGCGTCCGACGCACTTATAAATTGCCGATAAGTCAGTTTTCGTCAGTGATGCGCCTTCGTAGACTGCCACCTCAATTATTTCGGAGTTGTGAACCGATGACCTCCCTGACGGCCTCGGTGCCTCTGGCCGCGCCCGCGCCGGCCGCCGCGCCAATGGCTTTTGGTCCGCGGATCATCATTGGCCTGGTGGGTGTGCTGCTGGCGGTGCTGGTTTCGGGCCTGAACGAGACGGTGACCAAGGTTGCCCTGGCCGACATTCGCGGTGCTTTGGCCATTGGCTACGACGAAGGCACCTGGCTGGTCGCCAGCTACACCGCGACCTCGGTGGCCGCCATGGCCTTCGCGCCTTGGTGTGCGGTGACCTTCTCTTTGCGCCGCTTCACCCTGTGCGCCATCAGCGCGTTCACCCTGTTGGGGGTGTTGTGTCCGCTGGCGCCGAACTATGAAAGCCTACTGATCCTGCGTACGTTGCAAGGCCTGGCCGGCGGCGCACTGCCACCGATGCTGATGACCGTCGCCCTGCGTTTTCTGCCGGCCAATGTGAAGCTGTACGGCCTGGCCGGTTACACCCTGACCGCCACTTTCGGTCCGGGGCTGGGCACGCCGCTGGCGGGGTTGTGGACCGAGTACGTCGGGTGGCAATGGACGTTCTGGCAAGTCGTCGCGCCCTGCCTGATCGCCATGGTGGCGGTGGCTTATGGCATTCCCCAGGACCCGCTGCGGCTGGAGCGTTTCAAGCAGTTCAACTGGCGTGGCTTGCTGCTGGGGTTTCCCGCGATCTGCATGCTGGTGGTCGGCATCCTGCAGGGCAATCGGCTGGACTGGTTCGAGTCGAGCCTGATCAGCGGCTTGCTGGCGGGAGGCGCGTTGTTGCTGGTGCTGTTTCTGATCAACGAATGGTCGCAGCCAACCCCGTTTTTCAAGATGCAGATGCTCGGCATCCGCAACCTGTCGTTCGCATTGCTGACCCTGGCCGGGGTGCTGGTGGTGCTGTCGGCGGTGATCATCATTCCATCCGGTTACCTGGCGCAGATCCAGGGTTATCGCCCGGTGCAAACCGCGCCGATCACCTTGCTGTCGGCGCTGCCACAGTTGATCGCGCTGCCGTTGGTGGCGGCGTTGTGCAACCTGAGGTGGGTGGATTGCCGCTGGGTGCTGGGGATCGGCCTGAGCATGCTCGCCGTGTCCTGCCTCGCCGGATCGCAGCTGACCTCGGCGTGGATTCGCGATGATTTCTATGGGCAGCAACTGCTGCAGATTGTCGGCCAGCCCATGGCCGTACTGCCACTGTTGATGCTGGCGACCGGCAGCATCAACCCGATGGACGGGCCGTTCGCGTCGTCCTGGTTCAACACCGTGAAAGGCCTGGCGTCGGTGATTGCCACCGGTGTGCTGGAAACCTTGACCACCGCGCGGCTGCACTTTCACTCGACGATGTTGGTGGATCGCCTCGGCAACTCACCCCTGGTCGATGCAGGCAGCCCCGGCCTTGCCCATCGGCTGCACGAGCAGGCGGTGGTGCTGACCTCTGCCGATCTTTACCTGTGCATGGCCGGCATCGCTGTAGCGCTGATCCTGCTGATTTTCTGGCTGCCGACGCGGATCTTTCCGCCGCGCGCACCGACCTGAATGCTCCACTGAAACAGAAGGTTTTTATGACGACTCAATCGAAGCAAAAAGTGGCCGTGGGCGTTGCCGTCGTAATCGCGGTGGGCGTGCTGATTTATGTGCTGGCGCCCGGACTGTTTGGCCAGCGCACGCAACAGAGCACCAATGATGCCTATGTTTCGGCGGACTACACGCTGGTGGTGCCGCGCGTGGCCGGGTTCATCAAGCAAGTGCTGGTGGAAGACAACCAACAGGTCAAGGCCGGGCAGTTGCTGGCGCTGATCGACGACCGCGATCTGCGCGCCGCCGCTGAAGCGGCGGCGGCCGAAGCCCTGATGGCCCAGGCGCAACTGCAAAATGCCCGGGCGACCCTCGAACGCCAGGCATCAGTGATCGCCCAGGCGCAGGCGACCGTGGTGTCGGCCAAGGCTGAAATGGCCTTCGCCGAACATGAACTCAATCGCTACGATCATCTCGCCGGGGTGGGCGCCGGCACCGTGCAGAACGCGCAACAGGCGCGCACGCGCATTGATCAGGCCAGCGCCCGGCTGACCAATGTCACGGCGGTGCTGGCGGCGGAACGCAAGCAGGTGGACATCCTCACGGCCCAGCGCGATGGGGCGGAAGGTGGCTTGAAACGGGCGCAGGCGAAGCTGGAAATTGCCAGCTATGAACTGTCCTATACACGCATCGTCGCGCCACAGGACGGCATGGTCGGCGAGCGTGCGGTGCGGGTTGGTGCCTATGTCACGCCGGGCAGCAAGCTGCTGGCGGTGGTGCCATTGGCGCAGGCTTATGTAGTGGCCAACTTTCAGGAAACCCAGTTGACCCATGTACAGCCGGGGCAGGACGTGCAAGTGCGCGTCGACACCTTTGGCGGTGCAGCACTGACCGGGCGCGTCGAGAGTATCGCACCGGCCACTGGCGTGACCTTCGCCTCGGTCAAGCCGGACAACGCGACCGGTAACTTCACCAAAGTCGTGCAGCGGATTCCGGTGAAGATTGTGCTGGAGCCGGGGCAGCCACTGGCCGAGCGGTTGCGGGTGGGGATGTCGGTGGAGGCGAGGATTGATACCTCGAATACCGGCGTCGAGCATGAGGTTGCGCAGCGATGAGGATTTTTGGTGATTGGTCTGACGCTTTCGCGAGCAGGCTCGCTCCCACAATGGGTCGGTGTGATACACACAATCTCTGTTCAAAAGGCGATCCCCTGTGGGAGCGAGCCTGCTCGCGAAGAGGCCGCTCAATTCAACGGACCTTTTGTGCCTTACTGGTCATGAGCCTTTCCGCTTGCACTGTTGGCCCCGACGTCCAGAAACCCGAGGCTCAACCAGTCACCGAATGGTCAAAACCCTCAAAAGCTGTTGCCAGCCAGGCCACCGACGAGACCCTGAACGAACGCTGGTGGGAAGTGTTCAACGACCCGAAACTCTCGGCCCTGAGCCAGCGTGCCCTGACCGACAACCTCGACCTGAAACTCGCCAGTAGCCGTTTGCAGCAAAGTCGCGCCGTGCGTCAGGTGATCACCGCCGACCGCTACCCGACGACCGCCGCCACCGGGAGCTATGCACGCAAGCGCAACAGCAGCGATGGCTTGATGGACCCCTCGGGGCACAACGGCGATTCCGCGTTCAACCTGTGGGACGCCGGCTTCTCCGCGTCCTGGGAGCTGGATTTCTGGGGCCGGGTGCGCCGTGAAACCGAAGCGGCCGACGCCACGCTGGAAGTCGCGGAAAACGACCGTCGTGGCGTGTTGCTGTCGGTACTGGCCGAAACCGCCCAGGACTACATTCAACTGCGCGGTGTGCAAAACACCCGGGCCGTCACCGAACAGAACCTTGAGGTCGCTCGCCACAGTTTGAAGTTGTCGCAACTGCGCCTGGCCGACGGTGTCGCGACCGACCTGGATGTCGCCGAAGCCGCCGCGCAAGTCGCCGCCATCGAATCGCGCCTGCCGGCGCTGGAGCAGCGCCAGGCACAACTGATCAACGCCTTGAGCCTGCTGATGGGCGAACCGCCCCAAGCGCTGACGGCCGAGTTATCCACCGACGCGCCGGTGCCACAAACGCCGCGTCAGGTCGCCATTGGCTTGCCGTCGCAACTGGCCGAGCGCCGCCCGGACATTCGCCAGGCCGAGGCTCGCCTGCATGCCGCGACAGCCAGCATCGGCTTGGCCAAGGGGGATTTCTATCCACGCATTACGTTGTCCGGCAATGTCGGTTCGCAAGCCATGCAGTTGGGTGATTTCGGTTCGTGGGGTTCGCGTGCGTTCGGCATCGGCCCGCAATTCACCCTGCCGTTGTTCGACGGCGGGCGCTTGCGCGGTGTGTTGAACCTGCGCGAAGCCCAGCAACAGGAAGCGGCTATCGCCTACCAGCAAACCGTGTTGCGCGCCTGGCATGAAATCGATGACCAACTGAGCGCCTACAACGCCAGTCAACTGCGCCGTGACAGCCTCGCCGAAGCGGTGCGCCAGAACCGGATCGCCCTGCAAACCGCCCAACGGCAATATGTCGAGGGCGTGGTGGATTTCGTCAACGTGCTCACCGTACAAGGCGCATTGTTGGCAACCCAGGAGCAATGGGTCGAGAGTTCGACCGGTGTGTCGCTGGCAGCGGTCGGGTTGTACAAGGCGCTGGGCGGCGGATGGCAGTCGGTTTATCCGCTGACGGCGCAACGCTGAGCCGCACTGCTCACTTCATCGGATCGCTGGCCTGGGCATCGACGTCGCAATGGGCGGTAGCCTAGAGTGAGCAACATGTTTTGTCATTGCAGGTGAATAAGTGGTCATGGGGGTGGACATCAAAGAGCCGTTGGCCAGACGCCAGCAATCTCGTGCGGACCAGGGATTGCCTGGCAAAAAGGAGTGGTCACAGGCCTGGGTCGGCGGGCTGATTGTCCTGGCGGTGGCTGCCCTGACCCGGTTTTACGACCTGACCGCTGCGGCCATCTGGGGCGATGAGGGCTCGAGCCTGTTGATGAGTCGCTACGACCTGGCCGGCATTTGGGTGCATGCCGCTCATGACGTGCACCCGCCGTTGTATTTCATGCTGCTCCATGGCTGGATCGAATGGTTTGGCGACGGTATTTTTTCGATACGCAGCTTGAGTGCGTTGCCGGGAATTGCCGCGGTCATGCTGGGCATGTGGCTGGTCCGATTAATGGCCGGCCCTCGCGCGGCGCTGCTGGCCGGGCTGTTGCTGGCGCTTTTGCCCACAGCGGTGCGCTATAGCCAGGAAGTGCGGATGTACTCGTGGCTGGGCATGTGGTTGCTCGGCGCCACGATTGCACTGGTGTACTGGGTCAAACAGCCCCGCCACACGCAGGCGCTGGTGATGTATGCGCTGCTGATGACCGCCGGGTTTTACACCCACTATTTCACCGCGCTGTGCGTGATTGTGCATTGGACGTATTTGCTGGTGCTGCGCTTGCAGCCGGCTCATCCCCTGAAACTCATCGACCGCCCGGCGTGGTGGCTGACGAATGCCGCTATCGTGCTGCTGTTTGCCCCGTGGATTCCCGGCCTGGTCGATCTGATCCAGCACATGGACCAGCTCAAGGCCAACGGTGATGTGGGTTGGGAGCTGCCGGTCACGCTCAGTTCACTGCCCTCGATGGTGTGGGATTTTCTGATTCAGGACGATGGGGATAACCTGCCCCGACTGCTGTTCAGTACAGTGCCGATGCTATTGCTGGCCGTGATCCTGATGACGGTCTTTCGTGATCGCAGTCGCTATCGCTGGAGTGTCGTGCTGGCGCTCTACACGCTGTTGCCGCTGTTGCTGGTCTATGGGGTCTCGTTTATTTCGCCGGTGTTCATCGAGCGTTATCTGAACGCCTATGCGCTGGGCCTGCCACTGATCATGGCGCTGGCCATTGACCGCTTGCTCCATGGTTTTCGCATATGGGCGTTTGGGTTGTTGGCACTGTTTGTCGGCGCCGAGCTGGTCGGGCTGAAAACCAATGCCACGGTCGATGTGAATGACCAGACCAGCGTGATGGTCGAGTTCGTCAACCAGCATTACGTGGCCGGTGACCGGATCGTCATCAGCGACATGCTCTGGTGGATGCCTTATGTCTATTACAACCGCACCGATGCGCTTCCGCTGCTCTATACCCCGCCCCTGGCCAACGGTAGTTCCAGTCGCCCGAATGATTACGGTTTCGGCACCCTGGTCAATGGCGACGCGCATAGGATCTATCTCGATCACCTCAGCCAATTGCCCCGGGGAACAGGTCGCGTCTGGTTGATCAGCACGGCCGACCAGCCGGACGAATTCGCCCCGCTGCCCGATGGCTGGCAAAAAATCAGCGAGACCGAGGCGGGCAATAACCGGGCGCGGTTGTTCATTATGGGATCAGAGCCGCATTGATTGTGGGAGTGAGCCTGCTCGTTCCCACAGGGTGGCGCTTATGTTTTCGGCGACAGATCCGCCATGCCCTTTAGCAATTCGATCGGCAACGGAAAGACGATGGTTGAACTCTTGTCGCCGGCAATCGAACTCAGCGTCTGCATATAGCGCAGTTGCATGGCGCCGGGTTGGCGGCCAAGCATTTCGGCGGCTTGCATGAGTTTTTCCGACGCCTGCAATTCGCCTTCGGCGTGGATCACCTTGGCCCGGCGTTCGCGCTCCGCTTCGGCCTGTTTGGCGATGGCGCGGATCATCGATTCGTTGAGGTCCACGTGCTTGATCTCGACGTTGGCCACCTTGATGCCCCAGGCGTCAGTCTGGGCGTCGAGCACTTGCTGGATGTCGATGTTCAGCCGTTCGCGCTCGGCCAGCAGTTCATCGAGTTCGTGCTTGCCGAGCACCGCACGCAAAGTGGTTTGCGCCAATTGGCTGGTGGCCATGAGAAAGTCTTCGACCTGGATGATTGCCTTCTGTGGGTCGAGGACGCGGAAGTACAGCACGGCGTTGACCTTGACCGATACGTTGTCGCGGGTGATCACATCCTGCGCCGGCACGTCGAGGACCACGGTGCGCAGATCGACGCGGACCATTTGCTGGATCACCGGAATCAACAGGATCAGGCCCGGGCCCTTGACCTGCCAGAAGCGTCCGAGCTGGAACACCACCCCGCGCTCGTACTCGCGCAGGATGCGAAAAGTCGCTCCTGCCAAGGCGATCAGCAACAACAGGAGCGCGACAAAACCCAGCTGCAAACCCATGGCTATTCTCCAACCGATACCGCGTCAGTCGCGGCCACTTCCAGCATTAATCCCTTGCGTGCCACCACCCGGACCCGCTGTCCGATCTGCAATGGCTTGGCGCTCGACACTTGCCAGCGCTCGCCCTGCAAATGCACCCAGCCGTGACAGGTATCGCCGGCCTGTAGCGACAATACCGGCGTCACGCTGCCCAGCAGGCCGGCATCGCCGCTGACGGTATGGCGCGGTCGGGTTTTCAGGGCGCGGATCAGCAGGAAAATCAGCAGCAGTGCGCTGATCAGCCCAAGGCCGATCATCAACGGCACGGGCATTTGGGCATTGGTCAGGATCACCGCGCCGATCACGAACATCACGATCCCGCCCAGGCCAATCACACCGTAATTGGGCAGGGCCGCCTCGGCGATCAGAAACGCGATGCCGAAGGTGATCAGCCACATTCCGATGGGGTCGGGAGGCGGCATTCCGACAGTGTCCGCGGCGAAGGCGCAGGTGCTCAACGCCAACAGCCATGCAATGGCACAACAACGCGTTTTCACATGACCCTCCAGGAGAGTCGCGGGTGGTTCTGTATACAGTTTAGTTGACGCGCCGGTTGTCTGGATTTTGCTCGAATGTCGACTCTCCGATGGGCGGATTTCCCTCCTGATTGCCCCGGCGGGCCTAGACTTTCACTACGTACAAAAATGTTAATCATCGTCCGCCAGGCGTTAATGCGGACACCGAGGTGCATCATGCGTATGGCAAGAACCGTGCAGAGAAGCCTGGAAAAGGCTCAATGCGACTATGACATCCTCACCCATCCCCATTCGGCCAGCAGCCTCGAAACGGCACGGGTCGCGGGCATTCCCGCCGAACGGGTGGCAAAATCGGTCATCCTCGACGACCACCACGGGCACTACCTGATGGCCGTGCTGCCCGCCAGCCGTCACCTGGACCTGAGCAAAGTCCGTAGCAGTGGCCAATGGCAGGTCTCCCGGGAAAGCAACTTGCCGCACCTGTTCGATGATTGCGAACGCGGCGCCGTGCCTGCCCTGGGCGAAGCTTATGGACTGGATGTGGTTATCGACCCCCTGCTGACCCGGCAGAAAGACATCTATCTGGAAGCCGGCAACCACATCAACCTGCTGCACATGAACATGCCGGACTTCCTGAAAATGGTGCCCCATGCGGAAGTGCGGGAGTTGAGTGATTGAGTTTTGCAGTGCCGATGACATCGATTGGCGAGCAGGCTCGCTCCCACAGGGGATCGCGTTTCTCCTGTGGGAGCGAGCCTGCTCGCGATTGACCGCGCAGCGGTCGCCCTTAATGGTTACCAGGAGCCAGCCATGGAAAACCCAACCCACAGCCTCCCATCCCTGTTCAAACAACTCGGCCTGCCTGACGACGCCGAAAACATCGACAAATTCATCGCCACCCACTCACCGCTAAAACCCGAATTGCATCTGGCGGACGCCTTTTTCTGGAGCCCGTGCCAGGCGGAACTGTTGCGCAATGAAATTCTCGATGACGCCGATTGGGCGGAGGTGGTGGATCAGCTGGATGTACTGTTGAGGAAGGGTCGGGGAGGGTAGTCGATTAAACGCATTTGATCTTCTGCAGGAGCGAGCTTGCTACAGGCAGAAGATTTGTTTCAAAACTTGACGGAAAATCCCTTCCAATGCCATATTGATAGTTAGCAAACTAACAGTGTGTGTTTTCCCTCGTGCCGAATAATCTCGACGCTCTGCAGATGAACATCAGCAGCTCCATGGTGGTGGCCGCCCGGCATTGGCGAAAGATCTGCCAGACGACGCTGGTCAACTATGGAATATCCGAAGCCTGTGCCGTCCCCTTGCTGATGATCGGGCGTCTGGGCGATGGTGTCCGGCAGGTGGCCGTGGCGCAGGCGTCCGGGATGGAGAGTCCGTCGCTGGTGCGACTTCTGGACCAGCTGTGCCATGCCGGTCATGTCTGCCGCACTGAAGACACCCAGGACCGCCGCGCCAAATGCCTGAGCCTGACCGATACGGGTCGTATGCTGGTGCAAACGGTCGAGATGGAACTGGTGCGATTGCGCAATGAAGTGCTCGAAGGCATCGACCAGCGTGACCTGGAGGCTGCGTTGCGTGTGTTGAAAGCCTTCGAGTCGGCGGGCCAATTGCCGGTGACCTACTCTTGAACGGTTTCTTTTCCGGCATGCCCCCGGCGCGCGACTGGTTCTTCGGTGTGCGAACCTTCGCGGCGTCGATGATCGCGCTGTATATCGCCCTGCTCATGCAAATGCCGCGTCCGTACTGGGCGATGGCCACGGTGTATATCGTTTCCAACCCCTTCGTCGGCCCCACCAGTTCCAAGGCGTTGTACCGTGCGATCGGTACCTTTCTGGGCGCCGCGGCGGCGGTGTTGTTCGTGCCGATGTTTGTCCAGAGCCCTTATTTGCTGGTGCTGGTCATTGCACTCTGGACGGGGATCTTGCTGTTCCTGTCCCTGCATTTGCGCACCGCCAACAACTACGCCTTGATGCTCGCCGGTTACACCTTGCCGCTGATCGCCTTGCCGGTGGTGGATAACCCGCTGGCGGTGTGGGACATCGCCGAGTCGCGCACCGAGGAAATCTTCCTCGGCATCGCCGTCGCGGCGGTGGTCGGCGCGATGTTCTGGCCCCGGCGGCTGGCCCCCGTGTTCAACGATTCGGTGAGCAAATGGTTTGCCGATGCGTCGACGTACAGCCAGCGGTTTCTCAGCCGCAACGTGCAACCGGATGAAGTGAGTGGCTTGCGCGCGTCGATGGTCGCGACCTTCAATAGCCTGGAATTGATGATCGGCCAGTTGCCCCACGAGGGCTCGCGACCGCAAACCGTGCGTAATACCAAGGAACTGCGCGGGCGCATGATTCACTTGCTGCCCGTCATCGATGCCCTCGACGATGCGCTTTACGCCCTCGAACGGCGCACTCCCGAGCTTGTGGACAAATTCGCGCCACTGCTCGGCGCAACCACCGAATGGCTGCAGCATAAAGACGCCGACATTGACCGATGGCAGGCGTTGAAGGATCAGCTCGAAGCCCTGCAGCCCAGTGCCGAGGCGCTGGAGGATCGCAAGCAGCTGCTTTTCTCCAACGCCCTCTATCGTCTGGGCGAATGGATCGATCTGTGGCAAGACTGTCGCAGTCTGCAAATCGCCATCCAGTGCGAAAACCAGGCCAGCTGGCGCGCGGTGTATCGCCATTGGCGGCTGGGCCGGCTGACGCCGTTTCTGGATCGTGGCCTGATGCTTTATTCGGCGGCGTCCACCGTGACCGCGATCATTGTCGCGTCGGTGCTGTGGATTCTGCTTGGCTGGACCAACGGCGGCAGCGCGGTAATTCTGGCCGCCGTTGCGTGCAGCTTCTTCGCCTCGATGGACGACCCGGCACCGCAGATTTACCGGTTCTTTTTCTGGACGGCGATGTCGGTGCTGTTCGCCAGCCTTTACCTGTTTCTGGTGCTGCCTAACCTGCATGATTTCCCGATGCTGGTGCTGGCGTTTGCCGTGCCGTTCATTTGCGCCGGCACCCTGACGGTCAAGCCGCAGTTTTACCTGGGCATGCTGCTGACCTTGGTCAACACCTCGTCCTTCATCAGTATTCAGGGTGCCTACGACGCGGATTTCCTCAGTTTCGCCAACTCCAACCTGGCCGGTCCCATCGGCTTGCTGTTTGCGTTCATCTGGACCCTGGTTGCCCGGCCATTCGGCGCCGAACTGGCAGCCAAGCGCCTGACCCGTTTCAGCTGGCGCGACATTGTCAGCCTCACTGAGCCTGCGACGCTGGCCGAGCACCGGCAGCTGGGTGTGCAGGTGCTGGATCGCTTGATGCAGCATTTGCCTCGCCTGGCCATGACCGGCCAGGACACCGGCATCGCCCTGCGAGAAGTGCGTGTGGCGCTGAATCTGCTGGACGTGCTCGCCTATACGCCACGGGTTCACGGCGTACCGCAGGCACTGTTGCGGCAGGTGGTGGCGGAGGTCGGCGAATACTTCAAGGCGTGCCTGAAGGCCGGCGAACGCCTGCCGGCGCCGAGCCCGCTGCTGATGACCATGGATCGCACCCGCCGCGCCCTTGCTGGTGCGGGTGACGATGAAACCCGTCTGCATCTGCTGCACGCCTTGAGCGGCCTGCGCCTGGCGTTGTTGCCCGGTGTTGAATTTGTCGGTTCCGTCGAGCTCGAAGAACCGCTTCCCCACGGCATCGATGGAGCGCCTTTATGATCGGTGATCTGGATATCGGCGGGGTGTTCCTGCCTACGCTGCTGGTGCTGATGGGCATTACGTATGTGTTGTACCTGCTGGTGCACGGGGTGCTGACGCGCTTGCACTTTTACCGTCTGGTCTGGCACCGGGCATTGTTTAACGTGGCTCTCTACGCCTTGCTGCTTGGCGTCGTGAATTCACTCAGTCGATACCTGATGACATGAAAAAACCCTTTTTGACCATTGGCCGTGTGGTCCTGACCCTGTTGATCGTGACCTTCGCGGTCGTCGTGGTCTGGCGCATGGTGATGTATTACATGTTCGCCCCCTGGACCCGCGACGGGCACATCCGTGCCGACATCGTGCAAATCGCCCCGGACGTGTCCGGGCTGATCCAGCAGGTGGAAGTGCGCGATAACCAGTTGGTCAAGCGCGGGCAAGTGCTGTTCAGCATTGACCCGGACCGATTCAAACTGGCCTTGCGTCAGGCGAAAGCGGCGGTGGCCGACCGCGAGGAAACCCTCGCCCAGGCCCAGCGCGAAGCCAAGCGCAACAAGGGCCTCGGCAATCTGGTGCCGGGCGAACAGCTGGAAGAAAGCCAGTCCAAGGTAGCCCGCGCCCAAGTGGCGTTGATGGAAGCCCAGGTGGCCGTCGACAGTGCTCAGCTGAACCTCGACCGCTCGGTGATCCGCAGCCCGGTGGACGGCTACGTCAACGACCGCGCGCCGCGTACCCAGGAGTTCGTCAGCGCCGGCCGGCCGGTGCTGTCGGTGGTCGACAGCAATTCCTTTCACATCGATGGCTATTTCGAAGAAACCAAACTGGACGGTATTCAGGTTGGCCAAAGCGTCGATATTCGTGTGATTGGCGACCGCGCGCGGCTGCGTGGCCACGTGGAAAGTATCGTCGCCGGTATCGAAGACCGGGATCGCACCAGCGGCAACAACTTGTTGCCCAACGTCAACCCGGCGTTCAGTTGGGTGCGGCTGGCCCAGCGGATTCCGGTGCGGATCGCTTTCGATGACGTACCGGCGGACTTCCGCATGATCGCCGGGCGTACGGCCACCGTGTCGATCATTGACGACCAGAAACGGGAGCCCGCGCAATGAACAAGGCCTCGGGTTTGATGGTTGCCGGTTTGGGCTTGCTGCTGTCGGCGTGTCAGGTGGTCGGGCCGGATTATCACCTGCCGGACGAGGCCGCGATCCACCGTGAAGACTTGCAGGGCAAACTGGCGGTCGATGGCAAGCCTGTGGTTTCGGACCCGGTGCCTGCCGATTGGTGGCGTCTGTATCGGGATCCGCGACTTGACCAGATGATCCAGCAGGCCATGGCGTCCAATACCGATTTGCGCGTGGCAGCGGCCAACCTGCAACGGTCCCGCGCCCAGGTCGACGAGGCCGAGGCGGCAGGTGGGTGGAGCGGTGGCGTGAAGATGGGCGCCCAGCGTTTGCAGGAGTCCGGTGAAGCGTTCTTGCTGCCGGAGAAGGTGCCGGTGGCCAACATCGGTGAAATCGCCATCAGCGCGTCGTACCAATTCGATCTGTTCGGCAAGCTGCAGCGCGGCATCGAAGCGGCCAAGGCCAGTGCCGATGCGACCCAAGCCGCCGCCGACACAGCACGCATTACCGTGGTGGCCGATGTGGTGCGCGCCTACACCCAAGTGTGCGCGGCCAACGAAGAGCGGGAAATCGCCCAGCATTCCCTGGATCTGCAAGCCCAGAGCACCACATTGATCCAGCGTTTGCGCGACGCCGGGCGTGGCGATGAAACCCAGGTCACCCGCTCGCAAACTCAATTCAAATCCTTGCGCGCCGACATGCCGCGTTATGAAGCGGAGCGCCAGGCCGGGCTGTTCCGCCTGTCGATGTTGTTGGCTAAACCGGTGGATCAATTGCCGGCCGGGACCGATAGCTGCGCCGAACTGCCGAAAATCGCCCAATTGGTGCCGGTGGGCGATGGCGCTGCGCTGCTCAAACGCCGTCCCGATGTACGGCAAGCGGAGCGCCGACTGGCGGCTTCGACCGCGACGATCGGCATTGCCACGGCTCAGTTGTACCCGGACGTCAGCATCGGTGCGACGGTCGGCACCGTGGGTATTCTGGAGAACCTCGGTGAGCCCTCCACCAACCGTTGGGGCTTCGGGCCTTCGCTGACCTGGACCGTGCCGACCAACGGCGCCCGCGCGCGAATCCGCGAAGCCGAAGCGGCCACTCAAGGTGCGCTGGCGCAGTTCGACGGTGTGGTGCTCAATGCGATCCGCGAAACCCAGACGAGCCTTGCCCAGTATTCCGCTTTGTTGCAACGCCGTGACGCCCTGGCGGACGCCGAGCAATCGGCGAAACTGGCCGCCGACCAGACTCACCGTTTCTTTCAGGCCGGTCGCGCCTCGTTCCTCGCCGACTTGCAAGCCACCCGAACCTACACCGATGTCCGAGCGCAACTGGCCGCTGCCAATACCCAGGTGGCCGCTGGTCAGATCAATCTGTTCCTGGCATTGGGTGGCGGTTGGGAAAGCGGACGAACGCAAGCGTCGAACTCCGGCAAACCCTGAGGCCGTTGCTATGCTTTGAAGTGTTGAAAGGGCGTTCTTGAAAAACGCCCCTGCTTCGTACAAGGCTTGCGCAGGTCATGGGGAAACCAATAATGAAAAACCCTTATGCTCTCGGCTTCTGGTGTGCCGTCGTGGCGTTGGTGCTGCTCACGGCGACGTATTTCTACGGCATCATGCTGGCCCATCAGATCGACAAGGCGCTGGTGTTTCTCGACAGTGCCGTCGCGCTGATTGCCGCCATGTCCATCGCGGTGGTGGCCTGGGCGTCGGTCCAGACTCAGCGGATCAAGAAAAGACAACTCGAACAAGGCAAGACCCTGGTGCTGATCTGGGACACCAAGGTCGCGCTGCGCCGTGTCGAAACGGTGTTCGACCGCTATTTCTGGGGCAGTTACTGGCAACCGGGGCGTACGTTCCAGGAGGTCATGGGCGAACTCACCGGCACGCCGCTGGAAAAAAGCCTCGAAACCCTGAAGAAGCAATGCCTGGAGCTGGACAGGCAAGTGGCGGACGACGGCCGGCACTGGCTCAACAATGCCCGGGAACTGGCTGATGTTGCCACCGCCATGGCCCGCGAACGCTATCAGCTGGACTTCTGCGACCCCCGTGGGGAAGTGACGGGCGGTGCGGTGATCAACCGGGATTTTGAAGTGCTGGTGTACACCTGGACCGCGCGGCTGAAAACCTTTGATCATCAGCTGGATGAGATCGAAGTGCAGTATTCCTGATTCTGTGTTGGCAGGACTGACGCCATCGCTGGCAAGCCAGCTCCCACAGGTTTGGGTGATCCCTGTGGGAGCTGGCTTGCCAGCGATGGCGATCTCATGAACGCCAAAACCCTCACCCGCCTATGACACTCTTTCACCTTTAATCATTGGGCCGCCCCGCGCGCCGGGTGCTAATCTGCACCCCACTTCGAGCGCAGTCGTGACCGCCACCCGTCATGGGTTCAGGGAAGACGACCACACATTCAACAACGGACATTGATCGGGTCATTCATGAATAAATCAGCAGGCGTGCTTCTGGGCATTGTTGTCGCCATTGGCGCAATCAGCGTCGGCGGGGCGTGGTACACCGGCACCAAAATCGAAAGCGTGCTGAACACCTCCCTGGTCGACGTCAATCAGCAATTGCAGGCCGCGCTGGTCGGGCATAAAGGCACGGCGACGGTAGAACTGGTGTCGCTGGAGCGCCACGTATTCAGCAGCACCGCGCACTATCGCCTCAAGGCTGAAGGGGAAATGTTCGGCGAGGCGCCGGTCGAGCTGCTGTTCGTCGATCGCCTCGAACATGGGCCGCTGCCGTTCTCGCGCCTGGTGTCGCTGAAGTGGTTGCCGGTCTTGGTCACCAGTCATTACGAGCTGGAAAAAACCCCGGCCACGGAAAAATGGTTCGCCGCCGCCCAGGCTGCTTCGCCGCTTAAAGGCGTGGTGAACATCGGCTACGACAACTCCACCAAAGGCTCGCTGGAATTGCTGCCGCTGGAAACGGCGCTGGATGACAAGTCCAGCATGAAATTTTCCGGTCTGAAGATTGACGTTGCGGCCTCTGCCCAGGCGCAGAAGGTCAAGGCCGACGGTTATATGGACAGTCTGAAACTGACCACCGTTGCCGAAGACCAGACTCCGGTGCAGGTCGAGTTGAGTGGCCTGACCCTGGCCAGCAACCTGAGCAAAAGTACCTACGGTTACTACACCGGCGAGAACACCGTCGTGCTGAGCAACAGCAAGACCACCTTCGGCCCGAAACAGTCGGTGCTGGGCTTCAAGAATTTCGAAATGAAGAACCAGACTTCGGAATCAGGCACCAACGCTTCGGGGCGCGCCGATTACAAGATTGGCGAAGTGTCCCTGAACGGCAAGGCTGTCGGTTCTGCGCAGATGGCCTTGAGCCTGAAGAACCTCGACATTCCTTCCGCCATGGCGTTGATGCAGATTTACCAGACCCGACTGCAACCCTATGAACAGGCCGTTGCCGAGGCGACCGCGGCGGGCCAACCGGCACCGGAGCTTCAATTGACCGAAGCCGAAGAGGCGCAGCTCAAGACCCAACTGGAGCAATTGCTCGCGGCCGGTCCGCAGGTAGCGCTGGAGAACCTGTCGTTCAACACCACCAATGGCGAAAGCCGCGCCAACCTGGTACTCGACCTGACCAAGCCGCAAGCGATCGACCTGCCGGCCGATCAACTGGTCCGGCAGTTGATTGCGTTACTGGATTTCAATCTGCAAGTGTCCAAACCGATGATCATTGACGTGCTCACCGTGCAGTCGCAAATCGACGGACAGACCGACGCCAAACTGATCGCCGATCAGGCCAGCGCTACGGCCGACATGTTCAGCAGCATGGCCGTCGGTTCGCAGTTGGCCAAACTGGAGGGCAACAACATCGTCAGCAAATTGCACTACGCCAACAACCAGGTGGAGTTCAACGGCCAGAAAATGACCGTCGAAGAATTTGTCGGGTTCCTGATGAGCAAGTTTGGCGGCACTGGCGAAGTCCAGTAAAAGCCGAGCCGCTCAAAGCCCTGTAGGAGCTGGCTTGTCGGATCGCCGCAGCGCAGCGAAAGCGGTGGATCAGTCGACACATTTATCGTCTGAAAGAATGCTTTCGCTGGCGAGCCTGCTCCTACAGGGGCGGCGTCATGTCGCGTTTCATCCGCGAATCAAGCGCCACGCCTCATCCACCGGCAGCGGCTGTTTCATCCGTTCGGCGAGCATCGCCATGGTCTGCTCTTCATCGCAGGCCACGGCGGCCGTCACCACGCCGTTTTTGCCGAACAACCCGATAAAGGGCGGGTTGAAAGGATCACCCTTGAATTCGACTTCGTCCCACGCCTGGGCGTAGCCGAGGTAGTCGTAGTTTTTGCCGAAGTGCCAGGTCCAGAAATACGGTACGTCCAGATAGTGCTCGTCGCCACCGAGCATGTTCGCCGCGGCGATCCGCGCCTGTTGCTGGGCCAGGCGCCAGTGTTCGATGCGCAGGGGCTGGCCGTTGAGCGGGAAGGTGGCGATATCACCGGCCGCCCAGAGGCCGTCGGTCACGCGCATGCCGCCATCAACCCGCAGCGAGTGATCTTTTTCCTTCGGCAGGTCGGTGAACGCTTTGGTCGCCGGGCTCACGCCAATGCCGACCAGCACCAGATCCGCCGGTAACCGTTGGCCATTGTCCAGGTGCACGGCTTCGACCTTGTCCGTTCCTTCGATCTGCGAGGCTTCACCCTGGATATACACCACGCCATTGGCCTGATGAAGTGCAAGGATCGCCTTGCCGACGGTTTCGCCGAACTGCCTGGCGAACGGCACCGGCTGACGGGCCAGCACGGTAACGTCGAGGCCGTATTGGCGCAGGGACGAAGCGGATTCCATGGCGATGAAGCTGTCGCCGATGATCACCGCCCGCTGGCCGGGCTTGGCGCCTTCGAGGATCTGCCGGGCATGATCCCTTGAGCGTAAAACAAACACGTGCGGCAGGTCGGCACCGGGCAGTGCCAGGGGTTTGGGCGTGCCGCCGGTTGCCAGCAGCGCGGCGTCATAATCGAGCGATTGTCCGTCGCTCAATTGCAGTGTCTGGTTTTCGGCATCCAGGCTCGTCACTTCAGCGGTGATCCGCTCAATGCGTTGCTCTTTATAAAAGTCTTCATCGCGCAGGGGTGGGACGTCGTCCGGCGGCGTCTCCCCGGAAATCACAAATTTACTCAATACCGTACGGTCGTAACCGGCACCGGTTTCCCGGTCGATCAACAGCACCCGCCCGCCGAAGCCTTTTTCCCGCAGTGCCGCCGCCGCTGCCGTGCCGGCGGCGCCGGCACCGATAATCACGAAGGTACGCTCGTCATCGGCCGGCGGCGTGTGGGCATCCGCCAGTGGTTGATCGTCTACCCAGACCTCGCCGTCACGCACTTCGAGCGGGTAGCGCTTGAGGCTGTCGAGGGCTGGCGGTTCACACAATCCGCCGTCTTCGATGCGAAACTGAGCCTTGTGCCACGGGCAGGTCAGGCGTCCATGGCAAAGCGCGCCCTCGGCCAGCGGCGCCCCGGCGTGAGGGCATTCGCCTTGATAGGCACGCAATTGATCGCCGACTTTCAGCAGAAGGATTTTGCTGTCCTCGATCTTGACTTCAAGGCCGCGGTTTTCGGGGACATCGGCGAAACGGGCGACGCGATGCAGGGTCATGATCGCTCTCCAGGCAGGCGTTTCACTTAAGAGTTTGGCCCTATTCTTGAGGTTCAGCCAAATCCCACTGCCACGGCGCGAACGGTCCAGCTATAGTTTGCACGCCGACGACGGCCCCACCCGCTTAAGGTGCTCCGGTATGACCCGATTGACCTCTCTGAACCCTTGGCTGGCGGCAGTAGCAGTCGCCCTTTGCGTGCAATTTCCGGCGCAGGCGGCCCAGGAACGTTTCACCCTGAACATCCCAGGCGTATCGGATGACCGTTTGTTCACTTCGGCCGCCGCCAGCGATGCCCAGGGTTGCGGCGGGAAAAATCTTTCGCCGGCGTTGAGCTGGAACAGCGGCCCGACCGGCACGCTGAGCTACGCCATCGTCATGCACGACCCGGATGGTCAGAAAGGGCAGGGCAGCGATCACTGGATTCATTACGGCATCAAGGCCGCCACCCGCCAGATTCCGGCCGGTGTCGGCGCCAAATCCGCGCTCGAAGGCGTGGGCGGCACCAACAGCAAAGGCACCACGGGTTATGTCGGTCCTTGCCCACCGGTTGGCGACAGTGCACACCATTACATCATCCAGATCTACGCCCTGGACCTGGCCCCGGATGCCTTGCCTGCCGGCCTGACCCGTGCGCAATTGCTGGAAAAAATCAAAGGCCATGTGTTGAGAAACAGCAGTGTGGTGCGTCGTTATCACCGCTGAAAGATTTTTTCGCACGGGTTAACCCGAAGTATTTGGGCTGTCCGTCTCAGAGGATGAATGGATCAACTTCCTCCTGAGGTCAGCCCCCATGCTCCTTCCCCTGCATTTTCTCCGCCCGGCCGCCCAGGGGTTCGCCACTTGGCTGCTGCTGGCAATAGCCGGTTGCGGTGTTTCGTCCAAACCCGAGTCCGCGGCGGTACCGCCACCGGCCCAGTCTGAGGTGAAAACCGAAGCGTTGGTGGAATACGAAGCGCCCATGGCCGATGCTGCGATGGCCAAGCGCAGCGTCCGCACGGCACCCGGTTTCGCGCCGATGCCGGCCGGTGAGACTTATCCACAAGGCTATCGCGACGAACAACATGAGCAATACCAGGCCCTGGCCGACAACCCGATCCACAGCGTCGCCGAAGCACCGGTCTCGACCTTCAGCGCCGACGTCGATACCGGCGCCTACGCCAATGTCCGCCGTTTGCTCAACCAGGGGCGCCTGCCTCCGGAAGGCGCGGTGCGACTGGAGGAAATGGTTAATTACTTCCCTTACGACTACGCCTTGCCCGCGGATGGCTCGCCCTTCGGCGTGACCACCGAACTGGCGGCGTCGCCATGGAACCCGCATACCCGCTTGCTGCGCATCGGCATCAAGGCGTCGGACCGTGCAGTGGCGGAGCTGGCCCCGGCGAACCTGGTGTTTCTGGTGGACGTGTCAGGCTCCATGGACCGCCGCGAGGGTCTGCCGCTGGTCAAAAGCACGCTGAAATTGCTGGTCGATCAACTGCGCGAACAGGATCGGGTGTCACTGGTGGTCTATGCCGGCGAATCCCGTGTGGTGCTGGAGCCGACTTCCGGACGGGAAAAAGCGAAGATTCGTACCGCCATCGACCAATTGACCGCGGGCGGCTCCACCGCCGGAGCCTCGGGCATTGAGCTGGCTTATCAAATGGCGCAGCAGGCGTTCATCCCCAAAGGCATCAACCGCGTGCTACTGGCCACCGACGGTGACTTCAACGTCGGTGTCAGCGACTTCGACAGCCTCAAGCAAATGGCTGTGGATAAACGCAAGACCGGCGTATCCCTGACCACCCTGGGTTTTGGTGTGGATAACTACAATGAACACCTGATGGAACAACTGGCCGACGCCGGCGATGGTAACTATGCCTACATCGACAACCTGCGCGAGGCGCGCAAGGTGCTGGTGGATCAACTCGGATCGACCCTTGCCGTGGTGGCGAAAAACGTGAAACTGCAGGTGGAGTTCAACCCGGCGCAGGTCAGTGAATATCGACTGCTGGGCTATGAAAACCGCGCGTTGAAGCGTGAGGATTTCAGCAATGACAAGGTCGATGCCGGTGAACTCGGGGCAGGACATACGGTAACGGCGCTGTACGAAATTGTCCCCACGGGCGAGAAGGGCTGGCTGGAGCCACTGCGCTATGGCAAACGGGGCGCCGCGGTTTCCGACAAGAATGGGGAGTTGGCGATGCTGCGTGTGCGTTACCAGCTACCGGAAGGTGGGAAGAGTCGCCTGATCGAACGACCCATCACCGATAGCGTGAAACCCGCCAGTGACGATCTGCGCTTTGCCGCTGCCGTCGCCGCGTTTTCCCAACAGCTCAAGGATGGTCGCTACACCGGCGAATTCAGCCTCAAAGACACAGAAGCGCTGGCCCGTGAGGCACGAGGCGATGACCGCTTCGGCCTGCGTAGCGAGTTCGTGCAGTTGGTGGAGCTGGCGCAGAGCCTGCGCAGCACCATGGCATCGAATCCAACCGCCACTGACCGACGGATTGAATAGTGAGCCGACTCAAAGGGTTCATCAGCCAGCTGTTTGCACCTGCGAACAGCGTTGAGGCCAGCAGCGACGAATCGTTGCTGGCCCGCTATCGCGAGGGCGACGGCGCGGCGTTCGAGATTCTGTACGCACGCCACCGTCAGGGGTTGTACCGGTTTCTGCTGGGGCTCAGTGGCAGCGCGGAACGGGCCGAGGAGGTGTATCAGGAAACCTGGTTGAGTCTGATCCGCAGCGGCAGTCAGCCACAAGGCCGGGCGACTTTTCGTACCTGGCTCTACCAGATTGCTCGCAACCGCTTGATCGATCACTGGCGCAAGCACGGTGTTCATCAACCGCTGCACGACAGTTACGACGAACAGGCCCATGCTCTGGCCGACGACACATCCGATCCCGAGCAACTGCTGAGCCTGAGCCGCGACAGCCAGCGCCTCGAAGCCGCCTTGCAAGCGTTGCCCGCCGACCAGCGCGAAGTGTTCCTGCTGCGCGCCTACAGCGATCTCGACCTGCCGCAGATCGCCACCCTCACCGAAACACCGCTGGAAACCGTCAAGAGCCGCTTGCGTTACGCCCAGCAAAAACTGCGTCGGCTGCTGGCCGAGGAGGTACTGACATGACTGACGCCCGCCCGACACCCGAAGAGCAAGTGCTCGAACACTACCGTGAACACACAAGTGGCGAACCACCGGCGCATCTGGACGCTTTCATCCTGGCCTCCGCGCAGCGCGAAGTACCCGCACCGAAGCCAACCCTGTGGCAACGCTGGGTTCGCGCCTGCCAGAAACCCCGCTGGCAAGTGGCATTCGCCAGCCTCGTCGGCGTCGCGTTGATGCTGGCGTTGGTACAACGTTCACCCGAACAAGTGCCGAGTTACGACTTCGCGCCTGCGCCCAAAGCCACCGCTCCGGTCGTCAAAAAAGAAGCCGAGCCGACAGCTGCCCGCTCACTCTCCGCCCCGGCCGGCGCAATGCCTGCACCCGCAGCACCGATGGCGGAATTGGCAGCCCCTGCTCAAAGCGAATCCTTCAGCGCCGACATGGCGGACGAAGCCAAAGTCAGCAAGCGCGCAGCGGCACCGGTGAAATCGCTGGACGAGCAGCTACGCGAAGTCCTGCGCCTGCAAAAATCCGGACAGACGCAAGCCGCTGACAAGCTGCTGGCAGACCTGCACAAACGCTTCCCCAACGAAAACCTCACCACCCGACTCAAGGCCCTGCAAAAAAACTGACCTGCCCAACCCCCGGCGATTTGGCATCCGCGTCCGAAAGCGCGCACTATCAAGCCATCGCCGATGGGGTTGGAGGAAACCGTGGCAAAAAAAATCGACCGCATCGCCCAAATGCTCAACTGCCCGGAAAAGGGCGAGGAACTTCGGCGCGCGATTACTGAGAGTCGTAAGGATTTTCTGCTGAATCGGCCGGAAGAAGGTGAGGTTGAGGAAGAGGACGTTCTTGACGAGGAAGAGTTCGAGGACGACGAGGATGATGAGTACGACGAGTTTGATTGGACGACGGAATGACAAAAAAGCCGCTTTGGCGGTTTTTTTATTAGCCCGTCATTCTGACTACCCTGAAATATAGATCGTGTTAAAGAGATATCCTCAATCCCTATAATCGCCTACAACACGGCCCCTGCCGGTTGATGCGCTTCGGTGCTGAGACTGCTCAGGGTTTTTTTATTGCCTGAATTTTTCTGCTTACCAATTCAGCGGCGACCTGTTCTGGCGTGCTGTTACGGGCCCAACTGGCTAGCTAGGCTTCTAGCCCGATGAATAGATCCAGGTCGCTGGGTAACTGCTCGTTAATCGCGGTCGCAATCCGCTGACATTGGTCGCCTGTAAGCAGCCATTCGCCGTCAGGGCTTTCTGTAAGGCTTGGCCACCCCAGCACTTCTAGCACCGCTGGCTCAAACTGCGACGGTACGTCTAGTTCATATTTCAGCGAAGAATCATCGCTGTCGCCCGATAAAAAACCTGTGATGCATAGGTGCATGATTTTCCCCTAAATTACTTTGGAGTTGTTCTGCCAGGCTCGGCGTCCTTGGTCCGCTCTCCTGTATCAGGGTTGAATTCTCCCAGATGCTTTCCTTGTTTGTCGTATAGCTCAACCCTGCCATTTTCAGAGTCCCACTCATAAATACGGCCTTTACGATCTTTCCAGCGTCTACGCAGACCGCCCCCGCCCTTTACAGAACTCTTTGACTTGTCTTTCACTGCATCTGGGAAAGCTGTCAGCCCTTTGGGAGCTGGGTGATAGTTGTGATCGCCGCCAATAGGCCGAGCAAACACCACATACATCGACTTCAGCCGACATTCCTTATCAAACGCATGGCGTTCCCTTTGGTTAACTCCTCGGGGAGGCATTCTGGAGAGCGTGAAGCGCGCCGGGCAAAAAAGAGTTTTGCGGCATTTGTCCGAATCGGAGGGCGGTTTTATCCGGGGATTCTTCCGCGTCTAGAAAAACGAACAAAGATGTTCAGTATTCTATTCATCGGTCGATACAGCTCGTGCCAATCAACAATAACGCCTTCGTGGACACGACCCGTTATGAATAAAAACCTCCGATTCAGCCACAAGATCCTTCTTGCGGCGTCGCTGATCGTGGTAGTCGCCTTCGCGCTATTCACGTTGTACAACGACTACCTCCAGCGCAACGCCATTCGCAAGGATCTGGAAAACAACCTCCATGAAATGGGCGATGTGACGGCGGCCAACATCAAGAACTGGTTTGACGGTCGCACTTTGCTGGTTGAAAACCTGGCGCAAAACGCGGCCTTGAACCCGGAGATGGCCAGCATCACCACGTTGATGGCACAGAAAACGCTGGTGTCGAGCTTCCCCAGCACCTACGTCGGTACCACCGCAGGCGAGTTCGCCATCCTGCCTGATGCGAAGATGCCCGACGGCTACGATGCTCGCACGCGCCCTTGGTACAAGCTTGCCGAGGCCAGCAATAGCGTCGCCATGACCGAGCCGTACGTGGAAATGGCCACTAACACGCTGGTGGTCTCCATGGTGGCGGCAATCCGCAAGTCAGGGCAGACCGTCGGTGTGGTCGGCGGTGATGTGAGCTTCGGTGCGCTGGTCGACATCATCAACAAACTGGATCTGAGCGGAGTGGGTTACGCCTTTATGGTCAGCTCCGATGGCAAGGTGCTGGTCCACCCCGACAAAAACATGCAGATGAAGAGCCTGAGCGACCTTTTCCCGCAGGGTACGCCACGGATCAACGGCGAGTTGACTGAAGTCCAGGCCAATGGCCAGACCCGCATCGTCACATTCGCCCCGATCAAGGGCTTGCCTTCGGTGAACTGGTACATCGGCCTGTCCATCGACAAGGACAAGGCTTTTTCCAGGCTCAGCGAGTTCCGTGCGTCGGCTGTTGTGGCCACCGTGTTCGCGGTGGTCTTCATCATTGCCCTGCTGGGCATGCTGATTCGTCTGCTGCTGCAACCTCTGCAGGCCATGAGCAAGGCCATGGAAGATATCGCCGAAGGTGAAGGCGACCTGACCAAGCGCCTGGTCATTCATACCCAGGACGAGTTTGGCATTCTCGGGAACGCCTTCAACCGCTTCGTGGAACGTATTCACACCTCGATCCGCGAAGTGTCGTCGGCCACCGAGCAGGTCAACGAAGTGGCTCTGCGTGTGGTGAGCGCATCGAACGCTTCGATGGTCAATTCCGACGAGCAGGTCAACCGCACCAGCAGCGTTGCCGCTGCGATCAATCAACTGGGGGCTGCCGCCCAGGAAATCGCGCATAACGCCGCGCAAGCTTCGCAACACGCCAGCTCCGCCCGCCACTTGGCCGAAGAAGGCCAGCAAGTGGTCGATCGCAGCATTCAGGCCATGAACCGTCTGTCGGACCTGATTGTCACCTCCAGTTCGCATATCGAAACGCTGAACAGCAAGACCGTGAACATCGGTCAGATCCTCGAAGTGATCACCAGTATCTCCCAGCAAACCAACCTGCTGGCGCTCAACGCGGCCATCGAAGCGGCGCGCGCCGGCGAGGCGGGTCGTGGCTTTGCCGTGGTCGCTGACGAAGTTCGCAATCTGGCTCACCGCACCCAGGAATCGGCGCAGCAAGTGCAGAACATGATCGAGGAGCTGCAAATAGGCGCCCGTGAATCGGTCAATACCATGGGCGAAAGCCAGCGCCACAGCCAGGACAGCGTGTCGATTGCCAACCAGGCAGGCGAGCGCCTGGGCAGCGTGACCCAGCGCATCGGTGAAATCGACGGGATGAACCAGTCGGTGGCCACCGCCACTGAAGAGCAGACGGCCGTGGTTGACTCGATCAACATGGACATTAATGAGATCAACACACTGAACCAGGAAGGCATGGAGAACCTGCAGTCCACCTTGCGCGCCTGCTCGGACCTGGAACAGCAGGCCAGCCGCTTGAAGCATTTGGTGGGCAGCTTCCGGATCTGACGGGTTCCAGGGAAAACAAAAAAGCCCCAGAGCTTGCGGTCTGGGGCTTTCTCGTTCTTGCGTATGGTGCACCAGGCGGGATTCGAACCCACGCCCCCTACTTTGGAGGGCAATGCGGTACAGGAATCTCGGTCGGTCGCAAATGACTCTAAGTGCCTCTCGGTTAAGTGAGCTCCCACACTTGCATTTATGATCGACACAAACCCTGTGGGAGCGAGCCTGCTCGCGAATAGGGCCAGCTCAATTCAGGATCAATCCCAAGTTAGTCGCACTTGGTACTGCTGGATACTTCCTTGCTCGCCTGTTTCAACAGGTTGCCCAACTCAGCCGCATTGGTGCTGTTGTAAACCCGACCTCCGGTGTTTTCAGCGATACAGCGTGACGGGCCGCCAGCACCGATTTTCACCACGTTGACCCGCAGGCGCGGTTGTTCCCTGGCGATTCGACGGGATACCGCGCAAACGTCCTGCCCGCAACCGTCTTCACCGTCGACGAACATCACGATAACCGCATCGTTATTGCGCCCGTCGACGGTACTCGCCGCGTGGGCCAGGCTGTCGGCCAGCGGTGTTCCGTCGTCGGGAACCAGACCTCGAATTCCGTTGATCAACCGCGGGCGGTCGCCGAACTTGAACAGACCCTGGTCCGGTGTTCTTTCGCAGCCGGCGAAGGTGATCAGGCGTGTGTCGATCTTCGGGTCCAGCCCGTTGATCATGCCGGCCAGCGAGTCCTTGGCGATGTCCATGCGGCTGGGTCTGGCGGTAAGCCGCATGGTGCGGTTCGGGTCCAGGAGTTTGTTGATGTCAGGACCGTAGAACCAGTCCTCGTCGGCTTTCACTGACTTGATGTTCAAATCCATGGAGCCCGAAGTGTCGAGCACCACCACGAACTGCGGAACCTCTGACTTCGGCGCTGTTTTGCGGCATGCGAAGTTGTCCAATGTCGGGGTTGGTGGCGGGGCAGCCACTACCGGTTTTGGTGGTGGAGCCGGTTTGGGTGGCGGAGTCGGCTTGGGTTCAGGTGCCGGTGCCGGTGCCGGTTTTGGTGGCGGGACCGGCTTGGGCTCCGGTACCGGTTCTGGCTTGGGTTCGGGTGCCGGAACAGGTTTCGGTTCCGGCTCCACGACAGGCGCGGGGGCAGGCTCAACCGGTTTCTCAACCGGCGCAACCACCGGCGCCACAGGTGCCACAGGTGGCGCCACGACAACCGGCTCACGGTGCAGGAACCACCAGAGCCAGAGCGCCAGGAGCAGCAACAGCAGCGCGAGCAAGGCCGCCGCGATCCACCAGCCTCGACGCGACGGCGGCAGCACGGGCGCGACCGGCACCACCGGCGGCACGATCGGTTTGGGCGGACGCTGGTTCCAGCGCACCACCAAAGGCTCACCGTTGAGGCTGTAGAGTTTGTCCAGCTCAGGCGTGCCAAGCAGGCTGCGCAGGTCATCCGCTTCTGTCGATTGACCGCGTTTTTGCAGTTCATCCGCCAGCTGTCCGAGGGACGTCTGACGCACTTCATAGGTTTCCAGCAAACGTCGTCGCGCGTCCTCATTGAGATCGGCATAAGGCGTGGGTTGGCCACCCAGTTCGGTCCACCACTCCATCACGTCGCCGCTGCCCATCCGCGGGATGGCAAACAGGCTGGCGACGGTCGGCGGAAAGTGTTTCTGGATGAGGGCGACTTTGGCTTGCAGCGCACTCATCCCCTCCGATGTGGCTTGCGCATCCCTGATGACCCGCTGCATGACGACGATTCCTGAAAAAGTGCAGGCATCCATCGGGATGCTTGCAGGGTGAAAAGTTACTCTTCGTAGCCGAGGCTGAATTGCAGCTGGTTGACCTTCTTCTGCAATGTTTTCAGCTCTTGCTGCTTGGCCGCCAGCGTCGCGGGCGTTGATTTGGTCGTTGGCGCCGCTTGCGAAGCCTTGAGCTGTTTCTCGAGGTCGGCAATCTGCTTCTGCACCTGGGCTTCATTGCCACGCCGGGCCTTGAGCGAGGTCAGCAGTTGCGCCAGCGACTGATTCAACGCCGCCTGGGCTTTCTGCTGGCTGGCCAGATCGGTCTTGGTGCTGAGCTGCTGGGCCTGAATGTTCTCGTACACCTGGCGGAACATTGCGTTTTGCTGCCGGGACTCGCTCAGTGCCAGTTCCTTCTGCTTGACCTGATCGCTGTAACCACCGGAGTAGTCGCAGTTCATCTTGGTCAGCATGCTGCTGTCGCGATTGGTCGCATCGCATTCGCCGGGCTGGCTCGCGCAACCGCTCAGGGCCAGGACGGCAGTGATGAGCATCAGTTGTCTTGGCGTCATAGGCTTAACCCAGGGTGATTGCGGAGCGTTGGCTGTACAGAGCGTCGACTTCCTTCTGCAGGCTGGCGACTTTCTGGTTCATTCTTTGAATGTTCATCTCCACTTGCCTGATCTCGGCGCTGGAGCCTTGTGAACGCTCGGCGTCCGCCACTTTGCTGTACTCGGTGACTTTGGTACGCATGTTGGCCAGGTCTTTACGCAGTCGCGCGATGTCCGAATCGATCCCGGCGATTTGCGCCTGAGCCCTGCTCCTGTCGACTTTCTTGTTGGCAATGTCCTTTTTGATCTGGGCAATTTGCGCATGGTCATCATTGATCACTTGCTGAGCGGTCGCAGTCCGGGCGATCACGTTCTGCGTGTCTTGTTCGACGTCGCTGTTCATCTTCGCCAGGCGGGTGGTGGTGTCGGCGTATTCGGCGCGACGTTGATCCAGGTAATAGTTCGCGCCCATGGCCACGCCACACGCGGTAATACCGGCGGCGATGACGCACACGGTTTTGTTGTTGCTGTTAGACAGTGCGCAAGCGAGGATGCCGACACCGGCGCCGACGGCGCAGGCCTGGTAACCGGACTTGCTGAAGAACTCTGCGTCATTGCCCTGGGTCAGGCGCGGGTCGGCACCGCCGCCTTCGCTTTCGCCTTCGCCCAGCATGGAGCTGCCAGTGTTGGCGCAACCGCTCATTAGCAGGCTGCTGGCGACTACGAAAGCGATCTGTAGCTTGAAGCGAGTCCAAAGGCTGCGCGACATGGTGAAACTCCTACGTAACGGTGTTGACGCATTGTTATTGAGTGACGGTTTTGCAGCTGGTCAGCCAGGCTTCAGTGTCGATTTTCTGCTTTTGCAGGAACGCCTTCTGATTGGCCCAGTGGGTGCGCAAGTAAGGTTTGAGGTCTTGCAGTTGTTTGTTGCGGGTGATGATTTCTTCCATCACCGGGACTTGCGTTTCAAGCAGTGGCTGGCCGTACAAGGTAGCCGATTCCACCAGGCTGCTGGCGTAGTAACGGCTGAGTTTGTGCAGGCGATCCTTTTGCTCGTCGAGCTTGCCTTTACGCATGTCGCAACTGGCATCTTTGTCTGCGCTTTCGCAGTTGAGCTTGTAGTTCTTTTGCAGGAAGTCCACGTACTGGCCGTCGTCGAGCATCTTGGTGCACAGGAACGCACCCAGGTTGAGGCTGGCGCGGATCGCCTGGTCGCGGGTTTCTTCCTGCTGCTGGTTACTGGCGCGCAGTTGGTTCTCCAGGGCCTGGAGTTTTTCCTTGAGCGCTTTGTCTTCGACGCCTGAAGCGAGGCTGTTCAGGGATTGTACGGTGCCTTTGTCGGCGGATTCGGTTTCCTTGCTGCCGGTGCCGAGTTTCTTCCAGCTGCTTTCGATGCTGGCGACCCGTTCGCGAGAGGTGAGGGTCGGGGAGACCAGCACCAGTCGCAGGCCGGTGGTTTTGTTTTTTACCTGGCCTTCGGCGTTGTAATACGGCTCCTCCTTACGCAATGCCGTACGCAGGTCGGCCTGCGCGGTCAGGTAGTTGCCGCCACGGACGACGTAACCGCCGGCCTGACCGTGCTGGCGGTCGAGTTTGTTCAGGCGAAACGGCTCAAACATCATTTCGTCGACGTTACCGAGCATGTCATGCAGGCCCAGCGGATTGGGCTTTTGCAGACCCGTCAATTGCACTTTGCCGTTGGACGATTGCGCCCCGGCGAACCACTCGTAGGCGTTGATGCCTTCTGGCATCGGGTAGTGCGTGTCGCGGAATTCAGCGGCACCGACTTCCAGCCCGCCGCGCGCGGCGAACTCCCACTCGACTTCGGTCGGCAGGCGCAGGAAGCCTTGCGCCCCGTCTTCCTTGGGCAGCTTGCCGGTGGCGTTTTTGCGCAGCCACAGGTTGTACTTGTCGGCGGCTTCGATGGCTTGCACCCAGCTCACCGCCGTTTGCGGCAAGCGCATATTGGTGGTGGCGGTGGGGCAGGTTGCTTCGGTCAGTGCGGCGTATTGCAGTTGACTCATCTCGTACTTGGCCATCAGGTAGTAGCGGGATTTGTCGTTCTTGGCCCCGGTGAAACTGCCGGCGATAAAGGTTGGACGGGTCTGTTCGACATAGCCGTATTCCGCGCCGTCCTGACCGATGTTGATTGGGTAGTCATCCAGCGGACCGGCGACCGGAATAAACACCTTGCGGAACACCATCGAGCCTTCGCAGGGCATCGGCAGCACGACGTCGCCAGCCACGGGCATCGGGTTGTAATACTTCTCTTCCCAGCCCGCCGCCGAGGCGTCGAGCAAGTAGCCGAGGCTCAGGGGTAACAGCAAGCCAAAACGTTTATAGCTCACGCAGACTCTCCGCAGGTTGGATGTTGATGGCTCGCAAGGCGCCGATCGCGGCCACCAGTGCAGCGACCAAAAAGGTCAGGAGCAGGGCGGCCAGGCCATGCCAAACAGTGATGTGGCAAACGAAGGTGCCGGTGGCCTGGCTGCTGCCGAGCAGGTAGTTGAACAAATGACTGCCCACGGCATAAAACCCCAGGCCGCCAACGTAGCCAACCAGGCTCAGCAATAGCGCTTGCAGGACCACGAAACCGCCTACGGCCCTGCGTTTGAAACCCAGCAGACGCAAGACCGCCAGGCTTTTGCGTTTGCGATCAATGTTGGCCAGGAACGCGCCGACCATCGACGCCACACAGCCGATCAGCGCCGCCATGGCGATCACACCGAAGATCAGCCCCAGCACGTGGTTGATGGCTTTGACGTTGTCGATGTCGGCCAGTCGGCTCGACGTTTCGATGTGTTGTTCGTTGAGCCAGTGTTCCAGCGGCGCGACCTGATCGATGTCACGCGCATACACGCGGGCGCGGGCGTACAGCGGTTGTAGATTACCCGGAGGCTTGCCGGTGATCACACCGAACTCACTGACCTGATAACCGTCGCGAAAGCGCTCCAGATCCAGCAGCAGCGGCGGGGCGACAAACCCGGCAGCGCGACCGAAGCGGGCACCGTCGAGCACGGCCAGTACCGTCAGCGTCATCTCGCCGCGTTCATTGACACCTTCCAGACGTCGCAAGGCCCGCAGCTGCACGCTGTCGCCGGCCTTGGCCTGCAAGCGTTGCGCTGCGCTGGCGCTGAGGATCACTTGATTGCCGACGGGGTTGAGTGACGCCAGGTTCAGTTGTGGGTCGCCCGATTCGGTGGCGATGATTTCCGCACCTTCGACAAACCGTTGCATGCCCATCAGCAGGTCAGCCTGGGTATTGAGCGAGCGGGTCTGGCCGAGGGCAAAACCGGTCTCGGGGCGCTGGCGCAAACGCTCGATCCAGGCCGTGTCGTAGTTGCCGTTGCTGAGCATTTTCACTTCAAGGTTGCGCGGGTCGCGCAGCAGTTCGTCCTGCAGTTGGCTGACCACCCCGTGTTTGAGCCCGAACAGCAACAACAACGGCGCGATCACCGCCACCAGGGAGGCGGCGATGCACAGCGAGACCTTGCGGTCGTGCCAGAGGTCTCGCAGCGCCAGTGAGCCCAGCAGGCGCAAGCGATCAGTCCATCGGTTCAAACAGAGTCTCCCCCTGATGGCTGATAGCGCCGAGTCGCGGCAAGCCGAAATCCTTCAACAAAACCCAGTCATGGGACACAACGAGCGCACTCAGGCCCATGCTCGACACCAGGCTCAGGAGCAACTCGAACAAGCGCCGGGCACCGTGAGGGTCGAGCGCGGCGGTCGGCTCGTCGGCCAACAGCAGCAGCGGTTCATGGGCAATTGCCCGCACGCAAGCAACGCGCTGGCGTTCGCCGATCGACAGGGCCTGAGGTTGTTTATCCAGCAACCCTTGCAGGCGCAATACGTCAACGGCGTGGTCGATGTGATCGCTTTTTGCAGGCATCCCGAGCAAACGGCGCGGCAGGCTGATGTTGTCACGCACACTCAGGAACGGCAGCAAGCCGCCGCTCTGCAAAATGAATCCCAAGTGCCGTGAACGCACCGCTGCGAGCGCCGGCTGGTCGTCAGTGGCCAGCAGTTGGGCGATATCCTGAGCGTGCGTCGGGCCCAGCCGAAAGCGCTCGAGTTCCACCGGCGCGAGCAACAGGCCGATGGCTTCGAGCAACGTGCTTTTGCCGCTGCCGCTCTCGCCGGTGATGGCGAGGATTTCCCCGGCGCCGACCTGCAAGTGCGGCAGCCGCACGTTATGGGCGTGTGCGCCTTCACCACGGCGCACCAGCAGGTTCTTGATATCGAGCATCTGCGTCTCTTTAAGGCATCATTTCCAGTGGCACGGGGTAGACGTTGTCCCGCGCATCGCTGTCTTTGGCTAAAGCGACCCAACGGTCTACATCGGCGTTGTAACGCTGGTAATGCCGCAGTTTGGTGTTCAGCGTGCGGATGAATTTCTCTTGTGCCAGACCATCCCAGCTCTTCCAGGTCTCTTCATCCAGGTTCAGCACTTCACTCTGATAGGGCAGGTCTTCGAGGTATTCGCCGAGGACGCCCATGTCCGCCAGTTTGGCCTTGCTGTTCTGTTTGAGCTGATTGGGATCGGCGCCCATGGTCGCCGCCACCGAACGCAGGCGATCGAACATTTCCGTCGGCGAAATCAGGCCTTCGTTGGCGGCATCGAGAATCTGCTTCATCACGTCGCTCAAGTCGCTGAGCTGTGACTTGGTCAGCAGCACCCGCACGTCGGTGGTCGGGATGTTCTGCTTGATCAGGTCGCGGTCGGTGATCCATGCCTTGAATACTGGCGGGGCTTTGCTGTTGGTCTTCTCGCCGAGATAGGCGAGTTGCATGGCGTGGCCGATCAGCGCCGCGTCTTCGAGCATCTTTTTCTCGGCCGGGTCCTGTTTGGCGTTCGCCGCACTGCCGATGGCGTCTTCTCCCATATAGGCGGCTTTGACCTGTGTAGTGATCGCCCCGGCCAGTGCGTCGACCTTTCGACCGAATTCCTGCACGTCGCCAGCGTTCACCGGGTAGTACAGCGAGGTGTTGGTACCCGGGTAGGTCGACAGGTTCTGGTACTGCGCCTCGGCCTTGGCGTGGTCCTTGGCCCCGGCCGGGGTTTTCAGGTGCAAGGTGTAAATCGCCACGCCCGGGTTGGCGGCTTCGATACGCACCTGCGCGGCGCTCAAACCGGTCTTCGACAGCTTGTCGTCGCCTTCGATGGCGCCCGCATCGGTGATCAGCACCACGTAGCGTGCGCCGAACTGGCTCCAGTCGACCTTGTCGATGCTCTCCATGACGCCGGCAAACGAGTCTTCATCGAAGCTGCTGCTCGACACGGTGGCCTGTTTGAGGTCAGCGATCTTGGCGAAAAAGTCGGCGCTGTCTTTCACCTGAGTCGGGTCGGCGTACATCTTGGTGGTGTATTCCAGCCCTGGTACCGCCTGGGTGTTGGAGCGGAAAGCCACCAGGCCGAACTTGACCTGCTTGCCAAGATTCTGCGCTTCGATCTTCTGATATACCTTGCGGATCGCCTCGCGGGTGCGGTCGATGTAGGGGTCCATCGAAATCGTCGAGTCGATGACAAATACCACGGCCGCACTGAATTCCTTCAGCTGGTTGGCCTTTTTCTCCTCGGCCTCCTTGCTGCCGGTAGCGCTGTTGGCAGCTGCGCCCTTGGCGTTCTTGTCATCCGGCTTGCTGACGGAGGCGACGTTGAGCAGACGCGTGCGGAAACCGCTTTCGGTCATGACTTCTTCGCCACTGAGCACCGGCAGCAGGTAGAACTGCTTTTGCAGGTCGACGAAGTATTCCGGTTCTTCAGCCAGTACGCCCGGTGCCTGCTGGCCCTTTTTCAGCGTGGCCCGCAGCGGCGCGACTTTGCTGACCGGGTCCGGCGCATCAAGGATGCCTTCGACGGTGGCGCGGTCCTTGAAGAACAGCAGCCGGTCGCGGTTGGCCGGGTTGGTGAAGGCCAGCGTCAGTTGCATCTTCCAGTCGGTGGTGCAGCTGGCAGGCAGCCAGCCAATGGTTTTGCCGTAGCTGTCGGGGCCGACTTTCAGCCACTCGGCGTTGTTTGCCTGGGCGCGCTCGTACACATAGAAGCGGCTGAAGACCGGTTGTGCGTCACCTTCGGCACCGCCCGCCGTCGGGCTGATTTTGCAGCCGGGCGTGGTCAGCACGCGCTGGAACAGGGTTTTTTTACCAGCCTGAATCAGCGGTTTGTCATCGGCCTGGGACAGCGGGCTGATGCACAGCGCGAGCAAGGCGGCACCGCTCAGCAGGAATCGACTCAGGGGCGAACGCATCACTTCTGCAACTCCTCGAAGCGCTGCTTGGCTTCGGCGTTGTTCGGGTCCTGGGTGAGGATGGTTTCATACCAGTAGGCGGCGGTGGCGTTGTCCGCGGCCGGGAAGCACTCGCTGGCCTTCAGGTATTTAGGGTCGTATTCACGGGCATAGGCGTTGGCGATCAGCGCGTCACCGGCCTGGGCACGGTTGGCGTACAGGCGCTGGGCAACGCCGCAGTGTTTGCCAGCCTTGGCCTGGTTAATGATTTCCAGCAACTTGGCACTGTCGGGTGCTGCCTTGATGCAGGTCTGGACGAAGGTCAACTCGGGTAGGCTGTTCATGCTGTCGAGGGTGCAGGCTTGAGCGTCGGCGCCGGCTGGTGCGGCGGCAGTGGCTGCAACTGCAGGGGCCGGGGGACGTTTGTAGAACCAGAATCCTGCGCCTGCCGCCAGCAGCAACACCACAATCAATAGTCCGATCAGGCCTTTGTTGCTTTTCTTCACCGGTGCCGGAGGCGGTGTGTAGGCAGGCTCGGTGAGTACCGACTCCAATTCCACTTCTGGCTCGATGGTGGACAGGGTCAATTCAGGTAGATCCGGGATCTCCGGAACCTCCGGTGCAGGTTCGCTCGGCGTCGTCAGTTCGGCACCGCCGTAAGTCGAGCGTGTCTGGCCGCCGGCCGTGGACGGCAGCAAGCCGACGCCTGGTCGAACCACGCCTTTGTCAGTGTGGCCCTGGCTCTGTTCGCGCAGTTCGATTTGGAATTGCGAGTTGGCACTGCCTTCCAGCAGGGGGTCGATCACGCTCGGGCCGACCTGCGTTTCCAACGCTTCGCCGTTGGTGGTGAGGTTGAAACGCGAGACCTTGAACCAGAATGGATTGTTGCTCCACGCCTTGTGGTCCTGGAGGTAAAAACCGTCCTGGTTGCGCTGAATGGAAAACTCCAGCTGTTCCTCGCTACCCTGCCACTTCTTCACAGTGAGGCGGGCCTGGCCAGGCACATTGGGCTCTAACGCGAGCAGGTCGACACGAATTGGCATTGCTTATCTCGCTGCAAAGGCTGTGAGCACTTGGCCCAGCCGTTCGTTCTGTTCAGGGGTTATTTCACGTCCGGCACCATGGCCGGCATTGTCCTGCGTGATGTAGGCCAGGCCCGAGAGCCAGTCGCCCAGGTACCGTTGCGCCTGATTCGACGGTTGCGCCGGCAGTTCGGGCACTTGTCCCGGGCCAATGTCGGTGTAGAACGAAAACAAAGGCGCCTTGGCTCCGGTGCGGCTGTTCGGGCGCTCGTTCACCGGTTTCTGGAGGTAGCCGAACCAGGACACGAAATCGCGCAGCACGCGCTGCACTTCCAGTACCTGGCGTTCGACCAGTTGATCGCGCCGCGCGCCACTTTGTGCTCGCTTGAGGACGGCGCGGCTCAGTTGCCCCGGCAAGTCCTGGCGATAGCCGGCGGTGATCAGTTCATCGACTACCGCTTCCAGCAAGGCCTTTTCCAGCCCCAGCAGGTTGAGCAGGCTTTGCCGGGTGGTCAGTTCACGCAGGTGGGCGATCCAGGCCTTGAAGGCTGCTTTGGCGAAACGATGCTCATTGCTTTGCAGTTCGGGCGCCGGGGTGCCGATTTTGTTACTCGCCGGCGTGCTGTCGGGGCTCAGGTCGTCACCGAAATCGAAGTCAAAACCGGCGTCGTTGCCGTATAGGCTCTGGCTTGGCGTCGGGGCGACCGGTTCGTCGGTTACGGCGGGCTCGTCATCAGTTTCGTACACCCCGCTGAGGTACAGGTCGCGCACCTCTTCGCTCGGCATGTCGAGTTGATCGATCAATTCGCCAAGTACCGCCGGGCGACGGCCCAGGCCTGTCAAAATCATTTGCGCCTTGGCTTTCTTGGCGGCTGCGGCGCTGTCGTCGTCAGCGTGGTACCAGGTGCTCAGGCCGTGAGTGGTCAGGCCTTCGAGGCATTCGCTCAATTGCTCGCGGATACGCTGCAATTTGAATTCGATATTGGCCACGCCTTTGAAACTGCCGCTGAAGTGGCTGATGCCACCGTCATCGTTGCGCAGCATTTCTGTCCAGGCGTTGGCCGGGTCCTTGATGTGTTTGCACACCAGGGCGTTGCTGGCGAAGCTGGTGCCCAGCGCGCTGACACGCTCCTGATAGAGGGCATTGAGACCGGTTTCCGCACCGGTTGCGTCTTGCCCGATGAACGCCGCGTCCATACGCGGTTTGCGCACCAGATAGGTGTTCTGGAACGGCGTGCCGGCCCAGTCGTTCATCCAGCTCAGGCTGCCGAAACGCTCCAGCATGGTCAACTTGACCATGCCGTTCCAGCTCTCGTCGTACTGATCAGGTGTCAGGCTCAGGGAGTTGGTAATGCGCAGGTCAAGCATGGTCAGCGCCCAGATCAGGCCGGTATCGCGCTTGCTGCGAGCGGCCGAGTCGGCGCCCTGGGTTTTTTCGATCCAGCGGGTCAGCACCGGGCCCACATCGTTGACGTCGCTTTGCTTGGTCGAGCTTGTGCAGACCACCAGTGCGTTCATTTCCTGGTTGTCGGTGTAGCGTTCGAACAGGTAGGCGACCTTGCCGCGCAGGATCAGCTGGGAAACGGAGTTGTCCTTGGCGGTGGACTGCGGGTCGTTGGAATCGGCGATCTCGTGCAGTTTCTGGCGCCCGCGATAACCGGGGAAGTCCAGCAGGTCGACCTGATTGACGATGTCATCTACCGGCGCTTCGATCAGGCGGAAGGTCATTTCGGCGGTCAGTGCCGCCAGTTGCGCGACCGCAATGGCCTGGCTGTTTTGCAGGCGATCGCCCACCAGCGGTCGAACATCGATCGGCAAGTCCAGCGGGCTACCGAAGCGTTCGAGGATGTCGACGTTCATGATGCTGTCGCGCTGGCTGTAGGTGTCGTTGTCGAAACTCACCAAGGCCTTCAACGGTGCGAACACGGTCTCGGGCAGACCCAGCTTGTGCAGCGCGCCGGCCAGTTGCTGGTACACGCGCGTCAACTCGCTTTGCTCACCCCAGAGAATTGAAAACAGCTCGGCCCGTTCCTGGTAATTCAGGCGTGGCGCCAATTGCAACGCTTTGGGCCAGTACAGGTGCTCAAGTTTCTTCACCGAGTTGCGGAAGTTGTCGCGCAGGTAATCCCACAGCGAAACCAGATCGTCGGCGTTGACCCCCGTTTGCAACGGTCCGGTTTCGCGGCCTTCGAACGGTTTGAGCACGCGCTGGATGCGCTCTTCGTCGATCTCGTAGGAAATCCGTTCAAGGTCGAAATCCTTGAACCAGGCGTTGGCGAGAATCTTCGCCAGCTCGATTTCCTTGAACAGCGTGAGTTCTACCGGGAAGTCCTTGTCCTGACTTTCCTTCGCCCGACGGCTGAAGCGCGTTACCAGGCCAGTGGCTTCCTTGCCACCACCCACCGGGTTGATGTGCTTGATGAAGTCCAGGCGCTGGTCGCCGAACTCGGTTTCCAGCTTGCCGTTCTGACCGGCGGCGAGGGCCGAAATCAGGTAGGACTTACCCGCCTGGGACAAGCCGAAAAAGCCAATGGTCATCGGCGTGCAGGCCACGCGACCGAGGCTTTTGGCCAGGTTGCGGGCACGGTGCAGGCGGATGTTCAGGTTGTCGGCTTCGCTGTCCAGGCGCGGTGCATTGACGCGTGTCTGGCCAATCCAGTCCAGCGCCTGACCGGCGCCTTCATAAACAGCGGCCCAACTGGCAGAGAGCTGAGTTTGATCGGGGGTCAGGTCATTCATTTGCGTTTCACACTTCCACTGTCGAGCCAGTACTTGGTCTCGCTCAGGCCGGCGTCGAGCATGGTGTTGAGTTCCAGCTCGAGGTCGCTGCGCGGGTTGAAGTTGACGTTGTTACTGTTGGATTCGATGTCGCGAACCGAGAGGCGGTCGCTGACCAGATCCTGCTTGCGCGTGTATTTGTCCGCCGGTTTGACCTCGAACCGCACCTTGAGCAGCGGCGCGCTGCCGTTTTCACCGATTGCCCGGGAAAACTTCTCCCGACCCGCCTTGGTGAACCGCAAGGTATACAACGGCGAAGCGGCCCAGCGTTCAGTGGCCAACTGGCGGAAACCGAGGCGCAGATCGCCGCGCATTTCCAGCTGTGGCGTGTCGGCGGCGTCGCCAACGCCGATTTCCGGCAGCTTGATTTTGTAGTCTTCGGACTGGATGTCGCGGTACAGCACGTCGGCATCCTTGATCACGTTGTTCAGGTCGATGACGCCGATGTGCTTGACCGTCGAATACGGCTTGAGCGCCGATGCCCGGAAGTAAAAGTTTGGAACGCTGTGGTTGGCGCACAACAGGCAAAGCATGGCGCCCACAGAGGCGGTGCTTTTCGGGTCGTCGATCCGGCCGTTCCTGTGAAACGGATACCAGCCGCCGGTGCGGTAGTTTTGCAGCGCCAGAATGCGTCCCGGTGGCAGTGGCAACACCTTGCGAATGAACGCCTGGATGCCGGGCAGACGCGAAGGGCGGCCGGTCAGCAGCAAGACATCACACGGGTAATGCGCGACCACTTCACACAACGCGCCCAGGATCTTGGTGATGTTGATCTGGTCGTTGAGGAACGCGGCGTGGAGCTTTTGCAGGTCGAAGCTGATCGGCGCGGCATACAGGTCGAAACCGCTCTGTGCGCCGACATCGCGACGCACGGCGACATTGACGTAGTCGAGTACGGTCTGGCTGATTGCGTTGTCACCGAGCAATTGGCGGTAGCTTTGCGGGATGACTTGTTGCGGGACCTGCGGATCGTAATGCTCGTACGCCTTGAGCAGCGCCAGGCCCAGTGGGGCAAACACCTGGAGGTTCAGTTGCTGACGCAGGATCATGTCCTGGGCACTGACCGATTCATCGCCACACAGCCGTGACATCAATGAGTTCGGGGCCTTCACGCCGGCGTTCTGCAAGGCTTTTTCGAAACTCGGCAGGATGAAGTCCTGAATCACGTCCAGCAGGATGTCGTCGCCGGCCACTTTGAAACCATCGCGAAAACGCTGCTCGGGCACGATGTGCACGTTGCTGCCGCTGCCGGTATTGCCCGCGCGGTCGAGGCGATAGTCGGTGATCACCAGGTCGGTGGTGCCACCGCCGATGTCGATGGTCGCGAGGGTGATGCGTTGGCGGTCGGCTTTGTCCGGCCGGGCGATGGTGTCAAAAAACTCTTCCGGGTGACCGGCGAAGTTCTCATTGACCTCGGTGTACAGGTACACCAACTGGCCGCAGGACGCTTCGTCCCATTCCACGCGGATGCTCGGGATCGGCGTGCGCGGGCTGACGGTCTGATCCTGATGTGGATCTTCCTCGCCGGCATGCCAGCCGAGGCTTTTCCACACCAGGCCGATGGCTTGGAGCATGCGCTCGTTGAGGATGCTGCGCTCGGCCTGCGGCATGCCCGGCGGCACGGTCAGGGTAATACTGTTGAGCTGGCGCGGCACGCGGGTGTGACCCTGGCGCGAGCGCTGGGCCGGGCTGTTGATTTGCGAGAGCGCCTGGGCCAGTACTTCGGCGAGCATGAAGGTCATCAGCGAGCTGCGTGAATAACGCGGCATGAACACTGGCAGACGATCGTCTTCTTCGAGGCTGTAAAGCGCCTCGCCGGTTTCGTTGATCAGGTGCGAGAACGGCGCGGCGGTGGCATACGGCTCGTTATCTGTCTTGATGTACGAGCAGTTGAAACGCCAGCCGTGACCATAGGCGTTTTCGTCCCAAAGATAACGTTTCGGGCTGGACAGGCCAGTGGAGCCTTCAGTACCGCGACGACGACTGGCCAGACGACTGGCCTCATTGCCGACGCGGGCAATCGTCGCCCACTGGAACGCATCGTGACGACCGCTCTTGACCGAGCAGTGGTCCTTGCCGAAATACGCCTGGGCGAATTCCACGCGGCTTTCGAACGGCAGGTTGTAGGTGTGTTCGGGGGTGATCAGGTCGCGCAGTTCCAGCACGTAGTTCTGCTTCAGCCCGGAGCCGGCCTGACCGTGGTTTTCGATCAGAATGCCGCAGGTGCGCGAATTGCCGACGTCCAGCACCAGGTCCACCGGAATCGGTTTGATCAGGCCATTGCTGTCGTTGGCGACTACTTTCAGCTCGGGGATTTCAACTTTCGCACGGGCTTTCGATTGCTGAGCGGCTGACGGTTTGCTCAACAGGCTGAGCAAGTTGAGGTAGTGCGCCAGGTGATGGTTGGCACGGATATCGATATCCAACTCTGCGCGCGAACGGTGGGCATTGCCCTCATTGAACACTTCCAGCAACCACTCGTTGACCCACGGCTGTGCCAGGAACCAACGGGTTTCGCTAGCCTTGGTCGCCAGTTTGAAAGACACGCCGGAGCTGATGTCTTCTTCGTTTGGCGCCAGATAGGCAGTGCCGTCACGCTTGGGCATCACACGGCTGTCGAACGCCATCGTCAGGCGGTGGGTGTTGCCGTCGATGTCGGGAGTCGCCAGTTTCACCAGGCGCATGCGCGACCAGTTGGTCGGACCTTCGTCGAAGCGATGCGGTGGCATGAAGCGGAAAAACGGGGTCGGCAGCCAGATACCGTCGAGCAAATCGAGGCTGCTTTTCATGTCGACGCTGAACGCAGGTTTGGCTTTTTCGACCTTTTCCGGTTCGGGCTCGTAGAAAAAGAAGTCTTTCTCTTCGTTGTACGCCAGGCGGCAGATCAGCCCGCTGATCATCGGCGCGAACTCGCCCGCCGGCTCCTTGCGGGGATCCAGGCGCAGGGCGAAATCCATGAACTGGATGCCGGTGTCGCTGACCAGCGTGACGGTGTCTTCGAATTGAGTGACTTCAGGCAACATGTCGGGTTATTCCGTTTTTATTCGGCCACTTGCCGCATGGACATGGGGAATTGTTCTTTTCCGTAACCGCCGGTGCAGTCCGCGATCGTGGTCGCCCCTTTGCGGCAGTTGACCTTGGGCATGTCGTAAGTGCTGCCATCGCCGCAAACGGCCTGGCCTTGGCTGTCGATGGCCAGGCTGCCACCCTTCATAGTAGCGCTTACCGGCCCGCTACATTTCGAGCCGTCGGCCTGGTGTACGGTGACTTGGCCCTTACCGTCCTTGAGCTGGTATTCCAGGCGCAGCGGTTTGCCAGTCCGGCGGTCCTGTATCCCGGCGCCTGCGCTGTACTGACCGTCGAGAAACTTGGCGGCACCGTCGGCGGCGTCTGGCGGGATGCTCAGGGGAGGGCCGGGTTTTGCGGCGGCGGATTTTTCTGCTTCGGGCGATGTGACATCCGGCGGCGTGGTTTTGTTTTCAGGTGGTGCGGTTTTGTTTTCGGCTGCCGGGTCTTTGGTTGGGTCTTTGGTTAAGTCGGCGGGTGCACCGTCAGCCTCGTTATCCTCGACGGCCGGCGTTTCCACACCCTGTGTTCCGGTCACGGCGGTGCCGGTGCCGTTGGTGGCGCCTACGACGGTGCCGGTCACGGGGACGCCATTGAGCGTCGTGACATTGCCGGTCAGTGGTGGCTCTTCCAGGTGTTTCTCCACCGGTACGACGCCCTCGGGCAGCAGGTCTACGGCCACCAACGGAAGCGGGACGCAACCGCGCAGGCCGAGCAACAGCCACAAGAGCAGCAGCAGGAACGGCAGCAACAACAGCCACCACCAGCGCCGCCACCAAGGACGAGCAACCACCGGCACGACGGGCGCAACAACAGGCGCTTCGGCCACGGGGGGCAGCGTGAACGCGGGCGGGACCTGATAGAGGCAGTGCAGGGGATCGCTATTGCCGGTACCGGCATGCTCGAAACCCCAGAAGGTCAGCACCGGTTTGCCTTGCACCAGGTAGACGAAGTTTTCGTCCGGGAAATGAATCACGCGTTTGAGCAGCTTGCCGAACACGGCTTTGTCGCCTTGCTGCTGTTCGCCGGAGTCTGTACTCAGGAAGCGCTGGCTCAATTCTTCGAGCGCAGTCTTCAGCGCTTCAAGCTGACGGCGGGCAGGAGCGCGTTCTTCTTCGGTCGCGCTGCTCCACGGAATCACATCGCCGTCGAGGGCACTGTACCAATCGATCTGGTTGCCGAGTTCATCGCTTTGAGGGATGGCCAGGTGATCGACCAACTCGGGGTTCTTGCGGCGAATGGCTTCGCGCAGTTGCAGGGCTGCCCGGTAGACCGGTTGACCTGTTTCGCCGAGGGCAGTGAATGACCCGCTCTTACCGCTGCGTAATAGTGGCCCGCGCATTCAAACTCCATACGATCCGTTGCGCAAAAATGACAGACAAATCTGTCTGTGCTTGCTCCTGCATTTAACGGGCGACCTTGATGCCATCATGATATCGCCGTCAATTTTCCGGAGGTTCAAACCTTATGAGACTAACGTAAGCGTGCGGAGGTTGCATAAGGTCAATTTTAATAGGCTTGGGAAGGCTAGGGCGTAAGCTTTTTAAGCGTGATGAATCGTTTCGTCGGCACTATAAAAAATGCACAACTCCAAGAAAGGCTTTCCCCATGTCCCCCCTCGCAGCCCTTGGCGCGCTGTCCGCTTCCCACGCCATAGCTTGGGGGTTACGTCCTGCTCGACAGCCACAAAGCTGGACCATGGGTGGTACCAGCATCAGCCTGACGCAGCGGGAGCAATCGGTGCCGGTCACCCAGGGCCGAACTATCCAGATTGCTGATGTCGTTCAGAATGCCGTCAGCACTGGGAATTTGGGACAGGATGTTCGACAGGGTGTCAGTCTCGACACCTCCGCGAGCGCCATCCATGTTAATGGCGTCGGTGGTCGCTCGACCCGGTACGGCCACGGAACAGGCCAAGTCGGTATCCGGCCAGACAATTGCTCGTGTCCAAGGGCTGCCGGACACCCGATTGCCCCCAACTCGCACAAAGACCTGATCGAAACCAACCCGGTGCTCACCGACCTCAAGCAGCACATGAGTTCGGACTATCTGTTGGCGAGCTTCGTCTACGACCCGGACAACAGCGCCCTGTGCCTGGGCGATGGCTTCTACGAACACGCCGGTCAGGACGAAGCACCGCCCACAAAAAAGCCCCAGACCCAACGGGCCTAAGGCTTTCTCGTTTCTACTATATGGTGCACCAGGCGGGATTCGAACCCACGACCCCTGCCTTCGGAGGGCAGTACTCTATCCAGCTGAGCTACTGGTGCAATGCGGGCGCCATGATACTCATATGCAATGCGGGCGTCCATGCTGCTGAATCGCTTGCTGTTTTCACAAGCGTAACCTGCGTTTGCTACGTTGATCAGAAAAAACAGGCAAATGCGGCGTTTTCGTTCTTTTTTTCGAACGGCCTATTGTCCTTTACCCCCTTTGATCCTAGGATTCGTTTGAGATTTCAAACGCTCTTGTCTGGGTGCTGAACCGCACGAGTCCAATCCGTGCGCTATTTATGTGCTTCAGCCCGGTGAATGATTTCCCTGACGGCAGCCTACTGAGGCGCCTTTCTACAATCATAATTTGCTCCGCATCCATTGCGGTGCTGTTAAGGAAAGCCGACATGCAGCTTAAAGACACCCAGTTGTTCCGCCAGCAAGCCTTTATTAATGGCGAGTGGGTCGATGCCGACAATGGTCAGACGATCAAGGTCAACAACCCGGCAACGGGCGAAATTCTGGGCGCCGTGCCGAAGATGGGCGCTGCCGAAACCCGCCGTGCCATCGAAGCCGCTGACAAGGCGCTGCCGGCCTGGCGTGCACTGACCGCCAAAGAACGTGCGACCAAGCTGCGTCGCTGGTTCGAACTGATGATCGAGAACCAGGACGACCTGGCTCGCCTGATGACCCTGGAACAAGGCAAGCCATTGGCCGAAGCCAAGGGTGAAATCGTTTACGCCGCTTCCTTCATCGAGTGGTTCGCCGAAGAAGCCAAGCGCATCTACGGTGACGTGATTCCGGGCCACCAGCCAGACAAGCGCCTGATCGTGATCAAGCAGCCAATCGGCGTGACCGCTGCAATCACCCCGTGGAACTTCCCGGCCGCCATGATCACCCGTAAAGCCGGCCCGGCCCTGGCTGCCGGTTGCACCATGGTACTCAAGCCTGCTTCGCAAACCCCATTCTCGGCTTTCGCCCTGGCCGAGCTGGCCCAGCGTGCAGGCATCCCGGCTGGCGTGTTCAGCGTTGTTTCCGGCAGCGCCGGCGACATCGGTACCGAGCTGACCAGCAACCCGATCGTACGCAAGCTGTCCTTCACCGGTTCGACCGAAATCGGTCGTCAACTGATGGCCGAATGCGCCAAGGACATCAAGAAAGTGTCCCTGGAACTGGGCGGCAACGCGCCGTTCATTGTGTTCGACGACGCCGACCTGGATAAGGCCGTCGAAGGCGCGATCATTTCCAAATACCGCAACAACGGCCAGACCTGCGTCTGCGCCAACCGCCTGTACATTCAGGACGGTGTCTACGACGCATTCGCCGAGAAGCTGAAAGTGGCCGTCGCCAAGCTGAAGATCGGTAACGGTCTGGAAGCCGGTACCACCACTGGCCCGCTGATCGACGAAAAAGCCGTGGCCAAGGTGCAAGAGCACATCGCCGACGCCCTGAGCAAAGGCGCGACCGTACTGGCCGGTGGCAAGCCGATGGAAGGCAACTTCTTCGAGCCGACCATCCTGACCAACGTGCCGAACAACGCTGCCGTGGCCAAGGAAGAAACCTTCGGTCCATTGGCGCCACTGTTCCGCTTCAAAGACGAAGCCGACGTGATCGCGATGTCCAACGACACCGAGTTCGGTCTGGCCTCGTACTTCTATGCTCGCGACCTGGGCCGTGTGTTCCGTGTGGCTGAAGCCCTGGAATACGGCATGGTCGGCGTCAACACCGGGCTGATCTCCAACGAAGTCGCGCCGTTCGGCGGCATCAAGGCCTCGGGCCTGGGCCGTGAAGGCTCCAAGTACGGCATCGAAGATTACCTGGAAATCAAATACCTCTGCCTGGGCATCTAAGCCCGGCAAGGCATTGCTTGAATCGGAAAGGGCACGAGAGCGCTGTCCCTTTCCGAGCTTCACCTGATTTTTTACTGTGGCCGGGAAAGCTGTGGCAGTCGATCATCGCATGCTGCCGTAGTTGCCTCCCCGCCGCTTAATCCTTGAGCTACGCCGACCGATGAGCGGCGAATGAGGAATTGTAATGAGCAAGACTAACGCTTCTTTGATGGCCCGCCGTACCGCTGCTGTTCCACGTGGTGTTGGCCAGATTCACCCGATCTTCGCCGATTCCGCGAAGAACGCTACCGTGACCGACGTTGAAGGTCGTGAGTTCATCGATTTCGCCGGCGGTATCGCCGTGCTGAACACCGGCCACGTGCACCCGAAAGTCATCGCCGCCGTGACCGAGCAGCTGAACAAGCTGACCCACACTTGCTTCCAGGTTCTGGCCTACGAGCCGTACGTAGAAGTGTGCGAAAAAATCAACGCCAAGGTGCCAGGTGATTTCGACAAGAAAACCCTGCTGGTGACCACCGGTTCCGAAGCCGTTGAAAACTCCATCAAGATCGCTCGTGCCGCCACTGGCCGTGCCGGCGTGATCGCCTTCACCGGCGCTTACCACGGCCGCACCATGATGACCCTGGGCCTGACCGGTAAAGTCGTGCCTTACTCGGCCGGCATGGGCCTGATGCCAGGCGGCATCTTCCGCGCGTTGTACCCGAACGAACTGCACGGTGTGAGCATCGACGATTCGATCGCCAGCATCGAGCGCATCTTCAAGAACGACGCCGAGCCGAAAGACATCGCTGCGATCATCATCGAGCCTGTTCAGGGCGAAGGTGGTTTCTACGTCGCGCCGAAAGAATTCATGAAGCGTCTGCGTGCCCTGTGCGACCAGCACGGCATCCTGCTGATCGCTGACGAAGTACAGACCGGCGCTGGCCGTACCGGCACCTTCTTCGCCATGGAACAGATGGGCGTTGCCGCCGACCTGACCACCTTCGCCAAATCCATCGCTGGCGGCTTCCCGCTGGCCGGTGTGTGCGGCAAGGCCGAATACATGGACGCCATCGCTCCAGGCGGCCTGGGCGGCACCTACGCCGGTAGCCCGATCGCTTGCGCCGCAGCCCTGGCCGTGATGGAAGTGTTCGAAGAAGAGCACCTGCTGGACCGCTGCAAGGCTGTCGGCGAGCGTCTGGTGACTGGCCTGAAGGCTATTCAGGCCAAGTACCCGGTGATCGGCGAAGTTCGTGCCCTGGGCGCAATGATCGCGGTCGAGCTGTTCGAAGGCGGCGACAGCCACAAGCCAAACCCGACTGCAGTGGCTGCTGTTGTCGCCAAGGCGCGTGACAAGGGTCTGATCCTGCTGTCCTGCGGCACCTACGGCAACGTTCTGCGCGTCCTGGTACCGCTGACTTCGCCGGACGAGCAACTGGACAAAGGTCTGGCAATCATCGAAGAGTGCTTCTCCGAGCTCTGATCGCCAAGTGTGACCTGATCGACAAAAAACCCGCTTCGGCGGGTTTTTTCATGCCGGTCGTAATACTACCCGCGTAAATGCGCTGTATCGGAGGGCCGGCATTCGCTAAGGTTCAGGCATTGCCAGGGAGAGCTGTATGACTGTCTTAGATTTACCTGCCATTCCCAGAGTGTTGATTGCCGAGGCGGACCCGTGGTCCCGCGATTTGCTCAAGGAAGTGCTGCTGAACGTGCGCTGCGATGCGCGACTGGACCTGTGTGCCGACGGCCAGCAGGCGCTGGAGCTGTTGGCGGCCAATCCTTACGACCTGGTGATTGCCGACTGGGAGCTGCCCGGCGTCGACGGCCTGAACGTGTTGCGCAGTGTCCGCCAGCGCAAACGCAATCCGCCGCTGCCGTTCATTCTGATGAGCAGCCGCAACGACAGCGCCAGTGTGCGCGAAGCCCTGCCGCTGGCGCCTGCCGCTTATCTGACCAAGCCCCTGAACATGGAAAGCCTGACCCATCGCTTGCAGGATTTGCTGCTCGATGCCGGTAAGGAAGTCATCTGCGAAGTGCCTTCGCTGGCGCCCGGCATGACCTTGTCGGTATACCTGGAGCGTCGACGTGAATTGGCCGAGGGTGCGCCGCTGATGACCGACGTGCAGTTGGCGGTCAAGCGCAGCCTCAATCCCAACGGCCTCGACCTGACGAAACTGGAAGACGAGATTCGTACCGATCCGCAGGTCACCGCCGTGCTGATCGCCGCCGCCAACAGCGCGGCCCAGCACCATGGCGCCGCCGTGCAAACCCTGTCCCAGGCGCTGCACCGGCTGGGCACCGGGCAAAGCATGAACCTGATTCTGGGCCTGACCCTCAAGCGCAGTGCAAGGCTCAGTGATCCGTACCTGGCGGACTATGCCGAGCGTTATTGGGATCTGTCGCTGCACACCGCCGAATATGCACGGACGCTGGCGCGTTTGCTGGATCTGGATCAGGCGCGTTGCTATTGCGCCGGTATGCTGCATCGCCTTGGTGACCTGGCGTTGCTGCGTTGCCTGCAGGAATGGAAGCAGGCCGGTGGCGAGTTGGACGAGCAGGAGGCGGTGGGCGAAGCGTTGGTCGAGTTCGGCGCGGCCTACGGTTCGGCGCTACGTACCCGTTGGCGCCTGCCGCTGGAGCTGCGACAGCTGATTGCGGCGGCCTACCAGCTCGGTGGCGGGGTTTACTCCCGTGAAGCGCTGGTGATGAACATGGCGGCGCAACTGGCGCGCCTGACCGAACATGAGGGCGTCGAGGAACTGGCGAAAAGCCGGACGGCGCGATTGCTCAAGATCGGGTTGCCGGAATTGATGCGGATGCGCAAGCAGTAAATCTCACAAAAATCCCTGTGGGAGCGGGCAAGCCCGCTCCCACAGGTTTTGTACACATCCTTCAACCCGTGACGATCCGGTTCTTGCCATCACGCTTGGCCTGATACATCGCGGCGTCCGCCCGGGCAAACAGGCTTTCGATGTTTTCGTCCTCGGCCGTAAGGCTGGTCAACCCTTGGCTGACGGTGATGCCGAATGTCTGGCCGTCATGGTCGAAGCTCAAGCGCTGGATCTGGCTTTGCAAGCGCTCGGCGACTTGCAGGGCCATGCCCGGCGTGCAGCCGGGGAACACCGCAGCGAATTCCTCGCCACCAATGCGCCCGAACAGGTCACCGCGTCGCAACGCCGCTCGGCCGCAGTCGGCGATACGTTGCAGCACGTTATCGCCTTCCTGATGGCCGTAGGTGTCGTTGATTGCTTTGAAGTCATCGATGTCCAGCATCAGGAACGACAGCGGCGTGTCTTGTTGCCGCGCCCGTTCGAATTCCTGGCTCGCGCCCTCGAAGAAATGTCGTCGATTGCTGCTCTGGGTCAGGGCGTCGGTGGTGGCCAGGCGTTGCAGTTCGGTTTCCATGTGCTTTTTGTCGGTGATGTCTTCGGCGATACCGACAATGATCACCGGCTGTCCCGGTTCGGCCTGACGGTTGATGAAGCACTTGTCGCTGAGCCAGCGCACCTGGCCCTCGGCGTCGATGATCCGGTATTCGCGGTCTTCGACGGCGCCTTTGGCCAGCACGTCCGCCAGGCTGCGCTCGGCATATTCCAGATCGTCGGGGTAAATGGCGTCGCGCCATTGGTTGTAATCGGCCAGCAGCAGGTCGGCGGAACGGCCGAAAAGCCGTTCATAAGCGGGGCTGACATACAGCACCTGGCGGGTTTCCCAGTTGAATGCCCAGAGCACCGCGTTGACGCTCACCAGCAGGGTGCTGAACAGCTGTTCGCGTTCGCTCAGGCGCGCCACTTCACCTTGGGCGTGCATCAACGCCAACAGGGTTTGCGCGGCCTCGGGCCACTGCGGTGGAGATGGGTCTTTCAGGTTTTTATTGACCATCGGCACAAATCTCAAAGGGCGTGCGCCGCTCGAGGTTCGAAAGCGGCCACAACGAAGCCCGCCGGGGTGGCGAAGTGTCTTTGAGATAGGGGATACGGGATGAAGTTCCCGCTTGCTGTGGTGAGGCAGAGGTATCCCGCCGGGCGGTCGTAGGAGCTGTCTGGTGCACAGCTCCTACAAAGGCCTGGCGATCAATCAGGCAGCAGGGCGCAGGGAATAGGTTTTCAACTGATCGGCAAAGTCGCGCAGGGATTGAATCCCGCTGGCTTCGGCTTCGTGTACCCAATCCTTGATGGCGGCCAGCATGTCATGACCATTTGAGCTGGTCTTGACCCAGATCTGCTGCAAGGCCAGGCGTTTCTCGTAAATTACCTTCAGTGCCTGGCTGTGCTCGAGCATGTTCTGGATGCGCACGTGGTGCCTGTCGTCCAGCAGGCTGGTTTCCCGCGAGAGCAGGCGCTTGGCGCGGCGGAACTGGTGGCGGACCGAGTGATCGACCTTGTCCAGTTCCTGCTTGACCAGTGGCCCGATTACCAATTTGCGGTACTGGGCCATGATCTGGAAGCGGTTGTTGAGAATCGCCATGGCGGTGTCCATGTCCAGGTTGCCCTTGCCTTCGACACGGTGGGCAATCGGCGCGACGCGCTGAACCTTGGCCAGGCGCAGGAAGCTGAACACTTGAATCCAGGCCCAGCCCAGATCGAACTCCCACTTCTTCACCGACAGTTTTGCCGAGTTAGGGTAAGTGTGATGGTTGTTATGCAGTTCTTCACCGCCGATCAGGATGCCCCAGGGCACCAGATTGGTCGCCGCGTCGCGGCATTCGAAATTGCGGTAGCCGACAGCGTGACCCAAGCCATTGACCACGCCGGCGGCCCAGACCGGGATCCACATCATCTGGATGGCCCAGATGGTGATGCCGATGGTACCGAACAGCAGCAGGTCGATGACGCCCATGATCGCCACGCCCAGCAGCGGGTAACGGCTGTAGAGGTTGCGTTCGATCCAGTCTTCGGGGCAGTTCTTGCCGTAGATGCGCAGGGTCTCGGGGTTCTCCGCTTCGGCGCGGTACAGCTCGGCACCTTTGCGCAGGACCGTGGACAAGCCCTTGATGACCGGACTGTGCGGGTCATCTTCGGTTTCGCATTTGGCGTGATGCTTGCGGTGGATGGCGGTCCACTCGCGGGTGTTCTGCGCCGTGGTCAGCCACAGCCAGAAGCGGAAGAAATGTTTCAGGCCGGCATTCAGCTCAAGCGAGCGATGGGCGGAATAGCGGTGCAGATAGACCGTGACGGCGACGATCGTCACATGGGTCATCAGCAGGGTGACGGCCACCAGTGACCAGGGCGACAAGCCGAGAAAACCTTCGTACCACATAGCCTGTAGGGCCCTCGATAAAGAAAAAAACAGCCGTTGCATTATCACCGAGCCCACAGATAAAACCAGTCGCCCTTTCAGATAAGAGTGGCTGGAGGTGTCTTTAACCTATAATCCCGGCATTTTTGTAGGGACATGGACAGTCTTATGTCTGCCAGCTATCGCGAAGCCTTGCGCGCAGCGCTGCTTTACCTGTTGCTTTCTGTGGTCTGGATGCAGCTCAGTGGTTATTTATTGAACAGTTTCTTCGATAGCTCGGCCGAGCTGTTGCGATGGCAACTGATCAACGGTTATGCCTGGATGACGGTCAGCGCCGGATTGATCTTCATTGCCCGGGCGCGTCTGCTGCGTTGCCTGGGGATCGGCGCCAGGTTGCGCGAACGCAGCGAAGATCGGGAGCGCTTGCGCCAGGCGGCTGCCGTGTTCGATTGCACGCGCGAAGGTGTGCTGGTCACTAACGGCGAAGGCTTGATCGTGCACGTCAACCGCGCCTTCATGGAGATTACCGGCTATCAAAGCGAGGAGGTGCTGGGGCAGCGACCCAGCCTGTTCAAGTCTGGCCGTCATCTGAAAGGTTTCTACCAGGCGATGTTCGAGACGCTCGACAGCAGGGGGGAGTGGAGTGGGGAAATCTGGAACCGTCGCAAAAGCGGCGAAATCTACCCGCAATGGCAAACCATCCGTGTCATTCATGACGACTTGGGACGGCACAGTCATTACGTCGCAGTGTTTTCCGACATCAGCGCGATCAAGAACTCCGAACACAAACTGATGCACCTGGCGCACCACGATGCGCTGACGGATTTGCCCAACCGCCTGTTGTTTACTGACCGCGCCGAGCAGGCCCTGGCGTCGGCGCAGGTCCACAAGCGCGGTTGTGCATTGCTGTTGATCGATCTGGATCATTTCAAAATGATCAATGACGGCCTCGGGCATACCATCGGTGACCAACTGCTCAAGGCGGTGGCGGAGCGCTTGAAAGCTATGTTCGGAGCGGGCATAACCCTGGCGCGACTGGGTGGGGACGAGTTCGCTGTGTTGGCCGAAAGCTGTCCGCATTTGGTCCAGGCGGCGGCGCTGGCCCGGCGGATTATCGATGGCCTCAAGGAACCGTTCCCGATCGACGGGCATCAGCTGTTTATCAACACCAGCATCGGTATCAGCCTGTTCCCCAGCGATGCCTTGAGCGCTGAACAATTGTTGCGCAATGCCGATTCGGCGCTGTTCAAGGCCAAGAGCAGTGGTCGCAATGGCTACGCGCTCTATACCGAGGAGCTGACCGCCCATGCCCAGCAACGGGTCGAGATCTCCTTCGAATTGCGCAACGCGTTGGACCAGCAACAATTGCGGGTTTATTACCAACCGGTTCATGACCTTAAAACCAGTCGATTGATCGGCGTCGAAGCACTGGTGCGCTGGGAGCATCCGCAGCGTGGCCTGGTGTCGCCGGCAGAATTCATCCCGATTGCCGAGCGAACCGGTCTGATCGCTGAGATCGACGCCTGGGTGATGCAGCAGGCGTGCCGGCAAATGTGCCAGTGGCAACAGGCCGGCAAGGTGTTGTCGTTTGTCGCGGTGAATGTGTCCTCGCGCCTGTTTGCCCGCCGCGAGCTGTACCAGCAAGTGGCACAAGTGCTGCGCGAAACCGGGCTGGCCCCGGCTTGCCTGGAACTGGAGGTCACGGAAAGCGCGGTGATGGAAGACCCTGAAGTCGCGCTGGAGCAGATGCATCGTCTGCGTGAGCTGGGTGTGCGGCTGGCCATCGACGACTTCGGAACCGGTTATTCATCACTGTTGCGTCTCAAGCGCTTGCCGGTGCAGAAGCTCAAGATCGATCAGGGTTTTGTTGCCGGGTTGCCATGGGATGAAGACGACGCCGCTATCGTGCGGGTGATCATCGCCCTGGCGCAGAGCATGGGGATGCAGGTGCATGCCGAAGGGATCGAGCAGGTCGAGCAGGCGGCGTTCCTGCTCGAACAGGGCAGCCATCTGGGGCAGGGGTATTGGTTTGGACGACCGGTGCCGGCCGGGCAGCTGGATTGGTTGCGTGCGCCGGTGATGACCCAATCGCTGGCGTGATGCATAACACTGTGGGAGCGAGCCTGCTCGCGAATGCGTCAGTCCAATCAGCGCAATGTTGACGGGCCTACCGCTTTCGCGAGCAGGCTCGCTCCCACAGGGGGTGAGTGATCGTAAGGGGATAAATACTCGCAAACCCTTGTCCCGCCAAATAATGTCTTCTGGTTATATAAACATTCTTAAATAGTCTTTTTAAGAATATCCGTGCCTCTCTACTATTGGTTTCACGCCGCAAGCAGTGCCGCCACTGCCAGGCAACCACTCAGTTGAAGGAGCAGCACCATGAGCGCATCTCTACGTAGCGTTGACGGCCAGGACGAAGCAACCATCCTGCGTGAAATCCAGAGTGCCCTGCGCGATCTGCGTTTCGGCGCTGTGGAAATCACTGTGCACAACGCGCAGGTGGTTCAGATCGAGCGCAAGGAAAAATTCCGCTTGCAGCAGCCGGGTAACAAGCCCAGCTGAAGCGAAACCGCGTGACCGGCAACCCAGCACCAGCACTTCCATAAGAAAAGCCAACACTCAGAATTCCAGGAGCTTTCACCATGTCGTCGATTCGCCATTTCGCCTTGGCCGCCCTGGCCAGCGCCCTTTTTGCCGGTTCCGCGGTTGCCAAGGATTACGAATTGCTCAACGTGTCGTACGACCCGACCCGTGAGCTGTATCAGGATTACAACGCCGAATTCGTCAAGTTCTGGCAGAAGGACCATGCCGGCGACAGCGTGAAAATCCAGCAGTCCCACGGTGGTTCGGGCAAGCAGGGTCGGGCAGTGATCGATGGCCTGCGTGCCGACGTGGTGACCCTGGCCCTGGCCGGTGACATCGACGAAATCGCCAAGCTCGGCAAGACCCTGCCGGCTGACTGGCAGAAGCGCCTGCCGGAAGCGAGCACGCCTTACACCTCGACCATCGTGTTCCTGGTGCGCAAGGGCAACCCTAAAGGCATCAAGGACTGGGGCGATCTGGTCAAGAACGATGTATCGGTGATCACCCCGAACCCGAAAACCTCTGGCGGTGCGCGCTGGAACTTCCTCGCTGCGTGGGCCTATGGCCTGAAAGCCAACGGCGGTGACGAGGCCAAGGCCAAGGAATACGTGCAAACCCTGTTCAAGCACGTGCCTGTGCTGGACACCGGCGCTCGCGGTTCGACCATCACCTTCGTCAACAACGGCCAGGGCGATGTATTGCTGGCCTGGGAAAACGAAGCCTTCCTGGCCCTGAAAGAAGAGGGCGGCGCCGACAAGTTCGACATCGTCGTGCCTTCGCTGTCGATCCTCGCCGAGCCGCCGGTGGCCGTGGTCGACAAAAATGCCGAGAAAAAGGGCAACACCGAGATCGCCGAGGCGTACCTCAAGCACCTGTACAGCCCGGCGGGCCAGGAAATCGCGGCGAAGAACTTCTATCGTCCACGGGACAAGGATGTCGCCGCCAAATACGCCCAGCAGTTCCCGAAACTGGAGCTGGTGAGCATCGACAAGGACTTCGGTGGCTGGAAAACCGCACAGCCGAAATTCTTCAACGATGGCGGCGTGTTCGACCAGATTTACCAGGCGCAGTAATCCTGATGGCAATTAGCTAAGGTGGATAACCTGTGGGAGCGAGCCTGCTCGCGAAGGCGGTATTTCAGGCAACAAGGATGTTGACTGGTACTCCCCCTTCGCGAGCAGGCTCGCTCCCACATGATTGCACTTGGCAGAACAATATTTAACCAAGGACTTTTATGTCGCGTCGTATCTCCCCCGTCATACCCGGCTTCGGGCTGACGCTGGGCTACACCTTGGTGTACCTCAGCCTGATTGTGCTCATACCACTGGCGGCGATGTTCGTGCATGCCGCTCAACTCACCTGGGATCAGTTCTGGGCAATCATCTCGGCGCCACGGGTGCTGTCTGCGTTGAAGCTGAGCTTCGGCACCGCGCTCTATGCCGCGATCATCAACGGCATCATCGGCACGCTGCTGGCCTGGGTGCTGGTGCGCTATACCTTCCCTGGACGCAAAGTCATCGACGCCATGATCGACTTGCCCTTCGCATTGCCCACCGCGGTGGCCGGTATTGCGCTGACCGCGCTGTATACCCCTACCGGTCTGGTTGGTCAGTTTGCTGCGGATCTGGGTTTCAAGATCGCCTACACCCCCCTGGGCATCACCCTTGCCCTCACTTTTGTGACACTTCCATTCGTAGTGCGTACCGTACAGCCAGTATTGGCAGATATTCCACGGGAAGTGGAAGAAGCAGCGGCGTGCCTGGGGGCGAAACCGGTGCAGGTTTTTCGCCATATCCTGGTGCCGGCACTGTTGCCCGCCTGGTTGACCGGTTTCGCCCTGGCCTTTGCCCGTGGGGTCGGCGAGTACGGTTCGGTGATTTTCATCGCCGGCAACATGCCGATGAAAACCGAGATCCTGCCGCTGCTGATCATGGTCAAGCTCGACCAGTACGATTACACCGGCGCTACCTCCATTGGTGTACTGATGCTGGTGGTTTCCTTCGTCCTGTTGCTGCTGATCAACTTGTTGCAGCGGCGCATCGAAACCCCATAAGGAGGCGCAGAACATGTCCCAATCGTCTATTGCTGCCGCTTCCTCGGCCAACGCCGCCCGCCGTGGCAGTGCCACGTCGCGGCGCATCCTGATCGGTCTTGGTTGGCTGATTTTTGCGCTGTTCCTGCTGCTGCCACTGTTCATCGTGGTGTCCCAGGGCTTGAAAATGGGCCTCGGCGCGTTCTTCACCGCGATCTTCGAACCCGATGCGCTGTCGGCCCTGAAGCTCACGGTGATCGCCGTGCTGATTTCGGTGCCGTTGAACCTGGTGTTCGGTGTCAGTGCCGCCTGGTGTGTGAGCAAATACTCATTCCGCGGCAAGAGCATGCTGGTAACCCTGATCGACTTGCCGTTCTCGGTGTCGCCGGTGATCGCCGGTCTGGTCTATGTGCTGATGTTCGGCGCTCAAGGGATCTTCGGCCCATGGCTGCAGGACCATGACATTCAGATCGTCTTCGCTTTGCCGGGCATTGTGCTGGCGACGATCTTCGTCACCGTGCCGTTCGTGGCGCGTGAGCTGATCCCGCTGATGCAGGAGCAGGGCACTCAGGAAGAAGAAGCCGCGCGCCTGCTCGGGGCCAATGGCTGGCAGATGTTCTGGCACGTCACCGTCCCTAACATCAAATGGGGCCTGATCTATGGCGTGGTGCTGTGTACCGCGCGGGCCATGGGTGAGTTCGGTGCGGTGTCGGTGGTTTCCGGGCACATTCGCGGGGTGACCAACACCTTGCCGCTGCACGTCGAGATCCTCTACAACGAATACAACCACGTGGCCGCGTTCGCCGTGGCGAGCCTGTTGCTGATCCTGGCGCTCTTCATCCTGCTGGCCAAGCAGTGGAGCGAAAACCGTATTAACCGCCTGCGCGCCAGCGCCGCGGAGGAATGATTTCATGTCGATCGAAGTGCGTAACGTCAGCAAGAATTTCAATGCCTTCAAGGCGCTGAACAACATCAGCCTGGATATTCAGAGCGGTGAACTGGTGGCTTTGCTCGGCCCGTCCGGCTGCGGCAAGACCACGCTGCTGCGGATCATTGCCGGTCTGGAAACCCCCGATCAGGGCAACATCGTGTTCCACGGCGAAGACGTCTCCGGCCACGACGTGCGTGATCGCAACGTCGGTTTCGTGTTTCAGCACTACGCCTTGTTTCGCCACATGACGGTGTTCGACAACGTCGCGTTCGGCCTGCGCATGAAACCGAAGAACCAGCGTCCGAGCGAAAGCCAGATCGCAACCAAGGTGCACGAACTGCTGAACATGGTGCAGCTGGACTGGCTGTCGGATCGTTACCCGGAACAACTCTCCGGTGGCCAGCGTCAGCGTATCGCCCTGGCCCGTGCCCTGGCAGTGGAACCGAAAGTGCTGCTGCTCGATGAACCCTTCGGCGCCCTCGATGCCAAGGTCCGCAAGGAACTGCGCCGCTGGCTGGCGCGCCTGCACGAAGACATCAACTTGACCTCGGTATTCGTGACCCACGACCAGGAAGAAGCGATGGAAGTCGCCGACCGCATCGTGGTGATGAACAAGGGTGTGATCGAGCAGATCGGCTCACCGGGCGACGTCTACGAAAATCCGGCCAGTGATTTCGTGTACCACTTTCTCGGTGACTCGAACCGCCTGCACCTGGGCGAAGACAACCACGTGCTGTTCCGTCCGCACGAAGTGTCGTTGTCACGGCATGAGCTGGAGGATCACCATGCGGCTGAGGTGCGGGATATCCGTCCGTTGGGCGCGACGACTCGGGTGACGCTGAAGGTCGAAGGCCAGAGCGATCTGATCGAGGCCGAGGTGGTGAAGGATCACGACAGCCTGATCGGCCTGGCCAAGGGCGAGACGTTGTTCTTCAAGCCGAAAGTCTGGCAGAAGCTCGCCAACATCTAAAAGCATCGCGGGCAAGCCCGCTCCTACAGTGATCTGTGGTAAATCACAATTTTGTGATCAACCTAAAATCCTGTGGGAGCGGGCTTGTCCGCGATTGCATTCTAAACAGCGGCACGATTCGGATTGATCCGCACACCCCCCGCCCGCGCCTCGATCTGCTCTTTGAGCTCATGCCGCAACCCCAGCATGAACGCCAGCTCCGCCATCACAAACAACGGCCCGACAATCAACCCCGTCACATCATCGACAAACGCCGGTTTGCGCCCCTCGTAATGATGCCCGACAAACTGGATCGCCCAGCCCACCACGAACATCCCGACGCCGCTCGCCAGCCAGACCAGCGTACTTTGCTGCGCCAGTACCTGACCGGCCCACACGCACAGTCCGAGCAACACTGTCATCAGCACCCCGAGGCGCAGCTCCAGGCGCAGGTAAAACCAGGCAGACGCCAGCGAGACAAGCACCGCCGGCGAAAGCCAGCCCCCGGCCCATTGTGGACGGGACAGCAACACCGCCACGGCCACGACGATCAGCGGAATGCCAATGAAGTGGCTGGCGATGTTGCGTGGGTCGCGGTGGTAGGCGGCGTATTGACTGAGATGGTCAACGAGGCTTTTTTTCATTGTTATTCCTCCTGTAGGGTGACTGATCTTGCCTCGGAGTTATTTTTCGCTCTGTCAGCCAGGCGACAATCTCTAGGAGTTTTCATGGATATGCAGGTCTGGCGTGCGTGCCTGATGCGCGGTCAATGGTTCAGCCATCTGCCTGTTTCCCTACAGGATAGTCTGCTCAATGCCGGGCGAGTACGGCACCTGTCAGCGGGCCAGCGCCTGTTCCAGCGCGGCGATCCACCGTGTGGGTTGTACGCGGTGCTGGAAGGCGCGGTGCGCGTTGGTGCCGTCAACGAGCAGGGCAAGGAGGCGTTGCTGAGCCTGGTGGAGCCGCCGCACTGGTTCGGGGAAATCTGCCTGTTCGATGGCCAGCCACGCACCCATGATGCGTTCGCCGCAGGTCCGTGCACGCTGTTGCACATCCCGCAAACCGCGCTGCTCGCGCTGCTGGACGAACAGCCCGTGTACTGGCGGCAACTGGCATTGCTGATGAGCCAGAAACTGCGCATGACGTTCATCAATCTCGAACAACTGAGCCTGTTGCCGGCTCCAGCACGGCTGGCGCATCGCTTGCTGATGATCGCCGAAGGCTACGGCCAGCTCGACGAGCCGCGCCGCGTCCTGCAGTTGCCGCAGGAGCAGCTTGCTTCCATGTTGTCGCTGTCGCGCCAGACCACAAATCAGTTGCTCAAGGAATTGCAGGGGCAGGGGATTCTGAATCTGGGGTATGGGGAAATCGAGATTCTCGATGCCGAGCGGTTGCGGGCGCTGGCGACGATCTGACGATGTGGGGTGTCAGCAGGCTTGGACGCTGGTTGATCTGGCCTCATCGCGGGCAAGCCCGCTCCCACAGTGATCTGGGTGAGTCACAGTTCTGTGGTCAACCTAAAACCCTGTGGGAGCGGGCTTGCCCGCGATGAGGTCGGTTCTGACAGCACACCTCTGGGAGCATGTCAGCGCAACCCATCCCGAAACTGCCCCGGCGTCATCCCCGTCCAGCGCTTGAATGCGCGGCTGAAGCTGCTGGTATCGGCAAACCCCAGCAAATAACTGATCTCACTCAACGAACATTGCGGATCGCGCAGGTGCAGCAGCGCCAGGTTCTCGCGGCTTTCGTTGAGCAGCGTGTCGAACCGACAACCCTCGTCAGCCAGGTGCCGTTGCAAGCTGCGCAGGCTCAGATGCAGGGCCTTGGCGATGTGTTCGGCGCTGGGTTCGCCTTCCGGCAATTGTTCTTCGATGGCGTCGCGCACCTTGCGCTCCCAGGTCAACGGCTTGAGTTGCGCCAGCGTGCGCTTGAGCACGGTTTCATTGTGTTCGGCCAGTTCCGGGTTGGCATCGTCCAGATGACTGTCGAAATCGGCGAGCGCGAACTCCAGCCGGTCTTCGTCGGTGGAAAAGTACACCGGTGAGCGGAACACCTTGTGCCATTGGTGCACGTCCGCCGGCTCCGGGCGACGCAGGTACACCGCCAGCGGGGCGTAGTCACGGCCAAGGCGATTGCGACAGGTGCGCACGTAGATCGCCATGAAGGCGTCGATGGCCTCGAAGGCCGGGGCCGGATTGCCTGGCGGGATTTTCAGACGGAAGTGATAGCGATCCTCGGCGCGGGTCAACTCCAGTTCCTGGGCATCGCTGACCACCTGGTGATAACGCACGATGCGTTCGAAGACTTCCCGCAGACTGCCGCTGGCCACCAGCGCATAACCGAGCGCATGGAAGGTGGTGGGGCTGACGAAGCGCGAGACGCGCAAGCCGATCGCCGGGTCGCCGCTGACCTGCACCGCCAGTTCCCACAGGCGCGTGGTACCGGACAACGGGTAACGGGCGTTCGGGTCGTCCATCAATTGCGGGTCAAGCCCGGCTTGCTGGCACAGCGCGGTGCTGTCGAGGCCCAGGGCGTCGAGTTGCTTGCGCAGAGCGCGGGTCCAGCTGGCGAGGGAGGTCGGTTCAGTCATGCTGATTGGCGCTTCCGGTCAACAGGTTGGCGTTCACGGCTACCACTACGGGAAAGCGTAGAAGGCAGGATGCGAACATCAATAACCAGAGGATGGAAGCATGCAAGGTACTTCTGCAAGTCCCCAGCGACTGAATGCAACCCAGCGCTCAGCGCATATTCGCCAAGTGGTGCTGGCCAAAGGCGTCGAATTGCGCGAGCGCTACCCGATTCTCAACCACCAGGATGCCCTGGGCGCGGGCATTCTGGCCTTCGCGCTGGCCGGGATGATCGGTTCGGCGGCGCTCTACATGACGGGGCATATGGCCTGGTGGGCGTGCCTGTTGCTCAACGGTTTTTTCGCTTCGCTGACCCACGAGCTCGAACACGATCTGATTCACAGCATGTACTTTCGCAAACAACGGGTGCCACACAACCTGATGATGGGCCTGGTCTGGCTGGCGCGGCCGAGCACCATCAATCCGTGGATTCGCCGTCATCTGCACCTCAATCATCACAAGGTCTCCGGCACGGAAACCGATATGGAAGAGCGGGCGATCACCAACGGCGAGCCTTGGGGCATCGCCCGGTTGTTGATGGTCGGCGACAACGTGATGTCGGCGTTTATCCGCATGCTAAGGGCGCCAACCGCGGCGCAAAAACTCAGCATCGCCATGCGCGCCCTGAAGGTCTACGCACCGCTGGCGCTGATGCATTGGGGCGCGTGGTATGTGTTCCTCGGGTTCCACGCGGCCAACGGTATTGCCCATTTGCTGGGGGCACCGATTGAATGGTCGGCGACCACGTTGTCGGCGATGCAGGTCATCGACATCGCCGTCGTGGTGATCATCGGTCCGAACGTGTTGCGCACCTTCTGCCTGCACTTCATCAGCTCGAACATGCACTACTACGGCGACGTGGAGCCGGGCAACGTGATGCAGCAGTGTCAGGTGTTGAACGCTTGGTGGCTGTGGCCGTTGCAGGCGTTCTGCTTCAATTTCGGCAGCACCCACGGGATTCATCACTTCGTGGTGAAGGAGCCGTTCTACATCCGCCAGATGACGGCACCGGTGGCGCACAAAGTGATGCGCGAGATGGGCGTGCGCTTCAACGATATCGGTACGTTCGGTCGGGCGAACCGGTTTGTGCGCAGGGAAGCGGCAGAACCGCAGCAGGTGCGTGCCGCTCAGGTCTGAGCAACGCACCGGGAAACTCAAAAACGAAGACGTTGGTCATCATTTTGACCTAAAGGGACGCTAGGTTGTGATGCAAGCAACGATGATTGGCGGTTGCCGTGGGGGCAATGGCTTATGCAATCAGGGTCTATTAAAGTAATTAAATATTCCTTTATTGGATAACCAATTTCACCAATCATCCGCTTCAGGGTTGTTGATCAACGCTGGCAGGTTTTGAGTTTACGGGGCCGTCTCCTTGGCAGGGTGCGGCCCCTTTTTTATTCCACACAGCCCTTGCAGGAGCTGGCTTGCCAGCGAATGCGCCCTGTCAGTCGATAAAGATGTTGGCTGATACACCGCCTTCGCTGGCAAGCCAGCTCCTACAGGGTTTATATTCGATATAGGTCTTAATAAATAGCTTCTTATTTCTTAACGAATATAACTCTCCTCCCTATACTCGACCGGGAACAGACACGCAGCAGGAGAGTTCCCCATGCGCAATGAATCAATTCGCTATCTGATTGTGCCGGGCTGGCAAGGATCGCCAGAAGATCATTGGCAAAGCCATTGGCAGAGCAGCCTGCCGAACAGCGCACGGGTGGAGCAGGCCGACTGGCTGACACCACGTCGTGAAGACTGGGTCGCGGCACTGGCCGAGGCGATTGCCGCCGACAGCACCCCGGTGATCCTGATTGCCCATAGTCTGGGCTGCATCACCGTCGCCCATTGGGCAGCGACCGCGCCGTTGCAGTTTTTGCGTCAGGTTCGCGGTGCCTTGCTGGTCGCTCCGGCGGACGTCGAGCGTCCGGCTTGCGCGCCGGCACTGCGCAACTTCGCGCCGATTCCGACCGATCTATTGCCGTTTCCGAGCCAGGTGGTCAGCTCCGACAACGACGCCGCCGTCAGTGCGCCGCGAGCGCTGGAACTGGCGCGTAACTGGGGCGCGGAGGCGGGAATCCTGGCGGGTGCCGGGCACATCAACGTGAAGTCCGGTCACCAGCGCTGGGAGCAGGGATTTGCCTATCTCTATCGCCTGCAAAACCGCATGGAACACCACGCCCTGCGCCGTGCTTGAACCCTTTTTTAACGCCCCCCGTCTCCCGGCGGTTTTGGGCGGGAGACTGCCATGAGCTTTGAAACCTTCGGTCAGCCGTTGCTGACCTTTCCCGACGCCGAAAAAAGTCCCCTGAGCATCCGCGCCAAGGCGCTGGTGTTCGTCGATCCACGCTCACGGCAATTGCGCCAGGAGCTGGAGCAACTGGCACCGCGTTCGATCTCGGTGCTGATCCGTGGTGAAACCGGCACCGGCAAGGAGTTGTTGGCGCGGCACATCCATCGCGCCAGTGATCGCGGCGGGCTGTTCGTCTCGGTCAATTGCGGCGCGATCAGCCCGACTTACGCCGATGCCGAATTGTTCGGTTATGCCGCGGGCGGTTACAGCGGCTCGGCCAGCAGTCGTGCCGGCTGGTTCGGTTCGGCCAACGGTGGCACTTTGTATCTGGACGAAATCGGCGACTTGCCGCTGCCGATTCAGATCAAATTGCTCGCCGCACTGGAAAATCACGAAGTCACTCGCGTCGGTGCGCATCAGCCAAGCCCGGTGGATGTGCGCCTGGTCGCCGCCACCAGCATCGACCTGGCCCAGGCGGTTGCGGCGGGTAAATTCCATGAGCGGCTCTATCACTACCTCAGCGAAGGTCAGCTCGAACTGCCGGCGCTGCGTGAGCGGGTGGGCGATATTCTGTCGTTGGCAGAGTATTTCCTCGGCATCTACAGCCAGCGCCTGGATTTGCCGGTCCCGCTGATCAGCGAGGCCGCGCAACGTGTACTGGAGCGACACCGCTGGCCGGGCAATACCCGGGAGCTGGAAAACGTCATCCACTTTGCGCTGCTGGTCAGCACCGGCGACGAGATACTCCCGGAGCATTTGAAGTTGCCGGATGAAGGTGTGGCGCGGATCGAACAGCAGCTCAAACAGATTCTGGACAACGCCTCCGACGCCGAAAAAGACGCCCTGAAACAAATACTTAAAGACGCCGGCCTTCTTCCGTAGGCGCAAAGCTTGCTCGCGATTCAGGCGACTCGGTCTGTCGGGAGGACGCCATCGCGAGCAAGCTGTGCTCCCACAGATAGCGTCCAACCAACGGGTTAGAGCTGTATGAACAAAATGGAATATGAAAGTGAATAAAAGATATTGTTCGGGAATAAAAAATCCCGGTATTGTCCGCTTCACGCCAGCGATAGCATTTCACTGGCACTTTCATTTTTAGCCGTCGCCACAAGCGACCGTGATTTTCGATAAGGACACTGCATGAAAAAGGTTCTGTTGTTCACCGCACTGGCGGCTGCCCTGACTGCGGGCCTGGCCCAGGCTGGCGAGAAACTGGTGGTTGCGGCGACCCCGATTCCACACGCCGAGATTCTTGAACTGATCAAGCCAACCCTCGCCAAAGAAGGCGTGGACCTGGAAATCAAAGTCTTCACCGACTACGTTCAGCCGAACGTGCAGGTCGACCAGAAGCGTCTGGACGCGAACTACTTCCAGACCCTGCCGTACCTGAAAAGCTTCAACGAAGGCAAAGGCACTCACCTGGAAACCGTCATCGGTGTTCACGTTGAACCCTTCGGTGGCTACTCGAAGAAAGTCAAAACCCTGGCCGAGCTCAAAGACGGCGCGACCATTGCCATCCCTAACGAAGGCAGCAACAGCGGCCGTGCCCTGATCCTGCTGCAGAAGGCTGGCCTGATCGAGTTGAAAGACCCGAAAAACGCCCTGGCAACCCCGAAAGACATCGCCAAGAACCCGCACAACTTCAAGTTCAAGGAGCTTGAATCCGCGATGTTGCCGCGTGTGCTGGATCAGGTCGACCTGGACATGATCAACACCAACTACGCGCTGGAAGCGGGTCTGAACCCGGCTAAAGACGCACTGGTGATCGAAGGCGCGGATTCGCCTTACGTGAACTTCCTGGTAGCCCGTCCGGACAACAAGGACAGCGTTGCCATCCAGAAACTGGCCAAGGCCCTGACCAGCCCGGAAGTGAAAGCATTCATCGAGAAGAAGTACAGCGGCGCGGTACTGCCGGCGTTCTGATTCGCGAGGCAACCCCTTCAAGGTTTCCAACGCCGACGGCTGATACAGCGTCGGCGTTTTTTTGCGTCCACGAAACCCATGTGGGAGCGAGCCTGCTCGCGAAGAGGCCGTGTCAGTTGGTATCAATGTTGGCTGACAGACCGCTTTCGCGAGCAGGCTCGCTCCCACAGGGGATCAGTTCGCCTCAGGAGAGAAAACAGTCGTCTCCACTGTCCTGGCAAATCCATTTGGATAGTTTTTTGCGTGATATCAATATGCTTTAACGGTATTTAAATTCTATTTCTTATACCTTTAAAGTTGGTGCTTGCCGGGCAGTTATCCACTGCCCATGGACTGCGCCACCGTCGCTTACCGAGCGGCGTCCAGGATGTTCAATGAACTTCGATTACGCTTTTATCCTCAGCACTTTGCCGGCGTTCCTCAAGGCCGTGGGCGTGACGCTGCAGGTTGGATTCATCGCCATTGGCACATCTCTGCTGGTGGCGCTGATCAACGCGGCGATCCTGGTATTTCGTACGCCTTACCTGCAGCGACTGGTCGGCCTGTATGTCGAGCTGGCGCGCAACACACCGCTGCTGATTCAACTGTTCTTCGTCTACTTCGCCTTGCCGGCACTGGGCATCAAGGTCTCGGGTTTTGCCGCGGCGATCATCACCATGACCTTCCTCGGCGGCGCCTACCTCACGGAAGTGCTGCGTGCCGGCGTGGATGCCGTGCCCCAGGCACAATTGGAATCCGGTCGCTCCATCGGCCTTTCCCACGGGCAATTGCTGCGCTACGTGATCCTGCCGCAGGCCGGCATCCTCAGCCTGCCGTCGCTGTTCGCCAATTTCATTTTCCTGCTCAAGGAAACCACTGTGGTCTCGGCGGTGGCGGTGCCGGAGATTCTCTACACCACCAAGAGTTACATCGCGCTGTATTACAAAACCTACGAAATGCTCGCCGTGCTGACGCTGATTTGCGTGCTGCTGTTCTTGCCGTTGTCGCTGTTGCTCAGCCGTCTGGAAAGGAGGCTCCAGCATGGCCAGTTCGGGTCTTGAGTTGCTGTGGGTGTCGTTGCCGCAACTGGGCAAGGGCGCGCTGCAAACCCTGTCGATTTCTTTCCTGAGCATTGCCATCAGCACCGTCGGCGGCGTGCTTTACGGTGTGTTGCGCACACTGGATGTGAAGTGGCTGAACGTGGTCCTGCGGGTCTACCTGGAACTGTTCCGGGCGATTCCGGTGCTGGTCTGGTTGTACTTGCTGTTCTTCGGCCTGCCGATCTTTTTTGGCGTGAGCATTCCGAGCTTCTGGTGTGCGGTGCTGGTGCTCTCGTTATGGGGCGCCAGCGAGGTGGGTGAGGTGGTGCGCGGTGCGTTGCAGTCGTTGCCGCGCGGGCAGCGCGAAGCCGGCCTGTCGATCGGCCTGGACGCAGCGCAGCTCTACGGCTACGTGCTACTGCCACAAGCGCTGAAACGCCTGACGCCGCCGACCATCAACGTTTACACGCGGATCATCAAGACCAGCTCCCTGGCCGTGCTGATTGGGGTGGTGGATGTGATCAAGGTCGGCCAGCAAATTATCGAGCGCACCTACGAATCGGTGCTGATCTACGGCGCTCTTTTCCTGTTTTTCTTTTTCATCTGCTACCCGTTGTCGGCCGCCTCGCGTGTGCTGGAGCGGCGCTGGACGCAAGCATGAGCGCATTGATCGAGTTCAAGGGTTTCAACAAATTCTTCGGTGATCAGCAGGTGCTCAAGGGCATCGACCTGAGTGTGAAGCCGGGCGAAGTCATCGTCATTCTCGGACCCAGCGGTTGTGGCAAAAGTACCTTGTTGCGTTGCCTCAACGGTCTGGAAAACGCCCACAGTGGCAGCCTGAAATTTGCCGGCCGTGAACTGCTGGACAAGGCCACCGACTGGCGCGAAGTGCGCCAGCAGATCGGCATGGTGTTCCAGAGTTATCACCTGTTCCCGCACATGAGCGTGCTCGACAATCTGCTGCTCGGGCCGCTCAAGGTGCAGAAACGTGACCGCCGTGAAGCCCGGGTCCAGGCTGAAGCCTTGCTTGAACGCGTGGGGCTTTCGGACAAGCGCGATGCCTATCCACGACAGCTGTCCGGCGGTCAGCAACAACGCATCGCCATCGTCCGTTCGCTGTGCATGAACCCCAAGGTCATGTTGTTCGATGAAGTCACCGCCGCCCTTGACCCGGAAATGGTCAAGGAAGTGCTGGAAGTCATTCAAGGCTTGGCCCGCGAGGGCATGACCCTGTTGATTGTCACCCACGAAATGGCCTTCGCCCGCGCCGTGGCCGATCGAATAGTGTTCATGGATGCCGGGTGCATCCTCGAGCAAAACCCTCCCGAGATCTTCTTTACGAACCCGCAAACCGCACGAGCGCAGCAGTTCCTGGAGAAATTCTCCTACGTCGCCGCACTACCCAAAACGACTCAAACAAAGGAACTGGAACTGTCATGAAAACTGCCAAGTCTTCACTCTTGCTTCTCCCGCTGCTGGGCTTTGCGCTGCTGGCCGGCTGCAACAAAACCGAAGAACCGGCGAAGCCGAAAGTCGCCAGCGAAAGCGCCAGTTATCTGGAAAAAATCAAGGCACGGGACAAGCTGATCGTGGGCGTCTTCACCGACAAACCGCCGTTCGGTTTCGTCAATGAAGCCGGGCGTTACGTCGGTTTCGATACCGACATCGGCCGCCAATTCGCCAAGGATCTGCTGGGCGATGAAAACAAGGTCGAGTTCGTCGCCGTGGAGCCGGCCAGCCGGATTCCATTCCTGCAAAGCGACAAGGTTGATCTGATCCTGGCTAACATGACCGTCACCCCGGAACGCAAGGAAGCGGTGGAATTCACCAACCCGAACCTCAAGGTTGCGGTCCAGGCGCTGGTGCCTCAGGGCAGCGCGGTGAAAAACCTCGATGACCTGGCGACCCGCACCACCATCGTCACCACGGGCACCACGGCCGACATTTGGCTGACCAAAAACCACCCGGACTGGAAATTGCTCAAGTTCGAGAAAAACTCCGAGTCCTTGCAAGCCCTGGCCAATGGTCGTGGCGATGCCTATGCACAAGACAACCTGGTGCTGTTCAGCTGAGCCAAGCAAAACCCTGGCTACCGGGTATTGAGCCAGACCCTGGGCGCAGAAGCGCCAATTGCGCCAGCGGTGAAGAAGGGCAACGTTGAACTGCGCGACTGGGTCAATGCCGAGTTGGCGAAACTGGGTGAGGACAAGTATCTGCTCAAGCTGTACGACCAGTATGTGCGCAAGGAATTGAGCGATGACACCAAGCCTGAGAGTGTGATTGTCGAGGGTGGGAAGTGGCAGGGATAATCCTCTGGTTTCTGCAGCGATCTTACTGACGCCTTCGTGAGCAGGCTCGCTCCCACATTGGATCTGTGGCGTTCACAAGACCCTTGTGGGAGCGAGCCTGCTCGCGAATGGATTTTTCAGGCACCGCCTAATCCGGCCAATGCCAAGCCGGCTCATCCAGCATCCGCTGCCCGACGATCCCGGTCTGGCCGAGGTTTTTCTCCAGCACGATGCAATTGCATTCCGGGTCCTCCTGCAAGGCCGAAATCAACCGCCGTGCATGGGAAACCACCCACACCTGACACTGCTCCGACGCGCGAATAATCAGCCGCGCCAACGCCGGCAACAGATCCGGATGCAGGCTGGTTTCGGGTTCGTTCAGCACCATCAATGTCGGTGGCCGGGGCGTCAACAGCGCCGCCACCAGCAGCAAATACCGCAACGTGCCATCCGACAACTCAGCCGCCGACAGCGGGCGCAACAAACCTTCCTGATAAAACTCGATCGCAAAGCGTCCGCCGGGCAGCGGCTCGATGTGCAGGCGTGCACCGGGAAACGCATCGCTGATCGCGGCTCGCAATGCCTCGGGTTCGCCGATTTCGATGATGGTCTGCAACGCCGCCGCCAGGTCCCTGCCATCGTGGTGCAGCACCGGGGTGCGGGTGCCCAGCTGTGGCTGGCGCACCGGCGCATCGGCGTCACTGCGAAAATGATCGTAGAAGCGCCAGCGGCGGATGAACTCGCGCATCTCCAGCACTTCCGGTGAGGTTCGCAGGCTGCCGACCTGGTCGAAGAGGCTGTCGAAATTCGGCGTGTGCTGAGCCAACACGTCCCAGCTACGGTCGGCCCGGGAGCGGATCATCGGGCCGTCACGATCCACCAGTAGGCTGGCCGGACGGTAGAACGGTCCGGACCAGATGCATTCACGCTTGATTTGTGGGTCGAGACTGAACCGTGAAGGGATGGGTAAAGTGTGTTCGGGCAACATGAAATGACCGTTGGAATCGGGTAGCCCCAGGCTGATGGCGTAACCGAAGCCTTCCCCGGCAAACCCCAGCCGCAAACGCTTCACGCCTTTGCGCACGGTCGACTCGATCGGCACCTCAGCCTTTTGCATGCGCCGCGTGATGGTTTCCGGGCCGGCCCAAAAGGTCGAATCCAGCCCACCCTCGCGGGCCAGCGCATTGACCACCCCGCCCTGAGCGGTTTCAGCCAGCAGGCGCAGCGCACGATAGAGGTTGGATTTGCCGCTGCCGTTTGGACCGGTAATCAGGTTCAATCGACCCAGTGGAATCACCAGTTTGTTGATCGAGCGATAATTGGCCACCGCGAGGGTATTGAGCATGGAGTGCTTCCTTAGGCTTGTTCCAGCGCATCCAACGGTTTTTGTCGTGCACTAAAAATAGTTGCGTTGCCGCGACAGTACTAGCAGTTCTGCTAGGTGTCCTGACTCTTTTGAAGGTGCAAGCTCAATACATCGGAAGGGGGGGCATCATGATGCTGAAAACAGAGGTGTGCCGGTATCGCTATGACGCTCTGGATCAACTGATCGGGCGCGAGCCTGCTGGGCAGGAAAAGCTGCAACGTTTTTACCGCCATAAACATCTGACGACTGAGCTGCAAGGTCAGGCCAGCCAGAGTGTGTTCCAGCACGACATGCAACTGCTGGCGCTGCAATCATGTCAGGACGATGTGCTCAATAGTGAACTGCTGGCAACCGATCAGCAGCGTTCCGTGTTGCAGGTCACCGGGACGAGTGGCTCGGTGCGTCAGGTTTATACCGCCTACGGTCATCGAAAGGCCGAGAATGGTCTGGGCAGTCTTCTGGGTTTCAACGGCGAGGCGGTCGATCGGCTCACCGGGCATTATTTGCTGGGCAATGGGCATCGCGCGTTCAACCCGGTATTGATGCGGTTCAACAGTCCGGATCGGTTGAGTCCGTTTGGGCGGGGTGGGCTGAATGCGTATGCGTACTGTCAGGGGGATCCGGTGAACTTCAGTGATCCGACGGGGCAGTTTTCCAGGCTTGTCACCAGCCTTTTCAGTGTGTTTAACGCCCGTATTGTTTTTGAGCCTGCTATTCCCTTTAAGCTGGCAAAGGACGCATTGCAGTGGGGGGCGGCGGGGCAGTTACCGGGTAGAGTCACGCTGGGTGCCGCGGGCTCGACCATTGCTGGCGTCACGACAATGCTTGCGGCTGTTACGGGCGTTGGCGCCGCCGTGGCGGCTATCAACAAGGACACTGAGGCCGCGGCGATTTTTGGCATGATCGCGTTAGGACTGGGCGCCGTTACATTTTCGGCGCGAATGGGGTCATTTTGGGCTGCGCGTGATCCGAAGACCATTCCTACGTTGAAGCATTTTGTCGAGAGCAGAGGGCGTGTATCGATCAGCCAATCGACATCACCATCCTCGCCTTTAGCTTCTGCCCCACCTTTGTCTCCAGATCCGTTTGCAGGTGCAACAGCTCCCCCCCTGACCGCCAGCCCGACTAGTACTTCACAGTTTCCCTTTCCCTCACATTCCCCTTCTGGCGTAGGCACTATGGGGAAGCGTATTCGCCGCAACTCCGTGTAGCGCTGGGCCTGGCCACACACAAAACTACAAAGCCGGGCTTTTTTGACATGCATCGGGTGCGCCCCTGAATCCCTGTTCTAAGCTGACAGACGAATCGCGCCCGTTAAACGCAAAGGAGTCTGCATGGCTGGTCCCGGATTGAAAATAGTCGTTGGCCTGAGCCTGTTGGCCCTGCTGACGGCCTGCGATGAAAAAAAACCAGTGGAGAAGGACCGGCCACGGGTTTTCGTCCAAGAGGTGAAACCGTCCGATTACGCCGCCAGCGTCACCTTGACCGGCGATGTACAGGCACGGGTGCAGACCGAACTGTCGTTCCGCGTCGGCGGCAAGATCATCCAGCGTACGGTCGATGTCGGCGACCGGATTTCCGCCAAGCAAGTGCTTGCCCGGCTTGATCCCAAGGATCTGCAAACCAGCCTCGACTCGGCCCAGGCCCAGGTCGTTGCCGAACAGGCCAAGGTCAAGCAGAACGCGGCGGCTTTCGTGCGTCAGCAAAAACTCCTGCCCAAGGGTTACACCAGTCAAAGTGAATTCGATTCCGCCCAGGCCGCCTTGCGCAGTAGCCAAAGCTCGTTGGCGGCCGCCCAGGCGCAGTTGGCCAATGCCCGTGAACAATTGAGTTACACAGCGTTGATCTCTGATGCACCGGGCATTATCACGGCGCGTCAGGCCGAAGTCGGCCAGGTGGTACAGGCCACGGTGCCGATTTTCAGCCTGGCTCAGGACGGCGAGCGCGACGCGGTGTTCAACGTCTACGAGTCGTTGCTGATCGAACCGCCGGCGGACCGAACGGTGGTGGTCAGCCTGCTCGATAACCCGGCGATCAAAACCACCGGCACTGTTCGGGAAATCACCCCGTCGGTCTCCGAGCAGACGGGCACGGTGCAGGTCAAGATCACCTTGGGCAACTTGCCCCAGGGCATGCAGCTGGGTTCGGTGGTGAGTGCAACCGGCACGACCCGCGGCAAAGCTGCGGTGGAATTGCCGTGGTCGGCGCTGACCAAGAAAGTCAGCGATCCCGCCGTGTGGCTGGTGGATGGGGAGGGCAAGGCGCAACTGCATCCCGTCACCGTCGGCCGCTACCTGACCGGCAAAGTCATCATCAGCGCCGGTCTGAAGGGTGGCGAAAAAGTCGTCATCGCCGGTGGCCAGTTGTTGCACCCCGGTGTGAAGGTGGAAGTCGCCGAAAACACCTACAAGGACCTGGCCAAGGAGGCTCAGCCATGAAGCGTCTGTTGCTGGTGTTCGCCAGTTTGATGCTGGTGGCCTGCTCGAAAAAAGAACCGCCGCCGGAGCCGGTACGTCCGGTGTTGTCGATCAAGGTGCAGGCATTGGGCGAGGAAAACCTGGGGCGTTTTGCGGGCAACATCCAGGCTCGCTACGAAAGCAATGTCGGCTTCCGGGTGCCCGGACGCATTGCCAGCCGCGCTGTCGACGTTGGTGCGGAAGTCGAAAAAGGCGCCTTGCTGGCCTCGCTCGATCCCACCGACCAGCAGAACCAATTGCGCTCGGCTGAGGGTGATCTGGCGAGCGTCCAGGCGCAGTTCATCAACGCCCAAGCCACCGCCCGGCGCCAGCAGGATCTGTTCGATCGCGGCGTGGGCTCACAGGCGCAACTGGACGCTGCGCAAACCGACCTGAAAACCACCCAGGCGTCCCTCGATCAGGCCAGGGCCGCGGTCAACCAGGCCAGGGATCAGCTCAACTACGTAGAGTTGCGCACCGATCACAAGGCCGTGGTCACGGCGTGGAATGCCGAAGCCGGGCAAACCGTCACCGCCGGTCAGCAGGTGGTGACCCTGGCACAACCGGACATCAAGGAAGCGGTGATCGATCTGCCGGACACCCTGATCGACCAGTTGCCCAAGGATGTAGTGTTCCAGGTCGCCTCGCAGTTGAACCCGCAAATCACCACCACGGCCACTGTGCGGGAAATCGAACCCCAGGCCGAAAGCACCACCCGTACCCGGCGCGCACGCCTGACCTTGACCGAGACACCCACCGCATTTCGTCTGGGCACGGCGATCAGCGTGACCTTGAGCTCGACTGTCAAACCACGCATCGAACTGCCCTTGACCGCCTTGCAGGAGGTCGAAGGCAAACCCCGGATCTGGGTCGTCGATCCACAGACGCAAACCGTGTCGCCTCGGGATGTCAGCGTTATCAGCCGCACCGACAACAGCGTGGTGCTGGCCTACGGCGTGAAGAACGGTGACCGTATCGTCACTGCCGGTGTCAACAGCCTCAAACCGGGGCAGAAAGTGAAAGTCGACGAGGACAGCGCGCAATGAAAGGGAGTTTCAACTTATCCGAATGGGCGCTCAAGCATCAGTCGTTTGTCTGGTACCTGATGTTCGTCGCCTTGCTGATGGGCGTGTTCTCGTACATGAACCTGGGCCGCGAGGAAGACCCTTCCTTCACCATCAAAACCATGGTTATCCAGAGTCGCTGGCCCGGTGCGACCCAGGAAGAAACCCTCAAGCAGGTCACCGACCGCATCGAGAAAAAACTCGAGGAGCTCGACTCCCTCGACTACGTGAAAAGCTACACACGCCCCGGCGAGTCCACGGTCTACGTGAACCTGCGTGACACCACCAAGGCCAAGGACATTCCGGAGATCTGGTACCAGGTGCGCAAGAAGATCGGCGACATCAAGGGCCAGTTTCCCCAGGGCATCCAGGGGCCGGCGTTCAACGACGAATTCGGTGATGTGTTCGGCTCGGTCTATGCCTTTACCGCCGACGGGTTGACGATGCGTCAGTTGCGTGACTACGTCGAGCAGGCCCGCGCGGAGATCCACAATGTGCCGGGGCTGGGCAAGATCGAGATGGTCGGCCAGCAGGATGAAGTCCTTTACCTGAACTTCTCGACGCGCAAACTGGCGGCGCTGGGCATCGATGAAGCGCAGGTCGTGCAGAGCCTGCAAAAAGAGAACGCCGTGACCCCGGCCGGGGTGATTGAGGCTGGCCCGGAGCGGATTTCCGTGCGCACCTCCGGTCAGTTCGCTTCTGAAAAGGACCTGGCCAACGTCAACCTGCGGCTTAACAACCGTTTCTATCGTCTGGCCGATGTCGCCGATATTCAGCGTGGCTATGTCGACCCAATGACACCTGAGTTTCGCTTCAATGGTCAGCAAGCCATCGGCCTGGCCATCGCCATGCAGAAGGGCGGCAACATACAGGTGTTCGGCAAGGCGTTGCACCAGCGCATCAATGAGCTGACCGCAGACTTGCCGGTGGGTGTAGGCGTGCACAACGTGTCCGACCAGGCTGAGGTGGTGGAAGAGGCGGTCGGCGGTTTCACCAGTGCGCTGTTCGAAGCGGTGGTGATCGTATTGGTCGTCAGCTTTATCAGCCTCGGCGTGCGCGCAGGGTTGGTGGTGGCGTGTTCGATCCCGCTGGTGCTGGCGATGGTCTTTGTGTTCATGGAATACAGCGGCATTACCATGCAGCGGATTTCCCTCGGCGCGCTGATCATTGCCCTGGGTCTGTTGGTGGATGACGCAATGATCACCGTCGAGATGATGGTCTCGCGTCTGGAGCTGGGCGACACCAAGGAGCAGGCGGCAACCTTTGCCTACACCTCGACAGCCTTTCCGATGCTCACCGGTACGCTGGTGACCGTCGCCGGTTTCGTGCCGATTGGCCTCAATGCCAGCTCTGCCGGCGAATACACCTTCACCTTGTTTGCAGTGATCGCTGTGGCGATGATCGTCTCGTGGATTGTCGCAGTGCTGTTCGCCCCGGTGATCGGCGTGCACATCCTCAGCACCCAAGTGAAACCGCATTCGGCGGAGCCTGGGCGCCTGGGGCGGGCGTTCAATGGTGGTTTGCTGTGGAGCCTGCGCAATCGCTGGTGGGCCATCGGCATCACCGTGCTGCTGTTTGTGCTGTCGGTGTTGGGCATGGGCTTTGTGCAAAACCAGTTCTTCCCGTCCTCGGATCGCCCGGAAATCCTGGTGGACCTGAACCTGCCGCAAAACGCCTCCATCGACGAAACCCGCAAGGCCGTGGACAAGCTCGAAGCGACGCTCAAGGGTGACCCGGACATCGTGCGCTGGAGTACCTACATCGGCCAGGGTGCGATTCGTTTCTATCTCCCTCTCGACCAGCAATTGCAGAACCCGTATTACGCGCAACTGGTGATCGTCAGCAAAGGGTTCGAGTCGCGCAAAGTGCTCAGCGATCGCCTGCGCGAACGTCTGCGCAAGGACTTCGTCGGCATCGGCAGCTACGTGCAGGCGCTGGAAATGGGCCCGCCGGTCGGGCGGCCGATTCAGTATCGGGTCAGTGGCAGTGACATCGATCAGGTGCGAAAGCACGCCATCGATCTGGCCAGCGAACTGGACAAGAGCCCTCACATCGGCGAGATCATTTTCGACTGGAACGAACCGGGCAAGGTCTTGCGCATCGACATCGCCCAGGACAAGGCACGCCAGCTTGGCCTGTCGTCCGAAGATGTGGCGAACCTGATGAACAGCATCGTCAGCGGCTCGACGGTGACCCAGGTCGACGATGACATCTACCTGATCAACGTGGTCGGCCGCGCGGTGGATGCTGAACGTGGCTCGTCGGAAACCCTGCAAAACCTGCAGATCGTCACGCCGGGCGGCACCTCGATTCCGCTGCTGGCATTTGCCACCGTGCGCTACGAACTGGAGCAGCCACTGGTGTGGCGTCGCGACCGCAAACCGACGGTGACCATCAAGGCCGCGACACTGGGCGAGATTCAACCCACCGACCTGGTGGCCTTGCTCAAGCCGGACATCGACAAATTCGCCGCCGCGTTGCCGGTGGGCTACAAGGTCGCCACCGGCGGTACGGTAGAGGAAAGCAGCAAGGCCCAGGGGCCGATTGCCAAGGTCGTGCCGTTGATGCTGTTTTTGATGGCCACCTTCCTGATGATCCAACTGCACAGCGTGCAGAAAATGTTCCTGGTGGCCAGCGTGGCGCCGCTGGGCTTGATCGGCGTGGTGATCGCGCTGGTGCCGACCGGTACGCCAATGGGCTTTGTGGCGATTTTGGGGATCCTGGCGCTGATCGGCATCATCATTCGCAACTCGGTGATCCTGGTGACCCAGATCGACGAGTTTGTGGACGCAGGCTCATCACAGTGGGATGCCGTGGTGCAAGCCACCGAGCACCGTCGTCGACCGATTCTGCTGACCGCGGCGGCCGCGAGCCTGGGCATGATCCCGATTGCCCGGGAAGTGTTCTGGGGACCGATGGCCTACGCGATGATCGGCGGCATCATCATCGCCACGCTGCTGACGTTGCTGTTTCTGCCGGCGCTGTATGTGGCCTGGTACAAAATTCGCGAGCCGAAGAAAGAGGTGGCATAGAGGCGAGCGCTTCGCGCTCATCGCGAGCAGGCTCGCTCCCACAGTTGATCTTTGGTGGACATAAAATTTGTGTTCGGCGAGATCCATTGTAGGAGCGAGCCTGCTCGCGATGAGGCCAGTACAGGCAACGGTGTGCCAATGGTTGCTGAAAGGAATTTTGGGAACGGTCCTACTTACAGCGTCGTCGGGCTGTTGTAGCTTCCCTCTTCCACTGCGAAGAGGGATTTTCCGATGTCGTGCATGGCTCGTTACTTACGCTGCGCATTGTTGCTCGGTGTATTGCTGTGGTCCCAGGCGTTGGCAGCCAACGCGCTGGAAAACCCACTGTGGCGCATCGAACTCGATCCCGCCACGCTGGCGATTCGCGTCACTCCCGCGCAACACTCGCCCGTGCAAGCCTCGGCAGGCGTTGTCGGGCACAAGGTCAGCGACCTCAAACAAGGTACTGATCGCATGGACTGGCAATGGGATGACGCCGCCTGGACGCTCAGTGCCGTCCTCGATGGGCGAGATCTGTCCCTGTCCATCACGGCCCGCGACCCTGGCGAGCTGAACTTCCTCCACCAAGTTGGCAGTGCCATGGGCAAAGGCCTGATCTGGCCGCTCGCGGAGGGACATTACGTACCGACGGGTGACTCGCTGTGGCAGAAGTTTCTGCTCGATCAGGGGGCATTCAACACCACTCAGGATCTGAGTCTGCCGCTGTGGGGCATTGATCACGGTGGTTTCACGTTGAACTGGCTGATGACCACTCCTTACAACAATCGCCTGACCTTCAGCGCCGAAAACAACACCCTTGCCCTGACTGCCCATCACCAATTCACCTCCCTTGAGCCCACTGCACCGCTAACGTTCAAACTGTCGTTGGGGGAGGCCGATCTGTTGGCCGGGCCCAAGCGCTATCGGCAATGGTTGGTCGATAACGGGCGATACGAAGCCTTGAGCGACAAACTGCTGAAGACTCCTGAAGCCAAAAAGCTCCTGGGGGCCAGCCATGTTTATTTGTGGAGCAACGACCTGCTCGGACCGAACGACGTGCGCAGTTGGTCGGCGTTGTTGACGCTGATGCGAGGCAACAGCGTGCTGGCTAGCGACTTGCGCCGTGGTCTCGACGCTCAAGCCCGCGAGATTCTGAGTACCGCAAGATCGCCATTGAACCGATACCAACAGACCACCCTGTTGAGGGGCTTGAACGGCGCGCTCAACACCCTGGCGCGAAGGGGCTGGCAGGCGGTCGTCGAGCCAGACATGCAGAAACTTGCCGAGGGTTACGGCCAGTTGCGCAAGGAGTTGGCCGGTGTATTTGCCGAAGCACTCACCGCATCCCCTGAACATTGGGGCAGCAGCTTGTCGACGGGTACCTTTGAACAGCTGAAAGCCGCAGGACTTTCGCGGCTATGGATAGGGCTCGGTGAAGGTTGGGAGGGTGGTCTCTGGCACCCCGAGACGGTGCGCGAGGCTGTCGCGCAAGGGTATTTGCTGGCGCCGTACGACTCCTACGAAACCGCGCTCAGCGCCAGTGAAAATCCGGACTGGACCACGGCGCACCTGGGCTCTGGGGCCAACCGTGACTGTGCGATTGTCTTGAGCGGCGGGCAGTTCAAAAGTGGCTTTCAGCAATCAGGACACTACACCGATCCGCGTTGTGTACGGCCATTGCTTGAGGCCCGCATCAAGGCGGTACAGGCGCGCGCGGGATTCAATAGCTGGTTTCTCGATGCCTACGCCACCGGCATGCTGTTCGACAGCTATCGAACGGGCGCTTCCTTGACCCAGGCTCAAAACGCCGAGGGCAATATCGACGCGGCGCGCTGGGTGAATGAAACCCTGCAGTTGCCCACGGGTTCGGAAGATGGCAACGCCACCACCTCGCAGGGCATTCTGTTTGCCCATGGCATGCAAACGCCGGTCATCGGCTGGGGCGATCCGGATATGAGCAAAAATTCGGAGTCCGAGTATTACCTGGGCCGCTGGTTCCCCAATGAGCAGCCACAGATGTTCTTCAAAACCGTTCCACTCAAGGAACCCTATCGAACAGTGCATTTTGCCCCGCAAACGCGCTTGCCACTCTATCAAACGGTGTTCCACGGTTCGGTCATCACTACTCATCACTGGTTGTTCGACAGTCTGAAGCTGAGCAATGTGCGGGTGGAAAACGAACTGGCCCAGTTGCTCTACAACGTACCGCCGCTGTATCACCTGAGTGCCGAAACCTTGAAGCAGCGGCTGCCGGTGGTGGCGCGTCAGGATGCCTTCTTCCGGCCTCTGCACGAGCGTCTGGCGACCCAAGCGATGACCGACTTCCGATGGCTAAGTGAGGATCGGTTGGTGCAGCAGACCACCTTTGCCGATGGCACACGATTGGTGGCTAATTTTGCCGGGCGTGAACGTGAGGCTGAAGGCCAGAGGCTAGTGGGGCAAAGCATCACTGCGTTTGGAGGGGATGGGACGGTGGTGAGCTATCAGGTTGCTTCTTCGCCCTGAAGAGCATCGCTGGCAAGCCAGCTCCTGTAGGAGCTGGCTTGCCAGCGAAGGCGGCCGAACTGCCTACGCAGATTTACGCCAGACACTCGCCAACCAAGGCTGCTGCTCCCGCGGCAACCCCGCCGGCCGGTAGTAATGCTCAAGCTCCACAAACCCCGCCTCGGTCAGCAACTGCTGCCACGCCGCCAGGTCGTGATACGCCCCATAACGCGGCCCGTTCCAGCCTTCCTGATTCTCGCCACGGGGGTTGGAACTGAACAACACGCCACCTTGCTTCAATGTCGCGCGCAATTCCTGCAAGACCCGTGGCAACTCCTGACGAGGGATATGGAACAACACCGCATTGGCGAAAATCCCGTCGAAGCGTTCGTCCGGCAGATCGAGCTTCAAAAAGTCCTGTTGCCAAACCTCGCAACCGCTGTCCTCACGGGCCATCTGCGCGAACTTCTCCGAACCATCGAGGCCAACAGCCTTGTGGCCCATGCGAGTGAACGTCTGCAAGTCACGACCCGGTCCGCAGCCAAAATCGAGAATGTCGAATGGCGCCTCGCCCTGGATATGCCGCATCAGCGCATCGATGTTCTGGCTGACGTCGTGATCACGGGTGCCTTCACGAAAACTATCGGCCACCGCGTTGTAATGGGCCAGGGTGGTGGAAGTGATCTGGTCGAGGTCGGTGGGGGTCTGTTTCATGGTGGGCTGCGCAGGCGATTGGGATGTGCCGAATATACGCCATGGCGCCGGGGCCTGCTGCGCAGCCCATCGCGAGCAAGCTTTGCTCCCACAGTTGATCGCGTACCCCTGTGGGAGCAAAGCTTGCTCGCGATGGCGGTGGTGCAGACTCAGTCGTGCTTCATCCCCAAACACTCAATCGACCGGTCCACCATCGCCTTGGCAATCTCCAGCAAATGCCACACCGAAAACACCATGGCCCGGTCGGCACCCTTGAGGTGGTCGCCGCACTGATAGGCGGTCACCGATGCACAGCGCAGCAGATCGGCGATGTAGAGTTGGGTGTCTTCGAAACTCACGTCCTTGCTGACGTTGTAGAACCGCAGTTCGTCGGGTGGTGAAGGCTGATCGCCGGTGAGGTAGAAATCGATGGCGCGGTAGAGGGCGGAGCGGTCTCTGAGCAGGTCGTCAGTGAGGGCTTCGTCGGAGGAGGTTTCTGGTGGATCGGGAACGGATTTTTCCATGAGTGTTGCTCCTATTGCTGCATGGGAGCCGTCACTTTTCGCCTACTAAACGTTGGGTGGCGGCTGTGCGCAGGTTAGTAGGCCGGTCAATAGGAAAAACCGGTGTACCCGAAGGTACCCCACGCACAGCCACCATATTTCTGCATGCGGCAAATCGCCGGACATGAGCCTGGAAACGCTATGCGCCTATTGTTCAGGGCTACTAAACCCGATCACTGATGAGCAGTGACCGGCCGAGACTAGCCACCGGATTTGGCAGGCGCAAGCGGGCGAAATGATCTAGGAAATGTCCTGCAAAGGAAAGGGATAGGGCCTTCGGAAAAGCTGATTTTCTTGTGAGAAAACTTACCTGTTGCGAAGAGGCTCTTGTGGCGAGGGAGCTTGCTCCCGCTGGGCTGCGAAGCAGCCCCAAAACCCTTCAATAGGGTGTGTCAGGAAAATGTGGGAGGCAGGTTTTGCGATGGCTGCGCAATCGAACGGGAGCAAGCTCCCTCGCCACAAAGGGCACCGTTGGCCACCAGGCTCAGCGCTTGTTCAGGCCCCGCGCCAGGCGATCTCCACCCAGCTGAATCACCGCCACCAACACCACCAGCAACACAATCACCGTCAGCATGATCTGGCTGTCAAAGCGCTGATACCCATACCGATACGCAATGTCCCCCAGCCCACCGGCACCAATCGCCCCGGCCATGGCCGAGGAGTTGATCATCGTCACCAAAGTGATGGTGAACCCGCCGACAATCCCCGGCAGCGCTTCAGGCAACAGCACATGCCAAACAATGTGCTGACGCCGGCAGCCCATGGCCTGTGCCGCTTCGATCAATCCGTGATCCACCTCGCGCAAACTGACTTCGGCAATCCGCGCAAAGAACGGCGTGGCCGCGATGGTCAGCGGCACCACGGCCGCCCAAACTCCGTAGGTGGTGCCGACAATCAGTCGGGTGAAGGGAATCAGCGCCACCATCAGAATCAGGAACGGAATCGAGCGAAACAGGTTCACGAACGCACCCAGTGCACGGTTCACCGTCGGGGCCTCGTAGATGCCGCCCTTGGAGCTGGTGACCAGGATCACCGCCAGCGGAATGCCCGCCAACAGTGCGATCAACGACGACACGCCGACCATCAAAAACGTATCGATAAAGCCTTGCAGCAAGCGATCAAACCACATAGCCCAGCACCTCCACCTGTTGCGCCCATTGGCTTGCGCGCTGACGCAATTGTTCGGCGTCAAGGGATGACCCGGTCACTGCCAGCAGCAGTTGCCCCAGCGCATGGCCCTGAATCCTTTCCACGCCACCCTGCAGCAGGCGTACGCGGCCACCGAGGGCACTGAACAGGGCGGCAATGTCGGGTTCGTCCTGCGCCGTTCCAGTGAATTGCAGACGCAGGACCACAGCGTCCTCCGAGGATTGCGGTTGCGCCTGCAGACGACTTTGCAACTCGGAAGGCAGGGCATGCTGCAAAGGTGCGAGCAAGGTCTTGCTGACCTCATGCTGCGGGTTGCCGAAGACCTCCCAGACCGGTCCCTGTTCGACCACGCGTCCGCGTTCGAGGACCACCACACGATCACAGATCTCGCGGATCACCGCCATTTCGTGGGTGATCAAAATGATGGTCAGGCCCAGGCGCCGGTTGATCTCGCGCAGCAAACCGAGAATCGATTGCGTGGTCTCCGGGTCCAGCGCCGACGTGGCTTCGTCGCACAACAAAATCGCCGGATCGTGAACCAGCGCGCGGGCGATGCCGACGCGCTGTTTCTGGCCACCGGACAGCTGCGAAGGATAGGCCTTGTGCTTGGCTTCCAGGCCGACCAGTTCCAGCAATTCACGGACCTTACGGTCGCGCTGTTCCTTCGATACGCCGGCAACCTTGAGCGGCAATTCGACGTTCTGCCAAACGGTCTTGGCCGACATCAAATTGAAGTGCTGAAAGATCATGCCGATGCGCCGGCGCAGTTTCACCAGACGGTCTTCATCGAACTCGCCGATGTCTACCTGATCGATCAACACCCGACCGCTGCTCGGTTGTTCGAGGCGGTTGATGGTGCGGATCAGCGACGATTTTCCGGCGCCGCTGCGGCCGATGATGCCGAACACTTCACCGCGCTGGATCGCCAGGTCGATGCCGTGCAGGGCGGCTACCGGGCCTTGCTGGCCTTCGTAGGTTTTGCCCAGGTTGATGAAGCGCACATGTGCGTGATTCAGATCCGGGTGCAGCTCAGTCTGGATCGCTCGATGAGGCGCTGGAATTTCCAGTCGCAGTTGGGTGGCAGCCGTCATGCTCAGCTCTCCCAACCGGCTTGATAGAGCTTGCCATGGGCTTTATCCAGCGCTGCGCGGACAGCTGGCGAATGCTGGTAGATGTCGACGAATTTGATCAGGCGCGGATCGGTTTTGCTCTTGGGCTGGATCACGAACTGAATCACGTACTCCTTGTGATCCAGGCCGTCGAACAGCAGGGCCGAGCCAGCGTCGAAGGTCTTCGACAGACGAATGTAGGCCGGATAGCCCTGCACCAGATCGGCGTCGTCATAGGCGCGCACCAGCTGCACGGCTTCAACCTGGAGGATCTTGATTTTCTTCGGATTGGCGATGATGTCTTCTTCGGTGGCCTTGTAGCCGACGCCCGGCTTGAGGGTGATCAAACCGGCCTTGGCCAGCAACTGCAAGCCGCGACCGCTGTTGATCGGATCGTTGGCGATGGCCACGCTCGCGCCCTCGGGCAGCTCGTCGAAGCTTTTGAATTTCTTCGAGTAGAGGCCGACGTTGTTGATGATCCCTGGTGCGAATGGCACCAGGTCAAACCCGGAGGCCGCCTTGGCGTTTTCCAGGAACGGGATGTGCTGGAAGTAGTTCACGTCGATGTCACCCGAGGCGAGGCTGACGTTCGGTGCAATCCAGTCGCTGAACTCCACGAGCTCGACTTTCAGGCCTTGTTTGCCGGCTTCTTCCACCGCCGCTTCAAGGGGAATGGCGAAGGCGGCGGTGGTGCCTATTTTCAGCGGCGCGTCGGCGGCGAAGGTGATGGAGCTGAAGAGGCCGAGGGCCAGGGCCAGTGCTTTGACTGGGCGAGAGAAGTGGTTTTTGGTCATGATGATTTTTCCAGTCAGTGCATAAATTTTGGGTGTTTATTCGGGCCTCATCGCTGACAAGCCAGCTCCCACAGGGATTTTGTGAGCGCCCGAAAAACCTGTAGGAGCTGGCTTGCCAGCGAAGCTTTTAGCGGCGGTAAGCCGAACCCGTATGTTGCTCAGGCAAATGCGCCCCTTCGCGAAACAGCTTTTCCCGCAAGCTGCCATCGTCATAAGCCGTCTTGTACGACCCACGCCGCTGCAGCTCCGGTATCACCAGAGCAATGAAATCCACATAGCTCTCCGGCGTGACGATGCGCGTCAGGTTGAAGCCATCGAGCCCGGTTTCGGCGATCCACGATTCCAGCTCATCCGCCACTTGCTCTGGCGAGCCGACCACGGTGATGTAGCGTCCGCCGAGGGCGTGTTGTTCGAGCAATTTGCGCCGGGTCCAGTCGTTGTTTTGCAGGTTTTTGGTGGCGGACTGGATGGCGTTGCTCTTCACGTACTGGATCGGTTCGTCGATGGCGTATTCGGAAAAGTCGATCCCGGTGGATGCCGAGAAATGCGCCACGCCGGCCTCGGCACTGGCGTAGCTCAGGTACTCGGCGTGCTTCGCCCAGGCCAGCTCTTCGGTGGCACCGACAATCACGTTCAGGCCCATGAACACCTTGATGTCCTCAGGGTTGCGCCCGGCCTCGACGGCGCTGGCGCGGACCTTGTCCACCTGCACCTTGGTCGACGGCTTGTTCTGGCCGCTGATGAACACGCATTCGGCATGGCGCCCGGCAAACAGCAAACCACGATCGGAGCTGCCGGCCTGGAACAGCACGGGCGTGCGCTGCGGTGACGGTTCGCACAGGTGATAACCCTCCACCTGATAGAACTCGCCCTTGTGCTCGACCTTGTGCACTTTGTCCGGCTGTGCGTAGACGCGTTTCTGCGGATCGTTCAGCACCGCGCCGTTTTCCCAGCTGCCTTCCCAGAGTTTGTAGAGCACCTCCAGGTACTCGTCGGCCTGGTCGTAGCGACGGTCGTGCTCGACCTGTTCGCTCAGGCCCATGGCCTTGGCGGCGCTGTCGAGGTAGCCAGTGACGATGTTCCAGCCCACACGACCGCGACTCAGATGATCGAGGGTCGACATGCGCCGGGCGAACAGGTACGGCGACTCGTAGGTGAGGTTGGCGGTCAGGCCGAAACCGAGGTTCTTCGTTACCGCTGCCATCGCCGACACCAGCAGCAGCGGATCGTTGACCGGCAGCTGGATCGACTCTTTCAGCGGCACGTCCACCGAGTTCTGGTAGACGTCGTAGACACCAACGATGTCGGCGATGAACAAACCGTCGAACAGCCCGCGCTCCAGCAGCTGCGCCAGTTCGGTCCAGTATTCGATCGTCTTGTATTGGGTCGAGGTGTCCCGTGGATGGGTCCACAGGCCATGGTTGATGTGCCCGATGCAGTTCATGTTGAACGCGTTGAGCAGGATTTTCTTTTTAGTGGCCGTCATCAGATGGTTCCCCGCAGTGGCGGGTTTTCATCGTTGAGGTAGTAGTTACCGATGGCGTGATACTTCCAGCGCACCGGGTCGTGCAGGGTATGCACCCGTGCGTTGCGCCAGTGGCGATCAAGGCCGTGCTCCCTCAGAGTCGCCTGGCTGCCGGCCAGCTCGAACAGCGTGGTGCCGGCGGCGAGGGAAATCTCGGTGCTGATGGCGCGGGCTTCGGCGACCGCAATCGATGCGGCGGCGACGGTCTCGGCATTGGTGTTGGCCTGGGCCTGGTCGAGGAATTCACCGGCACGTTCCAGCAACGCTTCGGTGGCGTGCAGCCGGATGCTCAAATGGCCGAAGCTCTTGAGGGTCAGCGGATCTTCAGTGGCTGTGTCGTGTGTGGCGTCGATCCATGGCCGGGTCTTGGTGCGCACGAAGTGCAGCGCATCTTCATAGGCGGCACGGGCGATGCCGGTGTCGATGGCGGCATGGAGAATCTGCGCCAGCGGGCCGACCGGGGTCGGGCGCTCGAAGGCGGTCTGGAACGGGATCACATCTTCGGCCGCAACAAAAACATCCTCGAACACCACCGAACCGCTGCCGGTGGTGCGCTGGCCGAAGCCGCTCCAGTCGTCGATCACCGTCAGGCCTTTGCTGTCGCGCGGGACAAACGCCAGTTGTTGTACGCCCTGTTCATCCACCACCGAGGTCGGGATGCGCTGGGCATAAATCGCGCCCGTGGCGTAGAACTTGCGACCGTTGATGCGATAGCCACTGCCGTCGTGGGTCAGGCGGGTCACGCGGTCATGGGCAGTCTTGGTGCCCAGCTCGGCGAGGGCATTACCAAAGCGTTGGCCCGCCAGTACTTCGGCGTACAGGCGTTTTTTCTGCTCTTTGCTGCCGTTTACGCGCAGCACTTCCAGGGCATAAAAATGGTTCTGCGGGATCTGGCCGAGGGAGCCATCCGCCTGGGCAATCATCGCGATGACCTTGGCCAGCGTGACGTTGGAAACACCGGCGCCGCCGTATTCTTTGGGCACGCTGATGCCCCACAGACCCGAACGGGAAAACACTTCCAGCTCCGGATATGGCAAACGGCGTTCACGGTCGCGCTGGGCGCTGTCGCGTTTGAAATCTTCGGCCAGGTCGCTGGCGACGACCAGGGCTTGCTCATCGCTGGTGATGACCGCGACGTGTTGAGAAATTGACATGTGTTTCTCCAGAGGTCTGGTCGTTAAATCCAGGAATGGCGAGCGGGTAGCGTGCCATTGAGGTGATAGGCGCCGACCGCGTGATATTTCCAGCGCACCGGATCATGCAGCGTGTGCACCCGGGCGTTGCGCCAATGACGGTCGAGGTTGAATTCGGCGAGGGTGGCGCGGCTGCCGGCCAGTTCGAAAAGCTTTTCGCTGGCCAGCAACGAGATCTCGGTGGTCAGCACTTTGGCTTCGGCCACGGCAATCGAAGCGTGGGCGGCGGACTCGGCGGTGAATGGCGCGGCACTGACCTGATCGAGCACTTGACCGGCTTTGCGCAGCAGGGCTTCGGCGGCATGCAATTCGATTTTCAGTTTGCCGATATCGGCGATCACGTACAGATCATCGCTGGCCCGCTCAACGTTGGCGTCGATCCATGGCCGAGCGCGGGTTTTCACGAACTCGATAGCATCATCGACGGCGCCCCGGGCGATGCCGGCGTCGATGGCGGCTTGAATCAGCTGCGAGACCGCTCCTTGAATATTTGGCTGTTCGTTGATCTTCCAGTTGTCGACCACCAGTTCGGCGTCGACTCGCACGTTGTTAAGCAAAATCGTGCCGCTGGCGGTGGTGCGCTGACCGAAGCCGGACCAGTCGTCGACGATGCGCAGCCCAGGCGTGCCGCGACGCACGAAGGCCAGCACTTGCTTGCCGTCGTCGTTGAGCGCCTTGACTGCAACCCAATGCGCGAACAGCGCGCCGGTGGAATAGAACTTCTGCCCGTTGAGGACAAAACCGTCGCCGTCGGCCGTGATGCGTGCCTTGAGTTCGAGGGTATTTTTGGTGCCGCGCTCGGGCCCGGCATTGCCGATGCGCCAGCCTTCGAGAACGCTTTTGAACAGCTGTGTTTTCTGCGCTTCGGTGGCACTGCCGAGTACCAGATTCAGTATGCCGAACTGGTTCTGCGGGATCTGCCCGAGGGCTGGGTCCGCGGCGGAAATGATCGCGAACACCTCGGCCAGGGTGACGAACGAAACCTGTGGACCACCGTATTCGCGGGGGATAGCGATGCTGCCCAGGCCGCTGCGGGTGAACTGTTCGATTTCCGACCATGGCAGCTTGCGCTGCTGGTCACGTTTGGCCGCTTGCAGGCGGGCGACGTGCGCCAGCTCATGGGCGGCCTTGATGGCTTGTGCGTCGTTGCGCAGGACTTGCGCGGGCAACAACAGCGGGGCGACATCCAGATCACTCTGGACGATTGCATCTGCCAGACTGGACATCAGTGCCGCTCCTTGGCTGCACGCAATGCCCTGGCGATCTGCACTGGGGTGATTGTGTTCCGGACCATACCTACCTCACATCTTATGGAAGCGCCGCTGTGCGGCGAACGAAAACAAGAATGTCCGGTGGTCCGGTGCATATACCCTAAGCGTTTATAAAAAACTTATGAACTAACTTTTAGGAATATACATAGAAAGAATCGCGGTCGGCGACAACTCCTGTAGGAGCGAGCCTGCTCGCGATGGTTGTTAACGATGACGCGGGCTGTCTGGATGCCTGCGTTGTCTGAACGTTCTTCGCGAGCAGGCTCGCTCCTACAGGGAGTGTCGGCCAACCTTCAACATTCGCGCCGGCGCCCAGCGCGAGTTGTTGCCTACCCGGTCGAGAATGCAGTAGGTCACCTCCAGTCGCAGATCTTCGCCGGCTTCGACAATGATTGCCGGTGGTACCCAGACGTGGATCGGCCGGCCCACGTCAGCCGCCATGAGCCGAGGCAGATCCATGCGCACATCGCCCCAGCGCAAGGTGATTTCATCGTCGGCTGCCATGTTCAGGTAAGGCTCGATGGTCAGCGGCACGCCACGCTGGATCTGTCGCCTGTTGAGCCCCCGGCGGCGGATGAAGGCGGGCAGATTTACCGGCGCCAGGAACTGATTTTCGTCATCACCGAGTGGGCCACCGGGGCATTCGAGCTTGACCGCTACCCGCGTCGCCACCGACAGCACCGGGTTTCTGCCGACCTGCATGACTCGGTAATGCACCCAAGGGGCACCGCTGACGATAAAGCTTTCCGGGACCCGCAGGCTGACGGTGTGGCCAGTGTCCTGCGCTGTCAGCACACGGGAGGCAACGAAGTGGCCGTTCCAGAACAATTCGATAAGGTCGCCGGTGCCCATGTCGGCGTACGGCCCTATGTCGACCCACAGGTCAGTCGCCGCAATGATATTGATACCGGCCTTGTGGGCCTGGGGCAGGGTGGGTGGCGCCAAAGCCGGGATGCGCGGGAGGCAGTTCATGGGTATCTCTCCTTGAAGTATTTCAGCGAAGTCCATATCGGAAACAAGCGGAAAGTAGCGGGTCAAGGTAGATAAGAGCGCGGTCTAAGTTGAGTCAATAGAGTGGATTAGTTAAAGGCGAGCTCTGCTGTAATTCAGAAGCTTCCTACATTTGGTAGTTAATTTGCGCTAAGGGAATGCCGCAAATAAACATGGCTTGTGTAGGAGCGAGCCTGCTCGCGATGGGTTCGAAGGCGCCGCGGGGAGCCGGTAATCCGGCGTAATCGTTAATGACCATTGCGAGCGAGCTCGCTCCTACAGTTGATGGTGGTCACCACTGCATTCGTTGGCGTGCATATATATGTAACGCACATAATGACAGGGAGTTAGTTGTGGGGTGGGTAACTTCCATCCATGGAAGTTGGGGGTTCTACGATGGGTGTTTCAAGCGTGTGAGTTATTCAGAAACTTGCTGAGAAACTGTTTTGTACGTTCTTCTTTCGGGTTGGCAAACAGCGCCTTGGCTTCGCCTTGTTCGACGATCACCCCCTTGTCGAAAAACACCACGCGGTTGGCCACGTCGCGGGCGAAAGCCATTTCGTGGGTCACGATGACCATGGTGCGATTCTCTTCGGCCAGGCCGCGGATCGTCGCCAGCACTTCGCCCACCAGTTCCGGGTCGAGGGCCGAGGTCGGTTCGTCGAACAGGATCACCTCCGGTTCCATCGCCAGCGCGCGGGCAATCGCCACACGCTGTTGCTGGCCGCCCGAAAGACGGCGCGGATAAGCATCTTCCTTACCCGCCAGGCCGACCTTGGCCAACAGCTTCTTGCCCAGGGCAACGGCATCGGCGCGCGGGGTCTTTTTCACCACGATCGGGCCTTCGATGACGTTTTCCAGGGCGGTGCGATGGGGGAACAGGTTGAAGTTCTGGAACACGAAGCCCACGTGCTGGCGCAAACGGCGCACCAGGCCTTGCTGCTGGTTCAGCGGACGGCTGCCATCGATCTCGATGTCGCCGACCTTGATCCGGCCGCTGGTGGGTTCTTCCAGGAAGTTCAGGCAACGCAGGAACGTGGTCTTGCCCGAGCCGCTTGGCCCGATGATCGCCACGACCTCGCCTTCCTTCACTTGCAGATCGATGCCGTTGAGTACGACTTGACCCTTGAACTGCTTTGTCAGTTTTTCCACGACAATCATTGGGTCAGGACTCCAGATCGTGCCGATTGACCCGGGCTTCCAACTGGTTCTGCAGGTGCGAAAGCATCGTGGCCAGGACCCAGTAGATCAGCGCGGCGGCAAGGTACATGGTGAAGACTTCGAAAGTCCGGGCGGTAATCAATTGCGCCTGTCGGAACAGCTCCGGCACCTGGATGGTAGCGGCCAGTGCGGTGTCCTTGACCAGTGAAATAAAGCTGTTGCCCAGCGGCGGCAACGCCGTGCGCATCGCTTGCGGCAGGATGGCCCGGCGCAGGGTCTGCGCGCGGGTCATGCCGATGCTGGCAGCCGCTTCCCATTGGCCGCGTTCGATCGATCCGATCGCGGCGCGCAGGATTTCACAGGCATAGGCGGCCATGTTCAGGGAGAAGCCTATCAGGGCCGCCGGCAGCGGATCGAGTTCCAGACCCAATTGCGGCAAGCCGTAATAGATCACGAACAGTTGCACCAGCAACGGCGTGCCGCGAAAGAACGACACGTAGATGCGGGCCAGCCAGCTTACCGATTTGAAACGCGACAGGCGCATCAGTGCCAGGCCGAAGCCCAGCACGAGGCCGAAGAGCATCCCGCCGAGGCTCAGGATTACCGTGTAGTACGCGCCTTTCAACAGGAAAGGCGCGGAGTCCAGCGCAAGTTGGAAAGCCGCTTCCATTATTTGGTGACGTCAGCTTGGAAGTACTTTTCCGAGATCTTGGCCAGGGTGCCGTCGGCACGCAGCTCATCGAGGGCCTTGTTTACCGCAGCCAGCAACTCTGGCTCACCTTTACGCAGGGCGATGCCGGATTCCTGACGGGAGAACGCTTGGCCGGCAGCCACGGTTTTCGGTGCTTTCTTGGCGTATTCAAGTGCGGCCAGTCGATCGATCAGAATGGCATCGGTACGGCCGTTGTTCAGATCTGCAAACTTGGTCGGATCATCGTCGTAGGTGCGCACATCAGCACCCGGCACGTTGGCTCGCACCCATTGTTCGTAGTTGGTGCCCAGGCCTACGCCGACTTTCTTGCCGGTCAGGTCAGCGGCGGTCTTGATGTTCAGCGCGGCTTCCTTGTCCTTCAGCACCAGCGCTTGAATCCCGGAGATGGTGTACGGCTCGGAGAAGTCATACTTCTTCTTGCGCTCGTCGGAGATGGTCACCTGATTGACCACTACGTCCAGGCGCTTGGATTCCAGCGCGGCGAGGATACCGTCCCACTTGGTGGGTTGAATCTTGGCCTTGACGCCCAACTTTTTGGCCAGAGCCTCGGAGAGCTCGACTTCGAAGCCCGCCAGCTTGCCGTTTTCGTCGACAAAGCTGAACGGTGGATAAGTGCCTTCCAGGCCGACGTTGATCACGCCTTTGTCCTTGATTTGTTGCAGCTGCTCACCGGCAACCGCTTGACCGATCAGGCCAGCGCTCAGTGCCAGGCCCAGCGAACCCACCAGCAGATTTCGACGTAGTGCGGAAAAATTCATGACAAGCCCCTGTGTTTTCTTATGGAAGACGCTTTAAAAAAGGTTGGCGAAATCGGGAATTGGACGACAGCGCTATCCTGCCCTAAAGCAGCGTATGCGTCTCTCGGGAAATTCGCCTGCGGTATGACTATATGATGGCGTTTTTAGATTAGAAAATAATAATTTCTATGTTTATTATTCTTTTATCGAATAATGCTTTTTACCTGTAGGAGCGAGCCTGCTCGCGAGGGTCGTCAACGATAACGCTGGCAACCTGACACCCCGCGGCGCCTTGTCGTCCATCGCGAGCAGGCTCGCTCCTACAGGGTTGCGGCGTCTACAGGAAATCCTTGTAGGCAAACAATGCCGGCGCCCCACCGGTGTGCAGGAAAATAATCGGGCCGTCATCGAAACGCTGACGTCCGATCCCATCCAGTAACCCCGCCATGGCCTTGCCCGTATAGACCGGGTCGAGCAGCAGGCCTTCCTGGCTTGCCACCAGCTTCACTGCCGCCAGCGTCCCGGCATTCGGTTCACCATAGCGTGGCCCAAAATACTCATCCCACAACTCGACCTTGAAATTCGCCGGCAAGCTCACGCCCAGCAACTCGGCGGTGCGCTCGGCCAAGCCTTGTACCTTCGGCCGCTGATCTTCCTCGCTGCGCGAAACCGTGACGCCGATCACTGGCAGATCCGGCAGCGCTTCGCTCAGCGCCAATGCCAGGCCGCTGTGGGTTCCGGCGCTGCCCGACGCCAGGACCACGGCGGCAAACTTCAGCCCGGTGTCCTTGATCTGCTCGGCCAGTTCCAGGCCGGCGCGCACATAACCCAGGGCGCCTAGCGCGTTGGAACCACCAATCGGCACCAGATAGGGTTTCTTGCCATTACTGCGCAAGCGGGCAGCCAGGGCCTGCAATTGTTCGTCGGCGTTGTCGAGGTTTTCCACAAGCTCGACCTTGGCCTCGAACAGGTCCAGCAGCAGCCGATTGCCATTGCCGACATAGTTGGCGTCGTCGGTGCCGAGGGGGTTTTCCAGCAGGGCGACACAACCGAGGCCAAGCTTGGCGGCAATCGCCGCCGTCTGGCGCACGTGATTGGACTGCAGCGCGCCTGCCGTGATCAAGGTGTCGGCACCCTGGGCCAGGGCATCGGCGGCCAGGTATTCGAGTTTGCGCAGCTTGTTGCCGCCCATGGCCAGTGGGGTCAGGTCATCGCGTTTGACGTACACATCGCGACCCAGCCAGGTCGACAGGCGTTCGAGTTTTTCCAGGGCGGTGGGCTGACCAAGCAGGTCGAGACGGTTAAAGCGGGCAAGCAGTTGTTTGATCATGAGTCCGTACTGGCGGTGGAGGATGAAAGGACTATAGGCACCCCTAAAAGCCTGGGCAACCGTCAATCGCCTTATAGCCAAAGATGCTTACTACAGCACAATTGGTTCTTAATTTGGCTCGCAGACCTTGCCGTAAAGTAATCGCCGTCAGTGCGGCCAGACAGTCCGGTCGCCCGTGAGGAGTTTTTACCGTGAGTGAGCGTTCCAGCCATTGGCAATTGCAGACCATCGTCAGTCAGCTGCGCACGGCACGCGATCAGTGGCGTGCACAAAATGGCCGCGCCAGCACCGAGCAGGGCGGTCGTGAGTTGCCGTCCCGGGCGGCGATGGCGGAGATTCTCGAAGCACTGTGTGGCGCACTGTTCCCTATGCGCCTGGGGCCGGTGGACCTGCGCGAGGAAAGTGAAGACTTTTACGTGGGCCACACCCTTGATGTCGCGCTGAATGCACTGCTGGCCCAGGCGCGGCTCGAATTGCGGTACGCCGCTCGCCACAGTGGCCGGGCCGACACCGAAATCGAGGCCAAAACCATCCAGATCATTCAGGACTTCGCCCTCGCCCTGCCGGGGCTGCGCAGCTTGTTGGATACCGACGTGCTGGCGGCCTATCACGGCGATCCGGCGGCACGTAGCGTCGATGAAGTGCTGTTGTGCTACCCGGGCATCCTGGCGGTGATTCACCATCGCCTGGCCCACCATTTGTACCGCGCCGGCTTGCCATTGCTGGCACGGATCAGCGCGGAAATCGCCCACTCGGCCACCGGCATCGACATTCACCCCGGTGCACAGATCGGCCGCAGTTTCTTCATCGACCACGGGACCGGCGTGGTGATTGGGGAGACGGCGATCATTGGCGAGCGGGTGCGGATTTATCAGGCCGTGACCCTGGGCGCCAAGCGCTTCCCGGCGGACGAAGATGGTCAGTTGCAGAAGGGCCAGCCGCGGCATCCGATTGTCGAGGACGACGTGGTGATCTATGCCGGCGCGACGATTCTGGGGCGGATCACCATCGGCAAGGGCTCGACCATTGGCGGCAACGTCTGGCTGACTCGCAGCGTACCGGCGGGCAGCAACCTGACCCAGGCGAGTCTGCAGCTGGATGATGGGACGCAGAAGTAAAGCTTTGAATTTTCGCTGACTGAGCTGGCCTCATCGCGGGCAAGCCCGCTCCCACAGGTTCTATGTACGCCACAGATCTTGTGGGAGCGGGCTTGCCCGCGATTGGATTTCAAGTCGAATCGAGCCAGCGGTCCCGATCAAATCTCGCGTCAAATCTTCCTTCGAGCTTGCCTGCCAACAGTACCGCCCAGCCCTGCGATTAGTCCTTAGCCCCCTATCTATGTTTAACTTGAACGTTCATTCAAGTTAAACCGGTGGTTCGCCGCCCGCTCACAACAGGAGGCTTGCCTTTGCTGAGTCCGATTTCTACAGCCACGTTTTCCCCCTTTGAGGTGCACCGTTGATGAGTGCATCGTCCCTCCCTTCAAGCGGCCTGGTCCGCATGAATCCGCCAGTGTTCTGGTTCGCCGCGAGTTTCATTCTGTTGTTCGGCCTCGTGGTCATGGCCATGCCCGAACAAGCCGGCGCCTGGCTGCTGGCGGCGCAAAACTGGGCGGCCAACACGGTCGGCTGGTACTACATGCTGGCGATGACCCTGTATCTGGTCTTCGTGGTGGTCACCGCGTTATCGGGCTACGGCAAGATAAAACTCGGTGCCGACCACGACGAGCCCGAATTCAGTTACCTGTCCTGGGCCGGCATGCTGTTCGCCGCCGGGATCAGCATCACCCTGTTTTTCTTCTGCGTGTCCGAACCGCTGACCCATATGCTCCAGCCGCCGCAAGGTGAGGCGGGCACGGCGGATGCGGCACGTCAGGCGATGCAGGTTCTGTTTCTGCATTGGGGGCTGCACGGCTGGGGCGTGTTCGCCTTCGTCGGCATGGCGCTGGCCTACTTCGCTTACCGGCACAACCTGCCGCTGGCCTTGCGCTCGGCGCTGTATCCGCTGATCGGCAAACGCATCAACGGCCCCATCGGTTACGCAGTGGACGGCTTCGGCATCATTGCCACGGTGTTCGGCCTCGGCGCCGACATGGGCTTTGGCGTGTTGCACCTCAACTCGGGGCTGGACTACCTGTTCGGTATCGCCCATACCCGGTGGATTCAGGTCGGCCTGATCACGCTGATGATGGGCGCGGCGATCATAGTGGCCGTGTCCGGTGTCGATAAGGGCGTGCGGGTCATGTCCGATATCAACATGCTGCTGGCCTGCGCGCTGTTGCTGTTCGTATTGTTCGCCGGCCCCACGCAGCACTTGCTCAACACCTTGATCCAGAACCTGGGCGATTACCTCGGCGCCTTGCCGATGAAGAGCTTCGACCTGTACGCGTATGACAAGCCCAGCGACTGGCTGGGCGGCTGGACGGTGTTCTATTGGGCCTGGTGGATCGCATGGTCGCCGTTCGTGGGCCTGTTCATCGCGCGGATTTCCCGAGGCCGGACCATCCGCGAGTTTGTCTTCGGCGTGCTGTTGATTCCCCTTGGTTTCACCCTGGCGTGGATGTCGATTTTCGGCAACAGCGCCATCGACCAAGTGCTCAACCACGGCATGTCGGCGCTGGGTATGTCGGCCATCGATAATCCGTCGATGACCCTCTACCTGCTGCTGGAAACCTACCCGTGGAGCAAAACCGTCATCGCGGTCACGGTGTTCATCAGCTTCGTGTTTTTCGTCACTTCCGCCGATTCAGGCACCGTGGTGCTGTCGACGCTGTCCGCCAAGGGCGGCGGCCCCGATGAAGACGGGCCGAAATGGCTGCGGGTGTTTTGGGGCGCGATGACTGCGCTGGTGACCAGCGCGCTGCTGTTTTCCGGCAGCATCGATGCGCTGAAGTCAGCGGTGGTGCTGACCTCGCTGCCGTTCTCGCTGATCCTGCTGTTGATGATGTGGGGCCTGCACAAGGCGTTCTATCTGGAATCGCAGAAGCAGATTGCGCAGATGCATTCCCTGGCACCGGTGTCCGGCTCGCGGCGGGGCGGCTGGCGCCAGCGCTTGAGTCAGGCGGTGCATTTCCCGTCGCGGGACGAGGTGTATCGCGTTCTCGATTCGACGGTACGCCCGGCCATCGAAGAGGTGTCGGCGGTGTTCATCGAAAAAGGCCTCGGCGTCGTCACCCACCCGGAGCCGGTCAACGACAGCGTCAGCCTGGAGATCGGTCACGGCGATCAGCACCCGTTCATCTATCAGGTGCAAATGCGTGGCTATTTCACGCCGTCGTTCGCCCGTGGCGGCATGGGTTCCAAGGAACTGAACAACCGGCGTTACTACCGGGCCGAAGTGCATTTGAGTGAGGGCAGTCAGGACTACGACCTGGTGGGTTACACCCGGGAGCAGGTGATCAACGACATCCTGGATCAGTACGAGCGGCACATGCAGTTCCTGCATCTGGTGCGTTGATCGGGCCTTCACGTCTCGGTGGTCAGCACCATGAACAACACCAGCGCCGCCACCGGGACACCGAATACGGCGCTGCCGACCATCAGTTCCATACTCAGTGGCTGGCCGGCATGCACCACCCCGACCGCGCCGTTGATCAACGTCAATGCCAGCCACAGGCCGACAAAGCCGTAGGCCAGTGTCTGGCGGGTGAAGCCGATTTTCTCGCCGATGTAGAGCATCAGCGCCAGGAGGATCAGGCCGAAGGTGATGATGATGGTGGTGTGCATATCGGGTTTCGTCCTGCGGATGTGTGGTGCCACTCAGGCCGCTTTCGCTGGCAAGCCAGCTCCTACAGGTTCTGGGCGGCCCGACCTGCCTGAAACCAGCTTAAACCAACCCGCCATTTACGCCGGACACTGCAAGGGCAAAGAAATCGTGAAACGTTTCAGCAATTAGTCGAATCCGGGGTTTTTTGGTGTTTGTCCGGGCGTATGCTGGGCGACTGGCGAAGCAGTCGAGACCAGATTCAAGACAGACAAGAGAGGATTCGATGACTTATACCGCTGCCGAAAACCGCTACGACTCCATCCCTTACCGCCGCGTGGGCCGCAGCGGGCTGATGCTGCCGGCGTTGTCCCTGGGCCTTTGGCACAACTTCGGCGACAGCACGCCGATCGACATCCAACGTGCGCTGTTGCGCACAGCGTTCGATCTGGGTATCAACCATTTCGACCTGGCCAACAACTATGGCCCGCCCTATGGCAGCGCCGAGATCAATTTCGGTCGATTGCTGCGTGAAGACTTCAAGCCGTACCGTGACGAGTTGATCATCTCCAGCAAGGCCGGTTGGGACATGTGGCCGGGCCCCTATGGTCAGGGTGGCGGTTCGCGCAAGTACGTGCTGGCCAGCCTCGACCAGAGCCTGCAACGCCTGGGCCTGGACTACGTGGACATTTTCTACTCTCACCGTTTCGACCCGGACACGCCGCTGGAAGAGACCGCCAGCGCCCTGGCCTCGGCGGTGCAACAGGGCAAGGCGCTGTACATCGGCATCTCGTCTTATTCCGGGGTGAAAACCCGGGAAATGGCAGCGTTGCTCAAGGAATGGAAAGTCCCGTTGCTGATTCATCAGCCGGCCTACAACCTGCTCAACCGTTGGGTGGAAAAAGACCTGCTGGACACCACCGAGGAACTGGGCACCGGGGTGATTGCCTTCACGCCGCTCGCTCAAGGGTTGCTGACCGACAAGTACCTCAACGGCGTCCCGGCGGATGCGCGGGTCAATCGACCGGGTGGCGGTTCTTTGCAGGCGTCGCACTTATCCGAGGCCAACATCGCTCACGTGCGCGCGCTGAACGAGATCGCCCGGCGTCGCGGTCAGAGCCTGGCGCAACTGGCGCTGGCGTGGACCTTGCGCGATCCACGGGTGACGTCGGCGCTGATCGGCGCGAGCCGGCCGGAGCAGATTGTCGAGAACGTGGGGGCGTTGAAGAATTTGAGTTTCAGTGTGGAAGAGTTGGCAGAGATTGACCGGTTTGCCCAGGAGGGCGGGATCAATCTTTGGGAGAAGCCTTCAACGGCGGAATGAGTGATCGGCACTGGATTTCCAGTGCCTGTTCCGACCTCTTCGCGGGCAAGCCCGCACCCACAGGATATGCGCCATTTCGAAGTCGGCGCAGTACCTGTGGGAGCGGGCTTGCCCGCGAAGGGGCCATCAAATTCAGCACAAATGGATTGATCAGCGGAAAAACGGCACACCCCCCAACACCGTAGCCCGATGCATCACCCGCCGCGCGGGCCGGTAATCATCTACCGCGTAATGCTGGGTCACGCGGTTGTCCCAGAATGCGATGTCGTCTTTCTGCCAGCGCCAGCGAATGGTGAATTCCGGCCGCGTGGCATGGGCGAACAGGAACTTCAGAACCGCCTCGCTCTCGGTTTCCGACAGTTCGTTGATCTTCGACGTGAAGCCTTCGTTGACGAACAGCGAGCGACGCCCGCTCACCGGATGTGTGCGGATCACCGGATGAGACAACGGCGGATTCTTGCGTCGTGCTTCTTCCCACTGCGCCAGCGCCTCAGGCGTGTTGCCGTAGCGCTCCAGCGGAAACGAACGGGTGAAATCGTGGGTGGCGGTCAGCCCTTCGAGCAGGTTTTTCATCGGCGTCGACAAGGCTTCGTAGGCTGCGATACCACTGGCCCACAGCGTGTCGCCGCCAAACTCCGGCAGCAGCTTGGCACTGAGCACCGCGCCCATGGCCGGGGTCGGCAGGAAGGTCACATCGGTGTGCCAGATCGCGTTGTCGCGCACGTCGGTCACGGCGGTGTCGAGGATCAGCACTTCTGGCTGTTCGGGCACGTTCGGATAGATCGGATGAATGTGCAGGTCGCCGAAGTTGGCGGCAAAGCGTGCCTGTTGCTGCGGAGTGATCGGCTGGTCGCGAAAGAACAGCACCTGATGCTTGAGCAGCGCCTGCTCGATGGCATCGCGTTGTTCCAGGTTCAACGGCTGGCTGATATCGACGCCGCTGATTTGCGCGCCGAGGGCAGAACTCAATGGGACGATGGACAAATTACTCATGGTCTTTCTCTTCAATCCGGGAGTACCAACTGTGGGAGCGAGCCTGCTCGCGAAAGCGCGGTGTCAGTCACTGAAATGTCGCCTGACACTCTGCATTCGCGAGCAGGCTCGCTCCCACAGGAAGGATAATCAGTGGGCCTGGCCGTGCCACGGCACCAGTTTGCGTTGCAGGGCGCGCAGGCCCATTTCCATGGCGAAGGCGATCAGCGCGATCACCAGAATCCCCAGCACCACCACATCGGTGACCAGGAACTGTGCGGCGGACTGCACCATGAAGCCCAAACCGCTGGTGGCGGCGATCAACTCGGCGGCGACCAGTGTTGACCAGCCCACGCCCAGGCCAATGCGCACGCCGGTCAAAATGTCGGGTAACGCACTCGGCAAAATCACATGGCGAATCAACTGCGACCGCGTTGCGCCCAACGACTGGGCGGCGCGCAACTTGGCCGGATCGACCGTGCGCACGCCGGTGGCGGTGGCGATGGCGATCGGAGCGAAAATCGCCAGGTAGATCAGCAGGACCTTCGACAGCTCGCCGATGCCGCACCAGATCACGATCAGTGGCAGATAGGCCAACGGCGGGATCGGGCGGTAGAACTCGATCAGTGGATCGAGCACGCCCCGCGCAATGCGATTGGCGCCGATGGCAATGCCCACCGGCACGGCGGTCAGCACCGCAAAACCCAGGCCCAGGCCGATGCGGCTGAGGCTCGCGCCCAAGTGCTGCCACAGGGTCGAATCCATGTAACCGGTGGTTGCCAGCAGCCAGCCTTTTTGCAGCACGGCGGACGGTGGCGGCAGGAACAGCGGCTCGATCAGCCCGCTGGCGGTCACGGCCCACCAAATGATCACCAGGGCAGCCAGGGTCAGCAGGCTGATCCAGCGAATGCTCAAGCTGCGGCGTACCGGTATCGCGGTAGCGCCGGGTTTTACCGCCGCAACGGGAATTTCATAGCTGCTCATGCGCGCTCCTGCCGCTGGGCGGCGCTGCGTTGGGAGAACACTCTGGCGAGCACGTGTTCGCGGGTTTCAATAAAACGCGGGTCGGATTTGATCGCGCGGGCCGATTCACCGGCGGCGTAACGCTGACCAAAATCCAGGCTCAGGCGCTCGACGATTTGCCCGGGATTCGGGGCGAGCAAAATCAGGTCGGTGGCGAGAAATACCGCTTCCTCGATGTCATGGGTGATCAGGAAAACCGGTTTGGCGGTACGCCGCCAGACTTGCAGCAGCAGCTCCTGCATTTGTTCGCGGGTGAAGGCATCGAGGGCGCCGAAGGGTTCGTCCATCAGCAATACACGCGGGTCGGCGGCAAGGGCACGGGCGAGGCCGACGCGCTGTTTCTGGCCGCCGGAGAGCTGCCAGATGCGGCGGTTTTCGAAGCCGGACAGATCCACCAGCGAGAGCATTTCCCGAGCGCGGATTTCACGTTTGTCCCGGGCAATACCGGCCAGTTCCAGACCGAACCCCACATTGGCCAGCACATCCTGCCAGGGCAGCAGGGCGTCGTCCTGGAACACCACGCCGCGTTCGGCGCTGGGGCCTTTGACCGGCACGCCATCGAGGGTGATGCGCCCGGCGCTGGGTTCGACGAAACCGGCGATCAGGTTCAACAGCGATGTCTTGCCACTGCCGGACGGGCCGAGGGCGACCAGCAACTGCTGGGGCCCCAGGCTCAGGGAAATATCCGCCAGCACAGGTGTAGGGCTGCCGGGGTACTGTGCGCTGATGCGCTCCAGCTGTAGCAAAGCCATCGCGGTCAACTCCCGATCAGTTGGTGATGAACTTGGCGCTGACGTACGGCGCGTAGTCCGGCAGTACGGCCTCGACCTTGCCTTGTTCCTTGAGGAACACGGCGGTGTCGGTAATAGCCTTGGTGGTCGGTGCGCCCAGGGTGACGACCTGATCGGCCGCCAGTGGGTAGACGTTACCTTGCAGCAACAGCGGAATATCGCTGGCCTTGGCACCGGAGAGCTTCACCAGCTTGTCGACATTGGCCTGATTGGCGAGCCAGGCTTTCGGGTCTTTGCGGTAATCGGCGTAGGCATCCAGGGTCACTTTGGCGAAAGCAGTGACGATATCCGGATGTTTCTCGGCGAAATCTTTACGCACGATCCAGGCATCGAAGGTCGGCGCGCCGAACTTGGCCAGTTCGCCGGAAGTGATCAGCACTTTGCCGTTTTCCTTGGCGACACCCAGTGCCGGGTCCCATACGTAGGTGGCGTCGATGTCGCCGCGCTTCCATGCTGCGATGATTGCTGGCGGGGCGAGGTTGAGCACGGTGACTTTCGATGGATCGATGTTCCAGTGCTTCAGCGCGGCCAGCAGGCTGTAGTGGCCGGTGGAAACGAATGGCACGGCGATCTTCTTGCCGATCAGGTCTTGCGGGGTTTTGATCCCGGAACCGTCGCGAGCCACCAGGGCTTCGGCGGCGCCGATCTGGGTGGCGATGAGGAAGGTTTCCACCGGCACTTTGCGGGTGATAGCTGCCGTCAGCGGGCTGGAACCGAGGTAGCCGATCTGCACGTCGCCGGAAGCGATGGCTGCGATGATGTCGGCGCCGTTATCGAATTTGCGCCAGCTGATGTCGGCCTTGGTGGCTTTTTCATACGCGCCGTCGGCCTGGGCGACTTTCGCCGGATCAACGGTGGTCTGGTAGGCGACAGTGACGTCAGCCGCCTGGACAAACAAACTCGCGGCAGCCAAAGACGCGGCCGCCAGCAAGCGAAGGGGGAAAGTCAGTTTCATGGGGAAGCTCCTTGTCAGGCGACCGAGAGTCGGCGTGAAAGGAGACTAAATGATCTAAGAATTCGAAAATAAATAACTTTTTCGAATGAGCTTATGAGCGGAAGGTTTTAAAGGCGGTAGTCGTGAACCGCCTTTGTGGCGAGGGAGCTTCTTCCCGCTGGAGGCCGAAGGCCTCCAAAATGCAACGATGCAGATGCGCCTGGATAAACACCATCGCTGATTTTGCGACTGCTGCGCAGCCGAGCGGGAGCAAGCTCCCTCGCCACAGGAGAGTGGCTAGTTACTGATCGCCAGAATGCTCGCCTGATACGACCCGACAAACACATCGAAATCGCCAACCTCGTTCTGCTCAAGCTCCACTTGCTCAGCCAGTGACGACCGTGCGCGTTCTTCAAACTTCGCCTGGTCTTCGCGGGACAACGGCTCGCTGCGGAAGAGCTCCGCGTGGGCCTGGCTCTGACGCAGCGAGAACCGGGCAAAGCTCTCCTTGTGCTCGGCCATTGCTGCGAGGACCTGGGCCGAAGGCGTCAGGGACGGGTCCTTGACCTTGGCCAGCTGGGCATCCAGCGCCTTGCTGTGGGCATCGCCGCCATGGCTTTGATCCAGCAGCGCGGCCAGTGGCGCGATGTTTTCCAGCAATTGGCCCGCCCACTCCTTCAGGTCCACAGGGTGACCGTCGCGTTGCAGTTGCAGGCCCGGGCGGCGGCCTTCCTTGACGACGCTGAGGAAGTTCGACGTCGCGTTGCCGCAGCTGGTGTTGGTCAGCAGCGGGCTGTCGTTCAGGGCGCAGTACAGCAGGAAGGCGTCGAGGAAACGCGATTCGGTGATGTCGATGCCCATTGGCAGGAACGGGTTGATGTCCAGGCAACGAACTTCTACGTACTGGATGCCGCGAGCCATCAGCGCCTGGATCGGCCGCTCGCCGGAATAGGTCACGCGTTTGGGGCGGATATTGGAGTAGTACTCGTTTTCGATCTGCAGGATGTTGGTGTTGAGCTGAACCCACTCACCGTCCTTGTGCGTACCGACCTCGACGTACGGCGCATAGGGTGTCGCCACCGCCTTGCGCAGGCTGTCGGTGTAGCTGACGAGATCGTTGTAGCACGGCGTCAGGCCGGCCTGGGCGTTGCTCTGGTAACCCAGATCGCTCATGCGCAGGCTGGTGGCGTACGGCAGATACAAGGTGTCCGGGTCCAGCTGTTCCAGCTGATGCGAACGACCGCGCAGGAAACCGGCGTCCAGTGCTGGCGACGCGCCGAACAGGTACATCAGCAGCCAGCTGTAGCGGCGGAAGTTACGGATCAGGGCAATGTAGGACGACGACTGGAAGTCGCGGTCGGTGCCGACAAAACCTTCAGCCGCTTTAAGCAACGGCCAGAGTTTTTCCGGCAGGGAAAAATTGTAGTGAATCCCGGCGATGCACTGCATGGTCTTGCCATAGCGCAGGGCCAGGCCCTTGCGGTACACGTACTTGAGCTGACCGATGTTGGACGTGCCGTAATAGGCAATCGGGATATCTTCCTCGGCCGGCAACGGGCACGGCATCGATGGACTCCACAGGTACTCGTTGCCGAGCTTGCTGTAGGCAAAACGGTGAATGCTGTCCAGGCTCGCCAGCGTATCGGCAGGATCGGGCAAGGCCGGGGTGATGAACTCCAGCAGCGACTCGGAATAGTCGGTGGTGATCTGTTCATTGGTCAGCGCGGAACCCAATGCTTCCGGGTGCGGCGTTTGCGCCAGGCGACCTTCGCCGGTCACGCGCAGGCATTCACGTTCGATGCCGTGAAGGCACTGTTCGAGCAGAGAGAGGTTGGCACGCTCGCCGAGCAGGGCCAGGCGGCGGTTGAGAAGTTCGCTCAAGTTGGATTCCTTCACGCGTCAGTCGCCCCAATATGGGGGTGGGCAAGACGGTCTACAAGGGTGAAGTTGAAACTGGCGTTTTCGCCTGGTTTTTTGAGCCGCGCAGGTACTGACTGTCGTAATCCCCTGTGGGAGCGAGCCTGCTCGCGAAGAGGGAATGTCAGCGACATTGAAGTCTCCTGACACACCGCCTTCGCGAGCAGGCTCGCTCCCACAGGAAACTCCGGCGCTGCGGTCACAGCGCCGAAATTACCTCAAATTGATGGCGACTAGCTACAGGACAGCGAACGTGCCTTGTGCTTTTGCGACCAGTTTGTCGCCTTGCACCACATCGGCTTCGACCACCAGCGTGCGGCGGCCCGGGTGGATCACCCGCGCCGTGCACATCACCTCGCCGTCGGCGACGGCGCGGATGTAGTTGATCTTGCACTCGATGGTCGCGCTCTGCTGGTCAAAGCCGTGGGTGCTGGAGCAGGCCAGTCCCATGGCAATGTCCACCAGGCTGAACAACGCCCCGCCGTGCAGTTTGCCGGCGCGATTGCGCAGCTCCGGTTCCAGCACCAGGGCGACTTGCGCCACCCCGGTTTCCAGGCTGTGCAAGCGGCAGCCCAGCAGCTTGAAGAACGCGCTTTCGGTATACCCCGCAGGGATCTCCATCAGCGTTTCTTCAACTGCTTGGCGTTGGCGAACAGCGAAGCCATGGCGTTATTGGACGGAGCCGCCGCCGTGGTTTCCTTGCGCGGTGCAGTGTTCTGGGACTGGCGTGGCGCCGACCCCGGACGTGCACCGCGAGCGCCGTCGATTTTCTCGCCCGGGGTGTCGCTCATGCGCATCGACAGGCCCACGCGTTTACGCGGGATGTCGACTTCCATGACCTTCACTTTCACCACGTCACCAGCTTTGACCGCTTCCCGTGGATCTTTGATGAACTTCTCGGAAAGTGCAGAGATATGCACCAAACCGTCCTGATGCACGCCGATATCAACGAATGCGCCGAAGTTGGTCACGTTGGTCACCACGCCTTCGAGGATCATCCCCAATTCCAGGTCCTTGAGATCTTCGACGCCTTCCTGGAACTCGGCGGTCTTGAACTCCGGACGTGGGTCGCGACCCGGTTTTTCCAGCTCTTGCAGAATGTCGGTAACAGTCGGCAGGCCGAAGGTTTCGTCGGTGTATTTCTTCGGGTCGAGGCGCTTGAGGAACGCGGCGTCGCCGATCAACGAGCGAATATCACGGTCGGTCTCGGCGGCAATACGCTGTACCAGCGGATAGGCTTCCGGGTGCACCGCCGACGAGTCCAGCGGGTTCTCGCCGTTCATGACGCGCAGGAATCCGGCGGCCTGTTCGAAGGTTTTTTCACCCAGGCGTGCGACTTTCTTCAGCGCGGCACGGGTTTTGAACGCGCCGTGCTCGTCGCGGTGGCTGACGATGTTCTGCGCCAGGGTTGCGTTGAGGCCGGAGATTCGCGCCAGCAGCGCCACGGAAGCGGTGTTCACGTCCACGCCGACGGCGTTCACGCAGTCTTCGACCACAGCATCCAGGCCACGGGCCAGTTTCAGTTGCGACACGTCGTGCTGGTACTGGCCGACGCCGATGGATTTCGGATCGATCTTCACCAGTTCCGCCAGCGGGTCTTGCAGGCGACGGGCAATCGACACGGCGCCGCGGATCGACACATCGAGGTCGGGGAATTCCTTCGACGCCAGTTCCGACGCCGAGTAAACCGATGCGCCAGCCTCGGAGACCATGACTTTGGTCATCTTCATGGCCGGGTATTTTTTGATCAGCTCGGCGGCCAGTTTGTCGGTTTCACGGCTGGCGGTGCCATTGCCGATGGCGATCAGGTCCACCGAGTGCTTGGCGCACAGCGCCGCGAGTATCGCGAGGGTCTGGTCCCACTTGTTGTGCGGCACGTGCGGGTAAACCGTGGCGTGATCCAGCAGCTTGCCGGTGGAGTCGACCACGGCGACCTTGCAGCCGGTGCGCAGGCCCGGGTCGAGGCCCAGGGTGGCACGCGGGCCGGCCGGGGCCGACAGCAGCAAGTCGTGCAGGTTGTGCGCGAATACGTTGATCGCTTCGGTTTCCGCGCCGTCGCGCAGTTCGCCCAGCAGGTCGGTTTCCAGGTGGGTGTAGAGCTTGACCTTCCAGGTCCAGCGCACCACTTCACCCAGCCATTTGTCGGCTGGACGGTTCTGGTTCTGAATGCCGAATTGCTGGCCGATCATGCCTTCGCACGGGTGCATGGTGCCCGGCAGTTCATCACCGACTTTCAGCGCGGAGCTGAGAATGCCTTCGTTACGGCCACGGAAAATTGCCAGGGCACGGTGCGAGGGCATGCTTTTGAGCGGTTCGTCGTGTTCGAAATAGTCGCGGAACTTGGCGCCTTCCTCTTCCTTGCCGGCGATCACGCGGGCACTGAGGGTGGCTTCCTGCTTCAGGAAGTTGCGCAGCTTGTCCAGCAAGCCTGCATCTTCGGCAAAGCGCTCCATCAGGATGTACTTGGCGCCCTCGAGGGCGGCCTTCACATCGGCCACGCCTTTCTCGGCGTTGACGAAGCGTGCGGCTTCGGCGTCTGGCGTCAGGCTCGGGTCGTTGAACAGACCGTCGGCCAGTTCGCCAAGGCCGGCTTCCAGGGCAATCTGGCCCTTGGTGCGGCGCTTCTGTTTGTACGGCAGGTACAGGTCTTCGAGGCGGGTCTTGGTGTCGGCGAGCTTGATGTCGCGTTCGAGTTGCGGGGTCAGCTTGCCTTGCTCCTGGATGCTGGCAAGGATGCTGATGCGCCGTTCGTCGAGTTCTCGCAGGTAGCGCAGACGCTCTTCCAGATGACGCAATTGCGTGTCATCGAGGCTGCCGGTCACTTCTTTTCGGTAACGGGCGATGAAGGGAACGGTAGAGCCTTCATCGAGTAGCGCGACGGCCGCTTCGACCTGTTGTGGGCGTACGCCGAGTTCCTCGGCGATGCGGCTGTTGATGCTGTCCATAAAACCACCTGACAAATTGTGAAAGCAGGCTCGCAGGCGCAGGGATTAGGGCCCGGCGAGTCTGGTTGAGCGGCCTGGCCTGCGCCGCTACCTGGATCAAAAGGTATCCCGTTGACCCGTGAAATCGAACAATTACTGCCGGCGCCATGAAAATAAAATGCGGCCGCCCGGCGTAACGATCAGACGTTGCCTGACACAAAAGGCCGCGCATTATAACCAGCGTTCCGCTCTTCGGGGGGTATCGCAGACTGTAGGCAAAATGCCCGGTTTTCTGGCGGTGAAGGAAAAATCTGCTAACAATGCACACGGTGCGTATATCGGCAGCTACGCCATAATGCGCGCCGAGATCAAAGGAGCATCCAATGAGCAGCACTGCAAACATTGCTGAAGGCGAAAAAATTCTTATTGTTGACGACGATCCTGGGCTCAGCAGCCTGTTGGAGCGTTTTTTCGTCAGCAAGGGCTATCGCGCCCGTGCCGTACCGAATACCGAGCAGATGGACCGCCTGCTGGCGCGTGAAGTGTTCAACCTGGTCGTCCTCGACCTGATGCTGCCCGGCGAAGACGGCCTGACCGCGTGCCGCCGTCTGCGTAGCGCGAACAATCAGATTCCAATCATCATGCTGACCGCCAAGGGCGACGAGCTGAGCCGAATCAAGGGCCTTGAACTGGGCGCCGACGATTACCTGGCCAAGCCGTTCAACCCGGACGAGCTGATGGCGCGTGTCAAAGCCGTTCTGCGCCGTCAGTCGGCTCCGGTGCCGGGCGCGCCGGGCAGCGAAGACGAAAGCGTGACGTTCGGTGACTACGAATTGTCCCTGGCCACCCGCGAACTCAAGCGCGGTGAAGAAGTGCACATGCTCACCACCGGTGAGTTCGCGGTACTCAAGGCACTGGTGATGAACGCCCGTCAGCCGCTGACTCGCGACAAACTGATGAACCTGGCCCGTGGTCGCGAATGGGATGCCCTCGAGCGTTCCATCGACGTGCAGATTTCCCGCCTGCGCCGGATGATCGAGCCAGATCCGTCCAAGCCACGCTATATCCAGACCGTCTGGGGCGTGGGTTATGTGTTCGTTCCGGATGGCACCGCCACCAAGTGATCGGTGATTTGCAAGAGCGGGTGGTGCGGGTAACGGTCATATGACCCTGCCCGCAGACTCGTGACCTGCAATATGCGAGCATCGCTCGCTCCTGCAAGCGTGTAGCGGTTACCCATGAAAACCCCGGTTTGGTTCCCCCAAAGTTTCTTCTCCCGCACCCTTTGGCTGGTGCTGATCGTCGTTCTGTTTTCCAAGGCGCTGACCCTGGTTTATCTGTTGATGAACGAGGACGTGCTGGTGGATCGTCAATACAGTCACGGCGTCGCCCTGACGTTGCGTGCTTATTGGGCAGCCGACGAGAACAACCGCGACAAGATTGCCGAAGCCGCGACCCTGATCAGGGTGGTGGGGGCCGGTGTGCCGGAAGGCGAACAACACTGGCCGTACAGCGAAATCTATCAGCGGCAGATGCAGGCCGAATTGGGTGCCGACACCGAGGTGCGATTACGCATGCACTCGCCACCGGCGCTGTGGGTCCGGGCGCCAAGCCTGGGCGACGGCTGGCTGAAAGTGCCGCTGTATCCGCATCCGCTGCGCGGTCAGAAAATCTGGAATGTACTTGGCTGGTTCCTGGCCATTGGCTTGCTGTCCACCGCCTCGGCGTGGATCTTCGTCAGCCAGCTCAACCAACCCTTGAAACGTCTGGTCTACGCCGCGCGGCAACTCGGCCAGGGTCGCAGCGTGCGTCTGCCGATCAGCGATACCCCGAGTGAAATGACCGAGGTGTATCGCGCCTTCAACCAGATGGCCGAAGACGTCGAACAGGCCGGTCGCGAGCGTGAACTGATGCTGGCCGGGGTGTCCCATGACCTGCGTACGCCGTTGACCCGCTTGCGGTTATCCCTGGAGCTGATGGGCGATCGCAGCGACCTGACGGATGACATGGTCCGCGACATCGAAGACATGGACGCGATTCTCGACCAGTTCCTGGCGTTCATCCGCGATGGCCGCGACGAATCGGTTGAAGAGGTGGACCTGAGCGACCTGGTCCGCGAAGTCGCTGCGCCCTACAACCAGGGTGAAGAGAAAGTGCGCTTGCGCCTGGAACCGATCCAGCCGTTTCCGTTGCGCCGGGTGTCGATGAAGCGGCTGCTGAACAACCTGATCGGCAACGCCCTGCACCACGCCGGCAGCGGAGTCGAAGTGGCTGCGTACGTGTCCGGTGATACCAGCGCGCCCTACGTGGTGCTGAGCGTCATGGATCGTGGTGCCGGGATCGATGCGTCGGAACTGGAAGCGATTTTCAACCCCTTCACCCGTGGCGACCGCGCCCGTGGCGGCAAGGGCACCGGGTTGGGGCTGGCGATTGTGAAGCGGATTGCTTCGATGCATGGCGGGAATGTTGAGTTGCGCAACCGTGAGGGCGGCGGGCTGGAAGCGCGGGTAAGGTTGCCATTGGGGTTGATGCTGCCTCGGGATGCGGTTTAAGAATTTGGCATTGTTGTCGAGGCTTAAGACCTCTTCGCGAGCAGGCTCGCTCCCACAGGGATCTTGTGAACGCTGAAAATCCATTGTGGGAGCGAGCCTGCTCGCGAAGGCGGCATCCCTGCCACTACCAAAGTTGAGTTAACCCTTGCCCTTGGTCCGCGTCATGTTCGGCCCGCCATTCTTCTCCAGATGCTCGATGATGATCCCCGCCACATTTTTGCTGGTGGTGGTCTCGATTCCTTCAAGTCCCGGTGACGAGTTCACTTCCATCACCAGTGGCCCGTGATTGGAGCGCAGGATATCCACCCCCGCTACCGCAAGCCCCATGACCTTCGCTGCACGCAATGCCGTCATGCGTTCTTCCGGCGTGATCTTGATCAGGCTGGCGCTGCCGCCGCGATGCAGGTTGGAGCGAAACTCGCCGGGTTTGGCCTGGCGTTTCATCGCTGCAATCACCTTGTCGCCAACCACGAAGCAGCGAATATCGGCACCGCCGGCCTCCTTGATGTACTCCTGAACCATGATGTTCTGCTTGAGGCCCATGAACGCCTCGATCACCGATTCCGCTGCCGTGGCGGTTTCGCACAGCACCACGCCGATGCCCTGGGTGCCTTCCAGCACCTTGATCACCAGCGGTGCGCCGTTGACCATTTCGATCAGGTCGGGAATGTCGTCCGGCGAGTGGGCAAACCCGGTAACCGGCAAGCCGATCCCACGGCGTGACAGTAATTGCAGCGAGCGCAGCTTGTCCCGGGAGCGGGCAATGGCCACCGATTCGTTGAGTGGAAAAACCCCCATCATTTCGAATTGGCGCAACACCGCACAGCCATAAAAGGTGACCGACGCACCGATTCGCGGAATCACCGCGTCGAAACCCTCCAGCGGCTTGCCGCGGTAGTGGATCTGCGGCTTGTGGCTGGCGATGTTCATGTAGGCGCGCAGGGTATCGACCACCACCATTTCATGGCCGCGTTCGGTACCGGCTTCGACCAGGCGACGGGTGGAATACAGACGCGGGTTCCGCGACAGCACAGCGATCTTCATGCAACACCTGTGGAGAGGGTAGATACCGGGAACACCGGCTTGTCTTGTACATATTTAATGCCCGGATTGACCACCAACTGGCCGTCGATCAGGGCTTTGGAACCGAGTAACAGGCGATAACGCATGGACTTGCGGCAGGCCAGCGTGAACTGGACCCGCCAGACCCGATCACCGAGGGCCAGGGTGGTGCTGATCACGTATCGCACCTGCGCGTGACCGTTAGAGCTTTTAATGGTTTTCATCGTCACCAGCGGCGCTTCGCAGCGGCGGTGACGCAATTGCACTACCGTGCCCAGGTGCGCAGTGAAGCGCACCCACTGCTCGCCGTCGCGGTCGAACGTCTCGATGTCCGTGGCATGCAGGCTGGAGGTGCTGGCACCGGTGTCGATTTTTGCCCGAAGGCCAGCGACTCCCAGATCAGGAAGCGCCACCCACTCGCGCAGACCGACAACGGTCAAATGGTCAAATGTCTTCAAAATTGCTCAACCGGTAGAAACCGCGGTGGCCGCAGGCGGCAGAATTCGCGGTATTCACGCAGAATAATGATTAAAAGGCGACAGATATCTACGGCCCGGATTTCCAGCTTCGCAATGAGGTTATGGAATGTCAGCATTGTAATCCGGGACGACGTAATTCTTGGTACGAGAGAACGGTAGTACAGTTCACCAATATTTCAGAACGAGGAAATCCCATGGCACAAAAAAACGAAGAGGACGATAAAGTCCGTCTCGATAAATGGTTGTGGGCCGCGCGGTTTTACAAAACCCGCGCCTTGGCCAAAGCGGCCATTGAAAGCGGCAAGGTGCATTGCCGGGGTGAACGTTGCAAACCAGGCAAGGAACCGCGCCTTGGCGATGAGTTCGTGATTCGCACCGGCTTCGATGAGCGTACGGTGGTGGTCCAGGCGCTGTCGATTGTGCGCCGTGGCGCCCCGGAAGCGCAGACCCTGTACGCTGAAACCGAAGCCAGCATCGCCAAGCGCGAGAATGCAGCGGCCGAGCGCAAGGCGGGTGCCCTGGGTGTGAGCACCGATGGCAAACCGAGCAAAAAACAACGGCGGGATCTGTTCAAGTTTCGTGGCAGCAGCAACGACTGACCGGCTGCGACTGGCCAGGCGAATCGCAGTCTCTGATCGGGACAGACTTGTAATTCCCCGAATGAGCAACCATATCGGGGGGATTCGCCAATGGCGCGTCGAGCGGTTGAACAGCCACTCGTCGAAAATCACCACAGTCTGCGGGCCATGAGCCATAACCAGAGAGCTGGCGCCGTCAGGGGCCTGTTCCTAAAATGCCGGACATGACCAGGCATTTGCGCACTCAAGGGTGTTGCCAATGCGTGATTTTCACCGTTGAAACCCTATTGTTACCCATTCAGATACCCAGACTTATGACCGACCTACCGGATTCCGACTTCACTCAACGCTTCATCTTCGATGACAGCGACACCCGTGGCGAGATGGTCTCGCTGGAGCTCAGCTACGCCGAAGTCCTGGCCAAACACGCCTATCCGGAGCCGGTCGCGCAACTGCTCGGCGAACTGATGGCGGCCGCGGCGTTGCTGGTCGGCACATTGAAGTTCGATGGGTTGCTGATCCTTCAGGCTCGCTCCGAAGGCCCGATCCCATTGCTGATGATCGAATGCTCCAGCGAGCGTGACATCCGTGGCCTGGCCCGTTATGAGGCAGACCGGATCGCCCCCGACGCGACACTCTCCGACCTGATGCCGGATGGTTCGCTGACGCTGACCGTCGACCCTAGGCAAGGCCAGCGCTACCAGGGTGTTGTCGACCTCGACGGCGAAAACCTGTCGGAGTGCTTTACCAACTACTTCGTCATGTCCCAGCAGATCGGCACGCGTATCAAGCTTTGCGCCGATGGCCGTCGCGCCCGGGGCATGCTGCTGCAGCAATTGCCTGCTGACCGCTTGAAAGACGAAGAAGAACGCGCCGCCAACTGGCAGCACCTCACCGCACTGGCCGGAACGCTGACTGCCGATGAGCTGTTGAGCCTGGACAACGAAACCGTGCTGCACCGCCTCTACCACGAAGAGCAGGTGCGTCTGTTCGACGTGCAGAAACTGCGCTTCCGCTGCAGCTGCTCACGCGAACGTTCGGCTAATGCTCTGGTCAGTCTGGGGATGGAAGACGCACAAAATCTGGTGGTAGAACACGGTGGCAAGATCGAAATCGACTGCCAGTTCTGCAACCAGCAATACCTGTTCGACGCCGCCGATGTCACTCAATTGTTCGCCGGCGCGGGTGTCGATACACCGTCAGATACCCGGCACTAAAACGGTTCAGCGCAGGTAAATTCACTGGTTAGTGCCGGAATAACGCCGTTACGACGGGAGGGCCCTACTCTTTTTGGGCTTTTCTGGCATAATCCGGGCCACTTTTTTCGCGGTAGTAGTGCACGACTTTCTACTACAAAACGTTTGGAGCACTCGGCCACTGGCCGACGGGGAACCTCATGACGCAAGCCAATAACGCCGTGTACACCGATCTGAGTGTTGATGATCTGGTTAAAGAAGCCCTGAACCGCGGTGAAGGCGAGCTTGCCGATACCGGCGCACTGGTTGTTCGTACCGGTCACCGTACCGGCCGTTCGCCAGTCGATCGTTTCATCGTTGAAGAGCCGTCCACCCAGGCCGCTATCGCCTGGGGCCCGATCAACCGCAAGTTCCCGGCCGACAAGTTCGATGCCCTGTGGGCTCGCGTCGAGGCGTTCAACAACGCGCAAGAGCATTTCGTTTCCCACGTCCACGTAGGTGCCGCCTCCGAGCACTACCTGGCTGTGAAGATGACCACCCAGACCGCCTGGCAGAACCTGTTCGGCCGTTGCCTGTTCATCAACCCGGCCCAGTACAACCCGGCGGGTCGTGAAGAGTGGCAGGTCCTGAACGTTGCCAACTTCGAGTGCGTACCAGAGCGTGACGGCACCAACTCCGATGGCTGCGTGATCCTCAACTTCGCCCAGAAGAAAGTGCTGATCGCTGGCATGCGCTACGCCGGTGAAATGAAGAAGGCCATGTTCTCGGTGCAGAACTTCCTGCTGCCGGCTGCTGATGTGCTGCCAATGCACTGCGCCGCCAACATCGGCGAAGAAGGCGACGTGACCCTGTTCTTCGGCTTGTCCGGTACCGGCAAGACCACCCTGTCCGCCGACGAAAGCCGTTACCTGATCGGTGACGACGAGCACGGCTGGGGCGAAGGCGTTGTCTTCAACATCGAAGGCGGCTGCTACGCCAAGTGCATCGACTTGTCCGAGAAGAACGAGCCGGTCATCTGGAAAGCCATCAAGCACGGCGCGGTCCTGGAAAACGTCGTTATCGATGACGCCAAGCACGCCGACTACGCTGATGTCAGCCTGACCCAGAACAGCCGCGCCGCCTACCCGCTGGAGCACGTTGCCAAGCGTTCCGAGAAGAACCTCGGTGGCGAGCCAAACGCCGTGATCTTCCTGACTTGCGACCTGACCGGCGTGCTGCCGCCAGTGTCGATCCTCAACGAAGAACAAGCGGCCTACCACTTCCTGTCCGGCTACACCGCACTGGTGGGCTCGACTGAAATGGGTTCGGGCAGCGGTATCAAGTCGACCTTCTCCACCTGCTTCGGCGCACCGTTCTTCCCGCGTCCGGCTGGCGAATACGCTGAACTGCTGATCAAGCGTATCCGTGGCTTCGGCTCCAAGGTTTACCTGGTCAACACCGGCTGGACCGGCGGTGGCTACGGCGTCGGCAAGCGCTTCAACATCCCGACCACCCGTTCCGTGATCGCAGCGATCCAGAGCGGTGCCCTGATCGGTGCCGAGACCGAGCACCTGGACACCATCAACCTCGACGTGCCACTGGCCGTACCGGGCGTTGAGACTGGCCTGCTGAACCCACGTAACACCTGGGCCGACAAAGCCGCCTACGACGAAGCCGCCAAAGCACTGGCCGGCCTGTTCATCGAGAACTTCAAGAAGTTCGAAGTGAGCGACGCGATCAAGGCTGCGGGTCCAAAGTTGTAAGTGTTGGTTTGAAACAATGAAAAAGCCGCCCTTCGGGGCGGCTTTTTTGTGCGCGACGTTTCAGGTTTTGAGGTGCAGCACAAACGCTCCGACCAACACCAGCACAACCCCCAGCACCTGTACTCTCCCCAGCCGTTCCTTGAAAAATACATACCCCAGAATCGCCGCAATCCCGCCCGACAACGTACTGATCACCGTCACCACCGAAACCGAACCCGCCACCGCGCCCCAGGCGAATGACGAGAAACCACCGAGGTTCATCAGGCTCGCGCCGGTCAACGTCAGGCAATTTTTCAACGGCGGGATTTTCAGACCGTCGTCGATCCTGAGGACGATCACCACCAACACAATCAGACCCACCAGATAAGCCAGCCAAAGCATCGTCACCGGCCCGAGTATCGGCAGGACGAAGCGGCCTTGTAGCCAGAAACTGGTGCCGTAAAACACTGCCGCCAGCAGCGCGTAGGCAATGGAACTGCTCGCTTGAGTGGTGTGTGGCACTTTCGGATCGGAGTGAATGCTGGAGAGGATCACGCCGATCACGCACAACGCGATACACAGCCACTGGAGCGGGCTGATCTGTTCTCCGCCTGCCCAGGACAGCAATGTCGTCACCACGCCGTAAGAGGTCACCAGCGGCGCCACAATCGAGGCTTTGCCGAGGGCGAAGGCCTTGGACAGCGCCAGGGCGCCAGACACGGTCAATACCGCGGCGGCGACACCGATCAGCCAGGTTTCGAGCGGCGCGGCCATCGACCGGAGAATGACGACGGGGAAGGCGATCAGCAACAGGCTCATGATGCTGAAGCCCAGCGCCTGGCCGAAGAAAACGGCGCGCTTGACGCCCACGGCGCGGGCATTCAAACCCACCAGAAAATCCGTGCCGCCCCAAAGCAGGGCAGCCAGCAAACCCATCAGAACGTCCACGTAATATCCTTATTGTTATACGCCGGGGACGTTAAAGGCCTTCAAGCTCCCGGGTGTCCCAGCGTTGAGCCTTGATAGCCCGGTAGAGCATGCCGATGGTCAATGGTTCCTTCTCGCCACGACCCTTGGCTTTGCGCTTCAGGAACACATCGTAGCCTTCGGGCTGGAAATAGCGATAACTGTCGTAATCCACGAAATCGATGGCGAACTGGTCTTCCAGGGTTTCGATCAAGTGTTGCGCATCGGCGCCGTTGCAGCCGAGGTCGAAATTGATCGAGGTGGTGAGGTGGATGGTTTTGCGTTCGGGCAGGCCGATTTCTTCGTGTAGCAACTGGATGAGCAGCTGCATGGTGGAGTCGTTGGGGAAGTTGGGGGCGAGGTGCATTGCGGGGTGTCCAGAGGAGGCTGGGGTAGAGCTTATTGGTCGTCGGTCATGAGTGGAAGGCCGGCGTTCCCCTCGTAAAATCTCATTCACCTCTTGCACGCTTTCCATTAGCTCATCAAAAAACTTGCTCATGGTTATCTCCAGTGCTTGATGACGGTTTTCGATTCGTTGCGTTTATCGGGGGCCGTTTTCGTTGCCTGATCGTTCCCAAGCAAAGAATGGGAACGATCTTCCATTGATGTCAGGCTGGGGCTTTCCAGTTAATCATGCGTTGTTGGGCAACTTTGAGCAGGTCACAGCCGTCCTGGGTCAGGAGATAGAGTGCGTGGGTGATGTGGGGAATATCTTCGACGCCACCGTCCTTGAAGTTTTGGCAGTGCAAGGTTTGGAGGAGGTCGCTGGAGGCCCGGACGCGCTGGAGGGCGGCTTCGAGGATGTCTTGGGGGTTGGCTGCTGTGTCGATGATCAGGGGGGAAGTGTCGGTGAGGTTGGTTTGGAGTGGCAGGTAACGTTCGTTGGTGAACGGATTCCATCTGTTCATTGTTGGTTATCTCTGAATGTATCGGCATGAACCACCACTACCGTGACCAAGCGGTGGAGGCGGACTGTGTTCAGGTTGGTCAAACCGGCAGAGATAACCCGGCACGCCGAGGCGTCCCAAACACAGCCGCCATAAAGCGTGCCGACACAAAAATATGTCGGCAGCATACAAGGGCATGCGCCAGTTATCTCTGTTTTTCAGGTGACCAAACCCGAGTCGCTGATTTTGCAGCGACAGCCAGGACTATAGGCGTGAGTCTGCTGGCTGCGGAAAGGCGACAAGGTGTCTTCTTTTGTAGGACCGTGCCGAAGCTTTGATAGGGCGTTGCTGACGGACTTATCTCTTCCGAAGATTCTCGCGTTTGATTGCCATCAATCGTTTGGCTTCTTCATCTGGAATGCTTGGACGAGGGTCGTTCAGGCTGGCTTGCACTTGTTCTCTGAACCATGCGTCGTAGGCTGCTTGTTCGAGAAGTTGTTGAGCGTCGGGCTTATTGTTTTTCATCAGGTCGACCGCGTTATCGTTCTTCGCGAGCAGGCTCGCTCCCACAGGGGAATATGGTCAGCCGGTGGTTTTGGGCAAGCGCTGCCGGGCGATGTCGAGCAGGTCGTTGCCGTCCTGGGTCAGCAGATACAGCGCGCTGACGATGTTGGGGATGTCGCTGCTGTCGGCCTGTTTGAAGCACAGGCAGTACAAGGTTTCGAGCAGGTCGCTGGCGGCGCGGATGCGTTGGCGGGCGGCGTCGAGGATCTCGAAGGGGTCGGCCTCGGTATCGATGACCAGCACGGCGGTTTCGCTGTAGCTGGTTTTGAGCGGGCGGTAGCGGTCGGTCAATGGGTCGGGGTTGTTCATTGGTTGGGTCCTGTGCGAATTCGGCGAGTCTTCCCGGCAGGCCGAGACACTGCTTTCAGCCGCGCCGGAGACTATAGAAGGGTGTGTTGTTGCGCGACAAGACGGCGGTGATGGACAGGTTTTGTAGGGCTTTTGTTGCTGATTGAGGAAGGGGACTACACGTCGGTGGAGGTTTTTTGTCGTGTAGGTGCCGATGGTAAAAATACCTACGGGATTGTCAGGTTGCGCGCAGTGATTCTCGCTTGCAGGGGCTTCAGAAGTGGTAGGGCATTTCGATTTTTGCGGCGAATGCGCAGGCCTCTTCGCGAGCAGGCTCGCTCCCACAGTGGGTTTGCGTCGTACACAATTTTTGTATTTGGTGAGGACTATCTGTGGGAGCGAGCCTGCTCGCGAAAGCGGTCTGCCGGTTAGCCAATCTCCCAAGCCTTGCCATCCCTCCAAGCCATCCGCTGTATCATCCCGTATCGTTTTTTGCCCCGACCTTTTCTCGACTCGCTGCCATCGCCAACTAGGCTTTGCCCATCGCAGCGGTCAACGGAGTGACAGCTTATGCACAACACCCTGGAACAGGTTTTCGGTTATCCACAGTTTCGACCCGGTCAGGAGAGAGCAGTCAGCGCGGTGCTGGCCGGGCGTTCGGCGGCGGCGATTTTCCCCACCGGCTCCGGTAAATCCCTGTGCTATCAGCTACCGGCGGTGATGCTGCCGCACCTGACGCTGGTGGTTTCGCCGCTGTTGGCGTTGATGCAGGACCAGTTGGCGTTCCTGCAGCGCCACGGCATTGCGGCGGGCAGTATCGATTCGGCGCAGAGCCGCGATGACGCCAGTGATGTCATGGCCCGTGCCAGGTCCGGCGAATTGAAGATTTTGATGATTTCCGTGGAGCGCCTGAAGAACGAACGCTTCCGCAATTTTTTGCAGCAGGTGCCGATCTCGCTGCTGGTGGTGGACGAGGCGCACTGCATTTCGGAGTGGGGCCACAACTTCCGCCCGGATTACCTCAAGCTTCCGGACTACCAGCGCGAGTTCAACATCCCTCAGGTTCTACTGCTAACGGCCACCGCGACGCCAAAAGTCATTGCCGACATGCAGGCCAAATTCTCCATCGCTGCCGAAGATGTGGTGACCACCGGTTTCTACCGGCCGAACCTCAATCTATGGGTCGAGCCCGTGCGTGGGCAGGACAAACGTCGACGCCTCGTCGAATGGATGGGCGAGCGCCCCGGCCAGCCGAGCATCGTCTACGTCACCCTGCAAAAAACCGCCGAACAGATCGCCGAGCACTTGAGCCGCAATGGTATTCAGGCCGAGGCCTATCACGCCGGCTTACCCCACGATCAGCGCGACGGCATCCAGAAACGCTTCATGGCCGGGCAGTCCAATTGCATTGTTGCCACTATCGCGTTCGGCATGGGCATCGACAAGAGCGACATCCGTAACGTGGTGCATTTCGACCTGCCCAAGTCCATCGAAAATTACAGCCAGGAAATCGGTCGTGCCGGGCGTGACGGGCAACCGTCCGACTGCCTGGTACTGGCCAATCGCGACAGCCTCAACGTGCTGGAAAACTTCGTCTACGGCGATACGCCTGAGCGCGATGGCATACGCCGTGTGCTCGATGAGCTGCAAGCTTGTGCGCCTGAAGGGCAGTGGGAGTTTCTGCTGGGGCCGCTGGCGGACAACAGCAATATTCGGCAACTCCCGCTCAAAACCTTGCTGGTGCAGCTGGAGTTGCGCGCAATCATCGCCCCGCGTTATGCCTACTACGCTGAGTACCGTTTCAAATATTTGCTGGAGCCGGAGGAACTGCTGGCCCGTTTCGAAGGCGAGCGCAGGGACTTCGTCGCGGCCATCATCCAGACCTCCAGCCGTGCGCGGACCTGGGCCACGGTGAATTTCGAGGCGTTGTACGAGCAGCATCAGGCTGAGCGCAACCGGGTGGTCAAGGCGCTGGATTACTTCCAGGAGAAGGGGTGGGTGGAGCTTGAAAGCAAGCTGATGACAGAGGTCTACAGCCTGCTGCAATCGGACTTTGACGGCGCCGCACTGAGCGGGGAACTGCATGCTTACTTTGTTCGTCATGAGCAAACCGAAATCGCACGAATCCACGCCATGCTCGATCTGTTCGCCACCGACCATTGCCTGGGCTATCGCCTGGCCGAGTACTTCGGCGACGAAAATGCGCCCCGACAGTGTGGGCATTGTTCGGTATGCCATGGGCAAGTGGCGCGACTGCCAGAGCCTCCGGCATTACAGGCCCTTGTGGATAAGAATTTCGAGGCGTTGTGCGGTAATTTTATCCACAGGCATGAGCAGCACACCGGCAGCGTGCCTTCAGCCGAGCGCGTGACACGGTTTCTGTGCGGGATCAGCGTGCCGCTGTTCACCAGGCTCAAGGTGCGGACGATTTCCGGGTATGCGTCGTTGGAGGATTATCCGTATGCCAAGGTGCGCGCGTGGGCCGAACAGCATTTAGCGGGCTGAAACCCGATCAATGTAGGAGCGAGCTTGCTCGCGATGGGCGCAACGCGGTTTGCGCAATAAACTGGCCATTCAATCTCAGGAACCGACACTGATGTCCAACCCGATGCCCCTACGCACCGACTACCCGCATTTCCAACCCATCACCACCCGTTGGCATGACAACGACGCCTACGGTCACGTCAACAACGTTACCTACTACAGCTTTTTCGACACGGCAGTGAACACCTACCTGATCGAAGTCGGCGGCCTGGATATCCATGATGGTGAGGTGGTGGGGTTCGTGGTGAGTTCGGCGTGCGATTACTTCGCTTCCATCGCGTTCCCGGATCGGATCGAAATCGGGCTGCGGGTGGGCAAGCTGGGCAACAGCTCAGTGCAGTATGAATTGGCGGTGTTCAAGCAGGGCGAAGACGAGGCCTGTGCAGCGGGGCGTTTCGTGCATGTGTTTGTTGACCGTGCGTCGAATCAGCCGGTGGCGATTCCGAGCGGGTTGCGTGGGGCTTTGGAACGTTTGGTGGTTTAGACCGGGCAAAAAAAATCGCAGCCCGAGGGCTGCGATTTTTTACCTGCGCGCGACACCGTTATGGTTAGTCGCGGTGGCGCCAGTATTTGTGGTGCTTGTGGTGGCCATAGTGGTGACCACGGTCATGACGATAGTCGTCACGGTAGTAGCGACGGTCCCCACGACGACCATCATTGTCGTCTTCATCATCGGCCTTGGTGCCCATGTAGTTACCCAGCGCGCCACCGGCGCCGCCGCCTGCCGCGGAGCCGATCAGGCTGCCGGTGGTGCCGCCCATGCTGCGGCCGACCACGTTACCGCCTGCTGCGCCTAGTGCACCACCAATGGCGGCTTCGCCACGGCTGTGTTTGTTTGCGCCGACTGCGCTACCACCCGCACCACCCAGGGCTGCGCCGATGGTTGAACCGGTATTGCCGCCAAGTGACTGGCCGACGACTGAGCCTAAAACCCCGCCCAATGCGCCGCCCACACCTGCTTCGGTGTTGCCGCCAGCGGACGCCATGCCACTGACCAGGCCAAGGGACAACAAGAGAATCGAGGAGAACTTCATGGGGGAACCTCAAGGGGATGACGGCGCGATCCTGAGGCTCTGGGATGGGCGTGACAATCGAAATCCGACGAGTAACACGACTTGAGCACATTTCTATAAGTTGCTGTTTTTTGGGCGGAACTTAAGTGTTTTTCGCCGGTCTTTAGCTACTTCGGATTGGCCGTTTTTGTGAAAAAACGGCCTTTTTTGTGGGCGTTTGAAAATGCTTTGACAGTGCCACTACCTGAGGTGTTTCGTCCGACGCCATCGCGAGCAGGCTCGCCCCCACAGTGGATCTTAGTCGAACACAAATACTGTGTTCACTGAAGAACTAATGTGGGAGCGAGCCTGCTCGCGAAGAGGCCAAACCGGATGCCGCGTTAAGCCGATTTAGCGAGGATCAACCCACTCTCACTCGCCGCTTCCAGTCGGATCGCCACGAACTTCGAGGTCGGTGTATGGCTGCCATCCCCGGTGCTTTCCAGGGGTATCAGCGGATTCACTTCCGGATAGTACGCGGCTGCTTGCCCGGCCGGGATATCAAACGCCAGCAGTGTGAAGCCTTTCACCCGACGCTCGACGCCATCGTCCCAGATCGACACGATGTCAGCCTTCTGCCCCGGCTTGAAGCCCAGGCGAATGATGTCGGCTTCATTGACGAATATCACATCACGCTGACCTTTCACCCCACGATAACGATCGTTGAGACCATAGATGGTGGTGTTGTACTGATCGTGGGAGCGCATCGATTGCATGATCAGATCCGGCAGCACACCGGTGGCGCGAGTGCGTTCGTGCACCAGGTCCTTGGGCAGTGAGTTCGGGCGGAAATTGGCCCGGCCTGACGCGGTGTTCCACTGGCGAGCGCCGGCACTGTTGCCCAGGTAAAAACCGCCCGGGTTCTTGAGCTTTTGGTTGAAGTCCTTGAAGCCGGGAATGGTGTCGGCAATCAGGTCGCGGATGCGGCGGTAGTCGGCCACCAGCCAGTTCCAGTCGACCGGGTGGCTGCCCAGGGTGGCTGCGGCGATACCGGCAAGAATCGCAGGCTCCGAGCGCATCTGGTTCGACAGCGGCTCCAACTGGCCGTTGGAGGCGTGGACCATGCTGAACGAGTCTTCGACGGTCACCGCTTGAGGGCCTTCGGTTTGCCGGTCGATATCGGTCCGGCCCAGGCATGGCAGGATCAGGGCGTCCTTACCGTGGGCCAGATGGCTGCGGTTGAGCTTGGTGCTGATCTGCACTGTCAGGTCGCAATTGCTCAGGGCCTGGAAGGTTCGTGGGCTATCAGGGGTGGCTTGGGCGAAGTTGCCGCCGAGGGCGATGAACACTTTTGCCCGACCTTCGGCCATGGCGTGGATCGCCTCGACCACGTTGTGACCGTTTTCACGGGGGACCTTGAACTGGAAGCGACGCTCCAGCGCATCGAGGAACGCCACCGGCGGACGTTCGTTGATGCCCATGGTTCGGTCGCCCTGCACGTTACTGTGACCACGTACCGGGCACAGGCCCGCGCCCGGCCGGCCGATGTTGCCGCGCAGCAGTTGCAGGTTGGCGATTTCCTGGATGGTCGCCACCGAGTGGCGATGCTGGGTGATGCCCATGGCCCAGCACATGATGACGTTCTTGCTCTTGGCGTACATGCTTGCCGCTTGCTCGATCTCGACCAGGGTCAGGCCCGATTGCTCGACGATCTGCTCCCACGAGGTCTGGTCGATCACGGCCAGATAGTCGAGCACGTTGACACTGTGTTCGTTAAGGAAGGCGTGATCGAACACCGCCGGGGCGCCTGCCTTCTGCGCGTCACGCTCCCATTGCAGCAGGAACTTGGCCATGCCGCGCATCACCGCCATGTCACCCCCCAGTGCAGGACGGAAGTAGGCGGTGTTGGTTGGCTTGTCGCCGTTGGTGAGCATTTCGATCGGGTGCTGCGGGTGCTGGAAACGTTCCAGGCCACGTTCTTTGAGCGGGTTGATGCACACCACTTGCGCGCCGCGTTTGACGGCTTCACGCAGCGGCTCGAGCATCCGTGGGTGGTTGGTGCCGGGGTTCTGGCCCCAGACGAAAATCGCATCGGCGTGTTCGAAGTCATCGAAGGTCACGGTGCCTTTGCCAACCCCAACACTCTGCGACAACGCAACACCGCTGGCCTCGTGGCACATGTTCGAGCAGTCGGGGAAGTTGTTGGTGCCATAGGCGCGCACGAACAATTGATAGAGGAACGCCGCTTCGTTGCTGGCCCGTCCCGAGGTGTAGAACTCGGCCTGATCCGGGCTCGACAGACCCTGCAAATGTTTGGCGATCAAAGAGAATGCTGCGTCCCAGCTGATCGGCTTGTAGCGATCGGTTTCGGCGTCATAGCTCATGGGCTCGGTGATCCGGCCCTGATATTCGAGCCAGTAGTCGCTCTGTTCCAGCAAGGAGGTGACGCTATGTCTGGCAAAGAATGCCGCATCGACACGCCGTTTGGTCGCTTCCCAGTTCACCGCTTTGGCGCCGTTCTCGCAGAACGCCACCATGCCGCCTTCCAGCGAATCGCCCCAGGCGCAACCCGGGCAGTCGAAGCCGCCGTTCTTGTTGGTCTTGAGCATCATGCGCAGGTTCTTCAGCGCGTTGTCACTGGTCAACCAGGCGTGGGCGACACTGATCAGGGCGCCCCAGCCACCGGCTGCGCCTTTGTAGGGCTTGTAGCGGGGGACGGGTGTCTGGTCGGCTTGACGATGTTGACTCACGCTTGATTCTCCAAAGCCGGGCTGTAGACCCGCGGCGCATTCTTTTGTGGCAGATGGATGAGATTGAGGTTGTGACGACGGGCCCATTGCACGGCAAGGCCCGTGGGCGACGACAGGCTGACAAGGGTCTGGATGCCGGCGCGTAAGACTTTCTGGATCAGTTCGAGGCTGCAACGGCTGGTGACGATCACCAGTCCGCCAGTGGTCGGGATGTTGCGACGGATCAGTCCGCCGATCAGCTTATCGAGGGCGTTGTGCCGGCCGATGTCTTCACGACCCAGCAACAACTCACCTTTGTCGTTCATGAACACCGCCGCGTGCACCGCGCCGCTGTACTGGCCCAGCGGCTGGAACGCGCCGATACGCTGGCGCAGGCCGTCGAGCCACTCGGCAGGCGGCAGTGGCGCCCCGGGCAACACCTTGAGGTCCGGCAACGCTTGCTCGACCGCTTCCACGCCGCAGAGCCCGCAACCGCTGGTGCCAGCCAGTTGCCGACGCTGCTGCTTGAGGTTCCAGAACGCACGGTTGGCGATGGTCACTTGCGCATATTGCGCCGACCCCGAACCGCTGAGTTGCAGGTCATAGATATCAGTGGCGTCCTGGATAATGCCGCTGCCCAGGCTGAATCCGACGATAAAGTCTTCCAGGTCCGTGGGTGTGATCAGCATGACTGCCTGGCTGATGCCGTTATAGGCAATCGCCAACGCCACTTCCTCGGCCAGCGCAGTGCTGTCCGATTCGGAGCATTCAAGGTTGCTGTAGCTGTAGGTCTGGCTGGCAGCAGGCGCAGGCGTTTCGAGGGCAGGCGCCTCGCAGGCAGGGCGCTTGGCGTTCATGGCATCACCGACGGATTGATCAGCTTTAAGACTAGGCGCGTCAACTTGTCGCGTCTAATCGCTAATACTGATCTACCGATAGATGCCGTCGATCAATTGCCCGCCAACGATTGTTGAAAAATCGCGAAGCACGCCTCTGCCAGCGCCGAACGTGGCGCGCTGCGACGCATGATCAGCCCCAGCCGGCCAAGGGTCTGGGCGTTTTCGATCGGCTGCAGGCGCAAATGATCAGTCAGGCTTTCCAGACCACCCTCCAGTGGCATCACGGCGCAGCACAAGCCGCCGTGCACGGCTTGTAGAAGTTGATGCACCGCATCGGTCTGCAACAACGGCTCTGGGGTGAGGCCACGGCTGTGAAAGTTATGGTCGATGGATTGGCGGAAATGCATGCCGCTGGTGAGCATGCCCAGCGGCAGCTCGATCAACGATTCCCAACTCAGCGGCGCGTCGCCAAAGGTGAAGAAGCGCTGATCGTAAAGCAGGCCCATGCGGGTTTCGTTGAAGGTGAGTGAGTCGAAGCGTTCGGCATCCAGACGTTCGAGGTACGACACGCCGAGATCCAGGCGATTGTTCGCCAATTGTTCAAGGATCTGCTCCGAGCTCAGCGCCGACAATTCGAAGCGCAGGTTGGGGTGCTCTGCGTGCAGGCGCTGCAACAGCGGCAGTGGGTCGAAGCTCGACAGCGGCACCACGCCCAAGCGCAAGGTGCCGACCAGATTGCCGCGACAGGCCGCCGCCTCGGCGTACAAGCCGTCATAGGCTGCCAGCACGGTGCGGGCCCAGGCCAGTACCCGTTCCCCCGGCGCGGTGAAGCCCTCGAAGCGTTGTCCACGATTGACCAGCGGCAGATCGAGTTCTTCTTCGAGGTTACGCAGGCGCATGGACAGGGTCGGCTGGGTAATGTGGCAGCGCGCGGCGGCCTGGCCGAAATGCCGGGTTTCATCGAGAGCGATGAGGAATTTCAGCTGCTTGATGTCCATCTTCGCTCCAGGGTGCGGAAATGTGCGGATTCTATCGTTCGGAGGGAAGCGGCGTCATTGGTCGGGTTCGAGCCGCGTTAGGCCTCCGTGGTCTAGGCTTTTGCGTCTGGAACCTGAAACCCAAGGAGAATGCACCATGAGTCTTTTGAGCTTTGTGAAAGAAGCAGGCGAAAAACTGCTGGATTTGCTGACGCCGGGAAACGCGAATGCCAGCGAACAGTTGAAGGAACACATCAGCAAGGTCGGCCTGGGTAATCCGAATGTGCAGGCGACGGTCGATGGCGACAAAGTCACCGTGACGGGTGAAGTGGCAAGCCAGGAAGAAAAAGAAAAGATCCTGCTGGCCGTGGGCAACATTGCCGGGGTTGGTAGCGTGGATGATCAAATCACCGTGACCGGCCCGGTGGTCGTGGCCGCGAAATTTGTCGTCGTTGAGAAGGGCGACACCCTCAGCGCCATTTCCCTGCGTGTGTATGGCAATGCCAATCTGTACAACAAAATCTTCGAGGCCAACAAACCGATGCTCAAGGATGTGAACAAGATTTATCCGGGGCAGTCGTTGCGCATTCCTGAATAAGACTCCAAACCGTGTGATGGCCTTCGCGGGCAAGCCACGCTCCCACAGGGTCAATGTCGTTCGCGAAGACGGCACAGATCCTGTGGGAGCGCGGCTTGCCCGCGATGCAGGCGCCTCGGTCTCATAGCCCGGCAATCAAATCCCGATAATCCCTCACCGCCGCAAACTCCGCCGTGTCCTTCGGCCCCTGCCGGCTGTCCGGTTCGCTCACGGCCAACAGGTGCGCCACGCCAAAATTCCGTGCACTGCGCAGGATCGGCAAGGTGTCATCGATAAACAGGCTACGCGCCGGGTTGAAGTCGATGTCGGCGTGCAATGCGTCCCAGAATTGCGGGTTTTCCTTGGGGAAACCGTAGTCGTGGGAGCTGATCAAGCGCTCGAAGTAGGGCGCCAGTTCGACTTTTTCCAGCTTCAACGACAATGAATCACGGTGAGCGTTGGTGATCAGCACCACGCGTTTACCGGCTCGCTTGATCGCCGCCAGAAAGGTATCTGCGTCCGGACGCAGGGCGATCAGGTGGGCGGTTTCCAGTTTCAGTTCACGCACGGGCAGATTCAGTTCGGCACTCCAGAAATCCAGGCAGTACCACTGCAACTGCCCGGCGTGGCGCTCGAACAACGGCTTCAACTCCAGCTCGGCCATGACCCGGCTGACCCCATGCAGTTCGGCATAGCGCTGGGGCAAGTGCTCCAGCCAGAAATGGTTGTCGAAGTGCAGATCCAACAGCGTGCCGTCCATGTCCAGCAGAACGGTGTCGATGTCGTGCCAGGGCAGCGGGGACATAAAAAACTTCTCCAGCGGTAAAAAAGGTATCCGAGGTAAACATTCAGGATAGGCCGGGTATAGTAACCCGCTAACGCCCAGGAGCCTCTTTCATGCGCCAGAAACCCACCATCCTCGCCCGCGAGATCGTCGCCACCAGCCGTTTATTCTGCGTGGAGGAGCTGAAATTGCGTTTTTCCAATGGCGTGGAGCGCACCTATGAGCGGTTGGTCGGCAAAGGCGCCGGGTATGGCGCGGTGATGATCGTGGCGATGCTCGATGCGGATCATGCGGTGCTGGTCGAGGAATATTGCGGCGGAACCGATGAATACGAACTGTCGCTGCCCAAAGGCCTGATCGAGCCCGGCGAAGACGTGCTGGCAGCGGCGGAGCGTGAGCTCAAGGAAGAGGCCGGGTTTGGCGCACGGCAGCTTGAACACTTGACGGAACTGTCGTTGTCCCCCGGCTACATGAGCCAGAAAATCCAGGTGGTGCTGGCCACCGATCTGTACGAAGAGCGCCTGGAGGGTGACGAGCCGGAGCCGATGGGTCAGGGCAAGGTCAACCTGCGCGAGCTGTCGGCGCTGGCGCAAAACCCGCAATTCACCGAAGGCCGTGCCTTGGCGGCGTTGTATCTGGCCCGCGATCTGCTGACCCAGCGCGGGGTGTTTCTGCCATGAATTTTCCGCACCCCTTGATGACCCCGGTGGTCGAGCTGGCCTTAAAGGCGGGTGAAGCGATTTTACCGTTCTGGCGCACGGGTACCGCCGTCACCGCCAAGGCTGACGACTCGCCTGTCACCGCCGCCGACCTGGCCGCCCATCACCTGATTCTGGCCGGGCTGACAGCGCTGGACCCGAGTATCCCGGTGCTGTCCGAAGAAGACGCCAACATTCCTCAGGGCGTACGCGCCGGGTGGCAGCGTTGGTGGCTGGTTGACCCGCTGGACGGCACCAAGGAATTCATCTCCGGCAGCGAAGAGTTCACCGTCAACATCGCGCTTATCGAGCAGGGACGCGTGGTATTTGGCGTCGTTTCGATGCCGACCAACGGGCGTTTTTATGTAGGGGGTTGCGGGTTGGGCGCGTGGCGTGGCGACAAGGGCGCCGAGCCGCTGCCGATTCAGGTTCGCGAGGTGCCGCCGACGGGTGCAGCGTTTACGGTGGTCGCCAGTCGCCGCCATTCCAGCCCGGAACAGGAACGTCTATTGGCCGGATTGAGCGCCAGCCTGGGCGAGCTGGAACTGGCGAATATCGGCAGTTCGCTGAAGTTTTGCCTGCTGGCCGAAGGCGCGGCCGATTGTTATCCGCGCCTGGCGCCGACTTCACAGTGGGACACGGCGGCGGCGCAGGGTGTGCTGGAAGGGGCGGGCGGTGAGGTGCTGGATCTGAGCGGTGCGCCATTCAGTTATCCGGCGCGGGAGTCGCTGTTGAATGAGTTTTTCCTGGCATTGCCGGCGAAGGCGGCTTGGCGCGAAAAACTTCTGGAGCTGGCGCGTTCCTGAGCCCTGCATCATTTTGTGGCGAGGGAGCAAGCTCCCTCGCCACAGGTTTCGTGTAGGTTCTGATGTTTAGCGGTGGAGGACGTACTGCCCGATAAACTTCACCGCATCCTCATCGCTGCCTGCATTCACCACCCGCGTAGGCAGGCTCAGGCGAGCACGGCCGTAACGCTGGTACATGGCCAGGAATTTCTTCCACACCTGTGCGCTCGGTGCCTGGCAAATGGCGTGTGCATCGCCCGTCACCGGCAGCGGATAGTGGATCTGCCCTTCCTGAATCACGATGTGCCCGTCCGTAATGCCTTCTTCTTTCAGGCGCAAATACAGCCAGCCCCAACCGGCCAGCACCGCGCCGCAATAAAGGCTGCCGCCGAACATGGTGCTCTTGTGGTTGACGTTGGCCTCCAGCGGCATATGCAGGCGCAGTTGATGATCGTGCCAGTCGAGCACTTTGAGGCCCATGTCCCGGGTGAGGGGAATGTCGTGGTGGAGGACGGATTCCAGTTGACGACTGTCGCGGCTCATTCAGCGGCCTCTTGTGTGGTGGATGGTTGACGTTAGCTTAATCGAGTTCGTCAGTGTGGCTGGTGGCACCGCTGTCGGCGAAGCTCAGGCCATGTTTGCGCAATTTGTCGTGCAAGGTCTTGCGTGGAATGCCAAGGGCTTCGGCGACGCTGCGCACCGAGCTGTGGGAGCGTGCCAGTTCGGCGGCAATCAGGGTTTTTTCGAAGTTTTCCACTTGCTCGCTCAGTCCGCCGCTGACCATGTCCACCCCGATGCCGGCGGCACTTTGCGCCTCACTGTTGTCCAGCGCCAGTTCCAGGCCGAGGGCAAAGCGTTCGGCGGCGTTTTGCAGTTCGCGCACGTTGCCGGGCCAGGTGTGGCGCAGCAGCAGGGCACGTTGGCCCGGTTGCAATTCATGGGGTGGCAAGCCGTGGCGGGCACTGGCCTCATCGGCAAAATGCTGGAACAGCACCAGCGCATCTTCGCCTCGTTCACGCAACGGTGGAATGCGCAGTGGCGCGACGTTCAGCCGGTAGTACAAGTCGGCGCGGAAACGCCCCTGATCAGCAGCCTGGCGCAGGTCTTCCTTGGTCGCGGCAATGATGCGGATGTCCAGCGGGATCAACTGATTGCCGCCCAGGCGTTCAACCACCCGCTCTTGCAGCAAACGCAGCAGCTTCACTTGCACGTCCAGGCTCATGCTTTCGATTTCATCGAGGAACAGCGTGCCGCCGTTGGCGAATTCGAACTTGCCGATGCGTCGCTTCTGCGCGCCCGTGAAGGCGCCCGGCTCATGACCGAACAGCTCGCTCTCGACCACCGACTCGGCCAGCGCCCCGGCGTTGATCGCCACGAACGGACCGTTGCGGCGGCTCGACAAATCATGCAGCGCCCGCGCCACCACTTCTTTGCCGGCGCCGGTTTCACCGAGAATCAACACATCGGCCTTGGTCGCCGCCAAGGCACCGATTTGTTCGCGCAGGCGCAGCATTGATGGCGATTGCCCGACCAGACGGGCGCTCAACTCATTGCGATCACTCAGGGCCAGGCGCAGGCTGCGGTTATCCAATACCAATCGGCGCAAGGCCAGGGCGCGACGGACGCTGTCGAGCAGGGCATCGCTGGCGAAGGGTTTTTCCAGAAAGTCATAAGCGCCCGCGCGCATGGCTTGCACCGCCAACGGCACGTCGCCGTGACCGGTGATCAGCAACACCGGCAGATCCGGGTCTTGAGCGTGGAGTTCCGTCAGAAGTTCGAGACCGTCCATGCCGGGCATGCGAATGTCGCTGACCACCACCCCTGGCCAATCACGTTCCAGTTGCGCGGCGAGGCCCTTGGCCTCGGCCAACGGCAGAATTTTCAGGCCAGCCAGATCGAGGGTCTGCCCCAGGGCCTGACGCAAGTGGGGATCGTCGTCGATCAACACAACCTGGATGCGATTGTCGATGGTCATGCACTTCGGTCCTCGGACGGTTGCAGGCTCACGCCCGGTGCGCCTGCGCGCAGTTTCAGGGTAATCAGGGCGCCACCCTCCTTGTGGTTGGCGAACGACAGTTCACCGCCGAAGGCGCGCATCAGGGTCTCGCAGATGGCCAACCCCAAGCCAAGCCCTTGAGTGCGGGTCTTGGTGGTGTAGAAAGGCTCGCTGGCGCGGCCAAGGGCCTCCATGCAGAAGCCGGGGCCGTTGTCGCGAATGTACAGGTTGACGCCATCGGCGCTGGCCTGGGCACTCAGCCAGAGTTTACGCGGCGGGCCTTTTTCGGTCAGGGCGTCCAGGGCGTTGGCCAGCAGGTTGCCGAGCACCTGGCGCAGTCGGGTTTCCCCGGCCTCGACCCACAAGGTGGCGGCGGGCAAATCGCGGATCAGTTCGACGTCCATGCTGCGCCGCCGCTTGGCCAGCAAGGCCAGGGCGTCGTCCAGCGCCGGTTGCAGGGCAACGCTTTCGGGCGCATGGCGATCGCGCCGGGCAAAGGCCCGCAAATGGGCGATGATCGAGGCCATGCGCCCGGTCAGTTCACTGATCAACTTCAGATTGCCGCGGGCATCGTCGGTGCGCTGGTGGTCGAGCAACACCTCCGCGTTTTCCGCGTAGCTGCGGATGGCGGCCAGTGGCTGGTTGAGTTCGTGGCTGATGCTCGCCGACATCGTCCCCAGCGCCGACAGTTTGCCGGCCTGCACCAGATCATCCTGGGCGCGCACCAGCTCTTGCTGGGCCTGCTCGCGCTCCAGCACTTCCTGTTTGAGGCGACGGTTGAGGCCTTCCAGGTCGCTGGTGCGCTCGGCGACCCGGCCTTCCAGCTCGCGCCGGGCCTTGGCTTCGAAGGCGATCCGTTCCAGGTAGTGGCGGCGGCGCTGCATCATCAGACCGAGCAACAGCATTACCACCAATAGCGTCGCACCACCGATGGCGACCACGGTGCGCACCGGGCGATCGATCAGGGTGCGTGGGGCCAGGATGCTGACGTTCCAGCCGGTTTCCGCGATCTGCTGGGTCTGGGTTAGCCAGGCATTGGGATTGAGCTTCAACGGCTTCGGTTCGCGGGTTGGATAGGGCTGGATCGCGCTGATAGCCCGGCCCTCTTCTTCACTTAGGGGGCGGGTCGAGCGAAAGCGCCATTCAGGTCGCGAGGTCAGGATGACCACGCCGTTGTGATCGGTCAGCAGCAGTTGTTCAGGGGTTTTGCCCCAGAGGCTTTCGGTGTGGTCCAGGTCGACTTTGACCACCAGCACGCCTTTGACTTTTTCGCCGTCACGCACGGCAGCGGCGAAGAAGTAACCACGTTTGGCGGATGTGGTGCCGAGTCCGAAAAACCGCCCCAGCCGTCCGGCCATGGCTTCGCTGAAATACGGCCTGAACGAAAAATTGCGTCCGACAAAACTGTCGTGCTTGTCCCAGTTGGACGCCGCCAGCGTCTTGCCCGTGGTGTCCATCAGGTAAATGACTTCGGCGCCGGTCTGGGTGCTGATGTTTTTCAGCAGGCGATTGGCATTGCCCTGGGTCACGCCATCGTCCGGCGCGCCAAGCACGGCGCGCAGGGCCGGGAGGTCGCCGAGGATCTGCGGCAACACTTCATAGCGATGCAGGGTCCCCAGCAGGTTGGCGACATAAAGGTCGAGGGTCTGACGGTTCTGCCCGGCCAGTTCGCTGCGGTAATAGCGCTCGGCCAGATGCTCCAGCGGCCACAGCAACGGTGCCAGGCACAGGGCGAGCAGGGCCAGGCTGCGCCAGCGGGGTCTGCGGGGGAGGGTCGGAGTCATGAGCATCGAGCGCCTGTGGGTACGGGCACATTATGCCTAGGCTTGTGGGCGCAGTCTGCGAACCGTTGATACGCCCCGGTTGTTCATCAGGCGAGTGAACGGGGGGTTGCGTATCGACTCGCGCAGTGGCGATATAGGCGCCTAATAAATTTAACACCTTCATAGAAGAGGTCCGTTCCATGCCGCTCGCCACGTTGATTCATCGCGCCAGTTTGCCCAGCCCGCAAGTCTCTGCGGAGCAAGCGCTTGAGCTGTTGCAGGAGCATTACGGGCTTGGCGGCAGTTTGCAGGCCTTGGGCAGCCAACAGGATCTGAATTATCGCGTCGACAGCGATCAGGGCCGTTTCGTCCTGAAAATCTGCCGGGGCGATTATTCGGCGCTGGAGTTGCAGGCCCAACATGCCGGGCTCAAGCACTTGAGCGAACACCCGCAGGTGCATGTGCCGCGAGTGATTCCCGCGAAAAACGGTGCGGACCTGCTGTCCCTGGACGTCGGCGGTCAGGCGGTGCACGTGCGCCTGCTGGATTACATCGAAGGCCAGTCCCTGACGCACCTGGATCATTTCAACCGCACAGTGGTGGCCGGTTTCGGTCGCTTGTGTGGCGAAATGGACCTCGCGCTGGAGGCATTCGACCACCCGGGGCTGGTGCGCACGCTGCAGTGGGACGCGCGCCATGCCCAGGCACTGATCGCGCATCTGCTGCCGGTCATCCAGGATGACACCCAGCGCAAACTGATCGCTGAAGCGGCGGAGCAAGCCGAGCGTCACTTGCAGCCCTTGGAAGACAAGTTGCCGATCCAGGCCATCCACATGGACATCACCGACGATAACGTGGTGTGGCAGCGCGATTCAGAGCGCCAATGGCAGTTGCAAGGCGTGATCGATTTCGGCGACCTGGTCCGTACCTGGCGTATCACCGATCTGTCGGTGACGTGCGCGGCCTTGCTGCACCACGCCGATGGCGATCCATTCTGCATTTTGCCGGCGGTGCAGGCGTATCACACGGTCAATCCCTTGCAGCGCGAAGAACTGCTGGCGCTGTGGCCGCTGATCGTCGCCCGTGCGGCGGTGTTGGTGCTCAGCGGTGAACAGCAGGTCAGTATCGATCCGGGCAACGCGTATAGCCGTGACAACCTGACCCACGAGTGGGAGATTTTCCGCGTAGCGACCTCGGTGCCGTTGGCGTTGATGGAGGCCGCGATTCTGGAATCGGTCGGCCAGCACCTGCCGGACATTTCCAGCGACGGTTTTGCACCGTTGCTGCCGAGCCTGGTGGGGCGCGAATTTGCCTTGATCGACCTCGGTGTGCTCAGCCCGCACTTCGAGGCAGGTAACTGGGAACAGGAGGGTATCGATCAGCGGCTGCTGGACGAAGCCGCCGTGGTTCACGGTCTGGCCGCCAGCCGTTACGGGCAATACCGTTTGTCCCAAACCCGCCCGGACAGCGCGGCCGAGCCAGACACCTGCCCGTTGCACGTCGAATTGCGTGTGCCCCTTGGCACGACGGTCGAGGCACCGTTTGCCGGGGTGCTGCATCAGCCGTTGCCGGGTGTGCTGCAACTGGATGGCCCGCAACTGAGCGTGCGTCTCTGGGGCGTGATGCCATCGCTGCATGTCGGCGCCGCACTGGTCAAAGGCCAGGTGCTGGGCTCGGTCGGCGGACCGCTGATCGTGCAACTGTGCCGGGGCAGGTCGTTCACCGCGCCGTTGTTTTGCACACCGACCCGCGCGCCAGCCTGGCAAGCGTTGTGCCCCTCGCCAGCGGCGCTGCTGGGTTTGGCTTGCGATGCTGAACAGGAACTCGATTCGACGACGTTGCTGGCCCGTCGCGACGCCAGTTTCGCCCGCACGCAAAAACACTATTACGTCGATCCGCCGCGCATCGAGCGGGGCTGGCGCAACCATCTGATCGACATGCAAGGCCGCTCGTACCTCGACATGCTCAACAACGTCGCGGTGCTCGGCCACGGTCATCCGCGCATGGCCGCGGTCGCCAGCCGGCAGTGGTCGTTGCTCAACACCAACTCACGGTTCAACTACGCTGCCGTGGCCGAATTTTCCGAGCGCTTGCTGAAGCTGGCGCCGGACTCGATGGACCGTGTGTTCCTGGTCAACAGCGGTAGCGAGGCCAACGACCTGGCGATCCGGCTGGCTTGGGCCTACAGCGGCGGGCGCGACATCATCAGCGTGCTCGAGGCCTATCACGGCTGGACCGTGGGCGCCGATGCGGTATCGACCTCGATTGCCGACAACCCCAGGGCGTTGGAAAGCCGCCCGGACTGGGTGCATCCCGTCACCGCGCCGAACACCTATCGAGGCGAATTCCGTGGCCCGGACAGTGCGCCGGACTATGTGCGCAGCGTCGAGCACAACCTGGCGAAAATTGCCGAACAGAAACGCCAGCTGGCAGGGTTCATCTGCGAGCCGGTGTACGGCAATGCCGGCGGTATCTCGCTGCCACCGGGTTATCTGAAAGAGGTCTATGCCAAGGTGCGCGCCCAGGGTGGCGTGTGCATCGCCGACGAAGTGCAGGTGGGCTACGGTCGCATGGGCCATTTTTTCTGGGGCTTTGAAGAGCAGGGTGTGGTGCCGGACATCATCACCATGGCCAAGGGCATGGGCAATGGCCAGCCATTGGGCGCGGTGATCACTCGCCGGGAAATCGCCGAAGCGCTGGAAGCCGAGGGTTATTTCTTCTCGTCGGCTGGCGGTAGCCCGGTCAGCTGCCAGGTCGGCATGGCGGTGCTGGATGTGATGGAAGAAGAAAATCTCTGGGAAAACGCCCAGGTCGTGGGTGGGTATTTCAAGGAGCGCCTTGAAGCACTGATCGATGTCCATCCGCTGGTGGGTGCGGTGCATGGTTCCGGTTTCTATCTGGGGGTGGAGTTGATCCGCAACCGTGAAACCCTGGAGCCGGCCACCGAGGAAACCACGGCACTGTGCAATCGCCTGCGGGACCTGGGCATCTTCATGCAACCGACGGGCGATTACCTGAACGTGCTCAAGATCAAGCCGCCGATGGTGACGTCGCGTCGGAGCGTGGATTTCTTCGTGGACATGCTGTCGAAGGTGCTTGCGGAAGACCTGTAAACAGACGCCCCTTGTGGGAGCGAGTCTGCTCGTGAAGGCGGTCGATTAGTCGGCATTGATGTTGACTGATACACCGCTTTCGCGAGCAGGCTCGCTCCCACAGAGGTTGGGGGTGTTAATTCGATTGTTATCGGGTTTTTGTGCGTATTTTAAGACGAAAGGCAAGTTGACTGCTTCAAAAGCCGATATATATCGGCTATAAAGTCGCCAATGCCAGGGCGTGGATGATCCATGCCCGACCGTCAAGCACTTGCCCGGAGATGATCCATGAGCCGTATCGTTACCGTTGCCGCCACCCAGATGGCCTGTTCCTGGGACCTCGAAGGCAATATCGAGGTCGCTGAAAGACTGGTCCGTGAAGCCGCCGCCAAAGGCGCGCAGATCATCCTGATCCAGGAGTTGTTCGAGGCGCCGTACTTCTGCCAGAAGCCGAACCCGGATTACCTGCAACTGGCCACGACGGTAGAAAACAACGTCGCTATCAAGCACTTCCAGAAAGTCGCAAAAGAACTGCAAGTGGTGCTGCCGATCAGCTTCTACGAACTGGCGGGCCGTGCACGTTTCAACAGCATTGCGATCATCGACGCCGACGGCAGCAATCTCGGGATTTATCGGAAAAGCCACATCCCGGACGGCCCTGGCTACCACGAGAAGTACTACTTCAACCCGGGCGATACCGGCTTCAAGGTATGGAATACCCGCTACGCGAAAATCGGCGTGGGTATCTGCTGGGACCAGTGGTTCCCGGAAGCCGCACGCAGCATGGCGCTGCAAGGCGCGGAAATCCTGTTCTACCCGACCGCCATCGGCAGCGAGCCGCACGACAAGACCATTTCGTCCCGTGATCACTGGCAACGCGTGCAACAAGGCCACGCCGGCGCTAACCTGATGCCGCTGATCGCCAGTAACCGCATCGGCAACGAAGAACAAGACGGCTACGACATTACCTTTTATGGTTCGTCGTTCATCGCCAACCAGTTCGGCGAGAAGGTGCAGGAACTCAACGAAACCGAAGAAGGCATCCTGGTTCACACCTTCGACCTCGACCAACTGGAACACATCCGCAGCGCGTGGGGCTCGTTCCGCGACCGTCGTCCGAACCTGTACGGCGCGCTGAAAACCCTCGACGGTACCCTGGAGTCCTGATCGACATGACCACTTTGAATAGCACCCCTCGCGCCGACGGCTTTTACATGCCGGCCGAATGGGCACCCCAGACCCAGACCTGGATGATCTGGCCCGAGCGTCCGGACAACTGGCGCCTGGGCGGCAAACCGGCGCAAGCCGCGCATGTGGCGGTGGCCAAGGCCATTGCCCGTTTCGAACCGGTTACCGTGGCAGTGTCCGCCGGCCAGTACGAAAACGCCCGTGCCCGCCTGGACGTACCGAACATCCGCGTGGTGGAGATGTCCAGTGATGACGCCTGGGTGCGGGACACCGGCCCGACGTTCGTCATCAATAACAGCGGCGAAGTCCGTGGCGTGAACTGGGACTTCAATTCCTGGGGCGGCTTCGACGGTGGCCTGTACTCGCCGTGGAACCGCGACTCGCAAGTGGGTGGCAAGATACTCGAGATCGAACGCAGCCCGCGCTACCGTACCGAGGGCTTTGTGCTCGAAGGCGGTTCGATCCACGTCGATGGCGAAGGCACGCTGATCACCACCGAAGAATGCCTGCTCAACCGCAATCGCAATCCGCACCTGAACCGTGCGGAAATCGAAGCGGTGCTGAAGGACAATCTGGCTGTGGATAAAGTCATCTGGCTGCCGGACGGTTTGTTCAACGACGAAACCGACGGCCATGTGGATAACTTCTGCTGCTACGTGCGTCCGGGTGAAGTGCTGCTGGCGTGGACCGACGACCCGCAGGACCCGAACTACCCGCGCTGCCAGGCGGCAATGAAAGTGCTGCAAGGCAGCACCGACGCCAAGGGGCGCCCGTTCACGGTGCACAAGATGCCCATTCCGGGGCCGCTGTACGCGACCGAGGAAGAGTGCGCCGGTGTCGATCCGGTAGATGGCACCCAGGAGCGTAACCCGTCGGTGCGCCTGGCCGGTTCCTACGTGAACTTCCTGATCGTCAACGGCGGTATCATCGCCCCGAGCTTCGATGACCCGCTGGATGGTCCCGCCAAGGAGATCTTGCAGGCGCTGTTCCCGCAGCACGAAGTGGTGATGGTGCCCGGTCGCGAACTGTTACTGGGCGGCGGAAATATTCACTGCCTTACCCAACAGCAACCAGCGCCGCACAAAGAGTGAGTGAGCTCGTAACAGCTTGAGTTGATTGCGAAATCATTCAGGCAAACGTTTTCACTGATTTGCTCGCACAGAGCCCGCAGCCCAACAGGACTGCGGGCTTTTTTGTATCCGCTGGTCGACAGTTCAGGCAGGTTGGCATAGCTCTTGTATTGCTCAGGCTGCAAAACAGGGAGGGGGAGAACTTAGTCGTTCTGTCATAAACCTTGGATAAGTTAGCCGCTCACAAACCAGGAGAGAGCGCTGAAATGAACGCCGAAGTGAATGTTGTGAGCGAGCGGGCGTTGCATCCCCTGGCAGTCAATGGCGAATCGCTCCAGATCCTGGCGCACTGGTTCAAGTCCAATGGAACGCGTCAGATCAGCGAGACTGATCCGCGCCGGACGATGATCGAGCGCTACCCCGCTGGTTTATTCAGCGAAGCGGAGCTGGATGCGTTGTGGGATGTGATGGAAGGATAAGAAGAAAAACAACGGATTGATCAACAAAAGCGCTGCCAGGATGGCAGCGCTTTTTTTATGGACGATCAATGGAGATCACCTGTGGGAGCGAGCCTGCTCGCGAAGACGGACGGACAGTCAATATCGATGTTGAATGTGATGGCCTCTTCGCGAGCAGGCTCGCACACAGGTTTTGGTGGTGTGCTTAGAAACTGTAAGTTCCAGTTACTACCACGCTCCGTGGTTCACCCGGCTGGATCTGCGCCGCACTGGTGGCCGACGAGTAGTAGGTTTTGTCACTGATGTTGTTCAACGCCGCACGCAAATTCCAATCCTTCTGCCGGAACCCGGCCAGGGCGTCCCAACGGCCATATCCTGGCAACACGGTAGTGTTGAGGTTATCGGCATAACGATCACCCACCAGGGTCAAACCGGTCTCGGCGTACCAGCCCATTTCCGGTTTCCAGGTCAGGAACAGGCTGCCGTTGTGCTTGGCCACGTTACTGATGCGCTTGCCTTCAAAGCCGTTGTTGTCCTTTTCGACCGTTGCGTCCTGTACGCCCACACCGCCGCGCACGTACCAGTTGCCGGTGATCTTGCCGCTGGCGGTCAACTCGATCCCGCGGGAACGTTGCTGGCCGGTGAGCAAGGTGACGGTGGGGTTGTTCGGATCGCTGGTGCGGCGGTTGTAGAGTTCCAGTTCGTAGATCGCCAGCGTGGTGCTCAGGCGATCGTCCAGCCAGTCACTCTTCACGCCGATTTCTTTCTGCTTGGTCAGCTCGGGGCTCAGGTCATTGGTGTTACCGGCCGCACCCGGGGTAATACCGATCAAGCCACCGCCGACCGGTGAAAACGTCTTCGACCAGGAGGCGTAGAAGGAATGATTCTGCAGTGGCGTCCAGACCAGACCTACACGTGGACTGGTGCTATGGCTGTCACGGTCTTCGGAAATATCCCGCAGCTTGTTGGTCGACTCGATGTCGAAGGTGTCGTAACGCAAACCGGCGAGCAGTTGCCATTGATCGTTCAGTTGCAGTTGATCCTGCACATACACCGCACGGCTTTCGACTTCGGTGTGGGAGCTGCTGCTGACCTGCATGCGCCCGGTGTGGCGCAAGTCGCGGTTTGGACTATTGAGGTCCAGCGACGGTACGGGGGAGCTGCCCGGCCCGGAAGTGGCGGCGGTGTACAAGGTCGGATCGCGCCGTTGGCTGCCGATTTCGATCCCGGTCAGCAGGCGATGTTCCAGGCTGAAGGTATCGAAACCGCCTTCCAGCTCAACATTGTTGTAGATGTTGCGGGTGGTCAGGTCCTGTTGCCAGTGCTGACGCGTGACCTGGTTGGTTGCCGGGGTGTAGCCGGTCAGGTAGGTGTTGTCGAAGTCGCTGTTGAGCTTGAACACGCCCAGAGTCTGACGCAGTTGCCAGTTGTCGCTGAGCTCATAAGTGAGTTTCGAGCGCAGGGATTGCGACTTGTCGTCGATGAAATCGTGCTCGCTACCGTAGGTCGTATCGCGCCCCACGTCCGCCGGTCGTCCGTTTACCCCGGGGATGCCGCGATCCGGCGTACGGCTGTAACGGCTGTATTCGTACTGCACCAACCAGTTCAGGTCAGGGGTCAGTTGCCAGCTCATCGACGGCGCGAACAATTGGCGATTGCCGCTCACGCCATCGCGGAAGCTGTTCTGGTCCATGTTGCCCATGTTCAGACGCAGGCTGATGTTCTCGGAGGGATCGGTACTGAGGTCGGCATACAGGCTGCGCAGATCGTCGCTGCCACCCTGGGCTTCGATTGTCGAACGGCGACCGAACTCCGGCAACTTGCTCACCCGATTGACGATGCCGCCCTGGCTGCCACGGCCATACAACACCGCAGCCGGGCCCTTGAGCACGTCGATGCGTTCTATGTTGTGCAAATCGCGAACGTACTGGCTGTCGTCACGGATGCCGTCGAGGTAGAAATCGTTGCTGGCGTCGAAGCCGCGGATACGCAGGCTGTCGAAGCGGGTGTCGGCGCTGCTGCTGACGTTGGGAATGCCACTCAACGCAGTACCCAGATCGTTGGTGCCGTAATCGACCACGTTCGTGGTTTTGATCGAATCGATGGCTTGGGGAACGTAGCGCACCGGCGTGTTGGTGCGGGTTGCGGTGTTGGTTTCTTGTACACGCGGATCATCCGCCTCAGCTTCAGCGCTGATGGCCGTGGCGGGTAATGTGGTAGGTGCAGCGCAAGCGAAACCGGCAGACAGGACAGCAGAAAGCCCAAGTGTGACGGGTGTGAGACGCAAGGGGGCAGGCATTTAAAAACGCATCCGAGAGGGTGGGAAATTCAAAGTCGCGAATGGTAATGCTTTACATTTGCTTCAGTTAATTATTCTTGAAGAGTTCCCTCGATTGATTGTTTCTAATTGTGTCGAGTTTGTTACAGAAGATTGTTCCAGCTCATTCGACCGATTCACGGAACAAACTGAAAGCCATTACGGTATTTTTCGAAAACGAGCATAGGACTACGCTGCCGGCATCCAGTTACCCGATCCTGCCGGAGCTTTCCATGATCCTTCATTACCTCTACGACCCGTTGTGCGGCTGGTGCTACGGCGCAGAACCGTTGGTGCAGGCCGCTCGAGCGGTATTGCCAGTGGTCGCCCATGGCGGTGGCATGATGAGTGGCGCCAATCGGCAAAACGTTTCTGCACAACTGCGCGATTACGTCATGCCCCACGACCGACGCATTGCCGAATACACCGGCCAGCCATTTGGCGTGGCGTACTTCGAAGGATTGCTGCGCGACCACACGGCGGTATTCGATTCGACACCGCCCATTGCTGCCGTGTTGGCCGCCGAGCAAATGGCCGGGCGCGGACTGGAATTGCTGGGGCGTTTGCAGGCGGCCCACTATGTGGAAGGTCGGCGCATCGCTGACGAAGCGGTCCTGTTTGAACTCGCCTACGGTATCGGCCTGCAACCTCAGGCCTTCGAAGCTGCTTATAACGCCGTTGACACGGCGGCGCATATCAAGGACAGCCGAACACTCCTGGGTAAATTGGGCGGGCAGGGTTTCCCGACCTTTGCCCTGGAGCATGATGGCCAATTCACCTTGATCGACATCGGCCCGTGGCTCGGCAAGCCGCAAGATTTTGCGGCGTGGTTAAGTCAGTCGATGCCTGCTCAAACCTCATCCGCTTCCGCGCAAATGTGTGGGCTCACTGGCTGCGCCAATTGATTATTCCTGCCACGTAAAGTGTTTTCTTAGACGTTTTTCGCCTGATTACAGACGATTCATGAAATTGACACATCCTTAAGGGCGCGGCTACGATTCGCGCCAACGCCTGTGGCAGACCGCCATGACCCAAAAATTATAAAAAGGCCCGCCGCGAGTGATCGTGGGCGGGCCTTTTTGATTGCGGAGTGAAAAAAGAGCGCGATAGTGCCATTTCAGTCGTTCGACACAGCGCGTTTCAACTTCGTAATAAGGAAAACAAAATGTTGAACAAGCGAATCAGCCTGATCGCTCTGGGGATTTTGAGCGCTTCACAGGCCATGGCTAACGACCAGGCCGAATCCAAGGGATTTGTCGAAGACAGCAGCCTCAAAGTGCTGCTGCGCAACGCCTACATGAACCGTGACTTCAAAGACGGCAACGCCGATAAGTCCGAGTGGGGCCAAGCGGCCATCGGCACGTTCTCGTCCGGCTTCACCCAAGGCACCATCGGGGTGGGCGTGGATGCCTTCGGCCTGTACGCACTCAATCTGGAGCGCAACGAGAGTCGCAGCGGCGCGCAAGGGATCGACTTTTTCAAAAGAGGTGATAGCGGCGAGCCAGCTGATGACCTGTCCAAAGGTGGTGCGGCCGTCAAATTCCGTCTGTCCAGCACCACGCTGACCTACGGCGACCAGATGCCGGCCCTGCCGGTGTTGAGCTACGACAACGGGCGTCTGTTGCCGGAAAGCTACACCGGTACCCTGATCACCTCCAAGGAGATCAAGGGCCTGGAGCTGAACGCCGGACGTTTCACCGCCGAATCGCGTAAAAGCGCCGAAGGCCGAGACAGCGGTGGCCTGAAGTCGATCAACGTGTTGGGCGGCAGCTACCAGTTCACCGAACAGTTCAAGGCTGCCCTGTACGCGTCCGACGTCGAAGACGTGCTGAAGAAGCAATACGTGAACGCCAACTACGTGTTCCCGCTGGCCAAGGATCAGTCCCTGACCCTGGACTTCAACGGCTATCGCACCAAGCTGGACGATTCCTATGTTCGCGAAGTCGGTGCTACCGGCGACGACAACAACATCTGGAGCCTGGCAGCTGTCTACGCCACGGGTCCGCACTCGTTCACCCTCGGCTACCAGCGCAGCACCGGCGACAGCAACCTGGGCTATCCGTACGGCGGCTACCAGAAAGACCAGAACCGCGTCGGCGACGGTGGCAACACCATCTACCTGGCCAACTCCTACTGGTCCGACTTCAACGCCGAAGACGAACGCAGCTGGCAACTGGGCTACGGCCTGGACTTCAGCACCTTCGGTGTTCCGGGGCTGAGCTACAACTTCGCCTATGTACGCGGTGACAACATTACAACCTCCACCAGCGATGGCGGCACCGAGCGCGAAATCTTCAACCAGTTCAAATACGTCGTGCAAAGCGGCCCGGCCAAAGACCTGAGCGTGAAACTGCGCAGTTCGATCCTGCGCGTGTCGCAGAAGTCGAGCGAGTACAACGTCAGCGGTAATGAAGTGCGTGTGTTTGTGGATTATCCGATCAACATTTTCTGATGATCGGTTGTGGTGTTGAGGCCTGATTCAAAGGCTGAGAAAGAAGAAGCCCCGACTGGTTCGGGGCTTTTTTTGCGTGTTGCAAGGCTCTGGCCCGCACCGCGGGAGGGACTTGAGTCCGCTGGTTGAACGAGTTTTCCATCAAAAATGATTGAATTGATCATCTGGAATGATTGATTTGCGCAAATAAAAGCGATGACCTAAGATAAATTTGACTGAATCAATCATGATTTGATCGGTTCAGTCAGTTTCGAGGTGATGCACGTCTTGCCAAACAATTATAAAAGGAGACCCTCGTGGCCCAGATCCCAATCAAGCGCACCATTGAACGCATCCCCGGCGGCATGATGATCGTGCCTCTGCTCATCGGTTCGCTGGTGGCAACCTTCCTGCCTGACACCCCCAAGTTTTTCGGTTCATTCACCAACGCGCTGTTCACCGGTGCATTGCCCATTCTGGCGGTGTTCTATGTGTGCATGGGCGCAAGCATCAACATCAAATCCACGCCTTACCTGCTGAAAAAAGGCGGCACGCTGCTGGCGACCAAAGTCGGCATCGCCGTACTCATCGGCATTGTGCTTGGGCACTTTTTGGGTGAGCAGCCGATTTCCTCGGGGCTCTTCGCCGGCGTCTCTACATTGGCAGTGGTCGCGGCGATGAACGACACCAACGGCGGCTTGTACATGGCGTTGATGGGGCAGTACGGTCGTTCGGAAGACGTCGGTGCGTACTCGGTGATGTCGTTGGAGTCAGGGCCTTTTCTGACCATGGTGACTCTCGGCATCGCCGGTCTGTCGGCCTTCCCTTGGCCGACGCTGGTCGGCAGCATTCTGCCGCTGGCTCTTGGCATGTTGCTGGGTAACCTCGACCGTGACATGCGCGACTTCCTGGCCAAAGCCGTGCCAGTGATGATCCCGTTCTTCGCCTTGGCCCTCGGTGCCAGCCTGGATTTGCATAACGTCTGGCAGGCCGGTTTGTTGGGTCTGGGTATGGGTGTGGCGGTTGTCGTGTTGACCGGTATCCCATTGTTCTTCGCCGATCGTTTGACTGGCGGCACCGGCGTCGCCGGTGTTGCGGCGGCCACCACCGCCGGGAATGCCGCCGCCGTGCCTGCGCTGATCGCGGCGGCCAATCCGGTGTATGCCGAGGCCGCCAAGAGCGCGACCATACTGGTGGCAGCCTGCGTTGTGGTAACCGCAATTCTCGCCCCGGTGCTCACGGCAGCAGTCGCCAAACGCGTGCAACAGCGCAACCCTGTCGTCATACCCGAGCCGAGTATCGAACCGCAAAAGCGGGAAGCCTTGCGATGAGTATTCTGATCATCGCAGACGATCTGTCCGGCGCGGCGGATTGCGCCATCGGCTTTGCCAGTGCCGGACTGCAGACGGTGGTGACGCTCGACGCCTTGAATGATCAGCCCGATGCGCAGGTGATTGCCGCCGACACCGACACGCGACGCCTGTCTCCCGAACAGGCCGCCGAGCGTACCGTCGCGGCGTTCAAGGCCCTGCATAAACCCGGGCAGCGGCTGTACAAAAAAATCGATTCGACCTTGCGCGGTAATTGGGCAGCTGAAGTCGCCGCCCTGCAACCGTTGGCAGGTCTGGCCATCGTCGCCCCGGCGTTTCCTGCTACCGGGCGTACATTGCGCGGTGGCCGGGTATTTGTGAACGGCCAGCCGCTGGAAACCACCGATACCTGGAAGCTGGAAAACGCCGATCGTCCGGCGGATGTCGAGTCCATGCTTATCACCGCCGGCCTGAGCACAGCCAAGCTCGACCTCGACACCTTGCGCGGCAATCCGGATGTGCTCGTGCAACATTTCGCTGAACTCGCCCGCAGTGGTACGCAGGCAGTGATTGTCGATGCGCAAACGGAAAACGATTTGCTGACCCTCGCGCGATTGACCGCGACGCTGGACCAGGCGCTGTTCTGGATTGGCTCGGGCGGCCTTGCCCGGGAAATCGCCCGGCTGTCCGACTTTTTCGACACGCCACCCCAGCATGTAGAAACCACCGAGGGTGAATACAATCAGGCGCCGATTCTCGTGTTGGTTGGCAGTCTCTCCGGTGTCTGCGAACGTCAATGCACGGTACTGAAGGAGCAGGGTGGGCTGAGCGAATTGATCGTTCCGCCCGCGGTTCTGCGCCAAGGCATCAGCCATCAAGACTGGGCGACCTGGCAGGCACGTATTGGCGAACAGCTCGACGGCTGGAGCGACCTGCTGCTGCGCATTGGCCGCGATGAAACGTTCGATCCGCATGAAGGTGCGCACCTCTCGACCATGTTGGCCGCGCTGGTCGAACCGCACTTCGTCAAGGTCGGTGGCTTGATCGTCACGGGCGGCGAAACGGCGCGAGCCATCTTGACCACGGTCGGCATCGACAGCCTGCAACTGCTGACGGAAGTCGAAGCCGGGGTGGCCTTCGGTCGACCCTCCGCCTCCCGCCATGGCTATCGCCCGGCAATCATTACCAAGGCGGGCGCGTTCGGCACCGACCGCGCCTTGTATGCGGCATGGCAACACCTGAGCGAAACCAACGATCGCTCCCAGCCCAAACGCCCACGAATCCAGGGACTCGAATGAACACTATGAGCAACTACCTCCCCATCATTGGCATCACCATGGGCGACGCTTCGGGTGTCGGTCCGGAAATCATCGTCAAGAGCCTGACCCACGACATCGTCTACCAACAATGCCGGCCACTGGTGATCGGGGATGCGCGACGTCTGGAACAAGCCAACGTGATCGTCGGCGGCAATGCCAAAGTGCGCCGTATCGAAGATGCCTCCCAAGCGCTTTACGAGGCCGGCATCATCGATTGCATCGACCTCGATCTGATCCCCGACGACCTGCCGTTCGGCGAGCTGTCGCCCATTGCCGGTGACGCCGCTTATCAATACATCGCCCGCGCCGTGGAGCTGGCCGAGGCCAAGCAGATCGATGCAATCTGCACCGCGCCGCTGAACAAGGAAGCGCTGCACGCCGGCGGCCACAAGTACCCCGGTCACACCGAAATGCTCGCGCACCTGACCCACGTCGACGAGGTGTCGATGATGCTGGTGGCGCCGCAGCTGCGGGTGATTCACGTCACGACCCACATCGGCATCATCGACGCGATCCGCAAGATCGAGCCGGGCCTGGTCCAGCGCACCATCGAACGCGGCAACGCCACGTTGATCAAGGCAGGCATCGCCCGCCCGCGGATTGGCGTGTGCGGGATCAACCCGCATGCCGGTGAAAACGGCCTGTTCGGTTATGGCGAAGAGGAAGAAAAAATCATCCCGGCGGTGAAGCTGTTGCAGGAGCGCGGCCTCGATGTGACCGGCCCGTTGCCGGCCGACACGCTGTTCTTCCGCGCCGGTCGCGGCGACTTCGATCTGGTGGTGGCGATGTATCACGACCAGGGTCACGGCCCGGTCAAAGTGCTGGGCCTCGAAGCCGGGGTGAACGTGACCGTCGGCCTGGAAGTGATCCGCACCTCGGTCGATCACGGCACCGCTTTCGATATCGCCGGCAAGGGCATCGCCGATGAGCGCAGCTTGCTCGAAGCATTGCGCCAGGGCGCGGAACTGGCCACGCGACGGGGATGAGGTGCAGCGGCGCTGTCGTGTAAGATCGACCACCGTCCAAACAACGAGACCCGCCATGAAAGTGTCCGAACGCCACCGCGCCATACTCGAACTCGTGCGCATCGGCGATGCCAACGTCGAGCAATTGAGCGCGGCGCTCGGGGTTTCGGAAGCGACCGTGCGGCGCGACCTGACCATGCTCGCCAAGCAGCGGCATCTGGTGCGCACCTATGGCGGCGCCACTGCCGTGGTGGGCGTACATGAGCCGGAAGCGTCGCTGGAAGAACGCAAGACCAGCCAGTGGGAACAGAAAGACGCCATCGCCCAAGCCGCCGCAGCCCATGTCCAGGATGGCGACACCGTCCTGCTCGACGGCGGCACCACCTGCGCGGCGCTGGCTCATCACCTGTGCTCGCGCCAAGACGTGCACGTGGTCACCAACAACCTGCTCGCCGTGATGACCCTGGCCAACGCACCCGGCGTGCGCCTGACCTTGATCGGCGGCGATCTGCGCGGTTCGAGCATGAGCACGTTAGGGCCATTGGCGGAATTGACGCTGAGCCGTTTGAGCGTTGACAAAGCCTTCCTCGGTGCGGACGGCGTCGTCGCGGAGTTCGGCTTGTGTGAGGCGAGTGCACAGCAGGCGTATCTCAAGGAATGCATCATCAAGCGGGCTGCGCAGATCGTTGTGTTGGCCGATACCGACAAATTGGGTCGTGCGCGGCAGCAGCATTGGACGCCGATTGAGCGGGAGTGGCGATTGATCACCGGTGCCACTGCTGATGAAGCTGCGCTCGCGCCGTTTCGTGCCATTGCGCAAATCACGGTGGAAACCGTGATCGTCGATAACGACTAAGGAGCCCGGCTTGCCGGCGATAGCGTCTTCAAGAACGCTATCGCCGGCAAGCCGGGCTCCTACGAAAAGCGTTTATATGCTTGAGCCGAAACAACAAAAGCCCCGAATGATTCGGGGCTTTTTCGTGCTGTTGAAATTCTCCTGTCACCGAAACTCGATTTTGGTAACACGTGTCGCCTGCGGCGACATGTTCCTCATTGTTTACTTGGTTGCTCATTACACCACGTAACTAATGATGTTCCCGTCCCCACCTTTATCCCCTTCAGTGAACACCCTACATTGAGCTCCAACGCCTCTCCCATCATCCCGACGGGAAGGTCACTGGAGATTCCTCAATGCCTTTCGTAAGTGTCCGCATCACCCGCGACGGGGTTACCACTGAGCAGAAAGCTCAGGTGATCGCCGAAATCACTGAAACACTGGAACGCGTCCTCAATAAACGCCCTGACCTGACCCACATCGTGATCGAGGAAGTCGACACCGATAACTGGGGTTACGCCGGGATCACCACCACCCAGTACCGCAAGCAACTGGCGGAAGAGGGGCAGTCATGACGGCGTCGGTGACCATCGATTTCGTCTCCGATGTGGTGTGTCCCTGGTGTGCACTGGGCGCGACCGCGCTGGAGCAGGCGATCGAGAACGTGGCGGGCGAGGTGTCGGTGGAGCTGACCTACAAGCCCTTTGAACTGAACCCGAACATGCCGCCCGAAGGCGAGAAAGCCGTCGAGCATTTGATGCGCAAGTACGGGCGCACTGCCGAAGACGTCGCTTCCGGCAAAAAGATGCAGATCGAACGCGGTGCGGCCATCGGCTTCAAGTTCGACCTGGAGAAGCGCAGCCACTTCTACAACACCTTTGACGCTCACCGGTTGTTGCTCTGGGCGCTGGAGGAAGGGCGTCAGGTGGCGCTGAAGAAGATCCTGCTTCGCGCTTATTTCAGCGAAGGCCAGAACCCGAGTGATCAGCAGACGCTGGTGCGGTTGGCGGGTGAAGCCGGCTTGGATGAGGCCCAGGCACGCAACGTGTTGGAGTCCGGTGCGTTTGCCGACGAAGTGCGTGAGCTTGAGGAGTTTTACCGCCAGCGCGGCATCAATTCGGTCCCGGCCATGGTGTTGAACGGCCGTCACCTGGTGTCCGGTTCGCAGTCGGTCGAGTACTACGAACAAATGTTGAGACAAATGGCGACGGCCTCCGCCGAAGCCTGATTCATCGAATTTCAAATCCCACTATTGTCAGAGGTATTCATCATGAGCAATTCGAAAAAAGTCATCGTCATCACTGGCGCATCCCAAGGTCTCGGCGACGGCATGGTCAAGGCCTTCCGTGAACTCGGTTACCAGATCGTCGCCACTTCGCGTTCGATCAAGCCGTCCACTGACCCGGACATCCTCACCGTGGCTGGCGACATCGGCGAACCGGCAACCGCCCAGCGTGTGATTCGTGAAGCCATCGCCCGTTTCGGCCGTATCGACACCCTGGTCAACAACGCCGGGATCTTCATCGCCAAACCGTTTACCGCCTACACCGCTGAAGACTATGCCAATGTGCTGTCGGTGAACGTCAACGGCTTCTTCTACATCACCCAACTGGCCATCGCCGAGATGGAAAAACAGGGCAGCGGTCACGTCGTCAGCATCACCACCAGCCTGGTCGATCACGCCATCGACGGCGTGCCATCGGTACTGGCCTCGCTGACCAAAGGCGGCCTGAACGCGGCGACCAAATCCCTGGCGATCGAATACGCCAAGCGCGGCATTCGGGTCAACGCGGTTTCGCCTGGCATCATCAAAACCCCGATGCACGGCGAAGAAACCCACGCCGCATTGGGCGCGCTGCACCCGGTCGGGCACATGGGCGAGATCGAAGACATTGCCAACGCAGTCGTGTACCTGGACGGCGCCAAGTTTGTCACTGGCGAAATCCTGCACGTCGACGGTGGTCAGAGCGCGGGTCACTAAGACCTGGGTTTTCAAACGCCAGAAACAACAAAGCCCCTGCATTTCTGCAGGGGCTTTGTTTTGTATGGTGCCGGCACCAGGAATCGAACCCGGGACCTACTGATTACAAGTCAGTTGCTCTACCATCTGAGCTATACCGGCGTGTCAGGGCGACGATTATAGCGATTGGGCAGGTTCTGTAAACCCCTGAATTCTGACTATTTTTGCGCGGGTGAAAGGCCAGTCCCGCGACGTCTTGTACGGGACTGGCCGGGGTGAGTGTTTTACAGGGTTACACGCCGCTTTTGACGGCGTTGATCAGGTCCTGGCTCAGCACCTGTGCAGGCGCGACTTGCACGCTTTGGGTGTAGAACGGCGGCAGGTTCTGGGCCAGTGTCGACAATGCTTGCGCGGTGGTATTGCCCGGCAGCAGCACGTATTGCAGGTTGGACGGATAGCTCTGGGGCACGGGGCCTTCCATGGTCGAACCGTAGGCGCCAAACGTCATCACGGCTTGTGGCGTGGTGGGGTCGGGGGCATAGAGGAAGACGAAGGTGCCGTACTTCGGATGCGTCAGGTATTGCTCGGCCTGTGCGCGAACGCCGGGTCTGGGTCGTTCATCAGGGTCCAGCGCATGACCGCATAGTTGCGGGTAGTTTCCATGAATGCTGTACGAATCGGTGACTGATTCTCCGCGCCTCCCAGACACACCAGCAGGTTACCGAACGGATCGATCAGCGCTACCGAGTTGAATACCGCGCTTTGCTGCGCGGTCTTGAGCAATGGCGGGGCGAGTTCAGCGCCGGGATCACGGGGATTGGTTGATTTCACGGTCAACGCGAACGGGCTGAGGGCCGTCAGTGCCTGACGCACTTTGCTGTTGGCTGGCAGGGTGGCCGGGTTTTGCAGTTGATCCGGCGGCAGGCCGCTGTTGTTACTGGCCTCGCGCACCGTGTTGACGCTGGCGGAGAAGATCGAGCTGCAGAGGAAGTACGCCGCCGAATCGATCGTCTGGCCGCCGAACACCGGGCTGGTGGAGCCTTGATAGGCGCGGCTGACCGGCGCTGCAATCGCGTAATAACCCCAGGTAGCTTGCGCCTGCTGGCGGATCTGCGGCGGCAGTGATGGAAAGGTGAACTGGCTGTTGTAGTTGATGCCTGCGTAGTCATCAATCGCACTGACGGCCACATTGAATCCTGCTGTCAGTAGCGAACCGGCGCACATGGCGCATGGGTCAAGCGTGGTCACGACGGTCAGTTGGTTGGGCGGTGGCAGGTTCAGTGGCGCGACATTTTCGTAGTACCAGTCCACCAGTTGTCGTTCACCGTGGGCGGTCGGGTCATGGGGCAGGAAGTAAGTGGTGCCGCTGCCGGGAAATGGCATCAGCACGTTGTTGTGCAGCGCAGCGATGACCTCGCCGGTTGCGTTGTTGATGATGGCGCCGCCCACGGCGAAGGTTTGCTGCAGGGCAGCGTAAATGGCTTGGTTGGCGACGGTATCGACAGCTTCCTGCGCACTGTTCAATGTGCTCATGTTTTCCCAGCTCCTTGCTGTACTGGCGTCAGAGAATTCTGACGCTCGGCAAAGATAGTTGAGGTTCTCAGCGGCGATTATGTTCTTTTGGCTTAACGCTTATGCACAACGGGGAAATCAGGCACATACAGTCAAGAGCAAAACTGTGGATCCGTTCCCATTTGTGCGCAAATCACTGTTTTTCGGGTTTTTTATTCAAGTGTACGAAAACTGAACAGTGTCGTTTCACCCCTGAAACAGCTGTAAATATTGGATCCGTTATAATTTAATCAACAGAGTTATCCACAGGCTTTGGGGCTCTGAGGGCGTTCCGCCAGGATCAGGAAATTGCGCGGGGTGAGCGGGGTTTTGCAGAAGGTGCCGAGGTGAACCGTATAACCCTGCTCATGCAGGAAAAGCGCTCGGTCGAGCACCAACCAAAGCTCCAGTGGGCGTCGGAAAAGTCCGCGCAGTAACTCCAGATTGCGCACTTGCGCCAGGCGCTGCCAACCGGCGGCTTCCCGTGCTGACCAATCCTGCGGCCCTACTGTGGATAACTCCTTGAGTTGGGCCAAATGATGGCAATAGTCAGCGAAGGGTTTGTCCAGCCAGGCGCTGGGCAGGGACGGGGTCGGCAGGTATTCGTCAACGCCCCGCAACTGACGTTGCAGCAGGTCGAAAGCCAGGCGCCGGGCCATTGAGGTGTCACGCTGGCGTCGGACGCGAGCCCCGGCGGTGACGGTTTCGCTCATTGGTAGCGCGAGATCGTCGAGGGACAACTGTAGGTCAGAGGCGTGTGCAGCCGAGGAAAGCGGCGAGTACCGGGGAAGACTGATCCGGTTGTAGCAGCAAGGGGCGATGGCGAGTTGCTTGCAGCCTGCGGCACTGGCGAGCTCAATCAAGCGCACATGCAAGTCACCGCAGGCGTGAAGCGCGACGGGGGTGTGTTCAGCTTTCAATAAAGAAGCCGCGTTGGTCGCCAGAACATCCTGCTCGACATGCAGCGCATGCAGTTGATGGCGCTGGGTGAGGGCGTGACCACTGGCGACCAGCGCCGGATCGTATTCCAGGCAAGTCAGCTGTTGGCCGGTTTGCAGCAGTCTTCGCCCCAAGTGACCTTTACCCGAGCACCAGTCCAACCAATGCGTCGGCGCATCGGCAAACTGCAATCGACTGGCGAAGGCTTCGATCTGCTGCCACTTGCGACCCGGCACATCAACATTCAGTCGATGGCCTGCTGCTTCCAGCGCATGGGCGGGCAATTCATCCACAGCACTCAGCGCGAGAGACATCGCCGCCAAGGTCGCAAACGGTTCTGGCGCATCCATGAGGGCGGGTTCGTTGTGCGATTTTTCCGCGTCTTCCAGCGATCTGCCGCGTAGCCAGGCGGCCAACTCGGGGTAGGAAGTTTCCCAAGGCAGTTGCAGATGGGTGAACGGCCGTGGTTTCCACAGCGCCTGATGCGTTGTCAGATAAGCATCCAGCGCGGTGAAACGGGCGAGCAGAGCCTCGCCCGTCAACACATGGGCATCAACGGCCTTGGCAGGCATCGACGCGCAACCAGCGCTCCAACAGCTTGAAGCCGCGCACCAGCACATAAGCCATCAACAGGTAGAACATGCCCGCAGCGAAGAAGATCTCCACCGGCAGGTAGGTCCGGGCAATGATGGTCCTGGCCATGCCGGTCAGTTCCAGCAGGGTCACGGTGCTGGCCAGGGCGCTGGCCTTGAGCATCAGGATCACTTCGTTGCTGTAGGCCGGCAGGCCGATGCGTGCCGCCCGAGGCAGGATAATGTAGATAAGTGCCTTGGCCTTGGACATGCCCAGCGCCCGTGCCGCTTCGATCTCACCCGGTGGAATCGCCTGGATGGCGCCACGCAGGATCTCGGCGATATAGGCCGCGGTGTGCAGGGTCATGGTGGCCGTGGCGCACCAGAACGGATCACGCAGGTACGGCCACATGGAACTGTTACGGATCACGTCAAACTGCGCCAGGCCGTAGTAGACGAGGAACAGTTGAACCAGCAGCGGCGTACCACGGAAAAAGAAGATATAGCCGTAGGGAAAAGCCCGCACCCACCACAGGCGCGACGAGCGGGCGATACCCAAGGGGATCGCCAGCAACAGGCCGGCAATCACGGCAATGGCCACCAATTCCAGGGTCAGGGTTGCTCCCTGGGTCAGTTTCGGCAGCCACTTGATAATGACTTCCCAGTTCATTGAGCACTCCTCGCGAAGCCGCGAGCGGCGCGTTTTTCCAGTAGATGCATGCCGGTCATGGCGAGAATCGTCAGACCCAGGTACATGAACGCGGCCACCATATAGAAGGTGAACGGTTGCTTGGACACGGTCACGCCGATTTGTGCATGGCGCATGATTTCTTCAAGGCCGATTACCGATACCAGCGCGGTGTCTTTCATGAGGATCATGAACAGATTGCCCAGGCCGGGCAGGGCGATGCGCCACATCTGAGGCATGATCAACTTGGTGAAGATGCGCCATTTCGACAAGCCCAGGGCCACGCCGGCCTCACGATGGCCTTTGGGAATGGCGAGGATCGCGCCACGAAACACTTCCGTGGCGTAGGCGCCGAAGCACAAGCCCAGCGCAATTACGCCGGCGGCGAAGGCATTGAGTTCCAGGTCGGGGTTGCCGAAGAACTCGCCCAGGGCACGCATCAGGTTGACCGTGCCGAAGTAGATCAGCAGCACCCAGAGCAATTCCGGAATACCGCGAACCAGGGTCGAATAAGTGCCGCCAAGCCATTGCAGTGGCTTGTACGGGGAGGTCTTGGCCAGGGCGCCGAGCAAACCGAGTACCAGCCCCAGGCTCAGGGCCGAGAGTGCCAGTTTCACAGTCATCAGCGCGCCGGCGGCAAGCGCCGGGCCGAATCCGTAGAGGTCGATAATCATGGATTTCTTTTCAAATCGCGGCAGGCAAGGCCGGGACCGGCGCCGTCACAGGGCGCCGCCGGTCCGGCAGGTCAGTATCAATAGATGCTGAACGGGAAGTACTTGTCGTTGATCTTCTTGTAGGTGCCGTCAGCGACGATTTCTTTCAGCGCAGTGTTCAGCTTGTCGCGGATCGGGTCGTTTTTACGCACGGCGATACCGATCTTGTCGCTTTCTTCCACCGGGTCGCCCTTGAATTCGTAGGATTTGCCGGCGTCGCTTTTCAGCCATTCATAGTTGACGTACTTGTCGGCGAGGATGGCGTCCAGGCGACCGGAAGTCAGGTCGAGGTAAGCGTTTTCCTGGGTGTCGTAGAGCTTGACGGTGATGTCGTCACCGAAGTGATCTTCCAGGAAGGTACCGGCCAGGGTCGCACGCTGGGCGCCGATCACCTTGCCTTTGAGCGAGTCCTTGTCGGTTTTGAAGTCGACGTTTTTAGGCGCGATGAATTGCAGTTTGTTGGAGTAGTACGGGTCGGTGAAGTCCACCGCTTGCTTGCGCTCGTCGGTAATCGACATCGACGAGATCAGGAAGTCGAATTTCTTGGCGTTCAGGGCCGGGATGATGCCGTCCCAGTCGGAGGTGACCACGGTGCATTCGACTTTCATCTTGGCGCACAGGGCGTCGCCGATTTCCTTGTCGAAGCCGACGACATTGCCACTGGCATCTTTGTTGTTGAACGGAGGATAGGCTGCTTCGATGCCCATCTTCAGGGTTTCAGCCATGGCGCCGGCGCTGAAGGCCAGGGTGACGGCCGCAGCCAGGAAGACCTTTTTGTAGTTCTGCATGTGGGTAGCTCCGTTAGCGGTTGCTGGACATGAATTGTTTGCAGCGTGCCGAAAGCGGGTTTTCAAACACCTGCTGTGGCGATCCTTGCTCTTCTACCAGGCCCTGGTGGAGAAACACCACTTCGCTGGAGACCTGACGGGCAAAGCCCATTTCATGGGTGACCAGCAGCATGGTGCGGCCTTCTTCGGCCAGTGCGCGGATGACATTAAGTACTTCCTGGACCATTTCCGGGTCAAGCGCGGAGGTGGGCTCGTCGAACAGGATGACCTTGGGTTGCATGGCCAGGGTGCGGGCGATGGCCGCGCGTTGTTGCTGGCCGCCGGACAGTTGCGCAGGGTAGGCGTGGCGCTTGTCGGCGATGCCGACCTTGGCCAGCAAGGCCTCGGCCACTTCGATGGCTTCGGCCTTGCTCTGGCCGAGTACGCGGCGCGGCGCCTCGATGATGTTGTCGAGCACGCTCATGTGCGGCCACAGATTAAAGTTTTGAAACACAAAGCCTATTTCGCTACGCAGACGGTTGATCTGCTTGCCATCGGCAGCGACCAGTTCGCCGTTCTTTGCGGCTTTGAGCTTGAGTTCTTCGCCGGCCACCAGAATCTGGCCCTGGTGCGGGTTTTCCAGCAGGTTGATGCAACGCAGGAACGTGGACTTGCCGGAACCGGACGAACCCAGGATCGAGATCACATCGCCGTCGCGGGCGGTCAGCGAGATGCCTTTGAGCACCTCCAGCGAACCGTAGCGTTTGTGCAAGTTGCGGATTTCAAGCGCGGGCGTGGCCTCAGCCATGTCGTTCCTCATATATGTTGCGCTCCTGCTGTTGGTGGCCTTCCTGGCGAGGCGGCCAAGCTAGCATAGCGTTTCAAAGGCAGCCAACAGCGCTACGGGCAGTAAACGGGTGGCATGTGGCAGGTTGTCGCATCGGCACAGCAGACTGTCGCCCCATCAACAACCGAACAGCCGTTTGAACCCTGCAAGCGGGTAAAAGCGCGGTGCTGTCGCGTAAAAAAGGGCGCGATGTTGCCAGCTTTGACGGGGTGTTGGAAGCGCTAACCGGCCGAACGTTCCAGATCTGCACTTTTATTGTGCGTCATGTCGTTTTTAGATGTGTTTCCGGTGCGCAGATTCGTTCCCGAAGTGGGTCGCAGGGTAACGCTTTGGCAAAGTGCCATTACTTTCAATGACTTGCGATGACTGTCCGGTCCGGTCGAAATCGCCGGGGTAGACGCTTTTGAAACATTTTGGCGCAATTATTGCGTGCAGATTCCGGAACGCTCCGTTGGTTTCTTTTTACAGAAGGGAAATTCAGGCGGGACGCACGCATTCGCTTTTCCTTACAAAGGTAGTTTCAATGAGCAGTACCCAAAGCTCTAATGGCCTCGAACAGGGGCTTAAACCGCGTCATGTGACCATGCTGTCGATCGCCGGGGTTATCGGCGCCGGCCTGTTCGTAGGCTCGGGCCACGCTATCGCTGCTGCAGGCCCGGCCGTGCTGTTGGCCTATGCCGCCGCCGGTATGCTGGTGGTGTTGGTGATGCGCATGCTGGGTGAAATGGCAGTTGCTTCGCCAGACACCGGCTCTTTCTCCACCTACGCCGATCGCGCGATCGGTCACTGGGCCGGTTTCACCATCGGCTGGCTGTACTGGTGGTTCTGGGTTCTCGTCATCCCGCTGGAGGCCAACGCCGCCGCAACCATCCTGCATGCCTGGTTCCCTGGCGTGGACATCTGGGCCTTCGCCCTGGTGATCACCATGCTGTTGACCGTGACCAACCTGTTCAGCGTGAAGAACTACGGCGAGTTCGAGTTCTGGTTCGCCCTGATCAAGGTCCTGGCGATCATCGGCTTCATCGTTGTGGGCGTCATGGCTATCTTCGGCTTCCTGCCGGGCAGCCAGGTCAGCGGTGTTTCCCACCTGTTCGACACCCAGGGCTTCCTGCCAAACGGCATGGGCGCGGTATTGGGTGCCATCCTGACCACCATGTTCTCCTTCATGGGCACCGAGATCGTGACCATCGCGGCCGCGGAATCGAAGAACCCTGGCAAGCAAATCTCCAAGGCCACCAATTCGGTGATCTGGCGTATCGGCTTGTTCTACCTCGTATCGATCTTCATCGTCGTGGCCCTGGTGCCATGGAACGATCCGGTACTGGCCAGCCTGGGTTCCTACCAGACAGTGCTTGAGCGCATGGGTATCCCTAACGCCAAGATGATCGTCGACATCGTAGTATTGGTTGCTGTGACCAGCTGCCTGAACTCGGCACTCTACACGTCGTCGCGCATGCTGTTCTCCCTGGGCAAGCGTGGTGATGCACCGGCTATGTCCACGCGCACCAACAAAAGCGGCACGCCTTACTGGGCTGTCATGCTGTCCACTGGCGCAGCGTTCCTGGCAACCTTCGCCAACTACGTGGCCCCGGCTGCGGTGTTCGAATTCCTGCTGGCCAGCTCCGGTGCCATCGCACTGCTGGTGTACCTGGTGATCGCGATCTCGCAACTGCGCATGCGTAAACAGCGTATGGCGCGCGGCGAGAAAATCGTCTTCAGCATGTGGCTGTTCCCGGGCCTGACTTACGCGGTGATCGTATTCATCGTCGGTGCCCTGACCATCATGCTGTTCCAGGAAGCCCATCGCGTGGAAATCCTCGCGACCGGTCTGCTCAGCGCTCTGGTGGTTGCTGCCGGCTTGCTGGTTGCCCGCCGTCGTCGCGACGAGCAGGTGGTTGCGGCAGTCGCACGCTGAGCCTTCTGGCTCAAGCTGGATTGTTGAAATGAAAAACGGCCGCTGTCAGTGATGACAAGCGGCCGTTTTTGTTTTCGTGGGCATGGCTCGATTTAGCGCGGGCTAACCCAGTCTTCTACCCGCAACCCCGGTACTCGCTCGAACTCCCGAGTGTTGTTCGTTACCACGATGAAGCCGCGAGAGCGCGCGTGACCGGCAATCATTTGGTCAAAGGGGCCGATTGGCGTGCCGATCTTTGCCAATTCAGATCGAATCATTCCCGTATGCGCAGCCGCCTCTTTGTCGAAAGAAAAAACTTCGAGACGAGCAGCAAATCCCTCGATGAGTGCCAGGTTTTTCTCGGGTGCTGCGGATTTCTCCGCACCGTAAATCAACTCCATCAGAGTGACAGTGCTAATGCACAGCTGGTCATGATGGCGATTGAACGCTTCGCGTACGATCTGTGGCTTGTTTTTGATGGTGTAGATGCAGATGTTGGTGTCCAGCATGTATTTGATCATCAGAACGACTCGCGCTCCTGATCGGCGGGTTGCTCGCGGTCGGTCATGAAGTCTGGGCTAACGCTTTCGCCGTCGAACCAGCTATCCCAGGTTTCACCGGCAGGGGTAATGATGCGGGCTCTGCCAACGGCAATGACGCTCACCCGTGTTACCTCACTGGGCATTGCTACAGCCTTGGGTAGACGAACTGCCTGGCTTCGATTGCTCATGAAAATGGTGGTGTGTTCCATTGTGGTCTCCTGCATCTAGCGCTATGGAACAAAGGATAGATTTCAGGTGGGATATGTCAATGGGATATACGTAGTCCCGGACGGAAGGGTGTTTTGCTCAGGCTAAAAAAAACGGCCGCTGTCAGTGATGACAAGCGGCCGTTTTGTTTTGGCGGATCGGCGTGAGTTGTAACCCTTACTCGGCTTTCTCTTCCGGCGTATCCAGCGTCTGGCGGTAGACGTCCAGCGCATCGCCGAAGTCGGCAATGAACTGCGGCTCACTCAGCCAGGCCTGGGCGGCATCGCGGTCCATGCCGTCGGCCCACATGCGGTAGTCGATCAGCATGTCGGCGGCCAGGTGGGTGGCGGCCATGCCTTCGTCATCGGCGTTTTCCATGTCCAGCAGTTCTGGATGGTCGATGATGATAAAGGCGAGATTCGTCAGCAGTACGGAGAGCATTTCGCTGCGGCTGATAGCTTCTGCGTCGCGCATTTTGCTGAACATCGCCAGGGTGTAGTCCGGGATCGGCTCGCCGATTTCACCCAGATCATCGTCCAGCGCGGCGGGTTTTCTGCCGTGGATATTGATTTGCTTGGCTTTGGCTTTTGCGCGTTTGGCGCGTTTCTGTTGCTTGTTCAGGGAGGCCATGGGAGCTCAGTTCGGTTTCTGTTGGGTTTGCGCGGCAATGGCGTCGGACGCCGCCACGTAGTCAGCCTGGAAGGCCGGTGATTCGATCCACGCCAGGGCGCCGGCTTCGTCGGTTTCGGTGGACCATTGGCGATACTCGATCAGCGCGGCGAGGATAAAGTCCATCGCGCCTTCTTCGCCTTCCTGCTCGTACACCAGTTCCAGCAGCGGGTCTTCGAGGAAGGCCGTGCACATGGCTTGCTGGCTGATCTTTTCGGCGTCGATCATTTTCTTGAACAGTTCGGTCAGGTCCACCGATTCGAAATCAATGCGGTCGTCATTCGGGTCCAGTTCGACCGGCGTGGCGGCGCGTTGAGTGCGGTTCTGCTTGGCCTTGGCCTTGGCGCGCGAGGCGCGTTTTTGCTGCTTGTTGGCGGAGGCCATGAGCGTCGTTCCGTAATTCGTGGAAAGGGCAGTGACTCAGTTGCGTGGCACTGTCCGCCCGGGTGTACCGGGGGCCAGCTCGCCGTTTTGCAGCCAGGACAATGCAATGGGCCATAGTGTGGCTTGGTATGCGCTGCGAAAAAAGGCGAAATGTCCGACTTCTGCTTCGCCGATGTCTTCGGGCGCAATGCGCAGGTGGGTATTGAGGCTGCCAGTGAAGTAACCAAGCAGGCGTTCGATGGCCGGGACGGTACCGTAGGGGTCATCGCTGATGCTGATCGCCAGGATTTTCGCATTGACGGTGGCGAAGGGGAGGCGACCGCTGGTTGCGTGGGCTGCACGGCCGCTGGGGCGCGTTTCGTAGCGGGCAGTGGGCGTGCTCCAGTCACGCACCACGCCGGCGGGCGTGTCTTCGAGCCAGCCGAGGCGCTTGCCGGGAAAGAATCCGCAGATCATCGTCACTATAGGCATCACCACATGCCATTTGGCGAACATCCGCCAGCGGTGAGCGGGCGCGTAGTCGCGCCAGTAAGCGAATTGTGCGCCAACGGTCACCAGGTGCCGGATCAGCGCCCCTGACGCCCCCAGCCCCGCTGCACAGCCGCCAAAGCTGTGACCGACGACATCGATCGGCTGCCCGGGAAACTCGCGCTGTGCGCGCTTGAGCATCGCTTCAAAATCCAGCGCGCCCCAATCGGTCCACGAGGCCTGAAGCCCTTTGAGCGAAGCGGGGCGCGATTCGCCGATGCCACGGTAGTCGTAGGTGATCACATCGAAGCCGTTGGCGAACAGGTAATCGGCGAAACGCGAGTAGTGTCGACAGCGGACCGAGGTAGCGGCGTTAATGATCACCACTGGGCGAGTGAGGTCCGTATCGGCATGCCGCCACATGAAGCCGCCGAGAGTGAAGCCATCGGCGGCGGGTTGCCTGAAGGGCTCGGCAACGGTGTCTGTTGCCAGTGGCAACTCGATTTGAGTGGGGGCCAGTGGAGGCATGTCCTGCAAATTCATCGTCTTCAGACCTTTGCGGGTAGCTGCCAACGATAGTCTTTGTGTTGTGGATGAACAATCCGCCCTTTCTATTCGGGCATCTGATTGAGCAGGCGCTCCTCGATCAGCGCTCGTTCCCGATCCAGTTCCGCCCGCAGTTCATCCTCGCTCGGGAGTACCAACTTATACTTGCTGGCGAAGAGTTGTTCATTGCCCTGCAGTACCGAGTAGCGCACCACAGAGTCGTTTTTTTGCGCGCAAAGAATAATGCCGACGGTGGGCCCGTCCTTCTCTCTGCGTTTGAGGTCGTCGTACATACGCACATACATGTCCATCTGTCCGACATCCTGATGTGTCAATTCACCGCGCTTGAGATCGAAGATGACGAAACAATTGAGCAGATAGTTATAGAACACCAGGTCAATGTAGAAGTCTCGTCCTTCGGTACTGATACGCTGTTGACGGGCGATGAAAGCGAACCCTTTGCCCAACTCAAGCAGGAAACCCTGAAGCTGTTCGATCAGGGCTTGTTCGAGCCTGGTTTCCAAAACAACTCCAGTATTGGGCAGGCCAAGAAACTCCAGCATCACGGGGTCCCGGATGAAATCCCTGGGGTCTTTGTTCATTGCATGGATGTTGGTGGCGGCTTCTTCCATGACAGCAGGCTTGTCACGGCTCATCAGCAGTCGCTCGTAATAGAGCGTGTTGATCTGGCGCTCCAGGCTGCGGCTTGACCAGTTCTGGGTGGCGGCTTCGTCCATGTACCACTTGCGTGCCTTTTCACTGTCCACTCGCAGAAGCCTGCGGTAATGCGTCCAGCTCAATTCGAGACGCAGTGCGTCTCGAATTGGAAACGCTTGATAGAACAGTCGCATTTTTCGCAAATTGGTCTCGTCAAACCCCTTTCCGAACTCCACTGTCAGTACCTTTGCAAGCGATGCCAGCAATTGCTTGCCGTATACCGCACGCCTAGCGCCCCCTTGTTCAAATTCCACTATGTGCCGCCCGATCTGCCAGTAGGTTTGTACCTGGGCGGTATCGACGGCTCGCTGAACTGTCAGCCGCGCCTGGCGGATCAAATTGCCAAGGTCGCCCAGCAGCGACGCGATATTTTGATCTTCTGTGTTTTCGGGCGTTATGGCGCTCATTAGATCTTCCGCGAGTGATTGAACAGGCAGAAAAGGATGCCAAGAGCGCACGTGTCAAAGATGCAGGGCGCAGCCTGAAAACCGGAAGGAAATGCCGGACTTGTTGGCAGGACCAACCTGATGGCAGGTGAGGTATATGGATCAAATCACGTAGTACGTTTCGTACTGGACCCAAGTACAAATCGATCTAAAACACGACCACGGCGCCCGAAATCAAAATTATGTAACGATTGGGTTCTGTGGAGCCCGGGAGTCGTCATCATGAAGCGTTTTAGTTCACTGATGTTGCCCCTCGCCACGGTCGGCGTGTTGATGTTTCCAGCCATGTTGCAAGCCGCCAGTCTTGATCCTGTCGACACCGCTGGCGTGCAGGTTCAGAGGCAGGAACAGAACGGGATTGCTTACTTGTCCGGCGGTATCGGTGAGGATGAGTCCAAAGCGATCCAGCAAACCACGGGCTACAACCTGCACATGACCTTCTCTGTCGGGTCTCTGAATGAATACATACCCGATGTGACCCTGGTTATCGAGAAGGCTAAAGGGCAGCCCGTACTGACGCTGAATAACGCCGGTCCGCTGGTTTATGTGCAACTGCCAGCCGGCAAATACACCGTCACCGCGACGCGCAATGGAGAGGTACGGCACGATGTTGCCGATATTGGCAGCGGCGCAGCCCGTAATCTGGTGTTCCACTGGAACAGCTAAGGCCGGAAGAAGTGGTCACCATTAAACTGCGGGCATAAAAAAACCCTGAATCTTTCGATTCAGGGTTTTCGGTATTTGGTGCCCAGAGACGGAATCGAACCGCCGACACGGGGATTTTCAATCCCCTGCTCTACCGACTGAGCTATCTGGGCAACGGGGCGCATTAAACGGGTTTTTCAGGGGGTCGTCAAGCAAGTTTTCAAAAAAAATTTAATTATTACCGTCGCTTACGATCCGACCCCCGAATTCACGGGCTTACTCGGCAGGCGGAACGTAGCCTTCGGCCTTGGCGTATTCTTCGCCGGAGAAGAACTTGTCCATTTCGCCCTGAAGATATTTACGGTCTTCGGCGTTCATCATGTTCAAGCGCTTTTCGTTGATCAGCAGGGTTTGGTGTTTTTGCCAATCGGCCCATGCCTTGGCGGAGACGTGGTCAAAAATGTCCTGGCCTTTGGCGCCCGGGAAAGGCGCGCGCTCCAGGGCAGGCAATTCTTCTTTGTACTTGCGGCACATGATGGTGCGGGTCATGACGACTCTCCTGCGTTCAATACGACGGCCGCGCGTTCGAGCAAGGTTTTGACCGGGGCGGCGAGGCCCAGGCGCGGCGGGGTGGCGAGGTTATACCAGAGCCAGTCGGCCTCGGCCACGTGATGGCCAACCTCCTGGACCTGAACCAGCCATGGTTCGATGGACAACTGAAAATGGCTGAAGGTGTGCACCAGGCCCGGCAGCGCCTGCTGTGCGCCCAGTTCCAGCGAATGCTGCGAAGCCAGATGTTGCAGGTCGTCGAGGTCGTCGAGTTCCGGCAAGCTCCACAGGCCGCCCCACAGGCCCGTGGAAGGGCGACGGTAGAGCAGGATCGCACCTTCCCCGTTGGCGAGCATCGGCATCAGCGTGCGCTTCTGCGGGATGGCTTTGCGCGGCTTGGGGATCGGGTAACGGGTTTCCATACCCAGCATGTGCGCTTCGCAGCCCTTTTCCAGCGGGCAGAGCAGGCAGCTCGGCTTGCTGCGGGTGCAGAGCGTCGCGCCCAGGTCCATCATCGCCTGGGTGTAGGCGTTGACCCGATCATGTGGCGTGAAGCGCTCAGCGTTGGCCCACAGCTGTTTGGCGACCTTCGGCTCGCCGGGGTAGCCCTCTTGCGCGGTAAAGCGCGCCAGCACCCGTTTGACGTTGCCGTCGAGGATCGGCGCGCGCAGGCCCATGCTGATACTGGCAATGGCGCCGGCAGTGGACAGGCCGATGCCCGGCAGGTCGGTGAGCTTTTCCACGTCCCGGGGAAATTCGCCGCCGTACTGCTCGACGACGATCTTCGCAGTCTTCTGCAGATTGCGCGCGCGGGTGTAGTAACCCAGCCCCGTCCACAGGTGCAGCACTTCATCTTCTGGCGCAGCAGCCAGGGCTTCGACCGTCGGCAGCGAGGCCATGAAACGGTCGAAGTAATTCAGCACGGTGCTGACCTGGGTTTGCTGCAACATGATTTCCGAGACCCAGACCCGATAGGGGTTGATGTCCTGCTGCCAGGGCAAATCGTGACGGCCGTGGCGGTCGAACCAGTCCAGCACCGCCGTTGAAAACTGCTCGGATCTCATCGCTTGAAAAGCCCCTTGAGTGCATCTTTGAGTTCCGGGCTGACTTTGTCGCCAAGCTTTTCGTCGATTTTCTCGCTGATCCGCTCGCCAGCCAGTTTGCTCGCGACCTGACCCATGCGTTCGTTATCCAGTCGGCAGGCCTTGGCGCCCAGTTCCAGGGGGCCGCGGCAACGTAGCGGCCACTCGATGCCGACGAATTTCTCGCCCACCTGGCAGGCCGGGTCGGGCATGTCGCTCTTGTCGCCTTCGACGATGATGCCTACGCGGTAGTCCATGCCCAGTACCCGCAGATCGACATCACCGTCGCCATTGACGGTCATGCCCGGGATGCGCACTTTCAGGTCCGGGTTGCTCGCCACACCGTTACGGAAACTCAGGTTGCCCTTGAGTTCCTCAAAGGGTGTGTCTTTGCCCCGGGGCTCACTGCTGAGGGTTTTGCGGTTGAGCGTGGCGATGCCTTTGCACAGTTGTTGCTCGAGGTTGGCATTGAGCAGCACGCCATTATTGATGACGAAACTGGTGGTGCCGTTGAGGGTTTCGATCAGTGCTTTCTGGCTGTTGCCACTGCCGGTCAAGGTGCTGTTGAGTGTGACGAGGCCTTTGACCGGTGGATTTTTGCCCTGGCTTTCGAGGATTTTCTCCGCCGGTACCCGGCTGATCTGCGTCTGCATGTTCAGCACGGGCGCCTGCTGGCGCACATCGAGGGTGCCCTTGGCTTCGAAGTTGCCTTCGTACAGATCGCCGCGCAGGTTCGTCAGCGTCAGCAAGCCCCCTTGGCCGTTGGCTTTGAGCGCGGCGTTGTGGATCGGCAGTTTTTCCAGGGTCAACTGGCCGAAAGTCAGGTCGGCGTCCACATCCAGTTTGCTCAGGCGCTCCACCGGCAACAGGCGTTCGTTGCTCCACGCCTCTTTGGTTGGCGCTGGCGGCAGCGGTGTGCTGCCGGCGCCCGCCAAGGCATTGGCTTCGGTGCTGGCGACTTCGGCCTGGCGCACCTGTTTCGCACTGTTGGCTTCGGCCGACTTTGGCGGCAGGTAGCGGTCAACGTTGAAAGTGTCCGCCTTGAGGGTTGCACGCAGCGATTGCTTGGCGAAGTCCTCCACGGCGATTCGGCCGCTGAAGGTGCTGTCGTCGACCTTCAGGTTGATGTCATCCAGCGTGAGGCTGGTGGGGCTAGCTGCGACGCGGCTGACCAGTTCGACCTTGCTCAGGCTGCCTTCGCCCATCGCCGGGAGCTTCTGGCCGATGCTGTCGACGAATTTCGCCAGATCGAACTGGGCAATCGACAGGCCACCGCTGACTTGCGGGGTCTTGTCGAGGTCATTGACCTTCAGCTCGCCCAATGCACGCAGTTGGTTGGCAGAGATCTTGATGCCGGTCCATTCAGCGACATTGGCGGCCTTGTCCAGCAGCAATTGGCCCTGGGCGGCGAAGGTCATGGTCTTGCCTTGCAGCGGATCGCCGGCGACCTCACCGGACAGCTTCATGTCTTCGAGCTTGTAGCGCTGCAACGCGCGCTCGAAACGCAGCTCGCCGTTGAGTTCGGTGCGCACCCGCAGGACCGGTTGGTTGGTGCCCAGAAATGCAGTGAGCTTGACTGGAATGTTAGTGGAGTCATGCACCGGGCCAGTGCTCAACTGGATGCTTTCGGCGCTGAACTGCCGGCCGGTTTTCTCGTCGCTGTATTCGACGCGGGCGTTGTTGACGGTCAGGCTGTCGATGTCCAGGCGAACCGGCTGAGCCGGTTTCTCTGCTTGAGCGGTGGGTTGCGTTTCAGGCGTGCCGGTGGTGGCGGGAGGTGTGCCGGTAGTGTTCGAGGCGGTGGGCACCTTGCCGATGTCCTCCCAGTTGCCATGACCGTCCTTGTCGCGGTTCAGGCGCAGGTTCAGGCCTTCGACGCGCACGTCGCTCATCTGCACTTCCCGGCGCAGCAGCGGCAGCACGCGCACCGACAGGCCGAGCATCTGCAAATCGGCGAACGGCTCGGCGGGTTTGGCCAGGGTCGCCACAGCGGCGTCGTGCAGCTCCAGGCCCAGCCACGGGAACAGGCTCCAGCCGATATCGCCATTGAGCGTCAGCTCGATGTGGGCTTTGTCGCGGGCAATCTGGCGGATCTCGTCTTTGTAGTCGTTGGGATCGAAGAGGTGGGTCAGGGCAAAGCCCAACGCCACGATGATCAGCAACAACCCGAGAAGTACCAGACCCAGGATTTTGCCGAACGCTTTCATGGGCGAGTCCTTGTAGTTAGTCGAATTCGAAATTTAGCCGAGGAGTATAGCGCTCCAAAACGGACGACCGGTCAGCGATCACTCGGGCAGCGGATCCAGTGGCACCTTCAACTTCGCCGCCAAGGCCTGGGCCTCCAGGTGCCCGGCGGGTGCCAACAGGCGCAGGGTGGCGCCGGATTGTGCAGCCATGGTTTGTGCTTCTCGCACCAGGCGTTCCGCGACGCCACGACGCCGAGTGATTTTTCGCACACACAATTGAGACAAATGCCAAGCGTCCGGGTGCCGTTCCAGGCGGGCCGCACCCAGGAGTCGATCATTGAAACGTCCGGCAATCAACGAACCTTCCAGCAGGCAGGTTTCAATCAATTGTGCGTCTCCTGTAAACGGCTCGAACAGCCACTGGGGTGCGTCCCGGTAGATTTTCTGCAGATCCTGCTGATCTTGAACACTCGCTTCGTTCAACAACTCGACAACGATGGGCATGGAGATTCCTGTGAGTTTGTGTGGGAGCTGCCAAAGGCTGCGATCTTTTGATCGTCTAAAAGATCGCAGCCTTTGGCAGCTCCTACAGGATAAGAGATCAGATAACGTACAAAACGTGATGTCAGTTTGGTTTTTATGTCACGTGCAAATGCTAATCTTCGCCCGTTCGTCGGTCGATTCTGCGACTTTCTGTCGCACCAAAATGAAGCTTCACCCTGAAAAAAACGGTCATGCCTGCGTGTATCAAGGCTGGGGGGTGAGGAATGGCTGGCGAACCATACTAATAATTGGGGGATAAACAATGACCACGAGTATCGCGGTGGACGGCTATGCCGGCCAGCCCTCGTTCCTGTCCAAGGAGCGGATCATCGCCAGGCCCGGTTTTAACCGTTGGCTGGTGCCGCCAGCCGCGCTGGCCATCCATCTGTGCATCGGCATGGCCTACGGTTTCTCGGTGTTCTGGCTGCCACTGTCCAAAGCGCTGGGCATCACTAAACCGGTAACCTGCGCGCCGGACATGAGCTTCATCGCTCAAGTTTTTTCGTCGCAATGCGACTGGCCGATCTCGATGCTCGGCTGGATCTACACCCTGTTCTTCATTTTTCTGGGTTGCTCGGCAGCCATCTGGGGTGGCTGGCTGGAACATGCGGGGCCGCGCAAGGCTGGCGTCGTGTCGGCACTGTGCTGGTGTGGCGGCCTGCTGATTTCGGCGCTGGGTATCTATACCCACCAGATCTGGCTGATGTGGATCGGCTCCGGGGTCATCGGCGGTATCGGCCTGGGCCTGGGTTATATCTCGCCGGTGTCGACCCTGATTAAGTGGTTTCCGGATAAACGCGGCATGGCGACCGGCATGGCGATCATGGGCTTCGGCGGTGGCGCAATGGTCGGTGCACCTTTGGCAACGGCGTTGATGAGCCACTTTGGCTCGCCGGAAGGCGTTGGCGTGTGGCAAAGCTTCGTTGCAATGGCGGCGATCTACTTCGTGTTCATGATCGGTGGCGCGCTGTCCTATCGGGTTCCGCCAACCGGCTGGAAGCCTGAAGGCTGGACCGCTACGGCGAAAAAAGCCTCGAACGCGATGATGACCAACCGCCACGTGCACGTGAATGTTGCGTGGAAAACGCCGCAGTTCCGCCTGGTATGGCTGGTGCTGTGCCTGAACGTCTCGGCCGGTATCGGCATCCTCGGCATGGCTTCACCGTTATTGCAGGAAGTCTTCGGTGGCAAGTTGCTGGGTAATGACCTGGCGTTCGGCCAACTGGATGCCGCGCAACTGGCTTCGATCGCCGCGATCGCTGCCGGCTTCACCGGTTTGCTGAGTCTGTTCAACATCGGTGGCCGGTTTTTCTGGGCCTCGTTCTCGGATTACCTGGGACGTAAAAACACCTACTTCGCGTTCTTCGCCTTGGGCTTCGCACTGTATGCGCTGATTCCGAACCTTGGTCATTTGGGCCACATCGCGCTGTTCGTGGCGGCGTTCTGCGTCATCCTGTCAATGTACGGCGGCGGTTTTGCCACCGTTCCGGCTTACCTGGCTGACCTGTTCGGTACGCAAATGGTCGGCGCGATCCACGGTCGCCTGCTGACGGCATGGGCGGCGGCGGGTGTGTTGGGCCCGGTGTTGGTGAACTACCTGCGTGAGTATCAGTTGAGCATCGGCGTTGAACGTGCCGCGGCTTACGACATCACGTTGTACATCCTGGCAGGTCTGCTGGTGTTGGGCTTCATTTGCAACCTGCTGGTGCGCCCGGTGGCCGACAAGTACTTCATGACCGACGCTGAACTGGCTGCCGAACAGGCGCTGGGGCACGACAAGGGGGCTGACAGCAGCACCGTGCTGGAGTGGAAAGCCGCTGCGGGCACCAAGCCATTGGCGGTGGCCGCCTGGCTGGTGGTGGGTATTCCGTTGGCATGGGGTGTCTGGGTGACCCTGCAGAAAACAGCAGTCCTCTTCCACTAAGCAACGCACGCCCCCTGTGGGAGCGAGCCTGCTCGCGAATGCGGCCTGACAGTCGACAGAGATGTTGAATGTGATGGCCCCTTCGCGAGCAGGCTCGCTCCCACATTCGTTTTGAGCAGGCTCCAAATGGGTTGTATGGACATGTCTATCCCCGACGGCACGGGGTTCTATCCGTCAGTGATATCACCTCCCGTGTTTCTGTTTGGCGTCCGCGCCCCTATAATGGCTGCCTTTTTCGCCCAATGATTTTGCGGAGCTGGTGATGGCCGAACGTAAGGCGTCAGTCGAGCGCGACACTCTGGAAACCCAGATCAAAGCCTCGATCAACCTGGATGGCACCGGAAAGGCCCGATTTGATATCGGCGTTCCTTTTCTTGAGCACATGCTCGACCAGATCGCCCGTCACGGGCTGATCGACCTGGATATCGTCAGCAAAGGCGACTTGCATATCGATGACCACCACACGGTGGAAGATGTCGGTATCACCCTGGGTCAGGCATTCACCCAAGCCATCGGCGACAAGAAAGGCATCCGTCGTTACGGCCATGCCTACGTGCCGCTCGATGAAGCGCTGTCGCGTGTGGTGATCGACTTCTCCGGCCGTCCCGGCCTGCAGATGCACGTTCCGTATACCCGTGCCACGGTCGGCGGCTTCGACGTTGACCTGTTCGAGGAGTTCTTCCAGGGCTTCGTGAACCACGCCAACGTCACCCTGCACATCGACAACCTGCGTGGCCACAACACCCACCACCAGATCGAAACCGTGTTCAAGGCTTTCGGCCGCGCGCTGCGCATGGCTGTGGAGCTGGATGACCGCATGGCCGGTCAGATGCCATCGACCAAGGGCGTCCTGTAATGCAGACAGTTGCGGTTATCGATTACGGCATGGGCAACCTGCACTCGGTGGCCAAGGCCCTCGAGCACGTCGGTGCCGGCAAGGTGCTGATTACCAGCGATGCCAATGTGATTCGCGAAGCCGACCGGGTGGTTTTCCCCGGCGTCGGCGCGATTCGCGATTGCATGGCGGAAATCCGTCGCCTGGGCTTCGACTCGCTGGTGCGTGAGGTCAGCCAGGACCGCCCATTCCTTGGTATCTGCGTCGGCATGCAAGCCTTGCTCGATACCAGCGAAGAGAACGACGGCGTCGACTGCATCGGCCTGTTTCCCGGCGCGGTGAAGTTCTTCGGCAAGGATCTGCGTGAAGACGGCGAGCACCTCAAGGTTCCGCACATGGGCTGGAACGAGGTGAAGCAGACGGTCAATCACCCTCTGTGGCACGACATTCCGGACATGGCCCGATTCTACTTCGTGCACAGCTACTACATCGCCGCCGCCAACGCGCGCCAGGTGGTGGGTGGCGGTCACTACGGTGTTGATTTCGCCGCAGCGCTGGCCGATGGCTCGCGTTTCGCCGTGCAGTTCCACCCGGAGAAGAGCCATACCCATGGCCTGCAACTCTTGCAGAACTTCGCTGCGTGGGACGGTCGCTGGTAAATGGCCGCCAAGAAATCCAAGCCGCCGATCCTGACCCTCACTCCTGAACAAGAGAGCGAGGCCAATCACAAGATCAAACGCTTCATGGAGGAGCGCTTCGAACTGGACCTGGGTTCGTTCGAAGCGGCGGAAATTCTTGAGCTGTTTACCCGCGAAATTGCTCCGCACTATTACAACAGGGCGATTTTCGATGTGCAGACGCACCTCAAAGAGAGGTTCGAAAGCATCGAAAGCGACCTGTGGGCGCTCGAGAAAAACTGATTTCCGAGCCAAGCTGAACATTCAATTTTGAAGGTTTGCCAGATGCTGATTATTCCCGCTATCGATCTTAAAGACGGTGCCTGTGTTCGTCTGCGCCAGGGCCGCATGGAAGATTCCACAGTGTTCTCCGATGACCCGGTGAGCATGGCTGCCAAGTGGGTGGAGGGCGGTTGCCGTCGTCTGCATCTGGTCGATCTGAACGGCGCATTCGAAGGCCAGCCGGTGAACGGCGAAGTGGTCACCGCCATCGCCAAGCGCTACCCGAACCTGCCGATCCAGATCGGCGGCGGCATCCGTTCCCTGGAAACCATCGAGCACTACGTGAAAGCGGGCGTGAGCTACGTGATCATCGGCACCAAGGCCGTGAAAGATCCAGCCTTCGTCGCCGAAGCCTGCCGCGCGTTCCCGGGCAAGGTGATCGTTGGCCTGGATGCCAAGGACGGTTTTGTCGCCACCGACGGCTGGGCTGAAATCAGCACCATTCAGGTGATCGATCTGGCTAAACAGTTCGAAGCCGACGGCGTGTCCGCCATCGTTTATACCGACATCGCCAAAGACGGCATGATGCAGGGCTGCAACGTACCGTTCACTGCCGCGCTGGCTGCTGCCACTTCGATTCCGGTGATCGCTTCCGGCGGCATCCACAACCTGGGTGACATCAAGACCCTGCTCGACGCCAAGGCGCCAGGCATCATCGGCGCCATTACCGGGCGCGCGATCTACGAAGGCACCCTCGACGTCGCCGAAGCGCAAGCTTTCTGCGATTCGTACAAAGGCTGAGGACTGACCATGGCGCTGGCCAAACGCATCATCCCTTGCCTGGACGTGGACAACGGCCGGGTTGTCAAGGGTGTGAAATTCGAAAACATCCGCGACGCCGGAGACCCGGTGGAAATCGCTCGTCGCTATGACGAGCAGGGTGCCGACGAGATTACCTTTCTCGACATCACTGCCAGCGTCGACGGCCGCGACACCACGTTGCATACCGTCGAACGCATGGCCAGCCAGGTGTTCATTCCGCTGACCGTCGGCGGTGGTGTGCGCACGGTGCAGGACATTCGCAACCTGCTCAACGCCGGTGCGGATAAGGTTTCTATCAATACCGCCGCGGTGTTCAACCCGGAGTTCGTCGGCGAAGCGGCGCAGCATTTCGGTTCGCAGTGCATCGTCGTTGCCATCGACGCCAAGAAGGTTTCCGGTCCGGGCGAAACCCCGCGCTGGGAAATTTTCACTCACGGCGGCCGCAAGCCGACCGGCCTGGACGCTGTCGAGTGGGCGAAAAAAATGGAAGGCCTGGGTGCTGGTGAAATCCTGCTGACCAGTATGGACCAGGACGGCATGAAAAACGGCTTCGACCTTGGCGTCACCCGTGCGATCAGCGATGCACTGGGGATTCCGGTGATCGCTTCCGGCGGTGTCGGCAATCTGCAGCATTTGGCCGATGGCATTCTCGAAGGCCACGCCAGTGCGGTGCTGGCGGCCAGTATTTTCCACTTCGGCGAATACACCGTGCAGGAAGCAAAGGCTTATATGGCTCACCGCGGCATCGTGATGCGTTAAACAAACCGATACAGGCCAGTGGACATCATGGCGGGCTCAAGGCACTCTTGGGTACGCCATGGATTTCGGTAGCCAGACATGCTTAGACGCCTTCTTCTAGCCCTCGCCAGTGCTTCCCTGTTGTTCGTCAGTGGAGTGCAAGCTGCAGACAATCCCGACACCGAGATGGTGTTGCTGACGGAAAACTTCCCGCCGTACAACATGGCGAAGAACGGCAAGAACTTCGCTCAGGACGAGAACATCAATGGCATCGCCACCGATATCGTCCGTGAAATCTTCAAGCGCGCCGACATTAGCTACAGCCTGACACTGCGTTTCCCCTGGGAGCGAATCTACAAACTCACCCTGGAAAAACCCGGTTACGGCGTATTCGTCATGGCGCGGCTTCCGGATCGCGAAAAGCTTTTCAAATGGGTCGGCCCCATCGGCCCGGACGACTGGATCATGCTGGCCAAGGCCGATAGCAAGATCACTCTCGAAACCCTGAATGACGCACGCAAATACAAGATTGGCGCCTACAAGGGCGATGCGATCGCCGAGACGTTGACCAAGCAAGGCTTGAACCCGGTGGTGGTGCTGCGCGATCAGGACAATGCGAAGAAGCTGGTCAACGGCCAGATCGACCTGTGGGCCACCGGTGATCCCGCCGGGCGCTATCTGGCACGCCAGGAAGGGGTTAACGGGTTGAAAACCGTACTGCGCTTCAACAGTGCCGAACTGTACCTGGCACTGAACAAGGATGTGCCAGACGAAACGGTGGCCAAGCTCCAGGCAGCGCTGGATCAGATGCGCAAGGAAGGGCGGGTGGACGAGATCATGGCGCAGTATCTCTAACGCCAATTGCAAAATGTTGTGCCAGGCACAATTCAATGTGGGAGCGAGCCTGCTCGCGAAAGCGGCCTGACCGTCAGCGAAGATGTTGAATTAAGACGCCTTCGCGAGCAGGCTCGCTCCCACAGTGGTTTAGTAGCACAGCGGATTAGCGATATACCCCATCCTTGCCATGTGCGGCTGTCGCCCGATTGCCGCGTACGCTGATCATCTGCTTGATGTCGATCCAGTCGATCCCCTGAGACTTGAGCTTGGGTAATTCGCGTTCCAGCACCGCTAGCGTCTGTGGATACGGGTGCCCGATCATCACTGCCGAACCTTGCTTGTGCGCAAGGCTGATCGCTGTCTGCAACTGGTTGAAGATCGCTGCTTCAGTTCGCTCATCGTCGAGAAAAACATCTCGAGAAACACTTGCCAGATCTATCTTCTGCGCCTGTTGTGCGGCCACGGTCTGCGCACTGGTTCGGCTGTCGACAAAAAATTTGTGGCGCCGCTGCAACTCGGCCATCAGCCACGCCATGGCGACCGGCTGGGCGGTCATGCGGCTGCCCATGTGGTTATTGATGCCGGCGGTGTAGGGCACCATTTTGAACGCAGCGTTGAGGCGTTTCTCAAGCTCTTCGATGGAAAGTTCCGGATGCCAGGCGAACGGGCCGGTGGCCGGGTCCATGGGCATGTGCAGGATGACGATTTTGCCGGCGCGGTGAGCTTCGCGGGCGAATTCGGTGGCGTGGGGTGTGTCGGGCATGATCGCCGTGGTCACCGGGCCAGGCAGGGCCAGCACGCGGCGATCCCGGGGCAGGTTCTGTCCCAGGTCATCGATGATCAGGCTCAGGTAGGCCTTGCGAGGCGTCGACACGGCGGGTTCGGCGTGAACCGAACCCGCCAGGCAGCACAACAGGACGAGGATGAAGCGCAGACCCATCCTCAGCGGCCGGAGGTAATGCTCAGCCCTTTCAGCAGGCTCAGGGCCTGGGCCAGTTGGTAATCGTCATCCTGCGGCATTGCCTTGGCTTTGCCGCCGGAACCTGTCGGTTTGTCGGCGCCGCCGTTGCCATTGCCCAGGTGGCCTTGCAGATCGGCTTCCTTGAAGTAGTCGCCGTCCTGCTCGCTGGTGATCTTGGCCTTGCGTACTTCGATGTCCGGGACGATGCCCTGGGCCTGGATCGAGCGGCCGTTCGGCGTGTAATACAGCGCCGTGGTGATTTTCAATGCGCGCTCGTTGTTCAGCGGCAGCACGGTTTGTACCGAGCCCTTGCCGAAACTGGTGGTGCCCATGACGACTGCGCGTTTGTGGTCCTGCAGGGCGCCGGCGACAATTTCCGAGGCCGAGGCGCTGCCGCCGTTGATCAATGCAACCATCGGCACGGCTTCGCTTTCGTCCTTGCCGGTGGCCGAGAAGCGCAGTTCGGAGTTGGCGATCCGGCCCTTGGTGTAAACGATCAGGCCTTTGGTGATGAAATGGTCGACCACTTCCACCGCCGCTTGCAGTACACCGCCCGGGTTGTTGCGCAGGTCGAGGATGATGCCGTTGAGCTTCTTGCCGTTGTCCTTGCGCAGTTTCGCCAGGGCCTTCGAAACCTCTTCACCGGTCTTGACCTGGAACTGGGTGATGCGGATGTAGCCGTAGCCGGACTCCAGCAACTGGCTCTTCACGCTTTTCACTTGAATGATCGCGCGGGCCAGGGTCACGTCGAAAGGCGTGCCGCCGTCGCGTACCAGGGTCAGGGTGATTTTCTGGCCGATCTTGCCGCGCATCTTGTCTACGGCTTCGGTCATGCTCTGGCCGCGGGTTGGCTGGCCGTTGATCTTGACGATAAAGTCGCCCGCCTGGATGCCCGCCTTGGAGGCAGGGGTGTCATCGATTGGCGATACCACCTTGATGAACCCGTCCTCGGCGCCGACTTCGATGCCCAGGCCACCGAATTCGCCACTGGTGCTTTCCTGCAATTCGGCGAAATCTTCCGGTCCCAGATAGGCTGAGTGCGGATCAAGGTTGCTGAGCATGCCCTTGATGGCGTTTTCCAGCAGGGTCTTGTCGTCCACCGGCTCGACATAGGCCGCTTTGATCCGATCCATGACCTCGGCAAAAGTGCGCAACTCTTCCAGAGGCAATGGTGCCTTGGTGGTCGCAGCAGTGCCCGCAGGCGCGACAGTCGGGGCCGGTTGAGCGGCAAACGCCAGAGGCGCGCCGATCACCAGGGCGATCGTCAGGGCCAGCGAGGTAAGGCGGGACAAATGCAGCATGTCGAACGAACTCCTGAATTAGGCGGCACGCTTATCCTTGCGCGCGACACCATTGCGCCGGATCACTCGGGTGACCCTGCTGACGAATCGCAAAATACAGCGCTGGTGTGTCCTGCCCGCCACTGTTACCGACAGTGGAGATGGACTCACCGGCTTTTACCACGTCACCCGCAGACTTGAGCAGCGTCTGGTTGTGACCGTAAAGACTCAAAAAACCGTTGCCGTGGTCGAGAATCACCAGCAGCCCCGCACCACGCAACCAGTCGGCGAAGACCACGCGACCGCCGTGCACCGCATGCACCGCACTGCCGGCCGATGCGCCGATCATCACACCGTCCCACTTGGTCCGGGCATCGTCGCCACGGCTTTCACCGAAGCGTGCCAACAGTCGACCGTCGACAGGCCATGGAAGTTTGCCGCGGGTTGACGCAAAAGGTCCGCCAAAGGTCTCGCCGGAGCTTGAAACCAATGCGCCAGGTGTCGATTTAACCGGTTTGCGTGGGGCATCGTCGCTGGCATCTGCCTGCGCCTGGGCCTCACGTAAACGCTTTTTTTCGGCTTCCTGCTGGGCTATCAGCGCTTTTTGCCGCGCTTCTTCTGCCTCACGAGCCTGTCGGGCCAGGGTTTCTTCAATGGTTTTAAGGACTTTAGACAGGTCTGCCTGATCCTGCTCGCGGGCTGCCAGTTTCTGGTCGCGGGCCTTCACGTCGTCATTGAGCTTGGCCAGGACTTGCTGGCGTTCCTGGCGGACTTTGTCGAGCTCGTCACGCTGGCTGTCGAGGCTGCTTTTCTGCACCAGCAACTGCGCCTGTTGCCTGGCGATGTCCTGCTCGACGTTGGCCAGTTGGCGCAGGGTTTCGTTGAAGTTCTTCAGCTGTTCCAGGCGGGCCTGGCTCAGGTAGTCGTAATAGGTGAGGGTGCGGGCGAATTTTTCGGGATTCTGCTGGTTGAGCAGCAGCTTCAGGTATTCCTGGCGACCGTTCTGGTAGGCGGCCCGGGCCTGGATGGCGATCAGTCTTTGCTGTTCAGTGCGTGCGCTCTGGAGTTTTTTTTTCTCGGCATCGAGTCGCTGCAACTCGGATTCGCTCTTCTTCAGCTCTTTCTGCAGGGCTTCGACCTGTTTCTCGAGCTTGCCCATCTCGGTCTCGGTGCCCTTGAGGTCCTTCTGCACGCCGGACTTCTCTTCCTGCAACTTGCCCAGCAGTTTCTTCAGCTCGGCAATGTCCTGACGCGTGGCGTCCAACTGTTGTTGGGTTTGCGCGCGCTCGTCAGCGAAGGCCGGTTGGAGCAGGCAAGTCAGAGCAAGGGCTATCAGGACGCGAAGCATAGAGGCGGGCGACACCAGGGAAAGGGACAGCCTAGTATGCCCGCCCCACGCAGCAAAAAAAATGCCCAATTGGGGCTGTGTGATAACTGGCCAAAAAAACCACGCAAAACCAATGTGGGAGCGGGCTTGCCCGCGATGGCGTCTGATCATTCAACATAGATGTTGGATGTTAGATTGCTATCGCTGGCAAGCCAGCTCCCACAGGGTTTGCAGTGTCTTGACGGGCGATTACACCAAGATCGAAGTCCCGGTCATTTCCGCCGGTTTTTCCAGGCCCAGCAGTTTCAACATGGTCGGCGCCACGTCAGCCAGTACGCCGCCTTCGCGAACCTTGAGGTCACGTTTGCCGACATAAATGAATGGCACGGGTTCGGTGGTGTGCGCGGTGTGTGCCTGGCCAGTGGTTTCGTCGGACATTTGCTCGACGTTGCCGTGGTCGGCGGTGATCAGCGCTTCGCCACCGACTTTTTCCAGGGCGTCGACGATGCGGCCGACGCACTGGTCCAGGCACTCGACGGCCTTCACCGCCGCTTCGAACACGCCGCTATGGCCAACCATGTCGCCATTGGCGTAGTTGACGACAATCACGTCGTAACGCTGGTTTTCAATGGCATCGACGATGCGGTCGGTCACTTCCGGCGCACTCATCTCCGGCTGCAAGTCGTAGGTGGCGACTTTGGGCGACGGGATCAGGATGCGCTCTTCGCCCGGGAACGGTTCTTCGCGGCCGCCGGAGAAGAAGAAAGTCACGTGAGCGTATTTTTCGGTTTCAGCGATGCGCAGCTGGGTCTTGCCGTTCTTCGCCAGGTAATCGCCCAGCACGTTTTCCAGGCTGCCGGCGGCGAAGGCCGACGGCGCGGGAATGCTGGCGGCGTATTGGGTCAGCATCACGAAGCCGGCCAGTTTTGGCTGACGGCTGCGCTCGAACTCGTTGAAATCGTCTTCGACGAAGACGCGGGTCAGCTCGCGGGCGCGGTCGGCGCGGAAGTTCATGAACACCACGGCGTCGCCGTCTTCGACTTTCACCGGTTCGCCGATGGAAGTGGCTTTGACGAACTCGTCGCTTTCGCCACGCTCGTACGCGGCTTGCAGGCCTTCCTGGGCGGTGGCGGCGTTGAATTCGCCGTTGCCGTCGACGATCAGGCTGAATGCCTGGGACACACGGTCCCAACGGTTATCACGGTCCATTGCGTAGTAACGGCCAATGAGGCTGGCGATGCGGCCTTTCCCCAGCGCCTGGAAGGTGGCATCGAGCAGTTCGATCGACGATTGCGCGCTTTTCGGCGGCGTATCGCGGCCGTCGAGGAAGGCGTGCAGGTAGATGTTTTCCGCGCCGCGCTTGGCCGCCAGTTCGGCCATGGCGACCAGGTGATCCTGATGGCTGTGTACGCCGCCATCGGACAACAGGCCCATGAAGTGCACGGCTTTGCCGGCAGCGACGGCTTTATCCACCGCGGCGCAGATGGTCGGGTTCTCGAAAAACTCGCCGTCACGGATCGATTTGGTCACGCGAGTGAAGTCTTGATACACCACGCGGCCGGCGCCGAGGTTCATGTGGCCGACTTCGGAGTTGCCCATCTGGCCATCCGGCAGGCCGACGTCCATGCCGCTGCCCGAGATCAGGCCGTTCGGCACGGTGGCCCACAGGCGGTCCAGTACGGGCTTCTTGGCCGCGTAGATGGCGTTGGCTTCCTGGCTTTCACTGTGACCGAAGCCGTCGAGAATCATCAGGACCAAAGGTTTAGGCGTGGTAGTCATGGAATCCACTCGTGGCTGAATTAAAAAGGGGCGATGGAAAAAGGGAGTCGCAGTTTAAAGCGAAGTTCCGGCCACGTCACCGCCAGACGGGGTTTGGCCCACCATGGGGGCTGTGTATACTGGCCGACATTTTAACGCCCTGGAACCTCCTTCGATGGTTGCTCACCTGATTGAATTTGCCACTAACCACTACATTCTCGTCGGTATCTTCGTCGTACTGCTGGCCCTGCTGATTGCCTATCAGATGCAGGGCGGCGGCCGCAGCCTGAGCACCGCCGAGCTGACCGCTCTGGTCAACAAAGACGCCGGTGTGGTGGTGGACATCCGTCCGAGCAAGGATTACGCCGCCGGTCACATCGTCGGTGCGGTGAACATTCCCCAGGACAAACTGGCCGCTCGCATCGGCGAACTGGAAAAACACAAGGCCAAGACCATCATTCTGGTCGACGCCCTGGGCCAGACCGCCGGCACCCACGCTCGCGAACTGATGAAGTCCGGCTTCACCGCCGCCAAACTGTCCGGTGGCGTTTCCAGCTGGAAAGCCGACAATCTGCCGCTGGTGAAGTGATATGAGCAGCGTCGTCGTCTATTCCAGCGATTACTGCGGTTATTGCTCGCGAGCCAAACACCTGCTTGCAAGCAAAGGCGTGGCCTTCGAAGAGATCAAGGTCGATGGCAAGCCACAGGTGCGCGCCGCAATGGCTCAGAAAGCCGGACGTACGTCCGTGCCGCAGATCTGGATCGGCAGCACCCATGTAGGTGGTTGTGATGATTTGTTCGCCCTTGAGCGCGCCGGCAAGCTCGATGCGTTGCTCAAGGCCTGACTGCCTTACCCAAAATAAGCAAACCTAAAAGACCCCTGGATCAAGAAGGATCTGCGATGACTGACCAACAGAACACTGCTGCGAACGAAGAAGAAACTGCACCGCAATTCTCCTTGCAGCGCATTTATGTGCGTGACCTGTCCTTCGAAGCCCCGAAAAGCCCGGCGATCTTCCGCCAGCAGTGGGAGCCGAGTGTCGGTCTGGATCTGAACACCCGTCAAAAGGCGTTGGAAAACGACTTCCACGAAGTCGTCCTGACCCTGTCGGTCACCGTGAAGAACGGTGAAGAAGTGGCATTCATCGCTGAAGTGCAACAGGCCGGGATCTTCCTGATCAAGAACCTGGACGACGCTTCGATGAGCCACACCCTGGGCGCGTTCTGCCCGAACATCCTGTTCCCATACGCGCGCGAAGCGCTGGACAGCCTGGTGACCCGTGGTTCGTTCCCGGCACTGATGCTGGCTCCGGTGAACTTCGACGCGCTGTACGCGCAAGAGCTGCAGCGCATGCAGGCGGCAGGCGAGACTCCGACCGTTCAATAATCTGCGCTGCTGAAAATCGCGGGCAAGCCCGCTCCCACAGGATTGTGCAAAACCTGTGGGAGCGGGCTTGCCCGCGATTGTTTCTGTCAGGCGAAAATGATTTCGGACTATTTGAAGCCGTTTTGCCGCCAGGCTTCGTAAACGGCGACCGCCACGGTGTTGGACAGGTTCAGGCTGCGGCAGCCTTCACGCATCGGCAGGCGCAGGCGTTGGTCGGCGGGCAGGGCGTCCAGGACTTCGGCAGGCAGGCCACGGCTTTCCGGGCCGAACAGGAACGCATCGCCCTCCACAAAACTGGCGTCGTGGAACGGCCGCGAACCCTTGGTGGTGAAGGCGAACACCCGCGGGTTGCCCAGGCTTTCCAGGCAGCTGGCCAGGTCCGCGTGGCGCTGCAGGGTGGCATACTCGTGATAGTCGAGGCCGGCCCGGCGCAGGCGCTTGTCGTCCATCTCGAAGCCCAGCGGTTCGATCAAATGCAGGTGGCAGCCACTGTTGGCGCACAGCCTGATAACGTTGCCGGTATTCGGTGGAATTTCCGGTTGGAAAAGGATGACGTGAAACATGCACGGCTCCGAAGGTAAAGATGTGCGGCATTCTACGCCGCAACCCGACAATCGTTCGAAACTATTCCCGCGAGTGATGGCTTCGCTGGCGATTGTCGGGGTGATGGTGGGGATGATGATCGGTCGCCTGACCACGCCCGACCCCAGCGAATTGCAGCAGGTCGAGGTGACGAAGGACGGGCTGGTGGTGTGGTTCAACAACGAACCCAAGACCCATGGCGAGATCGTCGACGGCAGCGTCGCGTTGCTGTTCGAGGCGCAAGGCAAGGCGCAGCAGGGTCAACTCAAGCTCAACGACAAGAGCGTGAACTGGCGAGTGCGGTTGAGTGATGGGGGCTTGTTGCTGACGGTGGTGGCGGCCCGGCCCCTGCAGGGCGACTGGGCCGGCAGCGAGGTCGATGACCGCTGGCGGCTGGAGATCCATCTCCGGGAGCAATAAAAGAGGGTATCCCCGGCCTGCCTGTACCAAGGACCCCAAAACGGCAGGGCTCGTCGCTTGTGCGGTGCGAGCCCGATGTAAAGAGGGGAATCCCCGGCCTGCCTGTACCAAGGTCCCCGAAACCGGGTAGTGAACTGAATCACTGATGAGGCTATTGCAGGGGGCGTGCCAGGTTTTAACAACCTGAAACAAAAAGTCGCGTATATACGTTGAAGGCCCCGTTATTCGGGGCTTTCGTGTTTTTTCGATAGGGGTTCGATTGCGAATCCGGATGGCATTTCGGATCAGTTTCCGTGCGCGATTGCGGTTCACGGTGCCTTGCGGCGGTGCACTGGATGCTTAAAAGCATCGCGGGCAAGCCTTGCTTCCACAGGTGAGGCGCCATTTCAAAATTGGCGTATCACCTGTGGGAGCAAGACTTGCCCGCGATTGGATCTGAAGTACGACGATAACTCTAAGGCTGTTTAGCCCTCATCCCCCTCTTCATCATCCCCACCATCCACCTTCATTCCCAATTCCTTGATCTTGCGCGTCAGGGTGTTTCGCCCCCAGCCCAGCAATACCGCAGCGTCGCGCCGACGACCTGCGGTGTGCTTGAGGGCGGTTTCAATCATGATCCGCTCAAACGCCGGCACCGCGCTGTCCAGCAGGTTCGACTGACCACGGGCCAGCGCCTGGTCAGCCCACTGGCGCAGTGCCTGTTCCCAGTTGGTGACCGGCGCCGAATCCTGCGGCAGGTTCAGCAACTCAGGTGGCAGGTCGCCGATGTGCACTTCGCGACCCGAAGCCATCACCGTGATCCAGCGGCAAGTGTTCTCCAGCTGGCGTACGTTCCCCGGCCAAGGCAGGTTCTTCAGGTACTCCTCGGTTTCGTTTTTCAACAGTTTTGGCTCGACGGCCAGTTCCTGCGCGGCACGGCTGAGGAAGTGCTTGGCCAGTGTCGGAATGTCTTCGCGGCGGTCCGACAGGCGCGGGATGTGAATACGGATGACGTTGAGGCGGTGGAACAAGTCCTCGCGGAATTTTCCGGCGTGCACCAGGGTTTCCAGATTCTGGTGGGTCGCGGCGATGATCCGTACATCCACCTTCACCGGCACGTGCCCGCCAACCCGATAGAACTCGCCATCGGCCAGCACCCGCAACAGACGGGTCTGGGTATCGGCGGGCATGTCGCCGATTTCATCGAGGAACAGCGTGCCTCCATCGGCTTGCTCAAAGCGCCCGCGACGCAAGTTGGCGGCACCGGTGAACGCGCCTTTCTCATGGCCGAACAGCTCGGACTCCATCAGATCTTTCGGGATCGCCGCCATGTTCAGCGCGATGAATGGAGAAGCCGCACGCGGGCTATGGCGGTGTAGGGCATGGGCCACCAATTCTTTACCAGTGCCCGATTCACCGTTGATCAGCACGGTGATGTTGGAGTGGCTCAAGCGCCCGATGGCGCGAAACACTTCCTGCATTGCCGGTGCTTCGCCGATGATTTCCGGCGTGCGGGTCAGGGTCGGGACGACCTCCAGGCCTTGTTGTTCCTGGGCGTGCTGGTTGGCGCGCTTGACCAGCGAGACCGCTTCGTCGACATCGAACGGCTTGGGCAGGTATTCAAACGCACCGCCCTGATAGGACGCGACAGCGCTGTCCAGATCGGAATGCGCCGTCATGATGATCACTGGCAGCCGTGGGTGTTGTTCGCGAATCCGCGCCAGAAGGTCTAGGCCGCTGGCACCGGGCATGCGGATGTCAGAGATGATCACGTCCGGCTGCTGGCGCGCCAGGCGGCTCATCACGCCATCGGCGCTGTCGAAGCTTTGCGTGGTCATGCCTTCCTGTTGCAAGGCTTTTTCCAGGACCCAACGGATAGAACGGTCGTCATCGACGATCCACACGGTTTCACTACGGCTCATGTCGATGTGGCTCCTTGTTCCAGTGGCAGAAAGATCGAGAAGGTGGTGTGGCCGGGGTGGCTGTCACATTCGATCAGGCCCTGGTGCTGGCTGATGATGTTCTGGGTAATGGCCAGGCCCAGCCCGGTACCGTCCGGACGACCGCTGACCATGGGAAAGAAAATGGTTTCCTGGAGTTCCGCAGGAATGCCAGGACCGTTGTCGATGATTTCGATCTTGGTCACCAGGCGATGACGCACATGACCGATGGTGAACTGGCGCATGGCGCGGGTGCGCAGGCTGATGCGGCCCAGGCGCAGCTCGTTCTGGCTGCTGATGGCTTGCATCGCGTTGCGCACGATGTTCAGCACGGCCTGGATCATCTGTTCACGATCGATCAAAACGTCGGGAATGCTCGGGTCATAGTCGCGCACCAAGGTGATGCAGCCCTGGCTTTCGGCCTCGACCAGATGGCAAACGCGCTCCAGCACTTCGTGGACGTTGCACATGGCCAGCGACGGCAGCTTGTTGGAGCCGAGCATGCGATCCACCAGATTACGCAGGCGGTCGGCTTCTTCAATGATCACGTTGGTGTAGTCGCGCAGGCTTGCTTCCGGCAGCTCGCGGGCCAGCAATTGCGCCGCGCCGCGAATGCCGCCCAGCGGGTTCTTGATTTCGTGGGCAAGACCGCGCACCAGCATCTTGCTGGTTTCCTGTTTCGACAGCTGCGCTTCTTCCTTGGTGATCCGCAGCAAGCGGTCGCGGGGGTGGACTTCGAGCAGCAGTAGCGTGTCGCCATTGCTCAGGATCGGCGTGACCGCGTAATCCACCGTCAGGGTCTGGCCGGTGAGGGCGGTCAGCATCGCTTCGCGCTTGGTGAACGGATGGGCCTGCTGAACCGCCTGGCGCAGGGAATTGAGGGCTTCGGCGGATTCGGTGAACAACTCGCTGATGAATTGGCCATGGCTACGCTGGCCGCTGATGGCCAGCAGCATCTCCGCCGCCGGGTTCATGTACTCCAGGCGCAATTCGGCGTCGAGCAGAATGGTGGCGGTCGTCAGGTTGTCGAGTAGCAAACGATGCAGTGCGTCGCTGATGGTCATTCAGGACCTCTTTTGGCGCATGAATAAAGAGCTGATGCGAGGAAACTGCAAAAACCAAACCAAGGCTCCGAAAAGAAGCGCTCAACGCCTGAAACGGGCGTTTGACGCTCGATTGCGTGGCGTACGGTCAGCGTTGGCGGGTACTTTCGAACCAAAATGGGTTGGAATTCGAGCACGGTGCAACTATTCGCACCAATATAGTGCGCAAAGCTGAACAAGGTTAGAAGAACGGCAGGAAATGGTTTTTTTCTTCGGCGGGCTTGTCGATGAGCGGGCATTCCGGCCGTTGGCCGTAGTCGCTGAGGGCGCATGGATTGGCCTTGCGTTTCTGGGCCAGGGATATGCGCTGCATGTGGAAGGGCTGATTAGCGGTGCGCTCGACGGTTCGTCCCTGGTCATCGAGGATCTCCACGGACAGCTGATGGCTGCCACGGTCGATGTTGTTCAGCGCAAAGACCGGGCTTCGGCCGGGTTCGGCAGTGGGTTGGCCATCAAGCAGCAATCGATAGCGATGACCCCGTTGCAGGCCTGGCTCGCTGGTGACGCTGACGATGATCTCGCCGGCCGTGCTGCGCACGGTGGCGTCTGGTTCCGGCACCAGGATGCGCAGCAGGTCGTAGCGGGGCAGCGGTTTCTTCTCGGGTTTTCTTGCTGTCGAGGGGGCGGGGGCAATATCGGTTGCGGGCATTCGATTGCCTGTCGACAGCGGTACGCGTTTGGCGTTGCCGGGTTTTGGCTGGTCGGTGAACACCCGATTGCCTTGAGCGTCGACATAAGTGAAGACCTCCGCTGACACGGGAAATGCGAACAGACAGGCAAACAGCAGCCAGGCCTTCAAGGCTTGTGCACCCGTTGCACGGTGAAGGTCACGGTGGGGCTTTGCTGGATCACGGTTTCGCCATCGATCACTTGCACGGCGAGACTGTGCAGGCCGCGGTCAATGTTCACCAATTGCAGGATCGGTACGTTGCCGGGTTGGCCATAGGGCTGTTCGTCCAGGAGCAGCCTGAATAGATGCGGGCCTTGCAGGCGTGGCTTGATCAACACATTGACGGTGAACGTGCCGTTGTTGGCGCGCAGGGCTTCAGTGGTGGGCAGGCCAGTGAGTTCCAGCACCTCGTAGGCGCTGCGGGGCTGTTCGCGTGCTTCGGCTGGCGCAGGTTTGCCGGTTGGCTGCGTTTCGACACTGTTGAGTGGCGGCAATTCGACCGGCTGAGCCTTTACGCCATCCGGCGGCTGGTTGCTGTAGGCGGTGTTGCCGTCGGCGTCGGTGTACTTGTAGATCTGCGCTGCGGCGGGCAGGGCGATCAGCAGCAGGATGAAGAGAAAGCCACGACCCATAAAATCGACCGGAAATGAAAAAGCATTGGGGGGCAGCATAGGTCAGGGAGGGTGGTTGTCCCAGCTTGTTAACAATTGGGCATGGATTTCCGGGCTCACCTCATTACCCCTGTGGGAGCGAGCCTGCTCGCGAAGGTGCACTCACAGGCGACACCCGTTTTGAATGTGCTGGCCTCTTCGCGAGCAGGCTCGCTCCCACAGGGGGCTTCGGTGGTTGTTGAATCACGGGCACAAAAAAGGCCTCCCGAAGGAGGCCTCTTTTTGTCACGCCGCTTGCGCAGGCGCTACCGGATCAGCAGCTGTAGTACAGCTCGTATTCCAGTGGGTGTACGAAGGTACGTACCTTGATTTCTTCTTCGCTTTTCAGAGCGATGTAAGCGTCGATGAAGTCGTCGGAGAACACGCCGCCTTTGGTCAGGAACGCACGACCTTTGTCCAGCTCTTCCAGGGCTTCTTTCAGGCTGCCGCAAACTTGTGGGATCTCTTTCGCCTCTTCAGGCGGCAGGTCGTACAGGTTTTTGTCAGCAGCGTCGCCAGGGTGGATCTTGTTCTGGATGCCGTCCAGGCCAGCCATCAGCAGTGCTGCGAAGCACAGGTACGGGTTGGCAGCCGGATCCGGGAAGCGTGCTTCGATACGGCGGGCTTTCGGGCTCGACACGTAAGGAATACGGATCGAAGCGGAGCGGTTACGGGCCGAGTAGGCCAGCATTACTGGTGCTTCGAAGCCTGGAACCAGACGCTTGTAGGAGTTGGTCGCCGGGTTGGTGAAGCCGTTCAGGGCCTTACCGTGCTTGATGATGCCGCCGATGAAGTACAGGGCGGTATCGGACAGGCCGGCATAGCCTTCGCCTGCGAAGGTGTTCTTGCCTTCTTTCCAGATCGACATGTGTACGTGCATGCCCGAGCCGTTGTCGCCGTACAGAGGCTTAGGCATGAAGGTAGCGGTACGGCCGTAGGCATCGGCAACGTTGTGCACGACGTACTTCAGGGTCTGGGTTTCGTCGGCTTTCTTCACCAGGGTGTTGAACTTGACGCCGATTTCGTTCTGGCCGGCAGTTGCCACTTCGTGGTGGTGAACTTCAACGGTCAGGCCCATTTCTTCCAGTGCGTTGCACATGGAGGTACGGATTTCGTGGTCGTGGTCGAACGGCGGAACCGGGAAGTAGCCACCTTTGACGCCTGGACGGTGGCCTTTGTTGCCGCCTTCCACGTCCTGGTCGGACATCCACGAACCTTGTTCAGAGTAGATCTTGAACATGGAGCCGGAGATGTCGGACTTGAACTTCACCTGGTCGAAGATGAAGAATTCCGGCTCTGGACCGGCGAATACGGTGTCACCGATACCGGTGGCTTTCAGGTGCTCTTCGGCACGCTTGGCGATCGCACGTGGGTCGCGGTCGTAGCCTTGCATGCTCGAAGGTTCGATGATGTCGCAGACCAGGATCAGGGTCGGCTCTTCAGTGAACGGGTCCAGGACGGCAGTGGAGTCGTCCGGCATCAGGATCATGTCGGAGGCTTCGATGCCTTTCCAGCCAGCGATGGAGGAACCGTCGAACATTTTGCCGATTTCGAAGAAATCGTCATCCAGCGCGTCGCGAGCCGGCATGGTCACGTGGTGCTGAGTGCCTTTGGTGTCCGTGAAGCGCAGATCAATCCACTTGACGTCATGATCTTTGATGAGTTGAACCGACTTCGACATAGTGTCCTCCGGGTGGATTAGGGCTGGTAGTGGATGCCCTTAAATGTTTGTGATGCCGGCGCGAATACTCTGCCAAGGCAACCTGCCTCACAAGGGAGCAAATTGCATGCCAGTGCCCCAGCATGGGTTTTTTGCCCCAATTTCACGCTTATAGAGGTGCAAAGCGTCTTAAAGCCGAAAAACTCGCCCCTTAATGTAGCGTCGAAATCGAAAAATGACCTGTTTTGGTGCGTGCAAAACCTTCTGTACATTAACTGGTTAAACCTTGAGCAATTTCCGCTATAATCCGCGCCCCCCTTTTTCGGCAGGCCTCGCGCGCGCTGTTTCCATGAAATTAATCGTAAAAGTCTTCCCAGAGATCACCATCAAGAGCCGCCCGGTACGGATGCGTTTCATCCGCCAGTTGGCCAAGAACATCCGTGCCGTGCTCCGCGATCTGGACCCGGCTGTGGTGGTGAATGGCGTATGGGACAACCTCGAGCTGGAAACCCGCGTCAGCGATCCCAAGGCCCTGAAGGAGATGGGCGAGCGCCTGAGCTGCATGCCGGGCATCGCGCATTTCCTGCAAATCGACGAATACCCGCTGGGCGATTTCGACGACATCGTCGAGAAGTGCAAGCAGCACTACGGTGATGCACTGGCCGGGAAGATCTTCTCGGTGCGTTGCAAGCGCGCCGGCAAGCACACATTCAGCTCGATCGATATCGAGAAATATGTCGGCAGCCAGTTGCGCCGTCAGTGCGGTGCCGCCGGGATTGACCTGAAAAAGCCTGAAATCGAAGTCCGCATCGAAGTTCGCGACCAACGGTTGTTCGTGATCCACAGCCAGCACAATGGCATCGGCGGTTATCCGCTGGGCGCGCTGGAGCAGACGCTGGTGCTGATGTCCGGCGGCTTCGACTCCACCGTTGCGGCCTACCAGATCATGCGTCGCGGCCTGATGGCGCACTTCTGCTTCTTCAACCTGGGCGGGCGTGCCCACGAACTGGGCGTCATGGAAGTCGCGCATTTCATCTGGAAGAAGTACGGCAGCTCGCAACGCGTGTTATTTGTCAGTGTGCCTTTCGAAGAAGTGCTGGGAGAAATTCTCGGCAAAGTCGATAACAGTCATATGGGCGTAGTATTGAAGCGTATGATGTTGCGCGCTTCCTCCCAGATTGCCGATCGACTGCACATCGAAGCGCTGGTGACCGGTGAGGCGATCTCCCAGGTGTCGAGCCAGACGTTGCCGAACCTGTCCGTGATCGACTGCGTGACCGACAAGCTGGTCTTGCGCCCGCTGATCGCCAGCCACAAGCAGGACATCATCGACACGGCCAACGAAATCGGCACTGCTGATTTCGCCCGGCACATGCCGGAGTACTGCGGGGTCATTTCGGTCAATCCGAAAACCGCTGCCAAGCGCTATCGCGTGGAGCACGAAGAGAAAGAATTCGACATGGCCGTCCTTGAGCGTGCGCTCGAGAACGCCAAGCTGGTGCCGATCGATCGCGTGATCGATGAATTGGGCCAGGACTTGCAGATTGAAGAAGTCAGCGACGCGCTGGCCGGTCAGATCGTCATCGACATCCGCCACCCGGATGCCGCCGAGGATGACCCGCTGGAGCTCGCTGGTATCGAGGTACAAACGATGCCGTTTTATGCACTGAACGCTCGTTTCAAGGAACTGGACCCTACTCGCCAGTACCTGCTGTATTGCGACAAAGGCGTGATGAGTCGCCTGCATGCCCACCATTTGCTCAGTGAGGGGCATGCCAATGTGCGCGTTTATCGACCGAGCTAAGTGCCCGGGGCTGTTTGCCTGTGGCCTGCGTCACCGGCCCCCCGATGCCACCGTCAAGCTGTAACGGCTTTCACGGACGCTACTGTTAATCGCTGCCAAGACTTGTCAGCACACCGAATCCTCTGATCGAGATACACAAGTGATCGAAAATCTACGCAACATCGCCATCATTGCCCACGTTGACCATGGTAAAACCACCCTGGTAGACAAACTCCTGCGTCAATCCGGCACCCTGGAGCGCAACGAGCTCAACGACGAGCGCGTGATGGACTCCAACGACCAGGAAAAAGAGCGCGGTATTACCATTCTGGCGAAAAACACCGCCATCAACTGGAACGGCTACCACATCAACATCGTGGACACCCCGGGCCACGCCGACTTCGGCGGCGAAGTTGAACGCGTAATGTCGATGGTCGACTCCGTTCTGCTGCTGGTTGACGCTCAAGACGGCCCTATGCCGCAAACCCGTTTCGTGACCAAGAAGGCGTTCGAAGCCGGCCTGCGTCCGATCGTGTGCATCAACAAGGTTGACCGTCCAGGCGCGCGTCCGGACTGGGTTCTGGACCAGATCTTCGACCTGTTCGACAACCTGGGTGCCACCGAAGAACAGCTGGACTTCAAAGTCGTCTACGCCTCGGCCCTGAACGGTATTGCCGGTCTGGACCACAACGAAATGGCTGACGACATGACCCCGCTGTACCAGTCGATCGTCGACAACGTACCGGCGCCGGCTGTTGACCGTGACGGTCCGTTCCAGATGCAGATTTCCGCACTGGACTACAACAGCTTCCTGGGTGTTATCGGCGTTGGCCGTATCGCTCGTGGTCGCGTCAAGCCGAACACCCCGGTTGTTGCTATCAGCGCCGACGGCAAGAAGCGCAACGGTCGTATCCTGAAGCTGATGGGTCACCACGGTCTGCACCGTGTAGACGTTGAAGAAGCTGCAGCAGGCGACATCGTGTGCATCAGCGGTATGGACGAGCTGTTCATCTCCGACACCCTGTGCCAGCAGGACACCCCGGAGGCGATGAAGCCTCTGACCGTTGACGAGCCAACCGTTTCCATGACCTTCCAGGTAAACGACTCGCCTTTCTGCGGTAAAGAAGGCAAGTTCGTGACCTCCCGTAACATCAAGGAACGTCTGGACAAAGAGCTGCTGTACAACGTTGCACTGCGCGTTGAAGAAGGCGACTCGGCTGACAAGTTCAAGGTTTCCGGCCGTGGTGAGCTGCACCTCTCGGTACTGATCGAAACCATGCGTCGCGAAGGCTTCGAAATGGCTGTAGGCCGTCCGGAAGTGATCATCCGTCTGGTTGACGGCGTGAAGCACGAACCGTACGAAAACGTCACCATCGACCTGCCGGAAGAATCCCAGGGCAAGGTGATGGAAGAGATGGGCCTGCGTAAGGGCGACCTGACCAACATGGTGCCGGATGGCAAGGGCCGTGTACGTCTGGAATACAACATCCCTGCTCGTGGTCTGATCGGTTTCCGTAACCAGTTCCTGACCCTGACCAACGGTGCTGGCATCCTGACCTCGATCTTCGACCGTTACGACGTGATGAAGTCCGGCGACATGTCCGGCCGTCAGAACGGCGTTCTGGTTTCGGTTGAAACCGGCAAGGCACTGACCTACTCCCTGGAAACCCTGCAGGCGCGTGGCAAGCTGTTCGTTGAACACGGTCAGGAAATCTACAACGGTCAGATCGTTGGTCTGAACAGCCGTGACAACGACCTGGGCGTTAACCCTACCAAGGGCAAGAAGCTCGACAACATGCGTGCTTCGGGTAAAGACGAAACCATCGCTCTGGTTCCACCTGTTCGCTTCACCCTGGAACAGGCTCTGGAATTCATCCAGGACGACGAGCTGTGTGAAGTGACGCCTAAGTCCATCCGTCTTCGCAAGAAGATCCTGGACGAAAGCGAGCGTACCCGCGCTGCCAAGAAAGCCAAGGCGTAAGATTTAGCCAGGCTTAAAAAAACGCCCCCGGTCGAGAGACCGGGGGCGTTTTTGTTTGTCTGCGATTTGTGTGGTGTTTGTGCCGGCCCCTTCGCGAGCAGGCTCGCTCCCACATTGGATCTTCAGTGAACACCTGATTTGTGTACACCAGAGATCCCCTGTGGGAGCGAGCCTGCTCGCGAAGGCGGCCGATCAGTCGGCGCAGAAGTCAGGAGATATCAGAACCGCTCGATGGAGCGTGAATTGCGCTCACGCTCCACTTCCTTCGGCTTGTACGCACAATACCCCGGACGCGGCCCGATTTTCGGGTGATTGCGGCAGGTGTCCGGGCGCTTTTCATAAATAGTGCACAGACGGCTCTTACGATCCAGGTAGTAGCAATCGTTGTTGCTCATGCGCTGGAGGGTGAAGATGCCCGATTTCTGGTTGAAGCGTTCGACCAACCCTTCTTTCTGCAGGCGCTTGGCGATGTTCTTCGGTGGATCGCCCAGCTCGAATTCGTCGACCACGCCGATACGGACCAGATCCTTGATCTTTACTTCCACCGGCAGCGTGCAGCAGCTGGAGATGCACGAGCCGCACATAGGGGCCGAATACTTGGCCCAGGTATCGAGACGGTCGATCTCGGCTGCGGCAATCAGGTTGGGCTTCATCATCGAGGGTTTTACCAGGCGTATGCATCAGGGCGCGCGATCATACCGGGACTGGTGGATTTTTGAACAACCTTTCGCCAGATTTTTTCTGCATCGCCCAACGAACCGCTAATCCGGCACGGCCCCTGCATTGATTGATGTAACCGACAATGAATTGCCGACCCGATTCGCATAACTGGAAAAACTGCCGAACCAGAGCCTCTACCGCCTGTCAGACCGTCTAGGCTCAGACAACTCCAAGCTCGCTCGAGGTCCTATCGATGACTCAAGAACCACTTGTTCGCGAAGCAGAGGTGGCCGCATTCCGCGACGCCGTCCTGACCAAACTCACCTATGCGGTGGGCAAAGACCCGGATCACGCTTTCGACCATGACTGGTTCGAAGCCATTGCGCTGGCCGCGCGTGATCACATGGTCGAGCACTGGATGGACCACACGCGGCAGATCTACCGCAAAGGTCAGAAGCGGGTTTATTACCTCTCCCTGGAATTCCTCATCGGCCGGCTGCTCTACGACAGCCTGAGTAACCTCGGCCTGCTTGATGTGGCGCGCGAGGCCATGACGGAGCTCGGTGTCGACATCGAGCGTATTCGCCTGCTGGAGCCCGACGCGGCGCTGGGTAATGGTGGTCTCGGTCGTCTGGCGGCCTGCTTTTTGGAAAGTATGTCGACCCTGGGTATCGCCGGTCACGGTTACGGGATTCGTTACGAGCATGGCTTGTTCCGCCAGGCCATCGTCGATGGTTGGCAGCAGGAGCAGACCGAACACTGGCTGGATTTCGGCAATCCCTGGGAGTTCGAGCGACCGGAGGTGGCTTACCGGATCTGCTTTGGCGGCAGTGTCGAGACCGTGACCGATGACGCCGGCAAGTCCAAGCAAGTCTGGCACCCGGCGGAAACCGTCAGGGCCATCGCCTATGACACGCCGGTGGTCGGTTGGCGCGGGGCGAGCGTGAATACGTTGCGTCTGTGGCGTGCGCGGGCCATGGAAGACTTGCACCTGGAACGTTTCAACGCGGGTGACCACCTGGGGGCGGTCGCCGAAGTGGCCCGGGCCGAAAGTATCTCGCGGGTTCTGTACCCGGCAGACAGCACAGAGGCCGGCCAGGAACTGCGCCTGCGCCAGGAATATTTCTTCGTCGCCGCATCCCTGCAGGACTTGCTGCGCCGCCATCGCAACATGCACACCTCGGTGCTGACCCTGGGCGATCACGCAGCAATCCAACTCAACGACACCCACCCCTCGATTGCCGTGGCCGAGCTGATGCGTCAATTGGTCGACGTCTATGACGTGGCCTGGGACGCGGCGTGGCAGATCACAGTCGATACGCTGTCCTACACCAACCACACGCTGCTGCCCGAAGCGCTGGAAACCTGGCCGGTCGGCTTGATGGAGCGCATGTTGCCCCGGCACATGCAGATCATTTACCTGATCAACGCACAGCACATCGATTCGCTGCGGGCCAAAGGCATCCATGACTTCGACGTGCTGCGCGCGGTGTCGCTGATCGAGGAGGACAATGGCCGTCGTGTGCGCATGGGGAACCTGGCGTTCCTCGGTTCTCACAGCGTCAACGGCGTATCCGGATTGCATACGCAACTGATGCGCAAAACGGTGTTCTCCGAACTCCACAAGCTTTACCCGGAACGTATCAACAACAAGACCAACGGCATCACCTTCCGCCGCTGGCTGTACCAGGCCAACTCCGAGCTGACTTCAATGTTGGTCGATGCCCTCGGCCCGGAAGTGCTGGATAACCCGGAGGAACGCTTGCTCGCCCTGGAGCCCTTCGCCGAGAAGACTGCGTTCCGCAAGGCGTTCTCGGAACAGCGGCTGCACAGCAAAAAAGCCTTGGCACACATTATTCACGAACGACTGGGAGTGGCAGTTAACCCAGCGGCAATGTTCGACGTGCAGGTCAAGCGGATCCACGAGTACAAACGCCAGTTGCTCAACCTGATGCACACCGTGGCGTTGTACCAGGCGATCCGCGCCGAGCCGGAAATCGACTGGGTGCCGCGGGTGAAAATCTTTGCCGGCAAGGCAGCGGCCAGTTATCACCAGGCCAAATTGATCATCAAACTGACCAACGACATCGCCCGGGTGGTGAATAACGACCCGACCGTGCGCGGCCTGCTCAAAGTGGTGTTCCTGCCCAATTACAACGTCAGCCTGGCGGAGAGCATCATTCCGGCGGCGGATTTGTCCGAACAGATTTCAACCGCCGGCTTCGAAGCGTCAGGGACCAGTAACATGAAGTTCGGTCTCAACGGTGCGTTGACCATCGGTACGCTGGACGGTGCCAACGTGGAAATGTGCGAGCGCATCGGCGCCGAGCACATGTTCATCTTTGGTCTCAGCGCCCAGCAGGTTGAAGCACGCAAGCAGAACCACGAGTTCAACGCGGTGCCGGACATCGCTGCATCCCATCGGCTCAATGACGTGCTGCAGGCGATTCGCAGCGGGGTGTTCTCGCCGGATGATCCGTCACGTTACACCGGGCTGATCGATTCACTGGTGGACTACGACCGCTTCCTGGTTTGTGCCGACTTCGATTCCTACTGGAACGCGCAGATGCGGGTCGAGGCCCATTGGCATGATTCCAAGGAATGGTGGCGTTCAGCGGTGTTGAACACGGCGCGGATGGGGTGGTTCTCGTCAGACAGGACGATTCGCGAGTACGCCACGGATATCTGGAAGGCGTTGGGCTGACGATTAGCAACAATTGCGAACAAGGCCCAGCGTTTGTAGGGCCTGGTCGATATACTAAGCGGCAACTTGATCCTTGTGGGAGCGGGCTTGCTCGCGAAGGCGGTGTGTCAGACAGCATCCATGTCGACTGACACTCCCTCTTCGCGAGCAAGCCCGCTCCCACATTGGATTTGTGAAGCAGGAACTATCTGTTTTCACACTGGATTCCGGGCGTCCGGTCACTAGACTCAAGTCAGACGCTATAAGGACTCGCCCCGCCATGGGGCGCTTAGGGATATCGACCATGCAATGGATGTTCATGCTGATTGGCCTGGTGCTGGGCTGGATACTCGATGAGTCGTTCAGCGATGCGCTGCTGGGTGCGCTGCTCGGTCTGGCGATTGGCCAGGCCATTCGCATCGGCCGGTTGGCATCGCAGGCCGGTGAGCAACACCGTCTGCTGGAGCAGGCGCAGGTGGCGCTGCAGGGGGTCGAGCAACGGTTGGCGCTTCTGGAAACGTCGGGCGTCACCGTTCCTGAAGCCAGTGAACCTGTTGTCAGCGAAACCGTGGTAGTTCCGGACGCTGTTGTCGCGCAACCCTCTGTCGAACCCGCAGAGTTGATCTGGGAACTCCCGCCCGAACTCGACTCCGCCGCCGAAACCCGCCGTCCGCTCCCCATCGATCCCTGGAAACCGCAGCCGGTTGCTCGCGAACCCGCCATCCCACTCGGTCCGAATGTCTTCGAGCGTGCCATCAGCGCTGCCCGCGCGTGGCTGTTTGGCGGTAACACTGTATTGCGGGTCGGCGTGGTGTTGTTGTTTCTTGGCCTGGCCTTCCTGCTGCGCTACGCCACCGAAGGCATGGTGGTGCCGATTGAGTTGCGATACGCCGGTGTCGCGGCGGCGGCGCTGGGGCTACTCGGGCTGGGTTGGTGGTTGCGGGCACGCAACAACAACTACGCCTTGATACTGCAAGGCGCCGGGGTCGCCGTGTTGTACCTGACGGTGTTTGCAGCGATGCGCCTGCATCCGTTGCTCGACCCTTCGGCGGCGTTTGGCATTCTGGTGGCGATCACAGTGTTCTCGGCGATTCTCGCCGTGACCCAGGATGCCATCGGGTTGGCGGCCGCTGCCGCATTGGGTGGATTCGCCGCACCGATACTCGCCTCCACTGGCAGCGGCAGTCACGTCGCACTGTTCAGTTACTTCGCCCTGCTCAACGCCGGCATCCTGGCCATTGCCTGGTTCAAGGCGTGGCGCTTGCTGAATGTCATCGGCTTTGTCGGCACCTTCGGCATCGGCTTCGCCTGGGGCTTGCGTTCCTATGCACCGGAGCTGCTGTGGAGCACCGAACCGTTCCTGATCCTGTTCTTCCTGATGTACCTGGCCATCGGCCTGCTGTTCTCCCGGCGCAAGCTGCTGGAGACGAGCAATGCGCCCGAGGGTGACAGCCGCGAAGCGCTGTTGCGCTGGTCGGCGCGCCAAGGTGATTACGTCGACGGCACGCTGCTGTTCGGTCCGCCGTTGGCGGGTTTCGGGTTGCAGTTCGCCCTGGTGCAGCATCTGGAGTTCGCTGCTGCGTTCAGTGCCTTGGCGCTGGGCATGATCTACATGGGGCTGGCCCGTTTGCTGATGGGTGGCCGCGCAATGCTGCTGGGGGAAACCTGCCTGGCCTTGGGGGTGATTTTCACCAGCCTGGCGATCCCGCTGGGACTGGATGCGCGCTGGACGACCGCCGCATGGGCAGTGGAAGGCGCAGGGATTTTCTGGCTCGGCCTGCGGCAGCAACGGCCGTTGGCCCGGGCCTTTGCCCTGTTGCTGCAACTGGGTTCGGCGCTGGCGTTTCTCAGCGAGCTGCGCAGCGGCGAGGGCAGCCTGCTGAACGGGACTTCGTTGGGCGCGCTGATGCTGGGTGTCGCACTGTTGTTCAGTTTCTACCAATTGCACAAAGCGTTGCCTGAGCAAACCAAACCGTGGGAGCGCCGAGGCATCCCGGTTTTGGCCTGTCTGGGCCTGGCGTTCCTCTATTTGCTGGCACCCCTGTTTTTCTTTAGCCACGGCACGGTGATCAGTTGGGCCTTGGCCGGGATGGTGACGTTGTTCGTCAGCCTGCGTCTCGAGTCGCGGGCCGTGTTGTTCTGCGCCCTTGCCGTGCAATTGTTGGGTGGCGCGTTGTTCCTCGCATCGTGGCCGCTGTCCAGTGAAGCGCTGCGACCATTGGCCCATGGCGCGTTCTGGGCACCGCTGATGCTGGGGCTGACTGCGTTGGTGGGCGCCTGGCGTTTGCAAATCGGCAATCCTGCCTCGGGGTTTGGCCGTTTGAGTGTGCAGCATTTGTCCTGGATGTCGCTGGTGTGGGGTGCGGTCTGGTGGGCGCTGGCGTGGGCCAGTGAAGTGCTGCGCTTTGCGCCGTTGCCGCTGCAAGCGACGCTGCTGCTGGTTGTCGCGGCCGTGAGTGTTGCGCTGTGGACAGTATTGGCGCTGCGTTTGAAATGGTCGTCGCTGGGGTTGCTGTGCACGGTGCTGATACCCGCTGGCGCACTGGTGTTGCTGGGGGCCTGGCATTCGCGTTATCACCCGGCCGCCCAATTTGGCTGGCTGGTCTGGCCGGCGCTGTTCGGGGTGCATTTCGTCTCCCTGCGGCGCCTGGCGTCGATGTTGCCGACGCTGGCATTGAGTGTTGCTCATGTACTTGGCTGCTGGCTGTTGATCGGGGTGCTGGCCCTGGAGTTGCGTTACGGCTTGTTGCAGTTGTCCGAGCAATACAACGCCTGGCGTTGGTTGGGCTGGGCCATTCTGCCAAGCCTGTATCTGGTGCTGATGGCCGCACCCCGCGCCTGGCCGTGGCCGGTGTCGTCTTGTGCCCGCGAATACCGCGTGTACGCCGCTGCGCCTCTGGCGTTGTTGATGCTCGTCTGGTTCTGGTTGGCGAATGCCTTCAGTAACGGCGCCGCCGAACCGTTGCCTTACGTGCCGCTGGTCAACCCCCTGGAATTGGGGCTGATGTTTGCGTTGTTCGGTGTCTATGTCTGGTCTCGCAGTGCCGTGACCCAGCTTGGGGTGGGCAGGGAATTTGCAGCTAAAGCCATACCAGCGATCACGGGTGTCTCGCTGTTCGCGTTCTTCACGGCATTGGTCATGCGCACGGCGCACCAGTGGAGTGGTGTGCCGTTTGAGCTCGATCCGCTACTTGAATCCATGCGGGTGCAGGCTGGCCTGTCTATCGTCTGGACCTTGATGGCCCTGAGTCTGATGATCGGCGGTCATCTGCGTGGCCGTCGCGAGGTCTGGTTGATGGGTGCCGCGCTGATCGGCGTGGTCGTGGCCAAACTGTTCTTTGTCGAATTGAGCAACCGTGGCGGGCTGGCGCGGATCGTGTCGTTTATTGGCGTTGGCGTGTTGTTGCTGGTGGTGGGTTATTTTGCCCCGCTGCCGCCCAAACGCATTGAGGTTGTGCCGGGCGCTGAAAAACCGGCCCCGAAAACCGAAGGAGTGTCGTCTTGAATCAGAAGCTGAACCTGGGCTGGTTGGGCGCTGTTGCGATGGGCATGGCGCTGGCAGTCGGCGCTCAGGAAAAACCGGCGGATTTCACCACGCAGGTACCGTTGTCGGTGAGCGGGGAAGGCCCCTGGTATCGCCTTGAGTTGCCCCTGGCGGTGCAACTGAATGCGCGGCAGACCGACCTCAGTGATGTTCGCGTGTTCAACGCTGTCGGCGATGTGCAGGCCTACGCGCTGGCCCGGGAGAGCGCCCGGATCGACGAAAATCGCACGCTTACCGACGTCAAATGGTTTCCGCTGTACAACTCGGTGGACGACACCGAGCGCGCTCCGAGCATACGGGTGCAATCGAGCGCCAATGGCACGTTGGTTGAAGTTCAGCCATCCACTCAGCTGGAAGTGGGCGAAGAAGAGTTGCGTGGCTGGCTGCTCGACGCCAGCGGTATCAAGGCGCCATTGCAGCAGCTGGTTCTCGACTGGACCAGTGAACGTGACGGGTTCCAGCGGTTCAGCATCGAGGCCAGCGACGATTTGCAGCATTGGCAGCCCTGGGGCGAAGGACAAGTGGCGCGGTTGACCTTGGCTGACGAACGGGTCGAGCAACATGAAGTCGGCCTGCCGGGGCAGACGGCGCGTTATCTGCGACTGCTGTGGAACACACCGCAGGCGGCGCCGATCCTGACATCGGCGCAACTGCAAAGCGCCAGCCCGCGCAGCCTGCCGCTGCCGTTAGTCTGGTCGCAAGCGTTGGCGGGTAGCACCGTGAAGGCTGGCGAGTACATCTGGCAATTGCCGATGGGGCTGAATGTCGAGCGCGTTCAAGTCACGTTGGACCAGCCCAACAGCCTGGCACCCGTAGACTTGTCCGGGCGCCGGGAAAGCAGCTTGCCGTGGCAACCGTTGAGCAGTGGATTGCTGTATCGCCTGACCCAGAACGGCCAGGACGTGGTGCAGAACGAGTTACAACTCTCGGGACAAACCGTGCAGCAGCTTAAGTTAACCGTGGACGAACGTGGCGGTGGCCTGGGGGCGCAGGCACCCACGCTGAAATTTGCCGTGCGCGCCACGCAACTGGTGTTTCTGGCGCGGGGGCCAGGGCCATATACGTTGGTGCTGGGCAATGCGACGGTCAAGGCGGCAAGCCTGCCATTGTCGACGCTGGTCCCGGATTACAGCCCGGCGAAACTGGCGACGTTGGGCAAGGCTTCGGTCGGTGGCGGGGCGATGGTGACCCCGGTTGTTGCGCCGGTACCGGCGCAGGTTGGCACCGACTGGAAGAAGTTTGGCCTGTGGGCGGTGTTGCTGCTCGGTGTGCTGTTCCTGGCGGCGATGGCGTTCAATTTGCTGCGCAAGCCACCGGTCAAACCCTGAAAACAGGGCGCTTCGCGCCCAATCGTGAGCAGGCTCGCTCCCACATTGGAATGCATAATCCTGTGGGAGCGAGCCTGCTCGCGAAAGCGGACTATCAGTCGGTAAAAAAACCCATTTCGAACTACGCTCATCCCCGCGCATGAACTCTCTTCGACCGATCACGTCTGATAGGAGGAAATGCGCACCGACTCGCGCTAAACTGCGCGGGTTTTTAGCCCCCCCATTTCTCCGGAGCCTTCCATGTCCCGCGTTACCTTGAGTCGCTATTTGATTGAGCAGACCCGCAGCAACAACACTCCTGCCGATCTGCGCTTCCTGATCGAAGTGGTGGCGCGTGCTTGCAAGGAGATCAGCCACGCCGTTTCCAAAGGCGCCCTGGGCGGTGTTCTGGGCAGCATGGGTACTGAAAACGTTCAGGGCGAAGTGCAGAAGAAGCTCGACGTACTCTCTAACGAAATCCTGCTTGAAGCCAACGAATGGGGCGGTCACCTGGCCGGCATGGCGTCCGAAGAAATGGACAATGCCTACCAGATCCCGGGCAAATACCCGAAAGGCGCCTACCTGCTGGTATTCGACCCGCTGGACGGTTCGTCGAACATCGATATCAACGCCCCGGTCGGCACTATCTTCTCGGTGCTGCGCTGCCCGAACGAACACCTGAGCCAGAACGAAGCGCTGAATGAAAAAGCCTTCCTGCAGCCAGGCACCCAGCAGGTTGCCGCCGGTTATGCCATCTATGGCCCTCAGACCATGCTGGTGCTGACCCTGGGCGACGGTGTCAAAGGCTTCACCCTGGACCGTGAAATGGGCAGCTTCGTACTGACCCACGAAGACATCACCATTCCTGAATCCACCCAGGAATTCGCGATCAACGCCTCCAACCAGCGTCACTGGGAGGCACCGGTACAGCGTTACGTCAGCGAACTGCTGGCAGGCGACGCAGGCCCGCTGAAAAAGAACTACAACATGCGCTGGGTTGCGGCGATGGTCGCGGACGTGCACCGCATCCTGACCCGTGGTGGCCTGTTCATGTACCCACGCGACAGCCGCGAGCCGTCCAAGCCGGGCAAGCTGCGCCTGATGTACGAAGCCAACCCGATGTCGTTCCTCGTCGAACAAGCGGGCGGCGCGTCCACCGACGGCCACCAGCGCATCCTCGACATCCAGCCTGAAGGTCTGCACCAGCGCGTAGCGGTGTTCCTCGGCTCGAAAGAAGAAGTTGCACGCGTCACGGCTTACCACAAGGAGTAAACCATGAACCCGCCCTGGCAGCCGTTGCTCGAATGGTGGTTCGGAAATGCCGAATCAGCAAAAGAAGTGGCGGCGCAGAAGGGCAGGTTATGGTTCGGCAAGCGTGACAGCCAGGACCTCGAAGCGCGTGAGCGCTTCGGGGGCCAGGTCGAGCAAGCACTGGCCGGCGGTTTGACCGAGTGGGCGCAATGTCCCGAAGGTTGGCTGGCCCTGGTGCTGTTACTCGATCAACTGCCGCGCATGCTCTTTCGCGATACCCCCAAAGCCTTTTCCGGTGACACCAGGGCCCAGGCACTGGTTGCTCAAGGCATTGCCGCGGATTTCGATCGGCAACTGCAGCCGATCCAGCGGGTGTTCATCCTGCTGGTGTTCGAGCACTGCGAAAACCTCGAAGTGCAAAACGAATGCATCTCTCGCTACATCGAACTGCTGGAGCAGCAGCCGGAAAGTGACAGGGCGCTGTTTGCCGATTATCTGGACTATGCCGAAAAGCATCAGAAGGTGATCGCGCAGTTTGGGCGGTTTCCGCATCGCAATGCGGTGTTGGGGCGGGAGAGTACGGCGCAGGAGCTGGAGTTTCTTTCGAAGCCAGGGTCTCGCTTCTAGTTTTTTGTTCTTGCTGATGTCGCCTTCGCGGGCAAGCCCGCTCCCACAGTGATTGTTGTCGTACACGGATTCTATGTACGACTAAAAACCCTGTGGGAGCTGGCTTGCCAGCGAAGAGGCCGGCGACCGCGCTCTAGATTCGGAAACTACCCACCAGATGCTTCAACCGCGCCGCCTGCTGCTCAAGGTCGGCACACGCGCGCAAGGTTGATTGCAGGTTCTCCACGCCTTCCTGGTTCAGGGTGTTGATCTCGGTAATGTCGACGTTGATCGATTCCACCACGGCCGTCTGTTCTTCCGTCGCCGTCGCCACGGATTGGTTCATGCCGTCGATTTCGCTGATGCGCTGGGTCACGCTGCCCAGGCGTTCACCGGCCTGGTTGGCGATACCGACGCTGCTTTCACTGTGACGCTGGCTCTCGGTCATGGTGCCCACGGCTTCGCGGGCGCCGATTTGCAGCTCCTCAATCATCTTCTGCACTTGCTGCGCCGAATCCTGGGTGCGGTGAGCGAGGTTGCGCACTTCATCGGCAACCACCGCAAACCCGCGCCCGGCTTCACCTGCACGCGCGGCTTCGATGGCGGCGTTGAGGGCCAGCAGGTTGGTCTGCTGGGAGATGCTGGTGATCACTTCCAGAATCTGCCCGATGTTGACGGTGTTGCTGTTGAGCGTTTCGATATTGCCGCACGAGTCGCTGATCTTCGCCGATAGCTGGTGCATCGCCGAGATGGTGTTATCCACCACCTGTTGACCCTCTTCGGCCAGGGCGCGGGCATCGCTCGAATGCTGGGAGGCGAGGGCGGCGTTCTGGGCGATTTCCTGGGCGGCGGCGCCGAGCTGGTTGATGGCCGCGGCGACGCTACTGGTGCGTGAGGCTTGCTGGTCGGAGTTGAACATCGACGAGTTGGACGCCGCCACTACACGCAGCGCCACTTCGTTGACCTGACCGGTGGCCGAGGAGACCTCGCGAATCGAGGTGTGAATGCGTTCTACGAAACGGTTGAATGACAGCCCCAGTGCACCGAATTCGTCGTGACCGTGAATGGTCAGGCGTTTGGTCAGGTCGCCTTCGCCTTCGGCAATGTCGTGCATGGCACGGCCCATGGTCAGCAATGGCTGCATCAGGAAACTGATCAGCATGCCCAGCAGGGCGATGATGATCACCACCGCAATGACCATGGCAATGATCGCCGAGGTGCGGAATTCGCTGAGCATCGAGAAGGCGGTGTCCTGGTCCAGCACCAGTGCCACATACCAATCCGCCGACGGCACGCCATTGACGTGGGTGAAGGAAATGAACTGGCGTTTGCCGTCGATCTCGACTTCCTTCATGCCTGGGCTGACTTTGGGTGCACCGTTGGGGTAGGCATCGGTCAGGTTCTTGAGCACCAGTTTGCTGTCAGGGTGGATCAGGATCTTGCCATCGGCGCCTACAATGAAGGCATGGCCGTGACCACCGAAATTCAGCGAGTTGATGATCGCGCTGACGCTGGACAGGTCAATGTCGGCGCCGGAAACGCCGATCATCTGGCCCTGTTGCTTCACTGGCGTGGCGACAGTGATCACCAGTTTGCCGGAGGAAGCAGCGATGTACGGTTCCGTGACGATGGTCTGCTGCGCGCTGTTGGCCGCCTTGTACCAGCCACGGGCGCGCGGGTCATAGTCCGCCGCGCGGTTGCCCGCCGGGACCGAAAACATCACGCCATCGGTGCCGCCGAAGTAGCTCAGCTGGAAGTTGCCGGTATAGGCGGGCAGGTCGATGGCGCGTTTCAGGCTGGCCGGGGCGCTGCCATCCACAGCGATCTGCTGGGACAGTGATTGCAGCAACTGGATGCGGCTTTCCAGCCAGGTCTGAATGTTGCTGGTGGTCAGGCTGCCCAGTTCCTGCATCGAGGCTTCGGTGCTGCTACGCAACGTCTCGCGCTGGCGATAGTCGTTGAACAGGATGAAACAAGCGAATGCGACAACCACCACGAGGGCGGCAGCCAACAGGATTTTGTGGCTGAACTTCATGTTTCTGGTCATTAAGTGAGCTACCGCGAAAAGGCGTGTCGACAAAAGGGGGGCAATGCCACGGAATAGAGCATTGCGCTGCCTTTTATTTCGACTGAATGGCGCCAAAGATTAGGCGTTTTTGACGAAACCCGACGAAATGTCCAATAGCCTTACAAAGTGGTTGATTATTAGCGGGAAGGCAGACGAGCGGCCCTATAAATACCCTGCAATCCAGGGAACCAGAAACGGGTTTGCTCTTCTAAGGTTCTGCTTGGCAGCCATGCCAATCCCCTTCGCCCCTGGAGTTACACCATGTCGCTGCGATCCATCGCCTTGCTTTCGTTCTGCGTGTTGTTGGCTGCGTGCAGCAAGATCAATCAGGAAAACTACTCGAAACTCTCTTCCGGCATGACCAAGACCGAGGTTGAAACCTTGCTGGGCAAACCGGCCGACTGTTCGGGTGCGCTCGGCATGTCCAGTTGCACCTGGGGCGACAAGAACAGCTTTATCAGCGTGCAGTATGCCGGTGACAAAGTGCTGATGTTTTCCGGCCAAGGCCTGAAGTAAACCGGGGCCACGCGCCCACGGGAGAAAAACAATGAAGCGGTTATTGATGATGCTTTTTGCCAGCCTGGTATTGGCTGGCTGTGCCACTTCTGGCCAGGATCCGTTGGCGCCCAAAACCGTCAACAGCGTCAACCTCAAGCGCTACCAGGGTACCTGGTACGAGTTGGCCCGTATGCCAATGTACTTCCAGCGCGATTGCGCGCAATCCGAAGCTCATTACACACTCAAGCCCGATGGCAACGTGGCGGTATTGAACCGTTGCCTGACGCCGCAGTGGGAGTGGGAAGAGGTCAAGGGCACGGCTTATCCACAAGTGCCGGGTAAGTCCGATAAGTTGTGGGTCGAGTTCGATACCTGGTTCTCCCGGCTGATTCCGGGTACGGCGAAAGGCGAATACTGGGTGTTGTATGTCAGCGATGACTACAAGACCGCTATCGTCGGCGACCCGAGCCGTCGGTACCTGTGGTTGCTGTCACGCACCCCGACCGTCAACGGTGTCGTGCGTGAAGAATTGCTGAGCAAGGCGCGTCAGCAGGGCTATGACACCACGCGGCTGATCTGGCGGGCGTCGGATACGCAGATGGCCAAGACCTCGAACTGATTGCAAAAATCCCTGTAGGAGCGAGCCTGCTCGCGATGGTGTGTCAGACACATTTATGTCACTGATACTCCATCGCGAGCAGGCTCGCTCCTACAGTTGTTTTTGTGTCAGCCTAAAAGTTCGCGCAGGACCTGGGTGAAAGCCCGGTTGCTTTCTTCCTCGCCAGCATGCCGTCCGTCACGCACGACCCACTGGCCATTGACCAGAACATCGCGCACCTGACGATCACCACCGGCAAACAACCACCGGTTCAGGATCCCGTCACCGCTCGCCGTCGCCAGATACGGATCGTTGCCATCCAGCACCAGCCAGTCCGCACGCTTGCCAACCTCCAGCGCACCAATCGGCTGACCCAGCGCCTGGGCTCCGCCATCCAGCGCCGCGTCGAACAAGGTACGGCCGACCATTGGCTGATCCGCACCATACAAGCGATTGCGCCGCTGATCGCGCAGACGTTGGCCGTACTCCAGCCAACGCAGTTCCTCCACCACGCTCAATGACACATGGCTGTCGGAACCGATGCCCATGCGCCCACCCTGGGCGAGGAAGTCCACCGCCGGGAAAATCCCGTCGCCCAAGTTGGCCTCGGTGGTCAGGCACAGGCCGGCGATGGCGCGACTCTTGGCCATCAGCGTGACTTCTTCCGGGTTGGCGTGGGTGGCGTGGACCAGGCACCAGCGCTGGTCGACCTCGGTGTTTTCATACAGCCATTGCAGCGGGCGGCGGCCGCTCCAGGTCAGGCAGTCGTCGACTTCTTTCTGTTGTTCGGCGATGTGAATGTGCACGGGGCATTGCTTGTCGCTGGCCGCCAGCACTTCGCTGATCTGCTGCGGTGTTACCGCGCGCAGCGAGTGGAAGCACAGGCCCAGCGACTGGGCCTTCTGCTGAGCGAGCAGGGGTTGCAGGCGCGATTGCAGCTTCAGGTAGTTCTCGGTGCTGTTGATAAAGCGACGTTGACCGTCGTTCGGGGTCTGGCCGCCGAAACCGGAGTGGCTGTAGAGCACTGGCAGCAGGGTCAGGCCGATGCCGGCGGCGCTGGCGGCCTGGCTGATGCGCAAGGCCAGTTCGGCCGGGTCGGCGTAGGGTTGGCCATTACTGTCGTGGTGTACGTAATGAAATTCCGCCACCGAGGTGTAACCGGCCTTGAGCATTTCGATGTACAGCTGACGGGCGATGACGCCCAGTTGTTCCGGGCTGATTTTTCCGACGAGGCGATACATCAAGTCGCGCCAGGTCCAGAAACTGTCGTTCGGATTGCCCGCCACTTCTGCCAGCCCGGCCATGGCCCGCTGGAAGGCGTGGGAGTGCAGATTCGGCATGCCCGGCAGTAGCGGGCCGCTCAACCGCTCGGCGCCATCTGCATGGGAATCGGCCTGGATATGGGTCAATACGCCATCGGCGCTGACCTCAAGACGTACATTGTTGGCCCATCCACTAGGCAGCAGCGCGCGTTCGGCAAAGAAGGCGGACATGGTTCAGCACCCCATCGTGTGTTATTTGTATATACATATACAGACGTTTGCCTGCCCGGTAAACTCCGGCAAGCTAGCAACATCACCTAAACGACCAAGGATTAACCGTGCCGACTCCGCCTCCAGTCTCTCCGTTGGCCGCGAACATGGGCGACAGTCCGGCGCCCTTGTACGCCCGCGTCAAACAAATGATCACCCAGCAAATCGACAGTGGAAACTGGCCGCCGCACTACCGCGTTCCGTCGGAAAGCGAGCTGGTCAGCCAGTTGGGTTTCAGCCGCATGACCATCAACCGCGCCCTGCGCGAGATGACCGCTGATGGTCTGTTGGTGCGCATGCAGGGCGTCGGCACCTTCGTCGCCGAGCCGAAAAGCCAGTCAGCGCTGTTTGAAGTGCACAACATCGCCGACGAAATCGCCTCCCGTGGTCATCGCCACACGTGCAAGGTCATCACCCTCGAAGAAGAGGCCGCGGGCTCCGAGCGCGCCCTGGCCCTGGACATGCGTGAAGGACAGAAGGTGTTCCACTCGCTGATCGTGCATTTCGAAAACGATATTCCGGTGCAAATCGAAGACCGTTTCGTCAACGCCCTGGTGGCGCCGGAATACCTCAAGCAGGATTTCACCCTGCAAACCCCTTACGCCTATCTGAACCAGGTCGCGCCGTTGACCGAAGGCGAGCACGTGGTTGAGGCCATCCTGGCCGAGCCCTCCGAATGCAAGTTGCTGCAGATTGAAAAGGGCGAGCCGTGCCTGCTGATTCGCCGGCGTACCTGGTCCGGTCGCCAGCCCGTGACCGCCGCCCGTTTGATCCATCCCGGTTCCCGTCATCGTCTGGAAGGTCGGTTTCATAAATGATTGATACAAAGGTTTTACGCGCAGTTGATTACCCGCGCATGCCGTGGAAGAACGGCGGCGGCAGCACTGAAGAAATCACCCGTGACTCCGGTACCGGCCTGGATGGTTTCGGCTGGCGTCTGTCGATTGCCGACATCGGTGAGTCGGGTGGCTTTTCCACCTTCGCCGGTTACGAGCGGATCATCACCGTGCTGCAGGGCGATGGCATGACCTTGTCCGTGGATGGACAGGTTACGCGGCCATTGTTACCCATCGATCCGTTTGCCTTCAGCGGTGAAAGCCAGGTGTCCTGCACCTTGCTGGGTGGGCCGATCCGCGATTTCAACCTGATCTACGCGCCACAGCGTTACAGCGCACGGCTGCAATGGTTGAGCGGTGAGCAGCGGTTTTTCAGCGAGGCCGGGACTGTGCTGGTGTTCAGTGTCAGCGATGCGCTTGAGGTGAAGGTCGGTAACAGTGCTTCACAACTGGGTCGCCATGATTGCCTGCAACTTGTTGGTAACACTGGCCTGCTGGAAGTCACCAGCAATGCCGCCTGCTGCGTGATCGAACTGACTGCACACTGATCCAAAACTCAAACGACATTATCGCGGGCAAGCCCGCTCCCACAGGTCCTATGAAGATCCTGTGGGAGCGGGCTTGCCCGCGATGCTTTTTGTCACTGCAAATCCGTTTCCCTCCGCGCACCACTTTGTTACCGAACGCCCCAGTGTGGCGCAAAACTACGCTCAAGTAACAACCCGCCCATCCTCCAAAAAATCCTCTCGAAATAATTCATCTACGCTGGAACCCTTGATTCAGGCGCTCTGCAGCCCTTCAACGATTTTTCTTGAATGCCCATCCAACAAGTTGGCCGCTTGATTGCATATGCTTGTATGTACAAGTAAAGACGTATGCGTATGAGTCACGAGGACTCAACCATCGTCCACTGATTCGCCGGTGTGCACTGATGCCCATTGGCTTGCTCGCCCACTGCCTGGGTTGGTTTGGATTGATTGCTGAGGAGTTCTTTTCGTGACTGACAATAAACCTACTAAGTTTCGTGACGTTGAAATCCGTGCTGCCCGCGGTAACAAGCTGACCGCCAAGAGCTGGCTGACCGAAGCGCCGCTGCGCATGCTGATGAACAACCTCGACCCTGAAGTCGCCGAGAACCCAAAGGAGCTGGTGGTTTACGGTGGTATCGGTCGTGCGGCACGTAACTGGGAATGCTACGACAAGATCGTTGAAAGCCTGACCAACCTGAACGACGACGAGACCCTGCTGGTGCAATCCGGCAAGCCGGTCGGCGTGTTCAAGACCCACGCCAACGCCCCGCGCGTGCTGATCGCCAACTCCAACCTGGTGCCACACTGGGCAAGCTGGGAACACTTCAACGAACTCGACGCCAAAGGCCTGGCCATGTACGGCCAGATGACCGCGGGCAGCTGGATCTACATCGGCAGCCAGGGCATCGTCCAGGGCACCTACGAAACCTTCGTCGAAGCCGGTCGCCAACACTACAACGATGACCTGAAAGGCAAGTGGGTACTGACCGCTGGCCTGGGCGGCATGGGTGGCGCCCAGCCTCTGGCTGCAACCCTGGCCGGCGCTTGCTCGCTGAACATCGAATGCCAGCAGGTCAGCATCGATTTCCGCCTGAAAAGCCGCTATGTCGATGAGCAGGCCAAAGACCTCGACGACGCTCTGGCTCGCATCGCCAAGTACACCAAAGAAGGCAAAGCGATCTCCATCGCGCTGCTGGGCAACGCGGCTGAAATCCTGCCGGAACTGGTCAAGCGCGGCGTACGCCCGGACATGGTTACCGACCAGACCAGCGCCCACGACCCGCTCAACGGCTACCTGCCTGCTGGCTGGACCTGGGACCAGTACCGCGCTCGCGCCAAGACCGAACCTGCCGCTGTAATCAAGGCCGCCAAGCAATCGATGGCCGTGCACGTTAAAGCGATGTTGGACTTCCAGAAAATGGGCGTGCCGACCTTCGACTACGGCAACAACATCCGTCAGATGGCGCAAGAAGAAGGCGTGGAAAACGCATTCGACTTCCCAGGCTTCGTACCGGCTTACATCCGTCCACTGTTCTGCCGTGGCATCGGCCCGTTCCGTTGGGCTGCACTGTCGGGTAACGCAGAAGACATCTACAAGACCGACGCCAAGGTCAAGGAACTGATCCCGGACGACGCTCACCTGCACAACTGGCTGGACATGGCGCGCGAGCGCATCAGCTTCCAGGGTCTGCCGGCACGTATCTGCTGGGTTGGCCTGGGTCTGCGCGCCAAGCTGGGTCTGGCGTTCAACGAAATGGTCCGTAGCGGCGAGCTGTCTGCACCTATCGTGATCGGTCGCGACCACCTGGACTCCGGTTCGGTATCGAGCCCGAACCGTGAAACCGAATCGATGCAGGACGGTTCCGATGCCGTGTCCGACTGGCCACTGCTCAACGCCTTGCTCAACACCGCGAGCGGCGCGACCTGGGTCTCCCTGCACCACGGCGGCGGCGTCGGCATGGGCTTCTCCCAGCACTCGGGCATGGTGATTGTCTGCGACGGTACTGACGAAGCGGCCGAGCGTATCGCTCGCGTGCTGCACAACGACCCGGCGACCGGCGTTATGCGTCACGCCGATGCGGGTTACCAGATCGCGATCGACTGCGCCAAGGAACAAGGGCTGAACCTGCCGATGATTACCGGCAAATAAAAAAACCTGTGGGAGCTGGCAAGCCCGCTCCCACAGGGACCGAGTGACCCGATAGAACAATTAAAACAATCCACAGAGGTTGAACCATGGCTGCTGACAGCGAGCGTGCAGGCAACAAACCGTTGATCGAGAAACGCTCGATCGACTACATCCCGGAAGCGGAAAGACACGGTCGTCTGTTTAGCCAGTTCACCCTGTGGATGGGTGCCAACCTGCAAATCACCGCGATTGTCACCGGGGCTTTGGCCGTGGTGCTGGGCGGTGACGTGTTCTGGTCGTTGATCGGCCTGTTGATCGGTCAACTGCTCGGCGGCGGCGTCATGGCGCTGCATGCCGCGCAAGGACCCAAACTCGGCCTGCCGCAGATGATCTCCAGCCGGGTCCAGTTCGGCGTCTATGGTGCGGCCATCCCGATCGTGCTGGTCTGCCTGATGTACCTGGGCTTCACCGCAACGGGTACCGTGCTGTCCGGCCAGGCGCTGGGCCAGTTGTTTGGCGTCAGCGACACCGTCGGCATCCTCCTTTTCGCCAGTGTCATCGTGCTGGTCACGGTGCTTGGTTATCGGGTGATCCATTGGATCGGTCGTGTTGCCAGTGTCATTGGCGTGATTGCCTTTGTTTATCTGTTCAGCCGTCTGATGAGCCAAGTTGACGTTGGCGCACTCCTGCAAATCCGTCACTTCAGCTGGAGCAGCTTCCTGCTCGCGGTGTCGCTCGCGGCATCCTGGCAGATCGCCTTCGGCCCTTATGTGGCTGACTATTCGCGTTACCTGCCGAGCAAGACGTCCTCGGTGAAAACCTTTTTCGCCGCTGGTGCGGGTTCGGTCATTGGCGCCCAGGTGGCGATGATCCTCGGCGTGTTTGCCGCCGCTTCGGCCAACGGGCAATTCGCCGGTCACGAAGTGGCCTACATCGTGGGTCTGGGCGGTACGGGTGCCACCGCGGCGCTGCTGTACTTCAGCATCGCGTTCGGCAAGGTCACCATCTCCACACTGAACTCCTACGGCAGCTTCATGTGCATTGCGACCATCATCAGCGGTTTCCGTGGTGAACTGAAGGTCTCGCGCTTGCAGCGTCTGGTCTTCGTGCTGGTCATCGTCGGTGCTGCGACCCTGATGGCTTTGCTCGGCCAGCACTCGTTCCTCGGTGCGTTCAAGTCCTTCATCCTGTTCCTGCTGGCGTTCTTTACGCCATGGAGTGCGATCAACCTGGTGGACTACTACTGCATCACTCGCGAGCGTTATGACGTGCCGGCGCTGGCCGATCCGAACGGTCGCTATGGCCGCTGGAATATCCTCGGTATCAGCGTCTATGTGTTCGGTGTGCTGGTGCAGCTGCCGTTCATTTCCACCAAGTTCTATACCGGTCCGCTGGTGGCCGCTCTGGGTGATGTGGATATTTCCTGGATCATCGGCCTGGTGATTCCCGCAGCGCTGTATTACGTGTGTGCGAAAAAATGGCACGGCACAGTGCCCGATCAACTGATCCTGCCGGTCGAGCAGGACGTGGTCACCGAACAAAAGCTAAGTGTCGGTCGCGCTGCGGCGCAGGCCTGATTGGACGTGGACAGGGCAGGATGCCTCTTGACTGCCGTAAGCCAATTCATGATTAGGAGCGTCACAATAATGAAATCGAACAAGACCCTGCTGACCACATTGCTTTCCATGGGCCTGCTGGCCAGCGCCGGCGCCACTCAGGCGGCGGGTTGGTGCGAGTCGGGTAAACCGGTGAAGTTCGCCGGCCTGAACTGGGAAAGCGCCATGCTGCTGACCGACGTGTTGCAAGTCGTGTTGGAGAAAGGCTACGACTGCAAGACCGACAGCCTGCCGGGCAACTCCATCACCATGGAGAACGCCCTGAGCAGCAACGACATCCAGGTGTTTGCCGAAGAGTGGGTCGGCCGCAGCGAGGTCTGGAACAAGGCTGAGAAGGCCGGCAAGGTCGTTGGTGTCGGCGCTCCGGTGGTCGGTGCCGTCGAAGGCTGGTACGTGCCGCGCTACGTGATCGAAGGCGACGCCAAGCGTAAGCTGGAACCCAAGGCGCCTGACCTGAAAAACATTGCTGACCTGGGCAAGTACTCGGCGATTTTCAAGGACGCCGAAGAGCCTTCCAAGGGCCGTTTCTACAACTGCCCGGCGGGTTGGACCTGTGAGCTCGATAATAGCGAAATGCTGAAGAGCTACGGCCTGGAAAGCACCTACACCAACTTCCGTCCGGGCACCGGTCCGGCACTGGATGCCGCCGTCCTCTCGAGCTACAAGCGTGGCGAGCCGATCCTGTTCTACTACTGGTCGCCAACACCGCTGATGGGTCAGGTCGACGTGGTGAAACTCGAAGAGAAACCAGGCGTGGATAAGACCGTGACCATCAAGGTCGGCCTGTCCAAGACTTTCCACGAAGAGGCCCCGGAGCTGGTGGCCGTGCTGGAAAAGGTCAACCTGCCGATCGACCTGCTGAACCAGAACCTGGGCCGGATGACCAAAGAGCGGATCGAGTCGCCAAAACTGGCCAAGATCTTCCTGAAGGAACATCCTGAAGTCTGGCACGCATGGGTGAGCGACGACGCAGCCAAGAAAATCGACGCGGCCTTGTAGGTTGGGCCTCTCCGGCTGCCGGTGGCGGCAGTCGGATGCTTGATCGCAACCCCTTGATTGAGAGTCTCTTATGTTTCCCGAAAGCTTTACCTTTTCCATCGCCGACTGGGTCAACAGTTGGGTCGATTCGCTGGTCACCAACTACGGCGACGTGTTCCGGCACATCTCCGACACCCTGTTGTGGGCCATCGTCAATCTTGAAGGGCTGCTGCGCGCGGCGCCCTGGTGGCTGATGCTGGCCATCGTGGCCGGCGTGGCCTGGCACGCGACACGTAAAGTGGTGACCACGGCGGTCATCGTCGGTTTGCTGTTCCTGGTGGGTGCGGTCGGCCTCTGGGACAAGCTGATGCAGACCCTGGCGCTGATGATGGTGGCGACAGTCATCTCGGTGCTGATCGGCATTCCGCTGGGCATTCTCTCGGCGCGCAGCAATCGCTTGCGTTCGGTGCTGATGCCGCTGCTGGACATCATGCAGACCATGCCGAGCTTCGTGTACCTGATCCCGGTGCTGATGCTGTTCGGCCTGGGCAAGGTCCCGGCGATTTTCGCCACCGTGATCTACGCCGCGCCACCGCTGATCCGCCTGACCGACCTGGGTATTCGCCAGGTTGACGGTGAAGTGATGGAAGCGATCAACGCCTTCGGTGCCAACCGCTGGCAGCAACTGTTCGGCGTGCAACTGCCGCTGGCCCTGCCGAGCATCATGGCCGGGATCAACCAGACCACCATGATGGCCCTGTCGATGGTAGTGATTGCCTCGATGATCGGTGCCCGTGGCCTGGGTGAAGACGTGTTGGTGGGGATTCAGACCCTCAACGTCGGACGCGGCCTGGAAGCCGGTCTGGCGATCGTGATTCTGGCAGTGGTGATCGACCGCATTACACAAGCGTACGGTCGCGCACGGCATGAGGTGAGCAAATGAGCAACCAAGCCATCAGCAAAATCGAAGTCAAAAACGTCTTCAAGATTTTCGGCAGCCGTTCCAAAGACGCGCTGGAAATGATTCGCCAGAAAAAGACCAAGGACCAGGTGCTGGCCGAAACCGGCTGCGTGGTCGGCGTCAACGACCTGTCGTTGAGCATTGGCAGCGGTGAGATCTTCGTGATCATGGGTCTGTCGGGTTCCGGCAAGTCGACTCTGGTGCGTCACTTCAATCGCCTGATCGATCCGACCAGCGGCGCGATCCTGGTGGACGGCGTGGACATCCTGCAATACGACATGGAAGCCCTGCGCGAATTTCGTCGGCGCAAGATCAGCATGGTGTTCCAGAGCTTCGGCCTGCTGCCCCACAAGACCGTGGTGGATAACGTCGCCTACGGCTTGAAAGTGCGCGGCGAGAGCAAGCAGATGTGCACCGAGCGTGCGCTGCACTGGATCAACACCGTGGGCCTCAAGGGCTACGAAAACAAATACCCGCACCAGCTCTCCGGCGGCATGCGTCAACGTGTGGGCCTGGCCCGCGCCTTGGCGGCGGACACCGACATCATCCTGATGGACGAAGCGTTCAGTGCCCTCGACCCGCTGATCCGCGCCGAGATGCAGGACCAGTTGCTGGAGCTGCAAAAGACCCTGCACAAGACCATCGTCTTCATCACCCACGACCTCGACGAGGCCGTGCGCATCGGCAACCGCATCGCGATCCTCAAGGATGGCCGCCTTATCCAGGTCGGCACGCCGAAAGAGATCCTGCACTCGCCGGCGGATGAGTACGTCGACCGGTTCGTGCAGCGGCGGGCGGCGGTGGTTTAAGCGATTTGCGGCGTTTGTGCCGGCCCTATCGCGGGCAAGCCCGCTCCCACAGGGATTAGCGTTGTTACACAAATTGTGTGCACACCCAAAGACCACTGTGGGAGCTGGCTTGCCAGCGAAGGCGGCGGTGAAGCCGCATCAATATTCAGGATGTACGTTGAGGTTGAAGATGTCCCAGGCTGAAAAAATCGTTATCGCCGATGCCCCGTTGCGTTGGCAGGATGTGGTTGCGGTCGCCCGCCATGGCGCACAGCTGGAGCTGTCGGCGCAGACCTGGGCACGCATCGAAAATGCCCAGGCGATTGTCCAGCGCATCGTCATCAGCGGCGAACGCGCCTATGGCGTCAACACCGGCCTGGGCGGTTTGTCCAACGTCTCGCTCAAAGACGAACAACTTAGCCAACTGTCGCGCAATACCCTGCTCAGTCACGCCTGCGGCGTCGGCCCGGTGTTGGCCGATGAACAGACCCGCGCCATCATGTGCGCCGCGATCCGCAATTACAGCCATGGCAAATCCGGCATTCATCGCCAAGTGGTCGAAGCCCTGCTGGCGCTGCTTAACCGCGGCATCACCCCGCAAGTGCCGTCCCAGGGTTCGGTCGGTTACCTGACCCACATGGCCCATATCGGCATCGCGCTGCTGGGTGTCGGCAATGTCAGCTATCGCGGGCAGATCGTCTCGGCACAACAGGCATTGGCCGAAGAAGGCCTGCAACCGGTTCAACTCGGCGCCAAGGACGGTCTGTGCCTGGTCAACGGTACGCCGTGCATGTCCGGCCTCAGCTGCCTGGCGATTGCCGATGCCACGCGCCTGCTGCAATGGGCCGACGTGATCAGCGCCATGAGCTTCGAGGCCCAGCGTGGCCAGATCGCCGCGTTCGACGCCGAGATCATCGCGCTCAAGCCGCATCCGGGCATGCAACAGGTCGGGATCAACCTGCGGGCGCTGCTCGATGGCAGTGAAGTGATCGCGCAGAGCAAAGGCATTCGTACTCAGGATGCGCTGAGTATCCGTTCGATTCCCCAGGTGCACGGCGCGGCTCGCGATCAACTCGATCATGCGATCAAGCAGATCGAAACCGAACTCAACGGCTGCACCGACAACCCGCTGTTGCTGGGCACGCCGGACAATTTCCGCGTCATGTCCCAGGCCAATCCGCACGGTCAGTCGGTAGCACTGGCGGCGGACCTGCTGGCCATCGCCATGGCGGAAATCGGCTCCATCGCCGAACGACGCCTGGACCGATTGATCAACCCGCACGTCAGCGGTCTGCCGGCGTTCCTGGTGGCCAACCCCGGGGTGAACTCCGGGATGATGATCGTGCAGTACGTCGCCGCTTCGTTGTGTGCGGAAAACCGCCAGTTGGCGCAACCGGCGGTGCTCGATAACTACGTCACCTCGGGTCTGCAGGAAGACCACCTGAGCATGGGCACCAACGCCGCGTTGAAGCTGCATCGCGCGCTGGAAAACTGCACGCAGATCCTCGCTATCGAGTACCTGTTGGCGGCCCAGGCGTTTGAATTCTTGAAAGAGCAGCGCTTCGGCGCCGGCACGGATGCCGCCTGGCGTCTGCTGCGTGAACGTGTACCGGCCTACGATCAGGATCGCTGGCTGGCACCGGACATCGCCGCGGCCGCGGGCGTTTTGAAAGACCCGGCCTTGCTACAAAAAACCTTACCGAATCTGAACTGATTTCCATACAAAACCAGCGTGCCAAGGCGCCAGCCCTCTCAACAAAGAGGGAAGCGACGGACAACGGATATTTCCGGAGCGTCTGGTAGTTACCAACACACTCTCAAAAGGAGCATGAAATGACTGCGCTTAACCTGATTCCCGGCCAACTGACCCTTGCCCAACTGCGTGATGTCTATCAGCAGCCGGTGAAACTGACCCTCGACCACAGTGCCTCGGCCCAGATCGAAGCCAGCGTCGCGTGCGTAGAACAGATTCTCGTCGAAAACCGCACTGCTTATGGCATCAACACCGGTTTCGGTCTGCTGGCCTCGACCCGCATCGCCAGCGAAGACCTGGAAAACCTGCAGCGCTCGCTGGTGCTGTCCCACGCCGCCGGTGTCGGCCAGCCGATCAGCGACGAGCTGGTGCGGTTGATCATGGTGCTCAAGGTCAACAGCCTGAGCCGTGGTTTCTCCGGTATTCGCCGCGTAGTGATCGACGCGCTGATCGCCCTGATCAATGCCGAGGTTTACCCGCACATTCCACTGAAAGGCTCGGTGGGTGCTTCCGGTGACCTGGCGCCTTTGGCGCACATGTCGCTGGTGCTGCTGGGCGAAGGCAAGGCTCGCTACAAAGGCGAGTGGATGGAAGCCACCGAAGCGCTGAAAGTCGCTGGCCTGAAGCCGTTGACCCTGGCCGCGAAAGAAGGCCTGGCACTGCTCAACGGCACACAGGTGTCTACCGCTTTCGCCCTGCGCGGTCTGTTCGAAGGTGAAGACCTGTTCGCCGGCGCCCTGGCCCTGGGTGGCCTGACCGTTGAGGCCGTGCTGGGTTCGCGCTCGCCGTTCGACGCCCGTATCCACGCTGCTCGTGGCCAGAAAGGCCAGATCGACGCCGCCGCCGCTTACCGCGATCTGCTGGGTGAGCGCAGTGAAGTCTCCGACTCCCACGAGAACTGCGAAAAGGTCCAGGACCCGTACTCCCTGCGCTGCCAGCCGCAAGTCATGGGCGCCTGCCTGACCCAGTTCCGCCAGGCTGCCGAAGTGCTGGCCATCGAAGCCAACGCCGTCTCCGACAACCCGCTGGTATTCGCCGCTGAAGGCGACGTGATTTCCGGCGGCAACTTCCACGCTGAACCCGTGGCCATGGCGGCTGACAACATGGCGCTGGCCATCGCTGAAATCGGCTCCCTGAGCGAGCGTCGCATCTCGCTGATGATGGACAAGCACATGTCGCAACTGCCGCCGTTCCTGGTGGCCAACGGTGGCGTGAACTCCGGTTTCATGATCGCCCAGGTGACCGCGGCCGCTCTGGCCAGCGAAAACAAGGCGCTGTCTCATCCGCATTCGGTGGACAGTCTGCCAACGTCGGCGAACCAGGAAGACCACGTGTCCATGGCGCCGGCTGCCGGCAAGCGTCTGTGGGAAATGGCCGAGAACACCCGTGGCATTCTCGCGGTGGAATGGCTGGCGGCGGCCCAGGGCCTGGATCTGCGTGACGGTCTGAAGACCTCGCCGAAGCTGGAAAAGGCTCGGGCGATCCTGCGTAACGAAGTGCCTTTCTATGAGAAAGACCGTTTCTTTGCGCCGGACATCAACGCGGCGAGCGAGTTGTTGGCTTCGCGTTGCCTGAATGAGCTGGTGACGGCGAAGTTGCTGCCTAGCCTGTAAGGGCCCCTTCGCGAGCAGGCTCGCTCCCACATTGGATCTTCAGTATTCATCCAATCCCTGTGGGAGCGAGCCTGCTCGCGAATCGATTTCGCGTCGATAAGAATAATTAAGGACGAGCAATGCAAGCGCAAACAAAAGGGCTCAAACGCGGGCTTTCTGCCCGACATATTCGCTTCATGGCACTGGGGTCGGCGATCGGCACCGGGCTGTTTTACGGTTCTGCCTCGGCCATTCAAATGGCCGGTCCTGCGGTCCTGCTCGCTTACCTGATCGGCGGTGCAGCGGTGTTCATGGTCATGCGCGCCCTCGGCGAGATGGCTGTGCATAACCCGGTGGCCGGCTCATTCGGCCAATACGCCAGCACTTATCTGGGACCGATGGCAGGCTTTATCCTCGGCTGGACCTATGCGTTTGAAATGGTCATCGTCGGTATGGCCGATGTGACCGCGTTCGGCATTTACATGGGCTTCTGGTTTCCTGAGGTCTCCCGCTGGATCTGGGTGCTGGGCATCGTTTCCGTGGTGGGTGGCTTGAACCTGTGCAACGTCAAGGTTTTCGGTGAAATGGAGTTCTGGTTGTCGCTGCTCAAGGTCGGGGCCATCGTGGCGATGATTCTTGGCGGCTTCGGCATCATGTTGTTTGGCATCAGCACCGCCCCCGGCGCCCAGGCCACCGATATCAGCAACCTCTGGTCCCAGGGCGGCTTCATGCCCAATGGCGTGGGCGGCTTGATCGCTTCGTTTGCGGTGGTGATGTTCGCCTTTGGCGGCATTGAAATCATCGGCGTTACGGCCGGTGAAGCCAAGGATCCGCAGCATGTGCTCCCCCGGGCGATCAACGCCGTACCGATGCGTATCCTGCTGTTCTACGTGCTGACGATGCTGGTGCTGATGTCGATCTTCCCGTGGCGGCAGATCGGCAGCCAAGGCAGCCCGTTCGTGCAGATTTTTGACAATCTGGGGATCAGTTCGGCGGCAACCATCCTCAATATCGTGGTGATCTCGGCGGCAGTGTCGGCCATCAACAGTGACATCTTCGGCGCGGGCCGCATGATGTATGGCCTGGCTCAGCAGGGACACGCACCCAAAGGCTTCGCCCGCTTGTCGCGCAACGGCGTGCCGTGGCTGACCGTCGTGGTGATGAGCGGTGCACTGCTGCTGGGCGTGTTGCTCAACTACCTGATTCCGGAAAACGTCTTTTTGCTGATCGCCTCCATCGCAACCTTCGCCACGGTGTGGGTCTGGCTGATGATTCTGGTGACCCAGGTGGCCATGCGTCGCTCCATGAGTGCCGAGCAGGTCAAACAATTGAAATTCCCGGTGCCGTTCTGGCCCTATGCGCCGATGGCGGCGATTGCCTTCATGCTGTTCATCTTCGGCGTGCTGGGTTATTTCCCGGACACCCAGGCGGCTCTGATCGTTGGCGTGGTCTGGATTGCATTGCTGGTGCTGGCCTACCTGACGTGGGTGAAACCGGCGGCAGGCAAGGCGGTGCCGGTAGAGCAGGAACCTTCTTTTTCTCATCGATAAACTAACGGAGGCCACGGATGAAAACGCTCTGGCAACACTGTCACGTCGCAACCATGGCGCAAGGCGTCTACTCGGTCATCGAGGATGCGGCCATCGTGACGTCCGGTGCGCACATTGAGTGGGTCGGCCCGCGCAGTGAGCTGCCGTCCGGCGAATACCCGGCAGTCAATGATTTGAACGGGGCCTGGGTCACACCGGGCCTGATCGACTGCCACACCCACACAGTGTTTGGCGGCAACCGCAGCGGTGAGTTCGAGCAGCGCCTGCAAGGTGTCAGCTACGCCGAAATTGCCGCCAGCGGCGGCGGCATTGCCAGTACCGTGCGCGCCACCCGCTCCGCGACCGAAGACGAATTGTTCGCCAGCGCCGCCAAGCGTCTGAAAAGCCTGATGCGTGACGGTGTCACCAGCATCGAAATCAAGTCCGGCTACGGTCTCGACCTGGCCAACGAACGCAAGATGCTGCGGGTTGCCCGTCGCCTCGGCGCGGAACTGCCGATCAGCGTGCGCAGCACCTGCCTGGCTGCTCATGCCCTGCCGCCGGAATACAAGGATCGCGCCGACGACTACATCGATCACATCTGCGCCGAAATGCTTCCGGCCCTGGCCGCCGAGGGGCTGGTGGATGCGGTTGATGCGTTCTGCGAATACCTGGCGTTTTCCCCGGCGCAAGTCGAGCGAGTGTTTATCACCGCACAGAAACTTGGCTTGCCGGTGAAGCTGCACGCCGAGCAGTTGTCGTCCCTGCACGGTTCCAGCCTCGCGGCGCGTTACCATGCGCTGTCCGCCGATCATCTGGAATTCATGACCGAAGAAGACGCCATTGCCATGGCCGCGTCCGGCACCGTCGCCGTGTTGCTGCCCGGCGCCTTTTACTTCCTGCGTGAAACCCAATTGCCGCCGATGGAAGCCCTGCGCAAGCACGGCGTGAAAATCGCCATCGCCAGCGACCTCAACCCAGGCACCTCGCCGGGGCTGTCGCTGCGCCTGATGCTGAACATGGCCTGCACCTGTTTCCGCATGACCCCGGAAGAAGCCCTGGCGGGCGCGACGATTCATGCGGCTACGGCGCTGGGCATGGCCGACACCCACGGTTCGATCGAGGCAGGCAAGGTCGCGGATTTCGTCGCCTGGCAAATCGATCGTCCGGCCGACCTGTCGTACTGGCTGGGCGGTGATCTGGAAAAACGCGTCGTGCGTCACGGCGTTGAAACGAGCCTGTAGGAGAGCAGTTGTGGATAAGGTTCTGAACTTCAAACAAGGCCGCGTGCCGCTGCTGATCAGCATGCCCCACGCCGGTGTGCGCCTGACCCCGGCGGTCGAAGCCGGATTGATCCCCCAGGCGAAGAGCCTGCCGGATACCGACTGGCACATCCCGCAGCTTTACGACTTCGCCGCCGAGCTGGGGGCCAGCACCCTGGCCGCCGAGTATTCGCGGTTCGTCATTGACCTGAACCGTCCGTCTGACGACAAACCTTTGTACGTGGGCGCCACCACGGGCCTGTATCCGGCGACGCTGTTCGACGGCGTGCCGTTGTTCCGCGAAGGGCTGGAGCCTTCGAAAGAAGAACGCGCGACGTATCTGGAGCAGATCTGGACGCCGTACCACAGCACCCTGCAGCAGGAACTGGCGCGACTCAAGGCCGAGTTCGGCTATGCGCTGCTGTTCGACGCGCATTCGATTCGTTCGCTGATCCCGCACCTGTTCGACGGCAAACTGCCGGACTTCAACCTCGGCACCTTCAACGGTGCCAGTTGCGATCCGCAGCTGGCTTCGCAGCTGGAAGCGATCTGCGCCGGGCACCCGAACTACAGCCATGTGCTGAACGGGCGCTTCAAGGGCGGGCACATCACCCGTCATTACGGCAATCCGGCGCAAAACATTCATGCGGTGCAACTGGAGCTGGGCCAGTGCACGTACATGGAAGAGTTCGAGCCGTTCCGCTATCGGGCGGATCTGGCGGAGCCGACGCGGGTGGTCTTGAAGGAGCTGCTGCAAGGCTTGCTGGCCTGGGGCAAAAAGCACTACAACCGCTAGAACCTGGCGAATAACCCTGTGGGAGCGAGCCTTCTCGCGAAAGCTATGTATCGGTCAACATCTCAGTTGGCTGATATTGCGCCTTCGCGAGCAGGCTCGCTCCCACAGGTATTTTGTCTCGCCACAGATTCGTGTGCGTGCTGACAGTCGCCACCGTGCAAAACACGGTCGCCACAGGTCGCTTTTACCGCTCGTCTGCTGCGTAATGTTTCGCTCACGGTGCACAAAGACACCGGTCCGACAATAATCCGCTGCCGCACGAGAATGCTCCCTATGACAAGCATCAAAGGTTTGTTCATCCGCTGTCTCTCAATCCTCTGCGGTTCTGCTCTTCTGAGCACCAGTGTCCTGGCCGCTGACGACCCCTCCTGTAAAACCGTGCGCATGGGCGTGGTCAACTGGACCGACGTGATCGCCACCAGTGGCATGGCCGACGTACTGCTCAATGGCCTCGGTTACCAAAGCAAGCAAACCAGCGCCGTGCAGCAAATCATTTTCGCCGGCATTCGCGACAAGCGCCTGGACATCTTCCTCGGTTACTGGAAACCGGCGATGGACAAGAACATCGCACCGTTCCTGGCGGCCAATCAGGTCAAGGTCATGGACCAGCCAAGCCTGGCCGATGCCCAGGCGACCCTGGCGGTGCCTGATTACGTGGCGGCTGCCGGCCTGAAAACCTTCGCCGACATCGCCAGATTCAAGGATCAGCTCGGCGGCAAGATCTACGGCATCGAACCGGGCAGCGGCGCCAACACCACGATCAAGACCATGATCGAAACCAATCACTTCGGCCTGAAGGACTTCAAGCTGATCGAGTCCGGCGAGGCCGGCATGCTGGCGGCGGTGCAACGGGCCGTGAACCGCAAGGAGTTCGTGGTGTTCGTCGGCTGGACCCCGCACCCGATGAACATCAACATGAACATCGCCTACCTGACCGGCAGTGAAGACGTCTACGGGCCGAACGAAGGGGCGGCAACCGTTTCCTCCGTGACCGCGCCCGATTACGCCGAACGTTGCCCGAACGTTTATCGCCTGCTGGAAAACCTGACGTTCACCGCCGCCCAGGAAAGCCAGTTGATGGTGCCGATCATGGAGCGCCAGACGCCTCAGGATGTCGCCAGGAAATGGCTGCGCGAGCATCCGCAGGACTTGCAACGCTGGCTGGCGGGCGTGAGCAGCGTTGATGGCAAGGATGGCGTGGCCACGGTTCAGGCCAGTCTGAAAAACTGATGGCAACCGCAATACCTGTGGGAGCGAGCCTGCTCGCAAAGACGGTGTGTCAGGCAATATCAATGTTGGCTGATACGCCCTTTTCGCGAGCAGGCTCGCTCCCACAGGGTTAGGCCCAATATATCTTCCCTAAACGGGCACCAGGCTCATGGCTCCTTACCCTCTGTCTGTACAGATGCAGGCTTTTGTCGAGAAAACCGTCAGCTTCAACAGCACCGAAAGCAGCCTGGACGGATTGCGCCAGGCTTACAGCGAGATGTGCCGGGCATTTACCCCGCCACGTCCCGTGGGGCTGTACGTGGTCGATTTCGAGTTGGCGGGGGTCCCCGTTCGCTCGTACCAGCCACCGGTTTTGCCCTCTGCCACAGGTGTGCCGTGCATCGTTTATATGCACGGCGGTGGTTGGGTGGTGGGAAACCTGGACTCGCACGACTTCATTTGCGCCGAACTGGCTTCGACACTCGGAGTGTTGGTGATCGCGGTCGATTACCGCCTGGCGCCGGAGCATCCGTTTCCGGCCGCGCTCGATGACTGCCTGACTGTCTGGAGGGCATTGCGCACCGGACCGTTTCGGTTGGACCCTGAGCGCACGCTGGTGGTCGGTGACAGCGCCGGCGGCAATCTTGCCGCCGCCTTATGTCTGGTGCTGCGCGATGCCGGTGAGCCGGTGCCTGGCGCGCAGGTTCTGATTTATCCGGGGCTTGGTGGGGATCACCGGTTACCGTCGCGCAGCGAATGCGCTGACGCCCCGTTGCTCAGCAGCAGTGACCTGGACTGTTATCAGGCGTTGTATTTGCGCGCGACGGCAAAACCGGGCGCTTATGCGATGCCGTTGCTGGCCGGGAATTTCCGCGGATTGCCGCCGGCATGGATTGCCGTGGCGCAGTTCGACCCGCTGTGCGATGACGGCGTGCAGTATGCCGAGCGACTCAACGCCGCTGGCGTGGCATCGACACTGTATTACGGCGAAGGCTTGGTTCACGGTTGTTTACGGGCGCGGGGGCAGGCTGTCGAGGTCGATGCACTGTATGAAACCCTGCTCGGCTATCTGGCTGAAAAACTGGCGGCAAAACTCTGACTCTGCAAGGGCATGCTCATTCGCGTAATTCGGGTTTATGATGCCGGACGGCAGAATAATAGAAGTCCCCCCAGGGATGACCTCGACCCCTTACGGAGCGCGCAATGCAGACTTTGTACCCGCAGATCAAACCCCACGCCCGGCACGATCTGGCCGTCGACGAGACCCACACGCTGTATGTCGACGAAAGCGGTTCACCGGAAGGATTGCCGGTGGTGTTCATTCACGGCGGTCCCGGCGCCGGGTGCGATGCGGCGAGTCGCTGCTATTTCGATCCAAATCTGTACCGCATCGTGACCTTCGACCAGCGTGGTTGCGGTCGCTCCACCCCCCACGCCAGCCTGGAAAACAACACCACCTGGGATCTGGTCGCCGACCTCGAGCGAATCCGTGAGCACCTGGGCATCGACAAGTGGGTGTTGTTCGGTGGCTCCTGGGGCTCGACCCTGGCGCTCGCCTACGCGCAAACCCACCCCGAACGTGTGCACGGTCTGATCCTGCGTGGCATATTTCTCTGCCGCCCGCAGGAAATCGAGTGGTTCTACCAGGCCGGTGCCAGCCGTCTGTTTCCCGATTACTGGCAGGACTACATCGCGCCGATCCCGCAGGACGAGCGTGGCGATTTGCTCAGCGCATTCCACAAACGCCTGACCGGCAACGATCAGATCGCCCAGATGCACGCGGCCAAGGCCTGGTCCACCTGGGAAGGCCGGACCGCAACCCTGCGTCCGAACCCGCTGGTGGTCGATCGTTTCTCCGAGCCTCAGCGCGCGCTGTCCATCGCTCGCATCGAATGCCACTACTTCACCAACAACGCCTTCCTTGAACCTGACCAGTTGATCCGCGACATGGGCAAAATCGCCCATTTGCCCGGCGTGATCATCCATGGTCGCTATGACGTGATCTGCCCGCTGGATAACGCCTGGGAACTGCACCAGGCCTGGCCGAACAGCGAACTGCAAATAATCCGTGACGCGGGTCATGCCGCCGCCGAACCAGGGATTACCGATGCGTTGGTGCGTGCTGCCGATCGGATGGCACGACGTCTGCTCGACCTGGCCCCCGAAGAAGCATGAAGGGCCTGCTGCAACGGGTGCGTGGCGCGCGAGTCGAGGTAGCGGGGGAGGTCGTTGGCGCGGTCGACCAGGGGTTGCTGGTGCTGGTTGCCGTCGAGCCCGAGGACACTCGTGCCAGCGCCGACAAACTTCTCAATAAGCTGCTTAACTATCGAGTGTTCAGCGACGCTGAGGGCAAGATGAATTTGTCCCTGGCGGATGTGGGCGGCGGGTTGCTGCTGGTCTCGCAGTTCACCCTGGCCGCCGACACCAAGAGCGGGTTGCGCCCGAGTTTCTCGACCGCGGCCCCTCCGGCCCTGGGCGAAGAGCTTTTCGACTATCTATTAGGCAAAGCGAAACAGGTGCATGGCACTGTGGCATCAGGTAGATTCGGCGCGGATATGCAGGTGCACCTGGTCAATGATGGCCCGGTAACCTTCCTGTTACAGACCTGAAAGCGCTTGAAACATCTTTTTAAGCGCTTTTCGACTGAAAACAGGCGTTTTTCCCGATAAATACTTTGTTACCCCTGATGCGTTGTAACGCGGCCTACTAGATAATCGCGCGCTACGGGGATCAGCGTTCGTTGGTCCATTTTGACTTAGGTAGAGACTTGTCCTGGACCGTTTGGGGAATCATTTAGCCCCATCGGAGTCGGAACAATGCTCGCCAACTTGGCAAGAGTGGTCTGCAAGGCCGGTTTTTTCGTACCGGATACCGTACAGACCCTTCAACTGGCCGTTGGTTTTTTGATCTGTTTTCGGCGAGGGTTGCTCGTGATTGTTAGTCCCTGTAACGCACCAAAATTGTCTGCCAAACGGTTACGTAGCGCTCTTGTAGCGGGTTCGGCACTGCTCTGCCTGCTCAGCGCCGGCCAGCTTTGGGCATTCAATCTGGATGATGTATCGGCCAAGGCAAAAGAGCTGGCCGGTCAGAAGTACGAAGCGCCGCGCAGTAACCTGCCGACTGAATTCCGCGAAATGAAATTCGCCGACTATCAGAAAATTCGTTTCCTGACGGAAAAAGCCGAATGGGCGGACCAGAAGACCCCATTCAAGCTGTCGTTCTATCACCAGGGCATGCACTTCGATACGCCGGTGAAAATCAACGAAATCACCGCGAACACCGTCGAAGAGATCAAATACGACCCGAGTCGTTTCGATTTCGGCGACGTCAAGTTCGACCCCAAGGCCACTGAGCAACTGGGCTACGCCGGATTCCGCGTGCTGTACCCGGTCAACAAGGCCGACAAGCAAGACGAAATCATGACCATGCTCGGCGCGAGCTACTTCCGCGTTGTCGGCAAGGGCCATGTCTACGGCTTGTCCGCTCGCGGCATGGCAATCGATACCGCCTTGCCGTCCGGCGAAGAATTCCCGCGTTTTCGCGAGTTCTGGATTCAACAGCCGAAACCGGGCGACAAGCACTTGGTGATCTTCGCGCTGCTGGATTCGCCACGGGCGACCGGTGCCTATCGCCTGACTCTGCGTCCGGGCAGCGATACCATTGTCGACGTCAAGGCGCAGATGTTCCTGCGTGACAAGGTCGGCAAACTGGGCATCGCGCCACTGACCAGCATGTACCTGTTCGGCGCCAACCAGCCGTCGAAAGTCCTCAACTACCGTCGTGAGCTGCACGATTCCAGCGGCCTGGCGATCCATGCCGGCAACGGCGAGTGGATCTGGCGTCCGCTGAACAACCCGAAACACCTGGCGGTGAGCAACTTCTCGGTCGAGAACCCGCGTGGCTTCGGCTTGCTGCAGCGTGGCCGCGACTTCAGCCACTACGAAGACCTCGACGACCGCTACGACAAGCGTCCAAGCGCCTGGATCGAACCGAAAGGCGACTGGGGCAAGGGCACCGTCGATCTGGTCGAGATTCCGACCGCCGACGAAACCAACGACAATATCGTGGCTTTCTGGAGCCCGGAAAAGATGCCGGAGCCGGGCCAGCCGCTGGACTTCGCCTATCGCATGCACTGGACCATGGACGAGGCGGCGCTGCACGCGCCGGACAGCGCCTGGGTCAGTCAGACCCTGAAATCCACCGGTGACGTCAAACAGTCCAACCTGATTCGTCAGCCGGACGGAAGCGTCGCCTATCTGGTGGATTTTGAAGGCCCATCCCTGGCGGCACTGCCACCGGAAGCGGACGTGCGCAGTCAGGTCAGCGTCGGCGAAAACGCCGAACTGGTCGAGAACAGCGTGCGCTACAACCCTGAAACCAAGGGCTGGCGCCTGACCCTGCGCATGAAGATCAAGGACGCGAGCAAGTCCACCGAGATGCGTGCTGCACTGGTGCAGAACATCGTGCCTGCCGATCTGGCCAAGACTTCGATCCCGGCGTCCACTTCTTCCGTTGCCAAGGCTGACAAGGTTGCCGCCAAGCAAGCCGAGAAAGCGGACAAGGAAGCGAAAGCCGCTGAAGCCAAGCAGGCTGAAGCCAAGCCAGTCGCAGATGCCAAGGACAAGGCGAACAACGACGCCAAGCAGCCTGCCGCTGCCAACGCCGCCCCAGCCACACCAGAATCGGCACCGACTGAAGAAGTCCTGACCGAGACCTGGAGCTATCAGTTGCCTGCCGATGAGTAATTCTCAAGTACAGCCAGAGACGCTTTCCGAGTATCTGGCACATCTGCCGATGACCGACCAGCAGCGCGCGGAACTCGCGGGCTGCAAGTCCTTCAGCGAATTGCATGAGCGTCTGTCGTCGAAGGCGTTCGACGCACCGACCGAAGCCGCCCAGGCTTCGGTCGGCAAGCGCCTGACCCTGAGCACCGCCGAAGAACTGCAGGACGCCGAAATGCTGGTGCTCGACGCCAGCGGTCGGGTCTGCCTGAAGGCGACCCCACCGATTCGTCGGACCAAAGTCGTGCCTGAACCGTGGCGCACCAACATCCTGGTGCGTGGCTGGCGGCGTCTGACCGGTCGCACCAATCCGCCGCAGCCGCCGAAAGACGAGAACGTGCTGCCGGCGGCGCGCTGGCGTACCGTTGGTTCGATCCGACGCTACATTCTGCTGGTGCTGATGCTCGGCCAGACCATCGTCGCCGGCTGGTACATGAAAGGCATCATGCCGTACCAGGGCTGGTCGTTCGTCGACCTCGAAGAAGTCCTGCATCAGCCGCTGCTGCAAACCGCCACCCAAGTGCTGCCGTATGCACTGCAGACCAGCATCCTGATTCTGTTCGGGATTCTGTTCTGCTGGGTTTCGGCCGGTTTCTGGACCGCGCTGATGGGCTTCCTCGAGTTGCTCACCGGTCACGACAAATACCGCATTTCCGGTGCCAGCGCCGGCAACGAGCCGATTCCGAAAGACGCGCGCACCGCACTGGTGATGCCGATCTGCAACGAAGACGTGCCTCGGGTATTCGCCGGTCTGCGCGCGACGTTCGAGTCTGTTGCGGCCACGGGAGACCTGGACCGTTTCGACTTCTTCGTCCTCAGCGACAGTAACGATGCCGATATCTGTGTCGCCGAGCAGCAGGCCTGGCTGGATGTCTGCCGCGAAGCCGGTGGCTTCGGCAAGATCTTCTATCGCCGCCGCCGCCGTCGCGTAAAACGCAAGAGCGGCAACCTCGACGACTTCTGCCGTCGCTGGGGCGGTGACTACAAGTACATGGTCGTACTCGACGCCGACTCCGTGATGAGCGGCGAGTGCCTGACCAGCCTGGTGCGCCTGATGGAAGCCACGCCGGACGCCGGGATCATCCAGACCGCGCCACGTGCGTCGGGCATGGACACCCTGTATGCGCGCATGCAGCAGTTTGCGACCCGTGTATACGGTCCGCTGTTCACCGCCGGCCTGCACTTCTGGCAGTTGGGCGAATCGCACTACTGGGGCCACAACGCAATCATCCGCATGAAGCCGTTCATCGAGCACTGCGCCCTGGCGCCGTTGCCCGGTAAAGGCGCGTTCGCCGGAGCGATCCTGTCCCACGACTTCGTTGAAGCCGCATTGATGCGTCGTGCCGGTTGGGGCGTGTGGATTGCCTACGACTTGCCGGGCAGTTATGAAGAACTGCCGCCGAACCTGCTGGACGAACTCAAGCGTGACCGTCGCTGGTGCCACGGTAACCTGATGAACTTCCGCCTGTTCCTGGTCAAGGGCATGCACCCGGTGCACCGCGCGGTATTCCTGACCGGCGTGATGTCCTACCTGTCGGCGCCGCTGTGGTTCTTCTTCCTCGTGCTGTCGACGGCGCTGCTGGCGGTCAACACCTTGATGGAGCCGCAATACTTCCTCGAGCCGCGCCAGCTCTATCCGCTGTGGCCACAATGGCATCCGGACAAGGCGATTGCGCTGTTCTCGACCACTATCGTGCTGCTGTTCCTGCCTAAGCTGTTGAGCATCATCCTGATCTGGGCCAAGGGCGCGAAAGAGTTCGGTGGCAAGTTCAAGGTGACGTTGTCGATGCTGCTGGAGATGTTGTTCTCCATGCTGCTGGCGCCGGTGCGGATGATTTTCCACACCCGTTTCGTGCTCGCCGCGTTCCTCGGCTGGGCGGCGACCTGGAATTCGCCGCAGCGTGACGACGACTCCACGCCATGGAGCGAGGCGGTCAAGCGCCATGGTCCGCAAACCGTGCTGGGCTTCTTCTGGGCCTTGCTGGTGATCTGGCTGAATCCGAGCTTCCTGTGGTGGCTGGTGCCGATCGTCGGTTCGTTGATGCTGTCGATTCCGGTGTCGGTGATTTCCAGCCGCGTCGGCCTGGGCCTCAAGTCCCGTGACGAGAGCCTGTTCCTGATTCCCGAGGAATACAATCCGCCACAGGCGTTGCTGGCAACCGACCAGTACACCCACGAAAACCGTTATCACGCGCTGAACGACGGCTTCGTCCGTTCGGTGGTCGATCCACAGCAGAATGCCCTGGCATGCTCGCTGGCGACCTCCCGTCACCGTCAGGCCGAGCCGATCGAATGGCTGCGGGTCGAGCGGGTACGGCACGCGATGAAAGTCGGACCGGAAGGCTTGAGCAACAACGAGCGCGTGCAACTGCTGAGTGACCCGGTCGCCTTGGCCCGCCTGCATGAGCAGGTCTGGAGCGAAGGCCACGCCGAGTGGCTGGGCGCATGGCGCAAGTCGGTCAAGGCCGACCCCCATGCACCGCTGCTGCCGCTCAAACCGTTGAGCGTCCAGGCGCAACTGGCCTGATGAAGAGCCCCGCTAGCCAGCGGGGCTTTTTTTTGCCTGATCGTTCCCAAACCCTTGTGCAAACGGGCGAGTAGTTTAGGATCCGTCCCCGAATTGGTGTGCCCGGATAATTTTTGTCCGTATTGGTGCGTTTCCTCCTGGGGAGCCGCCATTTTTGCGCGCCTCACAACGCAATGGTTTTGGGGACTTGAAGATGAAGAAGTATCTGTCGATGCTGCTGGTCGGCGTCACGGCATTGGTTGCAGTCGGTGCGGTGCAGGCCGGTGCCATCGATGACGCGGTCAAGCGCGGCACGTTGAAGGTCGGCATGGATCCGACCTACATGCCGTTCGAAATGACCAACAAGCGCGGCGAGATCATCGGTTTCGAAGTCGACATCCTCAAAGCCATGACCAAGGCCATGGGCGTCAAGCTGGAGCTGGTGTCCACCGGTTACGACGGCATCATCCCGGCGTTGCTGACCGACAAGTTCGACATGATCGGCAGCGGCATGACCCTGACCCAGGAGCGCAACCTGCGCCTGAACTTCAGCGAACCCTTCATCGTGGTCGGCCAGACCCTGCTGATCCGCAAGGACCTGGAAGGCACCATCAAGTCCTATAAAGACCTGAACACCGCTGACTACCGCATCACCTCCAAGCTCGGCACCACTGGCGAAATGGTCGCCAAAAAGTTGATCTCCAAAGCCAAGTACCATGGCTACGACAATGAGCAGGAAGCGGTGCTCGACGTGGTCAACGGCAAGGCTGACGCCTTCATCTACGACGCGCCCTACAACGTCGTGGCGCTGAATAAGGTCGGCAACGGCAAACTGGTATTCCTCGACAAGCCGTTCACCTACGAGCCGCTGGCCTTCGGTTTGAAGAAGGGTGACTACGACAGCATCAACTTCATCAACAACTTCCTGCACCAGATCCACGAAGACGGCACCTACGATCGCATCCATGACAAGTGGTTCAAGAGCTCCGAGTGGCTCAAGGACATGGAATAAGGCCCGGTCAGATAGACCGCGCCGCCCCATTCGCGAGCAGGCTCGCTCCCACAGTTGACCGCTTATCTCCTGTGGGAGCGAGCCTGCTCGCGAAGACGGCCTCCTTCGCGACACAGAATTCGGAATCCTCAGAGCAAATGAAACAGAAAAAAGCCCAATGGCCCTGGCACGTGCTGACCGTGCTGGTGCTGATCGGCCTGGCCGGCGCGTTGTATTACGCCACCTCGCTGATGTCCTACGAATGGCGCTGGAATCGTGTGCCGCAGTACTTCGCCTACCATGCCGAAGAGACCCAGCGCGCCGCTGACATCTCCACCGTCAGCGAACTGGTGCGCAAGGGCGACAAGGCTGAAGTCACCCTGCGCAACGACGCCGGTGATGAGCAACACTTGAGCGTCGACGAAAACAGCCTGCAAGTCGCCCAGGGCGATGATGTGGCCGAAGGCGATGTCGTCGGCGTGACCCGTCACTGGGCCGCCGGACCGCTGATGTGGGGGCTCTGGACCACCTTGTGGCTGTCCGTGGTATCTGGCGTTCTCGGGTTGCTGATCGGCCTCGCGACAGGCCTGTGCCGGCTGTCGAACAACCCGACCTTGCGCGACCTCTCGACCATTTACGTCGAACTGGTGCGCGGCACGCCGCTGCTGGTGCAGATCTTCATTTTCTACTTCTTCATCGGTACGGTGATGAACCTGTCCCGGGAGTTCGCCGGGGTCGCCGCGCTGTCGCTGTTCACCGGCGCCTACGTGGCGGAAATCATTCGTTCCGGCGTGCAGTCGATTGCCCGTGGCCAGAACGAAGCGGCGCGCTCCCTGGGCTTGAGCGCTGGCCAGTCGATGCGTCACGTGGTCCTGCCGCAAGCGTTCAAACGCGTGCTGCCGCCGCTGGCCGGTCAGTTCATCAGCCTGGTGAAAGACACGTCGCTGGTGTCGGTCATTGCGATTACCGAATTGCTAAAAAGCGGTCGTGAAGTCATCACCACCTCGTTTTCGCCGTTCGAAATCCTGTTCTGCGTTGCCGGTCTGTATTTGTTGATCAACCTGCCGCTGTCGAAAATCGCCGGCCGGCTTGAGCGGAGGCTCGCGCAAAGTGATTGAAGTCCGCGATCTGGTAAAAGTCTTCGATACCCGTGGCCAGGTGGTCCGCGCGGTGGATAACGTTTCCACTAACGTCGCCAAGGGTGAAGTGCTGGTGGTGATCGGCCCGTCCGGCTCCGGTAAGTCGACCTTCCTGCGCTGCCTCAATGGCCTGGAAGAATTCGACTCCGGCTCGGTGAGCATCGACGGCCTGCAACTGGCCGACCCGAAAACCGACGTGAACGCCTATCGCCGCGAAGTCGGCATGGTGTTCCAGCATTTCAACCTGTTCCCGCACATGACCGTGCTGGAAAACCTGTGCCTGGCGCAGAAAGTCGTGCGCAAGCGCGGCAAGAAAGAGCGTGAAGCCAAGGCCATGGCGCTATTGGAAAAAGTCGGGATTGCGCAGAAGGCCCACGAGTTTCCGTCGCGCCTGTCTGGTGGCCAGCAACAGCGCGTGGCGATTGCCCGGGCGCTGGCGATGGAGCCGAAAGTCATGCTGTTCGACGAACCGACCTCGGCACTCGACCCGGAAATGGTCGGCGAGGTGCTGGACGTCATGAAAAACCTGGCCGTGGAAGGCATGACCATGGTCTGCGTGACCCATGAAATGGGCTTTGCGCGGGAAGTGGCGGATCGGGTGCTGTTCTTCGATCACGGCAAGTTGCTGGAAGATGCTTCGCCGGCGGAGTTCTTTGAGGCGCCAAAGGATCCGCGGGCGCAGGCCTTCTTGCGGCAGGTTCTCTAACCTAAGCGCCTGTCAGGCCGCCATCGCGGGCAAGCCCGCTCCCACAGTGATTCGAGTTGTTCACAGAATTTGTGTTCACCCTCAAACCTGTGGGAGCGGGCTTGTCCGCGATTGCATCACCTCGGTCCAGAGCGAACCGAAGTCCATGAATCACCTCAAACCCTGAACTTGCCCACCAACATCTGCAAATGCGTCCCCAACCGCGCCAGCTCAACGCTGGACGCCGCGGTCTCTTCGCTCGCTGCCGACGTCTGGTCCGACACATCCCGCACATTCAGTACGCTACGGTTGATCTCTTCGGCCACGGCGGTTTGCTGCTCGGCAGCGGCGGCGATTTGCTGGTTCATCGCCTGGATCGCTGACACCGTGCGAGTGATGCTTTCCAGTGAGCTGCCGGCGCGGCGGGTCAGTTCGACGCTGCTGTCGGTCAGGCTGCGGCTGTTGTCCATGATGGTCGCCACTTGTTGTGTGCCGTTTTGCAGGCCGACGATCAGTTCTTCAATCTCTTCGGTGGATTTCTGGGTGCGCTGGGCCAGGCTGCGGACTTCATCGGCGACCACGGCAAAACCGCGCCCGGCTTCACCGGCACGGGCGGCTTCGATGGCGGCGTTGAGCGCCAGCAGGTTGGTTTGCTGGGCCACGGACTTGATCACGTCGAGCACGCTGCCGATCTTGTCGCTTTCGCGCTTGAGCTCGCCCATGGCTTCGGTGGAGTTGCCGACTTCCTTGGCCAGGCGCTCAATCTGCGCGATGGCTTCGCCGACCACCTTGTCACCTTCGCGGGCCTGCTGGTCGGCAGCGACCGCGGCTTCGGAGGCTTCTTCGGCGTTGCGCGCGACTTCCTGCACGGTGGCGGTCATTTCGTTCATGGCGGTGGCCACCTGGTCGGTTTCGACCTTCTGGCTGTTGACCCCGGCGCTGGTCTGCTCGGTGACCGCCGACAACTCTTCGGCGGCGCTGGCGATCTGGGTAACGCCATCGCTGATACCGCCAATCAATGCGCGCAGGCCCTGGGTCATACCTTGAATAGCCCGTTGCAGCTGGCCCAACTCGTCCTGGCGCTTGGAGGTCAGGTCGTGGGTCAGGTCACCGGCGGCGATGCGTTCGGCCACTTTGAGGGTCTGGTTCAGCGGGACCACGATCTGCCGGGTGATGGCCCAGGCGGCGAACAGGCCGAAGACCAGGGCCAGGGCAGTTGCCAGCAGCAGCATGTTCCGGGCGTGCGCCACATCGGTGTCACGCACGAGGGTTTGCGACAGGGTGAGCTTGTTGCTCACATCGAGCAGGATTTCGCCCTGGGTGCCCATGCGTTTGAGCGCTTCGGCACTGGCGACCTGGGAATCACGGTACTGACTGACCGCCGCGCGGTAGGCCTTGAGCGAGTCGGTCGCTTGCTGCAGGTTGGCGATGTGCTGTTCCGGCAGTTTCGACGGCAGGCTTTCCAGGTATTTCAGGGCATTGTCGATGGCGTCCAGTGCGGGCTGCTCGGCTTCGGTCTTGCCGCTGTAGGTGTAGCCGCGCACCTGAAAGCGTGCCTGCTGGATCAGTTTGCTCAGGTCGATCACGCTGTTGAACTGCACAACGCTGTCGCCTTGCAGCATGGATTTTTCGACTTCGGCAACCTTGGCCACGGCATTGTCGGCGGTCGCGCCCAGTTTGCTGCGGGCGTATTCGCGGTTGGCGCCGGCCTGGGTCATGGCGGCGAAGGCTTGCTTGTACTGACTGACGGCGGCCAGTTGCTGGTCGATCATGGCCACATCGGCGGGTTGCTCGATCATCCGGCGAGCGGCCTGCAGGCTGCTGTCGAGCTTGCCAAGCAGGTCGTTGACGGCGCCCGGGCCTTGTTCGCCGCGGCGCATTTCGTAGTCCAGACGGGCAATACGCAGGTCTTTGGTCAGGCCGTTGATATCGGAAATGAACCCCAGCTTATCGCCGCGACTGGTCACATCGCCCAGGCCGCTCCAGCCGGTGACGGTGATCAGCAAAGTCAGCAGCAACACAAGACCGAAGCCGATGCCCAGTTTGCGATTGACGCTTACGTTCCCCAGTTTATCGGCCAGCCATTGGTACATGCTGCATCTCCCCCGGACCATACATTGGTTTTATGGAGGTTGTATCGGCAGGGGAGTGGGGTTCTGTAGGAAGCGTCCGATGTACGGGCGGAGAGCAAATGATGACCTGTGGGAGCGAGCCTGCTCGCGAAAGCGGTAGGTCAGCCACTTCAATGTCGACTGATAGTCCCTATTCGCGAGCAGGCTCGCTCCCACAATGGATGGTGTTGGAAGTTAGAAGAGTCGTGCCAGCAGCGCAGTGACAGCGGTTTCAACCCGCAGGATGCGCTCGCCCAGCTGCACCGGTTGCAGGCCGGACTTGCCGAGCAAATCGATTTCGTAAGGAATCCAGCCGCCCTCCGGGCCGATGGCCAATGTCACCGGTTCATTCAGTGCGCGCGGGCAGGGTGGGTAGTTTCCTGGATGGCCAACCAGGCCGAGGGTGCCGTCGGTGATGCCAGGCAGGCGGTCTTCGACGAACGGCTTGAAGCGCTTCTCGATGGTGACCTGTGGCAGCACGCTGTCCCGGGCCTGTTCGAGGCCGAGGATCAATTGCTCGCGAATCGCTTCCGGCTCCAGGAATGGGGTCTGCCAGAAGCTCTTCTCGACACGATAGCTGTTCACCAGCACGACGCGTGGCACACCCATGGCGGCCACGGTCTGGAACACCCTGCGCAGCATTTTGGGGCGTGGCAGGGCCAGTACCAGGGTCAATGGCAGCTTGGCCGGTGGTGGCTGGTCGAGGATGACGCGCAACTCCGCTTCAGCGGCGTCCAGGCGCAGTACTTCGGCCGAGCCCATCAGCCCGCCAAGACGCCCGACGCGCATGCTGTCACCGACTTCGCAGCGATGGACTTCCTGCATGTGGGTCAGGCGGCGATCGCGCAGGATCACCCGGTCGGCCGCAATGAAGTCGGCGTCTTCGAGGAGCAGCAGGTTCACGGCTGGGTCGCTGGCGGTTGGTCGTTGTGATCGTCAGCCGGTTGGTCGTCAGGATGTTCGCCGCGTTTGCTGATCAGGCCGCCGAACAGCACGCCAATTTCAAACAACAGCCACATCGGGACAGCCAGAAGCGTCTGCGAGAAGATGTCCGGCGGCGTCAGGATCATGCCGACCACGAAGCAGCCGATGACGACGTATGGACGGATTTTCTTCAGGTATTTGACGTCGACCACGCCGATCCACACCAGCAGCACCACGGCCACCGGAATTTCGAACGCCACGCCGAAGGCGAAGAACAGCGTCATGACGAAATCGAGGTAGCTGGTGATGTCGGTCATCATTTCCACACCGGCCGGGGTGGCGGCGGCAAAGAACTTGAAGATCAGCGGGAACACCAGGAAGTAGGCGAACGCCATGCCGGCGTAGAACAGCAGGATGCTCGATACCAGCAAGGGCACGGCAATGCGTTTCTCATGCTTGTACAGGCCCGGCGCGATGAAGCCCCAGATCTGGTGCAGGATCACCGGGATGGCGAGGAACAGCGAGACCATCATCGTCAGCTTCAGTGGCGTCAGGAACGGCGACGACACATCGGTGGCGATCATCGTCGCGCCCACTGGCAGGTACTGGCGCAGCGGTGTGGAGACGAAGGTGTAGATCTGCTGGGTGAAGGCGAACAACCCGGCGAAAATGATGAAGATCGCCGCTACACAGCGCAGCAGACGGGTACGCAACTCGGTGAGGTGCGAAACCAGCGGCATGTGCTGGTCGTTTTCAGGAAGATCGCTCATGGGGCTCGCGGCGGCAATGTTGGGTCTTGAGGGGCCGGCACGACAGGCGCAGCCGCAGGTGTAACGGGTTCAACCGGTGTCGCTGCAACAACGGGCGTCGGTTCAGCAGGTGCAGGTTCGACGGCAGGAGCCTGAGTCGTCGGCGTCGCCTCAGGCGTAACCGGCGTCGGCTCCTGTTGGGTCGGCGTGAAGATCTTCCGTGCCTCCTGCTCCAGGGACAGAATGTGCTCGTTGTGCAGTTGCCGACGAATTTCGTCGGCACCGATTTCACGTTCAACTTCCTGTTTGATCGCGTTGAAGCTGCGCTTCAGGCGTCCGACCCACAGGCCGGCGGTGCGCGCAGCGCCCGGCAGACGCTCGGGGCCCAGGACCAGCAGGGCAACGAGGCCGACGAGCAGCAGTTCAGAGAAGCTGATACCAAACATAAGTCTGTGCTCACACGTCTTTGCGGATCGGCTCTTCGACTTTTTGTGCCTGCACGTCGATGGTGTGCGGCTGGTTCACCGAAGCCTGCGGCTGAACAGGTGGCACCGGTTGGGCCGGGTTCGCTGTCGGGTCGGCCGGTTTTTCGTCGTCGTTCATGGCTTTCTTGAAGCCCTTGATCGATTCGCCGACGTCAGTACCGAGGTTTTTCAGTTTCTTGGTGCCGAAAACCAGCACGACAACAACCAGGATGACGATCCAGTGTTTCCAGTCAAAAATGCCCATGTTGCTGCTCCTCTCTAATAGTTATTCATGCGGACGGACGCGAGGCTTTCTCGGCGTGTCCGGACAGACCGAAGCGACGGTCCAGTTCATCGAGTACAGCCTGTGGATGCTGCCCCAATTGGGCGAGCATGACCATGCTGTGGAACCACAAATCGGCGGTTTCGTAGATCACATCGCTGCAGTCGCCGCTGACGGCGGCATCCTTGGCGGCAATGATGGTTTCGACCGACTCTTCGCCGACTTTTTCCAGAATCTTGTTCAAGCCCTTGTGGTACAGGCTGGCGACATACGAGCTGTCGGCGGCGGCGCCTTTGCGCTCTTCCAGTACTTGTGCCAGACGGGTCAGAGTGTCACTCATGTTTGTGTCCTGCGGAATAGATGGCATGCGGATCCTTGAGGACCGGGTCGACGGTTGTCCAGTCGCCGTTTTCGTAGACACGGTAGAAGCAGCTCTGGCGGCCGGTATGGCAGGCGATATCGCCGATCTGCTCGACCATCAGGATGATGACATCGGCATCACAGTCCAGGCGCATCTCGTGCAAGGTCTGCACATGGCCGGATTCTTCGCCCTTGCGCCACAGCTTGCCACGGGAGCGCGACCAGTAGATCGCACGGTTCTCGGCAGCGGTCAGTTCCAGTGCCTCACGGTTCATCCAGGCCATCATCAGGACGCGCCCGGTCTTGTGATCCTGGGCAATGGCGGGCACCAGGCCGTCAGCGTCCCACTTGATCTCGTCCAGCCAGTTTTTCATCTTCGACTCCGATGCGGCCCGCACTTCTTTAGCCGTGGCCTAAATTACAAATCAGGGCGTTCAAACAGTGTGCCAGCGTGCGACGCGACTGGCTATCGGCGAACGACCAGATACAAGCCGACGGCCATCATGATGCCAGCTGGCCAATAGGCCAACTGATTCAGCGGGCCTCCGGCGGCGAGGATGGCGCCGCCGGCCAGGTGGGCGGTGCCCAGCAGGCGCAGGAACCAGTCGTCCCGGCGTCGGTGCCATGATGGCGGCGGATCGCTGGCGTGGGGCTGGGACAGGCGTTCGAGCAAGTCGCGGGTCATGTTGGCCAGGTGCGGGATCTGCTCGATCTGGCTCTGCACGTTGCCGAACAAGGCCTTTGGGCTGACACGTTCGCGCATCCAGCGCTCGAGGAACGGCTGCGCGGTGTTCCACAGGTCGAGTTCCGGGTACAGCTGGCGGCCCAGGCCTTCGATGTTCAACAGGGTTTTTTGCAGCAGCACGAGTTGCGGCTGCACTTCCATGTTGAAGCGCCGCGCCGTCTGGAACAGGCGCATCAGCACCTGACCGAAGGAAATATCCTTTAACGGTTTTTCGAAGATCGGCTCGCACACCGTACGGATCGCCGCTTCGAATTCGTTGAGTTTGGTCTCGGCCGGCACCCAGCCTGAGTCGATGTGCAACTGCGCCACGCGCCGATAATCACGCTTGAAGAAGGCGAACAGGTTGCGCGCCAGGTAATCCTGGTCCTCGGGGGTCAGGCTGCCGACGATGCCGCAGTCGATCGCAATGTACTGCGGACTCCACGGGTTCACGGTGCTGACGAAAATGTTGCCGGGGTGCATGTCGGCATGGAAGAAGCTATCGCGGAACACCTGGGTGAAGAATATTTCCACACCACGTTCGGCGAGCATTTTCATGTCGGTGCGCTGGTCGGCCAGGGTGGCCAGGTCGGTGACCTGAATGCCGTAGATGCGCTCCATCACCAGCACTTTCGGCCGGCACCAGTCCCAGTAGACTTGCGGCACGTACAGCAGCGGCGAGCCGTCGAAGTTGCGCTTCAACTGGCTGGCGTTGGCCGCCTCGCGCAGCAGGTCGAGTTCATCGTAGATGGTTTTTTCGTAGTCGCTGACCACGTCCACCGGGTGCAGCAGGCGCGCATCGGCAGAGACTTTTTCGGCGGCGCGGGCGAGGATGAACAGCCACGCCAGATCCTGCTTGATCACCGGCTTGAGGCCCGGGCGGATCACCTTGACGACGACTTCTTCACCGGTTTTCAGTTGCGCGGCATGCACCTGCGCCACCGAGGCCGAGGCCAGGGGTTCGACGTCGAAGCGGCTGAACACTTCGCTGATCTTCTTGCCGAGCTGGTCTTCGATCAGCTTGATCGACACTTGCGAATCGAACGGCGGCACGCGGTCCTGCAACATCATCAGCTCATCGGCGATGTCTTCGGGCAGCAGGTCGCGCCGGGTGGACAAAATCTGCCCGAACTTGATGAAAATCGGCCCAAGGTCCTGCAACGCCAGGCGCAATCGCGCGCCACGGCTCAGGTCGAGGGTCTTGCGCGGGAACCAGCGCCACGGCAAGGCATAGCGCAGCGCCCGCAAGAACCAGGGCAGCGGCAGGGCGAACAGCAGGTCATCGAGGCGGTAGCGGATTACGACGCGCTGGATGCGCAACAGTCGGCGGACGGCAAGCAGCTTCATGCGTTATCGCTTGGGTCGAGGGATCGGGAAAGGCGCTCGAAACGCGCCTCGAGACGTTCCAGATCAAGTTTGATCTGGTCCAATTCACTGAATCGGGCTTCGGCTTCGCGTTGACCGACGAGGGTGCGTGATTCTTCTGCCAGGTATTCGCCCAGATTTTGGCCCAGGCTGGCGAAACCTTGCTGATACCAGCGAGCGCGGCTGCGCAGGTGGCCGCCGACCAGTTGCGTGGCAACGGGGCCGAGCCAGCGCGAGAGTTCGTACTCCCAGTCCAGCTCAAGGTCCTGCAGGATGGCCGCCAGTTCCAGCAGCACCCCGCTATCGCCGTCGAGCTCGACTTGCGGCGCATGCAGCACCGACGTCTTGTCCTTGCTCATCGCCAGTTTCAACAGGCTGGAGGCCGGCGCGCGCAAAGTGCAGTCGGCGCCGGTTTCCCATTGGGAGGCGAGCATCAGGCCTTCATCGCTGGGAAGGATGAACATTTTCAGTGCCGGGCTGCGGCAATCGACGGCAATCACCTTGCCGCTCAAGTGCGCCAGCCGCGGCAGCGCCGTGCTGTCGAGACGCAACACCCGGTTCAGGCCGAGTTCAACGCTGGCGAGCAGGCCGGCGAGCAGCATCAGGGCTTGATGCCGCGGTGCAGGGCGACGATGCCTGCGGTCATGTTGTGATAGGTCACGCGGTCGAAACCGGCCTCGACCATCATCGACTTCAGGGTTTCCTGGTTCGGGTGCATGCGGATCGACTCGGCCAGGTAGCGATAGCTTTCCGAGTCATTGGTGATCAGCTTGCCCATCAACGGCATGAAGGCGAACGAGTAGGCGTCGTAGGCCTTGGACATCAGCGCGTTGGTCGGCTTGGAGAACTCCAGCACCAGCAGGCGGCCGCCCGGCTTGAGTACACGCAGCATGGAGCGCAGGGCGTCTTCCTTGTGCGTGACGTTGCGCAGGCCGAACGCGATGGTCACGCAGTCGAAATGGTTGTCCGGGAACGGCAGTTTTTCCGCGTCGGCCTGGACGAATTCGACATTGCCGGCCACACCGAGGTCCAGCAGGCGGTCACGACCGACCTTGAGCATGGATTCGTTGATGTCGGCCAGCACTACCTGACCGGTCGGGCCTACGAGATGCGAGAACTTGCGGGTCAGGTCGCCAGTGCCGCCGGCGATGTCCAGCACGCGGTTGCCGGTGCGAACACCCGACAGCTCGATCGCGAAACGCTTCCATAGACGGTGCATGCCACCCGACAGAAGGTCGTTCATCAGGTCGTACTTGGCGGCTACCGAATGGAAAACCTCAGCGACTTTTTCCGCTTTCTGGCTTTCCGGAACGTTTTTGAAGCCGAAGTGAGTGGTGGGTTCGGCATCGCTGCCTTTGCGCTGATCAGTCATATCGCTGTCACCAAAAGAGAATGCGCGACATTCTAATCCCCAAGGGATGCTTTGTCTTGGCAAGGCTGAAGGTAAGATGGATCAACCTCGGGACGTTTTGCCGCAGCAGCGGTCAGGAATCACCGAACAAGCATTCATGGCTGTATTCAAAAAGCAGGAGTCAATCAATGGCCCGTATTAGTGTTGAGCGTGTCCACGGCCTGGGTAAGGAAGCGGCGCGCGAGAAGGCCGACAAGCTGGCGCAGAAACTCTGCGACCAATATGGCCTGGAGCCGCAATGGTCCGGTGACACCCTGAACCTCAAGCGTCCGGGTGTGAAAGGTGCAGTGCATGTGAGCGAAGATTCGATCAGGGTCGATGTGGAGTTGGGCCTGATGATGTCGGCCATGAGCAGCATGATCAAGGCGGAAATCGAAAAGGGGCTGGATAAAGCGTTGGTGTAGCTCGCGCTTTTCTGTAGGAGCAAAGCTTGCTCGCGATGCAGGCACCTCGGTTTTTCAGTTACACCGGGTTGATGCCATCGCGAGCAAGCTTTGCTCCTACAGGTTTGCGGCACCTGCTGTTTATGTCAGTTGTTAGGGTGCCGTTTCTAATTTTTCTCCCTACTTTGTGCCGGAGCCCGACACTTTCGCGGGCAGTTCCTCAAACCTTCTGCGCGTGAGGTGCACCATGGCCAAAGTTATTTTGAAGAAAAAAATCGACGCTTCGACCGCCGCTCTCAGCGACGTCAAATCCTATGCCCGCAAGATCTGGCTGGCAGGCCTGGGGGCCTACGCCAAGGTTGGCCAAGAGGGCAGCGAGTACTTTCAAGAGCTGATCAAGGCTGGTCAAACTGTTGAAAACAAAAGCAAAAAGGCAGTCGCCGAGAAACTCGAGGCAGCCAATGCCGAGATCGACGAAGCCAAGACTGAAGTGAGCACTTTCAAGGGCCGGGTCGAACTGCAACTCGACAAGGTCGAGAAGGCGTTCGACTCGCGTGTCGCAAGTGCCTTGAATCGTATCGGCATTCCGTCTAAACATGACGTTGAGACACTCTCTGTCAAACTCGATGAGCTGACGGCACTGCTCGAACGCGTCGCGCGTAAATCTTAAGGAGAACGGGATGGCTGTTAAAAAGAACACCGAAAAAGAAAGCAGCTCGTGGATCGGGAAAGTCGAAGACTACTCCCGAAAAATCTGGCTGGCTGGTTTAGGCGTGTACTCGAAGATCGACACTGACGGCAGCAAAATCTTCGATGCATTGGTTAAAGACGGCGAGAAGGCCGAGAAGGCGATTGGCAAGAAAGTCGACACTGCCAAGGATACCGCGAAGGACTCCGCTTCTTCGGCCAAGTCGCGCATCAGCGGCGTGAAAGACCGCGCACTGGGCAAGTGGGATGAGCTGGAAGGGGCTTTCGACAAGCGCCTGAACAGCGCTATTTCGCGTCTGGGCGTACCGAGCCGCAATGAGGTCAAGGCACTGCACAGCAAGGTCGATACCCTGACCAAGCAAATCGAAAAACTGACCGGTGCCAAGGTTGCGCCTGTTGCGGCAAAAACCGCGGCAGCCAAACCGGCCGCCAAGACCGCAGCCAAACCGCTGGCCAAAGCGGCGGCTAAACCTGCTGCCAAAACTGCCGCTGCAAAACCTGCCGCTGCCAAGCCGGCGGCCAAACCGGTCGCAGCGAAAGCTGCGGCTAAACCTGCAGCAAAAACCGCAGCAGCCAAACCAGCTGCCGCGAAGAAGCCCGCAGTGAAAAAACCGGCCGCTCCTAAAGCCGCCGCAGCCAAACCAGCAGTGGCAGCCGCCAAGCCGGCAACCCCGGCTGCTCCGGTCAGCGCATCGAACTCCGCTGCCGCACCGACCCCTGCTGTAACCCCGACTGTCGCGCCAGCTCCATCGACGCCAACCAGTCAGTCCTGATTCTTCAGGGTTCAAGAAAACGCCCGGCCTGCCAAGGTCGGGCGTTTTTGTTTGTGCACAATCCCAAGAGCACCGCAGTCCCCCTGTGGGAGCGAGCCTGCTCGCGAATGCGATATGCCATTCAGCATTCCTGGCGACTGTCACACCGCTTTCGCGAGCAGGCTCGCTCCCACAGGGAATGTTGTGGTCAGGATTATTCGTGTTCTTCCAGGTATTGAAGCGCCAATCGCTCCGTCGCTATTTTGATCGGCGGCAACAGATGCGGGGCCACCAGCATCATGATCTGGTAAACCACCAATCGCACTTCACCTTCACGGTCGAGAATCCGCTGATAGTCCAGCGAGAACAGCAGGGTCATGGTGATCTGTTCCACCAGTTGCCCCAGGGCCTGGGTTTCGCTGACCAATTGCCCCTGGGCCTTCAATTGCGCCAGCAATGAGGCCAGCGTGCGCTTCAGGCCGTTGAGCAGGTTTCGAATGCCCTTTGCCAGTTTCGGCAAGCGCCCGGCCAGGTTCGACAGGTCCTGGAACAGAAAACGATAGTGGGCCAGGCGTTCGACGATCAGGTGCAGGAACAGCCAGTAATCCTCGGGGCCCAGTTCGACGTCGGCGGGTGGATCGAGCAAGGGCGCCAGCTCGGCCTGAAAGCGTTCGAACAGCCCGAGTATCAACGGCTCCTTGCCGTGGAAGTGGTAGTAGAGGTTGCCGGGGCTGATGCCCATTTCGTTGGCAACTTCCATGGTGGAGACGTTCGGTTCGCCCTTCTGATTGAACAACTGCAGGGCACATTCGAGGATGCGGTCGCGGGTTTTCATCCAGTCTTCTTAATGATCATGTCAAGCGAACCCCAACTCTGTAGGAGCGAGCTTGCTCGCGATGGACGTTAACGATAACGCGTGCTGTCTGGATAAACGCGTTGCCCAAACGTTTTTCGCGAGCAAGCTCGCTCCTACAGGGATGGGTGCCGGCTGTGGAGTGTTGAGTTTCAGCGCACGCGCACGTAAGTCCCGGGCGCTGCCTCCATCGGTGGATAGTTCTGGTTACCCAGGGTCATGAGGGTTTCCTTTTGTGCGCCCGAGCGCTCCTGAATCCAGCCCAGCCATTGCGTCCACCAGCTGCCGTCGACTTGCTTGGCGTCGTAATACCAGGCCCGTGGGTCGCTGCTCAGTTTGGCACCCTCGACGTAGTTGGCTTTCGGGTTGCTCGGCGGGTTGAGAATGCTCTGCACATGGCCGCTATTGGACAGTACGAAGCGGCGCTCGCCCCCCAGCAGCAGCGTCGAGCGATACACCGCATCCCACGGCGTGATGTGGTCGTTGATGCCGGCAACGCTGAAGCTGTCGACGGTGACTTTCTGCAAGTCGATCGGCGTGCCGCACACTTCGAGGCCGCCCGGATGGCTCAGCGGGTTGTGCTTGAAGAAATCCAGCAAATCGCCATGCAGCGCTGCCGGCAGACGCGTGTTGTCGTTGTTCCAGTAGAGGATGTCGAACGCCGGTGGCTCCTTGCCCAGCAAGTAGTTATTGACGAAGTAACTCCAGATCAGATCGTTGGGGCGCATCCAGGCGAAGACCTTGGCCATGTCCCGACCGTCGAGCACGCCTTTTTGATAGGAGCGGCGCTTGGCGGCTTCCAGGGTCTGCTCGTCGGCGAAGAGGGTTGCCGGCGAATCCAGCTGGCTATCGAGCAGGCTGACCAGGTACGTCGCACTGGACACCCGCCGCAACTGCCGTTTGGCCTGCAAGTGACCTTGCAGCGCGGCAATGGTCAAGCCGCCGGCGCAGGCGCCCATCAGGTTGACTTCGCGCGCGCCGGTGATCGCCCGGCAGACATTCATGGCTTCTTCCACCGCTTCAACGTAGCTCGACAGACCCCATTCGCGATGGCGCACATCGGGGTTGCGCCAACTGATCACGAAGGTTTGCAGGCCATTCTTGAGCGCGAACTGGACGAAGCTGTTGTGGGGGCTCAGGTCGAAAATGTAGTACTTGTTGATCTGTGGCGGTACCACCAGCAGCGGTTTGGAATACTGCTTTTCGCTCATCGGCTTGTACTGGATCAGTTCCAGCAGTTCATTGCGGAACACCACGGCGCCGGTGGTGGTCGCCACGGTCTTGCCGACTTCGAAAGCCTGCTTGGTAACCTGCCGGGGCAGACCATCGTTGTGCAGGAAATCGTCTACCAGGTGACTGATCCCGCGGATCAGGCTATTGCCGCCGGAGTTGAATATTTCCTTGATTGCCAGCGGATTGAGCAGGCTGTTGGACGGCGACACGGCATCATTGAGCAGGGCAAACGCGAAGTGCGCGCGGGCACGATCGTCCGGGCTCATGTTGCTCTCGTCGATCCAGCTTTTGACCTGCTTCTGCCAACTCAGGTAGGCCTGCAGGCTGCGACGATAAAACGGGTTGAGGCTCCAGGCCGGATCGGTGAAACGGCTGTCTTGCGGGTTGGTCGGGTGCAGGGTTTCGCCCAGCAGCACCCGACCCAATTGACCGCCCAGTTTCAGGGCGTGCCGGGCGCTGTGCACCGGGTTGCGCAAACCATGTGCGGCAACGCTGCGCAGGGTTGAAAACAGATCCCGACCTCTCAGGCCGGTAATCGCACTCTGTGCATTGATGAACGCGGCGGGAGTCGGTAGAGATTCCCTCGCTGGTTTGTCGCGCATGACTCAACACTCCTTCGTCTTCAGGCCAAATACAAACACACCGAACCAGAACACCATAGACGCTGTAACGGGTTGTTGCGCGGCGCGGCATCCTGCCGTCCACTTTTCTTGAGAAAAGCGCGGCGGATTAACCGCCCAGTGGCGACGGGTGCGGGTGCATCACCGCACGCTGCCGCTCCTCCTCGAGAAACTTCATGATGATCGGCGCCACGGCTTCGGCCCGGGTAATCAGGAACAAATGCCCGTCATCGATGATGTGCAACTGGGCGTTGGGAATCCGCCAGGCCAGCAAACGCATGTTGACCAACGGGATCAATGGATCGTCGTCGCCGGCCAGTACCAGGGTCGGCTGGTTGATCTTGTGCAGCCAGTGAATGCTGGTCCAGCCGAGACCGGCGAACAACTGCCAGTAGTAACCCAGCTTGCCCGCCGAACGCACCTTGGCCGCATGGCTTGCGGCCAGCGTCGGGTCGCGGCGGAACGAGCCGCCGTAGATCATCGGCGCGATGCGGATCACGTGCGACGGCTGGATGTAACGTCGTGGGCTGGCCATCATCCACAGCACTTTCGGCTTGCCTGGCACCATTACCGCGCCCGCCGCCGTGGCGGCCAGCACCAGCTTCTTGCAGCGCTCCGGATAGTCATAGGCGAACTGCTGCGCCAGGGCGCCACCCCAGGACACGCCGATCACATTGACCTGTCCGTAATCGAGGTAATCGAGCATGCGTGCCGTGAGTTTCGCCAGGCTGGGAAAGCGGTACGGAAGATTTGGCGTCGACGAACCGCCGACACCGGGAACGTCGAAGGCGATGACTTCCAGGTCCGGGTCCAGTGCGGCGACGAACGGAAACACCAGCTCCAGGTTGGCGCCGATGCCGTTGAAAATCAGCAAGGGCGTCAAGTGAGGCTTGCCGGGGCGTACTGCCGTGCGGAGGGTCTGGCCATCCAGGTCGACGGTACGGAATATGAACGGTTGCGGCATGCTTCAGCCCTGTTTATGAATTCATCCCCGAATCCTTTGTGGGAGCGAGCCTGCTCGCGAATGCGTCGGGTCAGTCAACTTCAATGTTGAATGTTTGACCGCTTTCGCGAGCAGGCTCGCTCCCACAGGAGGAGGCGGGGTGTGTCAGTTACCGCTCATGTACGTATGTACCCGGCGACGCTTCGCCCGCCGGATAAGCCTTGTTGCCCAGTTTCAACGGTGCTTTTTTCAGCTCGCCCGAGCGCTCGGCCTGCCAGGCCTGCCAGTGCAGCCACCAGGAATCGGTGTGCTTGCTGGCGTTTTCCTGCCACTCATCAGCACTGTCCGCCATCTCGGTGCTGGTCATGTAACGGGATTTGGGGTTGCCCGGCGGGTTCAGGATGCTCTGGATGTGGCCACTGCTGGACAACACGAATTCAACATTGCCGCCGAACAGCTGCGCCGATTTGTAGCAGGACTTCCACGGGGTGATGTGGTCGTTGGTGCCGGCCAGGGAAAAGATGTCGGCCGTCACCTGCTTGAGGTCAATGGCTGTACCGCACACTTCCAGTGCATTGGGGCGAATCAGTGGGTTGTTTTTGAACAACTCGATCAGGTCGCCATGGAATGCGGCCGGCAACCGCGTGGTGTCGTTGTTCCAGAACAGGATGTCGAAAACCGGTGGCTCGTTGCCCAGCAGGTAGTTGTTGACCCAGTAGTTCCAGATCAGGTCGTTGGGGCGCATCCAGGCGAAGACCTTGGCCATGTCGCGACCTTCCAGCACGCCGGCCTGGTACGAGTGGCGCTTGGCGGCTTCGAGGGTTTGCTCGTTGACGAACAGGGCGACGTCGCTGTCCAGGGTGGTGTCGAGCACGCTCACCAGCAGGGTGAGGGCGTTGACCTTGTTTTCACCGATTGCGGCGTAGTGGCCCAGCAGCGCGGTGCAGGTGATGCCGCCGGAGCAGGCGCCGAGCATGTTCACGTCTTTGCTGCCGGTGATGGCGGTGACCACATCGACCGCTTCCTTGAGCGCCTCGATGTAGGTCGACAGGCCCCACTCGCGCTGTTCCTTGGTCGGGTTGCGCCAGCTGACGATGAAGGTCTGCACGTTGTTGCGCAGGCAGAATCGCGCCAGGCTCTTGTCCGGGCTGAGGTCGAAAACGTAGAACTTGTTGATCTGCGGCGGCACTACCAGCAACGGGCGCTCATGGACCTGCTCGGTGGTCGGCTTGTACTGGATCAGCTCCAGCACGTCGTTGCGGAACACCACCGCGCCTTCCGTCACGCCCAGGGTCTTGCCGACCTCGAACGCACCCATGTTGACCTGGCTCGGCATGCCGCCGTTGTGCACCATGTCCTTGGCCAGATGCGAGAGACCGTCGAGCAGGCTTTTGCCGCCGGTTTCGAAGAAGCGTTTGACCGCTGCCGGGTTGGCCGCCGTATTGGTCGGGGCCATGGCTTCGGTCATGAGGTTGATCACGAAGTGCCCGCGAGCCACGTCCTTGGCCGGGAGGTTGCTGTCGTCGATCCAGTCGTGGAGTTCCTTGCGCCACGCCAGGTAGGTTTGCAGATAACGTTTGTAGAGCGGGTTCTGGCTCCAGGCCGGATCGGCGAAACGGCGATCGTCGCTGGTCGGTTGCAGCCCGGACTTGCCGAACAGCACGTTCTTGAGTTCAAGGCCGAAATGCGCGACATGTTTGGCGCTGTGCACAGGTTGTTTGATGGCCTGCCTGAGCACCATTCGAGCAGAAGCCAGTAGATCCTTTCCACGCAGCCCAACGACAGGATTCAGTCCCAAGGTGTTTTCCGAGGCCTGATACTTCAAGTCATCGTTATTCTTGTTACTCATCTACGACGCTCCATTGTCCTGACACGAGTACCCGGGGTCCTGCTGTGCAGTCACACAGCCAATACCAGGTACTTCTGCCCAGGTGACCGTTAATACTGCATCGCTGCTTTTTGTTCGCAGAGAGCACTGCAGGGAACTTGCCAGTTCCATTGGTTACCCGAGTTTAATTTTTTTCGCAAGCGGGCCAATCGCCGACTCTGAAGCCGAGCATTCAAACAGATGGAATTAGAAAATGCCCTCTAATGAGCGAGAGGCTTGGGCTAGAGCATCAGCTTGACGATGGATTCGTTCGGATCGCGGGTTTTACCGGCGGCTTTGAGCTCGGCCAGATAATCCTCCCAGAGTGCGTCATAACGTCGCCCCAGCTCATAGAGGTATTCCCAAGTGAACAGGCCGCTGTCGTGGCCGTCGTCGAAGGTCAATTTCAGTGCGTACTGACCGGCCGGTTCTACCTTGGTCAGGCCTACGTTGATCTTGCCAAATTGCAGGATGGGTTTGCCGTGGCCCTGGACCTCGGCGGAAGGAGAGTGCACGCGCAGGAACTCGGCGGGCAGGGTGTATTCCTCGCCGGACGCGTATTTGAGTGTCAGGGTTTTCGAGGCTTTGTGCAGCTTGATGTCGGTGGGGAGCTGGGTCATGGCCAAAGTTCCTTATGGATGGAACCCTGTAGGAGCGAAGCTTGCTCGCGAAGGTGTATCAGTCGACATCAATGTGGCTGACACACCTTCGCGAGCAAGCTTCGCTCCTACAGGTATGGCTTACAGGATATAACGGGACAGGTCTTCGTTCTGCGCCAATTCGCCCAAGTGGTTGTTGACGTAGTCGGCGTCGATCTGGATCGCCTTGTCATCGTGGGTGCTGGCCAGGTCGCCGGCGCTGAACGACACCTCTTCAAGCAGACGCTCAAGCAGGGTGTGCAGGCGACGGGCACCGATGTTCTCGGTTTTCTCGTTGACCTGCCAGGCGATTTCCGCAATGCGCTTGATGCCGTCCGGCTGGAACTCGATGGTCAGACCCTCGGTTTTCAGCAGTGCGCAATATTGCTCGGTGAGCGATGCGTGCGGTTCGCTCAGAATGCGCTCGAAGTCTTGCGGCGACAGCGCCTTGAGTTCAACGCGGATCGGCAGGCGACCCTGTAGCTCCGGCACCAGATCACTCGGCTTGCTCAGGTGGAACGCACCGGAAGCGATGAACAGGATGTGGTCGGTCTTGACCATGCCCAGTTTGGTGTTGACGGTGCAGCCTTCGATCAGCGGCAGCAGGTCACGCTGTACGCCTTCACGGGATACATCGGCGCCGCCGACGTTGCCGCGCTTGGCGACCTTGTCGATTTCGTCGATGAACACGATCCCATGCTGCTCGACCGCTTCCAGCGCCTTGGCCTTCAACTCTTCATCATTGACCAGGCGGCTGGCCTCTTCGTCACGCACCAGTTTCAGCGCTTCCTTGACCTTGAGCTTGCGGCTCTTGCGTTTGCCTTTGCCCATGTTGGCGAACAGGCTTTGCAACTGGTTGGTCATTTCTTCCATGCCCGGTGGCGCGGAGATATCGACGCCGGACATTTCGGCGACTTCGATTTCGATCTCCTTGTCATCCAGCTGACCTTCGCGCAAGCGCTTGCGGAACAGCTGACGGGTATTGGAATCGGACGTCGGCGCGTCATCGTTGCTGAAACCCATGCGTGCCGGCGGCAGCAGCGCATCCAGGATGCGCTCTTCGGCGGCGTCTTCGGCGCGGTGGCGAACCTTGGTGATTTCCTGTTCGCGCAACAGCTTGATCGCGGCATCGGCCAGATCACGAATGATCGATTCGACGTCACGTCCGACATAGCCGACTTCGGTGAACTTGGTCGCTTCGACCTTGATGAACGGTGCGTTGGCCAGTTTGGCCAGGCGACGGGCGATTTCGGTTTTACCGACGCCGGTCGGGCCGATCATCAGGATGTTTTTCGGGGTGACTTCAACGCGCAGCTCTTCGGGCAGCTGCATCCGGCGCCAGCGATTGCGCAGGGCAATGGCGACGGCGCGCTTGGCATCGTCCTGGCCGATGATATGGCGATTGAGTTCGTGGACGATTTCACGGGGAGTCATGGACATAGTATTTGGCGGACCTCAAGCAAGAATGAGCCGTGGCGCAATAGCGCCTGCACGGGCTTACTCGGCGCAGTCCTGCTCCTCAATGGTCTGGGTGTGGTTGGTGAATACGCAGATATCGCCGGCGATGCCAAGGGCGGTCTCGACGATTTCCCGGGCCGACAGGTCGGTTTTTTTCAGCAGTGCGCTGGCGGCAGCCTGGGCATAGGCGCCACCGGAGCCCATGGCGATCAGGCCGTTTTCAGGCTCTACCACATCGCCGTTGCCGGTGATGATCAGGGAGGCGTCCTTGTTGGCGACCGCGAGCATGGCTTCGAGGCGGCTCAGGGAGCGGTCGGTGCGCCATTCCTTGGCGAGTTCGACAGCGGCGCGAACCAAATGGCCCTGGTGTTTCTCCAGCTGACCCTCGAAACGCTCGAAAAGGGTAAAGGCGTCAGCCGTGGCACCGGCAAAACCGGCGAGGACTTCACCGTGGTACAGGCGACGAACTTTTTTTGCGTTGCCTTTCATCACGGTATTGCCGAGAGATACCTGGCCGTCGCCGCCCATGACGACTTTGCCTTGGCGGCGAACTGAAACGATGGTGGTCAAGGGAAGAGTCTCCACGCAGCGGGGCGAAAATGCCTTATGGCGATACATATGGGGGTGGTGGAGAAGATTTCAACTGCGGGGAGGGAGAGGGGACGAGCGGTGTTGGACGGGGAATGCTGTGTTGTCTGTTCTGGCGCCATCGCGGGCAAGCCTTGCTCCTACAGGATTTGCGTGATCCCTGTGGGAGCAAGGCTTGCCCGCGATGAACGATGACGCGGACTTTCTGGTGGAGTCAGCGGCTCTGGCGTTGTTGTAACAACAGATTGCTGAACCCGGCGCCAGACAGTTGTTTCTGCGCGGTGGTCAGTTGTTCGCGGTTGCTGAAAGGCCCCACCAGGACCCGATACCAGGTCTCATCCTTGACCGTGCCGGACTCAACCGCCACAGCCTGGCCAAGCAGAATGATCTGTGCCCGAACCTTGTCCGCGTCAGTTTGCTTGCGGAACGAACCGGCCTGCAGGAAGAACTTGGTCACCGGCGCAGCCTTGGAGACGGGCGGCGCTGGGGGCGGCGTGATCCCGGCGAGGGCGGCCTGGGCGCGGGCAGTGTCGATCTTCGCTGCTTCCGCCGGGGTGACCGGCGTGGTCGGTATGGCCGGCACCTGTGGTGTCGGCAGGGTTTTTTCCGGTACGGCATCCGGCGGTACGATGACTTCCGACTCCGGCAGCAGGGTGTAGAAGTCGTACTTCGGCTTCACCGGTTGCGTAGGGCTCGGCGGGGTCTTGTTGGCCTCGGCGATCTTGGTGGCTTTCTGTTGCTGCTCGACCTTCTCGCGCTTGACCGTATCGCTGCCTTTGCCCGGCTCCAGCTTCATCAGGAACACGATGAAGGCACCGACCGTCAGGCCGATGGCCATCCATAGCCAGCCCGGGATCGGTTGCTTCGCTGGAGCTTGGTAACGGCTGGCGCCACGCTTGGGTGCAGGTTTTTTCTTGGCAGCCAACTTACATGCGCTCCAGAGTTTCCAGACCCAAGAGTTCCAGGCCTTGCTTGAGGGTGCGACCGGTCAGCGCGGCGAGGCGCAGGCGGCTCTGCATTTGTTCCGGGGTGTCGGCGGCGAGGATCGGGCAGTTCTCGTAGAAACTGGAGAACAGACCGGCGACGTCGTACAGGTAAGTGCAGAGGATATGCGGTGTGCCCTTCTCGGATACGTTGTTCAGCACTTCGCCGAACTGTGCGAGTTTTGCGGCCAGTTCGTGCTCGTGCGGTGCTTCCAGAACGATTTGGCCTTCGACTTCGCTGAAATCCTTGCCCAGTTTGCGGAACACACCGGCCACACGGGTGTAGGCGTACAGCAGGTACGGCGCGGTGTTGCCTTCGAAATTCAGCATCAGGTCGAAGTTGAAGCTGTAGTCGCTGGTGCGGTGCTTGGACAGGTCGGCGTATTTCACCGCGCCGATGCCCACGACCTTGGCGATGTTGCGCAGGTCTGCCTCGGCCAGTTCCGGGTTCTTGTCCTTCACCAGGGTGTAGGCGCGTTCCCGGGCTTCGGTCAGCAGGTCGATCAGCTTCACGGTGCCGCCGTCACGGGTCTTGAACGGACGACCGTCAGCGCCGTTCATGGTGCCGAAGCCCATGTGTTCCATTTCCATCGGGTGCGTCACGAAGCCGGCTTTGCGGGCCACGGCGAACACTTGCTGGAAGTGCAGGGCCTGACGCTGGTCGACGAAGTACAGCGCGCGATCGGCCTTGAGCTTGCCGCTGCGGTAGCGCACGGCGGCCAGGTCGGTGGTGGCGTAGAGGTAGCCGCCGTCAGCCTTGACGATGATCACTGGCAGCGGGTCGCCGTCGGCGTTTTTGAATTCGTCGAGGAACACGCACTGGGCGCCGTTGCTTTCGACCAGCATGCCGGCGGCCTTGAGGTCGTTGACCACGTTGATCAGGTCGTCGTTGTAGGCGCTTTCGCCCATCACGTCGGCCATGGTCAGCTTGACGTTCAGCAGTTCGTAGATTTTCTGGCAGTGGGACAGCGAGATGTCCTTGAACTTGGTCCACAGCGCCAGGCAATCGGCATCGCCGGCCTGCAGCTTGACCACCAGGCCACGGGCGCGGTCGGCGAATTCTTCGGATTCGTCGAAGCGTTGCTTGGCGGCGCGGTAGAAGTTTTCCAGGTCCGACAGCTCGTCGCTGGTGATCGGGTTTTCCTGCAGGTAAGCCATCAGCATGCCGAACTGGGTGCCCCAGTCGCCGACGTGGTTCTGGCGGATCACTTCGTCGCCGAGGAACTCGAGTACGCGAGCGACGCCGTCGCCGATGATGGTCGAGCGCAAATGGCCGACGTGCATCTCCTTGGCCAGGTTCGGCGCGGACAGGTCAACCACGGTGCGCTGCACTGGGCCGGCCTTACGTACGCCGATGTGTTCATCGGCGAGGGCGGCGTCCAGGCGTGTGGCCAGGGCCTGGGTGTTCTGGAAGAAGTTCAGGAAGCCCGGGCCGGCGATTTCGGCCTTGGAGACGTTTTCGTCAGCCGGCAGCGCGGCGATGATTTTCTCCGCCAGGTCGCGTGGCTTCATGCCCGCAGGCTTGGCCAGCATCATGGCGATGTTGCTGGCGAAGTCGCCGTTCTTCTTGTCGCGGGAGTTTTCCACCTGGATCGCCGGCGACAGGCCTTCAGGCAACACACCTTCGTTGACGAGTTGGGTGATGGCTTGTTGGATCAGCTGGCGAATGGTGTCTTTCATGGTCTTCTCTTTCAACCGCAGGCGCGGCGGCGCTTCGATGCGCTGGTGGAAAAACTGGGCATTATCCGTGGCGAAGGCGGGCTTGCCAACTATAGCGGGCAGGTTATGGATATGTGGTGACAAATAGATCGCCTTCGCTGGCAAGCCAGCTCCCACAGGTTTAGTGGCAGGACGCCGAATATGTGTACGCCTCGATCCCTCTGGGAGCCGGGCTTGCCCGCGATGGCGGTTTCAAAATCAATACAAATCGACGGGATCGACATCCAAAGACCAGCGCACCGCCCGCCCACTCGGCATCTGCTCCAGCACCAGCAACCAACTGGCAAGCAACCGATGCAAAGGCGCCCGGGCTGTCGCCTGCAACAATAGCTGTGCACGATAGCGTCCGGCCCGGCGCTCCATCGGCGCCGGCACCGGGCCCAGGAGTTCAATGCCGGTCAGATGCTGTTCGGCCAGCAAACGCTCGGCCTCGCTGCACGCCTCATCGAGGAAGCCTTCGGCCTGACCCGGTTTGTGCGCTTCGGCCCGCAACAGCGCCAGGTGCGCGAACGGCGGCAAACCCGCTGCGCGACGTTCGCTCAAGGCTTGCTCGGCAAAGGCGAAATAGCCTTGTTCGGTCAATTGCACCAGCAGCGGATGGTCGGCCAGGTGCGTCTGGATGATCACTTTGCCCGGTTCTTCCGCCCGGCCGGCGCGTCCGGCGACCTGCACGATCAGTTGCGCCATGCGCTCGCTGGCGCGGAAATCACCGGAGAACAGGCCGCCATCGGCATCGAGAATCGACACCAGAGTCACCCTTGGAAAGTGGTGGCCCTTGGCGAGCATTTGCGTGCCCACCAGGATACATGGCTGGCCCTTCTGAATGGTCGCGAACAATTGATTCATCGCGTCCTTGCGTGACGTGCTGTCGCGATCGACCCGCAATACCGGGTAGTCCGGGAACAGAATGCCCAAGCGCTCCTCGGCCCGTTCGGTGCCGGCCCCCACAGGACGCAAATCGACCTTGTTGCACTTCGGGCACTGGCGCGGCACGCGCTCGACATAGCCGCAATGGTGGCAACGCAGTTCGCCATGGCGCTGATGCACGGTCATGCGCGCATCGCAGCGCTGGCATTCAGACATCCAGCCGCAGTCGTGGCAGAGCAGGGTCGGGGCGAAACCACGGCGGTTAAGGAATACCAATACTTGCTGGCCAGCCGCCAGGGTCTGGCCGATGGCTTGTTGCATCGGCCCGGAAATGCCGCTGTCCAGCGGGCGGCTTTTCACGTCCAGGCGCAGGAAACGCGGTTGTTTGGCGCCGCCGGCGCGCTCATTCAGGCGTAGCAGGCCGTAACGGCCGGTGTAGGCATTGTGCAGGCTTTCCAGAGAGGGTGTGGCCGAACCGAGCACAATCGGAATGTTTTCCTGCCGGGCACGCACCAGTGCGAGATCGCGAGCGTGATAGCGCAGGCCTTCCTGCTGCTTATATGAGCCGTCGTGCTCTTCATCGATGATGATCAGTCCCGGATTTCTCATCGGCGTGAACAGCGCCGAGCGGGTGCCGATAATGATGTCGGCCTCACCGTCGCGGGCGGCGAGCCAGGCATCGAGACGTTCGCGATCATTGACTGCCGAGTGAATCAGCGCGATGCGCGCATTGAAGCGTTGTTCGAAGCGCGCCAGGGTTTGCGGGCCCAGGTTGATTTCCGGGATCAGCACCAGCGCCTGTTTGCCGGCCTCCAGGGTTTCGCGGATCAATTGCAAATACACTTCGGTCTTGCCGCTGCCGGTGACACCGGCCAGCAGGAACGCGTGATAGCTGTCGAAGCCGGCGCGAATGGCCTCATAGGCTGCACGCTGCTCCGGGTTGAGCGGCAACTCCGGTTGGGCCAGCCAGTGTTCATGGCGCGCGCCGGGAGCGTGCTTGCGGACTTCGACTTGCACCAGTTCCTTGGCCAGCAACAGATCAAGGCTGTCTTTGCTCAGCATCAATTTGCTCAGCAACTGATGGGCGACACCGTGGGGATGTTGGGCCAGTGTCGCCAGGGCTTCTCGCTGGCGCGGGGCGCGGGCGATACGCGGATCATCGAGGCTGGCGCCGGGGGCGGCGGACCAGAAACGTTCCTGGCGTGCTTCGGCCAGTTCGCCCTGGCGCAGCAACACCGGCAGTGCCCAGCTCAGGGTGTCACCGAGGCTGTGCTGGTAATACTGGGAGGTCCACAGGCACAGCTTGAACAACGCCGGTGGCAGCGGTGGCGTGGCGTCGAGCAGTGCCAGGGCCCGCTTGAGTTTTTCCGCCGGGACTTCGCTGGTATCGGCGACTTCCACCAGAATCCCGATCATCTCCCGCCGGCCAAAAGGTACCCGCAGGCGCATGCCGGGGTGCAGTCGGGCGCGCAGTACACCGGCCGGCGCACGGTAGTCGAACAGGCGGCGCAGGGGCGAAGGCAGGGCGAGGCGCAGAATGGCGTCGGGCACGCGGGGGATTCTCGATTAGCGGCAACAGAAGACGGGGTGAATCACATTCCCTGTGGGAGCGAGCCTGCTCGCGAAGAGGGAGTATCAGCAGCATTGACGTCGTCTGACACAGCGCATTCGCGAGCAGGCTCGCTCCCACAGGGTCGGGAGCCTAGCAGACGGTCGGTCTCAGTGACAGCTTGCGTGATCAGGATTGTCTGGTAGAATCCGCGGCCTAATTACGTGCGGTATTCAACAATAGTGTTGGGTGGCGGCACGCTAGCCTGAGGAAGACACCATGAAAGCTGATATCCATCCAGAATACCCAGCAGTTGCTGTTACCTGCAGCTGCGGCAACAAGTTCGAAACCCGTTCGACCTTCGGCAAAGCCCTGGCGATCGACGTTTGCAACGAATGCCACCCGTTCTACACCGGTAAGCAAAAGACTCTGGACACTGGCGGCCGCGTTCAGCGCTTCGCCGACCGTTTCGGTGCTTTCGGCGCGAAAAAGGCCTAAGGCCGATCAACTTGGGAAGCCGCTACGGTTTTTCCATGCTGATGAAAAAGGCGTCCCTTGTGGGCGCCTTTTTTGTGTCCGCGATTTGGCTATCCGCTGCCCAGGCCTTCTGCCCGGCGCCGGGCGCTCTGACTTCCGTCGCGGTGCAGCGGGTGGTGGACGGCGACACACTGCGCCTGGTCGATGGCCGCAGCGTACGCATGATCGGCTTGAATACCCCGGAGTTGGGCAAGAAAGGTCGTTCCGACGAGCCGTTCGCCGTGGCTGCGCGCAAACGCCTCGAAGCCTTGGTGGCGGCGAGCGACGGGCGGGTTGGTTTGCTGCCTGGTAAAGAAAGCCAGGACCACTACGGCCGGACCCTCGCCCACGTCTACAGCGCTGATGGCAACAACCTCGAAGCGCAGATGCTCGCCGAGGGCCTCGGATTTCTGGTGGCGGTCCCACCGAATGTCGATCTGGTTGATTGTCAGCAAGCCGCCGAACGCAGTGCCCGCCAGGCCGGGCTTGGCGTGTGGCGCCAGTCACCTGTACTGAAAGCGGATCAGATCAGTGCGTCCGGTTTCGCCGTGCTCAGCGGCCGTGTGAGCAAGGTTCAGCGCAATCGTGGCGGGGTTTGGATCGAGTTGCAGGATTCGGTTGTATTGCGTGTTGCACCCAATGTGCTCGCCCGCTTCGATGCGGCTTCGCTCGAAAGGCTCAAGGGCAAGCAGATCGAGGCGCGTGGCTGGGTACTGGATCGCTCGCGTCGCGGCGGACTCAAGGACGGTCAGGCGCGCTGGATGTTGCCGCTGACGGATCCGGCAATGCTGGAAGTGGCGCGCTGATAAAAAATTGTAGACATTTTTTCTGTGGATTGTGAACAGTCTATCCCTTGTGTTCCGCGGCTCTTGGCCAAAAGTCGTAGGGCAGGGCGGTTGACAGGGGTGACCGGTCAGTCTTGTGGGGATTTTACGAGGCGCGTATCCTCGCTGACCAGTCTGTCCAACAGTAAAAGCGGAATGCCAAAATGTCTGATCTGAAAACTGCCGCTCTCGAATATCATGCCAATCCTCGTCCAGGGAAGCTGAGCGTCGAGCTCACCAAGGCCACCGCTACCGCCCGCGACCTGTCGCTGGCCTACAGCCCCGGCGTAGCCGAACCAGTTCGCGAAATCGCCCGCGATCCTGAACTGGCCTACAAATACACCGGTAAAGGCAACCTGGTTGCAGTCATTTCCGATGGCACCGCGATTCTGGGCCTGGGTAACCTCGGCCCATTGGCTTCCAAGCCAGTAATGGAAGGTAAAGGCGTGCTGTTCAAGCGCTTCGCCGGCATCGACGTTTTCGACATCGAAGTCGATTCCGAAAGCCCGCAAGCCTTCATCGACACCGTCAAACGCATCTCCATCACTTTCGGTGGCATCAACCTGGAAGATATCAAGGCGCCAGAGTGCTTTGAGATCGAACGCGCCCTGATCGAACAGTGCGACATTCCGGTGTTCCACGATGACCAGCACGGTACCGCCATCGTGACCGCGGCCGGCATGATCAACGCCCTGGAAATCGCCGGCAAAACCCTGCCGGAAGCCAAGATTGTCTGCCTGGGTGCCGGTGCTGCCGCCATCTCCTGCATGAAATTGCTGGTGAGCATGGGTGCCAAGGTCGAGAACATCTTCATGATCGACCGTACCGGTGTGATCCATGCTGGCCGTGACGACCTGAACCAGTACAAGGCCGTATTCGCCCACGCCACCGAGAAGCGCACGCTGGATGACGCCATCGAAGGCGCCGACGTGTTCGTAGGCCTGTCGGGCCCTAACCTGCTGAGCGCCGAGCAACTCAAGCGCATGGCGGCCAACCCGATCGTCTTCGCATGCTCGAACCCGGATCCGGAGATCTCCCCGGAACTGGCACACGCTACCCGTAGCGACGTGATCATGGCTACCGGCCGTTCGGACTACCCGAACCAGGTCAACAACGTACTGGGCTTCCCGTTCATCTTCCGCGGTGCCCTGGACGTACGCGCCAAGCGCATCAACGAAGAAATGAAAGTGGCCGCGGCCAATGCCCTGCGCGAACTGGCCAAGCTGCCGGTTCCTCAGGAAGTGTGCGACGCCTATGGCGGCATCAAGCTGGAATTCGGTCGTGAGTACATCATTCCGAAACCAATGGATGCCCGTCTGATCACCCTGATCTCCGACGCCGTTGCCAAGGCAGCGATCGAGACCGGCGTGGCGACCCTGCCGTATCCGAAGCACTACCCGCTGAAAAGCGTGGATGACGTGTTCAACGGCTAAGTCGTTGTAGCGCTTCAACCGAAAGCCCCGGCTCTGGTGAGTCGGGGCTTTTTGTTGTCTGCAGGTTATGTGGTGTCTGTCCGGCTGCCTTCGCGAGCAGGCTCGCTCCCACAGGGTTTAGTGTTGTTCGCGGATCTCATATGCACCGCTGATCCATTGTGGGAGCGAGCCTGCTCGCGAAGGCGGTGTCACAGGAAACCTGGGTGCTAAAAAGCCCCGCCTTCCAGAGAAGAGCGGGGCTTTTTGCATTGCGCGATGGGATCAGAACAAATCGATCGGCGCCGCTTCGTCCGCTGGTAGCGGGCTGCCCGGCGCGTTGCCGTTGCCCAGCTCATTGACCGACGGTGGCGTGTCTTCGGCCTTGAACAGTTCGAAGTAAGCCCCAGGCGTGCCTGGAGTCGCTGCGCGGCCGCTGACCGGATCGACGCGCAGGCTCAGGATGCCTTCCGGCTCTGGTTGCGTGTGCGGCGGCAGGCCTTTGAGTGCCGCACCCATGTAGTTCATCCAGATCGGCAGTGCGACGGTGCCGCCGAACTCCTTGCGGCCCAGGCTTTCAGGCTGGTCGAAGCCGGTCCAGACGGTGGTCACGTAATCGGCGTTGTAGCCAGAGAACCAGGCATCCTTGGATTCGTTGGTGGTGCCGGTCTTGCCGGCGATATCGCCGCGGCCCAGGGCCAGGGCGCGACGTCCGGTGCCAAGTTTGATCACGTCCTCGAGCATGCTGTTGAGGATATAGGTGGTGCGGCCATCGACAATGCGCTCAGCCACTGCCGGAGCCTGTGGTGCCGGTTGGACGGTCAGTGCTTCGCCCGGCGTGGCGTTGACCGTAAAGGCCCCGGCGACTGGCGCGGCGATACCGTCGCTGGCGGCATCGCCCTTGGGAACGCTCGGCGGGTTGGCGACAAACAATGTATCGCCATTACGGCTTTCGACCTTGTCGATGATGTACGGGGTGATCTTGTAGCCGCCGTTGGCAAAAGTGCTCCAGCCGGTAGCGATCTCCATTGGAGTCAAGGTCGCGGTGCCCAACGCCAGGGACAGGTTGGGCGGCAGGTCCTGCTTGTTGAAGCCAAAGCGGGTGATGTAGTCGATGGTTTTGCCAACGCCCATCGCCTGCAGCAGGCGGATCGACACCAGGTTGCGCGACTTGTACAGCGCTTCGCGCAGGCGGATCGGGCCGAGGAAGGTATTGGTGTCGTTTTTCGGACGCCAGACCTTGTCCAGGTACTCGTCGACGAACACGATTGGAGCATCGTTCACCAGGCTGGCGGCGGTGTAGCCGTTATCCAGCGCGGCGCTGTAGACGAATGGCTTGAAGCTCGAGCCCGGTTGGCGCTTGGCCTGCAATGCGCGGTTGTAGTTACTCTGTTCGAAGGCGAAGCCGCCCACCAGTGCACGGATCGCACCGTTTTGCGGGTCGAGGGACACCAGCGCACCTTGGGCTTGCGGGATCTGGCTGAATTTCAGCGAATCGTCCGGTTGGCGCTGCACGCGAATCAGGTCGCCGACCTGCGCCACGTCCGACGGCTGCTTGGGATTGGCACCCACGCTGTTGGTGTTCAGGAACGGGCGAGCCCATTTCATGCTGTCCCAGCCTACGTGCTCGCTGCCCGTGCGGGTGAGGACCTGCAGGCCGTTCTTGTCGACCTGGGTGACGATGGCCGGCTCAAGGCTGCTGATGGTGCGCTGTTTGGTCAGTTCGGTCGCCCACGCCTCGCGGGTCTTGCCCGGCAGGCGTGATTCAGGGCCGCGATAACCGTGACGCTGGTCGTAGGTCATCAGGCCTTCGTGGACGGCGGTATTGGCCATTTCCTGCAGATTGCTCGGCACCGTAGTGGTGACGCGGAAACCTTCGGTGTAGGCGTCGCTGCCATAGCGGCCGACCATTTCGGCGCGGGCCATTTCGGCGATGTAAGGGGCATTCACTTCCGGTGTCGGCACGTGATAGCTGGCGTTCAGCGGCTCGTTGATCGCGGCGGTGTAATCGGCTTCGGTGATTTTGCCGAGCTTGTACATGCGCCCCAGGATCCAGTCGCGACGTTCCTTGCTGCGTGCCGGGTTGGCGAGCGGGTTAAAGCGTGACGGGGCTTTCGGCAAGCCGGCGATCATCGCCATCTGCGCCAGGCTGACGTCACGAATCGACTTGCCATAGTAAACCTGAGCTGCCGCTTCGATGCCGTAGGCACGGTTGCCCAGATAGATCTTGTTGACGTACAGCTCAAGGATTTCGTCCTTGGTCAGCTGCCGTTCGATTTGCAGGGCCAGAAGGATTTCAGTGGTTTTGCGAGAAAAACTGCGCTCGCTGGTCAGGAAGAAGTTCTTCGCCACCTGCATGGTGATGGTGCTGCCGCCGGACTGGATGTGGCCGCTTTTGACCAGTTGGCTGGCGGCGCGCATCAGGCTGCTGGGATCGACCCCGTAGTGATTGGCGAAGTTATCGTCTTCAGCACTTAGTAACGCATTGATGAAATTGGGGGGAATGTCGGCGAAACGGATGGGAGTGCGGCGCATTTCGCCAAACTCTGCAATCAGTTTGTTGTCGCTGCTGTAGACCCGCAGCGGAATCTGCAACTGGATGCTTCTCAGCGCCTCCACGGATGGCAATCCGGGGCTAAGGTAAAGAAACGCCCCGCTCAGACCCAAAAGCAGTCCGCAGAAAACCGCGACGATGGACCAACCGAGAAATTTCAGCAGACGAATCAAGGCTTTTGGATATCCAGGGCAAAAAATGAATTAGGCATCAGGGTTCAGGCTAAAGGCAAACAACCCGCGCTTGAGAAAAAGCGGAAAAAAACGCTCGGCATTATAAGCATTTTTCTGTCGCAGGCGTCATTGGCGGCTGCTGTCAAGACGGGCGGATGGAACGCAACACACATTACAGAGTCCGTAACTCACGGATAGTCATAGGGAATTGCTAGTGCCAGGACTCTTCAATAAAAAAGCCAATACGCTTTTGGGCATCGACATCAGCTCCACATCGGTAAAACTGCTGGAACTGAGCCGCCAGGGCGAGCGCTATCGGGTCGAGGCCTATGCAGTCGAGCCACTGCCCGCCAGCGCGGTTATCGAGAAGAACATCGCCGAACTCGAAGGTGTGGGTCAGGCGCTCGCTCGTGTGCTGACCAAGGCCAAAACCAGCCTCAGGAACGTGGCCGTGGCCGTAGCCGGTTCGGCGGTGATCACCAAGACCATCGAGATGGATGCCGGTCTTTCCGACGACGAGATGGAAAGCCAGCTGAAAATCGAGGCCGATCAGTACATCCCCTATCCACTGGACGAGGTTGCCATCGACTTCGAAGTCCAGGGTGTGTCAACGCGCAACCCCGAGCGGGTCAATGTGTTGCTCGCGGCCTGCCGCAAGGAAAACGTCGAAGTTCGGGAAGCCGCCCTGACGCTGGCCGGCCTGACCGCTCGCGTGGTCGACGTGGAGGCTTATGCCCTGGAGCGATCATTCGGCTTGCTGGAAAATCACTCGGCAATCTCCGAGGGGCGCCTGGTGGCGGTGGTCGACATCGGCGCAACCATGACGACGCTGAGCGTGCTGCTTGGCGGGCGGATCATCTACACCCGTGAACAGTTGTTCGGTGGTCGTCAACTGACCGAAGAGATCCAGCGTCGGTACGGCCTGACGACCGAGCAGGCGGGGCTGGCGAAGAAGCAGGGCGGTTTGCCGGACGATTACGTCAGCGAGGTATTGCAGCCGTTTCGCGAGGCATTGGTGCAGCAGGTCTCGCGTTCACTGCAGTTTTTCTTTGCCTCCGGCCAGTACCACGCGGTCGATCACATTCTGTTGGCGGGTGGCACTGCGTCAGTCTCCGGTCTGGATCGACTGATCGAGCAGCAATTACGCACGCCGACGCAGGTGGCCAACCCGTTTTCCAACATGACGCTGAGCAGCAAGGTCAACGCCATGGCGCTGGCCAGCGACGCGCCCGCCCTGATGATCGCCTGCGGGCTGGCCCTCAGGAGTTTCGACTGATGGCGCGGATCAATCTTTTACCCTGGCGCGAAGAGCTTCGCGAAGAGCGCCGCAAGCGCTTTTTGTTGACGCTGGTCGGCGTGTTGGTGGGGGCGACCGGTGCGGTTTTGATCGCAAACCAGGTCATCAGTAACGCCATTGACCGGCAGGTTGCGCGTAACGATTACATCGGCCAGCAGATCGTCGTGGTCGACGAGCGGATCAAGCAGATCAGTGACCTCAAGGCTCGTCGCCAGCAATTGATCGAGCGCATGCGCATCATTCAGGACCTGCAAGGCAATCGGCCTATCAGCGGGCGAATTTTTGATCAGCTGGCCCGGACGCTGCCTGACGGGGTCTATTTCAGCGAAGTGAAAATGGTCGGCAAGACCTTGTCCATCACTGGCGCGGCGGAATCCAACAACCGTGTTTCCGACCTGATGCGCAATCTGGATGCCTCCGACTGGTTCGATGCGCCCAGCCTGACGGAAGTCAAGGCGACCACCGCCGGCCAGCTGGATCAGGCGAATGTCTTTCAACTGACCGTTCGTCAGACCCAGCCTGCAGCGGTCGAGGGCGGGAAATGAGTCTGTCCGAATGGTTCGAAGGCCTGCGCAAGATCGATATCAACGATCTGGACACCCATAACATCGGTTCCTGGCCGCCGACGATCAAGGTTGTGGTGGGTGTACTGGTCATGGTGCTGGTGCTGGCGCTCGGTTACAGCTTTTCCACAGGTGAACTCGAGAACCAGCTCACTCTCAAGCGCGAGGAAGAGTCGACCCTCAAGGAGCAATTCGCGACCAAGGCTCATATGGCGGCGAATCTGGAGCTGTACACCCAGCAAATGAAGGAAATGGAGAACTCCTTTGGCGTACTGCTGCGGCAACTGCCCAGTGATACCGAAGTGCCCGGCCTGCTGGAAGACATCACCCGCACCGGCCTGGGCAGCGGCCTGGAGTTTGAAGAGATCAAGCTGCTACCGGAGGTCACCCAGCCGTTCTACATCGAGTTACCAATCCAGATTACCGTCACCGGCGCCTATCACGACCTGGCCACCTTCGTCAGCGGTGTGGCCGGACTGCCACGCATTGTCACCCTGCATGATTTCGACCTGGCACCGGTCAGTTCCGACGGCGGCCCCAAATTGCGCATGAGCATTTTGGCCAGGACCTATCGCTACAACGACGAGGGGCTGCACCCATGAGCCCGATTCGTGTTTTTTCCATGGTCGTGGTGTTAGTCCAGCTGACGGGCTGTGGTAGCGGTAATGACTTCAGTGATCTGGACGCCTACATGAACGAAATGCGCCTGCGGGCGCCGGGCAAGATTGAACCAACGCCGACATTCCGGTCTTACCCGACATTCACTTACAGCGCCGCCAACCTGCGCAGTCCGTTTTCCCGGCAGGTCAGGATCGACCTGGCCGGTCAGCCGCGCGGCTCGCGCAACGTCAAGCCGGACCCCAACAGGGTCAAGCAGTACCTCGAGGGCTTCAACATCGAGCAGTTTGAAATGGTCGGCACGATTTCCAATGCGTCCGGCTCCTTTGCGCTGCTACGGGGTGCCGGCGGGGTACACCGGCTTAAAGTCGGAGATTATCTGGGGCGTAACGATGGCCGGATCGTCGCTATCAACGCCTCGCAAGTCGATGTGGTGGAAATCGTCCCTGATGGCCAGGGGGCCTGGCTGGAGAGGCCGCGGACCCTCTCTTTGAAAGAACACTCATAGTGGAACTCGAATAATGAACAGGATTTTCTCCACCCTCGGTATGTCGCTATGGATAGCGCTGCTTTCGCCGATGGTACAAGCGGCCAACCTCAAGGCGCTGGATGTCGCTGCGCTGCCGGGGGACCGCGTCGAGTTGAAGCTGGCGTTTGATGGGCAACCTCCGAGGCCCCATGGGTATACGACAGAGTCCCCGGCACGGATCGCACTGGACTTGCCGGGTGTCGTCAGTCAGCTGGCGAACAAGACTCGCGACCTTGGCAGTGGCAATGCCCGAAGCGCGACGGTGGTCGAGGTCAAGGACCGCACGAGGTTGATCATCAATCTGACCCAGTTGACCCCTTACGACACACGGGTCGAAGGCAATAACCTGTTTGTGGTGGTGGGCCAGGGCGCCAAAAGCGCAGCACCCAGGCAGCCGGCCGCTGTAGTTCCAACTCCGACCCCGGCCCCGGCGCGTGCACCTGCAACAACGACGAAGGCTATCCGCGCGGTGGATTTTCAGCGCGGCACTCAGGGTGAAGGCAATGTGGTAATCGATTTGTCGGATCCGTCCATCGCGCCAGACATTCAGGAGCGCGAGGGCAAGATCGTTCTCGGTTTCACCAAGACCCGATTGCCCGAGCCGCTGCGCGTGCGCCTGGACGTCAAGGACTTCGCCACACCGGTGCAATTCGTCAATGCCAGCGCCACAGGCGACAAGGCCACGATCACGATCGAGCCCAGCGGTGCCTTCGATTATTCGACCTATCAGACCGACAACAAGCTGACCGTGAGCATTCGCCCGATGACGGTAGATGACCTGCAGAAGCGTAACGCCGACCGCTACGCCTACAGCGGTGAAAAGCTCTCGCTGAATTTCCAGGACATCGATGTGCGTTCGGTACTGCAACTGATCGCCGATTTCACCAATCTCAATCTGGTGGCCAGTGACACCGTGCAGGGTGGCATCACGTTGCGTTTGCAAAACGTGCCCTGGGATCAGGCGCTGGACCTGGTGTTGAAAACCAAGGGGCTGGACAAACGCAAGATCGGCAATGTGCTGTTGGTGGCGCCGGCCGATGAAATCGCCGCCCGGGAACGCCAGGAGCTGGAGTCGCAGAAACAGATTGCCGAGCTGGCCCCGCTGCGCCGGGAGCTGCTGCAGGTCAATTACGCCAAGGCAGCCGATATCGCCAAGTTGTTCCAGTCGGTGACCAGTGCCGAGGCGAAAGTCGACGAACGGGGTTCGATCACCGTCGATGAGCGCACCAACAACATCATTGCCTACCAGACCCAGGACCGACTCGACGAGCTGCGGCGAATCGTGGCGCAACTGGATATCCCGGTGCGCCAGGTGATGATCGAAGCACGGATCGTCGAAGCCAATGTCGATTACGACAAGAGCCTCGGCGTGCGCTGGGGCGGTTCGATCCAGAACAAGGGCAACTGGAACACGTCAGGCGTGAGCAACGGCGTCAACGGGTCGTCCACCATCGGCACGCCGGGAAGCACCAGCACCAATACACCGTTCGTCGATATGGGGGCCGCGGCCAATACCTCAGGGATCGGCATCGCGTTCATCACCGATAACGTCTTGCTTGACCTGGAGCTGACGGCCATGGAGAAAACCGGCAACGGCGAAATCGTCTCGCAACCCAAGGTGGTCACGTCCGACAAGGAAACCGCAAAAATCCTCAAGGGCACCGAGATTCCCTATCAGGAAGCCAGCTCCAGCGGCGCTACTTCGGTCTCGTTCAAGGAGGCTTCGCTGTCGCTGGAAGTGACGCCGCAAATCACCCCGGACAACCGGATCATCATGGAGGTCAAGGTCACCAAGGACGAGCCGGACTACCTGAACAAGGTGCAGGATGTGCCGCCAATCAAGAAAAACGAGGTCAATGCAAAGGTGCTGGTGAACGATGGCGAGACCATCGTCATTGGTGGCGTTTTCTCAAATACTCAAAGCAAGGTTGTAGATAAGGTGCCATTTCTTGGCGATGTGCCGTATCTTGGCCGCCTTTTCCGGCGTGACGTGGTTTCGGAGAAAAAATCCGAGCTGTTGGTGTTTCTCACTCCGCGTATCATGAATAACCAGGCGATTGCTGTGAGTCGTTGATTCTGTGCGAAATTTGATTCTTGTAGGACCGATGGGCGCTGGAAAAAGCACCATCGGCCGGTTGCTGGCCAAAGAGCTGCGCTTGCCATTCAAAGATTCCGATAAGGAAATTGAATTACGCACGGGCGCCAATATCCCATGGATCTTCGACAAGGAAGGCGAACCGGGCTTTCGTGACCGTGAGCAGGCAATGATTGCCGAGCTGTGCGATTACGACGGTGTGGTGCTGGCGACCGGTGGTGGCGCAGTCATGCGCGAAGCCAATCGTCGGGCGCTGCATGCCGGTGGGCGGGTGGTTTATCTGCATGCGTCCGTCGAGCAGCAGGTCGGTCGTACCTCCCGCGACCGCAATCGGCCCTTGTTGCGCACTGCCGATCCGGCCAAGACCCTTCGTGACCTGCTGGCGATCCGTGATCCGCTGTATCGGGAAATTGCCGATCTGGTGGTGGAAACCGATGAGCGGCCGCCGCGAATGGTCGTGCTCGATATTCTCGAACGCTTGCAGCAGCTGCCTCCCCGTTAATGCGCGGCGCGAAATGCGCTATCCTCGGCGTCTGCCACAACCGCTCAAGGTTGTGGCGAACGGCTATCAAACGGCGTCACACCAGCAGGGGCCGTGGATCGTTAACTCAAGGCAGGAATCCTGATTCCATCTTCACTGTGGGGACACATGCAGACACTCAAGGTCGATCTAGGCGAGCGCAGCTACCCGATTCATATTGGCGAAGGTCTGTTGGATCAGCCTGAGCTGCTGGCCCCGCATATTCGCGGTCGGCAAGTGGCGATCATCTCCAACGAAACCGTGGCGCCGCTCTATCTCGAACGTCTGACCCGCAGCCTTGCGCAGTTTTCGGTGATTTCCGTGGTGCTGCCCGACGGCGAAGCCTTCAAGACCTGGGAAACCCTGCAACTGATTTTCGATGGTCTGCTGACCGCGCGGCATGATCGTCGCACCACAGTGATCGCCCTTGGTGGCGGTGTGATTGGCGATATGGCCGGTTTTGCGGCGGCCTGCTACCAGCGCGGCGTCGATTTCATCCAGGTCCCGACCACGTTGCTGTCGCAAGTCGACTCTTCGGTGGGCGGCAAGACCGGTATCAACCACCCGCTGGGCAAGAACATGGTCGGCGCCTTCTATCAGCCGAACGTTGTGCTGATCGACACTGCCTCCCTCAACACCCTGCCGGCCCGCGAGCTGTCCGCCGGTCTGGCCGAAGTCATCAAGTACGGGCTGATCTGCGACGAGCCGTTCCTGAGCTGGCTCGAAGACAACGTCGACCGCCTGCGCAGTCTGGATCAGCAAGCCCTGACCTATGCCATCGAACGCTCTTGTGCGGCCAAGGCCGCAGTCGTCGGGGCTGACGAAAAAGAGACTGGCGTGCGGGCTACGCTCAACCTGGGCCATACCTTTGGCCACGCCATCGAAACCCATATGGGGTACGGTGTCTGGCTGCATGGCGAAGCGGTCGCTGCTGGCACTGTAATGGCGTTGGAAATGTCCGCACGCCTGGGCTGGATCAGCGAACAGGACCGCGACCGCGGCATTCGTCTGTTCCAGCGCGCCGGCCTGCCGGTCATTCCACCTGAAGAGATGACCGAAGCCGATTTCCTCGAACACATGGCAATTGATAAAAAAGTGATCGACGGTCGTTTGCGCCTGGTGCTGCTGCGCCGCATGGGCGAAGCGGTGGTGACCGACGATTATCCGAAAGAGGTTCTACAGGCCACGCTGGGAGCGGATTACCGCGCCCTGGCTCAGCTTAAAGGTTAATAAGAACGCGATGACTAGTTTGCATGCCGACGAGGCTTTCCTCGGCCATTTCCAGTTGAGTCACGACCCTTTTGCTCCACGGGTGCCTGGCTTCAAGTTTTTCCCGGCCCAGCGCAAACCGGTGCTGGGGCAGTTGCACCACCTGGCGCGCTACAGCCAGTTGCTGCTGGTGGTCACCGGCCCGCAAGGCAGTGGCAAGACCCTCTTGCGTCAGGCCTTGGTGGCCAGCACCAACAAGCAGTCAGTGCAGAGCGTGGTGGTTTCCGCCCGGGGCGCTGGCGACTCTGCCGGCCTGCTGCGCCAGGTCGCCCAGGCGCTGGACATTGCCCAGGCCGAGACCGGTGCCATTCTGGATCAGGTGGTGCAGTTGGCACTCACCGGGCAGGAAGTCTATCTGCTGGTGGATGACGCCGAGCAGCTCGATGAGTCTGCGCTCGAGGCCTTGATGACGCTGGCCGCCGGTGCACCGGAAGGTCGCCCGCATGTGTTCCTGTTCGGCGAGACGTCGCTGATTGCCCAGCTTGAGGCTTTGCAGCTCGAGGAAGAGCGCTTCCACGTCATCGAGTTGCAGCCTTACACCGAAGAAGAAACCCGCGAATATCTGGACCAGCGTCTTGAGGGGGCGGGCCGGGGTATCGAACTTTTCACCGCGGATCAGATCTCTGATATTCACGAAAGCTCCGACGGTTGGCCTGGCAACATCAATCAGGTCGCCCGCGATGCGATGATCGAAGCCATGATTGCAAGCCGTTCAGCGGTGAAGCGTCCAAGTATGGGGTTCAATATGCCGAAGAAACACGTATTGGCGATTTCCGCCGTCGTTGTGGTCGCGGTGGCCGCCGCCTGGTTGATGCCGGGTCGCAGTAAAGCACCGACCGCAGGTGCACCAGCCAACGAGCAGGCGCAATTGCCGCTCGGCCAGGGTTCGACGAACGGCGGTGCTCCGGCCGTCGAATTCGCAGGTAACACTCAGCCGATGCCACTGCCGTTGGTCGGTAATTCACAGCCGGTCATGCGCAAACCGCTCGCCGAAGCGGCTGGTGGCATCACCGAAGGCGATGATGGTGTGCCGGTGGAAGGTTCCAGCGCCACACCACCGACCGTGACCACGATCGCACCGCCTGCCGGCGTCCCTGCCGGCCCTGCACCGACGCCAGCGGCCAAGCCGGTACCTGCACCGACTCAGGTTGCTACCGCCAAGCCGGCACCGGCTCCAGCGCCAGCCGCCAAGCCTGCTCCAGCGCCCGCCAAACCGGCCGTTGCCGCTGCTGCCAAGCCTGTCGAGAAACCTGCCGAGAAGCCGGCCCCTGCGGCCAAGGCTGCTGGCGGTACCTGGTACGCCGGTCAGGCACCGGGCAACTACGTCGTGCAAATCCTCGGCACCAGCTCCGAAGCGACCGCGCAAAACTTCGTCAAGGAGCAGGGCGGCGAGTACCGTTATTTCAAGAAAGTCCTCAACGGCAAACCGCTTTACGTCATCACCTACGGTAACTTCGCCAACCGCGATGCAGCCGTTACCGCCATCAAGGCCTTGCCAGCGAAGGTTCAGGCTGGTAAACCTTGGCCTCGCTCTGTCGCCAGCGTCCAACAGGAACTGGCAACAGCTCGCTGAAGATTCGGCGGCCTTACCCAGGCCGCCTCTCCCGGCACCTCAAAATTTCTGCAAGGCATGCCGCCCTCAAGGCCGCGTGCTTTGTGGTGTCTGCGTCACAGTAGTCTTTGAGTCGTTGCGGTCAAAATTAAAAAAGTTTTGACTAGCACAGCAGATCGCTTTAAACCTTTCACAAATGCGACATAGATTTGCGACATTTCGTCGTCAAATTTGTGAGGCCAAGTGTCGGTGTGTACAATGACCTCCCTTTTGCCCCCGCAAAGCTGGCGTACGTTCGGCGCGGATGGTAAGTGGTTGAATTGAAAAGAAATTTGCCTCGAGAAGAGGCAGCCTGGTGAGAAAGTGTCTATGAAAGCAGGTCTGTACCAACCAGATGAATTCAAGGATAACTGCGGTTTCGGCCTGATAGCCCATATGCAGGGCGAGCCCAGTCATACCCTTTTGCAAACGGCCATCGAGGCCCTGACCTGCATGACCCACCGCGGTGGGATTAATGCCGACGGCAAGACCGGTGACGGTTGCGGTCTGCTGATTCAAAAGCCGGACGCGTTCCTGCGAGCCATCGCCCAGGAAACGTTCGGCGTCGCACTGCCCAAGCAATACGCCGTGGGCATGGTCTTCTTCAACCAGGACCCGGTCAAAGCCGAAGCTGCTCGCGAGAACATGAACCGCGAGATCCTGGCCGCCGGCCTGCAGTTGGTCGGCTGGCGCAAAGTGCCGATCGACACCAGCGTCCTCGGCCGCCTGGCCCTTGAGCGCCTGCCACAGATCGAGCAGGTGTACATCGGTGGCGAAGGCCTGAGCGATCAGGACATGGCCGTCAAGCTGTTCACCTCCCGTCGTCGCTCGTCCGTGGCCAACGCCGCCGACACCGACCACTACGTGTGCAGCTTTTCCCATAAGACCATCATTTACAAAGGCCTGATGATGCCGGCGGATTTGACCGCCTTCTATCCAGACCTGAGCGATGAGCGCCTGCAAACTTCGATTTGCGTGTTCCACCAGCGCTTCTCCACCAACACCCTGCCGAAATGGCCGCTGGCCCAACCGTTCCGCTTCCTGGCGCACAACGGCGAGATCAACACCATCACCGGCAACCGCAACTGGGCCGTGGCCCGTCGCACCAAGTTCACCAACGACTTGATGGACCTGGAAGAACTCGGCCCGCTGGTCAACCGTGTTGGCTCCGACTCCTCCAGCATGGACAACATGCTCGAGCTGATGGTCACCGGTGGCATTGACCTGTTCCGTGGCGTGCGGATGATCATTCCGCCTGCGTGGCAGAACGTCGAAACCATGGACCCGGATCTGCGTGCGTTCTACGAGTACAACTCGATGCACATGGAACCGTGGGACGGTCCGGCGGGCGTGGTCATGACCGACGGTCGCTACGCGGTGTGCCTGCTCGACCGAAACGGTCTGCGTCCGGCGCGTTGGGTCACCACCAAGAACGGTTTCATCACCCTGGCATCGGAAATCGGCGTCTGGAACTACCAGCCTGAAGATGTGATTGCCAAAGGTCGCGTTGGTCCGGGCCAGATCTTTGCCGTGGACACCGAAACCGGTCAGATCCTCGACACCGACGCCATCGACAACCGTCTGAAGTCCCGTCATCCGTACAAGCAATGGCTGCGCAAGAATGCCCTGCGCATCCAGGCGACCATGGAAGACAACGACCACGGTTCGGCGTTCTACGACGTCGATCAGCTCAAGCAATACATGAAGATGTACCAGGTCACGTTCGAAGAGCGCGACCAGGTGCTGCGTCCGCTTGGCGAACAAGGCTACGAAGCCGTGGGTTCGATGGGCGACGATACGCCGATGGCCGTGCTGTCCCAGCGCGTGCGCACGCCGTACGATTATTTCCGCCAGCAGTTCGCGCAGGTCACCAACCCGCCGATCGACCCACTGCGCGAAGCCATCGTCATGTCGCTGGAGATCTGCCTCGGTGCCGAGCGCAACATCTTCCAGGAATCGCCGGAACACGCCTCGCGCGTGATCCTCAGTTCGCCGGTCATTTCCCCGGCCAAGTGGCGTTCGCTGATGAACCTCGATCGTCCGGGCTTCGAGCGCGCGATCATCGACCTCAACTACGACGAAAGCGTCGGCCTCGAAGCGGCGATCCGCAACGTCGCCGATCAGGCTGAAGAAGCCGTGCGCGCCGGGCGTACCCAGGTTGTACTGAGCGACCGTCATATTGCTCCGGGCAAGCTGCCGATCCACGCCTCCCTGGCCACCGGCGCGGTGCACCACCGCCTGACCGAAAAAGGCCTGCGTTGCGACTCCAACATCCTGGTGGAAACCGCCACCGCGCGCGATCCGCACCATTTCGCCGTACTGATCGGTTTCGGCGCCTCCGCCGTTTATCCGTTCCTGGCTTATGAAGTGCTGGGCGACCTGATCCGTACCGGTGAAGTGCTGGGCGACCTCTACGAGGTGTTCAAGAACTACCGTAAAGGCATCACCAAGGGCCTGCTCAAGATCCTGTCGAAGATGGGTATCTCGACCATCACCTCCTATCGCGGGGCGCAACTGTTCGAAGCGATCGGCCTGTCCGAGGAAGTCTGCAACCTGAGCTTCAAGGGCGTGCCGAGCCGCATCAAGGGCGCGCGTTTCGTCGACATCGAAGCCGAGCAGAAAGCCCTGGCCACCGAAGCCTGGAGCCCGCGCAAGCCGATCCAGCAAGGCGGCCTGCTGAAATTCGTCCACGGTGGCGAATATCACGCGTACAACCCGGACGTGGTCAACACCCTGCAAGCCGCCGTGCAGCAGGGCGACTACAGCAAGTTCAAGGAATACACGTCGCTGGTGGACAACCGTCCGGTGTCGATGATCCGCGACCTGCTGAAAGTCAAAACCCTCGACACTCCATTGGATATGAGCGAAGTCGAGCCGCTGGAATCGGTGCTCAAGCGCTTCGACTCCGCCGGTATCTCGCTGGGCGCCCTGTCGCCGGAAGCTCACGAAGCCCTGGCCGAAGCCATGAACCGCCTCGGTGCGCGTTCCAACTCCGGTGAAGGCGGTGAAGACCCGGCGCGCTACGGCACCATCAAGAGCTCGAAAATCAAGCAAGTGGCCACCGGTCGTTTCGGTGTGACCCCGGAATACCTGGTCAACGCCGAAGTGCTGCAGATCAAGGTCGCCCAGGGCGCCAAGCCGGGCGAGGGCGGTCAACTGCCAGGCGGCAAGGTCAACGGTCTGATCGCCAAGCTGCGTTACGCAGTGCCGGGCGTGACCCTGATTTCGCCACCGCCGCACCACGACATCTACTCGATCGAAGACTTGTCGCAGCTGATTTTCGACTTGAAACAAGTCAACCCGAAGGCGCTGGTCTCGGTGAAGCTGGTAGCGGAAGCGGGCGTCGGCACCATCGCCGCCGGTGTGGCCAAGGCCTACGCGGACTTGATCACCATTTCCGGTTACGACGGCGGCACCGGCGCATCGCCACTGACCTCGATCAAATACGCGGGCGCACCGTGGGAGCTCGGCCTGGCCGAAACCCACCAGACCCTGCGTGGCAACGACTTGCGCGGCAAGGTTCGGGTGCAGACCGACGGCGGCCTGAAAACCGGCCTCGACGTGATCAAGGCTGCCATCCTCGGCGCTGAAAGCTTCGGCTTCGGTACGGCGCCTATGATTGCTTTGGGTTGCAAATACCTGCGTATCTGCCACCTGAACAACTGCGCCACCGGCGTCGCGACTCAGAACGAGAAGCTGCGCAAGGATCACTACATCGGTACCGTCGACATGGTGGTGAACTTCTTCACCTACGTCGCCGAAGAAACCCGTGAGTGGCTGGCCAAGCTGGGCGTGCGCTCCCTCGAAGAGCTGATCGGCCGTACCGATCTGCTGGAAGTCCTCGAAGGCCAGACCGCCAAGCAGCATCACCTGGACCTGACCCCGTTGCTGGGCAGCGATCACGTGCCGGCAGACAAGCCGCAATTCTGTGGTGTTGAGCGCAACCCGCCGTTCGACAAGGGCCTGCTGGCCGAGAAAATGGTCGAGATGGCCACTTCGGCGATCAACGACCTGAGCGGCGCCGAGTTCGCCCTGGATATCTGCAACTGCGACCGTTCCATCGGCGCGCGGATCTCCGGCGAAATCGCCCGCAAACACGGCAACCAGGGCATGGCCAATGCGCCTATCACCTTCCGCTTCAAAGGCACTGCCGGTCAGAGCTTTGGTGTGTGGAACGCCGGTGGTCTGAACATGTACCTGGAAGGCGACGCCAACGATTACGTCGGCAAAGGCATGACCGGTGGCAAGCTGGTCATCGTTCCGCCGAAGGGCAGCGTCTACAAGACCCAGGACAGTGCCATTATCGGCAACACCTGCCTGTACGGCGCCACTGGCGGCAAGCTGTTCGCCGCCGGCACCGCGGGTGAGCGTTTCGCCGTACGTAACTCCGGAGCCCACACCGTAGTGGAAGGCACCGGTGATCACTGCTGCGAGTACATGACCGGTGGTTTCGTCTGCGTACTGGGCAAGACCGGTTACAACTTCGGCTCTGGCATGACCGGTGGTTTCGCCTACGTGCTCGACCAGGACAACACCTTCGTTGACCGGGTCAACCACGAACTGGTGGAAATCCAGCGGATCAGCGGCGAGGCGATGGAAGCCTACCGTAGCCATTTGCAACGCGTGCTGAACGAGTACGTCGAGGAAACCGACAGCGAGTGGGGTCGTGAACTCGCCGAAAACCTCGATGATTACGTGCGCCGTTTCTGGCTGGTCAAGCCCAAGGCTGCCAACCTGAAATCGTTGCTTTCCAGCACCCGTGCCAACCCGCAGTGATATGCGCCTGAAGAGTTTGATGAGGTTTTAACAATGGCTGAACGTCTGAATAATGACTTCCAGTTCATCGAGGTCGGGCGCAAGGATCCGAAGAAGAAACTGTTGCGTCAACGCAAGAAAGAGTTCGTGGAAATCTACGAGCCCTTCAAACCCCAGCAGTCGGCCGACCAGGCCCACCGCTGCCTGGGTTGCGGTAACCCGTATTGCGAATGGAAGTGCCCCGTGCACAACTTCATTCCCAACTGGCTGAAACTGGTGGCCGAGGGCAACATCCTCGCCGCCGCCGAGCTGTCGCACCAGACCAACACCCTGCCGGAAGTCTGCGGCCGGGTATGCCCGCAGGACCGTCTGTGCGAGGGTGCCTGCACCCTCAACGACGGCTTCGGCGCGGTGACCATCGGTTCGGTGGAGAAGTACATCACCGACACCGCGTTCGCCATGGGCTGGCGCCCGGACATGTCCAGGGTCAAGCCGACCGGCAAGCGTGTTGCGATCATCGGCGCAGGGCCTGCGGGCCTGGGCTGTGCCGACGTGCTGGTGCGTGGCGGCGTGACCCCGGTGGTGTTCGACAAGAACCCGGAAATCGGCGGTCTGCTGACCTTCGGTATCCCCGAGTTCAAGCTGGAAAAGACCGTGCTGAGCAATCGCCGCGAAGTCTTCACCGGCATGGGCATCGAGTTCCGCCTCAACACCGAGGTGGGCAAGGATGTCACCATGGAGCAACTGCTCGCCGAATACGATGCGGTATTCATGGGCATGGGCACCTACACCTACATGAAGGGCGGTTTCGCCGGTGAGGACCTGCCGGGCGTGTACGATGCCCTCGACTTCCTGATCGCCAACGTCAACCGCAACCTGGGCTTTGAAAAGTCGCCGGACGATTTCGTCGACATGAAGGGCAAGAAGGTCGTGGTGCTGGGTGGTGGCGACACGGCGATGGACTGCAACCGTACTTCGATTCGCCAGGGCGCCAAGTCGGTGACCTGCGCCTATCGTCGTGACGAAGCGAACATGCCGGGCTCGCGCAAAGAGGTGAAGAACGCCAAAGAAGAAGGCGTGAAATTCCTCTACAACCGCCAGCCGATCGCCATCGTTGGTGAAGACAGGGTCGAAGGCGTGAAGGTGGTCGAGACCCGTCTCGGCGAACCGGATGCCCGTGGCCGTCGCAGCCCCGAGCCGATCCCGGGTTCCGAAGAGATCATCCCGGCCGACGCCGTGGTCATCGCTTTCGGTTTCCGCCCGAGCCCGGCACCGTGGTTCGAGCAGTTCGAGATCCAGACCGACAGCCAGGGCCGCGTCGTGGCGCCGGAACAAGGCCAGTACAAGCACCAGACCAGCAACCCGAAAATCTTCGCCGGTGGCGACATGGTGCGCGGTTCCGACCTGGTGGTGACGGCGATTTTCGAAGGCCGCAATGCGGCGGAAGGGATCCTCGACTACCTGGGCGTTTAACCCCGTTCTAAGCTGCACCGCGATACCTGTGGGAGCTGGCTCGCCAGCGATAGCATCACCTTGGTCTGCCTGACAAACCGAGGTGTTTGCATCGCTGGCGAGCCAGCTCCCACAGTGTTTTGTGGTGTGACGAAAACCGCATTCCATTGCGACAAATTGACCCGATAGACAAAAGGCTGACCTGCATCCGTGCCTTTTGCGCCCGGCTCTGAGAAAATGCCCGCACTTTTTTTCCGGATGCCGACATGACTGCCCTGAAGAACGACCGTTTCCTGCGCGCCCTGCTCAAGCAACCCGTAGACGTCACCCCTGTGTGGATGATGCGTCAGGCCGGTCGCTACCTGCCTGAATACCGCGCCAGCCGTGCCAAGGCCGGTGATTTCATGAGCCTGTGCATGAACCCGGCGTTCGCTTGCGAAGTCACTATGCAACCCCTCGACCGTTATCCACAGCTGGACGCGGCGATCCTCTTTTCCGACATCCTCACCATTCCCGATGCCATGGGCCAAGGCCTGTACTTCGAAACCGGTGAAGGCCCACGCTTCAAGAAAGTCGTCAGCACCCTGGCCGACATCGAAGCCCTGCCGATTCCCGATCCGCAGAAAGACCTGGGCTACGTCATGGACGCAGTCAGCACCATCCGCCGCGAACTCAATGGTCGCGTGCCGCTGATCGGCTTCTCCGGCAGCCCGTGGACACTGGCCACCTACATGGTCGAAGGCGGCTCGTCGAAAGACTTCCGCAAGACCAAGGCCATGCTCTACGACAACCCGCAAGCCATGCACCTGCTGCTGGATAAACTCGCGCAGTCGGTCACCAGCTACCTCAACGGCCAGATCCTGGCCGGTGCACAAGCGGTGCAGATCTTTGACACCTGGGGCGGCAACCTGTCGGCGGCGGCGTACCAGGAGTTCTCCCTGGCCTACATGCGCAAAATCGTCAGCGGCCTGATCCGCGAGCACGAAGGTCGCAAAGTGCCGGTCATCCTGTTCACCAAGAACGGCGGCCTGTGGCTGGAAAGCATTGCCGACGCTGGCGCGGATGCCCTGGGCCTGGACTGGACCTGCGACATCGGCAACGCTCGTGAACGCGTCGGCAGCAAAGTCGCCCTGCAAGGCAACATGGATCCGACCGTGCTCTACGCCAAGCCTGAAGCCATCCGCGCCGAAGTCGGTCGCATCCTCGCCAGCTATGGCAAGGGCAGTGGCCACGTGTTCAACCTGGGACACGGCATCACGCCGGAAGTCGACCCGGAACATGCAGGCGCCTTCTTGCGGGCCGTACATGAGTTGTCGGCGCAGTATCACGAGTGATTGCTGCCCAATAAAAACGCCCGGCTCATGCCGGGCGTTTTTGTATGAGATACCAGGTCGTACTCGGTCCCTGTGGGAGCGGGCAAGCCCGCTCCCACAGGGATTTGTATCAGGCCTTTACACCGCCTAGCGGCGGCAGCTTTGCCAGTTTCAACGCCACCAGCAACGCGACCACCAGCAACCCGCCGATAAACATGCCGATGCCGTTCCAGCCGCCCAGATGCCAGAAATAGCCGCCTGCGGTACCGGCGATGCTGCCACCGGCGTAATAGCAGAACAGGTACAACGACGACGCCTGACCCTTGGCCCTGGTGGCGCGGCGGCCGATCCAGCTGCTGGCCACCGAATGGGCGCCGAAGAAGCCGAAGGTGAAGACCAGCATGCCGAAAATCACCAGCGGCAGCGGCGTGAACATCGTCAGGGCGAGGCCGGCGATCATCAGCGCGATGGTGCTCCAGAGCACTTTGCGACGACCGAGTTTGTCCGCCAGCGCGCCGATTTTCGCCGAGCTGTAGATCCCCGACAGGTACACCACCGACAGCAGCCCGACGAACGCCTGCTCCATGTGATAAGGCTCGGCCAGCAAGCGGTAGCCGATGTAGTTGAACAGCGTGACGAACGCGCCCATCAGCACAAAGGCTTCGAGGAACAGCAGCGGCAGGCCGGCATCGCGAAAGTGCATGGTAAAGCCGTCGAGCAAGCTGCGCGGATGCAGCGAACGGGCGCGGAAGTTTCGCGACTCCGGGAGGATTTTCCAGAACACCGCCGCCGCGATCATGGCCAGGCCGCCAATCACCAGCATTGCCGTGTGCCAACTGACGAAGTCGATCAACACGCCGGTAATCAATCGCCCGCTCATCCCGCCGATGGCATTGCCGCCGATGTACAGGCCCATCGCCAGGCCAATGTGGTGAGGGTGAATTTCTTCGCTCAGATACGTCATGGCGACCGCCGCCAGGCCGCTCAACGACAATCCGATCAGCGCGCGCATCACCAGCACGCCGTGCCAGCTCGGCATCATTGCGCTGGCCATGGTGAACAGCGCCGCGGCGAACAGCGCCGCGACCATCACCGGTTTGCGTCCGATGCGATCGGAGATCGGGCCGGTGATCAGCAGGCCAATGGCGAGCATGCCCGTGGCCACCGAGAGAATCAGGCTGCTTTGCGCTGCGTTGATGGAATATTCGTGGGACAGCAGCGGCATCATTGGCTGCACGCAGTAGAGCAGGGCGAACGTCGCGAAGCCGCCACAGAACAATGCCAGCACCGTGCGCATGAACGCCGGCGTGCCTTTTTCGATATAGATCTCTTTGAGTTCAGCGACCACGTCGTCCTGTGCGGCAGGAGAAACTTCATGGGTGAGTGGAGCGACAGCAGTTTTCACGGTAGACCTCGGAGGAGCGCAGCCGGTCAGGCAATGAAAAAAGCATATAGCTGGCTAATGATTCAATCCAATATATTGTTCGACCTGTTTGATAGCTTAAACGACCTAATGGGGTTTCCATGGAATTGCGTCATTTGCGCTACTTCATTGCCGTCGCCGAGGAACTGCACTTCGGCCGCGCTGCACAGGTGCTGGGCATCTCCCAGCCGCCGTTGAGCCAGCAGATTCAGGCGCTGGAACAGGAGGTCGGTGCGCGTTTGTTCGAGCGTACCAATCGTCGGGTCGAGCTGAGCGAGGCCGGTCGGCTGTTTCTCGAAGAGGCGCGGCTGGTGCTGGCGCAGGTCGACAAAGCGGCAGACGTTGCGCGGCGGGCGCAGTTGGGGGAATTGGGCGAACTGAAAATCGGCTTCACCTCTTCAGCGCCGTTCAACTCGACGATCCCCCAGGCGATCTTCTCGTTTCGCCAGCGCTTCCCGGCGGTGCACCTGAACCTGCGGGAAATGAGCAGCACCCAGGTAGCCGATGCACTGGTAGATGAATCCATCGAAGTCGGGATCATGCGTCCGCTGGGGCTGCCCGATTCGCTCAGTGTGGTCGAGTTGATGCGCGAGCCTCTGGTGGCGGTGCTCAGCTCCAAGCATCCGCTGGTCGAGGACAGTGAAGAAGGCTTGTTCCTGTCTGCCCTGGCTCTTGAGCCTTTCGTGTTTTTCCCGCGCAGCTACGGCAGTGGCCTGTACGCGCAACTGCTCAGCCTGGCGCGGGACGCCGGGTTCAGCCCGCACTTCGCCCAGGAGGCAGGGGAGGCGATGACGATCATTGGGTTGGTGGCGGCGGGGTTGGGTGTGTCGGTACTGCCGGCGTCTTATCAGCGGATGCGCATTGATGGCGTGGTGTATCGGCCGTTGCTGGATCCGGCAGCGGTGTCGGCGGTGTGGCTGGTACAGCGCAAGGATCAGAAGTCGGCGATGGCCAAGGCGTTTGTGGAGTTGTTGACGAGGAAGGTTGAGCCGTTGAAACCGTGACTGCTTCGCAGTCAATCGCGGCGATGCGGCGATCCGACAAGCCTTGCTCCCACAGGGTTTTGTGGCATGACCACAATCGTGTCCACACCGCTGTCCCCTGTGGGAGCAAGGCTTGCCCGCGATGGCGTCCGCGAGAACGCCAAAAAACGTCGATGTCCCGCCTCAGGCAAAGCAGTGATCTATCAGAAACTTCACCGCTGACCGTGGGACATATCTGAAGTCTCTCAGACAGGCTACAGCGCCTTGCGGCGCTGCCTACACCTACTCCAGAATCCGCCGGCTTGTGCGCTTTGAGGGCCGTCGCTAACTTGATTCGCGTCACTGATGGTCAGTGATCGGGTTTAGTAGCCCGTTTTCATATCTAGCGCATTGGCGCTCCTGATAGGCAGGTATGTCCATACCTGCCCTTGACGGTAGCTGTGCGCAGGGCGCCTTCGGGTGCGCCGGATTGATGTGGACCGGTCTACTAACCTGCGTACAGCTGCCACCCTTCTTTTTCAGGACGCTGACTCATGACCCATACGCCAAATCCACCGGACTCCGATCCGGACGCGCCACGCCAACCCAGTCCGATCTTCCTCATTGCCCCCGACATCGACAACCACACCCTGCTGGAATACGCCTGCGTATCGCTGGCCTCGGCAAATGTCATGGCGAGTGACTTCGCCAGAGACCTGAAGGGCTCGCAGGGCCACACGCTGTTGGGGATTCAGCAGTCGATCATGCTCGGAGAGCTGGCAGTGAACCGTGTGTTGGATAACCTTGATCAACCCTGATTGTCTGGGCCGGCGGGACCTTTGTGGGAGCGAGCCTGCTCGCGAAGGCGGCAATACAGGCGACATTTCTGTTGACTGACCTACCGCTTTCGCGAGCAGGCTCGCTCCCACAAGGGAGATGTTTGTTTACGACCAGCGCTTGAAAATCAACGACGTATTCACCCCACCAAACGCAAAATTATTGTTCATCACAAACTGGTTGCTCATCTGCCGGAACTCGCCGCGCAGGTAATCAAGTTTGCCGCAGTGCGGGTCGACCTCGTCGAGGTTGAGGGTGTGCACGTACAGGTCGCGGTTGAGCATTTCGATGCTGAACCAGGATTCCAGTGCGCCGCAGGCGCCGAGGGTGTGGCCGAGGAAGCTTTTCTGCGAACTGATGGGCATGTGTTCGCCGAACAGGCTGCTGGTGGCCAGGGTTTCGGCGATGTCGCCTTGCTCTGTCGCCGTGCCGTGACCGTTTACGTAGCCGATGTCCGACGGTTTGAGCCCAGCGTCTTCCAACGCCAGTTCCATGGCTCGGCGCATGGTGACTTGCTCCGGACGGGTGGTGTGCTGGCCGTCGGCGTTGCTGCCGAAGCCGACGATCTCGGCATGGATGTGCGCACCCCGGGCGAGGGCGTGTTCCAGTTCTTCCAGCACCAGCATGCCGCCGCCTTCACCGATCACCAGGCCGTCGCGAGCACTGTCGTAGGGACGGGGCGACAACTGCGGGGTGTCGTTTTTCAGGCTGGTGGCATAGAGCGCGTCGAAGACCATGGCCTCGGTCGGGCACAGCTCTTCGGCGCCACCGGCGAGCATCAGCGGCAGGCGTCCGAACTTGATGGCTTCGTAGGCATAACCGATGCCCTGGCTGCCACTGGTGCAGGCGCTGGACGTCGGGATCAGCCGGCCGGTAAGGCCGAAGAAAATGCTGATATTGGCCGCCGTGGTGTGCGGCATCATGCGCACGTAGGAGTTGGCGTTCAGGCCTTCGGCCACTGAGTTGAGCAGCATGTTGCCGAATGCCTTGATCTCGTCGGTGCTGCCGGTGGACGAGCCGCACGCGACGCCCATGCGCCCGTCCTTGATCGATTCGTCGCCCAGCAATCCGGCGTCGGCCAGCGCCTGTTCCGCCGCGCCGACCGCCAGCCGTGATACCCGGCCCATGCTGCGCAGCTGTTTGCGGGTCCAGTGCCCCGGCACCTTGAAATCATCGATGGGCCCGGCCAGGCGGGTGTTGAGTTCGGTGAAGCGATCCCATTCGTCCATCCGGCGTATGCCGCTGCGGTTGGCCGCGAAGTTGCCGACAATGGTGTCCCAGTCGCTGCCCAGTGAGGTGATGCCGGCCATGCCGGTGACGACGACGCGTTTCATCAACACAGGCCTCCATTGACGGCCAGAACCTGCCGGGTGATGTACGAGGCTTCCGCCGACATCAGGAAATTCACCGCGCCGGCCACCTCTTCGGGGGTGCCCATGCGTTGTGCGGGGATCATTTTCATCAGTTCTTCCACCGGCACGTTTTCATCGAGCATCGCGGTGTCGATCAGGCCGGGCGCGACACAGTTGACGGTAATCTTGCGCTTGCCCAGTTCGATCGCCAACGCCTTCGCCGCCCCGATCAAACCGGCCTTGGAGGCACTGTAGTTGACCTGGCCGCGGTTGCCGATCAACCCGGACACCGAGGTGATGCAAACAATTCGCCCGGCGGCGCGACGACGGATCATCGGCATCATCACCGGGTGCAGTACGTTGTAGAAACCGTCGAGGTTAGTGCGCATCACCACATCCCAATCATCCTCGCTCAGCGCCGGAAAAGCACCGTCGCGGGTCAGTCCGGCGTTGAGCACCACACCGTAATAGGCACCGTGGGTTTCCACGTCGGCTTCAAGGATGGTCTTACAAGCGGTGCGGTCCGACACGTCGAATTGCAGGATGCGCGCCTTGCGCCCCAAGGCCTCGATTTCGCCCTGCACCGCAATGGCGTCCGTCAGGCCGCTGCGGCAATGCAGCACGATGTCATGTCCGGCCTGGGCCAGGCGCAGGGCGATGGCGCGGCCGATGCCACGGCTGGAACCGGTGACCAGTACGGATTCAGTCATGATTGGGTTCCTTGGGGTTCATCAAGATATTGAGCCGGCTGAGGCGGGCGGTACACGTTCAGACGGGCGGTGGCGTGAATGTCCGGTGCGTTGATGTGGCATTCGAACACGCCCATGCCATTGTCGTCTTCCAGCGAGCGAATGCCGTGGATGGTCAGTTCGGTCCCCGCTGGAAAACTCTCGACGTTGCATTCGAACTTGCGACTGCCCAGCAGGAAGCCGAGCTCCACCGCATCCCCACGCTGGCGTGCATGGCAACCGGCGAAGAGCGCGACGCTCTGGGCCATCAGCTCAATGCCGACCCAAGCCGGCAGACTGCCGTCGGGGCGGTTGAACAGCCCGTCGGACTTGACCGTGAGGCGGGTATGAATCTGCTCCTCGTCGAACGCCAGGATCCGGTCGATGAGGATCATGTCGCCAGCGTGGGGCAGCAGTTCGGCGAGCGGCCAGTCAATCATGGGGCGTCTCCGATAATCAGGCTGACGTTGTTACCACCGAAGGCGAAGGAATTGCTCATCAGGTAGCGAGGACCTGTGGACGCCAGGCGATCGGTCGGGGTCACCCAATTCAGGGCGGGTAGCTCAGGATCCGGTTGACCGTCCCAGACATGCGGCGCCAGGGCGTGTTCATGATTGTCTGCGCTCAGGCTCAACCAGCAGAACGCCGCTTCCAGCGCGCCGGCCGCGCCAAGGGTGTGGCCGGTCATGGGTTTGGTCGAGGAGCAGGGCACGCCGACAGGGAACAGTGTGGCCACCGCCCGGCTTTCCATGGCGTCGTTGTGCTGGGTGGCGGTGCCGTGCAGGTTCAGGTAATTGATCTGTTGCGGTTGCAGGCCGGCGCGGTTCAACGCCTTGTGCATCGCTTGCAAAGCGCCTCGCCCAGCAGGTTCCGGCGCGGAAATGTGGTGCGCATCGGAGCTGGCGCCGCTGCCGAGCAGGGCAATCGATGGGTTGCCACCCGCCTGCTTGCTCATCAGGAACAGCGCGGCCGCTTCGCCGATGTTGATGCCGTTGCGGTTGACCGAGAACGGGTTGCAGCGCTGATCGGACACCGCTTCCAGCGCCGAGAAACCATTGAGGGTCAGTTTGCACAGGCTGTCGACGCCACCGCACAACACCACGTCGCAGACCCCGAGGTCGAGCAGGCGCTGGGCGCTCATCAGCGCCCTGGCGCTGGAGGTGCAAGCGGTGGAAATCACATAAGCGAGGCCGCTCAGTTGCAGCCAGTCAGCGAGAAAGCTGGCCGGCGCGCCGAGCTCCTGTTGCTGGTAGTCGTATTCCGCCGGGAATTGGTGCTCGCGGATGTAATGGGCCAGGCCCTGGCTGGCTTCGTCGATGCCCGACGTGCTCGTGCCAAGCACGACGCCGATACGGTCGCGGCCATACGTCTGGATCGCGTGATCGATGTCCTGGCGAATTTGCAGGGCGGCTTCCATTAGCAACTGATTGTTGCGGGTGTTTTGCCGGGACAGTCCGGCGGGAATCGCCGTCAGTTCGCCCCGCACCGCACCCACCGGCAAGGACCGCTGCGGCACCCAGCCGGCTTCGCTGCGCATGCCGGAACAATCGCCGGCAAACAGGTTGCGCGCAATTTCATGCTTGTCACGGCCCAGGGAGCAGATGACCCCCAGGGCGTTCAAGTAGGCGGTCATGGTGCCTCCCCACTCAGTGGCGTGACTTGGTATTTCGGACCTTTGGGCAGGTTCAATTCAAAGCTCATCGGTTGTGAATAGCGGACGTCCCAACGCTCCGGCAAGGCGCGTTGAGCGCCATGTTGCCAGGCGGCTGGATAGTTGCCGGACAGTTCGTCCTTGGGCGTGAGCGCAAACAACAACGCAGCGAACAGCTCACGGGCTTCCGGATTGGGCGGTAGCAGACCATCAGCACGCCACTCGCCGTCCACCAGTTTCTGACGAGCCTGGGGAATGCCCAGCAAGTCCATCATCGACCAGCGAATGGCCGGGCCTTCACGCTGGATCACCAGCACCCAGTCCTGACGCTGTTCGGCTTGCAGCCGCTGGATGTGCAATTGCAGTGGCAGCGACAGGTTGGGGGTTTGCTCGGGCAGCGGTGCCCGGCTGGCGCAAGCACTCAGCAGCAGAACAAAACCCAACAACAAAAATCGCAGAATACTCTCGACCCCTGTGGGAGCGAGCCTGCTCGCGAAGAGGGCATCACATCCAACATATCTATTGGCGGATGTACCGCTTTCGCGAGCAGGCTCGCTCCCACAGGGATTGAAGTTGAACATCACACAGCACCTTCAAGGGGTTTGCGCGCAACCACGTTGACCAGGGTTTCTTCCCGCTGGCCAAAGGGCTTCGGTTTGCTCAGGCCCAAACATTCCAACAGGCCAAAATCCTTGGCGCGGCTCCACCACAGGTACGGATAAGACACGTTTCGCGGGCCAAATTCGAAACCCTGCCGGCGAATCATCTCCAGGTACTGCGCGGCGCTTTTCTGCACGTGCATCGGGTGGCGGAACAGCCAGCGGATCACCCAGGTATCAATGTAAGCCTCGGTGGATTCGGCGAACAGCAGATAGCCGCCTGGCTTGAGCACACGGTAGAACTCGGCCAGTGCCTGCTCCTGCTCCACCAGATGATGAAAGGTCTGGTGGCAGAACAGCAGGTCAACGCTGGCGTCCGGTACATTGATACTGGCGCAGTCGCTGCCGATCAACTCCACCGTCATACCCTGATTGACCGCTTCTTCACGGCTGCGGTTCAGGCTGTGCGGGTCGGCGTCCACGCCGATCAAGCGCCCGGGCATGAAGGTCTGGCGCAGGTACTGGAATGACTTGCCCTGGCCGCAACCGGCATCCAGCAGCACCGGATGGCTTGGTGGGGCTTCGCTGAACAGGCTGCGCAAGTCGTTGACCGCCACGCGCAGCACATAGTGCTGCCAGGCATGGCTGCGCAGGAACCAAAGGCCGAATCGGGTTTCTTCGACGTAGTTGTCGCTCAAATAGCTCATGTCGCATTCCTTGCGCACAGTTCGGATATGACCTTCAACCGACGCTTGGCCTCGCTGACGAACGGATTGCGTTCGTCCCAGGCGTAACCGGCCAGGATCGAGCTGATCATGCGGCGGATTTCCGGCGAACTGCCCTCATGGAAAATCACATCCTGGAAAGTCCCCGAGTACCAGCCTTCGACGTAGCAACGGAAGGTATCGACGCCGCGCTTGAGCGGTTCGGCGAATTCTTTTTGCCAGTCCACCGCCTCGCCCTGTAACTGGCGGTGCAGCACCCCGGCGGCCATGCTCGCCGAGCGCATGGCGATGGTGACGCCAGAGGAGAACACCGGGTCGAGGAATTCCGCGGCGTTGCCCAGCAGCGCAAATCCAGGTCCATGCAGGGTTTTGACATTGGCCGAGTAACCGCCGATGGTGCGCGCAGGCGTGTCCCATACGGCATTGTTCAGCACGCTGGCCAGACCTGGTGTTTGGGCAATGAAACCGCGCAGGCAGTCGTCCAGATTGTCGGTGCGGCCCTCGAAGTGCTCGGCGGCCGCCACCACGCCCACCGAGCAGCGTCCGTTGCTGAACGGGATGGTCCAGAACCAGATATCGCGCTGGGTCGGGTGGGTGGTGATGAGGATCTTGGTGCGATCGAAAGCCGGGCTGTCGATAAAGTCTTCGACGTGGGTGAACACCGCCTGGCGCACCGGGAAGTTCGACGGTGCTTCGAGGTCGAGCAGGCGTGGCAGGACGCGCCCGTAACCGCTTGCGTCAAGCAGGAAATCAGCCTCGATGCGGTATTCGCTGCCGTCCTCGCGACGCACGCCAAGCTCTGGTTTGCCGTGATCGACAGTGACGCTGACGATGGCTTCGCCGTAACGGATTTCCACCCCTTGCAGCGCCGCCTGATCGGCCAGCAACTGGTCGAAATCGGCGCGCTGGACCTGGAAGGTCGTCGGTTTGCCATGGGTGAAGCTTTCGCTGAAATCGAAGGTGCTGTACTGCTCGCCCCAGGCAAACGCGGCGCCGGTTTTCAGCTGAAAACCGGCAGCGTTGACGGCGTCGAGCATGCCCGCTTCTTCGACGAAATCCAGGCAGTGGCATAACAGGCTTTCGCCGATGGAAAACCGTGGGAAATGCTGGCGCTCGATCACCAATACATCATGTCCCTTGCGCTTGAGCAGCGCGGCGGCGATGGCACCCGAAGGGCCTGCGCCGATAACCACGATCTGGCGATGTTCCGTTTCAACGGTTGGCATGAGGCCTCCTTGCCGGAGCGGCAGCGTTCAAGGGAATCCGGTGCATGCCGGCCAATGCCGGCAGCAGGGTCGCGACCAAGCCCATCAGCATGAGCGCAAAGTACAGCGCCGGGCTGATGAGCTGTTGTTGCAGCAGCAGGTTGAGAAACACGATCTCACTCAAGCCGCGAATGTTCAGCAGCACGCTTTCCCGCCAGCGGCTGGCACCCTGGAACGAGGCGCCGGCCCAGCCGAGACCGAGCCAGTTGCCCAGCAGTTTGCTGGCAATCGGCAACAGCAGCAGCGCCGCCAGTTGCACCCAGCCGAGACTGTCCAACGCGCTGTGCACGTTGATTTGCACGATGCCGAAGGTAAGGATCAGCGGAATGGCCATGTAGGTCTGCAAGCGGCTCATCCAGATCGCCGGCAGCGGCAGTACCAGCGGCGCTTTCAACGCGGCCATGATCAACACATAGCCAATGCCGAAAATCAGCGCATTGAGCTTGTAGTGTTCGGCCACCACCAGCAGGGCGAAAAAGCTCAGGCTGTACAGCCAGAGTTGGCGCAACCCCAGCAGTCTCAGCAGCACGGGCAGGCAGGCGCCGGCCAACGGCAGCAAAAGGCTGCTCAGGTGCAGGGTACCCTGGGCGATGGCAAACAGGGTCCAGCAGGTGAGGTCGATGAGGATCGCGGTCTGCACCAGCCGTCGGGTGGCGGCGGTGGGGTAATCGATATGCCGCAGGTACAGGTACAGCACCGGGATCGCGGTTATCGCGAACAACAGGCCAACCGCCAGTGAGCTGATCCAGGGTTGCGCCGGCAACAGCCAGACCGCCGTGGCGAGGCCGCAGGCAAACGGAATACAGAAGCTCGGCAAGGCGATTTTCAGGCTCTGGCGGTCCAGGTGCAGGTCGATCACGTCGCTGAGGATATAGCCCAGCAACAGTGCGAAACTGAGGCTATACAGGTTTTTCAGCCAGACCGGCGACACCAGCGCCGCGCCGCTCAATTGCCATTGCGGCTCGATCCAGAAGTACATCAGCAACGGCAGGCCAACGGTCGCCAACAGCAACTGACTGACGATCGGAATCAAGCCGAAGTGGCGACCGATTCGGGTCGCCACGGCGAACAGCGTCAGGGCCATTGCCCAAAACAGTGCAATCATCATGCTGTCGGCTCCGCGACCGTGGCCGCCTGCACCTGGCGACCGGCCCAGGGGGCGAGCATGAAACTGAACATCAGACCCAGGCTGACCGACAGGCCGAAATTACTCACTGCCGGCGTGCTCGACACCGCCAGCAGGCCGAAGGACAGCCAGGTGGTCAACGCCGCCAGCAAGGTGCCCAGCAGGCTGACGGCGGCGCCGCCGACTTGCTCGCGCATGAGGATCGCGTAGTCGACACTGATTGCCGTCACCAGCAGCAGTCCGAAAAGACTGAACAAGGTGAGCGGCTGCCCCAGCCAACCGAGGCTGGCGAGGCTGCACAGCGCGGCCAGCAGCGGCAGGGAGACGATGCGCAGTGCGCCGCCGAAGCCGAACGGCAGGATCAGCACCAGTACGATCAACACGCAGGAAGCAAGCTTCAGTTCGGCGGCACTGATCTGGGTCGCCGCGAAGACGTTGTTCAATTCACCCAGCCGATCCACCAGCGTCACCCCCGGCAAATCTTTGGCCTGGACCCGCAGCAGGGAAGGGTTGTTCAGGCCTTGCAGGCTGACCATCGCGGCCACGCCATCAGCGGTCGGCCCAAGCCACAACAGGCGATAAGGCTCGGCCAGGGGCCCGGACAACGCAGCGTCAATGTCTTCGACAGGCAGCGCCTGCAATGTCGTCAACTCCGCTTGCAGCGCCTCCACCGGCACGCCGACATCGAGCAACGGCTGCCAGAACTGCGGCAGTCTGTTCAATGCATCGCGCACCTGACGCTGTTCGCTCGGCGGACTGACCAGTTTATTGAGCGACAGGTAACCCTGGAGCTTTTCCAGGTTGACCAGTTGATCCAGGCGTTCGCTGAGCGCGGCCTGGCGCTCGAGCAATTGCTGTTGGTCGGCCGCCTGTACCAGAAAGAACTGGCTGGTGGGTTGATAGCCGGTAATCCGTGCGATGGTTTGTGCTTCGTCGGTCAATTGCTGCGGCGCACCGACCCATTGGCGGATGTCATTTTTCGTTTCGAGCTGCAACAGGCCGCCGGCGCAGAAGGCAATCAACAGCGCCAGCAGCACCGGCGTGTGCAAGCGCTTGAGCAATGCTTCACGCAGTCCCAGCAAAAACGCGGACACCCGCAATGGCCACTGTGCCGGCCGCAGCTCCACACCCTTGAGCAGTGCCGGGAGCAGGCACACGGCGGACAAATAGGCACCCAGCAGGCCCGCGGCGGAGAACACCGCGATCTGGGTCAGTGCCGGGAACGGGGTCCAGGCCAGCGCAAGGTAACCGATGGCGCTGGTGATCAGGCTCAGGGTCAAGCCCGGCAAGGTCAGGCGCAGGGCCGGCCAGCTGTGCCAGGGTTTCAGGCTCCAGCCTTTGGACAGGTAATGCAGCGGGTAATCGACCGCGACGCCGATCAGGCTCGAACCCAGCACCAGAGTCATCACATGCAGATGGCCAAACAGCGCCACGCAGGCTACTGCACCGAACAGCATGCCCACCAGCACGGGGACGAAAGCCAGCAACACACGCCAATTGCGGAATGCCAGCAACAGCAGCAACAGGATCCCGAACGTGGCACCGCCGCCGACCCAGGTGATCTCACGGCTGGCTTGCTTCTGACCGTTGGCGGCGTAAAGCAGGCCACTGGCCGCCAGCAGTTGCACACCGGACTCGGCGGCTTCCTCGCGGCTGTGTTGGAGCAGGTTGGCCACTTGCAGCGGCAGGTTCATGTCAAAGGCGTTGCCGGTGCTCCGCGCGCGCAGCAATACCCAGCTTTTGCCGTTGGCATCGGCAATCAATGCACCGCTGCCGATGTCCAGTTGCACCGAACCGTGTTGTGGCTGGCTGTTCTGGATGCGCCCGGTCAGGCCCAGCCAGTCGTCCTGGCTGGGCACCAGGCTGAAACCGGTGAAGGGGTCGAACAGCGCCTGCACCCGTTGCTGGATAAACGCGTCCGGGTGCTCGATCAGTTGCTGCCGGTCATCGGCCGAGAGCATCGCCAGTCGGCCTTGCAGCAGTTGCGTGCGCAGCGCCGGTAAGTCGGCTTGCAGGTTCCACTGGACCTTTTCGAACAGGCCGCTGGCTTGCCATTGATCACCCAGTCTTTGCGCCATGGCGATGGCTTGTTCGCGATGTTCATGGCCAACCAGCACCAGCATTTCGCGATTCAGCGGTTCTTGCATGCGTTGTTCGGCGCGCAGTTCCAGGGCGTCCGGCGCGGTGCCGGGCACCAGTTCCATCAGGTTGGCCGATACCGGCGCACCGTCGCGCCATTGCCAACCGGCGAGCGCCAGCACTGCCAGCAGCAGGATCAGGAACAACCGCGGCAGACTGCGCTCACTCGGCAAAGTCATGTTGCTCCGCGTCGCTCAACGGTTGGCTGCTGGTGCTGTCCTGCATGCGCAACAGGGTGCTGTCGCCCTGGGTTTCCAGCAGCTCGATGCTATGCACCAGTTCGCCACCGGTGATGTTGATCTGATTGAACACCTGCTTGAGCAGCATCGAGCGTGGCACCAGCGTCAGCTTCCAGTGCTGTGCGTCGCCGTTCAGGGACAACTCGAAATCCCGTTGCAGTCCACTGCTGTCGCCCTGCAGCACGGCGAGAAACAAGCGGTTCTGCTCGGCACCGGCGCTCTTGCCCGGCAGCATTTGCCAGCCGCCGGCATCACGTCGGGCGATGCCCTTGGCGGTGATGCGGTAATCCTGCTGCAGCGGGGTTTTGAGCAGCCACAGCAATCCGTGGTTTTTCGCCAGGACGAAGGTGCCCTTGCTGGTCAGCGGCTGAGGCAGGGCGCGCAGGTGTTTTTCCTGGACGAAGTTGCCGTGGATGACGTCGGGTTTGGCCAGTTGATCGCTGAGCTGTTGCAGATCGAAGGCATGAGCCAGCCCAGGAACACCCAGCAACACACAGAAAACTGTAGGAGCGAGCTTGCTCGCGAAAAACCTGAGAGCGCCACGGAGTGTCAGGTGCCCAGCGTCATCGTTAACCACCATCGCGAGCAAGCTCGCTCCTACAGGGGAGCGGGGGTGGCAGAAAATCATGGCAGGGCCCTCTCGACAGCGTCGGTGAAAACCTTCGGCGAGGCCAGTTGCATCTCGCGGTTGCTCATATCGACGGCTACCTGCACGGAAACGGCGCGGGTCAGGCGTTCACCGGTTTCCAGATCGCTGATCAGGTAATTGATCTTCAAGCGGTTCTCCCACTCCACCAGATTGGCGCGCACATTCAGCCGCTGCCCAAACACCGCGCCGCGCACATAACGCAGTTGCAGGTCGATCACCGGCCACGCGTAGCCCGTTTCGGACATGGCCGTGTAGTTATGGCCGATCTTGTCCAGCAACGCGCAGCGGGCGATTTCCAGGTATTTGATGTAATGGCCGTGCCAGACAACGTTCATGCTGTCGACGTCAAAGAACGGCACGAGGATTTCCGTATCGGTGTGGAGCACTCCCTTGCTACGCATGCAGCCTCCAGTGTTGTTCGGCGATTCGTTGCAGGCACAGGCGCAACTCGCCTTCCAGCGCGCGGTCTTCGATGACCGGCGGGAAGTCCCTGGACAATTCCTCGTGCATGGCGGCCAGGGCGGGTGGCAGCGGTCGTGCATCGTCCGCCTGTTCGCGCAGCCACACGCCCTGATTGGCAGCCAACAGCGTGGCGGCGGCGACCTGTTCGGTCAGTTCCAGCACGCGAATCGCATCACGGGCGGCGATGGTGCCCATGCTCACCTTGTCCTGATTGTGGCACTCGGTGGAACGGGAAAACACGCTGGCTGGCATGGTGTTTTTCAGCGCTTCGGCGGTCCAGGCACTGGCGCCGATCTGCACGGCCTTGAAACCGTGGTTGAGCATCGCGCGCTCGGCGCTGGCACCGGACAAATTGCTCGGCAGTCCATGGTTATAGCGTTCGTCCACCAGCAGCGCGAGCTGGCGATCCAGCAGATCGGCGACGTTGGCCACCAGGTTTTTCAGGCTGTCCATGGCAAAGGCGATATGGCCGCCATAGAAGTGCCCACCGTGCAGCACGCGTTCGGCCTCGGCGTCGATGATCGGGTTGTCGTTGGCACTGTTGAGTTCGATCTCGATGAACGAACGCAACCAGTTCAGGCTGTCGGCCAGCACGCCGAGCACGTGGGGCGCACAACGCAGGGAATAGCGGTCCTGCAGGCGATGCAGCGGCGCGGTCGGTGCGTCGATCGCCAGATCCTTGCGCAACCACGCGGCGACTTGCATCTGCCCCGGGTGCGGTTTGGTGGCGAACAGGCGTTCGTCGAAGTGCTCCGGATTGCCTTGCAGGGCGACCACGTTCAGCGCGGTGATGCGGGTCGCCAGTTGCAGCAGGTAATCGGCGCGGGCGTAGGCCAGGCAAGCGAGCCCCGTCATCACCGCTGTGCCGTTCATCAGGGCCAGCGCTTCCTTGGGACGCAGCACCAGCGGCTGCCAGCCGAGTTCACGGTGCACATCGGTCGCCTGACGGCGTTCGCCACGGAACATCACTTCGCGCTCGCCGGACAGGGTGGCAGCGACATAGGACAGTGGCGTCAGATCGCCGCTGGCGCCTACCGAGCCTTCTTCCGGGATCAGCGGCAGGATGTCGTGTTCGAGGAAGGCTTGCAGGCGCTCCAGCAGTTCCACGCGCACCCCGGACACGCCGTGGCACAGCGACTGTAACCGCGCCGCCAGCACCGCCCGGGTGGCCTGGGCGTCGAGCAACTTGCCCAGCCCGCAGCCGTGGAACGTGTACAAATGACGGGGCAACGCCTCGACGTGATGCAACGGAACCGCCACCACGCAGGAATCGCCGTAACCGGTGGTCACGCCATAGATCACGCCTTCCTTGTCCAGCAGGGAATCGAGAAAGCGCGCGCCCTTGGCGATACGCTCGCGGTACGCGGGATCACCCTGCAACTGTGTCGGCGCCTGGCGGTTGGCCAGGGCCAACACGTCTTCGATGCGCAAAGGGAGTTCGCCGAAGGTTACCGGCTCAAGCGTTGGCGTCGTCATCGGTTTTCCAGAAAGGGTAAAAGTTGAACCATTGTTGAGGTGCTTCGAGGCAATAGTGACCCAGGCGCTGGGCATAGCGGGAAGCCCACTGATGAATGACCTGCTCGCGCTCGCTGCGGTTCCAGGTGATGGCGTCAGCGAAAGGTTCAATGGTCAGTCGATAGTCGCCGTCGGGCTTTTTCAGGCACAGCAGCAGGTTGATCGGGCATTTCAACAGGCCGGCCAGCAGCCAGGGGCCTTGCGGGAATTTTGCCGGGTGGCCGAGGAAGTCCACGGTCACGCTGCGCCCGCCATGCAAAGGTACACGGTCGCCGGCAATCGCCAGCCACTCGCCGCGTTCCAGGCGTTCGTGCAGTTGCAGCATGATCACCGGGTCCAGTTCGCTGACTTGGATCAGACGCAGATTGGTCGCACCGGCTTCGCCCAGCAACCGGTTGAACTGTGCGGCGTGCTTGGTGTGCACCAGCACGTTCATCGTGACCTTCTCACCAATCTCCGCCAGCGCGCGGCAGACTTCGAGATTGCCCAAATGCGCACCCACCAGCATCTGCCCGCGTCTGCCGCGCAGTTTGTTGCGCAGCAGCGCCGGGTCGATGATTTCGATCTGCTCGATGCTCAGCTTGCCGTTCCATACGTCGAGCTTGTCGAGCATGGAGTCGGCGAAGGCCATGAACTGGCCGAACACTCGCCACTGGGTCGGGCGCAGTTCGCTGCGACCGCTCCAATCGGCGAGCCGCCGCTGGTATTGCCAGGCGCTGTGGCGGGCGCTGCGACCGAACAGGAAAAAGTACAACACGATGCCGTACAGCAGCGGGCTCAACAGCCGGCGACCGAGCAGTCTGGCGGCGCACGCGGTGAATTTCATCAGCCAGAAGCTGCCGCGCTCCTCGCGATCGGCCCAGTGTTGCTTGTCGGCGTTCATGCTCGCCACCGCCGCCAGAGAATCAGGGGCGAGCGCAGCAACATGCCGAAAAACAGCCGGGTGTGCATGCTCGAGATCAATACGTTGTCGTGGAACATCCGGAAGTGCGAAACGCCGTCCAGGGGGTAATGGACTTTGGTTTTCAGCCACTTCATCGGCTGATTGCGCCAGGCCAGGCGCACCAGAATGTCCGAGTCGAAATCCATGCGCTTGCCGATCTTCGCGGTGTCGATCAGTGCCAGGGCCGGTGGCAACGGATAGACGCGGAAACCGCACATGGAATCGCGGATCTGCAATGACAGGGTATTGATCCAGACCATGACGTGAGTCAGGTAGCGGGCGTACAAGCGACCTTTCGGCACGCTGGCGTCGTACTGCGGATAGCCGCAAATCACGGCCTCGGGATAGGTGCGTGAGTGTTCGATGAAGCGTTGGACGTCCTGCAGGTCGTGCTGGCCGTCGGCGTCCACCTGCAAGGCGTGACTGAAGCCCAGGCGCGCCGCTTCACGCAGGCCGGTCATCACCGCACCGCCCTTGCCCTGATTGGTGGCGAGGCGGATCAGGTGAATGTTGTCACGCCGGGCCAGTTGGTCCAGAACAGTGGCGCAGGGCTTGTCGCTGGCGTCGTCCACCAGGATGCACGGCAGGCCGCTGGCCAGCAGCGCGTCGACCACGGTGGTGATCGCGGTTTCGTGGTTGTAGACCGGGATGACGGCGCAGGGGTTATGCATCTTTGGGTACACCTGAGGGATCGAGGTGTCTGCATCGCGAGCAGGCTCGCTCCCACAGGGGGGCTGTGGTGCTCACCCGCTCAGTGTGGGAGCGAGCCTGCTCGCGAATGAGTGCGCAGCACTCACCAATCTTAAGCATGCTCTGCCTCCAGCAATATCCGCCCGCTGGAGCAGGTGGCAGTTTCATTGCGATAGGTGAAATAGAGTTTGCTGCGGGTTGGGTCGAAGCGCAGGTGCAGCTGGACTTCATCCCCCGGACGCACCAGTTGCTGGAACTTCAGCACTTCCATGCCGGCGAATTTTGCCGGCAGGTTCATCAAGTGCTGGCCCAGGTTCAGCGCCCACTCCACTTGTACCACTCCCGGCAGCACAGGCGCCCGGGGAAAGTGGCCGCTGAAATAGGCCAGGTCCGGTGGCACGGCCAGTTGCAGGCTCCATTCGCCCTCGGTTTCAATCTGTTCCAGCACCTGCGGCACCTTGGGGCGCGGTGCCAGCAGCAGGGCTTCGACGTCGGCCTGGGGCAGTTTGCCTTGAGGGTTCAGCGGTAGTTGCCGCAGCAAGCGCCAGCGCCGTGGCAGGGCCAGAGCTTCACAATGCTGGCTCAGGTGTTGGCGCAATTCCTCGGTGAGGCTGCGTCGGCCTTGATTGCGCAAGGCGTGCAACCCGGCTTCGCTGAGAACCAACAGCACTCCCAGTGAAGCCCGGTTTTCCTGGACAACACCCAGCCGCGCTTCAGAGACCCAATCATGGGCCGCCAGCGCCTGTTCCAGCATTGGCAGCGAGACCCGTTTTTCTTCCAGTTTGACGATCCTGTCCAGTCGCCCGAGCAGTTCGAAACGGCCATCCGCCGCGATTCGCGCGGCATCGGCGGTGTGTTCGACGTGGCCGGCGGGCAAGTAGGGCGAGGTGATGAGCAATGCGCCGTCACTGTCCTGGCTCAGTGCGACATCCGCGAAGGGCTGCCACAGATCGAGTCCCTGGCGCCAGGCGATGCCCCCGGTTTCCGAACTGCCGAAAATTTCGGTCGGCCATTGATGCAGGCGTTCGTTCAGGCTCTGCGCCGCCTCGGCCGGTAATGCACCACCTGAAGAAAATACCCGACGCACTGCGCTCAAGGCTGGCCAGTCGAGATTGTCGCCCATTCGTTTGAGCAGTGCCGGGCTGGTGACCCAGGCGAAGGCCGGGTGTTCGCGACTGGTGCGTTGCAGGTCTTCCGGAAAGGCCAGTTGCAGGCGTACGAATGGGCGCCCGGCGCACAGCGGCCACAACACCCGAAACAGCAGGCCATAAATGTGTTGGGTGGCGACGCTGCCAATAATGCAGGCGGGGCCCAGGTCGGCACCCCACAGCCGTTCCAGGGCTTCGACTTCATTGACCAGCTGGCGCAGGCTTTTTTCGATGCGCTTGGACTCACCACTGGAACCGGACGTGCACAGGCTCAGGGAGCAGTGATCCAGATCCAGCGCCGCAGCATTGAGAGGCGGGTGGCTGAAATCGTTCAGATGGGCGTCATTGGGCTGATCGGTCAACCACAGGTCGACTTCGCCCGACCAGCGCTGACGAGTCTGGGCTTGCAGGTCGGCCGGCAACAAAACGCTGACCCCGGCGCGCCAGGCGCCGAACAGGGCAATCGCCAGGTCGGCGGCGTCTGCCAGGTGCACGGCGATGCGTTGCACGCCCAGGGCTTGCAGGCCGGCGGCCAGGCTCAGGGCCTGTTCGCACCACTGCGCGTGATTCAATGCCGGGTCGGCCGTTACAGCACGCTCCGGCTGAGCCTTGAGCAACAGGTGCTCAAGTTTTATCCAATTCATGAGTGGCCTCGTACCCGTTGTCGTATGAGCCATTCAATGGCAAACATCAGACCTATCAATCCGTAGGAAATCAGGCCGGTGTACAACGTCCACCAGCTCAGCGGCGCCCAAAGCGTCAGGGCGGCGGCGCACAAACCGTTGCAGAGAAAAAAAACGCTCCAGGCGATGGTGACCTGGCGGGTGTAGCGAATGCCTTCGACGGGTAGATGCCCCTCACGCAGTTGGGCCAGGCGCTCAACGATCGGTGGACCGTAAATCAGACTCGACCCGAACAGCACCAGCATGAACCCGCTGATCAGTACCGGGTACCAGCGCAATAACGCCGGGCTGTCGAACAGCGCCAGCAACAGGCAGAACACGATGGCCACCGTGGCCATCCACAGGCTGCCCGGTCGCCGCCGTCCGGTCAGCGCCCGCGCCAGCCACAGACTGCCCAGCAGCAAACCGAACTGCCATGGCGCAAAATGTTCCATGCCGAAATACACCGCGAAGGGGTACAGCAGGCCTGCCAGCAGCAGGCCGAGGCCGATCAGTCGGCTCATGCGGCCGGTTGAACCAGGCGATAGACCGCCTCGACCACGTCACTGACAGTGCGCACCGATTTGAATTCCTCGGCGGCGATTTTCTTGCCGGTCTGACGTTTGATGTGATCGATCAGATCGACCGCATCTATGCTGTCGATTTCCAGGTCCTGGTACAGGTTGGATTCGAGGCTCACCCGTTCGGGGTCCAGTTCGAACAGCTCGACCAGGGCATCGCGCAGAGTGTTGAAAATGTCGTCACGAGTTTGCATGGTCCGGTCTCAAGCTGCCTGTTTTGCAGTGACGAACGCCGCAAGGCTCGCCACGTTGCTGAAGTGATTACGAGTGTCCTTGGCGTCGGCGTCGATTTTGATGCCGTACTTTTTCTGAATGGCCAGGCCGAGTTCCAGCGCGTCGACCGAGTCCAGGCCCAGGCCTTCGCCGAACAGCGTCTGTTGGTCGCCGATGTCTTCGGCGCTGATGTCTTCGAGGCCGAGGGCTTCGATGATCAACTCTTTGATGTCCCGGTTCAGGCTATCGGTGTTCAGATCGCTCATCTTCGGCGAGCTCCTTGATGAAGTAAGAATGCAAATGATCGTTGAGCTTGCGCGAGGCCTGAGGCGCCGGGCCCAGCACGGCGAACGCCTGTGGGTCTATATCGGCGCCGACACGGAAACTGAAGTGCACGCGGCGTTTGGGGATCCGATACCAGGGCTCGGCCTTGGTCAATGTCGTCGGGCTGACCTTGATGACCACCGGGGTGAGGATTTTCGCACCCCGCACGGCAATTGCCGCACCCCCCCGATGAAAGGCTGGCGCCTGGCCCGGATGGGTGCGGGTGCCTTCCGGAAAGATGATCAGGGTCTGGCCGCTTTTCAGTGCATCGGCGGCGGCATCGAGCATGTCCATGCTGCCGTCGTTGCTGATGTATTCGGTACGGCGCAGGGGCGCGCGGGTGAACGGGTTTTCCCAGAGGCTTTGCTTGACCACGCAGTTGGCGTGGCGCACCAGGCCGATCAGAAACACCACATCGATCAGCGACGGGTGATTGGCGACGATCATCTGGCCGGGCCGTCCAAGTTTTTCCGCGCCCTGGATGTCGTAGGTCAGCACACCGGCGCGTGCCATGAACCGGACAAAAAACCAGAAGCAGCGACTGACGGTTTGCCGCGCGCGCAGCCGATGGGTCTGGGCATCGCCCGGCAGGCAACCCAACAAAGGGAAAACCACCAGGCGCAGGCACAGCCCGCCCAGCCCGAACAGGGCGAAGCTCGTGGCGGTGGCCAGCAGGCGCCAGTAATAGGCGTCGCGATTCTTTTCGGTCACGGGTTGCGTTGCCAGGTCCATACACGATTTTTCCAGGCATGTTGGCAGGTGGTTTGCTGGCCAAGCAACACACGCAACAGATTCAGCGCGTGCGGCCAGCGGGATTTGGACAACGCATCCGCGGGGCTGTTCAGCGACAGCTGCCAGTCATTGCCGGGTGTGATCAGCAGGCCGACGGCATAAGGAAAAGGTACATCGTCGATCCAGGCCGAGTAAGCCTCGGGCGGCTGGTCCTCGGTCACCACCAGCAATACCGCGGGCGCACCTTCATCGAGCAGGGCCGCCGCTTCCAGCATGCCGTGTTCCAGACCGTCACCGGCAGCGGCGAGCGCCGTCATTTCGCTGGTTTCACCGCGCATGATCGACCACAGGCCGATGATGGCGTTATGCACCGACAGGCTGAACTGTGTCGGCGACAGCGGCTGATCGGCGGCCAGATCGCTGAGAATGTCGAAGGTGCGTGGCGTTTCACCGTGACGGGAAACAAACACCAGCGGCAAGTCCTGACGACCTTCGGCCAGAGGCCAGCCGACACTGAACGCCATTCGCGCCAGGCGACTGAGGCGTCGGCGTTGCATGGCGGGCAGGAACGACACGTCGGGAGCGGCATCGCTGACCGGCAGCACGACCGGTCGTCGGCTCCAGGCCTGCCAATCGTCCACGCTTTCGAGCCCCGGGGCCCATGCGCGCCACTGGGCGATGTTGAAGTTGATCACAGACATTCATCCCGCCCCTGCGGGCTTCTTGACGCGGTGAGTGGTAGAAAACCACGACTCACTCTACGTGGCGCCTGGCGCCGAGTGGTGCGCATTATCCCGGTGCCGCGAACGTGTAGCAAATGCTGGTTACATTTTGCACAGCGCGATGGGCCGGTTAGTTCGTGAAAACTGCGCGTTTGAAAATTATTCACAATGCTAGCGCCCCGTCTGTCGGCTCTGGTGGCTGTTCACACCCGCGTTTGCCGCTTTTCTTGTGGGAGATTGCCGATGACCGCGTAGTCCCTGTGTCAGGGAGGTAGCTAAGCCATGCCGTGGACCACTACACTCGGTCATTCATTGATACACGGAGGTTTTGACATGCGGCGTGTGGTGTTCAATCAGAAAGGTGGTGTGGGCAAGTCCAGTATTGCCTGCAATCTGGCGGCGGTCAGCGCCACTGAGGGTTATCGCACCCTGTTGGTGGATCTCGATGCCCAGGCCAACTCCACTCAGTACCTGACGGGACTCACCGGCAATGACATTCCGATGGGTATTGCCGATTTCTTCAAGCAGACCTTGTCTTCCGGGCCATTTGCGAAGAAGAGCAAGGTCGATATTTACGAAACCCCGTTCGACAACCTCCATGTCATCACCGCCACGGCCGAACTGGCGGACTTGCAGCCCAAGCTTGAAGCCAAGCACAAGATCAACAAACTGCGTAAGTTGTTGGAAGAGCTTGACGCAGATTACGACCGGATCTACCTCGATACGCCGCCAGCACTGAATTTTTATGCGGTTTCGGCGCTGATCGCTGCCGATCGCGTGCTGATTCCTTTTGATTGCGACAGTTTCTCGCGCCAGGCGCTTTATGGCCTGTTGGCGGAAATCGACGAATTGAAGGACGACCACAACGAAGGGCTGGAAGTCGAAGGCATCGTAGTCAACCAGTTCCAGGCCCGCGCCAGCCTGCCCCAGCAGATGCTCGACGAATTGATTGCCGAAGGCTTGCCGGTGCTGCCGGTGTACCTGGGCAGTTCGGTACGCATGCGCGAATCCCACCAGGCCAACACGCCGCTGATCCACCTCGACCCGCGGCACAAGCTGACGCAACAGTTCGTCGAGCTGCATAACCTGCTGGAAAACGCCTGATTCCTGCTACTAGCACGATCCATCAATGTGGGAGCGAGCCTGCTCGCGAAAGCGGTAGACCGATCAACAGAAATGTTGAATATGAGGCCCTCATCGCGAGCAGGCTCGCTCCCACATTTTGATCGACGCGGTTGTCAGATCCCCTGGCTACGCAACCAACTCATCAACTGCGGCAAAGGAAAAGCCCCGCTCTGGCGCGCAACTTCCCGGCCGTTCTTGAACAGAATCAGGCTAGGAATCGAACGAATCCCCAATTGCGCTGACAGCTGCTGATTAGCCTCGCTATCCAGCTTGGCCAGCCGGCACTTGCCCGCCAACTGCACGGCCGCCTGCTCGAACACCGGAGCAAACGACTTGCACGGCCCACACCAGTCCGCCCACACGTCCACCAGCAGCGGCAGATCGCCCTTGATCTGGCTGGCGTAATCGCCTTGCTTCAGTTCGAAGGGTTTATTCAGCAGGACTTCGGACTTGCAGCGACCGCATTTGGGATGGTCGTTCAGGCGCTCGGCAGGGATGCGGTTGAGGCCGTTGCAGTGGGGGCAGGGGATGAGGAGTGGGTCGGTCATGAGCGATGTCCAATTGGAAGCTGATAACACCTACTTGGAGACGTTTGCTCATATTTCAATCGTTCGGCAGTGCACAGCGTGTCTAGGCTGGAAGAGCGCCGATGAACCATTGGTCGGTAAAAAATATCGCAACTTGCGATATTTCCGCTCTGTGTTTAACTCCTCCATAGCAAAATGCGATAAGGAAATTGCATGCGTGTGTTCACTGAAAAGCGAATTCGGGAATCAAAGGAAAAATGGCCACATGCCGCGACTGCGATCGATCACTGGTTTCGACTAATCAAGCGCAATAGTCCTTGTGATTTTGCTGCCATGAAATCGTTGTTTGCTGCGACCGACAAGGTCGGGGAGTTTCATGTATTCGATATCGGCGGAAACAAGCTACGGTTGATCGCATTTGTCCGGTATAGAACCCAGAAACTGTACATCAAGGACGTGCTGGATCATCGCGAATATGACCGAGGAAAATGGAAGGAGGGAAAACAATGAGTGCATTGATCAAACAGGCCGCTGAGCACTGGGAGTTTGTCGCGCCATTGCTACGCAAACCGAAGAGCGAAGACGACTACGACAGGCTGGCCCTTGCGCTGGATGAGTTGTTGGAGATAACCGGCGATGACGAATCACATCCTCTGATGAGTCTTGTAGACATCATTGGAGACTGGATCGAGGAATGGGATCACAAGCATCACCCTATGGCAGAAGCCAGTGGTGTTGATGTTCTGGGCTACCTGATGCGAGAACACGGGCTGACTCAGAGTGACCTGCCCGGTGTGGGTACCCAATCAGTTGTTTCAGAGATTCTTAGCGGCAAGCGCCAGCTCAACCTGCGGCAGATCCGCTGGCTGGCTGAGCGCTTCGGAACGTCGGTGGAAACCTTTATCTAGCCAGCCTCACGACGAACAACTGATCTCCAGATGCTTGCCCCACTCCGGCGGCCGTTCGGCGTAGCTTTCCATCCCCGGCTGTTCCTCGAATGGATTGCCCAGTACCGCGTGCAGCCGGCGAACTTCGGAGTAATCGCCCTTTTCTGCCGCATCGATAGCCTTCTGCGCCAGGTAGTTGCGCAAGATATACAGCGGGTTCACGGCATGCATCCGTTGGCGACGCTGTTCCTGATCCAGTTCGCCTTCACGGGCAATCCGGGCTACGTAAAGTTCGCCCCAGGCATCGAAGCCCTTGATGTCGACGAAGTCATCGCGCAGACGATGGACAGCCGCTTCGGGTGATTCTTCACCCAGGCGGCGGAAGAACAGGCTGTAGTCGACGCCGCTGTTCTGCATCAGTTGCAGCAGTTGCTCCAATAGTTTCTGGTCGTCGTCTTCAGCGGTGGTGAGACCCAGGCGGCGGCGCATCAGGTCCAGGTAATGGGCCTGGAACAGCGGCAGGTACAGGCCAAGGGTTTCGCGCAGGGCCTCGACGCTGATGAAGGGCGTCAGGGCCTGGGCCAGGGCGCTGAGGTTCCATTGGCCGATCGGCACCTGGTTGCTGAAGGAGTAGCGGCCCTGATCGTCGGAGTGGTTACAGATGAAATTGGCGTCGAAGTCGTCGAGGAAGGCGAACGGGCCGAAGTCGAAAGTAATACCGAGGATCGACATGTTATCGGTATTCATCACCCCGTGGCAGAAACCATAGGCCTGCCACTTGGCGATCAGCTCGGCATTGCGCTCGACGATCTCGCGGAACATTGCCAGGTAGGGTTCCGGTTGTTCAAGGCACTCTGGAAAATGCATGGCGAGGACGTGGTCGCCGAGTTCTTTCTGCTGTTCGGGGCGTTTGGTGTAGTAGAAATATTCGAAATGGCCGAAGCGCACATGGCTCGGTGCCAGGCGCAGGACCATGGCCGCGCGCTCTTGTTTCTCGCGCCAGACCGGCGTGTCGGAGCCGATCACGCACAACGCCCGGGTGGTCGGGATGTTCAACGCCTGCAGGGCTTCGGAGGCGAGGAATTCGCGGATCGAGGAGCGCAGCACCGCCCGTCCGTCACCCATGCGCGAAAAGGGTGTCTGCCCGGCGCCCTTGAGGTGCAGGTCCCAATGCTCGCCGGCCTCGTTGTACACCTCGCCCAGCAACAGGCCGCGACCGTCGCCCAGTTGCGGGTTATAGAAACCGAACTGATGACCGGAATAGACCATTGCCCTCGGGATCGCGTCGGCCCAGAGCTTGTGGCCGCTGAACAGCTCGGCGAACTCCGGGGTTTCGGCCACGGCCGGGTCGAGATCCAGCAGCGCCATGGCGGCGGGGCTGGCCACGACCAGGCGCGGATTGTCGATCGGCTCGGGCAGCACATGGGCGGAAAACGCATCGCCCAGGCGGTCGAAGCGATTATCGAAGGTCAGTTCGTCGAGGGCTTTCAAAGGCCGTCTCCAGCAGAATGTCCGAGCATTCTGCTGGGGAATGCCCGGTTAGTCGAGTTTGGCGGCAGGCGGTGCCAGCGGCGGTTGCTTGTCATCGTTGAGTGGCACGATGGTTTTGGTTTCCGGCTCGATCGGCACCATCTTGTATTCCTGGCCATGAAGGTTCTTGAGGTAGACCTCCATCTGCCGGAACGAGATGTTGATGTGCTGCTTCTTGAACTCGCGGTTGATGAAGCGGTTGACCTCATCGAGCACGGGGTTACGGTCACCGAGGTCACGCACGTGCATGCGCAGCTCGTGGTCGAGGGTGCTTTCGCCGAAGTTCAGGAAATACACGTGAGGTTCCGGGTCTTTCAGGACGCGCGGGTTATCACGGGCGGCCTTGAGCAGCAGTTCCTTCACCAGGTCCAGGTCCGAGCCGTAATCGACCCCGAGCTTGAGCGTCACGCGGGTGATGGTGTCGGTCAGGGACCAGTTGATCAGTTGTCCGGTAATGAACGTCTTGTTCGGGACAATGATGTCCTTGCGGTCGAAGTCGGTGATGGTCGTGGCACGGATACGGATCTTGCTGACCGTGCCCGACAGGTTGCCGATGGTGATGGTGTCGCCGATCCGCACCGGGCGTTCGAACAGGATCATGATGCCTGAGATGAAGTTGGCGAAAATCTCCTGCATGCCGAAGCCAAGTCCCACGGAGAGGGCTGCCACCAGCCACTGTAACTTGTCCCAGCTGACGCCGAGGGTCGAGAGCGTCGAGACAAAGCCGACCCCGGCGATCACGTAGGACAGCAGCGTGGTGGTGGCGTAGGCACTGCCCTGGGCCAGGTTCAGCTTCGACAGCACAAAGACTTCGAGCAGACCCGGCAGGTTGCGCGCCAGGGCAAAGGTGATGCCGATGATGATCAGCGCACCCAGCATGTCGCCGATGCTGATCGGCACCATGCTCATGTTGGCGCCGGTGCCACTGGTGTATTCGTAGAGGGTGATGTTGTCCAGGTACGAGAACACCGTGATCAGGTCGGCCCAGACCCAGTACAGCGCTGCCATGAAGCCGCCCAGCAGGGCCAGGCGGATCAGGCGCAGGGACTGTTCGTTGACCTTTTCGATATCCAGGGTCGGTTCTTCGATCACCGCTTCGCCGTCGCCGGCTTCCTTCGCGGCCTGGCGCTTGGCCAACGCGCGTTGGTAAGCCAGGCGTCGTGCCGCCACGCTGAGGCCGCGCACGAAGGTGGCTTCGATCACCAGCCAGAACATCAGCAGGTACAGGGTGTTGATCAACCGGTCGCTGAGTTTCAGCGCGGTGTAGTAGTAGCCAAAGCACACGGCGACGAACAGGGCCACCGGCAGGGCGGTGAACATGATGGCCACGGACTTGCGGAACAGCGAGGCGTGTTCGTGGGTCGGGCTGCTGATCAGCAGGCGGCTGAGCAGCCAGGTCATCAAGGCGTAGCAGGTGAGGACCACCGGCATACCCATCACGTCGTCAGCCAGGGCCGCCGGTTGCAGCTCGGCAACCGCCACCACCGCCACCAGCGCCATCACCACCATGCCGAGCCGGCGGACCCAACCGCGCAGGAATTCGACCTGAGGTTTTTCCCAGCGGAAATGCAGCTCTGCCACGCCGCCCGGTGCCAGGACCCGATAGGCGGTGTAGAACACCAGCCACGCCTGGGCCATTTGCAGCAAGGCCGAGCCCATGTAGGCGTTCTGCCCTCGGGCGTCGATTTGCAGGGCCAGGCCGCATAACGCCAGGCCCAGCGACACCGGCATCGCCAGCAGAATGTTGATCAAGATCGCCTGCGGGGTGTGCAACTGGCTGTCGCGCTTGAAGTGGCCGATGTCCTGGTGAACCTTGTTCAGTCGTGCATACAGGTTCTTGCGACGCCACAGCAGGGCACCGATCAGCAGCGCCAGCGGCAGGAACAGCAGCGGTCGCTGGGTCAGGCCATCGATCAGTTCGCTCAGACTGGAGGCCAGGGGAAGCGCATCGATCTGACGTTTCAGGCGATCCGGTGTGCCGCGTATCCATTCCAGATCCAGCGGCTTGTTGCTGGGAATCCAGAACATTTGTTCGTCGAGCGTTGCCCGCAGGCTTTGCGCGGTACTGAGCAGTTGCTTCTGGTTCAGTTGCAGGGTGATGGACTCGTTGAGTACGGCACTCAGTTCGCGGTTCAACCGCTCCAGCAGATCCGCCCGGGTGGTGGCCAGTTCCAGCAGGCTTTTGCGCAGTTGCGGGGTGACTTGCTCGGGCGGTTGTGCCGACAGCAGGTTGTCGACATAGGTGGCGGGGTTGCTGAGCAGCTCCCGTTGCTGGCTGACTTCGAACTGATACAGGCGGATGTCGGCGATCTGGTCGGCCAGGTCTCGGTCGACCCTGAGGCGCGGCAAGGCCTGTTTCTGTTTGTAGAGAATCTTCGAGAGCAGCAGGCTGCCCTTGAGCACATTGATCTGCTCGTCCAGGGCCGCATCACTCTGGGTCACACTGTCCAGTTGTTGCTTGGTCTGCAGGTTCTGCTGGGTGACCTCGTTGAGGCGGTCAGTGCTTTTGAGCAGATAGTCAGAGAGTTTCAGGTTGGCCGCGCTTTCAGTGGCCAGCAGGCTGCTGCCGCCGGCTTTTTGCGCTTCGATGGACTGCTGCGTCACCGTCTCCTGGGATTGAGCCAGGCGTTTCTGGTTGATCAGGTTTTGCATTTCCTGGATTTCACGGTCCAGGCGATCGGACTTTTCCGTTAACAAGTCATGCTGACTGTTGCCCAGGTCTTGCAACTGGGTGTTGCCGGCCAGTTCCTGGCGACGCAGCGGGATCAGGGCGTTGAGGGCCGACAGTTCGGCGTTGAGCTGGTCGCGCTGCTCGGCGCTCAAGGTCTTGCCGCTGTCCTTGCCGGCCTTGAGGATATTGTTGATCTGCTGGATGCGCGTCTGGCTGGTGGAGATTTCCGCCTGGGCGCGCTCCGGGCGGGTCTGGGCGGTAATGATCAGGCTATTGGCGTCGGCCAGGGCCTTTTGCAGATCGCTTTGCTGGGTCGAGCGCTCGGTGAGCATTTGCTCAAGCTGCTGAATCGACTCTTTGGTGAAGCGTTGCGCGACCGGCACCTCGCTGCTGGCCTTGAGACGCGTCAGCTCGCGCTGGTTCTCGACGGTTTGCTTGGGGGCTGTGGCCAGGCGCTGCTTGAGGTCGCTGAGCTTTTGCTCGTAATCACGCCGGTTGTTGAGCTGTGTCAGCGTGGCTTGCAGGACCGATTGCAGGGCCTTTTGATCCGCCTCCGGCAGTTTGCGGTCGGCGATCTTGTCCAGGCTCGCCTGCACGGTTTCGCGGGTGGGTGGTTCGGCGGCTTGCAGCGTGCCGACGGAGAGACTCAGGCCCAACAGGACCAGGACGAAAAAAGTGCGCAGGCTTGACATAAAGACCGATTAAAAAACAGGACGAAGATTGGAGTTTAGAGGAACAAGCCGGGACCCGGGCGACTTCCTTCGGGGAATCTGACGCCCACTTTGCCGATCTTGTTCCCCTCCATGACCGCGACGGTCCAGATGGTGTTGTTCCATTCCACCTGGTCGCCGACCACCGGTGCGCCGCCCACTTTCTGGGCAATGAAGTGGCCCAGGGACATGTCCGGATCGATGCCTTCGACCTTCAACCCGTACAGGGCAGCAACCGCCGCCAGCTGGGCGTCTCCTTCGAGCACGAAGTCGCCGAAGAAGCGCAAATCGAGGCCCCGTTGTGGCGCTTGGCTGAACAGCTTTCCGAGGGCGGGAAGGTTGTGTTCGTGGCCGATTACGCAGAGCAAATCGTCGACTTCGAGCACCGTACTACCCGACGGATGGAGCAGTTGTTCACCCCGAAACAGGGCTGCGATGCGGGTGCCTTCGGGCATTTTCAGTTCACGAAGGTGCGAGCCGATGCACCATTTTTCGGCGCCGAGACGATAAACGAACAGCTCCCATTCGCTGGTGACATGGACTTCCAGCGCGGAGCGCGAAATCGGCGCGGGCTCCGGTGGTACCGTCACCTTCAGCAGTTTGGCGATCCACGGCAGGCTCGTGCCCTGAACCAGCAGCGACACCAGTACGATAAAGAAAGCGAGGTTGAAGTAGAGCTGGGCGTTGGGCAGGCCCGCCATCAGCGGGAACACCGCCAGAATGATCGGCACTGCGCCGCGTAAGCCGACCCAGGAAATGAACGCCTTTTCGCGCCCATGGAAGGCCTTGAACGGCAGCAGGCCGACCACTACCGACAGTGGCCGGGCGAACAGGATCATCCACAGCGCCAGGCCCAATGCCGGCAATGCAATGGGCAGCAAGTCGTGGGGGGTGACCAGCAGCCCCAGCACCAGGAACATGCCGATCTGCGCCAGCCAGGCCATGCCGTCGAGCATGTGCAGAATGCCATGGCGACTGCGCACCGGCCGATTGCCGATCACCAGGCCGCACAGGTACACCGCCAGGAAACCGCTGCCATGCAGGGCGTTGGTCAGGGCAAACACCACCAGGCCGCCGGCGATGACCAGAATCGGATAAAGGCCGGTGGCCAGGTTGATACGGTTGACCAATTGCAGCATGAGCCAGCCACCGCCCAGGCCGATAACGGCACCGATACCGAACTCGCGCAGCAGGTGGGTCAGCAGGCTCCAGTGCAGGCCGGTCTGGCCGCTGGCGAGCATGTCGATCAGGGTCACGGTGAGGAACACCGCCATCGGGTCGTTGCTGCCGGATTCGATCTCAAGGCTGGCGGTCACCCGCTCGTTCAGGCCTTTGCCACCGAGCAATGAGAACACCGCCGCGGCGTCGGTGGAACCGACAATAGCGCCGATCAGCAGGCCTTGAATCAGGTTCAGATTGAACAGCCAGGCAGCGGCCATGCCGGTCAGCCCGGTGGTGATCAACACGCCGACCGTTGCCAGCGACAAGGCTGGCCATAACGCCACGCGGAAACTCGACACCCGGGTGCGTAAACCGCCATCCAGCAGGATCACCGCCAGTGCCAGGTTGCCGACCAGATAAGCTGTGGGGTAGTTATCGAAAATGATGCCGCCGCCATCGACCCCGGCGGCCATGCCCACGGCCAGGATGATGACCAGAATCGGAATGCCGAGGCGCGAAGAAAGTGAACTCACCAGAATGCTCGCACCTACCAGCAACGCGCCGATCAAGAACAGGCTGTTGATGGTCGTCGCATTCAAAGGCAGTACTCCAGAAAGCTGAAAGGCGGGCACAAACTGACCATGCAGTCTGCGTGCCAGCGATTCTAACCTGTTGAAATGTGATGCTGTCAAAAAGGTTTTGCAGATCAATAAAACCCAATCTGCAAATACAGCCGACCCCTTGTAGGAGCTGGCTTGCCAGCGAAGAGGCCCTCAAATATTGCGATGTTCTTGAGGTCGCCTTCGCTGGCAAGCCAGCTCCTACGGGATGGTGACTACCCTTTATTACAGGCTGAATCGCCCGACCATATTGTTCAGATCCAGTGCCAATCGCGACAGCTCGCTACTGGCCGCGCTGGTCTGGTTGGCACCGGTGGCCGACTGCACCGACAGATCGCGAATGTTCACCAGATTGCGGTCCACTTCGCGGGCCACTTGCGCCTGTTCTTCGGTGGCGCTGGCGATCACCAGGTTGCGCTCGTTGATTTCCACGATGGCACTGTTGATGGTGTCGAGCGACATGCCGGCACCGCGGGCGATGTTCAGGGTCGACTCGGCGCGCTCGGTGCTATTGCGCATCGAATCCACCGCGTGCTCGGTGCCGCTCTGGATGCTGCCGATCATGCGTTCGATTTCGCTGGTCGACTGTTGGGTGCGGTGCGCCAGGGCCCGCACTTCATCCGCCACTACCGCAAAGCCGCGACCGGCCTCACCGGCGCGCGCCGCTTCGATGGCCGCGTTGAGGGCCAGCAGGTTGGTCTGGTCGGCCAGGCCGCGAATCACGTCCAGTACCTTGCCGATATCGCGCGATTCATTGGCCAGATCGCTGATCAGCGTGGCCGTGCTCTGCACGTCAGCACTCATGCGTTCGATGGCGCTGACGGTTTCCTGCACCAGGTCACGGCCGTCACCGGCGGAGGTGGTGGCGTTCTTCGAGGCTTCGGACGTGCTGACGGCATTGCGTGCGACCTCTTCCACGGCGCTGGTCATTTCGTTGACCGCCGTGGCGGCCTGTTCGATTTCGTTGTTCTGTTGGGTCAGGCCGCGGGCGCTTTCGTCGGTCACGCTGTTGAGTTCTTCGGCGGCAGAGGCCAACTGTGTGGCCGAGCCGGAAATCCGTTGCAGGGTGTCGCGCAGCTTGTCCTGCATCCTGGACATCGCCTGCAGCAGGCGGCCGGCCTCGTCCTCGCCATCGACGGTGATTGGGCGCGTCAGGTTGCCTTCGGCGATTTGCTCGGCGGCATTCAGGGCGTTGGCGATCGGTTTGGTGATGCTGTTGGTGAGCAGCCAGGCGAACAGAAGGGTCAGGCCGGTGGCGATCACCAGCAGGGTGATCACCAGATTGAATGCCGAAGAGTACTGATCGGCGGCTTGCTGGTTGGTGTCGAGGGTCTGCCGGGTGTTGATCTCCAGCAGTGTGTTCAGCACCGTGTTGATCGCTTCGGAGTTGTTCAGCAAATCGGTGTTGAGCAGGCTGCGCAGTTCGTCGACCTGATTATTGCGTGACAGGGTCTTCATCCGGTCTTCGATCTGGCGGTATTGTCCCAGCAGCTGCACGTACTGATCGTAGGCCGCACGTTCCTGCGGGCTGGCGATCAGTTTTTCGTAAGTGGCCTGGGCCGTGCGAATCTGCTGATTACGCAGTTCGAACAGTTCCATGGTTTTTTGCTGAACATCCGGTTCACGGTTCACCAGCAAACGATAAGAGAGCACACGCAAACGCAGGGTCAGCTGGGTGAAGTCGTCGAGGCTCTTGATGCTCGGCACACTGTTGTTGGTGATGTCTTCGGCGGCGCCACGGATCTTGCTCATCTGGTTCAAGGCAAACACTCCCAGAACCATCATCAAGCCACCGATCAGCGCGAAGCTGAGGAACGCTCGAGGGGCGATATTCATATTACGAAGGGACATGGTATTTACCGAATGGAACGCACCTGAGCGGTGCCGGGGCTGACGTATGAACGACTTATCGGTCATGCGACTGAAGTCTTGAGCCTCGTGGGAGCAAAGCTTGCTCGCGATGGACGTTAACGATAACGCGCTTATCCAGACTGCCCGCGTAAACGTTAACGTCCATCGCGAGCGTGCTCGCTCCTGCAAAAGGAAAAGGGGCGGGCGACGAAGTGCAGGAACCAGATCGGCCAATCACAGTCTTTAAAGTTCGCGAGAAGGTCACCGGTCAGGAAAATCAAGGCCTTGCGCCTGTTTAACCCTGGCATCCGCGGTGACTTTTCTTTATCGTACGCGCCCTTTGAAAATGCCTGGAAAATCAAAATGTTGGAAGCATCCCTAAGCCAATTGGAACAGCTGGTCAGCGACCTGGTACAACAGAACCAAACCCTGCTCGGCACCAACCAAGCCCTGAGCGCCGAACTGGCCCAGGCCAAGGATGAAAACGAGAGCCTGCAACTGAGCCTGATGGAACAGGAAGAGAAACAAGGCGCCACCGCCGCACGCATCCAGGCCCTGGTTGAGCGCGTCAGCGCTGGCCCAGTCAGCGCATGAGTTACGGCCCAGGGGTAAAAGTCGTCTCGATCCTGGGGGAGGACTATTCGATCAAGGCACCGGCCGGGGAAGAGCAGACCCTGCTGGATGCTGCATTGATGTTGAAGGCTGCCCTGGCAGAGACCAAAAAGAAATACCCGACCCTGATCGGTGATCGACTGCTGGTGCTGGCCGCGATGAATCTGTGTTCCCAGCAGATTGAAATGCAAAAGCAGCACAAGCTCGAACTCGACCGTTACCAAGAGCAAGTCAGCGCCACGGTTGAAGTGATCTCCAAGACGATCAATCAGGCCTGATCGGCTTTGCGCACAACCAAAGAATAGATTGTCGGTTTAGTTGTATACAATCGGCACGGCTGTTGCAGTGTTTCAGCCTCTTATTCTTTGGGGGTGCTCCATGCAGTTCTGGCGACGCAGTATTCAATGGCAGTTGATCTTGAGCATGGGCACCGCCTTGCTGGTCAGCGTGCTGATCGTGGTTGGCATTTATACCCTCGTGGTCAACCGCCTCGCCCAGCGCTATCTGGTCGAACAAGCGCTGCCATCGAGCATCGAGGCGATGCGCAACGACATCGAGCGCATCCTCGTTCAACCGCTTACCGCCGCCAAGGACATCGCCAGCAATAGCATGGTGCGCGACTGGTTGGCCGGGGGTGAGAACAGTAGCCAGACCTCCACATTTGCACAGTATCTGGAAGGCATTCGCGCCGGGCACAAGGCCTTTACCGCGCTGATTATCGGGACTGCTTCCAGCCATTACATCACCGAAAAAGGTCTGGACCGGACCCTGAGTCGTTCCAATCCCAAAGACGCCTGGTTCTACTCGTTCCTCGACAGCAGCCAGCCACGTACCCTCAATATCGACAACGACACGGCTACCGGAGAATTGGCGCTGTTCATCGACATCAAGGTCGAACAGGCCGGCAAAGTCGTGGGCGTCGCCGGGCTCGGACTGAGCATGAAAGAGCTGTCGGAGCTGATCCACAACTTCAGTTTCGGAAAGCGCGGCAAGGTCTATCTCGTGCGCTCCGACGGTTTGATCCAGGTTCACCCCGAAGCACAATTCAGCGGCAAACGTACTTTGGCCGAGCAAATCAGCGAGCCGGCGGCGCGTGCGGTCATGGGTCAACTTTCCGCCACCAGCAGCAGCTTTGTGCGCGAGGGCGAAGATTATCTGGCGCTAAGCCTGCCGCTGCGGGATCTGGGCTGGACACTGGTGGCCGAAGTGCCGCAGTCGCAAATCTATGCCGAAGCACGCCGTGCCATGTGGATGAGTAGCGGTATCGGCCTGGCGGTGGCACTGGTATGCCTGTTGCTGGTGGTGTTGCTGGCCCGAGGGCTGGTGCGGCCGATTCGTCAGGTAACAGCCGCGCTGGTCGCCATTGGTAGCGGTGGTGGAGATTTGACCCAGCGGCTGGATTCCAGTCGCGCCGATGAGTTGGGTGACCTGGCTCGCGGCTTCAATCGATTCCTCGACAGCCAGCGCGACATGATCGGCGAAGTTCTGACCACCAGCGAGCGCTTGCGCACGGCGGTCGGCCAGGTGGCGCGGGTGGTGGATAACACCGCCGAGCGTTCCGGTCGTCAGCAGGAGATGACCGACATGGTTGCCACGGCGGTCCACGAAATGGGCCTGACCGTGCAGGACATCGCGCAGAACGCCGGCCATGCAGCGCTCGCTTCGCAGACGGCTCGTGATGAGGCCATGCAGGCGAGGGAGGTGGTGGGCGGCTCGATTCGCCATATCGAAAGCATGTCCGACGAAATCGGTGTCGCCGCCAGCGCCGTGGGCGAGCTGGCCGATCAGGTGGCGTCGATCGATCAGGTGCTGGCGGTGATTCGCGGGATTTCCGAGCAGACCAACTTGTTGGCCTTGAATGCGGCCATCGAAGCGGCGCGGGCCGGGGATATGGGACGCGGGTTTGCCGTGGTCGCCGATGAAGTTCGCACGTTGGCTCGACGCACGCAGATCTCTACCGATGAAATCCAGCAGATGATCGCCAGCCTCAAGCAGGGCGCCGAGAATGCGGTGTCATCGATGCATGCCGGGCAGGCGGCAACGGGCACCGGTGTTGAGTCGAGCCAGAGGACAGGAGCGTCGTTGACGGCGATAACCGGGCAGGTCGAGCACATCAGCGACATGAACCAACAGGTCGCAACGGCGACAGAAGAGCAATCGGCGGTGACCGAGGAGATCAACCGCAATGTGCAGGGGATTTCCGATCTGGCGCGGGCGACGGTGGGGGAGATCAGGGCTTGTCGGGATGACTGTCAGACGTTGCAGCGGTTGGCCGATGACCTGGCGCGGCAGGTGGGTGGGTTCAAGCTGAGTTGATGCGTTGTCTGTGCCGGCCTCATCGCGGGCACCCGCTCCCACAGGGTTTGTGTGTTGAACACATTATTGTGAGCAACTGAGATCACTGTGGGAGCGGGCTTGCCCGCGATTGGTTTTCAGCAGCACCGAAAGGCTATGGTCAGAACCACTCATCCTGCATGCCCAGGCAAACATCATCCCGCGCCTCAAGAATCGCCAGTTCATGGTGGCATCCCGGAATTTCCCAGGTCAGGAAATAACGCGCCGCCTGCAACTTGCCTTTATAGAAACCCACATCCGCCGCATTGCCCTTGGCCAATCCTTCCTCGGCTCGGATCGCCTGTTCCAGCCAGCGCCAGCCAATCACCGTGTGGCCGAAGACTTTCAGGTACAGCGCAGAATTCGCCAGACTGCTGTTGACCTTGCCTTGAGCCAGATCGGTCAGCAGACCAATGGTCACGGTTTGCAGGCGCGCCACCAGTTTTTCCAGTGGTTCACGCAGGGCGGACAGCGAATCGTGGGCCTGGGCACGCTCGGCGGTGTCGGCGATCAGGCGGATGAGTTGCTTGAGACCTGCGCCACCGTTCTGCGCCAATTTGCGACCCAGCAGGTCCAGGGACTGAATGCCGTGGGTGCCTTCGTGGATCGGGTTCAGGCGATTGTCGCGGTAGTACTGCTCCACCGGATACTCGCGGGTGTAACCGTGGCCGCCGAGGATCTGGATCGCCAGTTCGTTGGCCTTCAGGCAGAACTCCGACGGCCAGGATTTGACGATCGGCGTCAGCAGATCCAGCAGCTCGTGGGCCTGCTTGCGTTCGGCTTCGGTCCCGAGGGTGGTGGTATCGTCGAACAGTCGCGCGGCATACAGCCCCAGGTCGAACGAGCCTTCGACGTAGGCTTTCTGGGTCAGCAGCATGCGTTTGACGTCGGCGTGCTGGATGATCGCCACCGGTGCGGTGTTCGGGTCCTTGCTGTCCGGCACACGACCTTGCGGACGTAAACGTGCGTATTCCAGCGAGTACAGATAGCCTGCGTAACCGAGCATCACCGCGCCCATGCCGACGCCGATCCGCGCCTCGTTCATCATCTGGAACATGTAGCTCAAGCCATGGTGTGCCTTGCCCACCAGATAGCCGACGCATTCACCGTTATCGCCGAAGTTCAGCGCGGTGGACGTGGTGCCGCGCCAGCCCATCTTGTGGAACAGACCGGCCAGCAGGACATCGTTGCGCTTGCCGAGGCTGCCGTCATCGTTGACCAGGAACTTGGGCACGATAAACAGCGAAATGCCCTTCACCCCGGCTGGTGCATCCGGCAACTTGGCCAGGACCATGTGCACGATGTTTTCCGACAGTGGGTGATCGCCGCCGGAGATGAAAATCTTGTTGCCCTTGAGTCGATAAGTGCCGTCGGACGCAGGCTCGGCGCGGGTACGAATATCCGACAACGATGAACCCGCGTGGGGTTCGGTCAGGGCCATGGTGCCGAAGAAACGCCCGTCGATCATCGGTTGCAGGAAGCGACGTTTCTGCTCCTCGGTGCCGAAGCTTTCGATCAGGTTCGCAGCGCCCATGGTCAGGAACGGGTAAGAGGTCGACGCCGCGTTGGCCGATTGAAAATGCGCGAAGCAGGCTTGGGACAGCAATGTAGGGAGCTGCATGCCACCGGCATCGAAACTGCGCGCGGCATTGAGGAAACCGGCTTCGAGGAAGGCGTCCACCGCCGGTTTCACTTCCGGAATCAGAATCGCCTGACCGTCCTCATAGCGCGGTTCGTTCTCGTCACCCTTGCGGTTATGCGGCGCGAAAAATTTCTCGGCGATGCTGCGGGCGGTGCCGATGGCGGCATCGAAGGTTTCGCGGTTGTGCTCGGCAAACCGCTCACGCTGGGTCAGGCCTTCGGCATCAAGGACTTCATACAGCTCGAAAGCCAGATTGCGGGAACTGAGCAGCGTCTCGGACATGGCGGCCTACCTTTTATTGGAATGGGCCGAGTCTAGGCGTGGGAATAGAGGCTGAACAGGATGATTGATGAGGGTGATGGTAGGGTGCGGCTAGCGCTAATCAAATGTGGGAGCGAGCCTGCTCGCGAAGAGGCCGGCACATCCAAAATTAATGTTGGATGATGAACCGCTTTCGCGAGCAGGCTCGCTCCCACAGGGGATATTGCAGACCGGGCAGCCATTGCGGTTGCCCGTTCTTATTGCGGTTTAACCGATGGTCATCAAGCTCGCATTACCACCCGCCGCCGCCGTGTTAACGCTCAGCGCGCGCTCAATCACCAGGCGTTCCAGCGCAATGTTGGATTCACCTTGTGACAGACCCTGCACACCCACGATCGCGCCGGCACGCTTGGCCACTTGCTGGCAGACCGCGCGCAACTGGTCGGAATGGCCGTGATGCAGCACGGCATCAAACACCACCTCGTCCTTGTTCCAGTCGGACACCAGCTTGATGCGTGTCTGAATCTCCTTCGGCAGGCGTGCGAACAGCGCCTTGCTCAGTTCAGCTTCCGGCCAGACCGCCGAACCCCCAACAGCCAGTACCGCCGCCAGCTGGGTCAGCAGGTCACCTTCGACTTCCGCCAGGCACAGTACGTGCTCGCGCGGCAGGATCGCATAGCTGTTGCGCTCGCCGGTCGGGCCGGCCAGTACGCGAGTCACACCGCTTTGCGATTGCGCGGCGAACTGCACGCACAGGGTGCTCAGGTCGGCGAACTTGTTGTTGTCGGCCCAGGCTTTCAGAGCGTTGAGCGGCTTGCTCATGGCGTCACGCAGGCGCACGTCCGGTGCCACGGCAGCATCACCGCGAGCGAAGGATTGTTCGATGGCATCGGTAGGACGCGTCGACAACAGGCGGTACAGGTACAGCGGGCCTCCGGCCTTCGGACCCGTACCCGACAGGCCTTCGCCGCCGAACGGTTGCACACCGACCACGGCACCGACGATGTTGCGGTTGACGTAGACGTTACCGGCGTTGACGGTGTCGATCACCTTGGCGATGGTCTCGTCGATGCGGGTGTGTACGCCCAGGGTCAGGCCGTAACCGGATGCGTTGATCTGAGCGATCAGTTGATCGATGTCCTTGCGCTTGTAGCGAACCACGTGCAGCACCGGGCCGAAGATTTCCCGTTGCAGTTCATCGAAGCTTTCCAGTTCGATCAAAGTCGGCATCACGAAGGTGCCGCGTTTGACTTCTTCGGCGTCGGCGATGGCCACCTGGTACACGTTGCGACCTTTGTCGCGCATGGCCTGGATGTGCTTCTCGATGCCGGCCTTGGCTTCGGCGTCGATTACCGGGCCGATGTCCACGGACAGGCGCTCCGGGTTGCCGAGACGGCTTTCAGCCATCGCGCCCTTGAGCATTTCGATGACGCGGTCGGCGGAATCTTCCTGCAAGCACAGCACGCGCAAGGCCGAGCAACGCTGACCGGCGCTGTCGAAGGCCGACGATACGACGTCGATGACCACTTGTTCGGTCAGGGCCGAGGAGTCAACGATCATCGCGTTCTGGCCGCCGGTTTCGGCGATCAGCGGAATCGGACGACCCTGGCTGTCCAGGCGACCGGCGATGTTGCGTTGCAGCAGGCGTGCGACTTCGGTGGAGCCGGTGAACATCACGCCTTTGACGCGATCGTCGCCGACCAGGCCGGCACCGACGGTTTCGCCACGGCCCGGCAGCAGTTGCAGCACGCCTTCCGGAATACCGGCCTCAAGCAGCAGGCGCACGGCCTGGGCAGCCACCAGCGGCGTCTGTTCCGCAGGCTTGGCCAGCACCGGGTTACCGGCGGCAAGAGCAGCGGCGACCTGGCCGCTGAAGATTGCCAGCGGGAAGTTCCACGGGCTGATGCACACCACCGGACCCAGCGGGCGGTGAGCGTCGTTGGTGAAATCGTTGCGCGCCTGCACTGCGTAATAACGCAGGAAGTCGACAGCTTCACGCACTTCGGCAATGGCGTTGGCGAATGTCTTGCCGGCTTCGCGGGCCAGCAGGCCCATCAGCGGCTGGATCTCGCCTTCCATCAAGTCGGCGGCACGCTCCAGGATCGCGGCCCGCTCGGCTGGCGGGGTGGCCTGCCAGATCGGTGCGGCGTTCAGGGCGCATTGAATGGCGTTGTCGACGTCTTCGACGGTGGCCTCCTGCACATGGCCGACCACGTCACGCAGATCGGACGGGTTCAAGACCGGTGCCGGCGTTTCGGTGCTGGAGGCGCAACCGAGCATCGGCGCGGCTTTCCAGTGGTTGTGCGCGGTGGCCAGCAGGGCGCAGGACAGCGATGCCAGGCGATGCTCGTTCGCCATGTCGATGCCGCTGGAGTTGGCGCGCTCGGAGCCGTACAGGTCACGCGGCAACGGGATGCGCGGGTGTGGCAGGCCGAAGCCGCCTTCCAGCGTCGCCATTTGCTCGATGCTGGCCACCGGATCGGCGACCAGTTCCTGAATCGAGATCGACTGGTCGGCGATACGGTTGACGAACGACGTGTTGGCGCCGTTTTCCAGCAAGCGACGCACCAGGTACGCCAGCAGGGTTTCGTGGGTGCCGACCGGTGCGTACACGCGGCACGGACGGTTCAGCTTGCCCTCGGAGACTTTGCCTACAACCTGCTCGTACAGCGGTTCACCCATGCCGTGTAGGCACTGGAATTCGTACTGACCCGGGTAATAGTTCTGACCGGCGATGTGGTAAATGGCCGACAGGGTATGGGCGTTGTGCGTGGCGAACTGCGGATAAATGACTTCTGGTACCGACAACAGTTTGCGGGCGCAAGCGATGTAGGAAACGTCGGTGTACACCTTGCGGGTGTAGACCGGGTAGCCTTCCAGGCCTTCGACCTGGGCGCGCTTGATTTCGCTGTCCCAGTACGCGCCTTTCACCAGGCGGATCATCAGGCGATGACGGCTGCGGCGAGCCAGGTCGATCACGTAGTCGATCACGTACGGGCAACGCTTCTGGTAGGCCTGGATCACGAAACCGATGCCGTTCCAGCCGGTCAGTTGCGGCTCGAAGCACAGGCGCTCCAGCAGATCCAGCGACAGTTCGAGGCGGTCGGCTTCTTCGGCGTCGATGTTCAGGCCGATGTCGTATTGCTTGGCCAGCAGGGTCAGCGACAGCAGGCGCGGGTACAGCTCGTCCATCACGCGCTCGTACTGGGCGCGGCTGTAGCGCGGGTGCAAGGCGGACAGCTTGATGGAGATGCCCGGGCCTTCATAAATCCCACGGCCGTGGGAGGCTTTGCCGATCGAGTGGATGGCTTGTTCGTACGAGGCCAGGTACTTCTGCGCGTCATGTTCGGTGAGTGCGGCTTCACCGAGCATGTCGTAGGAATAACGGAAGCCCTTGGCTTCGAACTTGCTGGCATTGGCCAGGGCTTCGGCGATGGTTTCGCCGGTGACGAACTGCTCGCCCATCAGGCGCATGGCCATGTCGACGCCCTTGCGGATCATCGGCTCGCCGCTCTTGCCGATGATGCGGCTCAGGGAAGAAGTCAGGCCGGCTTCATTGTGCGTAGACACAAGCTTGCCGGTAAGCAGCAGGCCCCACGTGGCAGCATTGACGAACAGCGACGGGCTGTTGCCCAGGTGCGGTTGCCAGTTGCCGGTGCTGATCTTGTCGCGGATCAGCGCGTCGCGGGTGCCTTTGTCCGGGATGCGCAACAGCGCTTCGGCCAGACACATCAGTGCCACACCTTCCTGGGACGACAGGGAGAATTCCTGCAACAGGCCCTGAACGATACCGGCACGGCCGCCGGCGCTCTTCTGGTTGCGCAGTTTTTCCGCGATGGATGCGGCGAGTTTGTTGGTGGCTTCGGCCATCAATGCCGGCAGGCGTGCCTGCTCGATCAGCATCGGCACCACTTCCGGTTCCGGGCGACGGTAAGCAGCGGTGATCGAGGCGCGCAGTACCGATTGCGGCAGGATGCTTTCGGCGAACTCAAGGAAGCACTGGTGAGCGTGATCGACGTGGACGTCACCTGCGTCGTCAGCGACAGCGGTGGTCAAACCGTTCAGCTCGGTCAGGGTTGCACCACCCTCGAGTTTTTCCAGGTAATTGAAAATTGCCTGCTTGATCAGCCAGTGCGGCGTGCGATCAATCGAGGTCGCGGCAGCCTTGAGGCGTTCGCGGGTCGGGTCGTCGAGTTTGACCCCAAGGGTGGTGGTAGCCATGTTTTTATCCTCATGTTTGCCACGACTGCGTGGCATCAGCTGGCGGCAAGATTAGCTGTGCGCTGAAGGAGGTGCAACCGGGTGCAACCCTTTTTTTGTAGGAATAATCTTCACCTCGTCGGGAATTGAATTCTGGTACGAGTGTGCCGCCAGTGCTTGGCGCTTTTACTTCTAGAAAAGCGTCTGGACTGCGCTAAAAGGGAGTAAAAAACATCTGGTTACGGGAAAGTGATCCGGGTGCAACTGATTCTCAAGAAATGGGTTGCACCTTATTTGCTTTGTTGACTAGCATTCGCGCCACAAGGTGCAACCCGTCTAGGACGTGGTTGAGCCGGCTGATGGCTTTCCTGGGGAAACATCAGTCATAAATGCGCGCGATCCCGAATCGTCTGTCAAACGTCATCGTTTGTGGCCGGTTCAACAGCGCCGCTACATAAAAACAAAGCCAGGGCGTCACTTAATGAGCGTAACGAATCCAACCCTGATCACGTTCGTGATCTACATCGCAGCCATGGTGCTGATTGGCTTCATGGCCTATCGCTCCACCAACAATCTTTCCGATTACATCCTGGGTGGTCGCAGCCTGGGCAGCGTCGTCACCGCGCTGTCCGCCGGCGCTTCCGACATGAGCGGCTGGTTGTTGATGGGCCTGCCGGGCGCGATCTACATGTCCGGTCTTTCCGAAAGCTGGATTGCCATCGGCCTGATCGTCGGTGCGTACCTGAACTGGCTGTTCGTCGCCGGCCGCCTGCGCGTGCAGACCGAGCACAACGGTGATGCCCTGACGCTGCCGGACTACTTCGCCAGCCGTTTCGAAGACAAAAGCGGCCTGCTGCGGATCATCTCTGCGGTGGTGATCCTGGTGTTCTTCACCATCTACTGCGCCTCGGGCATCGTGGCCGGTGCCCGTCTGTTCGAAAGCACCTTCGGCATGTCCTACGAGACGGCACTGTGGGCCGGTGCCGCGGCAACGATTGCCTACACCTTCGTCGGCGGTTTCCTGGCGGTGAGCTGGACTGACACCGTACAGGCCACCCTGATGATTTTCGCCCTGATCCTCACGCCGATCATCGTGCTGCTGGCTACCGGTGGCGTCGACACCACGTTCCTGGCCATCGAAGCACAGGATCCAGGCAACTTCGACATGCTCAAAGGCACGACCTTCATCGGCATCATTTCGCTGATGGGTTGGGGCTTGGGCTACTTTGGTCAGCCGCACATCCTGGCGCGTTTCATGGCGGCGGATTCGGTGAAGTCGATTGCCAATGCCCGTCGCATCTCCATGACCTGGATGATCCTGTGCCTGGGCGGCACCGTCGCTGTCGGTTTCTTCGGCATTGCCTATTTCTCGGCCAATCCTGCCGTGGCCATGCCGGTGAGCGAGAACCACGAGCGTGTGTTCATCGAACTGGCGAAAATCCTGTTCAACCCATGGATCGCCGGTGTTTTGCTGTCGGCCATCCTGGCTGCCGTGATGAGCACCCTGAGCTGCCAACTGCTGGTGTGCTCGAGCGCCCTGACCGAAGACTTCTACAAAACCTTCCTGCGCAAATCGGCTTCCCAAGTAGAGCTGGTCTGGGTCGGCCGAGCCATGGTGCTGCTGGTTGCCCTGATCGCCATCGCGATGGCTGCCAACCCGGAAAACCGCGTGTTGGGTCTGGTCAGCTACGCCTGGGCCGGTTTCGGTGCCGCCTTCGGTCCGGTGGTGCTGATCTCCGTGATCTGGAAAGACATGACCCGCAACGGCGCACTGGCCGGTATCCTGGTCGGCGCGATCACCGTGATCGTCTGGAAACACTTCCAACTGCTGGGCCTGTACGAAATCATCCCGGGTTTCATTTTTGCCAGCCTGGCGATCTACATCGTCAGCAAACTGGGCGCCCCGACGTCCGGCATGCTGCAGCGCTTCGCCGCGGCTGAAGGTGATTACCGCCTGAACAAGTGATGGGTTGAGCGAATTGCTCGAAGCCAGCGCTTGACCGAAAACGGCCCGCCTCCTGTTGGAGGCGGGCCGTTTTTGCGTTTGGCGTGAGTGTTCCAGTGTTTGTGCTGCCGTCTTCGCGGGCAAGCCTCGCTCCTACAGGTTTTGTGTCGTTCCGAACGTCGCGGGAGCACACCCAATCCTGTAGGAGCGAGGCTTGCCCGCGAAGGCGTCATCCGCCTCACCACATCATTACTGAAGGGAATGTCTGTAGCCGGAAGAGTCGTTTTTTGAAGGTTAAAACTTCAAGTGGAGTAGGGCATTTCTGTTTTTCCAGCCCCTCGTTCATCCCCCATGCGTCTCATGCAGAATCGCCCGCTTCCAATCTGCAGAGTCACACCGGATGTTCGCTCCTGCTAATCAACCCCGCTTTACGCTGACTGTCGAAGGTTCCGACCATGACCTCAAGGTGCTTGAGTTCACGGGCAAGGAGGCCATCAGCCAGCCGTACCGTTTTGATCTGGAACTGGTCAGCGAGCGGCCGGACATCGAACTCGAAAGTCTCCTGCACCGTCAGGCGTTTCTGAGTTTTGATGCACAAGGCTCGGGTATTCATGGCCAGATATTTCGCATTGGCCAAGGCGATTGCGGCAAGCGCCTGACGCGCTACCAGATCAGCCTGGTGCCACGCCTGGCTTATCTGAGCCAGCGCATCAATCAGCGGATTTTCCAACACCAAAGCGTGCCGGCGATCATCACGCAAATCCTCAAGGACCACGGCATCCTCGGCGATGTCTTCAAGTTTCAGCTCGGCACGGATTACCCTGAGCGCGAATACTGCGTGCAATACGCGGAAAGCGACCTGGCGTTCATCGAGCGGCTATGCGCAGAGATCGGCATTCACTACCACTTTCGACACAGCCCTGACGGTCATCTGCTGGTATTTGGCGATGACCAGACCGTTTTCCTGCATCTGAAGGAGTCGATACTGTATTTGCCCGGCAGTGGTATGGCGGGGGATACACCGGTGATCAATCGTTTCGATGTCGCCCTGCAAGCCCGGACCACAGCGGTAGTCCGTCGCGACTATGACTTCAGTAAACCTCGCCTTGAACTGGAAAGCCGTTTCGACAGCAAGCAGCTGCCAGTGCTGGAGGATTATGGTTTTCCCGGGCAATTCAACGATCCCGAAGTCGGCAGGCATCTGGCGCAACGAGCATTGGAAAGTCGCCGTATGGATTGCCGTCGGGTGCAGGGGTGCAGTGATCAATCCGCATTGATAAGCGGGTACTTGCTGCAACTCGACGGGCACCCCCGACGGGAATGGAACGACCTGTGGCTGCTCACGGAAATCGAACACCATGGTCGGCAGCCGCAGGTACTTGAAGAGTCGGCAGGTAGTGGCGATCCGAATGAATTCCAGGGTTATCGCAATACCTTTCTGGCAACGCCGTGGGATGTTTTCTTCCGCCCACCGCTGATCAGGAAACCGCGTGTAGCCGGTTATCAATCCGCCGTGGTCACCGGCCCGAAGAACAGTGAAATCCATTGCGACGAATACGGTCGGGTCAAGGTCCGGTTGATGTGGGATCGCGACGGTGCATTGAACGAACATTCCAGTTGCTGGCTGCGAGTTGCCACTGGCTGGGCGCATGATCGTTACGGTGCCGCGTTGATTCCGCGGGTCGGCATGGAAGTACTGGTAGGTTTCGTCGATGCCGATGCCGACAAGCCGTTGGTGATGGGGTGCTTGCCCAATGCATCAACCCCGGTGCCGCTGGACCTGCCCGCGGACAAAACCCGTAGTATTTTCCGCAGCCAGAGCAGCCCCGGTGGCGGTGGATACAACGAATTGCGCATCGAGGATCGCAAAGGCGCCGAGGAAATCTCCCTGCGTGCCCAGCGCAACTGGAATCAGCAGGTCCTGCACGATATGCACGTGCAAGTCGGGCAAAACGAGTACTTGTACGTTGAAGGTGACCGGCATATCCGCGTCAGTAACCAGACCGTCAAGGCAAGCGGGCAGATACGCATCAATGCCGGTAGCCAGATCGTGATCGACGGTGGCGTTCACGCGACCATTCAGGCGGGCGGGCACTGGATCAATATTGGGCCTGAAGGGATTTTCAGTAGCGTACCCATTGAGGTTGGCGGGGCATTGATGCCGGCCCTGGGTACATCGAGCACACCTGTGCAAGGCGTGGCACTGAGCATGGCGCAGATGTTAAACCTGAAAAGGGCTGCGCCTTTTTGCCAGGTATGTTGCGAGGACGGTGCCTGTGCAGTCTGATTTTCTGTCACCTCATGCCTGGCTGGAACGCCAGCCGCCGAAACCGTCGGAACAACTGTTCGCGATCTTCAGCAGTGCCAGTGCCCCCGAACCTTTCGAAGCCTGGCGCCGTTTGACCCCCGCAAGAATGGCGAGCCCGATCTGGTCCGAAACTGCCTATGCCGGATGGGTAGCGGTGATGCCCTATGTCGCAACCGTCGCTATGGACAGTGAGTTTTTGCAATGGGTGGCGACCACGGCGTCTCGTGACTGGGGGTGGCTGGCGGTTTCTTCGGCGAGCCAACAGGCGCTGGTCGAACACTTGCGCAGCCTCACGCAGGTGACGTTGCCCAATGGCAGCAGGGCGTTTTTTCGCTTCTGGGATGGGCGGTATGTGCTGCCGATGCTGCAGTGTGGCGAGGTCGATTGTGCGCAACTGCTGCCAGTGATCGGGCGGTGTTGGATCAATGGCCAGGCCGTCGAGATCGGTGGAGGCGGGCAAGGCGCAACGAAGGTTTTCCCCTGGTGGGAGGTGCCTGAAACGCTACTGCAACGGTTTAGTGATGGAGATGATTCAACCAGGATCAGCAACCTGCTGCAGTGGCTGGGCGAAGAGCAACCGGACGTTTTCGAGGCGTTTTCCGAGAGCGTGTTGCGCTGTAAAGTCGCGAATTTTCTCGCGGGGCCTGACCTGCCGTCCATACCGAAAACTGAATTGTTGGCTTATCTGATGGAGGAGCTGGACTGAGCCGGCTCCTACAGGGTTGCGTCTTCATTGCCAGCCGCTCGGCCGCGAACCCCTGACTTGCAGGCCGGTAAAAGGTAAACTTCACGGCCTTCGCAGGAGCAGCCATGAATTATCGTCACGCCTTCCATGCCGGCAATCACGCCGACGTGTTCAAACACCTGACCTTGACCCGCCTCATCGCCCTGATGTCGCGCAAGGAGCAGCCGTTTGCCTATCTCGATACGCACGCCGGCATTGGCCTGTATGACCTTCAGGGCGATCAGGCCAGCCGTACCGGTGAGTACCTGGAAGGCATCGCGCGTTTGTGGGATCAGCCGGATCTGCCGATCCTGACCGCTGATTACATGCAAGTGCTGCACGAGATGAACCCGGATGGCCAGTTGCGCTATTACCCCGGCTCGCCGGAGTTGGCGCGGCGCCTGACCCGCCCGCAGGATCGCGTGCTGCTCAACGAGAAGCACCCGGAAGACGGCGTGCTGCTCAAGGACAACATGGCCGGTGATCGCCGGGTCAAGGTTCACCTGGGCGAAGGCTGGCATGTGTCGCGTGCGTTGCTGCCGGTGCCGGAGAAGCGGGCGGTGATGCTGATCGACCCGCCGTTCGAAAAACTCGACGAGATGCAGCGCTGCGCGGCGTCGTTGAAAGAGGCGATTGGCCGGATGCGGCAAACCGTGGCGGCGATCTGGTACCCGGTGAAGGATCAGCGTGCATTGCGCCGCTTCTATCAGGACCTGGCCGGCACCGGTGCACCGAAATTGTTGCGCGTGGAGTTGCTGGTGCATCCGTTGGATACGCCCAACAGTCTGAACGGTTCCGGCCTGGCGATTGCCAATCCGCCGTGGGGGCTGGAGGAAGAGTTGCGTGAGTTGCTGCCGTGGCTGTCCGAGAAATTGGGGCAGACCCAGGGTGGGTGGAAGATGGATTGGTTGATTGCCGAGAGTTGATCTGCTGCATTATTGGCGTCTGATCGGACGCCTTCGCGGGCAAGCCTCGCTTCTACAGGTCGGTGTGACCGTAGGAGCGAGGCTTGCCCGCGAAGCTTTTCAGTGTCCGAAATTTAGATCGGGCAGGTGACGCCGGTGCCACCAATGCCGCAATAGCCTTCCGGATTTTTCGCCAGATACTGCTGGTGATAAGCCTCGGCGTAGTAGAAGGTCGGGGCTTCGTCGATGTCGGTGGTGATGATGCCTTGGCCGGCCTTGGTCAGTTCGGCCTGGAACACCTGCGCGCTCTTCTTCGCCGCTTCCAGCTGTGCCGGGTTGGTGGCGTAGATCACCGAGCGGTATTGAGTGCCGATGTCGTTGCCCTGGCGCATGCCCTGGGTCGGGTTGTGCAGTTCCCAGAACATCTTCAGCAGCTCTTCGTAGCTGACTTTCTCCGGTTCGTACACCACCAGCACCACTTCGCTGTGGCCGGTCAGGCCCGAACAGACTTCTTCATAGGTCGGGTTTGGCGTGAAGCCGCCAGCGTAGCCCACGGATGTGCTGAACACGCCTTCACGCTGCCAGAAGCGACGTTCTGCACCCCAGAAACAACCCAGGCCGAAAATCGCGAATTCCACATTGCCCGGGAATGGACCCAGCAGCGGGTTTTTATTGACGAAATGTTCGTCCGGCACCTTGATCGGGGTTTCGCGGCCAGGCAGAGCTTGTTCTTTGGTAGGGAGCACGTTTTTGTTCACCAGAATTTCCGAGCGCAGAACCATCATCAGTCCTCTCAGTCAGGTTGAAAAAATTAGAAATGCAGTTTGCCTGAGTGTTGAGTCGCTGTCAGGCGATCGGGCCGCGCGGGTAGCGTTTGAGCTTCTCGATCAGCTCGGAGCCCGGGATCGGTCGATCGAACAGATAGCCTTGACCCACGTCGCAGCGATGGCGACGCAGGAAAGACAACTGCTCGGCAGTCTCGATGCCTTCAGCCACGACCTTGAGTTTCAGGTTGTGGGCCATGGCGATCACAGCGGAGGTGATCTCCATGTCGTCCTGGTTGTCCGGGATTTCGTGGATAAAGCTTCGATCGATCTTAATGATGTCGATGGGGAATTTTTTCAAGTAACTGAGCGACGAGTAACCGGTGCCGAAATCGTCCATGGCCAGTGTCAGGCCCAGGCGTTTGAGCTGGTCGAGTTGCAGGTGGGTGTCTTCGGTGGCTTCCAGTAGCAGGCCCTCCGTCAGCTCAAGCTCCAGCAGGTTCGCCGGCAGCGCTTCTTCCTTGAGGATGTTGGCGATGGACGCCACCAGGTCCGGATCGGAAAACTGTTTGGGTGACAGGTTGATCGCTACCTGAAGATTGCCCAGCCCGGCGGCGGTCAGCTCTTTGCTCATGCGGCAGGCCTGGCGGGCGATCCACTTGCCGATCGGAATGATCAGGCCGGTTTCCTCCGCGACGCTGATGAACTGGTCGGGGCGGATCATGCCTTTTTCCGGGTGATCCCAGCGCAACAATGCTTCCATGCCCAGCAGGCGACCGCTGCGCAGGCATAGCTTGGGTTGATAGAACACGTCCAGTTCGTTCTGGGTCAGGGCACGGCGCAGGTTGTTCTCGACGAACAGTTTGTAACTGGCCTCGGCGTTCAGTGCTTCGGTGAATACCTGCACCTGATGTTTACCGTTGGCCTTGGCCTTGTGCAGCGCCAACCCGGCGTTGCGCATCAGGGTTTGCGGGTCACGGCCGTGCAGGGGGGCGCAAGCCAGGCCCACGGAACCGGTCACGCTGATCAACTGGTTATCGACGAACATCGGTTTGTCGAGGGTGGTCAGCAGCTGGCTGGCGATCTGTTGGCCGGTGTGCAGGTCAGTGTTGTCCAGCAGTACTGCGAATTCGTTACTGGCGAACCGCGCCAGGCTGCCGCTGGGGCTCAGGCTGTTGCGCAGGCGCCGGGCCAGGCTGATCAGCAGTTTGTCGCCGGTCTGGTGGCCCAGGCTGTCGTTGATTCGCTTGAAGTTGTCGATGTCCACCAGCAGCAGGCTGATGGGGGTATCGCTGTCTCGGGCGAAGCGTTCATCGAGGTTGCGGATGAAGGCCGGGCGGTTGCCGAGGTTGGTCAGGTTATCGGTGTAGGCCAGTCGCTCGATGCGCTGCTGGGCGAGCTTGGTCTGGGTGATGTCCTCGTAGATGCCGATGTAATGGGTCAGTTCGCGGTTGTCGCCATAGACCTTGGAGATCGACAATTGGCCCCAGTAGGGTTCGAGGTTTTTGCGGCGGCTCTTGAACTCGCCCTGCCAGCTGTTGCTTTTGGCCAGCGCAGAAGGCGCGTCGAACAACAGTTCGCTGAGGTTTTCCAGTGCCGGCAGTTCCGCCAAGCGCTGGCCGTGGACTTCTTCGGTGCTGTACTGGGTGATCGCGGTGAAGCTCGGGTTGACGTACTCCACCACACCGTCGCAATTGACCAGCAGAAAGGCGTTGGCGCTTTGCTCGACCGCTCGCTGGAACAGGTGCAGGGCGCTGGTGGCGGTGCGCCGGTTATGGTTGCTGATGACTTGGGCGAACTGGTCCGCCAGCTCGCCGGCGAAGGCGATTTCATCCGACTGCCAGGCGCGGGTGGCGCCGGTCTGCTCAAGGCACAGCACACCCACCACCTGACCGTCGACGCGGATGCTGGCGTCGAGCATCGCGTTGACATCACGCGGGCGCAGGCTTTCGGCCATATCCCGGGTGCGCGGGTCGCGCATGGCGTTGTGGGCATCAATGGCGCGGCCCGTGTGCAGGGCGTCGAGGTAGTCGGGAAAGTTGCTGACGTCGATCGACTGCGGCAACAGGTATTCCTGGTTGGCGCGGTGAAAGGCCGAAATCGGCGCCAGCATCGAGCCTTCCAGGTGCCACAGGCTGGCGCAGTCGATCTCGTAGATCTCGCAGGCACTGCGGGTGATCAGTTCGGCGGCTTCTTGCAGGGAGTTGTTGCTGCTGTAGCGCTGGCGGGTCAGCAGCAGAATCAGGTCCTGCTGCGCGCGCACCCGGTCCAGGTGCTGCAGTTGTTCCAGCTGGGCGCGCTGGTTGAGCTCCAGGGCGATTTGCAGGCGCGAGTTCTGGGTTTCCAGGTCCAGTGCCGGCAGCAGGGGGTCATCTTCGAACAGGCCGTCGATGACCAGCAGGTAACCGCGCAACAGGTGTCGATTGTGTTGTTTGTAGGCTTCGCCCAACTCCAGCAGGTTCAGCGAGCCTGTGGCGGTGTGCAGCCTGTAGCGGATCAGGTAATGCGAGCCTTCGCTCAGTTGTTGCTGGATCGCATCATGCAGTTGATAACGCGCCTCCGGCTCCATCAGGCTGGCGTAGGGCGAGCCGACCAGAGCGCACAGCTCCACGGCCGGCAAGCCGAATTGACGTTCGCAATTGGGATCGAGAAACAGCAGCGCCCAGCTTGGTTCATTCAGCCGTTCGAAACGCAGCATGCCGAGCCGCGAGGGCACAGGCAACTGCGTCACTACCTCGGCCACCATACGGCTGGCGGCATCGGGTTGGCTTTTCATAGGGAGGGAAACTCGCTTCGTATTTGCTGAACGCGCCGGGCTCTCGCCCTCTTTACTGTTGCCTGCGGCAAGGTTGCATCATTGCGACACCGACTGACAAGAGACATGAAGGCCAAGTGCTATAAGAATATGTCGGCAGCCACGAAGATTTCTCCAGTTAATAGCAAAAAGTCATGCTATTGACGGAATTCAGCCCCGGTTCGCAATTCAATCCGTGTCGATTGCAACAGGTTCCCATCCCGATCGTGATAGCGCACACGAATCTGCTCCGTATCCACAATCAGATGCGCGAAGTTGTCCTGGCTGATCACTTTACCGGTGAGTTCATGTCGATAATCGCCAGCGGCGGTTCGAGCCAGAGGCTGGTCAAGGATAAAGGTGGAGTCTTTGGCATAGGGCAGCAGTTTGCTGTTGCACAGGGGGGACGAGACGATGGTATGGACTTCGAAGTCCGGGTCCTCGCTGTGAGTCAGGCGGCTGGTCAAGGAGCCGTGGACATCGCCGGAAACGAAGATGACGTTCTTGATTTTGTGAATGCGAATGGTCTCCAGCAGCCGCAGTCGTTGTTCGGGAAAGGCTTTCCAGGCGTCATCGCCCAGGCGTTTGCGGTCAGGGTAGAACATGACGCTGGTGACCACGAATTTGACCCGTGCCGGGCTATGGATGAGCCAGTCGCACAACGCCTGTTCCTGTTCAATATCAAGAATGCGCCGGTCGCTGGCCGCGAGACTGCGCCGGGTGCGGCTGTCGGTGACAAACCACTCGATATCGCCGTTGGTAAACTGATACCAATAGTGATTCAGCTGCTGATTGAGTTGCCCATGAATATTCAACTCATGAGCCGGGCTGTGGCTGGCCTGATACAACTCATAGGCCGTCATGGCGTTCTTGTATAAATGCTCATCATTGGTGCTTTTATTGGCGGGCCAGTTGTCTTCGATTTCATGGTCGTCGAGGATCATATAAGTAGGCATGCCGGACATTAACTGACGGATATGCGGTTGGGAGAAAGCGGCGCGGTATTTGGCGAGTATCTCCTGATACTCCCGATCGGGAGCGATGAAGTTCAAGTCATCGACATAAACCTGATCGCCGCTCATCAGCATGGCGCTGATCGGCGGTGTCGCATGCTGCGCCAGGTGGTTGATCGAGGCGAAGATCCGGTCGCCCCAGTGCGGGTTCGAGGGTGCGCCGCCGGTCATGCGCAGGTAGCGGCAGGAACCGACGATATAGGCCCGAGGCATGGATTTACTCGACTGCGTGTGCAGGCGGTAGATGTCCCGTGGCCATTGCAGTGGCAGTTCCTGAACGGTTTCCACGGTGTGCATCGGGTTCATCGGACTGAACCAGCCGGCCTGGTATTCGTATTGGGTGTCGGCGGCAAGGTCATTGAGGAGGATGACGCCGGACATGTCGCGTGAGTCGATCAGTTGCGTAAAAACGCCTTTATTCCAGTGTTCTTCACCGAACCGCCGAAAGCGAACGCCGGCAAATGCCAACGTATCCTTTTGCGTTTTTCCGCGTAAAAAGATACGGGCCTGATGCGTGGTTGTGTGGCCGATAATAGGGCCAATAGTTGGTTTTAACATAGTCGAGTCCATTCGCTATTTAGTTGAAGCTGAGCAAGCAGGTGATTGCCTGTTTTTGCGCAGACTTAAACCAAGGCTAGTTACCGAGTCCGAAAAAATATCGAGACGTAATGGACATGAGTTGTGGGCGATATCAGCCACAAATGTAGGAAGGGATTCTTTTGGGGAAACGTCAGGCAAAAAAAGCCCCGCCAAACTGGCGGGGTTGAGGTACGAGCGTGGCGCTCGGAAAACGTGAAACGCAACAGGCCCTCCGGGAGAGGGAGGGCCGGTCGGGATTACAGCAGGATGGTGCGGATGTCCGCCAGCAGGTCGCTCAGGCGCTTGGTGAAGCGTGCAGCAGCGGCGCCGTTGATCACACGGTGATCGTAGGACAACGACAGGGGCAGCATCAGTTTCGGCTGGAAGGCTTTACCGTCCCAGACTGGCTGGATGGTTGCCTTGGAAACACCGAGGATCGCCACTTCCGGCGCGTTGACGATCGGCGTGAAGCCGGTGCCGCCAATGTGGCCGAGGCTGGAAATGGTGAAGCAGGCGCCTTGCATCTCGTCCGACGAGAGCTTCTTGGTCCGGGCCTTTTCAGCCAGGGAAGCGGCCTCGGCGGCCAGTTGCAACAGGCTCTTCTGGTCGACGTTCTTGATGACCGGTACCAGCAGGCCATCCGGGGTGTCGACGGCGAAGCCGATGTTCACGTACTTCTTGCGGATGATCGCCTTGCCGCTTGGAGCCAGCGAGCTGTTGAAGTCCGGCAGTTCCTTGAGCAGGTGCGCGCAGGACTTGAGCAGCAACGGCAGGATGGTCAGCTTGACGCCGGCCTTCTCTGCAACGGCTTTCTGGGCGTTACGGAACGCTTCCAGCTCGGTGATATCCGCCGAGTCGAATTGCGTTACGTGCGGCACATTCAGCCAGCTGCGGTGCAGGTTGGCAGCGCCGACCTGCATCAGGCGGGTCATCGGCACTTCTTCGATTTCACCGAAGCGGCTGAAGTCCACGACCGGGATCGGCGGGATGCCCGCGCCACCGGTTGCGCCGGCAGCAGCGGCTGGCGCTTCCTTGGCCTTCTGCATCATGGCTTTGACGTAAACCTGCACGTCTTCCTTCAGGATGCGACCGTGCGGACCGCTGGCGCCAACGGCGCTCAGCTCGACGCCGAACTCACGGGCCAATTGGCGTACAGCCGGGCCTGCGTGAACCTTGGCGCCTGGCTTGGCAGGAGCAGCAGTCGGGGCGGCAACAGGTGCAGCCGGAGCCGGTGCGGCAGCAGGCGCTGCAGCAGCAGGAGCGCTCGGAGCAGCAGCGGCAGGTGCCGGAGCAGCAGCCGGGGCCGCGCCTTTGACTTTCAGTTTCAGGATCAGGTCGCCGGTACCGACTTCGTCGTCCAGCTTGACGGAAACGCTTTCCACCACGCCGGCGGCAGGCGACGGGATTTCCATGCTCGCCTTGTCGGATTCCAGGGTGATCAGCGACTGGTCGGCTTCAACGGTATCGCCGGCCTTGACCAGGACTTCGATGATCTTGGCCTTGCCCGCCGAACCGATATCCGGAACGTGGATGTCTTGAACGCTGTCAGCCACTGGGGCAGCCGGAGCAGCCGCAGGAGCAGGAGCAGGTGCGGCGGCAGCTGGAGCAGCAGCCTGGGCCGGAGCCGCAGCTGGCGCAGCAGCGCCCGCCACTTCCAGGTCCAGGATCAGGTCGCCGGTGCCGACTTCGTCGTTGAGCTTGACGCTGATGGCCTTGACCACGCCAGCGGCAGGCGACGGGATTTCCATGCTCGCCTTGTCGGATTCCAGGGTGATCAGCGACTGATCAGCCTCGACTTTGTCGCCGACCTTGACCTGGATCTCGATGATCTGGGCCTTGCCCGACGAGCCGATGTCCGGCACGTGTACTTGCTGAACCGAAGCGGCAGCGGGCGCAGCAGCAGGGGCGGCCGGCGCTGGAGCAGCAGCCGGTTTGGCCTCTGCCTTGGCCGCTGGCGCAGCGGCAGCCGCAGGGGCCGCAGCGGCAGCACCTTCGACTTCCAGCTCCAGCAGTTCATCGCCTTCTTTCAGGCGATCGCCCAGCTTCACTTTCAGGCTCTTGATGATACCGGCCTTCGGCGCGGGCACTTCCATGCTCGCCTTGTCCGATTCCAGCGTCAGGATGCTCTGGTCGGCTTCGATACGGTCGCCGACCTTCACAAACAGTTCAATTACTTCACCTTCACCGCTGCCGATGTCAGGTACGCGAATGAGTTCGCTCACAGAATCTCTCCTCAGCAGTCCAGTGGGTTGCGTTTTTCCGGGTTGATACCGAACTTGGCGATGGCTTCAGAGACCACCTTGGGTTCGATGTCACCACGGTCAGCCAGTGCTTCCAGGGCTGCCAACACCACGAAATGACGGTCGACTTCGAAGAAATGACGCAGTTTCTTGCGGGTGTCGCTGCGACCGAAACCGTCGGTGCCCAGGACTTTGAATTCCTTGGACGGTACCCACTGACGGATCTGCTCGGCGAACAGTTTCATGTAGTCGGTAGAGGCGATGACCGGACCCTTGCGGCCGTTCAGGCACTCTTCAACGTAGCTCAGCTTAGGCTTCTGGCCAGGGTGCAGACGGTTGGCGCGCTCAACGGCCAGGCCGTCGCGACGCAGTTCGTTGAAGCTGGTAACGCTCCACACGTCGGCGCCGACGTTGAACTCTTCACGCAGGATCTTCGCCGCTTCGCGGACTTCACGCAGGATGGTGCCGGAGCCCATCAGTTGAACATGGTGCGCCGCTTCGCGGGTGTCTTCTTCGAGCAGGTACATGCCTTTCTTGATGCCTTCTTCGGCACCGGCCGGCATGGCTGGCTGCTGGTAGGACTCGTTCATCACGGTGATGTAGTAGAAGACGTCCTGTTGCTCTTCGGTCATCTTCTTCATGCCGTCCTGAATGATCACCGCCAGCTCGTAGCCGTAGGTTGGATCGTAGGTGCGGCAGTTCGGGATGGTGGCAGCCAGCAGGTGGCTGTGACCGTCTTCGTGTTGCAGGCCTTCACCGTTCAGGGTGGTACGGCCGGCGGTGCCGCCGATCAGGAAGCCACGGGTACGGCTGTCGCCAGCGGCCCAGGCCAGGTCGCCGATACGCTGGAAGCCGAACATCGAGTAGAAGATGTAGAACGGCAGCATCGGCTGGTTGTGGCTGGAGTACGAAGTACCGGCAGCGATGAAGGAGCTCATGGCGCCCGCTTCGTTGATGCCTTCTTCGAGGATCTGGCCTTTCTTGTCTTCCTTGTAGAACATCACTTGGTCTTTATCGACTGGCTCGTAGAGCTGGCCGACGGACGAGTAGATGCCCAACTGACGGAACATGCCTTCCATACCGAAGGTACGGGCTTCGTCCGGAATGATCGGGACGATGCGCGGACCGATTTCCTTGTCCTTGACCAGTTGCGCGAGGATCCGCACGAACGCCATGGTGGTGGAGATTTCACGGTCGCCGGAACCGTCGAGGATCGCCTTGAGCGTGTCCAGCGATGGGGTCGGTACGCTGAAGCTCTGTGCGCGACGCTGTGGCACGAAACCGCCCAGTGCAGTGCGGCGCTCGCTCAGGTAGCGGGCTTCGGCGCTGTTCGGTTCCGGCTTGAAGAACGGCAGGTTTTCCAGCTCGGAATCCTTGACCGGGATGTCGAAACGATCGCGGAACAGCTTCAGGCTTTCAACATCAACCTTCTTGGTGTTGTGCGCGGTGTTTTTCGCTTCGCCGGCACCGGTGCCATAACCCTTGATGGTCTTGGCCAGGATGACGGTAGGTTGTTCTTTGTGGTTGACCGCTTCGTGGTACGCCGCGTAGACCTTGTACGGGTCGTGGCCGCCACGGTTGAGCTTCCAGATCTCGTCGTCGGACAGGTCTGCAACCATCGCCTTGAGTTCTGGCGAGTTGAAGAAGTGTTCACGCACGAACGCGCCGTCTTTGGCTTTGTAGTTCTGGTACTCGCCGTCGATGACTTCGTCCATCCGGCGTTGCAGGATGCCGTCGACGTCCTTGGCCAGCAGTGGGTCCCAGAAACGGCCCCAGATGACTTTGGTCACGTTCCAGTGAGCACCGCGGAACACACCTTCGAGTTCCTGGATGATCTTGCCGTTGCCGCGAACCGGGCCATCGAGGCGCTGCAGGTTGCAGTTGATGACGAAGATCAGGTTGTCGAGCTTCTCGCGGCCAGCCAGCGAGATCGCGCCCAGGGATTCCGGCTCGTCGCACTCGCCGTCGCCCAGGAAGCACCAGACTTTCTGCTTGCCTTCCGGAATGAAGCCGCGGGCTTCCAGGTACTTCATGAAGCGTGCCTGGTAGATCGCCTGGATCGGGCCCAGACCCATGGATACGGTCGGGAACTGCCAGAAATCAGGCATCAGCCAAGGGTGCGGGTAGGACGACAGGCCCTGACCGTCCACTTCCTGGCGGAAGTTGTTCATCTGGTCTTCGGTGATGCGGCCTTCCATGAATGCACGGGCGTAGACGCCTGGCGAGGTGTGGCCCTGGAAGTAGATCAGGTCGCCGCCGTGTTCGTCGGTCGGGGCCTGGAAGAAGTAGTTGAAGCCGATGTCATACAGGGTCGCACTGGAGGCGAAGCTGGAGATGTGACCACCCAGGTCAGAATCTTTCAGGTTCGTACGCATTACCATGGCCATCGCGTTCCAGCGTACCAGCGAGCGAATGCGGCGTTCCATGAACAGATCGCCAGGCATGCGTGCTTCGTGGGTAACCGGGATGGTGTTGCGGTAAGGCGTGGTGATGGCGTAAGGCAATTGCGAGCCGCTGCGGGTCGCGAGTTCGCCCATACGGGTCATCAGATAGTGAGCACGGTCTTCGCCTTCTTTGTCGAGAACCGATTCCAGGGCGTCCAGCCATTCCTGGGTTTCGACGGGATCGAGGTCTTGCATGGCTTGCTCCAGGGCGGAAAGGCTACCAGAATCGGTTGCCTGAGTTAGCGACTGGCCTTGTGGGCAGACGTTATGAATTCTTGGATTGCCGATAGGTTGTTCCGGCGGTGTGTAGTTTTACTACAAATCTTCCGGCATTTCAGCCTTACTAATGTATATACGAGTAGTAAAACTACAGATGAGCGGCTTGTGGCCCCCGGCTGCGTTGTGAGAATAATCGTTAAGGTTGGTCTTTTACCAATCCGAAAAGGTGAAAGTTTGATGCTGGCTGCCAAAAATGAAGAAATTTCAGCTATTTCTAACTTTTGTTCGACACTCCTCCAGGTAGTGCATTCCTACAATTCACTACATTCGGGCCAATACACGCCGATCAAGGATAGACCATGAGCCTTCCTTCGCTTGCCGAACTGCCCGCCATTCTGCTGCCGTTTGTCACCCGTGCCGAGCAGTCGTTCCGTGCCGCCGTTGCTGCTTTGGATGACGACCATGGCTTGTCTGCCTGGACGGCTGAGCGCTGGGCACAATTTGCCCGCGTGACCGCCGCCAGCGATTTCGTGATTGAACAGAGTGTTCGTGACCCTTTGATGTTGCTCGACCTGGTGCGATCCGGTGAACTGGACCGCGTTTTTGCCCCGGGCGAGTTGTGCGCACAGATTGCCGCGGCGGCGAGCGCGGCCGAAACCGATGACGGACTGGGTCGCGCCTTGCGCCGCCAGCGCGCGCGTCATCAAGTGCGCATCATCTGGCGCGACCTGACCCGCCAGGCCGATCTGGTCCAGACCTGCCGTGACCTGTCGGACATGGCCGATGCCAGCATCGATCAAGCCTATCAATGGCTGTACTCGCGGCATTGCCAGCAGTTCGGCGTACCCACGGGGCGGCGCAGCGGCGAACCACAACAAATGGTCGTCCTTGGCATGGGCAAGCTGGGCGCGGTGGAGCTCAATCTGTCGTCGGATATCGACCTGATTTTCGCCTACCCGGAGGGCGGCGAAACCGTCGGTGTGAAACGTCCGCTGGATAACCAGGAATTTTTCATCCGCCTCGGCCAGCGCCTGATCAAGGCCCTGGACCCGATGACCGTCGACGGTTTCGTATTCCGTGTCGACATGCGCCTGCGACCCTATGGATCGTCGGGTGCGCTGGTCCTGAGTTTCAACGCGCTGGAGCAGTATTACCAGGATCAGGGTCGCGACTGGGAACGCTACGCGATGATCAAATCGCGGGTGGTAGCCGGCGACCAGGTGGCCGGCGCGCAACTGCAAGACATGCTGCGGCCGTTCGTTTACCGGCGTTATCTGGATTTCTCCGCGATCGAAGCGCTGCGCACCATGAAGCAGCTGATCCAGCAGGAAGTGCGGCGCAAGGGCATGGCCGACAACATCAAGCTCGGCTCCGGCGGCATCCGCGAAGTGGAATTTATCGCCCAGGCTTTCCAGCTGATTCACGGCGGTCGTGACCTGAGCCTGCAACAACGTCCACTGCTGAAGGTATTGAGTACGCTGGAAGGCCAGGGTTATCTGCCGCCGGCGGTGATCAGCGAATTGCGCGAAGGTTATGAATTCCTGCGTTACACCGAACACGCGATCCAGGCGATTGCCGACCGCCAGACCCAGATGCTCCCGGACGGCGCTCAGGATCAGGCGCGCATTGCCTTTATGCTGGGCTTCGCCGATTGGCCGGCCTTCCATGCACAACTGATGTTTTGGCGCGGCCGTGTTGCCTGGCACTTCGGTCAGGTGATCGCCGATCCCGACGAGGAGCAGGGCGTCGAAAGCGAAGTGGTGGTCGGTGGCGAGTGGCTGCCATTGTGGGAGGAGGCCCAGGATGAAGAGGCGGCCTGCCGTCAGTTGCAGGAGGGCGGTTTCGCCGACGCCCCCAAAGCGCTGAAAGCACTGGCCAGTCTGCGTAGCAGTCCGCAGTTGCGTGCGATGCAGCGTCTGGGGCGCGAACGCCTCGATGCCTTTATTCCGCGCTTGCTCGCTCAGGCGGTGGAGCATGCCAATCCGGATCTGGTGCTGGAGCGGGTGTTGCCACTGGTGGAAGCCGTGGCGCGCCGTTCAGCTTATCTGGTGCTGCTGACTGAAAACCCCGGCGCGCTGCGACGCTTGCTGACCTTGTGCGCGGCGAGTCCTTGGATCGCCGAGCAGATCACCCGCTTCCCGCTGCTACTCGACGAATTGCTCAACGAAGGCCGGCTGTTCAAGCCGCCTCTGGCCCCGGAACTGGCCGCCGAGTTGCGTGAGCGCCTGACACGAATTCCCGAAGACGACCTTGAACAACAAATGGAAGCCTTGCGCCATTTCAAGCTGGCGCACCGCTTGCGGGTGGCGGCCTCGGAAATCGCCGGCAGCCTGCCGTTGATGAAAGTCAGTGATTACCTGACCTGGCTCGCCGAGGCGATTCTGGAACAAGTGCTGGCCCTGGCCTGGCGCCAGACGGTGGCCAAATACGGTACGCCGTTGCGCACCGACGGCACCTTGTGCGATCCCGGTTTCATTATTGTCGGTTATGGGAAAGTCGGCGGTCTGGAATTGGGGCATGGTTCGGACCTGGACCTGGTGTTCATCCACGACGGCGATCCGCAGGCGGAGACTGACGGGCCCAAACCGATTGATGGCGCGCAATTCTTCACCCGGCTCGGGCAGCGGATCATTCACTTGCTCACGGCCCAGACCAACTCCGGTCAGCTCTATGAAGTGGACATGCGCCTGCGACCGTCCGGTGCGTCGGGGTTGCTGGTGAGTTCGCTGGGGGCGTTTGCCCGTTATCAGGAGAACGAAGCCTGGACTTGGGAACATCAGGCACTGGTACGGGCACGGGTGTTGGTGGGCAGCGAGGACGTCGGTCGGGCGTTCGAGCAGGTTCGCGCGGCGATCCTGGGCAAAGCGCGGGACCTGCCGGCCTTGCGCCAGGACGTCAGCGAGATGCGGGCGAAGATGCGCGATAACCTGGGCAGCAAGAGCACCGCGGCCGGCACCGGGGCAAATGCCTTCGAGGCCACGGCGCCCTTCGATCTCAAGCAGGACGCCGGAGGTATCGTCGATATCGAATTTATGGTGCAATACGCGGCCCTGGCGTGGTCCGAAACACACCCGCCATTGCTGCGCTGGACTGACAATATCCGCATTCTGGAAGAGCTGGAACACGAAGGGCTGATGCCCGCCGAAGATGCCAGCCTGTTGCGTGAAGCCTATAAGGCCTACCGCTCCGCCGCCCACCGGCAGGCCTTGCAGAAGGACCCCGGGGTGATAACCGGCGACCAGTTCGCAGACGAACGGCGACAGGTCATGCGGATCTGGCGCGAGCTGGGGCTAAGCTGAATCGGGATATTAGAAACACCCAATACCCAATGTGGGAGCGAGCCTGCTCGCGATGAGGTCGTCATATACAACATTTATGTTGACTGTCACGCCGCCATCGCGAGCAGGCTCGCTCCCACAGTAGATCTGCAGTGTTTGTAGAATTCTCGAGGCGGGGAGGCGTAGGCCTCCCCGGTTCGTTTTTGGAAACCACATGAAAATTCTGATCGTTGGGCCCAGTTGGGTCGGTGACATGGTGATGGCGCAGACACTGTTTCAGTGTCTCAAGCAGCGCCACCCGCAATGCGAAATCGACGTGCTGGCCCCCGAGTGGAGCCGGCCGATTCTTGAGCGCATGCCCGAAGTGCGCCAGGCCTTGAGCTTCCCGCTCGGTCACGGCGTGCTGGAGTTGGCTACGCGTCGGCGCATCGGTAAATCCCTGGCCGGACAGTACGACCAGGCAATTCTGTTGCCCAACTCGCTGAAATCGGCGCTGGTACCGTTTTTTGCCGCCATCCCGAAACGCACCGGTTGGCGTGGCGAGTTCCGTTACGGCCTGCTCAACGATGTGCGCACGCTGGACAAAGAACGTTATCCGCTGATGATCGAGCGCTTCATGGCCCTGGCTTACGAGCCTGGCCTGGAACTGCCCAAACCTTATCCGCGACCGAGCCTGCGGATCGACCCGGTGACACGCGAAGCGGCACTGGCCAAGTTTGGTCTGGCGCTGGATCGCCCGGTGTTGGCGCTATGCCCCGGCGCCGAGTTCGGCGAGTCCAAGCGCTGGCCGTCCGAGCACTACGCCAAGGTCGCCGAGGCGAAGATTCGCGAGGGCTGGCAGGTCTGGCTGTTCGGATCGAAAAATGATCACGCGGTGGGCGAAGACATCCGTTCGCGGCTTATTCCCGGTTTGCGTGAAGAGTCGGTGAATCTCAGTGGCGGTACCTCGCTGGCCGAGGCGATCGATCTGATGTCCTGCGCCGATTCGGTGGTGTCCAACGACTCCGGCCTGATGCACGTTGCCGCCGCGCTGAACCGCCCGTTAGTGGCGATCTACGGTTCGACATCGCCAGGCTTCACGCCGCCACTGGCCGAGCATGTCGAGATCGTGCGACTGGGCATTGAATGCAGCCCGTGCTTCGATCGTACGTGCCGTTTCGGTCATTACAACTGCCTGCGCCAGCTGATGCCGCAAGCGGTGAACGAAGCCTTGCAGCGTTTGCAGGGCACTGTGGTCGAGGTCAAATAGCTTGCGGGTACTGTTGATCAAGACTTCATCGCTGGGCGACGTGATTCACGCGTTGCCGGCGCTGACCGACGCGGCGCGGGCCATTCCCGGCATCACCTTCGATTGGGTGGTGGAGGAAGGCTTCGCCGAAATCCCCACTTGGCACCCGGCGGTGGGCAAGGTGATTCCGGTGGCGATCCGTCGCTGGCGCAAGAACATCTGGCAAACCATCAAGAGCGGTGAGTGGAAGCGCTTCAAGCAAAGCCTTCGCGCCACGAAATACGATCTGGTCATCGATGCCCAGGGCCTGCTGAAAAGTGCGTTGCTGACCCGCTATGTCAAAGCCCCTGTCGCCGGGCTCGATAAAGACTCCGCCCGTGAACCGATTGCCGCACGCTTCTATTCCCGACGCCTGGCCGTGGCCCGTGGGCAGCATGCGGTGGAGCGGGTGCGTCAGCTGTTTGCCGTGGCCCTGGGTTATGACTTGCCCAAAGGCCTTGGCGACTATGGCCTGAACGTCGAGCGCCTGGTGGAATTGCCACGCAAGAATCCATACGTGCTGTTCCTGCACGGTACCACCTGGGACACCAAGCATTGGCCCGAAGCCTACTGGCGCGAGTTGGCCGAGCGCGTTGGTTATCTGGGGGTCGGGGTCAAGCTGCCCTGGGGTAACGCCATCGAGAAGGCCCGCGCCGAGCGCATCGCCAGGGACATGAAGCACGTCGAAGTGCTGCCCAAACTGAACCTGGCCGGTGTCGGCAAAGTGTTGGCCGGCGCGCAGGCTTGCGTGGCGGTGGACACCGGCCTGGGCCACCTGGCCGCGGCGCTGGACGTGCCGACGCTGTCGCTGTTCGGCCCGACCAACCCTGGCCTGACCGGTGCCTACGGCAAGTCGCAGATTCACCTGGCGAGCGATTTCCCCTGTGCGCCGTGCCTGCAAAAGAAATGCACCTATCAACCGACGGCCGAAGATGCCCGTCTGTTTGACCTGAAGCGCGAGTGGCCACTGTGCTTCACGCGTCTGAATCCCGAGCGTGTCGCCAGCAGACTGAGCACGTTGTTACTGGCTGAGGAGCTGCGCTGATGCAATTGGCATTTGTCCTGTACAAGTATTTTCCCTTCGGTGGCTTGCAGCGTGACTTCATGCGCATTGCCCTCGAGTGCCAGAAGCGCGGCCACCAGATCCGTGTCTACACGCTGATCTGGGAAGGTGACGTACCGCCCGGGTTTGAGGTGCTGGTGGCACCGGTCAAGGCGTTCTTCAACCATCGTCGCAACGAAAAACTCAGCGCGTGGATGGAGGCGGACCTGGCCAGGCGCCCGGTAGACCGTCTGATCGGCTTCAACAAGATGCCCGGCCTGGATGTCTACTACGCCGCCGACGGGTGCTTCGAAGACAAGGCGCAGAACCTGCGAAATTCGTTGTACCGTCGCTGGGGTCGCTACCGCCACTTCGCCGAGTACGAGCGCGCGGTGTTCGCCAAAGATGCAAAGACCGAAGTGTTGATGATTTCCGAAGTGCAGCAGCCGCTGTTCATCAAGCATTACGACACGCCGCTCAAGCGTTTCCATTTGCTGCCGCCGGGCATCGCCCAGGACCGCCGCCGGCCCGCGGATGCGGACGAGATCCGTGCCGGGTTCCGTGCCGAATTCAATCTCAAGGACGATGAGTTGCTGTTGGTGCAGATCGGCTCCGGGTTCAAGACCAAGGGCGTCGATCGCAGCCTCAAGGCATTGGCGGCACTGCCCGCCGACCTGAAGAAGCGCACCCGGCTGTTTGTAATTGGCCAGGATGACCCCAAGTTATTCCAGATGCAGAGCGCCACATTGGGGCTTGGCGATAACGTGACGTTCCTCAAGGGTCGCAGCGATATCCCGCGTTTCCTGTTGGGGGCCGATCTATTGATCCACCCGGCGTACAACGAAAACACCGGCACCGTGCTGCTTGAAGCTCTGGTGGCGGGGTTGCCGGTGCTGGTGAGTGCGGTCTGTGGCTATGCCCATTACATTGCCGAGGCCGATGCTGGCCTGGTACTGGACGAGCCATTCGAGCAGGCCCAACTGACACAGTACCTGACCGGCATGTTGAACGACGCTCAAGCACGGGCGGCCTGGAGCCGCAATGGTCTGGCCTTCGCCGAGACGGCCGACCTCTATAGCATGCCGCAGCACGCGGCCGATGTGATTCTGGCGGAGCACGCTTAAATGAAGTTGATGCTGGCTGAACCGTTCAAGAGCCTCTGGGCCGGACGTGATCCGTTCGCCGAAGTCGAGGACTTGCAGGGTGAGGTGTACCGCGAACTTGAAGCTCGCCGCACCCTGCGCACCGAGGTGAACGGCAACGGGTTTTTCGTGAAGATCCACCGCGGCATCGGTTGGGGCGAGATCTTCAAGAACCTGCTCACCGCCAAATTGCCGGTACTCGGCGCGGGCCAGGAGTGGACGGCCATCCAGCGTCTGCAAGAGGTCGGCGTGCCGACCATGACCGCCGTTGCTTATGGCGAAAAGGGCAGCAACCCGGCGGACCAGCATTCCTTCATCGTCACCGAGGAGCTGGCGCCGACCGTCAGCCTCGAAGATTTCAGCATCAACTGGGTCAGGCAGCCGCCCGAGCCAAGACTCAAGCGCGCACTGATCGCCGAAGTGGCGCGCATGACCGGCATGATGCACCGCGCCGGGGTCAACCATCGTGATTGCTACATCTGCCACTTCCTGCTGCACACCGACAAGCCGGTGACCGCGGACGATTTCAAACTCTCGGTGATCGATCTGCACCGCGCCCAGACCCGCCCGGCCATCACCCGCCGCTGGCGTAACAAGGATCTGGCGGCGCTGTATTTTTCGGCCCTGGATATCGGCTTGACCCGCCGTGACAAACTGCGTTTCCTCAAAGGCTATTTCCAACAACCGCTACGGCAGATTCTTGGTGAAGAAGCCGAGCTGTTGAATTGGCTGGAAGGCAAGGCCGGCAAACTCTACGACCGCAAACAGCGATACGGGGATGCGCTCTGATGGCGGGTTGGAAGCTGGAACCTGCTTACAGCGATCTGGCCGCAGACTTCGGCAGTCTTGATGCTGTATTCGCGCTTCAGGGCGAACGCCTGACCCACGACCTGCTGTCCGAGGTTATCCGCGTTCAGCGCAATGGCGTGAACTACTACGTCAAACGCTACGTTGGCGCGGGCAAGGGCCTGCGTCGCTACCTGGGCAAGCCTCGGGTGAAAATGGAATGGCAGAATCTCAAGCGCTTCGCCAAATGGGGCATTCCTACCGCCGAAGTGGTGGCCTGGGGCCTGGAGCGGCGTGGCGCGGCCTACGATCGCGGGGCAATGATCACCCGTGAACTGCCACATACCGTAGACCTGTCGGTGCTGGCCGCACGTCACGATCCGAAGCTGGCGGACCGCGCCTGGGTCGACACCGTCAGCCGTCAGTTGGCCGGCTATACCCGGACCATGCACGACCACCGCTTTACCCACAACGATTTGAAGTGGCGCAACCTGTTGATCGACGATCAGGCCAAACTGTTCCTGATCGACTGCCCCAACGGTGATTTTTGGCGCGGCTTCTGGCTCAAATACCGCATCACCAAGGACCTGGCGTGCCTGGACAAGGTCGCCAAGTATCAACTGTCGGCCACCCAGCGCCTGCGCTTTTACCTGCAATACCGTCAACGGAACCGGCTTACAGTCGGCGACAAAAAACGGATCCGGCATGTGGTGAGATTTTTCGAGGGACGTGAATGACTGATTTTCTGGCCGCTCGACTGGACCTGGAAGGTCACGGTATCTACCTCAAGTGTCAGGCTGTGCGGCGCAGCCACAAGGAGAAACGCTGATGCGTTTGTCCGAACTGAAAAACGCTGGCCGCAGTCCGACGCTGCCGCTGAGCCTGTCGCTGGCCGATGCCGCCGGGCCGGCCGATTTGCAGCTGCTGAGCCTGTTGCGGGTGTTGCCCGGGCAGCGTTATGTCGGAGCCGGTGTCTGGCGGGGTCGCCCGGTGCTGGCGAAATTGCTGGTTGGCAGCAAAGCGGCACGGCATTTTCAGCGGGAGCTGGATGGCGTGCACCTGCTGGCGGCGCAAGGCTTGACCACACCGCTGCTGTTGGCCGACGGGCTCAAGGACGGCGAGGGCGGCTGGCTGCTGTTCGAATTTCTGGAAGGCGCCGCCAGCCTGGGTGATGCCTGGCAACAGGTCGAACACTTGCCGGTGCTGGCCGATGAACAATCGACAGTTCTGGCGGAGGCTCTGGGCGCAATCGGGCAAATGCATCGCAAGGGTCTGTGGCAGGAAGACCTGCATCTGGACAACCTGCTGCGCCAGGGCAGTCGACTGTATTTGATCGACGGTGCCGGGATTCGCGCCGAAACGCCTGGCCAGCCGTTGTCGCGGCAGAAATCCCTGGAAAATCTCGGTGTGTTTTTTGCCCAGTTGCCCAAGGCGCTGGAGCCGTTCACCGAAGAGTTGCTGGTTTACTACCTGCTGAGCAACGGCGAGCACGCCTTGCCCATGGAAGCGTTGCAGAAACAGATCGATAAGGTGCGCAGCTGGCGCCTGAAGGATTTTCTGATCAAGGTCGGTCGCGAATGCACGTTGTTCAGCGTCCAGCGCGGCGCATTCGCCTTGCGGGCGATTCGCCGCGAGGAAGAGGCGGCGATGCTGCCGGTATTGGAGCAGGCCGACGCCTTGCTGGATCAGGGTCACTTGTACAAGACCGGCGGCGCGGCGAGCGTCGGCAAGGTTGAAGTGGACGGTCGTACCTTGGTGATCAAGCGCTACAACATCAAGGGCTTCGCCCACTGGCTCAAACGTTTCTGGCGTCCGAGCCGTGCCTGGCATTCCTGGTGCGAAGGCAATCGCCTGGCATTCCTCGGTATTGCCACGCCAAAACCCCTGGCATTGCTGGAAAAGCGTTTTCTATGGCTGCGCAGTCGCGCTTATCTGATTACCGAGCACCTGCAAGGGCCGGACATCATCGAACGCTTTGCCCCCTATGTTGAAAGCGGCGATGCGCCCGAGGCGGAATTGGCGGCGCTGGATCAGCTGTTTGCCGAACTGATTCGCGAACGTATCAGCCATGGCGATTTCAAGGGACACAACCTGTTCTGGCAGGATGATCGCTGGGCGCTGATCGATCTGGACTCGATGTGTCAGCACAGCTCTCCCGGCAGCTTTGCCCCGGCTTATGCACGGGATCGGGCGCGATTCATGCGCAATTGGCCGCAGAGTAGTGCGCTGTATCAGGTCATTGATCAGCGTTTGCCCAAAGACATCACTGGCGCTGCCTGAATCGGACCTTCGGTCCTGTCGCGAGCAGGCTCGCTCCCACAATTGATTTGTGTTCGACATAGATCCAGTGTGGGAGCAAGCCTGCTCGCGAAGAGCCCGGAACAGCCAATCGGGAAATAGGGACAAGGTCTTGTGATCCGTCCTACATGATCTTCAGAAGCCATGAACTGTGGCTTGAATGACCACGATGCTAGTTTGCCTGACGTTCCCGGAGGGCAGACTTTGACAATAAAAATGGCAGTCACATCAGGTGTCATCTCACTCGCCCTGACCGGGTGCGGTACCGTCGCAACAGTGTTGCAGGATGATGCCGACGCGGCCCAGGGACTTCGCAGGCAAAAAACCTATTGTCAGTCCATCCCTCGGGTCTACAGCGGCCTGGCCTACGATTTCTGTGTATTGAACGCGCCACCCGATCCCACGGGAATACTCGTGCCGTTCGTTTTGCTGGACCTGGCCTTGTCCGGCACACTGGATACGGTTGTCTTGCCGTACACCGTTTACCGCCAGGCCGTGGATGGCAACATCCTCATCTACTGGCGACCTGCGCGCGGGTAAACAATGGCAGGATCGCAGCTGCGTGCACTTGCCGCTTGCCGCTAGAGGTTTGAAGCTGCTTTTAAGCTATAATCCCGCCCTTTAGCTGCCTCGCGCTCCTTGCGAAGGCACATCATTTTTTGAGGCGCCACTGCGCCTGCATGCAGACTAAAGAGGCTAGACCCCTGTGGCATTGACGATTCTTGGCCTGTCCGGCGCCCTTAGCCATGATCCTTCCGCAGCCTTGTACATCGACGGCAAGCTGGTCGCGGCGGCTGAGGAAGAGCGCTTCGTACGCGATAAACATGCAAAGAACCGCATGCCCTACGAATCGGCGAAGTTCTGTCTGGAACAGGCCGGTATCAAGCCGTCCGACGTTGACGTGGTAGCAATCCCGTTCGCCCCGATCAGCCTGTTCGGCAAGGCCCGCTGGCAGTACGCCAAGCGTTACTGGTACGCCCCGGACCGTGCACTCGACGCGATCCTGATGGGCAACCGTCGCTACAAGCGCTATCGCAACAAGATCGTCTGGTGCCTGGAGCAACTGGGTTTTGATCCGAAGAAGATCAAGATCGAGCCGGTCGAACACCACCTGGCCCACGCCTCCAGCGCTTATCACTGCTCCGGCTTCAAAGAGAAAACCGCGATCCTGGGCATCGACGGCAAGGGCGAGTACGCCACGACCTTCTTCGGTTATGGCGAAAACGGCAAGATCCACAAGATCAAGGAATTCTTCGATCCGGACTCCCTCGGCGGCCTGTACGGCGCGATCACCGAGTTCCTCGGTTTCGATATGCTCGACGGTGAGTTCAAGGTCATGGGCATGGCGCCGTACGGCGACGCCAGCAAATACGATTTCTCGCGCCTGGCTTCGTTCGAAAATGGCGAGCTGGTGATCAACACCGACTACGCCAACGTCATCGGCCTGCGTCGCTATAAAGAGAAGGGCAAGGGTTACTACTTCTCGCCGAAGCTGATTGAGTGGCTGGGTCCCAAGCGCGAAGGCGACATCGCCGACGAGCCTTACATCCACTACGCCGCGAGCATTCAAGCGCTGTTCGAAAAAATTGCGCTGCAGATGATCGACTACTACCTGGGTGACGTGCTCAAGCAAACCGGCAAGCTGGCCTATGCCGGTGGCTGTGCGTTGAACGTCAAGCTCAACCAGAAAATCATCGCCCGCGACGACGTCAAGGAACTGTTCGTGCAGCCTGCGTCCGGTGATGCCGGTACTGCAGTCGGCGCCGCAGCCTATGTGTCCCACGCCCGTGGCGTACCGGTCGAGAAGATGGAACACGTCTACCTCGGCCCGTCGTACAGCAACGAGGATGTGATTGCCGCCTGCGCCCGTCACGAGAACAAGCCAACCTGGCGCAAGCTCGACAACATGCCGGAGCAGATTGCCAAGATCATGGTCGATGGCAACCCGGTGGCCTGGTTCCAGGGCCGCATGGAGTTCGGTCCGCGCGCGTTGGGCGGTCGTTCGATCATTGGTTGCCCGAGCGTGGCCGGTGTGGCCGATCGCATCAACCACCAGATCAAGTTCCGCGAGCGCTGGAGGCCTTTCTGCCCGTCGATGCTCGACACCGTGGCTCCGCAGATGATCAAGATCGATCACCCGGCGCCGTTCATGACGTTCACCTTCGAAGTGGCTGAAGAGTGGAAAACCCGTGTGCCGGAAGTCGTCCACGAAGACGGCACGTCCCGTGCCCAGGTACTCAAGCGCGAATACAACCCGCGCTACTACGACATGATGAAGGCGCTGGAAGTCCTGACCGGCAACGGCGTGTCGCTCAACACCTCCCTCAACCGTCGTGGCGAGCCGATGATCTGTTCGCCGACAGACGCCTTGAACATGTTCTTCGGTTCCGATCTACAGTATCTGATCATGGAAGACATCCTAGTGGTCAAAGAGGGCGCGAACGCCTATGACACGCTCGGCTGAGCGTCATGTGCTGCAGTTCTGCCACGGCTATGACGGGCCGTTTCTGGACTGCGCCCGGCAGTACGCCAGCCTGTTCGCGGGGACCGGCTATCGCGTGACCACGGTGTTTCTCACCGGGGTTGCCGATGCCGAGGTCGCCGCGGGTTGTGCCTCCGATGAAGTCTTGTTCATGGAATACAGCTCCAGGGCCATTCGTGGCCTGAAACTGGGCGCCATTGGCGATCTGCGCAAGATCGCCGCTTCACGCAATTTCAGTTTCTGCATCGCCCATCGCTTCAAGCCGATCTACATCGCCTTGCTCGGCACCTCGTTGCCGGTCATTGGCGTGCATCACGCGTTTGACGATTACAAACGGGGCACGCGCAAACTGTTCGCACACATCTTCCGCAAGCGCCTGAGCCTGCTCGGCGTGTCCGATGCAGTGCGCGATGATATGCGCAGTTGCCTGCCGAAATGGCCAGCGGCGCGGATTCGAACACTCTATAACCGTATCGATGTGCAAGCCTTGCAAGACAGTCAGCTGTCGGCGCGCGAGGCACGAGAAGTGCTCGGTCTGGCGGCGGATGCCTGGATCGTCGGTAACGTCGGGCGCCTGCATCCGGACAAGGACCAGGCCACGCTGCTGGACGGTTTTGCCGCGGCGTTACCGGGTTTGCCGGCCAACAGTCAGTTGGTGATCCTCGGTAGCGGTCGTCTCGAACAGGATCTCAAGGCCCAGGCCCGCGAGCTGGGGATTGGCGATCGCGTGCTGTTCCTCGGCCAGGTGCCCGAAGCGCGGCGTTATTTCCGTGCCTTCGACGTATTTGCCCTGAGTTCCGACCACGAACCGTTCGGCATGGTGCTGCTTGAAGCCATGGCTGCCGGTGTGCCGTTGCTCGCCACTGCGTGTGGCGGGGCGAAGGAAGTGGTCGAAGGCGTGGGCATTCTGTTCCCGCTGGGCGATGCCGAACACCTGGCGCAAGGGCTGCAGCATCTGGCCGCGATGGACGAGCAGCAACGTCACCAATGCGCCGAGCTGATGCTCGATCGTTTGCGTGAGCGCTTCTCCGACCGTGCGGTACGCGATGCTTTCTGGCATTTGCCACACGTTATCGAACTGGCACCGAGGGGCTGATGCTCAACCGATTTCAAGGCTGGCGCGAACGTGGCTGGTCGGTAGCCGATGCCTCGACCTATGCCGAGGCCTGGCAACGTTACGGCGGCAGCGTCGCAACTCATCCGATGGTGGTCGAACGCCTGGCGCATCTGGCCGATATTCCGGTGCGTTACCTGGTCTGGGAGCAACGTGGGGAAGTCAAGGCGGCGATCCCGACCTGGGGTCGCGACCTTGCTTTGTCCAAGGACGTTCTCAAGCGCTGCGGCAAAAAGGGCCTGTTCGACCTTGGCAATGCCGAGATTATCCTGCCGGCCGCCGACGATGCCCAGGCCCCTTTGCGTCATCGCGGTCGTTATTTGTCGGCGCTGAACGAAAGCCGTTTCACCGGAATCAAGTTGCAGGCCGAACAACTGGCCATGGCTCGCACACCTGAAGAGCTGTCGAAGAAATTCCGCTATAACCAGCGCCGTGAACTCCGGTTGCTGGAAGAGGCGGGTGGCGTGGTGCGCCCGGTGTCCGAATTCTCCAGTGCGGAGCTGGCAGCGATTTACTGCGACCTGTTCCAGCGCCGCTGGGGTTTCCCGGCGACGGGCGCAGAACGCATGGCCGAGGTCATCGAGCTGCTGCGCGATTTACTGATTGGCTCGGTGATTTTCCTCAATGATGCACCGATTGCCATTCAGCTGGTGTATCGCGTCGTGACGCCGCAGTGGATCAGTGTCGAGTACATCAATGGCGGCGTCGACCCTGAAACCCGCGAATTCAGCCCCGGTAGCGTGCTGAGTTTTCTCAACACCCAAAGTGCCTGGGAACATGCCCGGACGCTGGACAAGCCCTTGCGCTTTTCCTTCGGTCGAGCCGACCGGGAATACAAGGATCGCTGGTGCAACCCTGTGCCGGTCTACACCGTATGAGTGAGCCCATGAGCCGTAAACAGCAACTGCTCAAGCGTCATCGACGCAACAAGCGTATCGGTCTGTTGGTCGCACTGGGGGTGTTGATAGTTTGCGGCGTATGGGTGGCCTGGTGGTTGCCGCTGGTGTTGGCTGTTCTGGGCTGGATTGCGCACGAGGCCTGGTTTGCCGACCATTTGTTCTATTCGCCAAAAGATGATTACCAATACAGTTTTCCACCCTATACGCCACAACCCAAGGTTCATCTGAGCGGCGATCGCTTGCGGCTGGACGAGGGCGTCATGCTGGTCGACGACGCAACGCTGGTGTTGGCGTTACGAATCAAGAGCACGTGGCTGGGGCGTTTCCTCGACCCGGTGGTGGAGCTGTCCGGAGGCGATAACCCGGATCGACAAACCTTCGAGCGAGGGGTGAATGGCCTGCGTTACCTCAACCTCAGTGGTCAGGCGCAGGTATTGTCGCGTGGCGAGCTGCGGTTGCGCGGGCGTTTCTGCCGATTGCTGGGTGAGCCCGTGCTGTGGGCGCTGGAACATCCGGATTACCGTCGGCAACGGGTAATGGTGATCGCCCCCCATGCCGATGATGCCGAGCTGGCGGCTTACGGTTTGTACAGCCAGGCAGACGAAACCTGGATCGTTACGCTCACCGCCGGTGAAATCGAAGCCGAACACTATCAGCAGATGGGTTTGAGCAAGGTTGAGGCGGCGCGACTCAAGGGCCGTTTGCGAGCGTGGGACAGTATTGCCGTGCCGCGCTGGGCCGGGGTGCCGGAGGCGCGTTGCGCGCAACTGGGCTATTTCTGCCTTCAACTGGCAGCCATGCAAGCTTCCCCCGCGCAGTCGGTGGGGTCGCGTGAAGCAGACTTGAGCGACACTCGACTGTTCCGCCAGATGAACCCGTTTACCCTGCCGGGCGATGTTGACGGTGTACCGAGCTGGAACAATTTACTGGCGGATCTGCGAGAGCTATTGCTGCGGGCGCGACCTGAAGTGATCGTGCTGCCGCACCCGACACTTGATCCCCACCCCGATCATGTTTGTGCTCAGGAAGCCGTTCTCGAAGCACTGAAGGGGCTTGAATGGCAGCCGACATTGCTGGGTTACGCCAATCACCTGCATGACAATGATCGCTGGCCGATGGGGGACACTGGCGCTGGTATCGCACTTCCTCCGGTATTCGATTCGGCTCGGGAGCTCCATCCTTATTGCCTTTTGCTTTCTGCGGCGCAGCAGCGCGATAAAGCCATGGCCTTGGGAATGATGCACGATTTGCAACCCCGGGCCCCGTTCAAACGACGTTTACGCCGCTTGTTGCAACGATTGTTGGCACGCCGTTCCGGTTCGCCCTATGGCGAAAACGAATTCTTTCGCAAGGCTGTACGACGCCATGAACTGTTCTGGCGTCTGTAAGGTGTTTCGGGCCTGGCGTACCCCTGCCTGCGGGCTGGCAGGGTTCAGGTGTGGCTCGGCGGATTGGCTGTTGTGGCAAGGAAGACGATGAAAGTTCTATTTCTGGTGCAGAAAGATCAGCGGGCCATTCTGGATCGTTTGTACGACGGTGTGGCAGCTCATTGCGAATGCGACCTGCGGTGGCTGAGCAGCAATGATCAGCGCAACCTGCGTAGCTATTTCCGGCGCGAAGTCGATGTGACACGGTATGACCGTATCATGTTTTTTCTGCGTTTCAAGCAGGAGATTCGTCAGGTTGGATTTATCCGCACGATACCCAACCTCGTGATTCTCGAGCACGATGCCTACCAGAATTACATCCCCTGCAAATATACCGGTAAGTTCAGCGCGCATTACCGTCGCTTGCCCTGGGCACGGGTGATCAGTTCCGGTTTCGTCGTCACCGAACGCTTGCGCGAGGAGGGTTTCGACGCGGTGTTCGTGCCCAAGGGCTACGACCAGACCCAGCTTGAGGACCGGCACTGCGAACGAGATATCGAACTGGCGTTCGTCGGCAGTACCAACAGCGTTGCCTATAGCGGGCGCAAGGCCCTGCTCGATGAACTGGGGCGCGTCGAGTCGTTGGTGGTCACTCGCACAAACTCCGGTGAGGAGTATTGCGACACGCTCAATCGTATTCGCTTTTTCGTCAGTGCCGATGTCGGAATGGGCGAGTTCATGATCAAGAATTTCGAGGCTATGGCCTGTGGTTGTGTCTTGCTGGCTTTTGATCAGGGTGTGAGGGAAAGTCAGGCTTTGGGCCTGAAGGATATGCACAACATTGTGTTCTATCAGGACATAGCGCAGCTTCAGGCAAAACTGGCCGTACTGCGCGGTGATCCGGAACTGGCGCAGCGTATCGCGCATAATGGCCGCGAACTGGTGGTTAGCCAGTTCAGTTTTGCGCGCATTGGCCAGCGGATCGTCGAGGCGCTGGAGCCCGCATTGCGTACGCGAGCGCCTCTGGGCTTTATGGAAAAAATCCGCCTGAAGTTGGGCATTTGACAAGCGTTGCAGAGCAATTGATATTGCTGGCGACTACTACTTTATTGAGACTTCGGTGCAATTTTCCCAGGAAAGTGAAATCACCTTGATGGTCACCTGTTGTGGCCGGCTGGATCTGTTCAGGGCTACTTTCGAGAGTGCCGACCGGCTCGACACCGCCGCACATTTCCGCAAACCCTTGTCCTGGCTTTTTGCCCTATGAGTATTATTAATGTCATGTGGGCCAGCGGCGGTCCGTTCGCCTCAACTCATAAGGTGCATCAACAGATATTGTCCCAGGCCTCGCCCTCAGTACCGGTTGAAACCTGGTTGCTTCAGGGGCACGCGTCGGAATGCGGGGTGAGCGTCGGTGGTGTACGGGAGTGGGGGTTGTCCTCCTCCCGGCTGAAAGGACGGCATTTCTGGCGGCTGACCAAGCCCTGGATGCAAGCCAGGTTTCGAAGCGCTCTCAAATACAGCGATGCACATCTCTTGCTGCTTGATGGCCTGGGAGTGGCACGTGCGTTCTTACCGATACTCGAAACCTTGCCGCACATCCGTGCAGTGGTGATTTTTCATGGATCGACGCGACTTCATCCCGTCGATCGAGTGGTCTTTGGGCGTTTCCCGGCCTCTCGGCTGACCTTGGTTGCGGTGTCGAAAACCCTCGCGGCTTCGCTGAGCGAAGACCTGCAAGTGCCGGTCATGACGTTGCGCAGCGCCTTCGATCCGGCGGCTTTTCGCTCCGCACTACTTCCTCGAGAGCAAGCGCGTACCCGGTTGGGCCTGCCGCTGGATAAAACGCCGGTGCTGGGGGCGGTGGGGCGTCTGGTCGCGGGAAAAGGTTTTGCCTGTCTTCTCGATGCCTTTGCCGGAGCATTACCTGAAAAGCCCGATCTGAAACTGGTGATTGTGGGTGAAGGAACGGCCCGTGCGGCACTGGAAGCTCGGATCGATGAATTGCAGTTGCGCGGCAAGGTCTTGCTGCCGGGCCATATGGATGATGTGGCGCAGCTCTACCGTGCATTCGACTGGGTTGCGATGCCGTCGCTGAACGAAGGCCTGGGGCTTATCTTGCAAGAGGCGGTAATGGCAGGTGTTCCGGTTCTGTCCAGTGAGCTGGATGTGTTTCGCGAGCAGTTGGCGGATGCCGGCTGGTATGCCCCTATAGAAAATGTGGACGTCTGGCGGGATATCATCGCGCGAGCATTCAGCGTCTCCCCTGAAACCATCGCGGCGGAGCAATATCAGGCGTTGGCCCCCGATCAATCATGGCTAAGCTTTAGCCAGACCGCCCGCGCATTACTCTCATGATGGCAGTACTGCCTGTTCGAGTGCTTGCATCGGAAAGGTCTCGTTCAGGTTCTCGCGCGCAATATAGCGGGCGAAATGCTGAAGGTTGCGTTTGACCAAATGCCGGGGCAATGGCGCACGCAAGAATCGCATGTCTGCCACATCAATCAGGCCCATGCGGTTATCGGGCGTAATCACGATGTTGCCCAGATGCAGCGACCTGAAATAGATCCCCGAATCATGCAGGTTGCGTATCAGGTTGGCCAGGTCGGGCAGGGCTTGTGGCCAGCTGAAACCTTCCTTATTGGCAATCTGGCGCAGGGTTTCTCCTGGCAGTGGCTGGTAAAGCACCGCCGTCATGCCTGGAGCTTGCAGTCGATAGAATTGCAGGACCTGCAAGGTCGGAACACCGAGCTTTTGCAGTTCGACGGCGTTGTCGATGAAGCGTTTCGAATACGGGCGGACCAGTGCAGATGAAAAAAAACGTTTGCGACGAAATAGTTTAAGAATATTCCCATCCTGCAACAGGTAGACTTTCGGCCCGTAACTGTCGGCCTCCAGCACTCTGGCACCGTTGATCATTTGATTTAGAGCGGCTTGCGGCAGCCGAGAACATTGCATCGTAAGAAGGCCTTGTGGGAAGAACAGTGGCACTGTAGCGGGCAATGATGCCGAAAAGTTTCAGCTTTAACCATGCCGGGTTGGGTGGGTGAACTCTCTCAGGAGCAATTTGATGCAGGAAACACGTTGGGCGCAAGCGTGGATGTCTATCGGTCTTTTTTGGTTTTTGTTTGCCATCGCGGTTGCACCTACCAACAAGATCTATCAGCAAGGATTGGTCGCATTTCTCTGGTTGCCGGCCTTGGTTTTTTCCTGGTCCGCGCGGGCTCGGCTCGCAGAATTGTTTCGTGAGCAACGCTGGGTCTATCTGCCGCTGCTGGGGCTCGTGACCTGGGCGCTGATCAGCCTTTCCTGGACGAGCGCCCCGGACATCAGCCGCGAAGCCAAGCGTTTGCTTTATATCGTGGTGTTCCTGCTATTTTTTCCGATTTTTGCCAATGGCCGGCCCGAGCGTGTGATTCGCATCATGCAGTGGGGCGGGATTGGGCTGGCAGTGACCGCGGTCGTGGCCATCGTCAAATTTTATGGTCTCGATGGCAATGCCTTGGGTGAGCGTCTTGAGGGGCTGGGTGAGTTGTCTCATCCGATCCTGGGGGGCTATGTCATCGGCCTGGCAGCCGTGTGGCTGGCAATATGGACTCCGCAAACGGGCCGGATGCAAGCGGTTTGGGTGGTTGCTCTGGGTTTGCTGGGTGTATTCGTACTGCTCAGCCAGAGCCGTGGAGCCGGTTTGGCGTTATTCCTCACGTTGCTCGCCATGCCAATCTGGTGCGGAGACCGGCGTAGTCGTGTGATCGCGGCGGCGGCATTGATCATCGCCATGCTGGCTTTCCTGTTGTTCGAACCCCTGGTCATGGCGCGTGGAGTGTCCTATCGGCCACAGATTCTGATGGCCAGCCTGCAAATGATCGCTGAACACCCGTGGCGCGGCCTGGGACTCGGTAGTGACTATAGGGTGTTCGCCTCTGATCAGTATTTTGATCATGCCCATAACCTGTTCACCCACGTAGCCATCGGGCTGGGCCTGCCAGGGCTGCTATTGTGGTGTACGGTTTGGCTTGCAGTACTGCGCGAGGCCTGGAAAGTTCGGGAAACTTTCTATGCGAGAGGGGTCATTGGGGTCTGGCTGTTCTCAACACTGGCAATGCAATTCGACGCCGCCAGCATGGCAGGAAGCCCGAGACCTGAGTGGTTTGTAAGCTGGTTGCCCATTGGTCTGGCCAGTGTTTTGGTATGGGCGCGGGCCAATCCCGGCGCCTGTGATAAAATTTCGCGTTCTTCCTAACCAGTGAGCCCTACGATGAGTGATGCACCGCCTGACGCGGGACAGGATTCCAGCCTGAAAATCTATTTTCGGCTGTTGGGGTATGTAAAACCCTATGTCGGCCTGTTCCTGCTGAGTATCGTGGGCTTCGTGATCTTTGCCTCCACCCAGCCGATGCTGGCAGGAATACTCAAGTATTTCGTCGATGGCCTGAGCAACCCGGAAGCGGTGCTCTTTCCCAATGTTCCTTATCTGAAGGACTTGCAGTTGCTGATGGCCGTGCCATTGCTGATCATTTTGATCGCTGCATGGCAAGGGCTTGGCTCGTTTCTTGGCAACTATTACCTGGCGAAGGTTTCATTGGGGCTGGTGCATGACCTGCGCATCGAGTTGTTCAACAAGCTGCTGGTGCTGCCCAATCGCTATTTCGACACCCACAATTCCGGGCATTTGATCTCGCGCATCACATTCAACGTGACCATGGTGACCGGTGCGGCCACCGATGCCATCAAAGTGGTGATCCGCGAAGGCCTCACCGTGGTGTTCCTGTTTGCCTATCTGATCTGGATGAACTGGAAGCTGACCCTTGTGATGTTGGCAATCCTTCCAATGATTGCCTTCATGGTGGGTAATACCAGCAAAAAATTCCGCAAGCAGAGCAAGAAGATCCAGGTGGCCATGGGCGATGTGACCCATGTGGCGTCCGAAACCATCCAGGGCTATCGCGTGGTACGCAGCTTCGGTGGCGAGGGCTATGAAGAGCAGCGTTTTGCCGCCGCCAGTCAGAGCAACACCGACAAACAGTTGCGCATGACCAAGACCGGTGCGGTCTATACGCCCATGCTGCAATTGGTGATCTACACCGCCATGGCGGCATTGATGTTCCTGGTGCTGTTCCTGCGCGGTGACGCCACTGCTGGTGATCTGGTGGCCTACATTACCGCCGCGGGGCTGTTGCCCAAGCCAATCCGGCAGTTGTCGGAAGTCAGTTCGACCATCCAGAAGGGCGTTGCCGGTGCCGAAAGCATTTTCGAGCAGTTGGACGTCGAACCTGAAGTCGATAATGGCACGGTCGAGCGTGATCGGGTCAAAGGCAATCTGGAGGTGCGCAACCTCAGCTTTACCTACCCGGGAACCGAGCGTGAAGTGCTGAAGAACATCAGCTTCACGGCGGCGCCGGGTCAGATGATCGCCCTCGTCGGTCGCTCCGGTAGCGGCAAGTCGACCCTGGCCAGTCTGCTTCCGCGTTTCTATCATCACGACATCGGCGAAATACTGCTCGACGACGTTGAGATCGAAGACTATCGCTTGCGCAATCTGCGTCGGCACGTGGCGCAAGTCACGCAGCACGTGACCCTGTTCAACGACACCATTGCCAATAACATTGCCTATGGTGACCTGGCTGGCGCCCCCCGCGAGGACATCGAAAAAGCCGCTACCGATGCCTACGCGATGGACTTCATCTCGCAGATGCCTGCAGGTCTGGATACCCAGGTCGGCGAAAATGGCGTGTTGCTCTCCGGCGGGCAGCGTCAGCGTTTGGCTATTGCGCGGGCGCTGTTGAAGAATGCACCGCTGCTGATCCTCGACGAGGCGACGTCGGCCCTCGACACCGAATCCGAGCGCCACATTCAGGCGGCGCTGGATCAGGTCATGAAAGGTCGTACCACGTTGGTCATTGCTCACCGTTTGTCGACGATCGAAAAGGCCGACCTGATTCTGGTGATGGACCAGGGCCAAATCGTCGAACGAGGCACTCACGCACAGCTGCTGGCGCAAAACGGCTACTACTCGCGCCTGCATGCGATGGGCCTGGACGCTCCGGCCGAAAACATCGCCTGACCCCGGCCACAGGGTGGGCCTCGCTCACCCTGTTGCTCTTCGGGCGTGCAATGCGCTCGCAGATTTGTATCCATCTCCTTACGTTTCTTGACCAAACCTGAATAAATCCCGGCAGCGCGCTTGTTAAGGTTCTTGAGCGAACTTTAACTTCAATCGAGAGGGTCACCCCTTTCTCGCGGGTGCTGCAATGTTGCAACGTTATCTCTGGAAGCTGTTGCCCAAGGCGCAACGGCATTTCTTGCTGGATCGACTGTCGATCGTGGATCGCCAGGTGGTCAACAAGTCGATGTCGGCAAATTTGCGTTACCCCAGGCCATTTGCGCAACGTTCCTGCCTGTTTATCCACGTTCCCAAATGCGCCGGCAGTAGTGTCTGTGTCGCGTTGTTCGACGGCTGGACCCCAGGCCACTTGCCGTTGTATTGGTACGAACAGCAATTTCCCGAACAGTTTGCCGACAGTTTCAAGTTTGCCTTTGTCCGCGATCCGCTGGAGCGGGCGTATTCCGCTTATGCCTATTTGCGGGGCAACACATTGGGCCGCCGCGATCAGCCAGCGCAGAAGCTGGTCAGCCATTACCGCGACTTCGACGATTTCGTCGCACGCTGGCTGCACCCCGAGACCATTCAGCGGCAACTGCATTTTGCCGCGCAGACGGATTTTCTCACCGACTCCCTGGGGCACCTGGCACTGGACTTCATCGGCTATCAGGAACATCTGGAGCGGGATTTCCGGCTGGTCTGCGAGCAATTGGGGCACGAGGCGTCGTTGCCCCACGTCAACAGTTCGCAGCAGCGACGCCCTGTGCCGGCCCGTGATTTCTGCTCGGCGCGGACGCGTCGTCTGGTTCGCCGGGCGTACCAGCGCGATTACGAGTTGCTCGGTTATGAATGAGGTGCTGTCGATACCGACCCCGGGGATCAGACCTTATGCGCTATCGCTGTCGAGCGCTGACCGTGCCGCACTCAAGTCGCAACGGCCGCGTTGTCTTTGGCTGACAGGATTGTCCGGGGCGGGAAAATCGACCCTGGCCAATGCCCTGGAGTTGCAACTTAATCAACGCCGGTTGCACACCTTTTTAATCGATGGCGATAACCTGCGCACCGGTCTTTGCCGTGATCTGGGAATGGGTGCCGACTGTCGACGGGAGAACATCCGGCGCATGGCCGAGGTGGCGCGACTGATGGTGGATGCCGGCCTGATTGTGATTGTGGCGGCGATCTCGCCGTTCCGGGTCGAGCGTGAAGCGGCGCGCCGGCTGTTCGCCGAGGGCGATTTCATCGAAGTGTATGTGAGCACGCCGTTCGAGGTTTGCGCGCAGCGCGACCCCAAAGGTTTGTACCTGGCGGCCCGGCAAGGACGGATCAAGAACTTTACGGGTGTCGATAGCCCGTACGAAGCACCGCTGAACGCCGAGTGCGAAATTGATACACGGGCGCTGGGCATCACGGATGCCTGCCAGCGTCTGTCAGATTTGTTGGCTATTAAATGAGCAACAAATCCCGCCGGATCATCCTGTTGCAGCGCTCGCACAAGCGGGGGCCTACCCTGTGTTAATATCGCGCCCCTGTTCATTTTGTATGTGGGTTGCTCCATGAAGTTGTCCATGCCGCGATTCGATCAAGCCCCTGTCTTGGTGGTCGGCGATGTCATGCTCGACCGTTACTGGCATGGTGGTACCTCACGGATTTCCCCTGAGGCGCCGGTACCGGTAGTCAAGGTCGATCACATCGAGGACCGCCCGGGCGGTGCCGCCAACGTTGCGTTGAACATTGCCGCCCTCGGCGCGCCGGCCTCGCTGGTCGGCGTGACCGGCGACGATGAAGCCGCCGACAGCCTGGCCAACAGTCTCAAGGGCGCCGGCGTGCGGGCGTTGTTCCAGCGCGTTGCGCACCAGCCGACCATCGTCAAGCTGCGAGTCATGAGCCGTCACCAGCAACTGCTGCGTATCGACTTCGAAGAACCGTTCGCGACCGACGCCCTGGCATTGTCCGTGCAAGTGGACGAATTGCTGGAAGGCATCAAGGTGCTTGTGCTGTCCGATTACGGCAAAGGCGCGCTGAAAAATCACCAGGTGTTGATCCAGGCCGCCCGTACCCGTGGCATTCCGGTATTGGCCGATCCCAAGGGCAAGGATTTTTCGATCTACCGCGGTGCGAGCCTGATCACGCCGAACCTCAGCGAATTCGAAACCATCGTCGGTGGTTGCGCCGACGAGCACGAACTGGTGAGCAAGGGCGCGCAGTTGATGCAAGACCTGGAACTCGGCGCGTTGCTGGTGACCCGTGGCGAACACGGCATGACCCTGCTGCGTCCGGATCATCCGGCATTGCACCTGCCGGCGCGCGCCCGTGAAGTGTTCGACGTGACCGGTGCCGGTGACACGGTGATTTCCACCCTGGCGGCGGCTATTGCCGCAGGCGAAGAACTGCCTCACGCGGTCGGCCTGGCCAACCTGGCGGCAGGCATCGTGGTCGGCAAACTCGGTACGGCGGCCATCAGCGCGCCGGAATTGCGTCGTGCCATTCAGCGCGAAGAAGGTTCGGAGCGCGGAGTGCTGGGCCTGGAACAACTGCTACTGGCCGTCGACGATGCCCGTGCGCACAACGAGAAAATCGTCTTCACCAACGGCTGTTTCGACATCCTGCATGCCGGCCACGTGACGTACCTCGAGCAGGCGCGCGCGCAGGGCGACCGGTTGATCGTTGCGGTCAATGACGATGCTTCGGTCAGCCGCTTGAAAGGGCCGGGTCGACCGATCAACAGTGTCGACCGGCGGATGGCCGTGCTGGCAGGCTTGGGTGCGGTGGACTGGGTAATCAGCTTCCCGGAAGGCACTCCGGAAAACCTGCTGCGCGAAGTCAAGCCGGATGTACTGGTCAAGGGCGGGGACTACGGGATCGATCAGGTGGTCGGCGCGGACATCGTGACGGCGTATGGCGGGACGGTGAAAGTGTTGGGGCTGGTGGAAAACAGCTCTACGACCGCGATTGTCGAGAAGATCCGCAAGTCTGAATGACACAACCCTCTGTAGGAGCTGGCTCGCCAGCGATGGAGTCAGTGACGCCGCGTTCAATCAGAAGATACGCGTCATCGTTAACGACCATCGCTGGCAAGCCAGCTCCTCCAATGGGTTATGTGTACACCTTCAGGAGCTGACCTTCTTACGCGGCACGATCTTCTTCAGCAGTTGCCTCGCCTTCCCGCGTAGCAGCGCCAGGCCCGAATCCTTCCCCGGCGGGGTCAAACCCTGCTGCCTCACCCAATCCTTCCAGCGAATCCGTTCATCCTTCACCAGCCACCCCTCCTGCCGGGCAAAACTTTCGGCCAGGTAAAGTCCGCGCGTGCTTGCCGGGTACAGTTGATCCTTCTTCAAGGTGTAGAGCTCGGCCAAAGGATGACCATCCTGCAAGGGCATCAAGTACAGATCGGGGCGCTTGCGATCCAGGCGGGCCACCAGTTGATCACCTTCCAGGCGTTCGTCGACATGAAACAGGCTCAGGGATTTGGCTTCCTTGGGCACGTCCAGTCGCAAATCATAAATCAGCTGCAGGGAAGCCGTCGGCAGGTGCACATAGGCCCGTGGCCGTTCGATCAGCGGCAGTTTGGCGCAACGCACCGGCCGTGCCGAACCGGACAGTGACGTAAGGCGAAACGGCAGGGCTTCACGGTAGTGCAGGGCCGACGAGTAGGGAGCCGGTAGCCAGGTGTCGTGGAAGCGTCCGCCGAGCCAGCCCTCCGGGGTTTCCAGCAGGCATTCCTCGGCGATCTCCTGTATCGCCGTGTGCAGCGGCAGGTTCAATTCATGGGCCGGCACATAGCCGGAGATCAATTTGAGCACCACGTCGCCACGGTCCTGCCGGCGCTGGCGCACCAATACCCAGTAATCGCGATTCTGCCAATGCAGCGTCAGGCGCACCGACACCCCGAGGTTGGCCAGCTCCAGGGCGAACCGCTCAGTGTCGGCGACTGTCACCGGCCGGCGTCGTTGCAGGATCTGGGAGAAATTGAGTGGCCTCCCGACGCTTTGATAACTGAGGCCTTCGGGAGTCGCTTCGACAAATAACGGTAGGGTCTTGAAGTTGCTCGGGTTCTTTCTTATGAGCGTACGCGGCATGTCGGCTCCTGCTTTAGGCCGCGTGAGGCGGCATCAGTTGCTACGTAGGACCTGGGCAACGGTCGCGACATTGTGGGCGAGGTGCAGCGGATTGATGGTCCCGACAATAGCACTGGCAACACCCGGATGTTCGAACAACAGCTCGAAACTGGCGCGCACCGGGTCCACCCCCGGACTGAGGCACACATGACCGCTGGCGAGGGCTTTCTTCACCAGAATGGCTTTGCCGTGAGCAGCAGCATAGTCAATGACGGGCTTTTCGGTCTGTTCGTTCAGATTGTAGGTGACCATTGCGCAATCACCCTGTTCCAGAGCCTTCAAGCCGCCTTCGACGGTTTTTCCGGAAAAACCGAAGCCGCGGATCTTGCCTTCGGCCTTGAGCGTGGCGAGGGTCGCATAGACCTCGCAGTCATTGAGGATCGCCAGATCGTTGCCATCGGAGTGCACCAGCACCAGATCGATGAAGTCCGTTTCCAGGCGTTGCAGGCTGCGTTCAACTGACAGTCGGGTGTGCACCGCCGTGAAATCGTGGCGGGATTGACCATCGGCAAACTCTTCGCCGACCTTGCTGACAATCACCCAATCCTGGCGCTGTCCGCGCAGCAATGGGCCGAGGCGTTCTTCGCTGCGACCATAGGCCGGAGCGGTATCGATCAGGTTGATGCCCAGGTCGCGCGTGAGCTGGAGCAGCATTCGGGCTTCATCATCGTCGGGGATCTTGAAGCCATTAGGGTATTTCACCCCTTGATCGCGGCCGAGTTTGACCGTGCCCAGGCCCAGGGGAGATACCAACAGGCCGGTGCTGCCCAAGGGGCGATGCAGGTCGTGCAGGGTGGGCTGGCTCATGGCAGCAGTTGCTCCCAGGCAGGGACGCCCATCGGCGGTTTTGGCAGGGGTGGCAATGCCACTGCCGGGCCGGGTTGGATGCCATCGCGGGCCAGGTTGGCGATTACCCGGTCGGCAAAGTCAGGGGCCAATGCCAGTTTGGTTGGCCAGCCCACCAGCAGCCGACCTTCCTCGGCCAGAAATGCGTTGTCGGGACGGGTAAGCCCTGATTGCAGCGGTTCGGCGCGATCCACGCGCAAGGTCGCCCATTGCACGGTGCTCAGGTCGATCCAGGGCAACAATTGGCCAAGTTCTTTCTGCGCGGTGGCGATTTGCTCGGCGGGCTCACGGGCAACGCCTTCGGTTTCGGCGATATCGCCGCCCAGATACCAGACCCACTGGCCGTCGGCGGCCGGGTGGGTGGTCACGGTAATGCGCGGTTTGGTGCCGCCGCCCAGGCAGTGGGCGTACAGCGGTTTGAGACTAGGGCCCTTGGCGATGATCATGTGCAGCGGGCGGCGTTGCATGGCCGGCTGGCTCAGGCCCAGTGCTTCGAGCAGTGCCGCCGTCCCGGCGCCCGCGCTCAAGACGATGCGTTGGGCGCGGATCTCGCGGTCGTCCACCTTGAGGCCGACCAGCACGCCACCGTCCAGCAGCGGTTCGATCTTCTGTCCGGCAAGCAAGCCGTCACCGGCCAGGTCGGCCAGGCGCTGGATCAGGCTCGGTACGTCGATCACCAGTTCCGCCAGGCGATAGACCTTGCCCTTGAAGCGCTTGTCTTGCAGCGCGGGCGGCAGTTGGTCGCCCTTGACCTGATCGACGCGACCGCGCACGGCTTTGCTGGCGAAGAAGCTGGTGAGGTTGCCGGCGATCGTGCCCGGGGACCAAAGGTAATGGGCTTCGGACAGCAAGCGCACACCGGACAAGTCCAGCTCGCCGTCCCCGGCCAGGGCCTCACGCCAGCGCCGCGGCATGTCGGCGATGGCTTCCGAAGCGCCGGTCAGGGCGCCGTGCAGTGCGTATTTCGCACCGCCGTGGATGATGCCCTGGGACTTCACGCTCTGGCCGCCGCCGAGACTGGCATTTTCCACCAAAACAGTCGAAAAGCCTTGGCGGCGCAGGCGCGCATTCAACCAGAGGCCGGCGACACCAGCGCCGACAATCAAAACGTCGGTGGAAATAACGGATGGCATGCAGCGACCTCAGTGTTCAAGACGAGGGCGCAGTATACAGACTCAAAGATTGGAGAGGCTGTTGTACCTGTGGGAGCGAGCCTGCTCGCGAAGGGGGCGTGTCAGGTGATATCAATGTCGCTGACACACCGCTTTCGCGAGCAGGCTCGCTCCCACAGGGGATGGCGGTTCGGTTCTTAATGTCCCGCAGTTTTGGAGAAGAGCTGGATCACTACGACACCCAAAACGATCAGCGCCATCCCCATCATCGCCGGCACATCCAGCTTCTGCCCGTAGATAAACAGCGCTGCAACGCTGACCATCACGATCCCCATGCCGGCCCAGACAGCGTAAGCCACGCCCACCGGCACGCTGCGCACCACCAGGGTCAACATCCAGAAGGCAATGCCGTAACCGACAATGACCAATAGCAGTGGCAGTGGGGTGCTCAGGCCTTTGACCGCTTTCATCGAAACAGTGGCAATCACTTCGGCGCAGATGGCTATGGCCAGGTAGTAGTAAGCGGTCATGGGTCAATCCTCTATGAAGTGTTGCTCTCTGAGGTCGGCATTCTAGTGATTCTCCAGATGCGGTAAAGTCATTACCTATCTGCCAGGAAGATGGGTTGAGCCATGAACATGCAATGGAATCTGGAGCAGTTGCGTTTGTTTGTCAGTGTCGCGGAACAACGTTCGTTTTCTGCCGTGGCACGGGACCAGCGCAAGGCGCAATCGGCGGTCAGCAGTGCGATTGCACTGCTGGAGGAAGACCTGGGCGTGAGCCTGTTCGACCGCAGCAGCGGCCGTCAGCCGAAACTCACCGAAGCCGGCAATGCCTTGCTGGAAGAGGCGCGTGAAGTGCTGCGCCAGTGCGAGCGCCTCAATGGTCGGGCGTTGGCGATGATGCGTGGCCAGGAGGCTCGCCTGCGCCTGGCCCAGGACGAGGCGATGCCCTATCAACCGATCATCGAAAGCTTCGAAGCACTGGCCGAACGCTTTCCCAGCCTTGAAGTGCAATTGACCAGCGCCGCCCAGGGGGAGGTCGCACGTAAACTGGTGGAGCGCCGTGCCGACCTGGGCTTGCTGTTCTTCCACGACCAGATCCCCGAAGCGCTGGAGCGGCGCGTACTCGGCAGTGTGGAAATGGTTACCGTGTGCGGTATCGACCATCCGTTGGCCGGGCAGACGCAGGTCGATTGCCAGCAACTGGCGCAGCATCGTCAATTGCTGATGTCGACCCAGTCCAGCGTATACCCCGGCAGCGAGCCGGCCAGCCCGCAAGTCTGGCGAGCCGACAGTTTTTACGTGATGGCTGAATGGCTGGTGCGCGGCCTCGGTTGGGCCTGGCTACCGCGGCATGTGGTGCAGTACCCGACCTATCACGGCCAAATGGTCGAGCTGAGCAGCGAATGGACGCCGCCGGCCCTGGTGGTAGAGCTGGTCTGGCGGCGCGATGAGCCACTGGGGCCGGCGGCGCGCTGGCTGGCGGAACGTTTTGCCGTGCACTTGCAGGCGATCGGCGAAAAAACCGATAAACTCCGCCGCCATGAATAGAACTCTCTACACCGCGCTGTTTTACCTGGGGCTGCCATTGGTGGCGATTCGGCTGTGGCTGCGGGCGCGCAAGGCGCCGGCTTATGCCAAACGTATCGGCGAGCGCTTCTCCTACGGAATGCCGGCGATGAAGCCCGGTGGTATCTGGGTGCACGCGGTGTCGGTAGGCGAAAGTATTGCTGCCGCGCCGATGATTCGCGCCCTGCTGCAACGTTATCCGGCGCTTCCGATCACCGTGACCTGCATGACGCCGACCGGGTCCGAACGTATCCAGGCATTGTTTGCTAATGAACCGCGCATCCAGCACTGCTACCTGCCCTACGACTTGCCGTGCGCGGCAAAGCGTTTTCTTGATCGGGTCCGGCCAACACTGGCGGTGATCATGGAAACCGAACTGTGGCCCAACCATATCCATCAATGCGCCAAACGCGGGATTCCCGTGGCCCTGGCCAATGCACGCCTGTCCGAGCGCTCGGCCAGGGGCTATGGACGCTTCGGTAAACTGACCGGACCGATGCTCGCCGAGATGAGCCTGTTTGCGGTGCAGACCGAGGCTGAAGCCCTGCGTTTTCGTGAGTTGGGCGCGCGGGATGAAACCGTCGAGGTCACCGGCTCGATCAAGTTCGACCTGACCATCGACCCGCAACTGTTGCGGCGCGCCGCCGAGTTGCGTGGACAATGGCAAGCGCAGGATCGCCCGGTGTGGATCGCCGCCAGTACCCATGAGGGCGAAGACGAGGTGGTGCTCGCGGCCCATCGCCGGTTGCTGGCGAGCCATCCCGATACCTTGCTGATTCTGGTGCCGCGCCATCCGGAGCGTTTCAATCCGGTGTTCGAGCTGTGCCGACAGCAGGGTTTTGCCACGGTCCGTCGCTCCAGCGGCGAGCCGGTCAGCGCCGCCACTTCAGTGCTGCTGGGCGACACCATGGGCGAGTTGCTGTTCCTCTATGCCCTGGCTGACAGCGCGTTCGTCGGCGGCAGCCTGGTGCCCAATGGCGGGCATAACCTGCTGGAACCGGCGGCACTGGCCAAACCGGTACTCAGTGGCCCGCACCTGTTCAACTTCCTCGAAATCGCCGGACAGCTGCGCAGCGCCGGGGCGTTGCAGGAAGTGGAAGACGCGGAAGGCCTGGCGTTGGCGGTGCAGCGCCTGTTTGAGTTGCCGAGGGATGCGCAGCGCATGGCGGAGGCCGGGCTGAAGGTCATGCGCACCAATCAGGGCGCATTGCAGCGATTGCTCGACGGATTAGGACGGTTGATCGACCGTTAACCCTGTGGGAGCAAAGCTTGCTCGCGATGGCGACCTCGAGGACGCCATCGCGGGCAAGCCTTGCTCCCACGGGGTTTGCATCAAGCCTCGACAATGCGGTGTACGCAAATCCCATAGGAGCAAAGCTCGCTCGCGATAGCGATCTCAAGGACGCCATCGCGAGCAAGCTTTGCTCCTACAGGTTCTTTTAGGGTCTGGCCTTGAGTTGTTCAGCCGCCGCCTTGGCCAGGTCCGGTGGCAGGAAGTCCTTGTCCGGGTTGTAGTCAGGCTTCAACCAGCGTGCCAGGTCCTGCAAGTCTCCCGGGTTCAACGTACCGGCCTGTTGCTTCAAGCGCAGATTGTCGAGGATGTAGTCGTAACGGGTATTGTTGTAGTCACGCACCGAGGTGTACAGCGAACGCTGCGCATCCAGCACGTCGACGATGTTTCGTGTCCCCACCTGATAGCCGATTTCCGTCGCTTCCACCGCACTCTGGTTGGAAATGATCGATTGTTTGCGCGCCTGCACCTGCTCGACATCGGTGTTTACCGCGCGGTGCAGGTCGCGGGTATTTTCCACGATCGACCGACGCAGGGATTCGCGTTGCTGCTCGGTCTGGTCCAGTTGGGCGTACGACTGACGCACCTGGGAATTGATCAGGCCGCCGCTGTAGATCGGGATGCTCAGTTGCAGGCCCACGGTGGTTTGCTCGACGTTGCCGCCATACGCCTGGGGAAGGTTGTTCGGGTTGCTGAAACCCAGTGCGTCGTTGTCGCCTTTCTCGTATTTCGCCACCGCATCGAGGGTCGGTGCGTGGCCGGCCTTGCGTTGCTTGAGGGTTTGCTCGGCGGCACTGACCGCGTAGTTGCTGGCCAACAGATTGAGGTTCTGCCTGGCCGCCGTTTCGACCCAGGCCTTGGCGTCGTTCGGCGCCGGCGGCAGGATCGGCAAATTGTGGCTGATACCCTGGATCGAGTTGTATCGCCGGTTGGTCAGGGTGACCAGGGCTTCGAAGGCATCATCCACCTGACGCTGCGCAACGATGCGGTTGGCCCGCGCGGTGTCGTAGCTGGCCTGGGAGTTCAGTACGTCAGTCTTGTCCGAGAGGCCGACATCGAAGCGTTCGTTGGACTGATCGAGCTGGCGCTTGAACGCGGCTTCCTCGGCCTTGGTCGAGGCCAGGTTGTCCTGGCTGCGCAGCACGTTGAAATAGCTGTTGGCGGTTTGCAGGATCAGGTTTTGCTCGGTTGCCGAGAGTTGCAGGGCCGCCTGTTCATTCACATCCTTGGCCGCCTGGAACTGGAACCAGCGGTCCGCGCGGAACAGTGGCTGTGCCAGAGTCGCCTGATACGAATGGGCATCACGGTTGGTGGTCAGCGAAGGCTGGTCGACCGCAGTGCGCACGCTGGCTACATTGGCGCCACCGGACAGATTGGGCAGCAACCCGGCGCGGGCCTGGGGCACGACTTCCTTCTGGGCGCCGTATTGGGCAACGGCGGCGGCCAGGTCGGCGTTATTGTCCACCGCTTCCTGGTAGACGCTGACCAGGTCGGTTTTGGTCGATAAGGGCGCTTCTGCTGCCCAGGCCATTCCATTGGACGCACAAGACACGGCAACGGCCAGTGAGAGTTTGCGCAGCATGAGGCGATCCCTAGAAAATTACACTGATAATTTGAGCGCCAAGGCTACGGCGCGGCACAGGCAGCGTCAACGTGCAGCATGGCCGTTGCGAGTGTAGTGGTGCGTTCGTTCGGCAACAATCCTGCCGTTCCCGGTAATTGCGCCATTCATCATGGTGTTTGCAGCGGTGTTGGCGTTCTTTGCCAGTTATGTCTAGACTGGCCACGTTCTTGTCGGGGTGCCTTGCTATGAGGCTGAGATCGAATAATTTCGGATCCCGTTGAACCTGATCAGGTTAGCGCCTGCGTAGGGAACAAGATTTCTCGTCACCCGGCGAGTCCTCTTGTGCTTCGTCCGGGATGTTGTTCGACAATCGAACACCCCTCGAGCACTGAGCACAGCACGGCTGGTTTTCCCAGTTCACGTGCGTCCATTCGTTACAGGTTCGCTCCGACAAAATTCCACTGCCTGGATGCTGTCTGGAGAGCCCGTGATGACCACAAAAGCAAAAATCGCCACCAACCTGAGTGACTCGGCCAAGGTCGATCAGCAATCGGTTCAGCCGTTTACCCGCTCGCAAAAAATCTATGTTCAGGGCACCCGCCCGGACATCCTCGTGCCGATGCGCGAAATCAGCCTGGATGTGACACCGACCGACTTCGGCGGTGAAGTCAACGCGCCGGTGGTGGTGTACGACACCTCGGGCCCGTACACCGACCCCAATGTCATCATCGATGTGCGCAAAGGCCTGGCTGACGTGCGCTCGCCCTGGATCGAGTCCCGTGGCGACACCGAACGCCTGAGCGGTTTGAGCTCGAATTTTGGCCAGGAGCGCCTGGCCGATCCGGAGCTGACCAAGTTGCGCTTCGCTCACGTCAACAACCCGCGCCGCGCCAAGCAGGGGGCCAACGTCAGCCAGATGCACTACGCGCGCAAAGGCATCATTACCGCCGAGATGGAATACGTCGCCATCCGCGAAAACATGAAGCTGGAAGTGGCCCGCGCCGCCGGCCTGCTGGACCAGCAACACGCCGGCCACAGCTTCGGCGCCAGCGTGCCGAAAATCATCACCCCCGAATTCGTCCGTGACGAGATCGCCCGCGGTCGCGCGATCATTCCGGCCAACATCAACCACACCGAACTGGAACCGATGATCATCGGCCGTAACTTCCTGGTGAAGATCAACGGCAACATCGGCAACAGCGCACTGGGTTCGTCCATCGAAGAAGAAGTGGCGAAATTGACCTGGGGTATTCGCTGGGGTTCGGACACGGTCATGGACCTGTCCACCGGCAAGCACATTCACGAAACCCGCGAGTGGATCATCCGCAACTCGCCAGTGCCGATCGGTACGGTGCCGATCTATCAGGCCCTGGAAAAAGTCGGCGGTGTTGCCGAAGACCTGACATGGGAGCTGTTCCGTGACACGTTGATCGAGCAGGCCGAGCAGGGCGTCGACTACTTCACCATCCATGCCGGCGTGCTGCTGCGCTACGTGCCGATGACCGCCAAGCGCGTGACGGGCATCGTTTCCCGTGGCGGCTCGATCATGGCCAAGTGGTGCCTGGCGCATCACAAAGAGAACTTCCTCTACACGCATTTCGAAGATATCTGCGAAATCATGAAGGCCTACGACGTCAGCTTCTCGCTGGGCGATGGCCTGCGTCCGGGGTCGATTGCCGACGCCAACGACGAAGCGCAGTTTGGCGAGCTGGAAACCCTCGGCGAGCTGACCAAGATTGCCTGGAAACACGACGTGCAGTGCATGATCGAAGGCCCTGGCCATGTGCCGATGCAATTGATCAAGGAGAACATGGACAAGCAGCTGGAATGCTGCGACGAGGCGCCGTTCTACACCCTCGGCCCGCTGACCACCGACATCGCGCCAGGCTACGACCACATCACCTCCGGTATCGGTGCAGCGATGATCGGCTGGTTTGGCTGCGCCATGCTCTGCTATGTGACGCCGAAGGAGCACCTGGGCCTGCCGAACAAGGATGACGTGAAGACCGGGATCATCACCTACAAGATCGCCGCGCATGCCGCCGATCTGGCGAAGGGGCATCCGGGCGCGCAGATCCGCGACAATGCCCTGAGCAAGGCGCGCTTCGAGTTCCGTTGGGAAGACCAGTTCAACCTGGGCCTCGATCCGGACACCGCTCGCTCGTATCACGATGAAACCCTGCCGAAGGATTCGGCCAAGGTCGCGCACTTCTGCTCCATGTGCGGGCCGAAATTCTGCTCGATGAAAATCACCCAGGAAGTGCGCGAATACGCGGCCAACCAACGGATCGAAGCGGTCGACGTGGACGTCGCCCAAGGCATGGCCGAACAGGCCGAGCGCTTCAAGCAGGAAGGCAGTCAGCTGTACCAGAAAGTTTGATCTGACGTGAGTTCGGCGGTGCCTGCACCGCCGTCTTCGCGAGCAGGCTCGCTCCCACAGGGGATTTGTGAATGACGCAAACCAATGTGGGAGCGAGCCTGCTCGCGAAGGCGATCAACACAACAACAAATGTTCCTCTGAGATAACACCCTTGAGCATTCAACCCAGCACTTACTCCCCCGATATCGCGGTGCCGACCGACAAGCGTGTGTTCGGCGGCCGTGATCTGTTTTCCCTGTGGTTTTCCCTCGGCATCGGCCTGATGGTCCTGCAGACCGGTGCCTTGCTCGCACCCGGTCTTGGCCTGTCCGGCTCGTTGCTGGCGATTTTTCTCGGTACGCTGGTCGGCGTCCTGCTGCTGGCTTCGGTCGGCGTGATCGGCAGCGACACCGGCCTGTCGTCGATGGCCGCGCTCAAGCTCAGCCTTGGTGCCAGGGGCGCGAGTCTGCCGGCGGTGCTGAACCTGCTGCAATTGATCGGTTGGGGCTCGTTCGAAATCATCGTCATGCGCGATGCCGCCAGTCTGCTCGGCGCCCGCGCCTTCAGCGAAGGCAGCCTGTTGTCCAATCCGGTGCTGTGGACGCTGTTCTTCGGCGCACTGGCGACCCTGCTGGCCGTCAGCGGCCCGCTGACCTTCGTGCGGCAGATCCTGCGCAAGTGGGGCATCTGGCTGTTGCTGGCCGCTTGCACCTGGCTGACCTGGAACCTGTTCGCCAAGGCTGATCTCGCGGCGTTATGGGCGCAAGCCGGTGACGGTTCGATGCCGTTCGCCGTGGGCTTTGACATTGCCATTGCCATGCCGCTGTCGTGGTTGCCGCTGATCGCCGACTACTCGCGTTTCGGCAAGCGCGCGACAAACGTCTTCGGTGGCACCGCGATCGGCTTCTTCATCGGTAATTTCTGGTTGATGAGCCTGGGCGTGGCCTACACCCTGGCGTTTGCGCCGAGCGGTGAAGTCAATGCCTTGCTGTTGGCGCTGGCGGGTGCCGGGCTGGGGATTCCGCTGCTGCTCATTTTGCTGGATGAATCGGAAAACGCCTTTGCCGATATTCACTCGGCGGCAGTCTCCAGCGGGATTCTGTTGCGCTTGAAGGTCGAGCACCTGGCCCTGGCCATCGGTGTGGTCTGCACCCTGATCGCCTTGCTGGCGCCCCTGGCTCAGTACCAGAACTTCCTGTTGTTGATCGGTTCAGTGTTCGCGCCGCTGTTCGGCGTGGTGCTGGTGGATCACTTCATCTTGCGCAAGCGCAGTGGCCAGGTTGCCTCAGCTGCACTGCGCTGGCCGGCACTGCTTGCCTGGCTGGGCGGGATCAGCACCTATCATCTGTTGGCCAACCTGTATCCGGATGTCGGCGCCACCCTGCCGGCACTGGTCCTGGCAGGGATGCTACAGCTGGTGTTGGGTCGGGCCTTCAGTTACGGCCGGGAAACAGCTCGGGCTTGAGGATGCCGTTCAGGCGAGGGTAGGGGATCTTCAATTCGACATGGCCCAGCGCGTAAGGCGCAATGCTGCTGGTTTCGTACTTGAGGATCACCCCACCGTAGGTCAGCGCCACGTTCTGGGTTTTCTGGAATGGCCAGCTCTTCACGAACTCCGGTTCCTGATCGAGCTTGGTGCTGATCAGCCAACTGTTGTGCGCCACCTGCGCCGCTTTCCAGAAAGCGTCTTCCTGGCCCGGCACCAGCATGTCCGACAGCGTCAGCACCTTATGCTGTTGGCGTGAATAGTTGATGAAGCCTCGACCCGGCGTGCCATGGGCACCGCCGGTGTCCAGGTAACTGGACAACTCCACAATCACCAAGCCGTCATGCTGTTCACGTACCTTCGCTTGCAAGTAGCTGCTATTGCGCGGGCCCGCGTTGCGCAAGAACTGCTCTCGATAGGCCGCCAGCGTCGGCGCCGCCGGGGTGTCGGGCGAGGTGCGGGTCATTTGCAGCAGGCGTTTTTCGATGATGCCGTCAAGCGCAGGCTCGGCGGGGAAGTGCACGGTGTCGATGTTCACCAGCGGGCAATCCTGGTCCGTGCAGCCAGGCTTGAGCTGTTCGGAAGCGTCGCGGGTGGTTTCCAGCGGAGCTCGATAGTTGGGCTGGAACAGGCTCTGGCAGGCACCCAGGGTCAGGGCGATGGCGGCCATGGAAGCGATTTTAAAAAGCGACATGGGTGTCCTTCATAAAACAGGGAAAGGCAAAAAGTTACCCGCTTCGACTCTTAACGGAGCAGTCAGTTCGCCACTAAGCTAATTAGAGTGGGTTTCGTCCTCACCGTCTATCCCGCTGACGGGAAAGGGGCTGCATCAAACGTCACGGGCGCGTTAGGATGGCGCGAAGTCGAGGCTGGAGCCTCGTAACGGATGTGAAGTAACGAGGATTGTCATGACCGATTTTGCCAACGCCATTCCGACCGCTATCGATATCGTTCGGCGCGAAAAGTGTTTCGAGGGCTTCTACAAGCTCGATCGTTTGCACTTGCGTCACGAATTGTTCGCCGGGGGCATGAGTCGTGAAATCCATCGTGAATTGTTTGTCCGTCACGATGCAGTGTGTGTGCTGCCCTACGATCCGCAGCGCGACGAAGTGGTGTTGATCGAGCAGTTTCGCGTGGGCGCCATGGGCAAGACCGACAATCCGTGGCTGATCGAACTGGTCGCTGGTCTGATCGATAGGGAAGAAGTGCCGGAAGAAGTTGCTCACCGCGAAGGGCAGGAGGAAGCTGGGCTTGTATTCGGGGCGCTATGGCCGATGACCAAGTATTTTCCATCGCCGGGCGGCAGTAATGAGTTCGTGCATTTGTACCTGGGGCGTTGCGAGACAACCGGGGTCGGCGGCCTGCATGGGCTGGAGGAAGAGGCAGAAGATATCCGCGTCACGGTGTGGGCTTTTGAAGATGCCCTGCAAGCCGTACGCGACGGACGTATTTCCAACGCGGCCAGCATCATTGCCTTGCAGTGGCTGGCTTTGAATCGCGTTGAAGTGAGGGGGTTATGGTCGTAAACAAGCTGCGCGATCGCTATCGGGTGGATCTGGTGGGGCTGCAAGCGTCCTGCGAGGCGAACTACGCGCGCCTGATGCGACTGCTGCCGGACATGCGCAGCGAGCCGGCGGCGCGGCGCATCGCCGTGACCCACGGCGAGCAGATGCTAGGCGTGCTGGCGCTGGAGGTGCTGCAAGTCTGTCCGTACACCACGACCCTGCAAGTGCGCCAGGAACACAGCCTGCCCTGGCTGCCGGTGCCTCAACTGGAAGTTCAGGTCTATCACGACGCCTGCATGGCCGAAGTAGTCAGTGCCGAGCATGCACGACGCTTTCGCGGGATCTATCCTTACCCGAACGCCTCGATGCACCAGCCCGACGAAAAAGCCCAGCTGAACATGTTTCTGGGCGAATGGCTGAGCCATTGCCTGGCGCTGGGGCATGAGTACGAAGTCGTACGTTAGTTGTGAACTGCGTCAGGTTCGCCGATTTCCCCTTTCGAGCATCCCCCAGCATAATTGCGCCATTCCTTCATTCTCGTGATCGCGCCCTGGGAGAACGACTTGTCGAGCGTATCCGCATTGACCACCGCCGATCCGGCGCTGCTGGTGCAACTGTCCGACAGCCACCTGTTTGCAGAGGCAGACGGCACGCTGCTGGGCATGAATACCCGCGACAGCCTGCAAAAAGTCATCGAACGGGTACGCGCGCAGCAACCCCGTATCGATCTGATTCTGGCGACCGGGGATCTGTCCCAGGACGGTACGCTGGAGTCCTATCAACAGTTTCGAGAGCTGACCCGACAGCTTGACGCGCCGACACGCTGGATTCCCGGTAATCACGACGAGCCGCGGATCATGGCCGAAGCCGCGGTGCAAAGTGCATTGCTGGAACCGGTAGTGGATATCGGCAACTGGCGGGTCACGCTGCTCGATTCGGCGGTGCCGGGCTCGGTACCGGGGTATTTGGAGGACGAGCAGTTGCAGTTGCTGGCCCGCTCCTTGAGCGAGGCGCCTGAGCGGCATCACCTGGTGTGTTTTCACCATCACCCGGTGTCGATCGGCTGTGCGTGGATGGAGCCTATCGGGCTGCGCAATCCTGAAGCATTGTTTGCGGTACTGGATCGTTTTCCACAGGTGCGCGCAGTGCTTTGGGGGCATGTGCACCAGGAAATCGATCAAATGCGTAACGATGTGCGTCTGATGGCTTCGCCTTCGACCTGCATTCAGTTCGAGCCGGGCAGCGACGATTTCAAGGTCGGCGAGCAGGCGCCGGGGTATCGCTGGCTGCGGCTGTTGCCCGATGGCCGGCTCGAAACCGGCGTGGAGCGCGTCACCGGGTTCGACTTCCAGGTCGATTACGGCTCCAACGGCTACTGACACCACTCTGCTTTACTGTAGGAGCGAGCTCGCTCGCGAAAAACGCAAGGACGCCGCGGAGCATCAGGCTGCCAGCGTTATCGTTGACGACCATCGCGAGCAAGCTCGCTCCTACAGAAGCCTCCCATCTCCTTCCACACCCTGTAAACTCTGCCTTCCTTACCCGCCGCCCAGGGAGTCCAAATGTCCGGCTCGATCCTTTATATCCACGGTTTCAACAGTGCGCCTGCATCGCAAAAGGCCACTCAGTTGAGCGAAGTGATGGAGCGGCTGGGCTTGAGCGAGCATCTGCGGGTGCCCGCTTTGCATCACCATCCCCGTGAGGCCATCGGTCAGCTGGAACAGGCGATTGCCGGGCTCGGTCGGCCATTACTGGTCGGCAGCTCGCTCGGCGGCTACTATGCGACTCACTTGGCTGAGCGCCATGGCCTGAAAGCCCTGTTGATCAACCCTGCCGTCAGCCCGCACCGGATGTTCGACGGATTTCTGGGAACGCAGAAAAACCTGTATACCGATGAGACCTGGGAGCTGACCCACGACCACGTGACGGCCCTGGCCGAGCTGGAAGTGCCGGCGCCACAGGACCCGCATCGCTATCAGGTGTGGTTGCAGACCGGGGACGAAACGCTGGACTATCGCCTCGCCCAGCAGTATTACCGGGCTTGCGCCTTGCGTATCCAGGCCGGTGGCGACCATGGATATCAAGGGTTCGCCACACAGCTTCCCGCCATGCTGAGCTTTGCCGGCATTGGCGCAGATGTGTATCAGGCGATTGATTTCGCGGCGCTCTGATTTCAGGGCCGCATGGCCCCTTTGTACTGAACCTTTTTACTGAACAGCTTTTCACTGAAGGACGACGAGACCCCATGGCCACTCCCAGCGCTAGCTCTTATAACGCCGACGCCATCGAAGTCCTCTCGGGCCTCGACCCGGTGCGCAAGCGCCCCGGCATGTACACCGACACCAGCCGGCCGAACCACCTGGCCCAGGAAGTCATCGACAACAGCGTCGACGAAGCCTTGGCCGGGCATGCCAAATCGGTGCAGGTCATCCTGCACGCCGATCACTCGCTGGAAGTCAGCGATGATGGCCGCGGCATGCCGGTGGACATTCACCCCGAAGAAGGCGTTTCGGGCGTCGAACTGATCCTTACCAAGCTTCATGCCGGTGGCAAGTTTTCCAACAAGAACTACCAGTTCTCCGGCGGTCTGCACGGGGTGGGTATTTCCGTGGTTAACGCCCTGTCGACTGAAGTCCGGGTGCGCGTAAAGCGTGACGGCAACGAATACCAGATGACCTTCAAGGATGGTTACAAGGCCACCGAGCTGGAAATCGTCGGTACGGTTGGCAAGCGCAACACCGGCACCAGCGTGTTCTTTGCCCCGGACCCGAAATACTTTGATTCGCCGAAATTCTCCATCAGCCGCCTCAAGCACGTGCTCAAGGCCAAGGCCGTATTGTGCCCGGGGCTGCTGGTCAGTTTTGAAGACAAGGCCACCGGCGAGAAAGTCGAGTGGCATTACGAAGACGGCTTGCGCTCCTATCTGGTCGACGCCGTCAGCGAGTTCGAGCGTCTGCCGGACGAACCGTTCTGCGGCAGCCTGGCCGGTAACAAGGAAGCGGTGGACTGGGCGCTGCTGTGGCTGCCGGAAGGTGGCGACGCGGTGCAGGAAAGCTACGTCAACCTGATCCCGACCGCCCAGGGCGGTACTCACGTCAACGGCCTGCGTCAGGGATTGCTCGACGCCATGCGCGAATTCTGCGAATTCCGCAGCCTGTTGCCGCGCGGTGTGAAGCTGGCGCCGGAAGACGTCTGGGAGCGTGTCGCCTTCGTGCTGTCGATGAAGATGCAGGAGCCGCAATTCTCCGGCCAGACCAAGGAGCGCCTGTCGTCCCGCGAGGCGGCGGCGTTCGTCTCCGGTGTGGTCAAGGATGCCTTCAGCCTGTGGCTCAACGCCAATCCTGAAACCGGCCTGCTGCTGGCCGAACTGGCGATCAACAACGCCGGCCGGCGTTTGAAGGCCAGCAAGAAGGTCGAGCGCAAGCGCATTACCCAGGGGCCGGCGTTGCCGGGCAAGCTTGCCGATTGCGCCGGGCAGGACCCTATGCGCTCCGAGCTATTCCTGGTCGAAGGTGACTCCGCCGGCGGCTCGGCCAAGCAGGCGCGGGATAAAGAGTTCCAGGCGATCCTGCCGTTGCGCGGCAAGATCCTCAATACCTGGGAAGTCGACGGCAGCGAAGTGCTGGCCAGTCAGGAAGTGCACAACATTGCCGTGGCGATCGGTGTCGATCCGGGTGCTGCGGACATGAGCCAGTTGCGCTACGGCAAGATCTGCATCCTCGCCGACGCCGACTCCGACGGTCTGCACATTGCAACCTTGCTCTGTGCCCTGTTCGTCCAGCATTTCCGTGCACTGGTCGATGCCGGTCACGTTTATGTCGCCATGCCGCCGCTGTACCGCATCGACCTCGGCAAAGAGATCTACTATGCCCTGGATGAAGCCGAGCGCGACGGGATCCTCGATCGCCTGGTGGCCGAGAAGAAACGCGGCAAGCCGCAGGTCACACGATTCAAAGGCCTGGGTGAAATGAACCCGCCGCAGCTGCGTGAAACCACCATGGACCCAAACACCCGACGGTTGGTGCAACTGACGCTGGATGATTTCGAAGCAACGTCGGAAATCATGGACATGCTGCTGGCGAAAAAACGCGCCGGCGACCGCAAGACCTGGCTGGAGTCCAAGGGCAACCTGGCCGAGGTACTGGGCTGATGCGTCTGGGCTTTGCCCTGGCGTGTGCGTTGCTGCTGACCTCGATCACGGTGTCCGCCGAGCCGATCCCGCAGTTGCGGATGTTGTCCGAGCATGCCGTCGATGGCATGCGCGGTGGCAACCTGTCCGGGTTGGCCCAGTGCGGCAAGGAGTTGTGGACGGTTTCCGACCGCGACGATGACCAAATCTACCGCCTCGAAACCGGCGATGGCACTTGGCGCGCGCAAGCGGTGGGGATCGACGTTCCTCCAGTGCCAGACAGTGGATTGCCATGGGGCATACGCGTTCGGGTCTGGGCGGCATCGTTCATCCGTGGCGGTGACCTGGATTTCGAAGGCATCACCTGCGACAACGCTGGCAACCGCTACGTTGTCAGCGAGGCCCACGCGGCGGTGCTGCAAATCCCGCCTGCCGGCCCTGCATCGTGGTTGAAAATTTCTCCACTGCTGGTACGCGAAGCAAGGGCCAGCGGCCTGCTTTTGCATTTCAATGCAGTGTTTGAAGGCCTGGCGATCAATCCGGCCGGTGATCAGCTATGGCTGGCAGCTGAGCGCGAGGGTCGCGGTCTGCTGATGATCAAGCGCAAGCAAACAGTCTGGGACTGTGACGGCGGTTGTGTGTTGCTGAGCGAAGCGGGCATGGAAATGCAACCGGCACAATTTCCTGGCGCCAGGGCGAGACCACGGGATTTCGCCGATCTGGCACTGTTCAACGGCAAGTTGTTCACACTGGAGCGCAATGTCTACCAAATTTGCCGGCGCGATGCGGTGACGGCCAAGGTCGAGCGCTGCTGGTCGTTCGCGGATGAGGCTTTGCAGGAAAATCGTCGTTATCCACAACCCTTTGGACTGGCAGAAGCGCTGGTGGTGGACGCCGAGGGCGCCTGGATCGGCGTCGACAACAACAACGGCGCCCGCGCCGATGGCGAGGTACGTCCGATCGTCTGGCGCTTTGCTGCACCTGACGGTGGCTGGGGCGCCAAGCCGTGAGCCGGCAAACGCCAGGCAAGCGTGCGGGTCGGGTGTTGATGGTGCTGGCCTGGTGCGCTGCGCTGTTTCTGGCGACGCGTTTTTTTGGTCAATGGGAACAACGGCAGCAAAATCCCAACGCCGTGGTCAGTTCACAGCAGGGCGAAGGCTTCGTCGAAGTGAAACTGCTCGGCAATGCCCAAGGGCATTTTGTCGCCAGCGGCCTGATCAACGGGCAGCCGGTGGACTTCATGCTCGACACCGGGGCGACCGATGTGGCGATCCCGGCGCAACTGGCTGAACGCTTGAAGCTCGAAGAAGGTTTCGGTGTGACCCTGAGCACGGCCAATGGCCTGAGCCAGGGCTATCGCACCCGTATCGAACGCCTGCAACTGGGCGACATCGTACTGCGGGACGTCCGCGCACTGGTGGCGCCCGGCCTGCATGGCGATCAGGTGCTGCTCGGTATGAGCGCACTGAACAAACTTGAATTTACCCAGCGCGGTGGCACCATGCTGCTGCGCCAGACAACGAACCGATGAGGCCCGCATGAGCGACATCCTTGCAGACAGCTTAGATGGCGTAGAACGCCGATCGCTGGCTGACTTCACCGAAAATGCCTACCTCAACTACTCCATGTACGTGATCATGGACCGTGCCCTGCCGCACATCGGCGACGGCTTGAAGCCCGTACAGCGGCGCATCATTTACGCGATGAGCGAGTTGGGGCTGGACGCCGACTCCAAGCACAAGAAATCGGCGCGTACCGTCGGTGACGTGCTGGGTAAATTTCACCCCCATGGCGACTCGGCCTGCTACGAAGCCATGGTGTTGATGGCCCAGCCATTCAGCTACCGCTACACGCTGGTGGACGGCCAGGGCAACTGGGGTGCGCCGGACGATCCCAAATCCTTCGCCGCCATGCGATACACCGAAGCGCGCCTGTCGCGTTATTCGGAAGTACTGCTCAGCGAACTGGGCCAGGGTACTGCGGACTGGGGACCGAACTTCGACGGCACTCTCGACGAACCGCTGGTATTGCCAGCACGTTTGCCGAATATCCTCCTCAACGGCACCACGGGTATCGCCGTGGGCATGGCCACCGACGTACCGCCGCACAACTTGCGCGAGGTCGCGAGCGCGTGCGTGCGTTTGCTCGATGAGCCCAAGGCCACGGTCGAACAGCTCTGCGAACATATCCAGGGCCCGGACTACCCGACCGAGGCGGAAATCATCACGCCGCGCGCCGACCTGCTGAAAATCTACGAAACCGGTCGTGGTTCGGTGCGCATGCGTGCCGTGTATCACATCGAAGACGGGGACATCATTGTTACCGCGCTGCCGCATCAGGTGTCCGGGGCCAAGGTGCTGGAACAGATCGCCGCGATGATGCAGGCCAAGCCATCCAAGGCACCGCAAATCGCCGATCTGCGCGATGAATCGGACCACGAAAACCCGTGCCGGATCGTGATCATTCCGGGCGCACGCAAGAACTTTGACCACGATGCGCTGATGCAGCACCTGTTCGCCAGCACGGAGCTGGAGTCGAGCTACCGGGTCAACGTCAACATCATCGGCCTGGACGGCAAGCCGCAGCTGAAGAACCTGCGGGCCTTACTGGTCGAGTGGCTGGAATTCCGCGTGCAGACCGTACGTCGCCGCCTGCAATTCCGCCTCGACAAGGTCGAGCGTCGCCTGCATCTGTTGGACGGCTTGCTGATTGCCTACCTCAACCTGGATGAAGTGATTCATATCATCCGTACCGAGGAACATCCCAAAGCCGCGCTGATCGAGCGTTTCGCCCTCAGCGAAATCCAGGCCGACTACATCCTCGATACTCGCTTGCGTCAGTTGGCGCGCCTGGAAGAGATGAAGCTGCGTGCCGAACAAGACGAGCTGCTCAAAGAACAAGCCAAGCTGCAAGCCTTGCTCGCCAGCGAAGCCAAGCTGAAAAAGCTGGTGCGCTCCGAATTGATCAAGGACGCCGAAACCTACGGCGATGACCGTCGCTCGCCAATCGTCGAGCGCGCTGAAGCCAAGGCGCTGACCGAACACGATCTGCTGCCGAACGAGAAAGTGACTGTTGTCTTGTCGGAAAAAGGCTGGGTTCGTTCCGCCAAGGGGCACGAGATCGACGCTACCGGGCTTTCCTATAAGGCAGGGGACGGTTTCAAGGCCCTGGCGGCCGGACGTTCCAACCAGTTTGCGGTATTCATCGACTCCACCGGTCGCAGCTATTCGGTGGCGGCGCATACATTGCCATCGGCCCGAGGCCAGGGCGAGCCGCTGACCGGCCGCCTGACACCGCCGCCGGGCGCGAGCTTCGAATGCGTGCTGATGCCGGAAGACGATGCGTTGTACGTCATCGCGTCCGACGCCGGTTACGGTTTCGTGGTCAAGGGTGAAGACCTGCAGGCCAAGAACAAGGCGGGCAAGGCGCTGTTGAGCCTGCCGAACAACGCCAAGGTGATCCTGCCGCGTCCGGTGGTTGATCGAGAGCACAACTGGCTGGCTTCGGTCACCACCGAAGGTCGCCTGTTGATCTTCAAGATCAGCGATCTGCCACAATTAGGTAAAGGCAAAGGCAACAAGATCATCGGGATCTCCGGAGAGCGTGTGGCCAGTCGCGAAGAATATGTCACGGACATTGCCGTCATCCCGGATGGCGCCACATTGGTGCTTCAGGCTGGAAAACGTACCTTGTCACTGAAAGCAGACGACCTCGAACACTACAAGGGTGAGCGTGGGCGTCGTGGTAACAAGTTGCCACGTGGCTTCCAGAGGGTAGATGCACTGCTCGTCGAAAACCTCAATTAGGCGTCCTAGAGCGCCCGATCTACGATTTAACGCGTAGATCGGCGCATTCGCACTGGAGTCGGAACGCATATTCACGGATGATATGGCCTTTCAAGCGCCGGCGTGGCCGAGCGTTCTTCATATTTATTGAGTATTTTCACTGTGATCAGCCTTGTGGCGATCACCTGGATGGGACGATGACTGCTCTGCGCCTTCCTTTTATTTTGATGCTTGCCGGCGTTCTTGGCCTGGCAGGTTGCAGCGTTCACCAGCCGGTGTCGCTGTATCAACTGGACAGTGGAAGTCCCGTTCCGCCTGCGCAAAGCGCGGGCATGGCAGTTTTGCTGGGCCCGGTAACCGTTGCTGACTATCTGCAGCGCGAAACCCTGTTGCAGCGTCAGCCTGATGGCAGCCTGCAAGCCTCGTCCGACGGTCGTTGGGCCGGTAGCCTGTCCTCGGACATCGATCAGCTGTTGCTGCGTCAGGTCGCCGGCCACCTGGATAGCCAGCGCGTGGTGCTGGCGCCGGCCACCGTTGGCTTCACACCGGATGTTCAGGTGTTGCTGACCATCACCCGTCTTGACTCGGGTGAGAAGCAACCGGCGATCCTCGATGCGCAATGGCGCCTGATCGACCGCCGTGGCCAGGTGCGCGACAACCGCATCATTCATCTGCAAGAACAGCACACAGGCTCCACGGCTGCCCAGGTTCAGGCTCAGGGAGCGTTGTTGCAGAAACTTGCCGAACAGCTGTCGACCGCGCTCAAGCCACTGGCCAACCAGCCACCGATTGCCGAGGTCCCAAAAAAGCCGGCAGCGAAACCTGTGGCGCCTGCGGCAGAGGCTGAAAAGCAGCCGAAGATCCCGATGGCTGCGCCGATTCGCACGGATATGGAAGTGTTTCGCTTCTAAGCCCGGACTGGTACAGAACAAGGCCCGCATTGATGCGGGCCTTGTTGTTCCTGCAGGATGGAATTTTCAGTGCTGCTGATGACCTCATCGCGGGCAAGCCTTGCTCCCGCAGGTTTTGTGTCGCACTCATGTCAAATGAACGACACAAAACCTGCGGGAGCAAGGCTTACCCGCGATGAGGTCAGAACAGGCAACAAAAAGCCCGCAGACGATCACTCGTGTGCGGGCTTTTCATAACGAGGTTGTTACGACCGACGCTCATGCATCCGCGCCAGTTGCCGCTCCAGCATTGACGGGTAAGGCTCCATCAAGCGCTCTACGCAGCACGCGCCTTCAGGGCTGGCAATCGGCCTGATACGTGCACGTTGGCGGATCAGCGCATCGTCACTGATCTTACGCTCCACCAGCAGCAGGTTGCGGCTGTGTTGCGACAGTGCCAGGGCGTCCTGGGCGGGGTCGGTCAGCAGCAGGTCGATCTGGCTCAGGCCGAACAACTCGTCGCCCAGGGTCAGGCCCAGTTGCAATTGCAGGGTAATGCCGCTGTCGGCGACTTCGATCTGCAACTGATGGCCTAATGCCCTCAGCAGTTCGCCGCAGCAGATAGCGTTGGTCAGGTAGTCATCGCCGCTGTCTTCGGTATGGAACAGCATCAGCGTGCTGCCATCATTGAGTGTGTGCAGTTCGCTCTGGTAGAGCGAGGCGGCCTGGTCGAGGCAGTCGCGGTAGCGTTTGAGCAGTTCTTCCAGGCGTGCACGGGGCAGGCGACGTAGTTGCTCCTGGGAACCCAGCTGTACGGCGAGTACGGCGCTGTGCACAGGAGCGCTGGGTGCCACGGGTTTGGCCAGCGGTTTCGAGGCGCTGTCTGGCGCATCGTCGAGCAGGTCCGCGAATGCATCTTCGTCATCGTCTTCGACGGTACTGACAGCGCGTCGTGGCGCAGCCTTCATCGCGGGCATCGGGCGGCTTTCATCAAAGCTCGGATCGCGCAGGTTACGCACTTCGAAGCCCGGCTCGGCAGCTTCGTCATCGTCGTCGAACTCGGGTTCCGGCACGGGCTCGGGTTCGGCCGGTTCCGGCGCGAAGTCGGCGTGCAACTGGCGCGCCAGGTCGCCGATCTCGTCCTGGCGCTCGATGCCCGGGGTGTGCTCGTCGATGCGGCGCAGCCATACCCGCAATTGCAGGAGTGGCGTAGTGATGTGCCGGCCCAGGCGCAGGCTCAAGGCCAGGGACAGCGCCAGCAGAATCGCACTCAGGATGCCCATGCTCTGCAGGCTGATGGTCATTGGCTGCTGGAACTGGTCCATGTCCAGGCTGATGCGCAACTGGCCGGCGGTCACGTCCTGGAAGGTGATCTTGCTCTGATAGATGCCTTCGGCCTCGCCCAGCAAGCCGTGCTTGGGACGCTGACCCGCTTCGGCAAGGATGCGGTTATCCATGCTGTAGATGGCGGCGTGGGCCACCAGCTTGTTCTTGGTCAGGTTGTTGAGCAGCACGTTGAGGCTGAGGATGTCGTTGGACACCAGCAGTTCGGTGGCTGAGGTCGCGGTCTGCGTGGTCAGGCTTTCACCCAGCGCATCCGCCTGCTCGTGCATGGCCTGCTTGAACTGCAAACCCATCACACCGGCATAGATCACCAGGGCCAGGGCGACCAGGATCACGTTATGGCTGGCGATGCGCAATGCAATCGGTACACGGCGATGGCGCAGTGCCCGGAAGATCAGCAGAAAGAAGTTATCGGTTTTTACTGGCGTGGGCCGGTTCACTTGAGCTCGGCTCTTTTGTCCGTGAAGTTGACGCGCAGTATAGCGACAGGCCCTAGGCCGGCAAAGCGCTCACGGTGCCCGATGGTCACTGAATGTGGGTAGAATGCGGTTTTTTTCCACCTGCGGGGGTGCGCCTTGCGCGAAATCGTCCTGATAAACATCACGGGAGTCGACCGTCCGGGTCTGACTGCGGCCATTACCGGCGTTCTGGCCCAGGGTGGTGTGAACATTCTCGACATTGGTCAGGCGGTGATCCACGACACCCTGTCGTTCGGCATCCTGGTTGAAATTCCTGATACCCAACAAGGCAAGTCGGTCCTCAAGGACATCCTGTTCAAGGGCTATGAGCTCGATCAGCAGGTGCGTTTCACGCCGGTGTCCGAAGAGGACTACCAGCAATGGGTCGGTAACCAGGGTAAAAAACGCCACATCGTGACCTTGTTGACCCGCAAAGTGACTGCCGGGCAATTGCAGGCGGTGAGTTCGATCACCGCCAAGTATGGCCTGAACATCGACCATATCGATCGCCTGTCCGGGCGCATGCCGCTGGATACCCCGGCTGACAAGGGCAAGGGCTGCATCGAGTTTTCCGTGCGCGGCGAAGCGGCCGATCCGCAAGCGTTGCGGGCCGAATTCCTCAGCGTGGCCCAGGAGCTGAACGTCGACATCGCTTTCCAGGAAGATTCGCTGTTCCGTCGCAACCGTCGCCTGGCGGTGTTCGACATGGACTCGACCCTGATCGAAGCCGAAGTCATCGACGAATTGGCCAAGGCGGCTGGCGTGGGCGACAAGGTGTCGGAAATTACCGAGCGGGCGATGGCCGGTGAGCTGGATTTCCGCGCCAGCTTCAAAGAACGCCTGGCGTTGCTCAAGGGGCTGGATGTCGGCGTGCTGGACTCGATCGGCGCCTCGCTGCGCCTGACCGAAGGCGCCGAAACCCTGTTCGCCGAACTCAAGCGCCTGGGCTACAAGACGGCCATTCTGTCGGGCGGTTTCACCTACTTCGCCAAGCAATTGCAGGCGAAACTGGGCATCGACTACGTGTTCGCCAATGAGCTGGAAGTGGTTGATGGCAAGGTGACCGGCGTGGCGGTCGAGCCGATTGTCGATGCGCAGCGCAAGGCCGATCTGCTGAAAGAGCTGGCACACAAGGAAGGTTTGCGTCTGGAGCAGACCATTGCGGTCGGCGACGGTGCCAACGACTTGCCGATGCTGGCGATTGCCGGGTTGGGCGTGGCGTTCCGCGCCAAGCCGCTGGTCAAGCAGTCGGCGAAGCAGGCGATTTCAACCCTTGGGCTGGATGGCGTGCTGTACCTGCTGGGCTTCCGTGATCGGGACGGACAGCTGTAATACCGCAAAACCCGGTGTGAAAACCGGGTCCTGTGGGAGCTGGCTTGCCAGCGATGGCTTACTGGCATTCAACATTGATGTCGACTGATGTACCGCTATCGCTGGCAAGCCAGCTCCCACATTGATCACCATTGTTTTCAGATCAGGCTTTTGGTGAGCCCATGCCTTGGCCCATCTGCACCGGTGAACCCGCAGCCAGTTCTTCAGCCCATTTCACCTGATCCGGCCCGAACAGCACGACAGCGGTCGAGCCCAGCTTGAAGCGGCCCAGTTCCGCACCTTTTTCCAGGTGGATCGGCGCGCGGGCGGCTTCGTCGTAACGGAAGGTTTTCAGTTCGCGTTTCGGCGGTGTGACCAGCCCGGCCCACACGGTTTCGATCGAGGCCACGATCATTGCGCCCACCAGCACCACGGCCATCGGCCCGCGCTCGGTGTCGAAAATGCACGCCACACGCTCATTGCGTGCGAACAGTTCCGGCACGTTTTCAGCGGTGGTCTGGTTGACCGAGAACAGACGGCCCGGAATGTAGATCATCTCGCGCAAGGTGCCGGCCAGCGGCATGTGCACGCGGTGGTAGTCCTTTGGCGACAGGTAAATGGTCGCGAAATCACCGCCCATGAACGGCGCGGCATTCGCCGCATCGCCACCCAGCAGTTCCAGTACGCTGAAACTGTGGCCCTTGGCCTGGAACACGCGACCGTGTTCGATCGGGCCGAGTTGGCTGACCGCGCCGTCGGCCGGGCTGAGGATCGCGCCCGGTGTTTGGTCCAGTGGGCGCGCGCCGTCTTTCAAGGCGCGGGTAAAGAAGGCGTTGAAGTGTTCGTAGGCGGTGAGGTCTTCGACCAGGGCTTCGGACATGTTCACCTGGTAACGCTGGGCGAACCAGGCGGTGAAGGCATTCTTGAACCAGCGCACGCGGCATTCGGCGATGCAGCCGGCCATTCGCGAGAGCAGGTTGTGGGGCAGCAGGTACTGGCTGACGATAAACAGACGCTTGTTCATTAACTGTCCTTAAAAACCTTGATTCTCTACGGGGGTATCGGGATGGTTGCCCCATTCGCCCCAGGAGCCGGCGTAGCCTTTGACCCGCGGGTAACCGAGGGACTTGGCCACCAGATAGGTGAAGCCAGAGCGATGGTGAGTCTGGCAGTGGGTAATCACTTCTTTGTCTTTGCTGATCCCGAGTTGTTCGAGGATCTGCGGCATGTCGGTACGGATGCGCAAGTTGCGCGCCTTGTCCATGCCCGCGGTCCATTCGAAATTGACCGCCCCGGGAATGTGCCCACCCTTGGCCGCAAGTACTTTTTCACCGGAAAACTCCAGCGGTCCGCGCGCGTCCCAGATCGCCAGGTCGGTTGCACCGAGACGGCTTTGCAGATACTCGCGGGTGGCGGTGGGCTCGTCGTGCAGGGTCAATGCCACCGGACCGCCAACCGCAGGCGGGATCTGGATCGACATGGGAAAACCTTCTGCCAGCCAGGCGGTCAGGCCACCGTCGACATAGTGGTACTTGCTGTGGCCGATGACATCCAGCAGCCAGATAAAGCGTCCGGCCCAACCGCCGCCTTCGTCGTCATAAACCACGTAGACCGCGTCAGGGTTATGTCCCAACTCACCGAACAGTGCTTCGAGTGCCGCTTGCGGCGGCATCAGCCCAGGCGCTGGCGCCTGGCCGAGTTGCGTGCGTTTCGGATCGACAAAGCGTGCGCCGGGGATATGCCCAGCGGCATAGCGCGCGCTGCTGGTCAGGTCCACCAGGATCAGTTCGCGGGCGTCGAGACGAGAGAGCAAGTCGCTCGGTTCGATCACCAGCGGCAAGCCAGAGAAGTCAGGCATGTGAGGTCTCCAGGGCACAAAAGGGAGGATTGTAGCGCAGCTTATTGTTGGCCGCGTCGGCTAAAACTGTGCAGGGCTTTCTCAATGCACTGCGCGGTTTTGCCGAAGGCTTGCAGGGTGATCTCTGAAAACGGTCCGCCGCCCTGATCCGCCACGACGATCATGATCACCCGGCCATTGTTGACCAGTGATCGTAGCAACAAGTGTTCACCGCTGAACTGCGAACGCAGGCTGTTGGGCAGCAGGGCGGAGAATTGCGCGTTGTTATCCGGGGTCAGGCGCACCTGGGCCTGTTGCGCGAGCAAGCGTTGCAGCACGGTGCTCTGGCTGACCGTGAAATTCAGCCCGGCCACCTCTTTCGGTAGTCCTGCAGTCTGATGCACCCGCAGATTGGCGTGGGTGCGGTCGGCCATCAGGATCATGACCCGGCGCATGCCGCACGCGACCAGTGCGTCACGGGCGGAGGTGGTCAGGTGCATGGCGTTGGTGAAACGACTCGGTTCGATCAGCAGCTCGGTGCATTGTCTGCGCCACTTGGCCAGGTCTTCGGCGGTTGGCGCCGGGGCTGGCAGCAGGCCGGCGTGGACACGGTTCGTGCCCCACGGCCAGATCAGTGCAACGGCAGGGTGCCAGAGGTCTGGCATCGCATGATGGCGTCCGCTGTTAGCCGCCTGTTGGTGTAACTGTTGTTGCACCTCGTCCACTGGCATTTGCAGGTAAAGACTGGTCAGGTACTGCCAGCGTTCACTGTGCGGGCTGTCCCAGGCCTGTTGCGCCGAAAGTGCCAGGCCGTTGGCCAGCAGCACTGTGTTGGCCGGCTGATTAAGCCAACGGCGCAGGGTCGGGTCGTCATCGAGGCGGTTTTGCTGGCGTAATGGATGTTCGCTGTCGCGGGCAATGCGCAGGACTTTCACCAGTTCCCGTTGCTCGGTGAGTAGCAGTTTATAACCCTGTTGCACCCAGATCGGCAGGCGCCAGATGTCCACCAGCGCCAGGCCGATTTCCAGCAGGCGAGCGCCGAACAATTGCTTTTCGACTTTGCGCGCCGACTCGCCTTTATGGATGACTCGCAGTTCCCAGTCTTCGAGCAATTGCGGGTGGGTCAGTGCCAGGGGCCACAGTGGAGAGAGGAACAGCAGGCTGCCCCAATGAATGTCCTGCCACAGGCGCGCGAGGCGGCTGGCAAAAAAACCGTTGGCCTGTTGAGTGGCGTGCTGGCTGATCATCTGCAATTGACGCAGCGCCTTTGGAATCTCGGCCATGGGTTCGGCCGGCAGGCGCTCGAGCAATTCTTCGGTGCGCTTCAGGCCGAGGCGATTGAGCGCGACCTCAAGGTTTTCCGCGGGTTCGCTCATGCTGCCATGCGTGTGTCGATTGGCTTCGCGAATCACGCTCAGCGCCAGGGCCGGGCTGTCCTGCATCAATTCGGCGATGTCGCGCAGCGAGCTGCGACTGTCGCGGATCGCCCGGCAGACAAGGTCGTGACTGGCTTGCGGAATGGGTAGGCGCACGCCATCGAGAAGCTTGACCCAGCCTTCGAGCGTGGTTGGTTTTGGAGCCGGGACGTTCGTTTCGTTAGCCATGTCTGGAGGCGATCATCGTCTGGATTACCTATGCCCGGAGTGGGTCAAATTAGCTTTTCGCCTGAACTGGCTATAGTCTGGCGCAGTTTTGCCGATAAGTAGAAGAAGAGATTTTTTAACTTCCGAATATGACCTTGAACCCGACTCAGTAAGTGCTCTCCTACCTATGGCTAAAATAATCGGCATCATCGTCGTATTCGCGAGCGTGCTCGGCGGATACGTGCTTTCCCACGGCAAAATTGCCGCCCTGATCCAGCCTTTCGAGGTCATGATTATCGGGGGTGCGGCCCTCGGCGCATTCCTGCAGGCCAACCCCGGCCACATGACGATGCACGTGCTCAAGAAGTCCCTGAGCATGTTCGGTTCGCGTTTCAACAATGGCTACTACCTTGAAGTCCTGGGCCTGATTTACGAGATCCTCAACAAGAGTCGCCGCGAAGGCATGATGGCCATCGAAGGCGATATCGAAGATGCTGCCGCGAGCCCGATCTTCGCCAAGTACCCGTCGGTCCTCAAGGACGAGCGCATGACCGCGTTCATCTGCGATTACCTGCGCATCATGTCCTCCGGCAACATGGCCCCCCATGAGCTTGAAGGCCTGTTCGACATGGAACTCTATAGCCTCAAGGAGGAACTGGAACACCCTTCCCATGCCGTCAACGGCATTGCCGATGGCATGCCCGGTTTCGGTATCGTCGCCGCGGTACTGGGGATCGTGGTGACCATGGCCTCGCTGGGTGACGGCGACCAGAAATCCATCGGCCTGCACGTGGGTGCGGCACTGGTCGGTACCTTCTTCGGTATTCTCGCCGCCTACGGCTTCTTCGGTCCGCTGGCCCATTCCCTGGCTCACGACGCCAAGGAAGAACTGAATATCTATGAAGCCATCAAGGCCTCGCTGGTTGCCTCGGCTTCCGGCATGCCGCCATCGCTGGCCGTGGAGTTCGGACGCAAGGTTCTGTACCCGGCGCACCGTCCTAGCTTTGCTGAGCTGGAACAAGCGGTTCGCGGCCGTTAAGTCATGGAAAATAATCAGCCGATAATCATCAAGCGCGTCAAGCGCTACGCCGGCGGGCATCACGGGGGCGCCTGGAAAATCGCCTTCGCCGACTTCGCCACGGCGATGATGGCGTTCTTTCTGGTGTTGTGGCTGTTGTCCACGGCGACACCGGAACAGAAGCTTGCCATCGCCGGTTACTTCAAGGACCCGATCGGCTTCACCGAAAGCGGCACGCCGTACATCATTGATCTGGGCGGTACGCCAGAGTTGGCGCCGGAAAAAACCCTCAACCCCGAGGTGAAATCCCAGCCGCAGCCGGACAAGGTGACTGTCGACGCCGAACAGGTCGAAGGCATGGCCGAGATGGTGGAGAAGGAGCGCCTCGAACTGTTGCTGCAAGAGTTGCAAAACAAGGTCGAAGAAAATCCGCAGCTGCAGAAATTCAAAGACCAGATCATGTTCGAGATCACGCCGGACGGTTTGCGCATTCAGATCGTGGATGCCGAGAATCGGCCGATGTTCGACTCCGGCAGTGCCCGTCTGAAGCCGTATTTCGAAGACATCCTGCTGGCCATGGCCGACACCATCAAGGCCGTGCCGAACAAGATCAGCATCAGCGGCCACACCGATGCCAAGCCATACAGCGGCCAGGGTGATTTCGGCAACTGGGAGCTTTCGGCCAACCGTGCCAACGCCGCTCGCCGGGCGCTGGTCGCAGGTAGCTATCCGGATGCACAAGTGGCGCGGGTGGTCGGTTATGCCTCGTCGGCCTTGTTTGACCGCGAACATCCATTCAATCCGGTCAACCGCCGTATCGACATCATCGTACTGACCAAGAAAGCCCAGCGCGCCATCGAAGGTTCGCAAGGTGCGGAACCGGCGCCGGAACCAACGCAAGGGCAGGGCGGTCCGGGCGAAGTGCCTGCCGACCCGAATGCGTTGCCGGCAGACAAGGAGCCGTTGCCGGCCCACGAACTGCGCGAACGGCTAAACCTGTTCGATGACCCGGCACCGAAACCGGGTGAAGCGCCCAAGCAGTGATTTAGATAAATGAGGGGTGGCTGACCCACCCTCTTCGCGAGCAGGCTCGCTCCCACAAGGGCAACGCGCACTACTGTGGGAGCGAGCCTGCTCGCGAAGGCAATGTTCGAGTCACAACAAAAGCCCAGGCGAAAAAAAGCCGCGAGATGATCGCGGCTTTTTCATGTCTGCCCGAAACGGCTCAGTAACCGTTTTCCGGCAGGCTGGCGATGATCGAGCGGTAGCTGTTCATCCGTTGCTGCTGCACACGGCCATCTTCCAGGGCCTTGAGCAGGGCGCAACCCGGTTCGCGATCGTGCTTGCAGTCACGGAAGCGGCAGGTGCCGAGCAGGTCGTTGAATTCGATGAAGCCGGCTTCGACGTCAGCGCGGCTGACGTGGCCCAGGCCGAATTCGCGGATACCCGGGGAGTCGATCAGCTCACCGCCACCGGGGAAGTGGAACAAGCGTGCGGTGGTGGTGGTGTGAGTGCCCTGGCCGGACAGCTCGGACAGCGGGCCGACACGGGTCTCGACATCCGGCAGCAGGCTGTTGACCAGCGATGACTTGCCGACGCCGGACTGACCGACGAACACGCTGATGCGCCCGTCGAGTTGCTTCTGCAGTTGCTCCATGCCGTTGCCGTGATGCGCCGACACTTCCAGGACCGGATATCCAAGCGTGCGATAAACACCCAACAGGGCATTCAACGCCGGGGCGTTTTGCTCGTCGATCAGGTCGAACTTGTTCAGCAACAGCAGCGGCTTGATGCCCGCGTGTTCGGCAGCTACAAGGTAGCGGTCGATCAGGTTGGCATGAGGTTCTGGCAGTGGTGCGAAAACGATGACAATCATGTCGACGTTCGCCGCCACCGGCTTGAGCTGGCCACGGCTGTCCGGTCGGCACAGTTCGGTGTTGCGCGGCAGTTGCGCCACGATCACGCCGATGCCCTGGTTGCCGGCACGCCAGACCACCTGATCGCCGGTGACCAGCGCCGGCAGGTTGGCGCGCAGGTGGCAACGGAACACCTGGCCGGCCAGCTCGCCGTCGCGGGCCTCGACCTCGACCTGCACGCCGAAGTGCGCGATCACCAGGCCGTGCTGTTCCGGGCCCAGGTCGCCACCTTCGAGTGCCTCGACAGCCGAGGACTCACGTTTGGCGGCGCGGGCAGCGCGTTCGCCCTGAATCTTTTCGATGCGCCAGTTTTGACGACGATTGAGTTGGCGTTTGGCCATGGGTGTTCCGTAGTAATAATGCAGCGATTAGGTAAAACGGCCGCGAGTTTAGCACGCCCGGCCACCGGCCTAGGCTAAACTGCGCAGCATTGCCTAGGAGCCGACACATGCAAAATTCGCAGAACCTGATCTGGATCGACCTGGAAATGACCGGTCTGGACCCGGATAACGACGTCATTATCGAAATGGCCACCATCGTGACCGACAGCGACCTGAACACCCTGGCCGAAGGCCCGGTGATCGCTATCCACCACAGCGACGAAGTCCTCGCTCGCATGGACGAGTGGAACACCCGCACCCACGGCAATTCGGGTCTGACTCAGCGCGTGCGAGAAAGCCGTATCAGCATGGCTGAAGCGGAAGCCGAGACCATCGCCTTCCTGGAAAAGTGGGTGCCGAAAGGCAAGTCGCCGATCTGCGGCAACAGCATCTGCCAGGACCGTCGCTTCCTTTATACCCACATGAAATCCCTGGAAAGCTATTTCCACTACCGCAACCTCGACGTCTCGACCCTCAAGGAACTGGCCGCGCGCTGGGCGCCGGACGTGCGCGACAGCTTCAAGAAAGGCAGCACCCACCTGGCCCTGGACGACATCCGCGAATCCATCGCCGAGTTGCAGCACTACCGCCAGCATTTCATCAAGTCTTGAGCCTGACCAGCGACCTGTAGGAGCTGGCTTGCCAGCGAAGAGGCCCTTGAGGACGCCTTCGCCGGCAAGCCGGCTCCTAAAGGTGCGGGTGCCCTCTTTTGGTGCTGACCTTATATGGCTAGACTGCGCGCCTTTCTGCAAGGACCGCCACCATGTTGTTGATGCTTTACCTGATCGCCATCACCGCCGAAGCCATGACCGGTGCCCTGTCTGCGGGCCGTCGAGGAATGGATTGGTTTGGCGTGGTACTGATTGCGTGTGTTACGGCATTGGGCGGCGGTTCGGTGCGTGATGTGTTGCTGGGCCACTACCCGCTGACCTGGGTCAAACACCCGGAATACCTGGTCCTGACAACCATCGCAGCCATGTTCACGGTGTTCACCGCCCGCTGGATGCGCCATCTGCGCTCGCTGTTTCTGGTGCTCGATGCCGTCGGTCTGGTGGCATTCACCCTGATTGGCTGCATGACCGCCCTGGAAATGGGCCATGGCATGTTGGTTGCGTCGGTCAGCGGCGTGATCACCGGGGTTTTCGGCGGTATCCTGCGGGACATTTTCTGCAACGACATCCCGTTGATCTTCCGCCGCGAACTTTATGCCAGCGTCTCGTTTGCGGCAGCGTGGTGTTACATGTTTTGCCTGTATCTGAACGTGCCGGGTGAGCAGGCGATTCTGATCACGCTATTTGGCGGCTTTCTGTTGCGCTTGCTGGCGATCCGTTTCCATTGGGAAATGCCCAAGTTCGTTTATAACGACGAAGCCTGACGTTCGGCATGTTGCTGCAATGCCCACTCGACATGCTCACGCACCATCTCGGATGGATATTCTCGCCGCGCCTTCAACGCTTCCAATACCGGAATCGTTGAAGGCGCGTTGCCCAGCCCGACGGCCAGATTGCGCAACCAGCTTTCGTAGCCTGCACGTCTTAGCGGCGATCCTTCAGTGCTGCTTAAAAATTTGTCTTCGTCCCACATGAACAGTTCGGCCAGGCTGGCGTTGTCCAGGTTGTGCCGTGGCTTGAAGTCGCCTTCGCCGGATGGGCTGGCGAATCGGTTCCAGGGGCAGACGATCTGGCAGTCATCGCAGCCGAACACCCGGTTGCCGATCAGCGGTCGCAGATCTACAGGTATGGCGCCTTTGAGTTCGATGGTCAGATAGGAAATGCAGCGCCGGGCATCCAGTACATAGGGGCCGACGAAGGCATTGGTCGGACAGATGTCCAGGCAGGCGCTGCAGCGGCCGCAATGCTCGGTGGCGTGTGGCGGGTCCACGGGTAGCGGCAAATCGACGAACAATTCGGCGAGGAAGAAATAACTGCCGGCCTTGCGATTCAAGACCAGCGTGTTTTTGCCGATCCATCCAAGGCCGGCCTTTTCCGCGATGGCTTTTTCCAGCACCGGGGCACTGTCCACGAAGGCGCGGTAACCGAACGGACCAATGACCGCCTGAATTTTTTCCGCCAGTTGTTGCACGCGTTTACGGATCAACTTGTGGTAATCGCGGCCCAAGGCATAACGCGAGACGTAGGCTTTTTCCGGTTGAGCCAGCAATTGCGCCATTTTGGTGTCGCCCGACAGGTAGTCCATGCGCAGCGAAACCACGCGCAAAGTGCCCGGCACCAGCTCATCCGGGTGCGAGCGTTTGCTGCCATGGGCGCCCATGTAGTCCATTTCGCCGTGGTAACCGGCATCGAGCCAGCGCTGCAGGTGCTGCTCATGCTCCCCGAGGTCGAGGCCGCTGATGCCGACTTGCTGGAAGCCCAGCTCGCGGCCCCAGTCCTTGATGGATTGGGCGAGGGCGGGCAGGTCCGTGGTAATAGCGGGCATGAGGCGAGAGAAACCGGAGCTGAGGTGCGTATAATTCTGCCAGACATCGGAGCCTGAAGACGCATGCCGCACACTAAAGATGATTTACCCGACGCGCTGTACAGCGCCGCGCAGGTCCGAGGGCTCGATGCGAGCCTGATCGCGGCCGGCACCCCGGGCTTCGAACTGATGCAGCGGGCGGCGCGGGCAACCTGGCGCGCGCTGGTCCGCCAATGGCCGGCGGCAAGTGAATTGACAGTGGTTGCCGGCCACGGCAATAACGCCGGTGACGGTTACCTGGTGGCCGTATTGGCCAGGCGCGCCGGTTGGTGGGTCCGGGTGCTGGCGGTAGGCGATCCGCTGCAACTGCGCGGTGATGCGGCGTCGGCCCATGCCGAGGCGGTATCCGAAAACGTCCGCATCGAAGCGTGGAGCGGGCAATCGGAATGTCGTGGGATAGTACTGGACGCCTTGCTCGGCACCGGCTTGACCGGTGACGTACGCGAACCGTACGCCGGCGTCATTGGTGCAATCAATGCCAGTGGACGGCCAGTGGTGGCTGTGGATATCCCTTCCGGGCTCTGCGCCGATACCGGTCATATCCTCGGCCGTGCCGTTCGAGCCGATCTGACGGTCACCTTCATTGGCTTGAAACTGGGATTGTTCACCGGTGACGCGGCGGACGTGGTGGGCGAACTGGTTTTCAACGACCTGCATGCCGATCCGCAGCTGCTCGAAGGCGCGCCGACCAGTGCCCTTCGCCTGATGGCCGGCAACCTGCCATGTCTTCCCGCTCGGACGCCGACTTCCCATAAAGGCAAATTCGGTCATGTGCTGCTGGTGGGCGGCGATCGCGGCCTGGGTGGCGCGATCCTGCTGAGCGCGCAAAGTGCGCTGCGCAGCGGCGCCGGCATGGTGTCAGTGGCGACGCGCAGCGAACATGTGCCCGCCGCGCTGGCCAGAATCCCCGAAGCGATGGTGCTGGGCACGTCATCGGCCAATCAGTTGATGGAATTGCTGCAAAAGGTGTCCGTGCTGGTGATCGGCCCGGGGCTGGGGCAGTCCGCCTGGGGGCGCAGCTTGTTGTCCGCTGCCGCCAACGCACCCCTGCCGCAAGTCTGGGATGCCGACGCGCTGAACATGCTGGCCGAGGAACGTGTGAACTTGCCCAAGGATTGTGTCATTACGCCGCATCCGGGCGAAGCGGCGCGGTTGCTGGGCATGAGCACTGCCGAGATTCAGGCTGATCGCCCCGCGGCGGCTCATGCGCTGAGTAAAAAATATGCAGCAGTCGTGGTGCTCAAGGGCGCCGGCAGCCTGATCGCCAGTCCCGACGGGCGGCTGGCCGTATGTCATCAGGGTCATCCGGCCATGGCCACCGCGGGTTTGGGCGATGTGCTGGCCGGTCTGGTCGGCGCTCTGCTGGCCCAGGGGATGGACGCGTTCAATGCGGCCTGCCTGGCGGTCTGGCTGCATGCCAACGCGGGTGAGCAACAAGGCAAATTCGGCCGTGGGCTGGCGGCCAGTGATCTGATTCCAGCCATTCGTCAGTTGTTGGAGGAGCAAGCACCGTGTCTGAAGTAACCCTGTACCTGGCTGATGAAGAGGCGATGACCGCGTTTGGCGCTCGCATCGCCCAAACCACAAAAGGGCACGGCCTGATCTTTCTCGAAGGCAACCTGGGAATGGGCAAAACCACATTGTCCCGGGGCATCATTCGGGGGCTGGGGCACATCGGAGCGGTAAAAAGTCCGACATTCACCCTGGTCGAACCCTACGAGATTGGCGATATTCGCGCTTTCCATTTTGACCTGTATCGCCTGGTCGATCCGGAGGAGCTGGAATTCCTCGGTATCCGCGACTATTTCGAAGACGACGCCCTGTGTCTGATCGAATGGCCGGATAAAGGTGCAGGCTTTTTGCCAAAGCCCGACCTGACCATTACCATTAGCCCGCAAGGCAGCGGGCGTTCGCTGAAAATTTTGTCCCAGGGCTCGCGTGGCGAGTCGTGGTGTGCCGCTTTGGCATTGGAATCCAAATAAATGATGGGGTTAGGTATGCGCTTTCGCGCGTTGGTTGCTGCCGTAGGGGTGCTGTTTCTGGCGGTGACCGTCGACGCTGTGGCCGAGACAAAGGTCAACAGTGTTCGCCTGTGGCGGGCGCCGGACAACACGCGGCTGGTGTTTGACCTGACCGGCCCCGTGCAGCACAGCGTCTTTACCCTGACGGCGCCGGATCGCCTGGTTATCGACATCAATGGCGCTACCCTGGGAGCGCCATTGAATGTAAACAGCGCCAATACCCCGATCACTGCCATGCGCTCGGCCCAACGCACGCCGACTGACCTGAGGGTGGTTATCGACCTGAAAAAGGCCGTTACTCCGAAAAGCTTCTCGCTGGCCCCCAATGCCCAGTACGGCAACCGACTGGTGGTCGACCTGTTCGATAACCCGTCCGACGCCGCACCACCACCTGCGCCGACGCCGTCGGTGGCCACGGTGCCTGCCGTGCCGGTCACGCCGACGGAACCTGCAATCAAATTACCGCCGGCACCGGCGGGCAAGCGCGACATCATTGTGGTGATCGACGCCGGTCACGGCGGTGAAGATCCGGGCGCCTCCGGCTCTCGCGGTCAGCGCGAAAAAGACGTGGTGCTGGCCATCGCCCGGGAATTGCAGCGCCAGGTCAACGGCATGAAAGGTTTCCGCGCCGAACTGACCCGCACCGGCGACTACTTCATTCCGTTGCGTGGGCGTACCGAAATCGCCCGCAAGAAAGGCGCCGACCTGTTCGTCTCTATTCACGCCGACGCCGCGCCTTCAGCCGCTGCTTTCGGTGCTTCGGTGTTCGCCCTGTCCGATCGTGGCGCCACATCGGAGACCGCACGCTGGCTGGCCGACAGTGAAAACCGCTCCGACCTGATCGGTGGTGCCGGCAACGTCAGCCTCGACGACAAGGACCGCATGCTCGCGGGTGTGCTGCTCGACCTGTCGATGACCGCTTCCCTGACTTCCAGCCTGAACGTCGGTCAGAAAGTGTTGAGTAACATCGGCCGGGTCACGCCGCTGCACAAGCAACGGGTTGAACAGGCCGGGTTCATGGTGCTGAAGTCGCCGGACATCCCGTCGATCCTGGTGGAAACCGGGTTCATCTCCAATGCCAATGAAGCGTCCAAACTTGCCGCGTCGAGCCACCAGCAGGCGCTGGCACGCTCCATCAGCAGTGGCGTGCGCCAGTTCTTCCAGCAAAACCCGCCACCGGGCACCTACATTGCGTGGCTGCGGGACTCCGGGAAGATCGCCCAAGGTCCGCGTGATCACCGGGTAAGCCCGGGCGAGACGCTGGCGATGATCGCCGTGCGTTATCAGGTATCACCGGCCACGTTGCGCAGTGCCAACAACCTGGCGAGCGACGAGCTCAAGGTCGGTCAGCACTTGACCATCCCTGGCACTGAACTGGCGGCCAAGGAATGAACCAGGTGCTGACCAACGCTGCCCGCATCGAGCTGCTCAGCCCGCGGCTGGCGAACCAGATTGCCGCCGGTGAGGTGGTTGAACGTCCGGCTTCGGTGATCAAGGAGTTGCTGGAGAACAGCCTCGACTCCGGCGCCAGGCGCATCGATGTCGATGTCGAGCAGGGCGGCGTCAAGTTGCTGCGGGTGCGCGACGATGGCAGCGGCATTTCCGCCGATGACCTGCCACTGGCCCTGGCGCGACATGCCACCAGTAAAATCCGCAACCTGGAAGACCTGGAACAGGTCATGAGCCTGGGTTTTCGCGGTGAGGCATTGGCGTCGATCAGTTCCGTGGCGCGCCTGACCCTGACCTCCCGCACCCGCGATGCCGATCAGGCCTGGCAGGTCGAGACCGAAGGCCGTGACATGGCGCCTCGCGTGCAACCGGCAGCGCATCCGGTGGGTACCTCTGTCGAAGTTCGCGACCTGTTTTTCAATACCCCGGCGCGACGCAAGTTTCTCAAGACCGAGAAAACCGAATTCGATCATCTGCAAGAAGTGATCAGGCGTCTGGCCCTGGCGCGTTTCGACGTGGCGTTCCATCTGCGCCACAACGGCAAGACCATCCTCAGCCTGCATGAGGCCCACGATGATGCGGCCCGTGCCCGGCGCGTGGCGGCGATTTGCGGTCCCGGTTTCCTGGAACAGGCGCTGCCGATCGAAATCGAGCGCAACGGCCTGCATCTTTGGGGTTGGGTCGGGTTGCCGACGTTCAACCGCAGTCAGGCGGATTTGCAGTATTTCTTCGTCAACGGCCGTGCCGTGCGCGACAAGCTGGTGGCTCACGCGGTACGCCAGGCTTATCGCGATGTGCTGTTCAATGGCCGGCACCCGACATTCGTGCTGTTTTTCGAAGTCGATCCGGCGGGTGTTGACGTCAACGTGCACCCGACCAAGCACGAAGTGCGTTTCCGCGACGGGCGCATGGTCCACGATTTCCTATATGGCACGCTGCACCGGGCCCTGGGCGATGTGCGGCCGGAAGATCATCTTGCCGCACCGGTCGAGACAGCCGTTGTGCGGCCTACGGGCCTCGAAGCAGGCGAGTTCGGTCCTCAGGGTGAGATGCGCCTGGCCGCGAACGCACTGTTGGAGCAGCCCCAGGCGCAACCGACATTCAGCCCGCCCGCCGGCTCCGGCGCCGGAGCGGGGTATCAGTATCAATACACCCCGCGTCCTCAGTCCGCTGTTCCCGCCGCTGAAGCGCAAGCCGCCTATCGTGAATTCTTCGCGCCGTTGCCCGAGGCCAATGCGGCCGCGCTGCCGGCCGGACAAGGCGACATCCCGCCGCTGGGCTATGCGCTGGCGCAGCTCAAGGGTATTTATATTCTTTCGGAAAACGCCCAGGGTCTGGTGCTGGTGGACATGCACGCCGCTCACGAGCGGATCATGTACGAACGCCTGAAGGTCGCCATGGCCAGTGAAGGCCTGAGCGGGCAGCCGCTACTGGTGCCGGAGTCCCTGGCGGTCAGCCAGCGCGAAGCCGATTGCGCCGAGGAGCACGTCGCCTGGTTCCAGCGCCTGGGCTTCGAGTTGCAGCGCCTCGGTCCGGAAACCCTGGCCATCCGGCAGATTCCGGCGCTGCTCAAGCAGGCTGAAGCCAATCGACTGGTTGGCGATGTGTTGGCCGACCTGATGGAGTACGGCACCAGCGATCGCATTCAGGCACACCTGAACGAACTGCTTGGCACCATGGCCTGCCACGGCGCGGTACGGGCGAATCGGCGCCTGGCCCTGCCGGAAATGAACGGTCTGCTGCGCGACATGGAAAACACCGAGCGCAGCGGTCAATGCAACCATGGCCGACCGACCTGGACCCAGTTGGGCCTGGACGATCTGGACAAACTGTTCTTGCGCGGTCGTTGATGAGCCAGTTCCCACCTGCAATTTTCCTGATGGGCCCGACCGCCGCCGGCAAGACCGACTTGGCCATCGAACTCACCAAAGTCCTGCCCTGCGAACTGATCAGTGTCGATTCGGCGCTGGTCTACCGTGGCATGGACATCGGCACCGCCAAGCCCTCGAAAGAGCTTTTGGCGCAGTTTCCGCATCGGTTGATCGACATCCTTGATCCGGCGGAGAGTTATTCGGCCGCAGATTTCCGCCGTGATGCCCTCGAAGCCATGGCCGACATCACCGCGCGCGGAAAAATTCCGCTGCTGGTAGGCGGCACAATGCTCTACTACAAGGCTTTGCTCGAAGGCCTGGCCGACATGCCGGCTGCCGACCCGGATGTGCGTGCGCAGATCGAAGAAGAAGCTGCACGCCTTGGCTGGCAAGCCTTGCACGAACAATTGGCGGTGATCGATCCGGTTTCTGCCGCGCGTATTCATCCGAACGATCCGCAGCGGCTCAGTCGAGCGCTGGAAGTTTATCGCGTCAGTGGTCAAAGCATGACTGAGCTACGACTGCAACAATCTGCGCAAAGTACTGAAGCAGCCGCTTCGGGACGGCAACAATTGCCCTATACTGTCGCGAACTTGGCAATTGCTCCGGCAAATCGTCAGGTACTGCATGAGCGAATTAAACAAAGATTCACTTTAATGTTGGAACAGGGATTCATCGACGAGGTCGTAGCCCTGCGTAAGCGAAGTGACCTGCATGCCGGGTTGCCGTCTATACGTGCAGTAGGCTACCGACAAGTCTGGGACTACCTGGATGGCAAGCTGACATTAGCCGAGATGCAGGAGCGTGGAATCATTGCCACGCGCCAATTGGCAAAGCGTCAGTTCACCTGGTTGCGCAGTTGGGATGATTTACACTGGCTGGACAGCCTGGATTGCGACAATCTGCCGCGCGCCTTGAAATACCTGGGGACCATCTCCATATTGAGCTGAGTCCTTGCAATTGCCGTCTATCCTTGGGGGTGTGACGGCCACAAGCCATCTGTTTACCTATTTTTTTATATTGAATCCTTAAAGGAGTGCGGCACATGTCAAAAGGGCATTCGCTACAAGACCCTTACTTGAATACTTTGCGTAAAGAGAAAGTTGGGGTGTCCATCTACCTGGTCAACGGCATCAAACTGCAAGGCACGATCGAGTCTTTCGACCAGTTCGTTATCCTGCTGAAAAACACCGTCAGCCAAATGGTTTACAAACACGCTATCTCTACAGTAGTGCCGGTTCGTCCAATTCGTCTGCCTAGCGCAACCGAATCCGAAGCAGGTGATGCTGAGCCAGGTAACGCCTGATAGGAGTCTCCTTTGTTCTTTGAGCGCCACGGTGGTGGTGAGCGAGCCATTCTCGTTCACTTGGATGGTCAGGACCCTGAGGCGCGCGAAGATCCGCAGGAGTTTCAGGAATTGGCAATGTCGGCTGGCGCCGAGACCGTCGCGTTTTTCAACGTGCCGCGTAATCGGCCAACCGCCAAATACCTGATTGGCAGCGGCAAGGTCGAGGAGTTACGCGACCTGGTCAAAGCCGAGCAGGTAGATCTGGTGATTTTCAATCACATCCTCACGCCCAGTCAGGAACGTAACCTCGAACGGATTTTCGAGTGTCGCGTGATCGACCGCACGGGCCTGATTCTCGATATCTTCGCCCAACGCGCCCGCACCCATGAAGGCAAGCTCCAGGTCGAACTGGCTCAGCTTGAGCACATGAGCACGCGGCTGGTTCGTGGCTGGACTCACCTTGAACGGCAGAAGGGCGGTATCGGTCTGCGCGGTCCGGGTGAAACACAGCTGGAAACCGACCGGCGTCTGTTGCGGGTTCGCCTGCGGCAGATCAAAGGGCGCCTGGAAAAGGTCCGCAGCCAGCGCGAACAGTCGCGTCGTGGCCGCAAGCGCGCTGACATCCCGACGGTTTCACTGGTGGGCTACACCAACGCCGGCAAGTCGACGCTGTTCAACTCGGTGACCGAATCCGACGTCTTTGCCGCTGACCAGCTGTTCGCGACCCTCGATCCGACCTTGCGCCGACTTGAACTCGACGACCTCGGGCCGATTGTGCTGGCCGACACCGTGGGTTTCATTCGCCACTTGCCGCACAAACTGGTCGAGGCATTTCGGGCTACGCTCGAAGAGTCGAGCAACTCCGACCTGCTGCTGCATGTCATCGACTCCCACGAGCCCGAGCGCATGGCCCAGATTGAGCAGGTCATGGTGGTGCTCGGGGAGATCGGGGCGCAGGACTTGCCGATCCTGGAGGTATACAACAAACTCGATTTGCTCGAGGGTGTCGAGCCGCAGATCCAGCGTGATGCCGATGGCAAGCCGCAGCGGGTCTGGTTGTCGGCCAAGGACGGTACGGGTCTTGACCTTCTCAAGCAGGCCGTTGCTGAACTGCTCGGCGATGATTTGTTTGTGGGTACCTTGCGCTTGCCGCAACGTTTTGCTCGACTGCGTGCGCAGTTTTTCGAAGTCGGTGCGGTACAGAAAGAAGAACACGACGAAGAAGGCATCAGCTTGCTTGCCGTTCGTTTGCCGCGAGTCGAATTGAATCGACTGGTAAGCCGCGAAGGTTTGCAGCCGCTGGACTTCATCGAGCAACACACTTTGCAATAAAAGCCTGAGAAAGCGGTTGTGTCGTGGTGACAGGCATTCTGTAGCATTGGTCGGCGCGCCGTGGGCGCGTCTTTGCTTTATCAGATGGAGAGCGCTATGGCTTGGAATGAGCCGGGTGGCAACTCGAATAATCAGGATCCTTGGGGTGGCAAGCGCCGTAATAACGGCGATCGCAAGGGGCCGCCAGATCTCGACGAGGCCTTCCGAAAGCTGCAGGAAAGCCTGAACGGGTTGTTCGGTGGTGGTAAGAAACGGGGTGATGACGGCGGTGGTCCGGGCAGGAGTGGCGGCTTCGGCGGCCTGCTCGGCATTGGCCTGGTCGTGTTGGCAGCCGTGTGGCTGTACAGCGCGGTCTATGTAGTCGATGAGCAGGAGCAAGCCGTGGTGCTGCGCTTCGGCAAGTACTACGAAACCGTCGGCCCGGGCCTGAACATCTATTTCCCGCCGATCGACAAGAAGTACATGGAAAACGTCACGCGTGAGCGTGCGTACACCAAGCAAGGCCAGATGCTGACTGAAGACGAAAACATCGTCGAAGTGCCGCTGACCGTGCAGTACAAGATCAGCAACCTGCAGGACTTCGTGTTGAGCGTCGATCAGCCGGAAATCAGCCTGCAGCACGCGACCGACAGCGCCTTGCGCCATGTGGTGGGTTCCACCGCCATGGACCAGGTACTGACCGAAGGCCGTGAATTGATGGCCAGCGAAATCAAGGAGCGCCTGCAACGCTTCATGGATACTTATCGCACCGGTATCACCGTTACCCAGGTCAACGTACAAAGCGCAGCGGCACCGCGTGAAGTGCAGGAAGCCTTCGATGACGTGATCCGTGCCCGTGAAGACGAGCAGCGTTCGCGCAACCAGGCTGAAACCTATGCCAACGGCGTCGTGCCGGAAGCCCGTGGTCAGGCCCAGCGCATTCTCGAAGATGCCAATGGTTACCGTGACGAGACCGTCTCGCGTGCCAAGGGTGAGGCTGATCGCTTCACCAAGCTGGTCGCCGAGTACCGCAAGGCGCCTGAAGTCACTCGTCAGCGTCTGTACCTGGACACCATGCAGGAAGTCTTCAGCAATACCAGCAAGGTTCTCGTGACCGGCAACAAGAATGGCCAGAGCAACCTGCTGTACCTGCCGCTGGACAAGATGATCGACAGCAGTGGCCGCAGCACCAGCACGCCGATGAGCAGTGCGGCAGCCACCAGCAATGAAGCGAATGCACGTGCCGCAGCTGATCTGCAGCAACAGCCGGCACGTACCAGGGAGAGTCGCTGATGAGCAATAAATCGCTGATCGCCCTTATTGTCGGCGTCGTCGTGGCGATCGCTGCCTGGAACTGCTTCTACATCGTGGCTCAGACCGAGCGTGCGGTGTTGCTGCAGTTCGGTCGCGTGGTCCAGGCCGATGTTCAGCCAGGCCTGCATGTGAAAGTGCCTTACGTTAACCAGGTGCGCAAATTCGACGCACGCCTGATGACGCTGGATGCACCGACACAACGCTTCCTGACGCTGGAAAAGAAAGCCGTGATGGTCGATGCCTTCGCCAAGTGGCGCGTGAAGGACGCCGAGCGTTTCTACACCGCGACTTCCGGCCTCAAGCAGATTGCCGACGAGCGTCTGTCCCGTCGCCTGGAATCGGGCCTGCGTGACCAGTTCGGTAAGCGCACCCTGCACGAAGTGGTGTCGGGTGAGCGTGATGCGCTGATGGCGGATATCACGTCTTCGCTGAACAAGATGGCTGAAAAAGAGTTGGGCATCGAAGTTGTCGATGTCCGGGTCAAGACCATCGACCTGCCGAAGGAAGTGAACCGCAGCGTGTTCGAGCGTATGAGCACCGAGCGTGAGCGTGAAGCTCGCGAGCACCGCGCCAAGGGTAACGAGCTGGCAGAAGGCATCCGTGCCGACGCCGATCGTCAACGCCGCGTGCTGCTGGCTGAAGCCTATCGTGAATCCGAAGAGATTCGCGGTGACGGCGACGCCCAGGCTGCTTCGATCTACTCCAAGGCCTACGGTCAGGATCAGGAGTTCTACGCGTTCTACCGAAGCCTGCGTGCCTACCGTGAAAGCTTCGCGAACAAATCCGACGTCATGGTCCTCGACCCAAGCAGTGACTTCTTCCACTACCTGGAAAAAGCCAAGCCTTGATACGACGTTGACCCGAATCATCCCGCCGGGCGGCTAAAACCTCTGGCGGGGTGATCCTTTGGGAAAACGTGTGTATGATGCGGCAGCCGGGAAATTCCCGGCTTTTTTGCGTCTGCACGTTTGATTGCTGTTTTTGTGCAGGTGCGAGAGCTGAAAAGCTCGACAGGTTTTACGAGGAAAGTGCTTGGCGAAGCCCATTTCAGGCTTTTCGCTTCGTCGCTCATGCGCGTGGTTTGTGCTGAGCCAATCATTTTCTGCTTCACTCAAGGCTCGCCCAAAGGCTTGTCGCCCGGATCATAGGGGAATGGCGTAATGGCAACGGTAGACCGCTGGCTGCTGCCAGATGGCATCGAAGAAGTACTGCCACCGGAAGCGGCGCGCATAGAAGTCGCGCGTCGTCAGGTGTTGGATCTGTTCCAGAGCTGGGGTTACGAGTTTGTCGTGACTCCCCATATCGAGTACCTGGAATCCCTGCTGACCGGCGCGGGCCAGGACCTGGATCTGCGGACCTTCAAGGTCATCGACCCGCAGTCGGGTCGGCAGATGGGTTTCCGGGCCGACATCACACCGCAGGTGGCGCGCATCGATGCGCATACCCTGCGTCGCGAAGGCCCGAACCGTCTGTGCTATGCCGGCAGCGTGCTGCATGCCCAGCCACGTGCCTTGTCGTCCTCGCGCAGTCCGATCCAGTTGGGCGCCGAGTTGTACGGCGATGCCAGCCCGAGCAGTGACGTTGAAGTCATCAGCCTGATGCTGGCCATGCTGCAACTGGCCGATGTGCCTGACGTGCACATGGACCTGGGGCATGTGGGCATCTACCGCGGGCTGGCGCGCGCCGCCGGATTGTCCGGTGAAGTCGAGCAGCAGTTGTTTGACGCATTGCAACGTAAAGCCATCGACGAGGTCATTACCTTGACCGAAGGTCTGCCGACCGATCTGTCGCACATGCTGCGGGCGTTGGTCGATCTGTGTGGCGGTCGTGAAGTGCTGGTGGCTGCCCGCGAACGTCTGGCCAAGGCTCCGGCGCAGGTGACGGCGGCGCTGGACGACCTGCTGGCGATTGCCGAGCGTTTGTCCGCGCGGTTCCCGGAACTGCCGCTGTATTTCGACCTGGGCGAGTTGCGCGGTTATCACTACCACACCGGTGTAGTGTTTGCCGTGTTCGTACCGGGTGTTGGCCAGTCCATTGCCCAGGGCGGTCGTTACGACGATATCGGCGCCGACTTCGGTCGTGCCCGTCCGGCAACCGGTTTCTCTACCGATTTGAAAACCCTGGTGACCCTGGGGCGTGCTGAAATCGAGCTACCGTCTGGCGGTATCTGGATGCCTGACAGTACGGATGCGGCACTCTGGCAGCAGGTTTGCCAGTTGCGCAGTGAGGGTCAGCGTGTCGTTCAGGCCTTGCCTGGACAACCTTTGGCCGCCGCCCGTGAAGCGGACTGCGACCGGCAATTGATTCAGCAGAACGGGCTTTGGCAAGTATCGCCACTGGCTTCTTGAGTTTTCCTGCCGGCTACCGCCGGCACCAAGTTTGCGCGAATGAGGACAAGTGTTATGGGTAAGAATGTCGTAGTCCTGGGCACCCAATGGGGTGATGAGGGCAAAGGCAAGATCGTTGATCTGCTGACCGAACATGCTGCCGCCGTAGTGCGCTACCAGGGTGGCCACAACGCTGGCCACACCCTGGTGATCGACGGTGAAAAAACCGTCTTGCACCTGATCCCGTCGGGCGTGCTGCGCGAAGGCGTGCAGTGCCTGATCGGCAACGGCGTGGTGGTTGCACCTGACGCCCTGCTGCGGGAAATCAACAAGCTGGAAGAGAAAGGCGTGCCAGTGCGCGAGCGCCTGCGCATCAGCCCGTCCTGCCCGCTGATCCTGTCCTACCACGTAGCGCTGGACCAGGCTCGTGAAAAGGCCCGTGGCGAGCTGAAGATCGGCACCACCGGTCGTGGCATCGGCCCGGCCTACGAAGACAAGGTCGCACGTCGCGGTCTGCGCATCGGTGATCTGTTCCACCGCGAGCGTTTCGCCGCCAAGCTGGGCGAGTTGCTGGATTACCACAACTTCGTACTGGTCAATTACTACAAAGAGCCTGCGATCGACTTCCAGAAAACCCTGGACGAATGCATGGAGTACGCCGAGCTGCTGAAGCCGATGATGCTCGACGTCACCGCCGAGCTGCACCAGCTGCGTCGCGCTGGCAAGGACATCATGTTCGAAGGCGCCCAAGGCTCCTTGCTGGACATCGACCACGGTACTTACCCGTACGTCACCAGCTCCAACACCACCGCTGGCGGCATCGCTACCGGTTCGGGTGTTGGCCCGATGTTCCTGGATTACATCCTCGGCATCACCAAGGCGTACACCACTCGCGTCGGTTCGGGTCCGTTCCCGACTGAACTGTTCGACGACGTTGGCGCGTTCCTGGCCAAGCGTGGCCACGAGTTCGGCGCGACCACCGGCCGCGCCCGCCGTTGCGGCTGGTTCGACGCTGTCATCCTGCGTCGCGCCATCGACGTCAACAGCATCTCGGGCCTGTGCCTGACCAAGCTGGACGTACTGGACGGCCTGGAAACCATCAACATCTGCGTTGGCTACAAGAACCAGGACGGTGCAGTGATCGACGCGCCGACCGACGCCGACAGCTACATCGGCCTGGAGCCAGTGTACGAAGAGATGCCGGGCTGGAAAGAGTCCACCCTCGGTGCCAAGACGCTGGAAGAGCTGCCACAGGCTGCACGCAACTACATCAAACGCGTCGAAGAGTTGGTCGGTGCGCCGATCGACATTATTTCGACGGGTCCGGATCGCAACGAAACCATCGTTCTGCGTCACCCGTTCGCTTGATAAGTCGTTGATGTAAAAAACAAAGGCCCCTTCATCGGGGCCTTTGTCGTTTATGCCTGTCGGACGGCACGACCTTTGCTACTAACATTAAAAAAGCATTGCTTCTGGCGTGCTATCAATTTAATGGCGCCAAAGCAGAGGGATTTCCAGTGTCGGCCGTTCTCTCACTGTTACAAAGCCGTCTCTTACGGCCTGTGTTCGTTACTCTCGGTATCGCCCTTTTGGTGCAGGTGCTGGTCGCTGTTGCACTGACCAGGAGCACAGTGACCGCGCTGGAAGCCGATTTGGGTGTGCGGCTGGGAGCGGACAGTCAAAAGCTTTCCGGCGAGCTCGAGCAGGCGGGGCGTGAAGTCACGTCGAGCCTCGACAGCCTCTCCACCAGCACGCGTCAGCGTCTTACCGCCGGGTTGTCCTCACGATTGGAAGAGGAGCAGGCGCAACTGCGTGCGACCCTGGAAAAGGACCTGAAGGACTCCGCCAATGATATGGCGCAGCTTCTCGCTTCGGTCGCCCCTCGCGCCATGTGGGACAGCGACGTTCCAACCCTCTCCGAATTCGCCCGCCGGGCGCAGCGTAATCCTAATGTGCTGTTCGTGGTCTACGACGACGCAACGGGCCAACACTTGACGCGCTACCTCAACCGGGAAAATCCGATCAACAAGGCGCTGCTGGAAAAGGGCCAGGGCGAGCGGGCGCTGGACAAGGTGCTGGACGCGGCGAAGAACGATTCGTCGGTCTATTACCTCGAAGCCTCGATCAACCCCAATGGTGTGGAAATCGGCAAGGTTTTGATGGGCATCTCGACAGCTTCGGTGGAAACCGACCTGGCAGCCCTCGACAAGCGCTTCTCGGCCCTGATCGCCAACAGTGACCAACTGGTAGGCGACAGTCTCAAGGGGGCGGCAGCCGACAGCGCCACAGCCATGCGTACACGGCTGCAATCAGCACAATCCACGGCGTCTGAAATGAAAGCCAACACCACCAGCACTGTGCAGGAAGCGGCGGCGACTTTGCGCTGGCGCATCGGCATGGGCCTGGCGCTAGTCGGCGCAGGTGTTCTGCTGTTGCTCGCGGTGGTGCTGGGGCGTCGAGTGGTCAATCGTCTGAAAATGCTGATTGCTGCCATGGATGACCTGGCGGCCGGTGAAGGTGATTTGACCAAGCGTGTACAGATCAACAGCAAGGACGAAATCGGCGACATGGCCTCGGCGGTCAATCGCTTTGTGGATAAGTTGCAACCGATCGTGCGCGAGGCGGGTGATGTTGCCCAGCGCACCGGCGTGGAAATTGGCGCCATGACCTTGCGCAATGCCGGAGCCGATGCGGCTGCGGGCATGCAGCGCGATGAAGTGGCAGAGAGCCTGCGAGCCTTGTCGCAAATGGCGGATGAGGCCCAGTCCGAGAGCCAGGCCATGCAGGCGGCGTTGAAGCAGGTGGTGGATATTCGTCAGGCCACCGATGAAAACACCCGGACCTCGGCGAAAGTCGGCAGTCTTATCGAGGCTCTGGCCGGTCAGGTCGAGACCGGTGCGCAAGTGATCGAGCGGCTGGCGCAGCAAAGTGAACAGATTGAAGTGGTGTTGACGGTGATTCACGGGATTGCCGAACAGACCAACTTGTTGGCATTGAATGCCGCCATCGAGGCGGCGCGAGCCGGTGAGACCGGGCGCGGATTCGCAGTGGTGGCTGATGAGGTGCGGGCGTTGGCCAGCAAGACCCAAAGCTCCACTGGCGATATCCAGGCGCACATCGTGGCGTTGCAGCAAGGCGCACGTGAAGCGGTGGCGGCGATCGGGCAGGCCGGGCGTCAGGCCAGCGAAGGTTTGCTGGTGTTACGCGACAGTGCGCGTTTGCAGCAATCGGTGCAGGCATCGGTTGAGCAGGTACATACGGCGATTGGTCTGGCGACCCAGGCAGCAGCGCACCAGGCGCAGGGGGCTCAGGCAGTGCGGGGGCGCGTAGAAACGATTCATGCACAGGCCGAGAAGGCGGCTCAGGCGGTGGTGGAAACCACGGCCAGCGGCAAGGTGCTGGATGGGTTGGCGGCGCAGTTGAAGGCGAGCCTGGGGCAGTTCAGGGCTTAAGATTTTCTTTGATTGAGCGGGCCCCTTCGCGAGCAGGCTCGCTCCCACAATGGAATGCGTTCTCTTGTGGGAGCGAGCCTGCTCGCGAAAGCGTTATCAGCGGCTCAGATACATCCGCGTCGTCAGCAGATAGACCGGCAATCCCGACACCAAGATCAACAGCGCCGCATAGGGCGCCGCCGCCGCAAACTCCACATTCGCGGTATGCGCCCAGACTTCCGTCGCCAAGGTATTCAGCCCGGTCGGACTCAGGAGCAATGTCGCCGTCAGTTCTTTCATCGCGTCCAGAAACACCAGCGCAAACGCCGCCCCCAGCGCCGGGAAGATGATCGGCAATGTCACCCGGCAGAACGCGGTGAGCGATGATGCTCCCAGTGTGCGCGCAGCCTCTTCCAGTTGTGGGGCCGCCTTGGTTAGCGCCGTGCGAATCGGCGCCTGGGCCAATGGCAGAAACAGCAATGCATAGGCGATCAGCAGCAGCGCCGACGTCTGGTACAGCATCGGCACATAGTGAAGGGCGAAATACACCAGGGTCAGGGCGATCACCAGGCCTGGCAGTGCATGCAGCAGATACGGCAGGCGTTCGGCCCAGATTGCCAGTCGGCCCTTGTAACGCACCACCAGCAGTCCTACCGGAACTGCGAGCACCAGGCACAAGGCCGCGCCGCCCAGCGACAGCGCCAAGGATGACAGCAATGCCTCGCTGATGGCGGCAACCGGAAAGGCGGCCGACGAACCTGCAGCGAGCCAATAAGCCAGCATCCCCAGTGGAATGCCGCTGCCAATGATCGCCAGCAACAGGCAGTACAGTTGCCCGGCAGCCGCCCACGGCCCCAATCGCACCTGCTCCGCCCGTCGCGCCGCGCCCTGGCCGGTGCGCACATGCCGGCCCTTGCCGCGAACGCGCAGTTCCAGCCACAGCAGTATCAGACACATCACCAGTAGCACAGCCGAAAGCATCGCCGCATTGGCGTTGCTGAATTCCAGCTCGAACTGTTGATAGATCGCGGTGGTGAAGGTTTGCAGGCCGATGATCGATAGCGCGCCGAATTCCACCAGCATGTGCAGGGCAATCAGAAGTGAGCCTGCGAGCAGTGAGGGCCAAAGCAGGGGCAGGGTGACCTTGAAGAACACGCCCCAGCGATTGTGTCCCAGCGTACGTGCGGACTCTTCCAGCGATGGGTCAAGATTGCGCAGGGTCGCCGCCACCGGCAGGAAAATCAGCGGGTATTTGGACAGGGTCATCACCAGAATCGCCCCGCCCAGTCCTTCGAATTGTGCACTGAGCGAAACCCAGGTGAAGCTACTGACAAACGCCGGTACGGCGAACGGCAAGCATAGAATCACGCCCCACAACCGCCGCCCGCGCAGATTGCTGCGTTCCAGCAACCACGCCAGTGACAGGCCGATCACGCCGCAAGCCACTGTGACGCCGATCATCAGCGACAGGGTGTTGCGCAGCAAGCCAAGCACATAGGGTCGCCACAGCAGGTGCAGTGCTTCGGCCCAGCCAGCTTGCCAGGCCTTGAGTCCGACATAGGCCAGCGGCAACAGGCTGAGTACAACCAGCGCTAAAACCGGCATTAACAACCAGATCGATGGCTGCCTGCGCCGTGGCACGTAGTTGCCGTGAGCGGAGGCGGGGAGTGATGTGCTCATTAGTTCAGGCCAACGTCGCGTTCCAGGTCCAGGGCTTGTTCGGCGTTGCCGAGGTCGGCTGGAGTGACTTTCGGCGCTTCCAGTTCACTGAACGGCTTGAGGCCGCGATCCGATTCCATGCCTTTGTGCAGTGGGTATTCGGCGGTGGTCTGGGTGATCACGCGCTGACCCTCTTCGCTCGCCATGTAGGCGAGCAATTGTTGGGCTTCTTTAGGATGTTTGCTGGATTTCAATACGGCCGCGCTGGAAACCGTGATCAGCCCGCCGACGTCGCCACCGGTGAAGTAATGCAGTTTCGAATCGAGCTGACCTTTTTCCCGCTGCAGGGCGAACCAGTAGTAGTTGTTCACCAGGACGGTGGCCACTTCACCATTTTCAACAGCTTTGAGCGCAACCATGTTGTTGCTGTAGGTCTTGCCGAATGCGCGCAAACCGGTCAGCCATTCTTCGGCAGCGTCCATCCCGTGGACCTTGATGATTGCCACGGCCTGTTCCTGGAAGGCGCCGCTGGTGGGCACGAAGCCGACCTTGCCTTGCCATTTGGGGTCGGAGAAATCCATCACCGATTTCGGCAGGTCTTTTTCATCGATCAGCTTGGGGTTGAACGCTACGACGCGCACCCGGGCGGTCACGCCGATCCAGGTGCCATTGCCGGCGACATATTCCCTGGGTAGCACCGCCAACGTTGCGTCATCGGCCTTGGCCAGAAGTCCCTGTTCGCCAAGCTTGTTCAGAGGCGGCGATTCTTCGGTGTAAATCACGTCGGCAGGGGAGCGATCACCTTCTTCGACGATCTGGCTGGCAAGTTGGTTGCTGCTGCCTTTGCGTACGTTGACGTGAATGCCAGTCTTGGCTTCGAAAGCTTTGGCGACAGCGTCACCGACTTCCTTGTGTTGGCCGTTGTAGAGGGTCAGGGAAACCGTGTCGGCGGCTTGGGTGAGGGGAGTGGCGAGTGCCAGGCCTAGCAGGGTAAAGGTCAGGCCGCGGCGCAGGGTATTTCGAAACATCATTCGCAGGGTTCCTCACTGTCGCATTGCAAAAACTTGCAACAATGATAAACGATATTGTTTCTCAAATGCGCCTTGTGGGTTGAGTTGGGTTTTGATAGGCGGGTGTCAATGTGGCGAGGGAGCCTGCTCCCGTTGGGTTGCGAAGCGACCCCAAGATTCTCGCGCGATACAGATTTTGTGAGTGCTGCGCACTCAAGCGGGAGCAAGCTCCCTCGCCACAAAGGTTTCGTCGTTGCGGTTTTCAAATGCCAGAAACGCAAAAACCCGCTTTCGCGGGTTTCTGTGAAATTCAAGGTCGTGACCGTGAATTTGAATTGGTGCCCAGAAGAAGACTCGAACTTCCACGGCCGTAAGGCCACCAGCACCTGAAGCTGGCGTGTCTACCAATTTCACCATCTGGGCATTCATCTTCAGCGTTGCCGCTGTTGATGTGGCGCACTATACGGAGAGTATTTTTATCTGTAAACCCCTGATTTAAATTTAATAAATCAGACATCCAGAATGCAAAAAACCCGCTTTCGCGGGTTTTTGTGTGAGCCTTGAAATTGATCTAATCTCAAGCTCGAAATTGGTGCCCAGAAGAAGACTCGAACTTCCACGACCGTAAGGTCACCAGCACCTGAAGCTGGCGTGTCTACCAATTTCACCATCTGGGCAGTATCGGCAACGTTGTCCGTCGTCGATGGCGCGCACTATACGGAGCGTCTTTTTAACTGTAAACCCCCGGCATCAAAAAAACCTGAAAAATTTCACCGGCGGTCTGCAAATCAGCTTTGAAGTGTCGATACAGGGCTTTAGAAGGGGCGTCTTAGCCTGAAATTTCCCGTTTCATTACGCCTATGCCAAACTAACCCGCATATAGACAAGGTGAAAACTCTCTAATGGCCGATTGGCAGTCCCTCGATCCCGAGGCCGCTCGTGAAGCGGAAAAATATGAAAACCCCATTCCTAGCCGCGAACTGATCCTTCAGCATCTTGCTGATCGGGGTTCGCCTGCTAACCGCGAACAATTGGTCGAAGAGTTCGGCCTGACCACAGAAGACCAGATCGAAGCCCTGCGCCGCCGCCTGCGCGCCATGGAGCGCGATGCTCAGCTCATCTATACCCGTCGTGGCACGTATGCACCGGTGGACAAGCTCGACCTGATCCTGGGTCGCATCAGCGGTCACCGTGACGGTTTCGGCTTCCTGGTGCCGGATGACGGCAGTGACGACCTGTTCATGAGCCCGGCGCAAATGCGCCTGGTGTTCGACGGTGACCGTGCCCTGGCCCGTGTTTCCGGCCTGGACCGTCGCGGTCGCCGTGAAGGCATGATTGTCGAAGTCGTGTCCCGCGCTCACGAGAGCATCGTCGGTCGTTATTTCGAAGAAGGCGGTATCGGTTTCGTCGTTGCCGACAATCCGAAGATCCAGCAGGAAGTGCTGGTGACGCCGGGCCGTAACGCCAACGCCCAGATCGGCCAGTTCGTCGAAGTGAAGATTACCCACTGGCCGACACCCCGCTTCCAGCCGCAAGGCGATGTGGTTGAGGTTGTGGGTAACTACATGGCGCCGGGCATGGAAATCGATGTTGCCCTGCGCACCTACGACATTCCTCACGTCTGGCCTGATGCCGTGCTCAAGGAAGCTGGCAAGCTCAAGCCGGAAGTCGAAGAGAAAGACAAAGAGAAGCGCATCGACCTGCGTCATTTGCCGTTCGTCACCATCGACGGTGAAGACGCCCGCGACTTCGATGACGCGGTCTACTGCGAGGCCCGGCCAGGCAAGCTGCGCCTGTTCTCCGGTGGCTGGAAGTTGTACGTGGCGATTGCCGACGTCTCCAGCTACGTGAAACTCGGTTCGGCACTGGATGCCGAGGCTCAGGTTCGCGGCAACTCGGTGTACTTCCCCGAGCGCGTGATTCCGATGTTGCCTGAGCAACTGTCTAACGGTTTGTGCTCGCTGAACCCGCAAGTCGATCGCCTGGCCATGGTTTGCGAGATGACCATCTCAAAATCCGGCGAAATGACCGATTACTGCTTCTACGAAGCGGTGATTCACTCCCATGCGCGCCTGACCTACAACAAGGTCAGTGCCATGCTCGAAACGCCGAAAGCGACTGAAGCCCGCAAGCTGCGCGGCGAGTACACCGACGTCGTGCCGCACCTCAAGCAGTTGTATGCGCTGTACAAGGTGTTGCTGGCCGCCCGTCATGTGCGTGGCGCGATCGATTTCGAAACCCAGGAAACCCGGATCATCTTCGGCTCCGAGCGCAAGATCGCCGAAATCCGGCCGACCGTGCGCAACGATGCGCACAAGCTGATCGAGGAATGCATGCTGGCGGCCAACGTGGCCACTGCCGAATTCCTGAAAAAGCACGAGATTCCGGCGCTGTACCGTGTTCATGACGGTCCGCCACCGGAACGTCTGGAAAAATTGCGTGCCTTCCTTGGTGAGCTCGGCCTGTCCCTGCACAAAGGCAAGGATGGCCCGTCGCCGAAGGACTACCAGGCACTGCTGGCCGGTATCAAGGATCGTCCGGATTTCCACCTGATCCAGACCGTCATGCTGCGTTCTTTGAGCCAGGCGGTGTACAGCGCCGATAACCAGGGTCACTTCGGCCTGAATTACGAGGCGTACACGCACTTCACTTCGCCGATTCGCCGCTACCCGGACTTGCTTACGCACCGGGCGATCCGCAGCGTCATCCATTCGAAGCAGGATACTCCGCACGTTCGCCGTGCCGGTGCGATGACCATTCCGAAGGCGCGCATCTATCCGTACGACGAAGCGGCCCTGGAGCAGCTCGGCGAGCAGTGCTCGATGAGCGAGCGTCGTGCCGACGAAGCGACCCGCGACGTGGTGAACTGGCTCAAGTGCGAGTTCATGAAAGACCGCGTCGGCGAGTCGTTCCCGGGCGTGATCACGGCTGTTACCGGTTTTGGTCTGTTCGTCGAGCTGACCGACATTTATGTCGAAGGCCTGGTGCACGTCACCGCGCTGCCGGGTGACTACTACCACTTCGACCCTGTGCACCATCGCCTGGCCGGTGAGCGCACCGGTCGCAGCTTCCGTCTTGGCGATACTGTTGAAGTGCGTGTCATGCGTGTCGACCTCGACGAGCGCAAGATTGACTTCGAGATGGCCGAAAAAACCATCAGCGCGCCGATCGGTCGCAAAAAGCGTGGAACGGAAGCGGCAGCACCTGCGGCCCTCTCTACAAAAACAGTCGCAGAACCGGCTCCGGCGAAAACCGGTCGTCGTCCTGCCAAAGAAAAGGCTGTCGAAGCCTATCGTCCGAGCGATGCAGCGGCGAAAAACGCCGAAGTGCGCAAAAGCCGTGAAATGAAAAAGGCCTTGCTGGCCGACGCGAAAAGCGGCGGTAAAGCGGCGTCTGGGGGAAAGACCGGACGGTCGGCGCCTGACAAGGCTGTCGGCGGCAAGCCAGCCAAACCGAGCAAACATCGTAAAGGTCCGCCAAAAGCGGGCTCGGCCCCAGCCAAAAGTGGCGGGGCGCGTAAACCTAAGGCCAAGCCATGAGTCAGTTGGAAAAAATCTACGGTGTGCACGCAGTTGAAGCATTGCTGCGTCACCACCCCAAGCGCGTCAAGCAAATCTGGCTGGCCGAAGGTCGCGGTGATCCTCGGGTGCAGACTTTGATCGAGTTGGCCAACGAAAACCGTGTCCAGGTTGGTCAGGCCGAGCGCCGGGAAATGGATGCCTGGGTCGAAGGCGTGCATCAGGGCGTGGTCGCGGACGTAAGTCCAAGCCAGGTCTGGGGCGAGGCGATGCTCGACGAGCTGCTCGATCGCACCGAGGGCGCACCGCTGCTGTTGGTGCTCGACGGCGTGACCGATCCGCACAACCTCGGCGCCTGCCTGCGTTCTGCCGATGCGGCGGGTGCGCTGGCGGTGATCGTGCCGAAGGACAAATCCGCGACCCTGACGCCGGTCGTGCGAAAGGTTGCCTGCGGTGCGGCGGAAGTGATTCCGCTGGTCGCCGTGACCAACCTGGCGCGCACCCTCGAAAAGCTCAAGCAGCGCGGCTTGTGGGTTGTCGGTACGGCGGGTGAGGCGGATGTCAGCCTTTACGACCAGGACCTGACCGGACCGACCATCCTGATCATGGGTGCAGAGGGCAGCGGCATGCGTCGCCTGACCCGCGACCTTTGCGATTACCTGGTGCGCCTGCCGATGGCCGGTAGCGTCAGCAGTCTGAACGTTTCCGTGGCGACCGGCGTATGCCTGTTCGAGGCCTTGCGTCAGCGTGGCGCAAAAGCGGCGACCAAAAAATCTTAAGCCAGTTGTAATCCCTGTGGGAGCGAGCCTGCTCGCGAATGCGGAGTAACATTCAGCATCAATGTCGAATGTTATGCCCCTTCGCGAGCAGGCGCGCTCCCACAATGTTTTGTGCATGGGCAAAGATTGGTGGTTGTTCAAATAATCACCAATTACCTTGCGCCTCCCACATCCCTTCTCTACAATTGCGCCCCTTGCTGTGACGGCAGGCACGCATGTGCCTTACCCACGCAAGTCCATAAGTGTCATTCACTCCTTGTCTGACCGCTTTTGAGCGGCAGGCTACAACCCGTAAGGAGCATTCATGCGTCATTACGAAATCATCTTTTTGGTCCACCCGGATCAAAGCGAGCAAGTCGGCGGCATGGTTGAGCGTTACACCAAGCTGATCGAAGAAGACGGCGGCAAAATCCACCGTCTGGAAGATTGGGGCCGTCGTCAACTGGCCTACGCAATCAACAATGTTCACAAGGCTCACTACGTGATGCTGAACGTTGAGTGCACCGGCAAGGCCCTGGCCGAGCTGGAAGACAACTTCCGCTACAACGATGCAGTGATCCGTAACCTGGTCATCCGTCGCGAAGAAGCCGTTACCGGCCAATCCGAGATGCTCAAGGCTGAAGAAAACCGCAGTGAGCGCCGTGAGCGTCGCGACCGTCCTGAGCACTCCGACGCTGAAGGCGTTGACAGTGATGACAGCGACAACAGCGATAACGCTGACGAGTAATCCACGGACCTTTTAAGGAGCCTATCAAATGGCACGTTTCTTCCGTCGTCGTAAATTCTGCCGCTTCACCGCTGAAGACGTGAAAGAGATCGATTACAAAGATCTCAACACTCTGAAAGCCTACGTATCCGAGACCGGCAAAATCGTTCCAAGCCGCATCACCGGTACCAAAGCTCGTTATCAGCGTCAGCTGGCCACCGCTATCAAGCGCGCCCGCTTCCTGGCCCTGCTGGCCTACACCGACAGCCACGGCCGCTGAGACCGGGCAGTCGACACGTAGCAAAGGATTGAATGTATGCGTGCCTTAGCTGAGTTCATCATGCGGGGCCGTATGCAGGCCACTCTGGTAGTGGCTGGATGCGCGGCATTGCCGTTGTTGTATTGGTTGGGTGCTGCCGCCGGATGCCTTGTGCTCCTGCGGCGCGGATTGAAGGACGCCTTGGGCGTTCTTGCTCTGGGACTGCTGCCGGCGTTGATCTGGTGGCTTTTCTCCGACGACCCACGGGCGCTTCTGGTGCTGCTGGGGTCTGCGAGCCTTGCGTTGGTTTTGCGCGCAAGCGAGTCCTGGAACCGCGTGCTGCTGGTCAGCATAGCGATGGGAGTGGTGTTTTCAGTGGTGCTGGGGACGGCTTTTGGTCCCCAGATCGAGATGCTGGCGCAGGCTTTGATCAAAGTCATGCCGTCGCTACTCGGTGAGGTCTACCAGAAGATGTCGGTAGACGAGCAAGCGCGCTTCGCGTCCCTGATTGCACCAATCCTGACCGGCCTGATTGCGGCCTTGTTGCAAATCGTCAGTGTGCTGAGCCTGATTGTCGGGCGCTACTGGCAGGCGTTGTTGTACAACCCCGGTGGTTTCGGTCGCGAGTTTCGCGCCGTCCGAATCCCGCTGGGTCCCGCGATGTTGCTGCTGGCGGGCATGGTTGTGACACCGAATTTCGGTGCCCAGATGTCCATGCTTGTGCCGTTGTGCAGCGTACCGCTGGTTTTCGCCGGGCTGGCCCTGATTCACGGGCTGGTGGCGCAAAAGCGACTGGCCAAATTCTGGCTGGTGGGGTTGTACGTCACGCTGTTGCTGTTCATGCAGCTGATCTATCCGTTGCTGGTGGTCCTGGCCATCGTCGACAGCCTGATTGATTTTCGCGGTCGTCTGGCGTCGAAAGACGCCGATAACGCGAACGGTGAAGGTTAAAAGTTAAGAGGATTTTCACATGCAACTGATCCTTCTGGAAAAAGTCACCAACCTGGGCAACCTGGGTGACAAAGTGAACGTTAAGGCTGGTTACGGTCGTAACTACCTGCTGCCTTACGGCAAAGCTACCGCCGCGACCCCAGCCAACCTGGCTGCGTTCGAAGAGCGTCGCGCTGAGCTGGAAAAAGCTGCAGCAGACCGTAAATCGTCGGCTGAAAGCCGTGCCGCCCAACTGGCTGAGCTGGAAGTGACCATCACTGCCACCGCTGGTGACGAAGGCAAGCTGTTCGGTTCGATCGGCACCCACGACATCGCTGATGCACTGACCGCCTCTGGCGTTGAAGTGGCAAAAAGCGAAGTTCGTCTGCCGAACGGCACTATCCGCAACGTAGGTGAATTCGACGTAGCCGTGCACCTGCACGCTGAAGTTGAAGCCACCGTACGCGTTGTCGTGGTAGCAGCTTAAGCAGTACTTGTCGGCTGGCACCCTCGGGTGCTTGCCGGTAACATCGGGCACGATCCTGTTTACAGGTCGTGCCCTTTGTCTTTCTGGTAACGCCCGTTTTTCAACCCCTGCTTTTACTAAAAAACCAAGTGGCCATGAACGAAATCTCCGCTCCCGAGCAATACGATCTGCAAACCGCCGCGCTGAAGGTGCCGCCGCATTCCATCGAAGCCGAACAGGCTGTGCTCGGTGGTCTGATGCTGGACAACAACGCCTGGGAACGCGTGCTCGATCAAGTTTCCGACGGTGATTTCTATCGACATGACCACCGCCTGATTTTCCGTGCGATCGCCAAACTGGCCGATCAGAACTCCCCGATCGACGTCGTGACCCTTGCCGAGCAACTGGACAAGGAAGGTCAGACCTCGCAAGTCGGTGGCCTCGGTTATCTCGGCGAGCTGGCGAAAAACACGCCGTCCGTCGCCAACATCAAGGCCTATGCGCAGATTGTTCGCCAGCGCGCGACCCTGCGCCAATTGATCGGCATCAGCACTGAAATTGCCGACAGTGCCTTCAACCCGGAAGGTCGCACCGCTGAAGAAATCCTCGATGAAGCAGAGCGGCAGATCTTCCAGATCGCCGAGGCCCGGCCAAAAACCGGCGGCCCGGTGGGTGTGAATGAACTGCTGACCAAGGCCATCGACCGTATCGATACCCTGTTCAACACCGACAACGCCATCACCGGCCTGTCCACCGGCTACACCGACCTCGACGAGAAGACCAGCGGCCTGCAACCGGCCGACCTGATCATCGTCGCCGGCCGTCCGTCCATGGGTAAGACCACTTTTGCGATGAACCTGGTGGAAAACGCCGTGTTGCGCAGTGAGAAGGCTGTCCTGGTTTACTCCCTCGAGATGCCAGGCGAATCGCTGATCATGCGTATGTTGTCGTCCCTGGGGCGCATCGACCAGACCAAGGTCCGTTCCGGTCAGCTGGAAGACGACGACTGGCCGCGCCTGACTTCGGCGGTCAACCTGCTCAACGACCGCAAACTGTTCATCGACGATACGGCCGGCATCAGCCCGTCGGAAATGCGCGCCCGGACCCGGCGTCTGGTGCGTGAGCATGGCGACGTCGGCCTGATCATGATCGACTACCTGCAACTGATGCAGATTCCGGGTTCCAGCGGCGACAACCGGACCAACGAGATTTCCGAGATCTCCCGGTCCCTGAAAGCCCTGGCCAAGGAATTCAACTGCCCGGTGGTGGCGCTGTCCCAGCTCAACCGTTCCCTGGAGCAGCGGCCGAACAAACGCCCGGTGAACTCCGACTTGCGGGAATCCGGAGCGATCGAGCAGGACGCCGACGTGATCATGTTCGTTTACCGCGACGAGGTGTATCACCCGGAAACCGAGCACAAGGGCATTGCCGAGATCATCATCGGCAAGCAGCGGAACGGCCCGATCGGCTTTATCCGGTTGGCGTTCATCGGTAAATACACCCGATTCGAGAACCTGGCGCCGGGTAGCTACAACTTCGATGACGACGAGTAAGTTTATGTAGCGCCTGTCAGGGCCTCATCGCGAGCAAGCTTTGCTCCCACAGGTCGCACGCAGACCTCTGTAGGAGCAATGCTTGCTCGCGATGAACGATTACGCGGTATAGCAGACACCCTCTAATTTCCGACCACAGCCGTCGGAATTGGTCAAAATTTGTGCTATATTCCGCGCCCGCGAAATTCAATGAAAGCCAACACCGGTTATCGACATGCAAGCAGCCAAGCCGTTATTTGACTATCCCAAGTACTGGGCCGAATGTTTCGGGCCAGCGCCATTCCTGCCAATGAGCAGGGAGGAGATGGATCAGCTCGGCTGGGATTCCTGCGACATCATCATCGTCACCGGTGATGCCTACGTCGATCACCCGTCGTTCGGCATGGCGATCATCGGCCGGCTGCTGGAGTCCCAGGGCTTCCGCGTCGGGATCATTGCCCAGCCGAACTGGCAGTCCAAAGACGATTTCATGAAGCTGGGCGAGCCGAACCTGTTCTTCGGCGTCGCGGCCGGCAACATGGATTCGATGATCAACCGCTACACCGCCGATAAGAAAATCCGTTCCGATGATGCCTACACGCCAGGTGGCCTGGCGGGCAAGCGTCCGGACCGTGCGAGCCTGGTCTACAGCCAGCGCTGCAAGGAAGCCTACAAGCACGTGCCGATCGTACTTGGCGGCATCGAAGCGTCCCTGCGCCGCATCGCCCACTACGATTACTGGCAGGACCGGGTTCGTAATTCGATCCTGATCGACGCCAGCGCCGACATCCTGCTCTACGGCAACGCCGAGCGTGCCATTGTCGAAGTCGCCCAGCGCCTGTCCTACGGTCACAAGATCGAAGACATCACCGATGTGCGCGGCACCGCGTTCATCCGCCGCGACACGCCGAAAGACTGGTACGAAGTCGATTCCACGCGCATCGACCGTCCGGGCAAGATCGACAAGATCATCAACCCGTACGTGAATACCCAGGACACTCAAGCCTGCGCCATCGAGCAGGAAAAGGGTCCGGTCGAGGATCCGCAAGAAGCCAAGGTCGTGCAGATTCTTGCCAGTCCGAAGATGACCCGCGACAAGACCGTGATCCGTCTGCCATCGGTTGAAAAAGTCCGTGGCGACGCCGTTCTGTATGCCCACGCCAACCGCGTGTTGCACCTGGAAACCAACCCCGGCAACGCCCGTGCGCTGGTGCAGAAACACGGCGAAGTGGACGTCTGGTTCAACCCGCCACCGATTCCCATGACCACCGAAGAAATGGACTACGTGTTCGGCATGCCTTATCAGCGCATTCCGCACCCGGCGTACGGCAAGGAGAAAATCCCGGCCTATGAGATGATCCGCTTCTCGGTGAACATCATGCGTGGCTGCTTCGGCGGTTGCACCTTCTGCTCGATCACCGAGCACGAAGGCCGCATCATCCAGAACCGTTCCGAAGAGTCGATCATTCGCGAGATCGAAGAAATTCGCGACAAGGTCCCAGGGTTTACCGGCGTCATTTCCGACCTCGGCGGCCCGACCGCGAACATGTACCGCATCGCCTGCAAGAGCCCGGAAATCGAATCCGCGTGCCGCAAGCCGTCCTGCGTGTTCCCTGGCATCTGTCCGAACCTGAACACCGACCACTCGTCGCTGATCCAGTTGTATCGAAGCGCCCGTGCCTTGCCGGGTGTGAAGAAGATCCTGATCGCTTCCGGCCTGCGCTACGACCTTGCAGTCGAGTCGCCGGAATACGTCAAGGAACTGGTGACCCACCACGTCGGTGGCTACCTGAAGATCGCCCCGGAACACACCGAGGAAGGTCCGCTCAACCAGATGATGAAACCGGGCATTGGCAGCTATGACAAGTTCAAGCGCATGTTCGAGAAGTACTCCAAGGAAGCCGGGAAAGAGCAGTACCTGATTCCGTACTTCATCGCCGCCCACCCGGGCACCACCGACGAAGACATGATGAACCTGGCCCTGTGGCTCAAGGGCAACGGCTTCCGTGCCGACCAGGTGCAGGCGTTCTACCCGTCGCCGATGGCCACCGCTACCGCGATGTACCACTCGGGCAAGAACCCGCTGCGCAAGGTCACCTACAAGAGTGACGCGGTGACCATCGTCAAGAGCGAAGAGCAGCGTCGTCTGCACAAGGCGTTCTTGCGTTATCACGACCCGAAAGGCTGGCCGATGCTGCGTGAGGCACTGACCCGCATGGGCCGCGCCGACCTGATCGGGCCGGGGAAGAACCAGTTGATTCCGCTGCACCAGCCGTCCACCGACAGCTACCAGAGTGCCCGTCGCAAGAACTCGACGCCGGCCGGCAGCCACAAGGTGGCAGGGGAAAAGACCACCAAGATCCTCACCCAGCACACTGGCCTGCCACCGCGCGCCAGCGATGGCGGTAATCCGTGGGACAAACGTGAACAGGCCAAGGCTGCGGCATTCGCCCGCAACCAGCAGGCCGCCAAGGAGCGCAAGGAAGCGGCCAAGGGCAAGGGGCCCAAGCCTGCGCGCAAGCCGGTCGTACCGCGCTAAGCCTCGCTTGAGCTGAACAGAACGCCAACCTTCGGGTTGGCGTTTTGCATTTCAGGCTTTAAAGGTTTGCTAGGGCGACTGGCCTCATCGCGAGCAGGCTCGCTCCCACAGGGGCCATTGTCGATTACAAGTTTCGCGAACGACTCGAACAAACTGTGGGAGCGAGCCTGCTCGCGATGAGGCCGGTGCAGGCGCTGCAAGTCAGGCTGGCAGTCTCGGCCGCCACAAATCCGTGCAACTCTCTCCAACCATTTTCCTGCATCGCCCGATTTTGGTGCTGTACTGCCTCCAGTAACCGGAGAAAGCGCCAGCACCGCTGGATGGCATAAGTCTTGCGCGCTTTCGAATACGCTTAAGGCTCGCAGGAGGCACGCCGTGTCGATTCATGTCGCATTGCACCATGTCACGCATTACCGCTATGACCGCGCCGTCGAGCTCGGTCCGCAGATCGTTCGCCTGCGCCCGGCCGCCCACAGCCGCACGCGGATACTGTCCTATGCGTTGAAAGTCTCGCCCGAGCAGCATTTCATCAACTGGCAACAAGACCCGCAGGGCAATTACCTGGCGCGGTTGGTGTTTCCGGAGAAAACCGATGAGTTGCGCATCGAAGTCGATCTGCTGGCAGAAATGGCGATCTTCAATCCCTTCGATTTTTTCCTCGAACCCTACGCAGAAAAAATCCCGTTCGACTACGCTGCGGACGAGCGCAAGGAGTTGGCGCCGTACCTGGAAACCTTGCCCCTGACGCCGAAGTTCAAGGCCTATCTGGACAACATTGGCCGTACGCCTCTGCCCGCCGTGGATTTCCTCGTCGCCCTCAACCAGCGCCTGAGCGAAGACGTCGACTACCTGATTCGCATGGAGCCGGGGGTGCAAACCCCCGAATACACGCTCGAACAGGCCTCCGGTTCGTGCCGCGATTCTGCGTGGCTGCTGGTGCAACTCCTGCGCAACCTCGGGCTGGCCGCTCGCTTTGTCTCGGGCTACCTGATCCAGTTGACCGCCGATGTGAAAAGTCTCGATGGCCCTTCAGGCACTGAAGTGGATTTCACCGACCTGCACGCCTGGTGCGAGGTGTACTTGCCCGGTGCGGGCTGGATCGGTCTGGATGCAACCTCCGGGCTGTTTGCGGGTGAAGGGCATATCCCATTGGCCTGTAGTCCAGATCCGTCTTCCGCGGCACCGATCAGTGGCCTGGTGGAACCGTGCGAGTGCGAATTCAGCCATGAAATGTCGGTGGAGCGGATTTGGGAGGCGCCACGGGTCACAAAGCCCTACACCGAAGAGCAGTGGCTGGCGATTCAGGCCTTGGGGCGACAGATCGACGCCGATCTGCTGGAAGGTGACGTTCGCTTGACCATGGGCGGTGAGCCGACCTTCGTCTCCATTGATGACCCGGACGGCGCCGAGTGGAATACGGCGGCACTGGGACCAAACAAGCGTCGGCTGTCCGCCGAACTGTTCCAGCGCATGCGTAAACGCTACGCGCCTCAGGGGTTGGTGCATTTCGGTCAGGGCAAGTGGTATCCCGGTGAGCAATTGCCGCGCTGGTCGCTCAATTGCTATTGGCGTCGCGACGGTGTGCCGATCTGGCATAACAACGCGTTGATCGCCGACGAACAGCAAGACTACGGCGCCAATGGCGAATTGGCCGGGCGTTTCCTGGCGAGTGTGGCCGAACGCCTGAAAATTCCGACACGCTTTGTGTTTCCGGCCTACGAAGACAATTTCTATTACCTCTGGCGCGAAGGCACTTTACCGCAGAACGTCACCGCCGAAGACTCGCGTCTTGACGAGCCGCTGGAGCGCGCGCGGTTGCGCAAAGTCTTCAGTCAGGGACTGGACAAGGTCATCGGCCAGGTACTGCCGCTGGCGCGCACCGCCAAGGGCGACCAGTGGCAAAGCGGGCGCTGGTATCTGCGTGACGAACATTGCCGTCTGGTGCCGGGGGATTCCCCGTTGGGCTATCGCCTGCCCCTCGGTTCGCAACCTTGGGTGAAAGCGGCAGAGTACCCGTTCATTCATACGCAGGACCCGAATCAGGCGTTTGCGTCGCTACCCGACACCGCGCAGTTGAACAGCCATGGTGAGCCTGCCGAGGCGCAAGAGCGCACGCCGAAAATCGACGAGTCCGCCGACTGGCTGACGCGTACGGCGTTCTGCGCCGAGGCGCGGGAAGGCCGGTTGTACCTGTTCATGCCACCGCTGGAGCGGGTCGAGGATTACCTGGAGCTGGTGGCCGCCATCGAAGCCACTGCCGAGGAATTGCATTGCCCGGTGCTACTGGAAGGTTATGAACCTCCGAACGATCCGCGTTTGTGCAACTTTCGCATCACCCCAGATCCCGGTGTGATCGAGGTCAACGTGCAGCCGTCCGCGACTTGGGATGAATTGGTCGAGCGCACTGAATTTCTCTACGAAGAAGCACGACAGACTCGCCTCACCACCGAGAAATTCATGATCGATGGCCGACACACTGGCACCGGAGGTGGTAACCATTTCGTACTGGGTGGCGCGACACCGGCTGACTCACCTTTTCTGCGTCGCCCGGATTTGCTACGCAGTCTGATCAGCTACTGGCATAACCACCCGTCACTGTCCTACCTGTTTTCCGGATTGTTCATCGGCCCGACATCGCAAGCGCCTCGTGTCGATGAGGCGCGCAACGATGCTTTATACGAGCTGGAAGTCGCCTTTGCGCAGATGCCGGAACCGGGCGAGGAGTGCGCGCCGTGGCTGGTTGACCGACTGTTGCGTAACCTGCTGATCGACGTCACTGGCAACACGCACCGTGCGGAATTCTGCATCGACAAACTGTATTCACCAGACGGCGCGACGGGGCGCCTCGGTTTGCTGGAGTTGCGTGCTTTTGAAATGCCACCCCATGCGCGCATGAGCCTGGCCCAACAATTACTGCTGCGAGCGTTAGTCGCACGGTTCTGGCGCGAACCTTACGCACCGCCAAAACTGGCGCGCTGGGGCACAGAGCTGCATGACCGGTTCTTGTTGCCGCACTTTATCGAGCAGGATTTTGCCGACGTCATCGTCGACCTCAATGCCGCCGGTTATCCGCTACGGGCCGAATGGTTTGCGGCGCATCTGGAGTTCCGCTTTCCCAAGGTCGGCGACTACGCCGTCAGTGGCATCGCCCTTGAGTTGCGCCAGGCACTCGAACCGTGGCATGTGCTGGGCGAGGAGGGCGCGGTCGGTGGTACGGTGCGCTACGTGGATTCATCCCTGGAACGCCTGCAGGTCAAGCTCACCGGTCTGCCGCCCCAGCGTTATGTGCTGACCTGCAACGGCATTCCGGTGCCATTGCAGCCTACCGGGCGTGTAGGTGAATTCGTCGCAGGCGTGCGATTCCGCGCCTGGCAACCGGCGAACTGTCTGCACCCGACCATCCCGGTCCATGCGCCACTGGTGTTCGATCTGCTCGACACCTGGATGGAGCGGTCGCTGGGCGGTTGCCAGTATCACGTCGCACACCCGGGCGGGCGCAACTACGAGACCTTGCCGGTCAATGCCAATGAAGCCGAGAGCCGGCGCATGGCGCGTTTCTTCCGCATCGGACACACGCCGGGGAAACTTCCCATACCGACTCTGGAAATCAATGACGAGCTGCCGATGACACTCGATTTACGACGTTTCTAAACCGTACGCGACGCCCGGGTCTTTCGTCTATCCGGGCGTCATGAGCCTGCGTTAGTCTGACCGTTCCATGCTGTCTGCCGAGCTTTCCATGCCTGACTTGCTAGACCGCTACCCGCTGACGGCGGGCACCTATCACGAACTGCTCGATGACAGCGGGGCGGTACGTCCGCACTGGCGCCGATTGTTCGACCAATTGCAGCGCAGCACGCCAGCGCAACTGGCGCAGCGTCAGGCACTGCTCACCCGGCAGATTCAGGAAAACGGCGTCACCTATAACGTTTACGCGGATCCCAAGGGCGCCGATCGGCCATGGGAACTGGACCTGCTACCCCATGTGATTGCCGCTGACGAGTGGCAACAGCTGTCGGCGGGCATCGCCCAGCGCGCCCGATTGCTCAATGCCGTGCTGGCCGACCTGTACGGGCCGCAACGCCTGATTGCCGAAGGATTGCTACCGGCCGAACTGGTGTTCGGCCACAACAACTTTCTCTGGCCCTGCCAGGGCATCAAACCGCCTGACGGCGCCTTTCTGCATCTGTATGCCGTGGATCTGGCGCGCACCCCCGATGGCCGTTGGTGGGTTACGGCGGACCGGACTCAAGCGCCGTCCGGTGCAGGCTATGCGCTGGAAAACCGCACCATCGTGTCCCGGGCGTTCCCCGAGTTGTACCGCGATCTGAAAGTGCAGCATCTGGCCGGCTTCTTCCGCACGCTTCAGGAAACCCTGTCCCGCCAGGCGCCCAGCGATGAAGAGGTGCCATTGGTTGTGTTGTTGACGCCGGGACGGTTCAACGAGAGTTATTTCGAACACCTGTACCTTGCTCGCCAACTCGGTTATCCGCTGGTCGAAGGCGGCGACCTGACAGTGCGCGATGCCACGGTTTACCTGAAAACCCTGAGTGGCCTGCGCCGGGTGCACGCGATCATGCGCCGTCTCGACGACGATTTCTGTGACCCGCTGGAGCTGCGTACCGATTCGGCATTGGGCGTACCGGGCTTGCTTGAAGCCGTGCGACAAGGGCGGGTCCTGGTGGCCAATGCCCTCGGCAGTGGCGTGCTCGAATCCCCAGGCTTGCTGGGTTTCCTGCCGAAGATCAGTCAGTTCCTGTTCGGTGAAGACCTGATTCTGCCGTCCATCGCCACCTGGTGGTGCGGCGAAGCTCCGGTGCTCGCGCAGGCGTTGGAGAAACTGCCGGAGTTGCTAATCAAACCGGCGTTCCCGTCCCAGAGTTTTACCCCGGTGTTTGGCCGTGACTTGAGTGAAAAACAGCGCCATCAGCTTGTCGAGCGCATGCAGGCACGGCCTTACGCCTATGTTGCGCAAGAATTGGCGCAGTTGTCCCAAGCGCCAATCTGGCAGGCCGATGGCGGTCAGTTACAACCCCGGGCCATCGGCCTGCGCGTGTATGCGGTGGCCAGCCGCGAGGGTTATCGGGTATTGCCCGGCGGATTGACCCGGGTGGCCGCCGAGGCCGATGCCGAAGTGGTGTCGATGCAGCGTGGCGGTGCGAGCAAGGACACCTGGGTACTGGGCGATCGCCCGCCCAGCGGCGAACAATGGAAAACCCAGCGCAATATCGGCGTGCATGATCTGGTGCGACGCGATCCCTATCTGCCGTCACGGGTGGTGGAAAACCTGTTCTGGTTCGGTCGTTACTGCGAGCGTTGCGATGACAGTGCGCGATTGTTGCGCATCATGCTGGCGCGATACGTGGACGGCGATGACCCGCAGGCCCTGCAGGCGGCCGTCGATCTTGGTGAACGGCTGATGCTGTTGCCCGATGAAGGTGAGCTGCCGGAGCGTTTGCTGGCAGCAATACTCGGCGATGATTGGCCGTTCAGCCTGCGTTCCAACCTGCAGCGGTTGCAGTGGGCGGCTTCGCAGGTGCGCGGCAAGCTCTCGCGGGAAAACTGGCAGGCGCTGGTGGAGTTGCAGCGCGAAGCCATGGAACTGGAAACCGATGAGCCGGACTTCGGCGAGCTGCTGGATTTTCTCAACCGTCTGGTGATGTCCCTGGCGGCTTTGTCCGGTTTTGCATTGGACGACATGACCCGGGACGAAGGCTGGCGCTTCCTGATGATCGGTCGGCGAATCGAGCGCCTGCAATTTCTCAGTGGCAGCCTGGCGGCGTTTTTGCGGGGCGCCGGGGCGTTCGATCAGGCCGGTCTCGAATGGTTGCTGGAACTGGGCAACAGCAGCATCACCTACCGTTCGCGTTATCTGGCGGTGGCGCAGTTGATCCCGGTGCTCGACCTGTTGTTGCTCGATGAGCAGAACCCTCACGCCGTGCTGTTTCAATTGAAACTGGTGAACCGTACCCTCAAGCGCCTGAACGACGACTTTGCTGCCCCGCGAGAAGCGGGGTTGGCGCAATGGGTGGAGCGACTGGCGTGTTTCGATCTGGGTTGTCTGGAGAACCCGCTGTTCGGTGAGGCCAGCGTACGCGCGGCGCTCGAAGGGCTGGCCGACCTATTGCAAGAAATCGCCGATGCCAGCGGGCACGTGTCCGATCGCCTGGCCTTGCGTCATTTTGCCCATGTCGATGATGTCAGCCAGCGCACGGTGTCCGTCTGATGAATGCGCGATACCAGATTTTCCACGACACCCACTATCACTACGACAGCCCTGTGTCCCTGGCCCAGCAACTGGCGCACCTGTGGCCGCGGGTCTGCGGTTGGCAGCGTTGTACCGAGCAGCAGTTGCAGATCAGTCCGGACCCGACGTCGCGCCGTGATGAACTGGATGTTTTCGGTAATCCGCTGACCCGGCTGGCATTCGAGCGCCCTCATGATGAATTGCTGGTCAACGCCAGCCTCACGATAGAAGTGCTGCCCCGGCCTGCGCTGGATTTCAATCTGTCGCCAGCCTGGGAGGAAACCCGCAACGCGCTGACTTACAGCAGCCAGCCACTTTCGCCTGAGTTGCTCGAAGCTTGCCGTTATCGGTTTCAATCGCCCTACGTGCACTTGAAGCGCAATTTCGTCGAGTTTTCAGACAGCTGCTTTCCGGCAGGCCGTCCGCTGCTGCGGGGTGTGCAGGCACTGATGGAGAAAATCTTCAGCGAATTCACCTTCGACGCCGAAGCGACCCAGGTGGCAACGCCGCTGGTGGAAGTGCTGGAGCGTCGGCGCGGGGTCTGTCAGGACTTCGCCCACCTGATGCTTGCTTGCGTGCGATCCCGGGGCCTGGCCGCCCGCTACATCAGCGGCTATTTGCTGACTCAGCCACCACCCGGGCAGCCACGCCTGATTGGCGCCGATGCTTCCCATGCCTGGGTGTCGGTGTATTGCCCTGTGCTGGGTTGGGTAGATTTCGATCCGACCAACAACGTGCAGCCGGCACTGGAGCACATTACCTTGGCCTGGGGGCGGGATTTTTCTGATGTGTCGCCGCTGCGCGGGGTGATTCTGGGGGGCGGCAATCATGTCCCCGAAGTTCGCGTCACCGTCATGCCACTGGATTAGCGGTGAACCCCTGTGGGAGCGAGCCTGCTCGCGAAAGCGGTCCGTCAGTCACGGAAAGGATTGGATGTGCTGCCGTCTTCGCGAGCAGGCTCGCTCCCACAAAGGGATATCAGGTATTTTCTGGAAAGGTATTTCAGATCGACCTGTGAGGGCCGGCAGCAAGGCTGCCAACCCTGGACACAGATCCGGTGGGCCTGAAATTGAATCATCCGGCCCGGAGGGTCTCAGGCGTCGGGCGCCTGGTCTTTCGGTGCTTCAACATCATCTTCTGTCGCGACGTCACCGTCAGGGTTCAGTGTCGCGTCTTCAGCCATCGCTTTCTTGCGCTGAAGCTTTTCCTCTTTCTTCTGCTCCTTGGCCAAGTCACGCTGACGTTTGGCGAAGGAATAATTGGGTTTAGCCATGGGCGATCCTCTGGGGTCGAAGGTGAGGTTGAGCGGCGCGTATTCTGCCCTGTATCGGTGCCGAGTCGTTAGTCGGGTTTTTGCTCGACCCACTTTGGCGGTACGGTCGGTTGCCAGCTATCGAGGGCGTCGAGCAGCGTCTGTGGCGATTCGCTCATTTGCAGCATGTCACGGTGTGCCCCGCGAACGAAGCCTTCGCCGACGATGTGATCGAGAAAACCGGTGAGTTTGCTGTAGAAACCGTTCACTTCCAACAATCCCAGCGGTTTGCCGTGGTAGCCCAATTGGCCCCAGGTCCAGACTTCAAACAGTTCTTCCAGCGTGCCCAAGCCGCCGGGCAGGGCGATGAAGGCATCGCTGAGTTCGGCCATCCGCGCCTTGCGTGCATGCATGCCGTCGACCACTTCCAGGCGAGTCAGGCCGCTGTGGCCGATTTCCTTGTCCTTGAGGCTTTGCGGAATGATGCCGATCACTTCACCGCCGGCTGCCAGGGCGGCGTCGGCCACGATGCCCATCAGGCCTACGGCACCGCCGCCATAGACCAGCGTCAACTTGCGCTCGGCCAATGCCCGGCCGAGGGCCACGGCTGCTTCGCGATAAGCCGGGTGGGTGCCGGTGCTGGCACCACAAAATACACATACGGATGCTAAAGACATGCCTTCCTCCATGGTCGATCAGGACCACAGAGTAAAGGCAGGCGCGCAACGCTCCAAGGGCTAAACTTCCCGCTTGGACGTTTCGTACGTACCACTGGCGCCGCAGGCATAGGCGGCAAGCAAGCTGCACAACAGGCTATTGAGGGACATGTCAGACGCTCCATTAAGTAATGATGGATCGATCATAGGCCCGGGCCAGACGCTTGGCTGGTAGATTGTTTCGATCAGTGTCATAGCCCAAAAGTTGTATACAATTTTTGATTCAAGTCATATGAACTTGCGAAGTTTTCAGGCAGTCTTCTGTCCATTCGCATTTTTCACTAACCCTGCCTTGGAGATTCACCATGTTTGCCAAACTTGTTGCGGTATCCCTGTTGACGCTGGCCAGCAGCCAATTGATGGCTGCGGAGTGCAAAGTCACCGTTGACTCCACAGACCAAATGTCCTTCAACACCAAGGCCATTGAAATCGACAAGAGCTGCAAGACGTTCACCGTCGAACTGACCCACTCCGGCAGCTTGCCGAAGAACGTCATGGGCCATAACTGGGTGCTGAGCAAAGAAGCCGACATGCAGCCAATCGCCACCGACGGCCTGAGTGCCGGTATCGACAAGAACTACTTGAAAGAAGGCGATGCTCGCATCATCGCGCACACCAAGGTCATCGGCGCCAACGAAACCGACTCGGTGACCTTCGATGTGTCGAAGCTTGATGCTGCCGAGAAATATGGCTTCTTCTGCTCGTTCCCGGGCCACATCTCGATGATGAAAGGCACTGTGACCCTGAAGTAAGCAGGCTCACCGCGTTATCGTTCTTCGCGAGCAGGCTCGCTCCCACAGGTTTAGCGCCGTCAATGTGGGAGCGAGCCTGCTCGCGAAGGGGCCATCAGCATCAATGAATGCAATGGTCAAAGAAAAGCCCGCTGAGAATCACTCCTCAGCGGGCTTTTTTCATTCGCTCACGCCTCAAGGCGTAAACGGCATCACACGTTTGTGGTGGGTCTTGTTGTACGTGTTGCAAATGATCTTGAACGCTTCCTCTCGCACCGGGTTGCCGTGCAGGAAGGCGTCGATCTCGGCGTAGGTGACGCCGTGGGACGCTTCGTCCGGTTTGCCGGGAGACAGGTCTTCAAGGTCGGCGGTCGGGACTTTTTCCACCAGCGATTCCGGCGCGCCGAAACTGCGGGCAATGGCGCGGACCTGGTTTTTCACCAGGCCGCTGAGCGGTGCCAGGTCGCAAGCGCCATCACCGAACTTGGTGAAGAAACCCATCACCGCTTCAGCGGCGTGGTCGGTGCCGATCACCAGCCCGTGGGCCGCACCGGCGATGGTGTACTGGGCGACCATGCGCATCCGCGCCTTGGTGTTGCCGAGCACGAAATCCACCGAGACCGCATGCTTGCCTTCGAACGCCGCCACTTCGTTGGCCAGCGACTTGACCGCCGGACCGATATTCACCGTGTGACGTTCGTCCGGCTTGATGAAATCCACCGACGCCTGGGCATCGTGTTCATCGAACTGGGTCTCGTACGGCAGGCGCACAGCGATGAATTTGTAGCTGTCGTCACCCGTGCGCTCACGCAGTTCGCGCATGGCACGCTGGGCCAGCAGGCCGGCGGTCAGGGAATCGACGCCACCGCTGATGCCCAGCACCAGGGTCTTGAACCCGGAATTGACCAGGCAGTCCTGAATGAAGGTAATCCGCCGGGCGACCTCTGCCTCGAGGGCGGCCTCATCGGCAAACGGCGGTTGGACCTTGAGCTGCTCAGCAATCTCACGCTGTACGGCTTGCATGAATTTACTCCTTGCCAGGTTGGCTTGATGGGGCAGGTACTTGGAAAACGTGTCGCAAATAGGCGACGAAATTCGGGTCTTTGCAGTGAGTCTTGCCAGGCTCGTCGGAGATCTTCGCCACCGGCGCACCGTTGCAGGCGGTCATTTTAAGCACGATGCTCATCGGTTCGACACCCGGAATGTCACAGGTCAGGTTGGTGCCGATGCCGAAACTCACATTGATCCGACCCCGCAACGCCCGGAATATTTCCAGGGCTTTGGGCAGGGTCAGGCTGTCAGAGAAGGTCAGCGTCTTGCTCATCGGATCGATGCCGAGCTTGTGATAGTGCGCGATGGCTTTTTCCGCCCACAGCACTGGATCACCGGAGTCATGGCGCAGACCGTCGAAGAGCTTGGCGAAAAACAGGTCGAAATCGCCGAGGAAGGCATCGATGGTGATGCAATCGGTCAGGGCGATTCCCAGCAGGCCGCGATATTCGCGGACCCAGCAGTCGAGGGCGGCGATCTGGCTGTCGATCAGCCGTGGACCGAGTTGCTGATGAGCCATGATCCACTCGTGGGCCATGGTGCCCAGCGGTTTCATGTCCAGTTCCCGGGACAGGTGCACGTTGCTGGTGCCGACGAAGCGCCCGGGGAAATCGTGCTTGAGCACGTTCACCACTTCTTCCTGCACGCGGTACGAGAAACGACGGCGGGTACCAAAATCGGCGACCTGCAACTCTGATAGTTCGTCGGCCGAGGCGTTGGCAGTCAGCCAGTCAAACTTGCGATACAGCTGTTCGCGGGCCTGTTCCAGGACGATTTCCCGGTAGCGATAGCGGTTACGCACTTCGCTGACGATCGCCAGTATCGGCACTTCGAACAGGATCACGTGCAACCAGGGGCCCCGCAGGCGGATAAACAAATCACCGTTTTCGATGCCGGTGTGGATGTAGCGCAGGTTGAAGCGGAACAGCCCGAGAAAGCGCAGGAAGTCCGGCTTCAGGAAGGTGATGCGCTCCAGAAAGCTCAACTGGTCCGCACTCAGGCTCAACTCGGCCAGGCGCTCGATCTGGAAACGGATCTCCGCCAGGTACGGACGCAAATCCTCGCTGTTGCGGCAACGAAACTCCCATTCGACTTCCACGTTCGGGTAGTTGTGCAGCACCGCCTGCATCATCGTCAGTTTGTAGAAGTCGGTGTCGAGCAGGTTCTGCACGATGCGATCGGCAAACACACTCTCGCTCATAACGGGAATCTCCGGCGTTGCAGCGGTATTGATCAATGGCGCTAGTGGCGCATATCAGGGACAGGGATTACCAGCATTTTTTAGACTACACCGGGCCTCTGTAGGAGCTGGCTTGCCAGCGAAGGCGTCAGGCCAGTCAACCTGGATGTTGAATGTGCTGGCCTATTCGCTGGCAAGCCAGCTCCTACAGAGCGAAGGTACCCATCAGGTCGCTGCAGGGCTGTCGACCTGCTCCAGCATCCACTTCACAAAATCCCGCACTTTTGGCACTTCCGCCGAATGCTCAGGGTACGCCAGGTAATACGCATCGGTGCTGGGCATTGCATGCTGCCAGGGAATGACCAGCTTGCCGTCCGCCAATTCCTCTTCCACCAGAAACCGTGGCAGCAACGCCACGCCACAGCCGACTTGCGCGGCGCGGATGCACATATAGAAGGTTTCGAAGCGCGGTCCGTGGTAGCTGTGTTCGGTGTGGTAGCCCTGGTTGTCGAACCAGTCATGCCAGGCCTGGGGACGGGAGGCGTTTTGCAACAGGACCAGGTCGGTGAGTTGCGTAGGGTCGGTGAAGGGTTCGGCGGGCAGGCTGCCGGGGGCGCAGACCGGTACCAGCTCCTCACCGAACAGCTTCAGGCATTCCGTGCCGGGACGTGAGCCCTGGCCGAAGTAGAACGCCAGGTCACTGCGACCTTGCAGCAGATCATCGGCTTCCTGCTCGCTGCACAGGTCCAGATGAATTGACGGATGGCGCAGGCGCCAGCCTTTTAGCCGTGGTACCAGCCAGCGCGCGCCGAAAGTCGGAGGCGTGGAGACGCGCAGGACTTCTGTTTCGCCGCCGTAGGAACGCAGGTAATGGGTCGACATCTCGACCTGCGTGAGGATTTTTCGTACCTCGACCAGGTATAGATCGCCCGCCGGTGTCATTTGCAGGCGTCGGCGTACCCGGCGAAACAATAGATGCTGTAACAGCTCTTCGAGTTGCGCGACCTGTTTGCTGACAGCACTCTGGGTCAGGTTCAACTCTTCGGCAGCCCGGGTGAAGCTCAGATGCCGGGTCACGGCTTCGAAACACTGCAAGGCAGCGATCGATGGCAAATAGCGTTTGTTCAGCATGGGCGGTCCTTTGTTCTTGTCTCTTTATTGCCAGCAATGCACAGCATGAATAAACGGAATGATATCTCTCTTAAAGGTCGTTTGTTGAGTAACCTCCGGGGCGCTAAAACTACAGGTCTGATCAGCCGTGATCACGCGGCTGCACACGTACCGTTTTTTGCTTGAGGAGTGACCCATGGTTGCCGCATTGCTTGATCGTCTTGGTGTGAACCCGGCCCTGTACCAGAACGGCAAAGTGCCAGTGCATTCGCCCATCGACGGCAGTCGCATCGCCGCCGTGAACTGGGAAGGTGCCGCTGAAGTCGAGCAGCACATCAGTCGCGCAGATCATGCGTTCGAACTGTGGCGCAAGGTTCCGGCGCCGCGCCGTGGCGAGCTGGTGCGTCAACTGGGCGATATCCTGCGTGAATACAAGGCCGACCTCGGCGAGCTGGTGTCCTGGGAAGCCGGCAAGATCACCCAGGAAGGCTTGGGTGAAGTTCAGGAAATGATCGACATCTGCGATTTCGCCGTCGGCCTGTCCCGCCAGTTGTACGGTTTGACCATCGCCTCCGAGCGCCCTGGCCACCACATGCGTGAAACCTGGCACCCGCTGGGCGTCGTCGGCGTGATCAGTGCCTTCAACTTCCCGGTGGCGGTCTGGGCCTGGAACGCCACGCTGGCGCTGGTTTGCGGCAACCCGGTGATCTGGAAACCGTCGGAAAAAACCCCGCTGACCGCACTGGCCTGCCAGGCGCTGTTTGATCGCGTGCTGAAAAACTTCAGTGATGCACCCGCACACCTGAGCCAGGTGATCATTGGCGGCCGCGATGCCGGCGAAGCCCTGGTCGATGACCCGCGTGTCGCACTGGTCAGCGCCACCGGCAGCACCCGCATGGGCCGCGAAGTGGCGCCGAAAATCGCTGCACGTTTCGCCCGCAGCATCCTGGAACTGGGCGGCAACAACGCGATGATCCTCGGCCCAAGCGCCGACCTGGACATGGCCGTTCGCGCCATCCTGTTCAGCGCCGTCGGTACCGCCGGTCAGCGTTGCACCACATTGCGTCGCCTGATTGCCCACGAATCGGTCAAGGAAGAAATCGTCACCCGCCTGAAAGCCGCGTACTCAAAAGTGCGTATCGGCCATCCGCTGGAAGGCAACCTGGTCGGCCCGCTGATCGACAAGCAAAGCTTCGACAACATGCAGGATGCGCTGGAGCAGGCGTTGAGCGAAGGCGGCCGGGTGTTTGGCGGTGAGCGTCAGTTGCAAGACAAATTCCCTAACGCTTACTACGTTTCGCCGGCCATCGTCGAAATGCCGGAGCAGAGCGATGTGGTCTGCCACGAAACCTTCGCGCCGATCCTCTACGTGGTGGGTTACAGCGATTTCAACGAAGCGCTGCGGTTGAACAACGCTGTGCCGCAAGGCTTGTCGTCCTGCATCTTCACCACCGACGTGCGCGAGGCCGAGCAGTTCATGTCGGCTGTAGGTAGCGATTGCGGCATTGCCAACGTCAACATCGGCCCAAGCGGTGCCGAAATCGGTGGCGCGTTCGGTGGCGAAAAAGAAACCGGCGGCGGTCGCGAGTCCGGCTCCGACGCATGGCGCGGTTACATGCGCCGTCAGACCAATACCGTGAACTACTCGCTGGAATTGCCGTTGGCCCAGGGTATTACGTTTGACTGATATTTCAGGCAAGCAGTGATCCCTGTGGGAGCGAGCCTGCTCGCGAATGCAATCTGTCAGCCGACATCAATAATGGCTGATATACCGCTTTCGCGAGCAGGCTCGCTCCCACAATGATTTGTGTGGGTTGGTTAGGTTTCTGATTGGAGTCTGGCAATGCCGTTACGCGAAGAATGTCTATGGGAAAAACTGACACCGCAAAGGCCCGACCATTCGGCGCTCAACGGTGAGGTGAAGGCGGATGTCTGCGTGATCGGCGCCGGTTTTACCGGGCTGTCGGCGGCGGTGCATCTGCTGGAGCAGGGCAAGACAGTGTGTGTGCTGGAGGCCCATCGCGCCGGTCATGGCGGTTCCGGACGTAACGTCGGGCTGGTCAACGCCGGTATGTGGATTGCGCCCGACGAAATCGAGGCCGGTTTTGGCGAGGCGGTCGGCAGTCAGCTCAACCGCATGCTGGGCGCGGCGCCAGCGCTGGTGTTCAGCCTGGTCGACAAATACAACATCGATTGTCAGCTGCGTCGCGAAGGCACGTTGCACATGGCGCACAACGCCCGTGGCGAAGCCGATCTGCGCAGTCGTGAAGAACAATGGAAGCGTCGCGGCGCGCCAGTGGAGCTGCTGACCGGGCAAGCTTGCGAGCAAGCGACAGGCACCAAAAAGATCGCTGCTGCGCTGCTCGATCGGCGTGCCGGTACCCTCAACCCGATGGCCTACACCACGGGGTTGGCGAAAGCGGCCATCGGTCTGGGTGGTCAGTTGTTCGACCATTCCCCGGTCACCCGACTTGAGCGTCAGGGCTCGCGCTGGTCAGTGCAGACTGCCCAGGGTTCGGTGCTTGCCGAGCAAGTGGTGATCGCCTCCAACGCTTACACCGAGGGTGACTGGACCGAGTTACGGCGCAATTTCTTCCCCGGTTATTACTATCAAGTGGCTTCAGTACCGCTGACCGAAGAGGCCGCCCGGCAAATCCTGCCCGGTGGCCAGGGCTCCTGGGACACCCGCCAGGTGCTCAGCAGTATCCGTCGGGATAAAGACGGTCGCCTGCTGCTCGGCAGTTTGGGCAACGGCAATCAGAAACCGGCCTGGTTCCTCAAGGCCTGGGCCGATCGCGTGCAGCAGCATTATTTCCCCTACCTGAAACCCGTGGAGTGGGAGTGCACCTGGACCGGGCGCATCGCGTTTACGCCCGACCATTTGATGCGCCTGTTCGAACCGGCGCCCGGAATAGTGGCAGTCACCGGTTACAACGGTCGGGGCGTGACCACGGGGACGGTGGTCGGCAAGGCCTTTGCCGATTACCTGTGTAACGGAAATCCTCAAGCGCTACCCATTCCGTTCGCCCCCATGCAGCCATTGGCCGGTGTGGGCCTTCGCAGTTGCCTGTATGAGGCGGGATTCTCGCTGTATCACGCAGGCCAGTGCTTGCGGATCGTGATCTGATTGTTGAAATTTGTTGCTGGGAGCGGCGCTTTTTCGCGCAGCGACTAGCCTGTGATGGTGCGGGTTGTAGCAGTCCCGCACCAGCAGTGTGCAGTTAGGTGACGCACGTTGTTACAGGCTGGTTGCACACCGTTTGGTGCCGCGGTTGCAATGATGGCGCAGGAGGGTTGCGCCTCGAAAAATAAATGGTTTCACCTTCCGCGGTTTAGACGGTTGCACACCCAATGAAAATGGGACCGAAACAGTCGAAATAAGAATAAAGCAGCGACTTTTTTAAGAATAAAAAACCGATGGCACGGCCCTTGCTCTGAGCATTCAGTGAAGTCGCAGTGCCAATTAAAAAAAAACCTTGGAGCACCACCTCATGTCCCAGACGTTTTACAAAAAAGGCTTTTTGGCCCTCGCAGTGGCAACTGCGTTGGGTGTTTCTGCGTTTGCTCAGGCTGACATCAAGATCGGCGTAGCGGGTCCAATGACGGGCGCCAACGCAGCATTTGGCGAGCAGTACATGAAGGGTGCACAGGCAGCGGCCGATGCGGTCAACGCATCGGGCGGCGTGAACGGGGAAAAAATCGTGCTGGTCAAGGGCGACGACGCCTGCGAACCGAAACAGGCTGTGACGGTCGCCAAGGACCTGACCAACCAGAAAGTCGCTGGCGTGGTCGGTCACTTCTGCTCCTCGTCGACCATCCCGGCCTCCGAGATCTACGACGAAGCGGGCATCATCGCCATCACCCCGGGCTCCACCAACCCGGCCGTTACCGAGCGTGGCCTGAGCGCCATGTTCCGTATGTGCGGTCGTGACGACCAGCAGGGCATCGTGGCCGGCGACTACATCGTCGACGTGCTCAAGGGCAAGAAGGTTGTCGTGCTGCACGACAAGGACACCTACGGCCAAGGCCTGGCTGACGCCACCAAGGCCCAGCTGGAAAAACGCGGCGTGAAGCCGGTGCTGTACGAAGGCCTGACCCGCGGCGAGAAAGATTTCAGCGCCGTTGTCACCAAGATCCGTGCGGCCGGTGCCGACGTGGTCTACTTCGGCGGCCTGCATCCGGAAGCCGGTCCACTGGTTAAACAACTGCGTACCGAAGGCCTGAAAGACGTGAAATTCATGTCCGACGACGGCATCGTGACCGACGAACTGGTGACCACCGCTGGCGGCCCGCAATACGTCGACGGCGTACTGATGACCTTCGGCGCCGACCCACGCCTGCTGCCAGACAGCAAGACCGTGGTAGACGCTTTCCGCAAGGCCGGCACCGAGCCTGAAGGCTACACCCTGTACGCTTACGCTTCGGTCCAGACCCTGGCTGCCGCCTTCAATGGCGCCAAGTCCAACAAGGGCGAAGACGCTGCTGCGTGGCTGAAGAAGAACCCGGTCAAAACCGTCATGGGCGAGAAGACCTGGGACAGCAAGGGCGACCTGAAAATCTCCGACTACGTGGTTTACCAGTGGGACAAGGACGGCAAATACCACCAACTGGAAAAACAGAAGTGATTTGAGGGTGTGACCGATCTGTGGCGAGGGAGCTTGCTCCCGTTGGACTGCGTAGCAGTCCTGATGTTGGGGGCGCCGCGCGACCCGGCGGGAGCAAGCTCCCTCGCCACACAGTTTGTGTTCGCCGTTAACTGACTGGCATTGGCCAGAAGGCACGTCTGTCTTTTCTCGTAGAGCTGCACACAACCGCATGGTGCCGGCGGCTGAACCCCGGTCCGACGCCAGCGGCTTCTGTGCAGTCTCTCAAATGCGTGAGATTGCGTTATGGATGGTATTTTCCTGCAGCAACTGGTCAATGGCCTGACCCTCGGGTCGGTCTATGGCCTGATCGCCATCGGCTACACAATGGTCTATGGCATCATCGGCATGATCAACTTCGCCCACGGCGAGGTTTACATGATTTCCGCTTACCTCGCGGCAATCAGTCTGGCTCTGCTGGCTTACTTCGGTATTGAATCCTTCCCTCTGCTGATGCTCGGCACCCTGATCTTCACCATCGTCGTCACGGCGGTGTACGGTTGGGTCATCGAGCGCGTCGCCTACAAACCCCTGCGTAACTCCACCCGGCTGGCTCCGCTGATCAGCGCCATCGGTATCTCGCTGATCCTGCAAAACTATGCACAGATCGCCCAGGGTGCCCGCCAACAGGGTGTTCCGACACTGTTGACCGGTGCATGGCGCGTTGACGTAGGCACTGGCTTCGTTCAGCTCACCTACACCAAGATCTTCATTCTGGTCGCAGCGTTCGTCGGGATGGGCCTGCTGACCTACGTCATCAAGTACACCAAGCTCGGCCGCATGTGCCGTGCGACCCAGCAAGACCGCAAGATGGCCTCGATCCTCGGGATCAACACCGACCGCGTGATCTCCTACGTGTTCATCATCGGTGCAGCCATGGCGGCGCTGGCCGGCGTGCTGATCACGATGAACTACGGCACGTTCGACTTCTACGCAGGCTTCGTCATCGGCATCAAGGCCTTCACTGCCGCGGTACTTGGCGGGATCGGTTCTTTACCTGGCGCCATGCTCGGCGGGATCATCCTCGGGATTTCCGAGTCGCTGTTCTCCGGCCTGGTGAACTCGGACTACAAAGACGTCTTCAGCTTCTCGCTGCTGGTTCTCGTTCTGGTCTTTCGGCCTCAAGGCCTGCTCGGCCGTCCTCTTGTGTCGAAGGTGTAAGCGATGTCTTCAACCACTAAAAAAACCATTGATCTCAAAAAAAGTCTGGTTGATGCGATTCTTGCCGGCCTCATCGCCCTGATCGTGTTCGGGCCGATTGTCGGCATCGTGCTCGATGGCTACGGCTTCAACCTGGAAACCAAGCGGGTGGCATGGATTGTTGCCATCGTCATGGCCGGCCGCTTTGCCTTGAGCACATTCCTGCAAACCCCAAAGGGCTTGAAAATCCTAGAAGGATTTGAAACCACCGGCTCCGGAGTGCATGTACTGGCGCCCGATTACAAATCACGTTTGCGCTGGATCATCCCGTTGATGATCGTCATCGCCGTGGTGTTTCCGTTCTTCTCCAACTCCTATCTGCTGGGCGTGGTCATCCTCGGGCTGATCTACGTGCTGCTGGGGCTTGGCCTGAACATCGTGGTCGGCCTGGCCGGTCTGCTCGACCTTGGCTATGTGGCGTTCTATGCCATTGGTGCCTACGGTCTGGCGCTCGGTTATCAGTACCTGGGACTGGGGTTCTGGACGGTGCTGCCGCTGGCGGCGATTACCGCGGGCCTGGCAGGTTGCATCCTTGGCTTCCCGGTGCTGCGCCTGCACGGCGACTACCTGGCGATCGTGACCCTGGGCTTCGGTGAAATCATCCGTCTGATCCTCAATAACTGGCTGTCCCTGACCGGCGGCCCGAACGGCATGCCGGCGCCGTTGCCGACCTTCTTCGGCCTCGAGTTCGGCAAGCGTGCGAAAGATGGCGGCGTGCCGTTCCATGAGTTCTTCGGCATTGCCTACAACCCCGACGTGAAGTACTACTTCATCTACACGGTGTTGTTCCTGGTGGTTCTGGCCGTGCTGTACATCAAGCATCGCTTGACCCGCATGCCGGTCGGTCGTGCCTGGGAAGCCTTGCGTGAAGATGAAATCGCTTGCCGCTCGATGGGTCTGAACCACGTGCTGGTCAAGCTCTCGGCGTTCACCATCGGTGCTTCGACAGCGGGTCTGGCCGGTGTGTTCTTCGCCACCTACCAGGGTTTCGTCAACCCGACCTCGTTCACCTTCTTTGAATCGGCCTTGATCCTTGCCATCGTGGTACTTGGCGGCATGGGCTCGACCATCGGCGTGGTGATCGCGGCCTTCGTACTGACAGTGGCTCCGGAATTGCTGCGTGGCTTTGCCGAATACCGCGTCCTGCTGTTCGGCATCCTGATGGTGTTGATGATGATTTGGCGACCGCGCGGCCTGATTCGGATCAGCCGTACCGGTGTGACCCCGCGTAAAGGAGTAGCGCCATGAGCGAAGTCGTACTCAGTGTCGAAAAACTGATGATGCACTTCGGCGGCATCAAGGCCTTGAGCGATGTCAGCCTGAAGGTCAAGCGCAACTCGATCTTCGCCCTGATCGGCCCCAATGGCGCCGGCAAGACCACGGTGTTCAACTGCCTGACCGGCTTCTACAAGGCCTCTGGCGGCAAGATCGAACTCAACGTGCGCGGCCAGCAAACCAACGTCATCAAGTTGTTGGGCGAATCGTTCAAGCCGACCGATTTCGTCTCGCCGAAAGCCTTTGCCAGTCGGTTGTTCTACAAGGCATTCGGCGGCACCCATCTGGTGAACCGTGCCGGGTTGGCGCGGACATTCCAGAACATTCGCCTGTTCAAGGAAATGTCGGTGCTGGAAAACCTGCTGGTGGCCCAGCACATGTGGGTCAACCGCAGCATGCTGGCCGGCATTCTCAACACCAAGGGTTATCGCAAGGCTGAAAGCGATGCCCTGGACCATGCGTTCTACTGGCTGGAAGTGGTGGACCTGGTGGATTGTGCCAACCGTCTGGCCGGTGAACTGTCCTACGGCCAGCAACGTCGCCTGGAGATTGCCCGGGCCATGTGCACGCGCCCGCAGATCATCTGCCTCGACGAACCGGCCGCCGGCCTCAACCCTCAGGAAACCGAAGCGCTGAGCGCGATGATCCGGCTGCTGCGCGACGAGCACGATCTGACCGTGGTGCTGATCGAACACGACATGGGCATGGTAATGAGTATTTCCGACCACATCGTGGTGCTGGACCACGGCATCGTCATCGCCGAGGGCGGTCCCGATGACATCCGCCACGACCCGAAAGTGATTGCCGCGTACCTGGGCGCCGACGAAGAGGAGGTGGTATGAGTAAATCCATCCTCGAACTCAAGGCGCTGGACGTGTTTTACGGGCCGATCCAGGCCCTGAAGAAAGTCTCGCTGCACATCAACGAAGGTGAAACCGTCAGCCTCATCGGCTCCAACGGCGCCGGCAAGTCGACCCTGTTGATGTCGATCTTCGGTCAGCCCCGGGCGGCGGACGGGCAGATCCTCTACCAGGGTGTGGACATCACCCACAAATCGTCGCACTACATCGCGTCCAACGGCATCGCGCAGTCGCCGGAAGGGCGGCGGGTGTTCCCTGACATGACCGTCGAGGAAAACCTGCTGATGGGCACCATTCCGATCGGCGACAAATACGCCAAGGAAGACATGCAGCGCATGTTCGAGCTGTTCCCGCGGCTCGAAGAGCGGCGCAACCAGCGGGCCATGACCATGTCCGGTGGCGAGCAGCAAATGCTCGCCATCGCCCGGGCGTTGATGAGCCGGCCGAAGCTGCTGTTGCTCGACGAGCCGAGCCTGGGCCTGGCCCCGATCGTGGTGAAGCAGATCTTCGCCACCCTGCGGGAACTGGCCAAGACCGGTATGACCATCTTCCTGGTAGAGCAGAACGCCAACCACGCCCTGAGGCTGTCGGACCGGGCGTACGTGATGGTTAACGGCGAGATCCGCATGAGCGGCACAGGCAAGGAGTTACTGGTCAACGAAGATGTGCGTAACGCCTATCTCGGCGGGCACTGAGTTTTCGTTGTTATGCACAAGCCCCGGCGCGAAAGCTCCGGGGCTTTTTTATATCTCCAGTACACCGCCAAACCCTGTGGGAGCGGGCTTGCCCGCGATGAGGCCGGCACTATCAACATTAGTGCTGAATCTTAAATCGCCATCGCTGGCAAGCCAGCTCCCACAGGTTCGGTTGCAGCATTCGATGAAATTGTGGAAAACAATATTCCCAAGCTCCGTAACCGCGACATAAAGCCGCTGCAAATAGTTGTTTTGTCACGGTTTTGACTTGTCCCCGTTTACTGTGGAACTGGCTGTGAATAACGTGGGTGTAGCTGGCTGAGAGCCTTTGAATTCGTGGCTTTCAGCGCTGTGGTTGTTTTTTGCTCAGGTGTTTTTGCAAGGCCTCTGGGTGGCTTTGTCAACTTTTTTCTTGATGACGAAAGTGCGCCGGATCGGGGTATGCAAGCCTGTGGATAAGTCTGTGATTAAACTCTGGAAAGACTCGGCTGAAGGCCGTAGTTACTGGCTTGCGGCCATCGTCGAGTTGACTGCCTGGTCGAGAAATTGGCCATGGGCTACACGGCGGGCCTGTGAGGGTCAAGCGAAAAAGTTTTCAAATCCCTCGCAAAGCCTTGTGGAGAGCGGCTTGCAGCATTTCGACTTGCCCCCGGAATGTGTGGATGGGGCTGTGGATAAGGTGCGTGCACATGGCTGCAGGTCACGGTGCGTAAGGCATTGCCAGGATTGATCGTTTTTTGTACAGCTTGTGCGGTGGTTGCCGGTGCGTGCAAGGCCGGGCATGCTGCCAGCTGATTTTCTATTCCAATGGCTGACCATCGGCCGAAGCAAGGAGAACACGATGTCCAACACCCTGTTTATTACCGGCGCGACCTCCGGTTTTGGTGAAGCCTGTGCCCGTCGTTTTGCCGAAGCCGGCTGGAAACTGGTGCTGACCGGCCGTCGTGAAGAACGCCTCAACGCCCTGTGCGCCGAGCTATCGAAGCAGACCGAGGTGCATGGCCTGGTACTGGATGTGCGCGATCGCAAGGCCATGGAAGAAGCCATCGCCAACTTGCCGCCTTCGTTCGCCAAGTTGCGCGGGCTTATCAACAATGCGGGGCTGGCCCTTGGCGCTGATCCGGCGCCCAAGTGCAGTCTGGACGACTGGGACACCATGGTCGATACCAACATCAAGGGCCTGATGTACAGCACCCGCCTGCTGCTGCCGCGCCTGATTGCCCACGGTCGTGGCGCCGGTATCGTCAACCTGGGTTCCGTTGCCGGCAGTTACCCGTATCCGGGCAGCCATGTGTATGGCGGAACCAAAGCCTTCGTCCAGCAGTTCTCCCTGAGCCTGCGCTGCGATCTGCAAGGGACTGGCGTACGGGTCAGCAACATCGAACCGGGCCTGTGCGAGAGCGAGTTCTCGCTGGTGCGCTTCGCCGGTGATCAGGAGCGTTACAACGCCACTTATGCCGGTGCCGACCCGATCCAGCCGCAGGACATTGCCGAGACCATTTTCTGGGTCCTCAATGCCCCGGCGCACATCAATATCAACACCCTGGAGCTGATGCCAGTGAGCCAGACCTGGGCCGGGTTTGCGATTGATCGCAGTGGTGGCAAGGCTTAAGACCGCGTAACGGCCATTCGCGAGCAGGCTCGCTCCCACAAGGATTGCGCTGAACCTGTGGGGGAGAGCTAGCCCGCGAAGGGGGCGGAACAGACGCCGCAGGACATCAGCTAGACTCCTCCCTCAAGTAACCTGCCGCACCCGGCGGTTTCAAGGTTGATCGAGGAGAGCGAGTGAGCAATCGAGGCGAGCAGGCGCTGCTCAAGCAATCGACCTTCCTGATGCTGGTGGTGACATTTGCCGGGATCATCACCGGGTTTGTCTCGGGTTCCCAATCCATCCTGTTCGATGGCTTCTTCTCGCTGGTGGCAGCCTTCATCAAGGTCCTGATGCTGATCACCGCAAAGCTGATCGCCAAGGAAAGCAATCAACGCTTCCAGTTCGGCTCCTGGCACCTGGAACCCATGGTGCTGGTGATCGAAGGCAGTTTCCTGTTGCTGGTGGCCATTTATGCCTTTCTCAACGGCGTGTTCGGCATCATCAGCGGTGGCCGCGAGGTCGAGCTCGGCCTGGTGATCCTTTACGCGTCGGTGTTCACCATCGTCGAGCTCATCTATTTTTTCTACGTCCGCCATCGCAATCGCACGCTCAAATCATCGCTGATCAAGTTCGACAACATCAGTTGGCTGGTGGACGCGATGCTCACGGCCGGCCTGCTGGTGAGTTTCCTTATCGCGCTGCTGCTCAAGACTCAGGGCTACGACAAATGGGCGTTGTATGTCGACCCGATGATTCTGATTCTGCTGGCCCTGGGCATGCTCCCTCCAGCATTCCAAATCCTCGGTCCGGCGTTGCGCGATGTGTTGGGAATTGCCCCGGACCAATTGGACGACAAGGTGCGCCAAGTGATGGAAGAGGCCAAGATCGAGCACGGTTTCGACGACTACATTTCCTACGTGCAGAAGCACGGTCGTGCGTGTTTTATCGAGATTCACGTCGTGTTGCCGAAGGATTATTGGCTGGACGGTGTGGGTCAACTGGACAGTTTGCGAGAGGAAATTTCCACAAAACTTGGCGAGCCGGACGCCGCGCGATGGCTGACGATCAGCTTTACCGGGGATCGCAAGTGGATTGAGTGAAGGCCGTTGACCTCCTCGAGGTCAATCGTTGGATCGCCGCCCGGCCGGCTCGCTCCCACAGAGGAATGAGATCAACTGTAGGAGCGAGCCTGCTCGCGAAAGCGATCTGAACATTAACGCAGATATTCAGCCAACCCGGCATAGCAGGTCGCCAAGTGATAAGGCGTGGTCGATGGCATGTCCAGGCGGCTCACTTCACCGTGCTCGTCACGGCATTCATACCAACCGCCCGCGTGCAGCGATCGTTGTTGCAGCGCCTGCAATTGGCGCAGCACCGGGGCCTCGCTGTTGGGGCGTAGCGTCAGTGCACGCAGGTACTCGGCTTGAGCCCAGATTCGCTGGGTGGCGTCCCGCAAGCCTCCATCCGGCCCAAGATCGAGCATGGCCCGCACGGCCCCCGTCTGTTGGTCGACACCCAATTGCTCTGTGAACGCAAACGCGCGCTCCAGCGAAGCGTGCAATTTCGAACCGCGTAGCAGGTCGGAGGACTCCAGCAGGAAATACCATTCGAACTGATGCCCCGGTTCAAACCAGTTATCCACAGCGCCCAGCGGTTTCTCCATCAGCACACTGTGTTGCGGATCGATGAAACGCTTCTGCATGGCTGTGCATAACTCGACGAGCGCTCGTTGCACAGCGAGGTCTTCGCGCACTGACAACGTGGCGAGGAAGGCTTCCGCCAGATGCATCAATGGGTTTTGCAGAGGGCCGGTTTTCAGGGTTGCCCAGTCGCGATCCAGGCACGCTTCGTAGAGGCCGTCGCCGGTCGCGAATCGCCGTGCGATCACTTCCAGGGCAGCATTGAGCACGGACTCCACCAGCGGCTCGCGGACTTTGTTCCAGTAATGGGCGCAGGCAAACAGGATGAAGGCGTGGGTGTAGAGGTCTTTGCGCTGATCCAGCGGCGCTCCGTGCGGGTCGATGCTGTAGAACCAGCCGCCGTGCTCGGCATCGTGAAAATGCCGCTGCAAGGAGCGGAACAGTGCCGCGGCGCGCTCTTCGGCCTTTGGCACCTGGCCGATCAGACTGGCAAACAGATACAGCTGTCGTGCGCAGGCCATGGCCCGGTAGCGCTGGGGGGGCAGCGGCTGGTGCCCGGCATCCAGCGCTTCATAAGGCAACGCCATGTCGACATTCCAGCCGGGGCCTTGCCAGAGAGGCACGATCACGTTCAGGAAGTGCTGTTGCACCGAAGTGAACAGAGCGGTCAGATCGGGCTGGGAGGCGGAGCGGGAAACAGGCGGCATTGGCTGGCGTCGTCACGGCAGGGTTGATTGCGCGACATGTTAGCAGGCCTGAGAGGTGTGGTGTTTTTCAGGCCGCCTTCGCGAGCAGGCTCGCTCCCACAGGGGAACGCATTCCAAATGTGGGAGCGAGCCTGCTCGCGAAGAGGCCGGTTCAATTAATACAAAATCAACCCGCCAACAACCAGACCCCAGCCCCCGCCGAAACTGCACCGGCCAGCCGAACCAATGGTGCAGCCGCCTGAGGCAACACCCGTACCAGCGCATAACCTGCGCCATGCAACGCCGCCGTCGCCGCCACAAACCCTGCTGCATAAGCCCAGGGGCTCGACATAACCGGCAGCTCCAACCCATGCGCCACACCATGGAACAGTGCAAACAGCGCCGTCGCGCCCACCGCCACACTTAATGGCGGACGTACTGCCAGAGCCACCGCCAGACCCAGCGCCAGCACCGACGCGGCAATCCCGCTTTCCAGCGCCGGCAGTTCCAGCCCTTCAAACCCCAGCAACCCGCCGAGCAACAAGGTGCCGACAAAGGTGCATGGCAGCGCCCAGCGCGCGACACCTTTTTGTTGCGCTGCCCACAGACCGACCGCGAGCATCGCCAGCAAGTGGTCGAGGCCGCCGATCGGATGGCTGATGCCGGCGATCAAGCCGTTGTCGCCATGCCCCGGGTGGGCAAAGGCGAGGGCCGGGGACAGCAGCAGGGCCAGGGCCCCCAGAATGCGTTTGAGTGTCATGGGTAAGCTTCCTTGTTGATCAGTGGAGGTCAAGCCGCGGTCAGCAGGCCCTGGCGTTCAATGAAGGCGATGATTTCTTCCAGGCCCTGACCGGTTTTCTGGTTGCTGAAGACGAACGGCTTGCCGTTGCGCATGCGCGTGGTGTCGCTGTCCATCAGGGTCAGTGATGCCCCCACCAGCGGTGCAAGATCGATTTTGTTGATCACCAGCAGATCGGATTTGCAGATCCCCGGGCCTCCCTTGCGAGGCAGTTTGTCGCCGGCCGAGACGTCGATCACGTAAATGGTCAGGTCCGACAGTTCCGGGCTGAAAGTTGCCGAGAGGTTGTCACCCCCGGATTCCACCAGAATCAGGTCCAGACCCGGAAAGCGGCGATTGAGCTGATCCACGGCCTCGAGGTTGATCGAGGCGTCTTCGCGGATCGCCGTATGCGGGCAGCCACCGGTTTCCACGCCGATGATGCGTTCCGGCGCCAAGGCCTGGTTGCGCACCAGAAAGTCGGCGTCTTCACGGGTGTAGATGTCGTTGGTCACGACGGCCAGGTTGTACCGGTCGCGCAGAGCCAGGCACAGGGCCAGGGTCAGGGCGGTTTTGCCGGAGCCGACCGGGCCGCCGATGCCGACGCGCAGGGGTTGTGTGTTCATGTGGTTCTCCAATATAGGGCGGCCAAAATAAGGGGCTAGGAACGAAACAGGCGGCTGTATTGGCGCTCATGGGCCATACACGCCAGGGACAGGCCAAACGTGGCACTGCCGTAGTGTTCCGGGGTGATGCCGGTGGCGTTGTGCTGGGCTTGCTGCAGCAGCGGTAGCAATTCGCTGGTCAGGCGCTGAGCGGCCTGCTGGCCCAGCGGCAGGGTTTTCATCAGCACCGCCAACTGGTTTTCCAGCCAGCTCCAGAGCCATGCAGCCAATGCATCCTGGGGGCTGATCTGCCAGGCACGAGCGGCCAGTGCCCAACCCAGGGCCAGGTGCGGTTCGGGGCGCTGTTCAAGGAAAGCGCGGGCCGTTGTATCCAGCTCCGGCAAGCCGTTGAGCAATTGCTGCAAGGAGTAGCCCATCTGCCGGCTCTCTTGATGCAACTCGCGGGTTTCCCGGCTGGCGCGGTGTTCTTCGCAGCGTTGCAGCAGTTCGCCCCAGTTTTCCTCGAAGGCGGCCACGCAATGAGCGAGCAGCAGCGGGGCTTCGAAGCGGGCGAGATTGAGCAGCAATTGATCGCTGATCCAGCGTCGTGCGCTGTCGGGATCGTTCACGCGGCTGTTCTCCACTGCCATTTCCAGGCCTTGGGAGTAGCTGTAGCCGCCAATCGGTAATTGCGGACTGGCCAGACGCAGCAGCGCCCAGGCGGCGTTCATGGGCGTACGCCGAACTGGTGCAGTTTGGGTGGGTAGTTGAAGTCTTCGTCGCCGTGACGCGAATGGTGATGACCGCCGCCGTACGCACCGTGTTCCGGCTGGAACGGCGCTTCGATGTGCGAGGGGGTGGCGCCCAATTGTTCGAGCATGGCCTTGAGCACGTAATCGTCGAGCAGGCGTAACCAGCCGTCGCCAACCTGCAGGGCGACGTGGCGATTGCCCAAGTGATAGGCGGCACGGGTCAGTTCGAATGCGTTGGCGCAGGTGACGTGCAGCAGCTGTTCCGCACGGGCGCAAACACGGACGATGCGCCCGTCTTCGGCTTGCAGGCATTCGCCGTCATACAGTGGCGATTGACCGCGCGCCAAAAACAACCCGACGTCTTCGCCCTCGGCACTGAAACAGCGCAAACGGCTTTTGCTCCGCGCTTCGAAAGTCAGGTGCAACTCGGCGACCCAGACGGGTTGAGGGTCGATTCTGCGATGAATCACCAGCATCGGAAAGCTTCCAGCAATGGACAATGCTCAGGCTAGAGCAAGGGGCTTGCCAATCGGGGGAGTGTGTAGGAAATGCCTGTGGGATGCGTAGGGCGGAGCTGATTCGGACAGGAGTTGTGAGTGACGATGGTGCGAGATTTTTTGTATTGCACCAACTTGAGGCGATTTGCTTTTTTGTGGGAGCGAGCCTGCTCGCGAATGGGGCTAGTCAGCCACATTGATATGAGAGGACGACCGCTTCGCGAGCAGGCTCGCTCCCACAAGGGTTATTCGGTGCTGCCGAGGCCTTGCCAGTGCTTCAATCCGATAAAGATGAACCGCAGCTGCTGGGTGATCTTTGCCTGGGGCGTCAGATGCTCGGGCAATGCCTCGGCCGGCGGGTCGATGATGTCGGGCAAGGTGGCGAATACACTTTTAACGATCAGGTCCGCCATCACGCTCAGACCGGCAATGTCCAGGTGTTGCAGCTTTGGCATCAATGACAGGTCGGCAGCCAGGTCCGAGCTGATATCTTCGCGCAATCGGCCAATGGCCAGGCGCACCGGGAGTGAACCGCCGTATTGCTCGCGGGCAAGAAACAGAAATTGCGAACGGTTGGCCGAAACCACATCGAGAAAGATCCGCACCGACGCATCGATGATACCGCCCATGACGAATTCGTTATGTCGCACCAACCGGATGGTTTCGCGGAAGGTCTGGCCGACCTCGCTGACCAGCACCAGGCCCAGTTCATCCATATCGGCGAAATGCCGGTAGAAACCGGTCGGGACGATGCCGGCGGTTTTCGCCACTTCGCGCAGGCTCAGACTGCCGAATCCTCGGCCGCCTTCCATCAGGTGGCGGGCAGCGTCCATCAGGGCGTTGCGGGTTTGTTGTTTCTGTTCGGCGCGGGGCAACATCGCAAGGGCGTTTTCTGGAGAAGGGGAGCGGCGCACTCTAGCAAATCGGCTTTGCCGGCGTCGAACGACGAAAGGGAGATCCAGTGCAGAAGGTACGGCGTTGTAAGGTGAGTGGCCAGAAAGTCAAAAGCCCAATCCGGTGATTGGGCTTCTTTTCAGGGCCGCCATGGGCTTAGCTCATAGCGCTGTTGCGTTCGATGACACGGTCACCACCATCAGCGGCAACGGTTTGACCTTGTGGAGTCTTGTCATAGCCATCAGCGGCAACGGTTTGGCCTTGTGGAGTCTTGTCGTAGCCGTCAGCGGCAACGGTTTGACCTTGTGGGGTCTTGTCATAGCCATCAGCAGCAACGGTTTGGCCTTGTGGGGTCTTGTCGTAGCCATCAGCGGCAATGGTTTGGCCTTGTGGAGTCTTGTCGTAGCCATCCTGAGTAATCAGGCCTTTTTCTTTCAGGCGATCGTTACCGCCTTCGGCCAGGGTTTGGCTGAATGCCGAGTGGTTGTCTTTGACTTGCGGAGTAGCCTGGTCAGCGGCCGGCAGTGCGAAAGCAGTGCTGGCCAACATAGAGAGGGTAAGGCTAAGCAGTAGTTGGCGTTTCATGATTGGGTGCTCCGTGGGGCGGCGATAAATTGGGTACAAGGGCAATGCTACTCTCGATAAGTCGATATAAAAGTTCATAAACGCAATGTTAATAATCAACGGAATTGATTGTTCGCTGCAGCCCTTGTAAACCGGGCCTTCGCGGTGCGCTGAGGTGGGTATTTTCGACTCACTTGCACCCCACAAAAGTGCGGGTGTGGTAACGCCGGAGGAAGGAACGGCGGCAATCGGGCCGTCGTTTGCGGCAAAATCGGTTTTTCGATTAAACCTGCGCGCCGTTTTTCAGTCGTAGATTTCATAGCGGGCCGGTTCTGGCGCTGCGTTTCTCATGTGCGTCGCAGTCCGGCGCTCAGTCGTATCAGGAGCTCTGTGCAATGACGCGCACTCGTAAAATTTTCGCCTGGACCTTCGCCAGCCTGGTTGTACTGCTGGCGGTGCTGGTACTGGTCATCGTGTTCTTCGATTGGAACCGGATCAAACCACCCCTCAATGCCAAGGTTTCCGAGGAGTTGCACCGCCCGTTCGCGATCAACGGCAACCTGGCGGTGATCTGGCGGCGCGAGCTTGAAGAGGGGGGCTGGCGCGCGTGGGTGCCGTGGCCGCATGTGGTGGCCGAAGATTTGAGCCTGGGCAACCCGGACTGGTCGAAAACGCCACAGATGGCCAGCCTCAAGCGCGTGGAACTGCGCATTTCGCCCCTGGCCTTGCTGGCGCAACGGGTGGTGATCCCGCGCATCGACCTCACCGAACCCAATGCCGAGCTGCAACGCCTGGCGGACGGACGTGCCAACTGGACCTTCAAGTTCGATCCGAAAGACCCGAATGCCAAACCCTCGAGCTGGGTGGTGGATATTGGTGCGATCGGCTTCGATAAAGGCCACGCCACCCTCGACGATCAGAACCTGAAGACGCAGCTCGATCTATTGATCGACCCGCTGGGCAAACCGATTCCATTCAGCGACATCGTCGGTGAAAAAACCGCGAAAGCCGCGCAGGAGAAGGGGGCGGCCCCGCAAGACTATGCGTTTGCCCTGAAGGTCAAAGGCCAGTACCACGGTCAGAAACTCACGGCCGAGGGCAAAGTCGGAGGGCTGCTGGCCTTACAGGATGCGGCTCGACCGTTTCCGTTGCAGGCTCAGGTGAAGATTGCCGACACCAGCATCGAACTGGCCGGCACACTGACCGACCCGATGAACCTCGGCGCTCTGGATCTGCGCTTGAAGCTGGCCGGTACCAGCCTGGGCAATCTCTATCCTCTGACCGGTGTGACCCTGCCGGATACACCGCCCTATGCCACCGACGGTCACCTGATGGCCAAGCTGCATGAGCCGGGGGGCGCGGTGTTTCGCTATGAAGAGTTCAACGGCAAGATCGGCGCCAGCGATATCCATGGCGACTTGAGTTACGTCGCCAGCCAGCCGCGGCCGAAACTCAGCGGGTCATTGCTCTCCAATCAACTGCTGTTTGCCGACCTGGCCCCGCTGATCGGTGCTGATTCCAATGCCAAGCAAAAGGCCCGTGGCGGCGAGAGCAAACAGCCGGCGGACAAGGTACTGCCGGTTGAAGAGTTCAAGACCGAGCGCTGGCGCGACATGGACGCCGATGTTGAGTTCTCCGGCAAGCGCATCGTCCACAGCGAAAAACTGCCGTTCAACGACCTCTACACCCACCTGGTGCTCACCGATGGCGTGCTCAGCCTCGAACCGCTGCGATTCAGCGTGGCGGGCGGCAAGCTGGATGCGCAAATCCGCCTGAACGGTCGCACTGAACCCTTGGAGGGCAATGCAAAACTCACTGCGCGCGGTTTCAAACTCAAGCAGTTGTTTCCGACTTTCGAACCGATGAAAACCAGTTTCGGTGAGCTCAATGGCGATGCCGATATCACCGGTCGCGGCAACTCGGTGGCCACATTGCTGGGCAGTGCCAACGGCAATCTGAAAATGCTGATCAACGACGGCGCAATCAGTCGCGAGTTGATGGAGCTGGCCGGGTTGAACGTCGGCAACTACGTGGTGGGCAAGATCTTTGGTGACAAGGAAGTGAAGATCAACTGCGCGGCTGCCGACTTCGACATCAAGACGGGTCTGGCTACTACTCGGCTGTTCGTTTTCGATACCGAGAACGCGATTGTCTATATCGATGGCACGGCGAACATGGCGACCGAGCAACTGGACTTGACCATTACCCCGGAGTCCAAGGGCTGGCGCTTGATTTCATTGCGTTCGCCGCTGTACGTGCGGGGCAAGTTCATCAAGCCCGAAGCCGGGGTGAAAGCAGTACCCCTGATGTTGCGCGGGGCGGGGATGGTGGCACTGGGTGTGATCGCCGCACCGGCGGCGGGGTTGCTGGCATTGGTGGCGCCGAGCAGCGGCGAGACGAATCAGTGCGCGCCCTTACTGGAGCAGATGAAGGCGGGCAAGGCGCCGAAGACCGTGAAGAACTGATGCATGAATTTCATGTTCTGTAGGAGCGAGCATGCTCGCTCCTACAGTTGCCGTACCTAAACGGCATCGATTTTTTCAAATCACCCGGTTGGGTGTTGGGGCATGTACTAAGTCGGTGTTGATGTGATTGCCGATTTTCTTTATCACGGTAGCTCTGAACTTGTCGTATTCGCGCGCGTCCAGCGAACTGACCCACAACCACACATTGGACTTTCCATCCTGGATGGAGTTGAGGACGGGTTGATCCAGGATGTCGATGCTGATTCCATTGGTTGCTTTGAATGCAACCTGCAGTGTGATGATGCTTGCATTGTTTCGAACAATGGTCAGTCGGGTTGAAGTGGCAACCGGTTTTTTCATCGAGTGGGAACAATCAATCTCGATTCCTGATGTAAACGTATTGGCCTGAAGTTTATCGAGAATGAGCGGAATGACCGGTGATTGCGTGGGCGGCTTTTTCAACTGCAGAAAAGCGTTAAGTACAGCTTGTTTCTCCTCTTTTGTCAGGGAAGATCCCGTACCTGATTCGATAACGTTCAAAAGGCTTTTCGTTGAAAAAACGTAGTGTCGGAACTCTCGACTTTTTTCAATCCAGCCCAATCTATTCACAGTAGCTACATACTCTGAAAATAGCTGCTCCCGACTGCCCTGGTGTTTCGAAGTTGATACGAGTTCGGCGAGAAGGCTGGAGTTTAAAATATCATTTTTAAATTCTTTTTCGTGTTGTCCGCAAAAGACGGTGATATTGCCATTTATTAGGTAAGTGTCATGCGTTGATGTTTCCATGGTGTGGTGGCCCGAAATACGCAGGTGAAGTTTTTTTGAATCGGCAGATTTGCCAATTCAAATATTCTGTGATTTTAAAAGTCAGGCAGGTTGTCAATATATTTATTGGCCGCATCGGTGTATTTGCTTATCAGCTTGGCGCGTATTCCTGAGAAGGTGTGATTGCTTAGATACATGCGCACTGCGCCGGTTTTGATGGTGGTGGATTGTCTTGTGGATTTCCAGAACAGGATGCCACGGGTGCTTTCCCGCGCATCGAGGGAAATGCAGTTAAGGACCATGTTTGCCTGACCATGACTATCGACCCAAACCGGCGCGATGTCGAACTTGGCCTGAGTGCCGAGTTTAGAATCACGATTGAAAATTTCGATTGCCCTGGGGTTGTTTTTTACGGACTCTACCGCTTGATTCGAGACCTTTGACAGGACTGCCGCAGCACCTGGGGTGAGCAGGCTACTGGCAACCTCAAAGGCAACCTGGTCCATCGTCAGGCCGACTCTCCTGATGGTCGTCTCTTGAATATCCTTGTTTTGGAAAGTCCAGCCTATATTTGACAGGCCAGTAATATATTCTTTATACCATTCAAACAGCTGCCTCTCTTCAGGGTACTTTTTAGTCGCGGCATGCTGCATGACCAACTTGCATAGATTGACGTCATCAATGATTTGTTGTGGAACCCCTGGGAGAAACGCATTTATCGTGTCAGGCATTACACTTGCAGTGGAGTTGCTGACGTCGTGAGGGGGCTGGTTGTCTGGATAAGCAGCGAATGCTCGTGGCATTATGATGGGTGGTAACGCTGGCAGGGAGTCGATGAATTCGAGTCGTTGTTCAAGAAGCATAAATGTATTCCTTTACTTGATTGTTTTGGCAACCGGTCGGTTGTGGTTGCTAGAATAATTTCATCCTGAAAAAAGTCTATGTGGGGTTTGTAACTTCAAGTGCGTAAAAGTGATAAGTGGAAATTAAGGTTTTGATGCGGTTTTAGTATGGTTAGTCATTGGGTATTACTTGAGTGCAAGCGCTGTCCTGATGCCAACGCCTCCTCGCGCAACCACGCAAAAAAGGCCCGAACCGGCGGGTGTCGCTCCCGTCCCGGCACACACAGTGCGCTGTAACCGGCGCCCTCCACCTGCACGTCGCCCCGATAAGGCACCAGCACACCGCTGGCCACGCTCTCGGACACCAGAATATTGCTCGCCAGCACCACGCCTTGACCGGCAATCGCGGCTTGCAAGGCGTAATGCTCTTCGTCGTATTCACGCACGGCCGGCTGGCCCGTCAGCCAGGTCTCGCCGGACTGCGCGCACCAGGCCTCCCAGCCGTGGGCGTAGAGCCTGGAGTTGTGCCAGCGAACGCTGATCAGCGCTGGGGTGCGAGCTGCCGCCAGGGCCACTTGTTCCGGTGAGCCATAGACACCGAAAGTTTCGTCGAACAGGCACAAACCATACAGGCTTGGATAGTCACCGAGGCTGTAGCGCAGCACCAGGTCGACACTGGCGTCCTGATGCAGATCGATGACCTCGCAATGGGTGTCGAGGCGCAGGCTGATATTCGGATGGCGGGCGTAGAAGCGACCCAGGCGTGGCACCAGCCACAGTGCGGCGAAGGCGGCGGTGGTGGAGATCGTCAGGCTCGTGCCGCTGCGTTGCGGGCGCAGGGTATCGACGCTTTGCGCCACTTCCAGAAAAGCGCCGTGCAGGCTGTGGAACAACCGTTCGCCGCAGTCGGTCAGGCGTACCTGGCGTGGCAGGCGCTCGAACAGCGGCACGCCGAGCCAGGTTTCCAGCGAGCGGATCTGATGGGACACCGCCGTCGGGGTCACAGAAAGTTCTTCGGCGGCGGCCTTGAAACTCAGCAGGCGAGAAGCGGATTCGAAGGCGCGCAGGGCGGTCAACGGCAAGGAAGCGAACATTGAGTGCTCCATGGATGAAATAGATTCATCCAGACTGATTTTTGCTCAGTTGAACAGGGGCAGCTGCAAGCTTGAAGCTGCAAGCCACACGTTGTTCGAGTTTAGTCCCAAGGAGATTCAGATGAGCACAATTCTTGCGATACATGCCAGTCCACGTGGTGAGCGCTCGCATTCCCGACGTTTGGCCGAAGTGTTTTTGTCAGCCTGGCAGGCGCGCAATCCCCATGCGCAACTGACCCGCCGCGAAGTCGGCCGGGCGTTGATTCCGCCGGTCAACGAGGCTTTCGTGGCCGCGGCGTTTTACCCCGAACCCGACGCCCGACCGCTGACGATGCAGGCCGACCTGGCGTTCAGCGATGAACTGGTTGGCGAGTTGCTGGGCCATGACTTGCTGGTGATTTCCACGCCGATGCACAACTTCAGCGTACCCAGCGGTTTGAAAGCCTGGATCGATCAGATCGTGCGGCTCGGGCTGACCTTCAATCACACGCTGGACAACGGCGTGGCCCAGTACGAGCCGTTGGTACCAGGCAAAAAGGCGCTGATTGTCACCAGTCGCGGCGGATTCGGTTTTGGTCCGGGCGGCGAGCTGGAAGCCATGAACCATGCCGATCCCTTGCTGCGTACGGTATTGGGTTTTATCGGCATCACCGATGTCACAGTGGTTGCCGCCGAGGGTGAAGAGTCCGAGGCCCGCACCTTCGAAGTCTCCGCAGCCGAGGCCGAGCAGCGCTTGCTCGCGCTGGCCAGGGAGTTCTAGATGGCCTGGTGGTTTTTGCTGATCGCTGCCGGGTTCGAAGTCACCTTTGCCATGGGCATGAAGTACGCCGAGGGCTTCACCCGGTTGTGGCCGTCGCTGATCACCGTGGTGGCGGCAGTGGGCGGGGTGTATTTCCTGACCCTGGCGATGCGTGAGTTGCCGGTGAGTATCGCCTACCCGATCTGGACCGCCATCGGTTCGCTGGGCACGGTGTTTCTCGGTTTTGCGTTGCTGGGTGAAAGCCTGACTGCGGTGAAATTGGTGTCGGTCGGGCTGATCGTGGCGGGTGTAGTGGGGTTGAAATAGGGCGGATGTCATAGACTGGTCGTCGAGTTGTCATATTCGCTGGCGATGCTTGGCGGGTGAATTGTCTCTCGCCTTGCGTCACCCCCGATCATCAGGACGTCCGCCCATGCCGCAAGGTTTTGCTCCGCGTTACCCCTTGGTGCTGGTCCCGGGAATGCTCGGGTACGTGCGGTTGCTGCTCTATCCGTACTGGTACGGGATCGTTTCGGCGTTGCGCCAGGGCGGTGCCGTGGTGTTTGCGGTGCAAGTGTCGCCGATCAACTCCAACGAAGTGCGGGGCGAACAATTGCTCGCGCGGATCGAAGAGATTCTGCGCGAAACCGGTGCCGAAAAGGTCAACTTGATTGGCCACAGCCAGGGCGCGTTGGCCGCTCGGTACGCTGCCGCCAAGCGACCGGATCGGGTGGCGTCGGTGACGTCGGTGGCGGGGCCGAATCATGGCTCGGAGCTGGCGGACTATCTGCATCACCACTATCCCCATGACAGTGTCCGTTGCAGGCTGCTGAGCTTTTTGCTGCGCCTGGTCGGGGCGTTGATGAGCCTGCTGGAAACCGGTTATCGCGGGCCAAAGCTTCCGGTGGATATCCATAAGGCCCATCACTCGCTCACCACTGAAGGTGTGGCGCTGTTCAATCAGCGTTATCCACAGGGGGTGCCCGAAACCTGGGGCGGACAGGGCGCAGAAGAGGTGAACGGCGTGCGTTATTACTCTTGGTCCGGCACCTTGCAGCCAGGCAAGACCGATCGCGGACGCAACCTCCTCGACGGCACCAACCGCACTTGCCGATTGTTTGCCAGAAGCTTCGTGCGCGAGGCCGGCCATTGCGACGGGATGGTCGGACGCTACAGCTCACACTTGGGGACGGTGATTGGCGATGAGTATCCACTGGACCACTTCGACATCGTCAATCAGTCGCTGGGATGGGTGGGCAAGGGGGGCGAGCCGGTGCGGTTGTTTGTCGAGCATGCGGCGCGGTTAAAAGCAGCAGGGCTTTAGACCGCGTGATTTTCTTCGCGAGCAGGTTCGCTCCCACAGGGGAATGCATTTCAAATGTGGGAGCGAGCCTGCTCGCGAAAGGGCCAGATCAGGCAATACTGACCCTTCTGCTCAACACCGTCGTCCAACGCTCCGAAAGAACCACCCCACCCAGCGTCAACACCCCACCCACCAGGTGATACATCGCCAATTGTTCATGCAGCACCCCCGCCGCAATCAGCGCAGTCATCACCGGCAGCAAATTGAAGAACAACGTGGTCCGGCTCGGCCCCAGGCGCACCACGGCCTGCATCCAGGCCAGGGGCGCCAGCATCGAGGCCAGCAGGCAGGCATACAGCACCAGCGGAATGTTCTGCAGGGTCGGGCCGATTTTCGGTGAGGCGAGGAACAATGGAAACAGCACCACCACCGCCACCAGCACCTGCAAATACAACAACACCAGCGGTGGCAACTTCAGCTGCCATTTTTTCAACAGTGTGCTGTAGATCGCATAGGCCAGCGTGGCGACCAGCATCATCGCATCACCCAGGTTCACCCCGTGCTCCAGCAACACGTCGAGGCTGCCGGAGGAAACGACCACCAGAACTCCGGCGAACGACAGGACCGCACCGGCCAGTGCCCCGGCGGTCAGGCGCTGGCCGAGGCTGATGATCGCCATGGCCAGGGACATCAAGGGCATCAGCGACAGGATAATGCCCATATTGGTGGCCGAGGTCAGGGCCGCAGCAAAGTACGCCAGACTCTGATAGACCGCCATGCCGAGCACGCCGAGGATGAAAATCTTGCCAAGATTCGGGCGAATCGCCGGCCAGTGGGCGATCACCGGTTTGAGCAGGAAGGGCGTGAACAATAGTCCGGCAAGCAGCCAGCGGTAAAAGCCGATCTCGGCGGGGAAGATCGCCCCGGCCGACATTTTTGTGATCACGGTGTTGCCGGCCCAGATAAAAATGGCCAGCAGGGGATAAGCGTATTGCATCGGGGAAAACCATAACGTTAATGAGGGGCGATTATCCCCTGTCTGGATACAGGCCTATACTTCGATCCAGACAACCCGCCCCTGATTCCGGACAGCATGACCCATAAACACATCGACTTGCTGGATTTCAGCGAACTGCCGGCCCCGGTGTACTTTCGTTATGCCGATTTCGATGCCCACCGCTTTGCTTCGGCGCACCGGCATCCATGGGGCACGCTGGAATATTCGGCCCATGGCGTGTTGCACATGGAGATCGGCGGCAGCCGCTTCATGTCACCGCCGCAATACGCCGTGTGGGTACCGCCCCAGACCGAGCACAGTTTCTACAGCAACCAGCCGATCAACTACCGCGCGGTCTGTCTCGCGCCGACGCTTTGCCATGAATTGCCGCCACAAGCCTGCACCCTGGCCATCAGCGACATCCTCAAGGCCATCCTCAAGGATTTCGCCGCCCGGGACGTGAAGATTCCCGAGCAGGACGCGGACCGGCGCCTGGCCCAGGTGTTGGTGGATCAACTGCAACTGGCGCCGGTACACGAGTGCTACCTGCCCTACGCCAGCAGCGCGGGGCTGCTCGGCATTCTCGAAGCCCTGCAGAATGAGCCAGGGGATAACCGGCCATTGGCGGGTTGGGCGGCGCACATTCATGTCAGCGAGCGCACCCTGGCGCGGCAGTTTGTCCGTGAGTTGGGCATGAGTTTTGGCGAGTGGCGCCAGCGCCTGCGGTTTCTCGCGGCCATCGAAGCGCTGGACAGCCATCGCAGCATTCAGGAAATCGCCTTCGACATGGGCTATAGCACCGGCTCTGCGTTTATAGCGATGTTCCAGCGCCAGGCCGGGTGCACGCCGGAGCAGTACCGACGTAGCCATCTGGAGAACAGGAAGGTGTAACAGCTGTTGTCTACACTCCATGGCGAGGCCGTTCCCCTCGGTGCGGCAACAAGGAGAAAACTCCATGAAGATGTTGCGTGTCCCTTTGTTGATGATCGGTTTGCTGCTCTGCTCCCAGAGTTTCGCCGCCACTGAACAACAGAACAAGATGACCACCTGCAACGCCGACGCCACCGCAAAAAGCCTCAAGGGCGATGAGCGCAAAGCCTTCATGAGCACTTGCCTCAAGGCGGCACCGGCAGCGAACGATGCCGGCAAAGCCTTGACTCCGCAGCAAGAGAAGATGAAGACCTGCAATGCCGATGCGGCGACCAAAGCCCTGAAGGGGGATGCGCGCAAGGCGTTCATGAGTGATTGCCTGAAGAAAAAATAGGCATTGATCGGGGTTCTGTGGTGGTTGTGAGGGCCTCTTCGCGAGCAGGCTCGCTCCCACATTTGTACTGTGTACACAATTCCACTGTGGGAGCGAGCCTGCTCGCGAAGGGGCCGATAAGGACGCTGCAAATCTTGATCGTAACCCCGACCAAGGTCGCCCCACACAATCCCTAGTGCTCACACCGGATCGCTGGCAGACTGCCAATCCTTTTACGCCGTTCGTTTTGAGGCTGTATGCCAACGTTTTCTCAGCGTCATGTATTGCTGGTCATCAGCTGGGTCATCATTTTTGGCGGGCTGCTGCTGGTCATCCCACTGCGGTTGCTACCCAGCCTGCTGGCCGGGTTGCTGGTGTTCGAACTGGTCAACATGCTCACCCCGCAATTGCAGCGGCTGATTGAAGGTCGGCGTGCGCGCTGGCTGGCGGTGGCGTTGCTGGGGACGTTGGTGGTCAGCGTGTTGACGCTGATCTTTGCCGGCGCCATCAGCTTTCTGCTGCACGAGGCGGAAAACCCCGGCGCTTCCCTCGATAAATTCATGCACGTGGTCGATCGCGCCCGCGGGCAACTACCGCCGTTCATCGACGCCTACCTGCCGGCCAGCGCTGCGGAGTTTCGCGTGGCAATTGGCGAGTGGATGAGCAAACACCTCAGCGACCTGCAACTGGTGGGCAAGGACGCGGCGCACATGTTCGTGACGTTGCTGATCGGTATGGTGCTCGGCGCGATCATTGCCTTGCAGCGCGTGCCGGACCTGACCAAACGCATGCCTTTGGCCGCCGCGCTGTTCGATCGCCTGCACCTGCTGGTCCAGGCCTTTCGCAATATCGTCTTCGCGCAGATCAAGATTTCCCTGCTCAACACTGTCTTCACCGGGATTTTCCTGGCCGTAATCCTGCCGCTGTTCGGCATCAAGTTGCCGCTGACCAAGACGCTGATCGTCCTGACCTTCCTGCTCGGCCTGTTACCGGTGATCGGCAACCTGATGTCGAACACCCTGATCACCATCGTCGGCCTGTCGCTATCGATCTGGGTGGCCGTGGCGGCGCTGGGTTACCTGATTTTTATCCACAAGCTGGAATACTTCCTCAACGCGCGCATCGTCGGCGGGCAGATCAGTGCCAAGTCGTGGGAGTTGCTGCTGGCGATGCTGGTGTTCGAAGCCGCGTTCGGCCTGCCGGGGGTGGTGGCGGGGCCGATTTATTACGCGTATTTGAAGAGTGAGTTGAAGCTGGTGGGGATGGTTTGATAAAGCCTTTGTAGCGCCTGATGGGGCCTATTCGCGAGTAGGCTCGCTCCCACAGGGAACTGCATTCCATTGTGGGAGCGAGCCTGCTCGCGAAGGGCGCGCCTCGGTTTCGGATCAGTCCATGGTGCCGTAGCGCTTGGCCGCTTCAATGGCCAAACCACTGCCGATGCTGCCAAAGATATTGCCTTCCACATGCCGCGCATTCGGCAGCATCGCCGAGACACTGTTGCGCAGTGCCGGAATACCGCTCGAACCGCCTGTGAAGAACACCGTATCCACCTGATCGACTCGCACATCGGCATCCGCCAGCAATTGGCTGACGCTGTTGCGCACGCGTTCCAGCAAATTGTCGATGGCTGATTCGAACAGCGCACGGCTCAGTTCCACGCTTAAACCCGGTTCGATGCGGTCCAGAGGGACGATACGGCTATCGACGTGGGTCAGCTCAATCTTGGTTTCTTCTGTCAGCATGGCCAGCCAGTGCCCGGCACGCTGTTCGATCAGCTTGAACAGGCGATCGATGCCGCCGGTGTCTTCGATGTCGTAGCGCATGCTGCCCAGCGCCAGTTGCGACTTTTGCGAGTACACCGAGTTGATGGTGTGCCAGGTCGCCAGGTTCATGTGGTGGCTGGTGGGCATGTAGGCGCCACTCTTCATCCGGCTGCCGTAGCCGAACAGCGGCATGAGGCCCTGCAGGCTCAGTTGCTTGTCGAAATCGGTCCCGCCGATGTGCACACCGCCGGTGGCCAGGATGTCTTCGTGACGGTTATCCACACCCCGACGCTCGGGAGACAGGCGTACCAGCGAGAAGTCCGATGTACCCCCGCCGATGTCGACGATCAGCACCAGCTCTTCTTTCTCGATGGTCGACTCATAGTCGAACGCCGCGGCGATCGGTTCGAACTGGAACGAGACTTCCTTGAAACCGATTTTGCGCGCGACATCCACCAGCGTGTCTTCGGCTTCCTTGTCCGCCATCGGGTCGTCGTCGACAAAAAACACCGGCCGACCCAGTACCACCTCTTCGAATTCCCGACCGGCGGCGGCTTCGGCGCGCTGCTTCAGCTGACCGATGAACAGTCCGAGCAGGTCCTTGAACGGCATGGCCGTGCCCAGGACGCTGGTGTCGTGCTTGATCAGCTTGGAACCCAGCAGGCTCTTGAGCGAGCGCATCAGGCGGCCTTCGTAACCTTCCAGGTACTCGTGCAGCGCCAACCGGCCGTACACCGGGCGGCGTTCTTCCAGGTTGAAAAAGACCACCGAGGGCAGGGTGATCTTGTCGTCCTCCAGCGCGATCAGCGTTTCCACGCCGGGGCGCAGCCAGCCGACGGTGGAGTTGGACGTGCCAAAGTCGATGCCCACGGCACGGGCTGGAGATGCGTTTTTCATGTCTTTCGAGTTCCGGTTAAAAAACGGCCGCGCAGTGTATGCCAGAGCGGCACAGAATCGAAGGCCGGTTATCCGCTAAATCTTGCCGTTCACCGCTTGAAAGACGCGCCATCACCCCCAAACTACCCTGCATCAACCGGACAGCCCCGGGGCGAGCACAAGTCGCCCCGCCCGCTGCCGATAAACTTCTGATGCGCTGCCCGGTCACAACCTTGAGATCGGTCAACCTCTGCGCTGCAAACGAGCGCATGCTGTGGCAGGTGGCGCGACTTCGATAACGGATGGTGATTCCCGCGATGGACTTCAAAGACTATTACAAGATTCTCGGTGTGGAGCCGACGGCTGACGACAAGGCGATCAAGGCGGCCTATCGCAAGCTTGCGCGCAAATACCACCCCGACGTCAGCAAGGAAAAGGACGCCGAGTCCAAGTTCAAGGATGCGTCCGAAGCCTATGAAGCGCTGAAAAGCGCCGACAAACGCGCCGAATACGATGACTTGCGCCGCTATGGCCAGCACGGTCAGCCATTCCAGGGACCACCGGGCTGGCAGAGCCGTGGCGGTTTCGGCGGCGGTGGCCAGGACACCGGCGATTTTTCGGACTTCTTCAGTTCGATCTTCGGTAACCGTGGCCCGGGTTTCGGTGGTGGGCAGTCGCGTCGCAGCACCGGACGTCGAGGGCAGGACGTGGAAATGGAGCTGGGGGTTTTTCTCGAAGAAACCCTGTCCAACGAGTCGAAAAAAGTCACCTTCCAGGTGCCGCAATACAACGCGGCCGGCCAGCACGTGAGCAACACCCCTAAAAGCCTGAACGTGAAAATCCCCGCCGGCGTGACCGACGGCGAGCGCATCCGCCTCAAGGGCCAGGGTGCACCGGGCGTCGGCGGTGGCGTCAACGGCGATCTGTACCTGACGATTCGTTTCGCGCCGCATCCGAAATTCGACGTCGAAGGCGAAAACCTGATCATCACGCTGCCGCTGGCACCGTGGGAGCTGGCGCTGGGCACCGAAGTCGCCGTGCCGACCCTGACCGGCAAGATCAACCTCAAGGTCCCGGCCGGCAGCCAGAATGGCCAGCGCATGCGCGCCAAGGGGCACGGTTTGATGAACAAGGCCGGTGAGCGGGGTTACCTGTTCGTGCAACTGAAGGCTGTCATGCCGAAAAAATCCGACGATGACATCAAGGCCTTGTGGCAGGAACTGGCGAAGAAAGCCGCGTTCGACCCCAGAGAGCACTTCTGATTTGGAACCAAGGAGCTACTGACTATGAGCAGTCCCCTGATCGTTCAACTGGACCTGGCAGAATTCTGTGAGGCGACCGAGCTGTCGGACGTCTACGTGATCGAGATTGTCGAGCACGGCATCCTCGAACCTCAGGGCGCCGTGCCCAAGGACTGGCGTTTCACCGATTACGAACTGACCCTGGCCAAACGGGCCGCCAAGCTGCGCCATGACCTGGAGCTGGACTGGGAAGGGGTTGCCCTGGCGTTGGACCTGCTTGAAGAGGTTCAGCAGCTGCGGGCGGAGAACCGGATGCTCAAGCAGCGGTTGGGGCGGTTGGTGGTGGAGTAGGCATCTTCAGGTGTCATCAACCTGTCGGAGTAAGGCTCACCTATGAGCTGGACCATTCGACCGCTATCGTGATGAGTCACACTTCTAGTGCCTACTTTTTTCGGTTCTGATTGCCCTCCCTTGTTTGTGCAAATCAATCAGTTCACGCCTACTAAGAGTGGGATAGCTTTCATTTACGTTATTCAAAGAATAACGGTACTCGATACCGTTTGGCAGTGTTCTTATCGGAGGTAGAGGCACAGTAGGGAATCGAAATGTCTCTTTATTCCAGATGTTGGTTGAACTCCAGGTGGAGTCAATTACCTGACCTCCGGTGTCATTTATACGGGGAACAGGGGGCCTTTGTTTTGGCGGAATTGAAAGAGGCGTATCACGCCAAGATCCGTAGTCGATGAAGTGGCGTTCGGACACAACAGTCTCAGTGAGAGTTTCCCTGGTGAGTGCCGGTATGGTTTTGGATTTCGTTTTGGACGGAACTGTGGAGACCACTTCAGCGACATCGGAGATAAGGGGACTTAAGCTAGACGTACTGGATGCTCCAGCTATAGTTTTCCTCGTTTTTCCAAAATGCTTCAGTGCACGTAACATGTGCCCCGTCGGATCCGTAAAGTTCCTCGGATCCCCCGCACAATACGCATATGCATTCCCCCCTCCCTTCCCAAACGGGCTCCAACTGTCCGGACTATGGAATCGCATCAATATTGGGTTGTAAACGCGGTAGCCTTTACCGAGGAAATACCAACCAATAGCCCTTTCGCACAATTCACCATTGAACCCCAGATGCGAGGCAATCTTCTGCTGCGCGGACTGCCGACCGTAGGGGGAATAAGCGATGGAATTATGCTGGGCCCCTGCGAGTTCGGCGTGTATCGAGTTTTTGTCGTCGGGCGCCAGCAGTATCGCGCGTGGCTGGGTAACAGAGGGCAGGTTGGGCATGGCGACGTCTTCCTTGGTAAGGGAACCCGGAGCAACACCCTCAGTTTGACTCGACCAGAAAGGGCTGGGAACTAGCAGAACTGATAGTGAGACATGTAGGAGCTCCTACACAGCTCCTGCAAGTCCTACCCGTTCTTGCGCGGCAACACCACGGTAAATAGCGTCCCCTCCAATTCGCTGGAACTGACCTCCACCGTCCCGCCGTGCGCATCGACCACTTCCTTGACGATGAACAACCCCAGCCCGAGGCTGGTGGATGGCCGGCCTAGTTCTTCGTCGGCGCTGCGTATCAGCGGGTCGAAGATCGTGCCGATGTCCTGCTCGGCGATCGGAGTGCCGTAGTTGTGCACCGTGAGGCGAACGGTGTCGGGCTCACCGGTAAGTGTCAGCGTTACATCGCCTTTGGTCGAGCCATGCTGCAAGGCATTGCCGATAAGATTTTGCAACAACTGACTCAACCGCGCGGCATCCCAGTTGCCTTGCATGTCACCCGCGACGTTCAGCGTCGGATCGCACTCCGGGTTTCCCGCGCAGGCCTGGGCAATCGCTTCATGCGCCACGGCAGCCAGGTCCATGGGCGCCGGGTCTATGGGCAGGCTTTTGCCCAGACGACTGCGCACCAGTTCCAGCAAATCATTGACCATCGCCGCCATGTGCCGCGTGCCACGTTTGATGTTGTTGGCACAGGTCAGTGCATCGCCCTCCAACTGTGCTTTGCGCATCAGTAATTCGGTGGACATGCTCACCGCTTGCAAGGGCGCGCGCAGGTCATGGCCGAGAATCGCCAGGAAAATGTCCCGCGAACGATTGACCTGTTCGGCATAGGCCGCGGTGGACTCGGCGAGAGCTTCGTCGATGGCTTCGTTGAAACGGATCATGTCCTGGAAGTACGCCATGTCCGGTGATTCCAGGCTCTCGACCCACAAGCGAATCACACAGGCGCGCAGGTGGCGGAACTCGCTGGTCATCTGTACCAGGTCGAACCCCACGGTATGCCGCAGTTCGCCATGGCTGGCCCCGGCTTCGTCGAGGCTCGGGGTTTTCTCCGGCCCATCACCCCTGGCTTTAGCCATTTGCTCATTGGCGCTCTGCGGCTTGGTCATGTCCTGCGCGGCCGCCAGCAAAATGGCCTTGGCGTGGTCGCGCAGGGCCACCCGATCCATGTATTCGGCCGAGGGAGTGATGGTTTTGGCGAACTGCTCCCATTCATCGACGATACGGTCCGCCTGTTGCGTGATGAAATCGGGTAAGCGCATGGCGGAGTCCTGAGCATGTGAAGGCGGGTCGAGTCGAAATATTAGCTTCTTTGGGCTGGAATTAAAGCGACGCAGACAGGCAGCACAATGTGGGCTTGCCGAGGTGGTGCATAGATGTATGTGTAAACCTGCTTTTCGAACGATAGGCGGTGATTTTCTGCCTGTAACCAGCAGGTATTTGGACTTTTGTTTTGGGGCCGCGCGAATACGCTAATGACTCCATTTTTCATACAAAGGTTTTAACCATGGCCGATTTGCAAGGAAGCACTTCGACGACCGCTTTACCTGTGCCAGCAGTCAATAAAAGCATTCACGCGCATCGAGTGGCCAGTGTCATCCCCAATGCAATAAGACAGGCATCGAATGCCACGCTCGAGTCCATGCTGAATTTGAATCCCGCGATGCCGGATTGGTACATGAACACACGGGAGGTGAATCGGCAGCATCTTAAAGCGTTGATTGATGAACGCTGGCGTGTACAAGGTGAACTCGATGAGCTGCTGGGTAACCTGCAGCGTGAGATTGAGGTTTTTGCCAAGCCATTGCTCACCAATGCAATGAAGGAAAACTTCAACATTGGCGAAAAAACGGAGGATCTATCGCTGCAACTTTATGTGCCGGATAACCTTGTGTTCGGTATAGACACCGGCGTCAGCCGTGTCCGCCGCAGTTCTTTGCTTGCGGCGGCCCTGCATAATTTTGAAGAAGCGGAAACCCTGGCTGGAGCGTTTCGCAGCGGATCCGGTGTGTACAAAAATGACGCTCAAGGAGCTCCGGTATGCGTCAGTGTCATTACGCCGGATAAGTTCGCCAGTGTGTGCCGCAAGCTGGATATCGGTGGGCAATATCAAACTTATTTAAAGGCGCGATTGGCGCCGTCAAACACAAAGCAGCGGCTCGCCTTGCAGGAACGTTCGGTTGTCAGTGAAAAAGCCGCCTTCAAGTTGTCTGCGTTTATCGCCCGCTTGAAAGGCGAAGTCAGTGCCCGCGCCTATGCCCGACTTCGAGAAGTGGTGGATGGCCAATCCGGTATCACGCTAAATGGACGTCCCCTGCACAACCATCGTCTGTCCCTGATGGGATTCAGGCTGACAGGTGTGGTTCTTTTCAGTGCGGTGAGCGAGCCATCGATCGTGAAAGAGGCCATCGATGGCCTGACCCCTGACACTTTAAAGTTCTGGATCGACTGGTCACGACGCATTCCCGTTCTGCCGGGCCAGCAGTACGAGCAATTCAAATACCTCCAGGCGTTCTTTGCCAATGGGCCCGAGGGGGTGAAGGAAGAATGGCTGCGCAATGACGATATTTATCAACAGAGCCGCTTGAGCGGCCCGTTGATCGCCTACATCCCCGACGATCCGGATCATCCGCTGAGGGAATATGCCTCTCTGGCCGATTTCATGAAAACCCTCATAGGCCAGCTGCGCGACCCGCAATATCAGGCCTTTTTCAGCCGGTTCGTGGCGCAGAAGGACAAGGGGCGATTTTTCGCGCGGGTCAATGAACGCTTGAAAACCATCAGATGGCAACAACGAGAACCGCTCGACATGGGGCCGTGGTGGCGCGAGACCGCCATCGAAAACCCCAACGCGGAACCTGTCACCAACCTCATCGAGGGCGACTTGTGGATCACGTTGTTCCGGGAACGTCGGGACAAAGCCCTGGCCGACGCCCGGCAGATCGCCGTGCCAACCAATGACGAAGATGCTGCCACCCGCTGGAAACGCCTGACCAGCTACCTGGACATTGGCTGGAATGTGTTCAGTTTCGCCGCGATGCTGGTTCCCGGCGTGGGCGAAGTGGTGCTGGGCATCATGGCCGCACAAATGCTGGCGGAGTTGGTCGAGGGTTTAGAGGACTGGAGCAAGGGCGACAGGGAAGAGGCGTCAGCCCACATCAACGGGGTATTGATCAACTTCGCACAATTGGCCTTGATGGGCGCAGGCCACGTGTTGCCCAAGGGAACCGTGGTGCCGGTCAAGGTTTCGCCCTTTGTGGAAAATCTCAAACCTGTGCAATTCGAGGGCAAAGAGCGACTCTGGAACCCTGATCTGACGCCTTACCGGCATTCGATCACCCTGCCCGAAGCCTCGCAGGCAAATGACCTGGGGCTTTACTCGCACGAGAGCGGGCAGGTGCTGCGCCTGGATGACCAACACCATGTCGTTGCGCAAGACCCGGAAACCGGACGATACCGCCTTCAGCATCCCACCCGGCCAGAAACCTATCAGCCTGCGCTTGAGCACAACGGTGCCGGTAGCTGGAAAACCGAACTCGACCAACCGCTTGAATGGGACAGGATCCGGCTGCTGCGCCGCCTGGGGCCATTGGCCCAGGGCTTGTCCGATGAAAGCCTTGAGCAAGTAATGACCGTCAGCGGCGTACCGGAAAATGCATTGCGCCGTCTGCATGTCGAGCACGAAGTGCCTCCGGCGATGCTGGTTGACACCCTCAAGCGATTCAAGCTGTGGACCGAGACCGGCGACGTCAGCCGGTTCGATACGCTCTACAGACAAGGCAACGTCAGCGCCGATCAGCGGGCCAACCAACTGATCGGAGAGTATTCACAATTGCCAGCCAGCGTCGCCGAAGATCTGGTGCTCAACGCCGAGCCTGAGGATATGCGGCACCTGACAGAAAAACAGAGCCTTCCTTTACGGCTGCGGGAACAGACGGAAAAAGCCCTGGCACAGGTGCGATCGAGCCGGGCGTATGAGGGTCTTTACTTTGAGCGGTTGGCAACCAACGACACCCGCAGGCTAGAGCTGGCATCGGTGGCTGCTTTGCCGGGCTGGTCGGACAATGTGCGCATAGAGATTCGCTTGTATTCGTTCAGTGGTGAGTTGCAAGCCAGCATCGGCCCGGAAAATGCGCCTGTGCGCAAAGTGCTGGTGTGCGATGAGAGGGGCCGGTATGAGGCGCGGGACGAACAGGATCAGCACCTGCATGGCACTGACGATTTCTATGCGTCGGTATTGCACGCCTTGCCGGACAGCGAGCGAAAGGCCCTTGGGTATGACATTTATGAAGGGGGACGGCTGAGGCAGGCAATACAACGTTCGCCGCTGAGTCATGGGCAGTTCGAATCGATGCTGGATAAACATCCCATTCGCAAGCCGTTTTACGACCCGCAGCTTATGCGACTGCGCGGAGGCATGCAGGGCTATCGCCAACGGGTAGAAGAATCGATGTTGCACCGACAGCTCAGCTCGCTCTATCCGGGGTTCACCGAGGAGCAAGTCGCCACGCTGCTGACTGAATTTGGCGAGACGGCCGAACAACGAGTGACTGAACTGCAAGAGCAGTTCAATGAGCTGAACTACAAGTTCAGGGTCTGGATGGATACGCCGTCCCTGGCTTCCCGGATGAGCCCGGTGGGCATGGCGCAGCTGCGATCCAAAGAGCTGATTTACAAGGCGATCAGGCAATGCTGGCAAAGGACCGGACCGGTCGGGGTGGACGTTCCCGGTATTGTCAGCCCGCAGATGCTGAGGCTTGATGGCCTGCCCATGCACCTGCTGGGGAGCATGGCCGTGGAATTGCCGGGCTGGCCACCGGGTAAGGCGATAGAAGCTTTTGCGGGTGAAACGTTGAGCGGGGATTCGGTCAAGTACGGTAACCCCGATGCCAAGCCGCAAGACACCCTCAAAGTCTCTCGCTCGGACCTGATGCGCGGCCGATTGCCTCAACACGTCATCGGGTTCCTGAATGAGGCAGATATCAAGCAGCTGCAGCCCAACTACACGCCCAGAACGCCGGTGGAACGTATCAGCGCCTTGCAAAAGCAGTTGCAAGAGCAGGCTGTCAGCGCCAGGGGGCGATTGACACGCAGCCTCTACACCGAAGAGCAGTCATCTGCAGACACGGCGGTGGCTGTTGTACAACGTGCATTCAGTCGCTTGTCCGCAGCGATGGTCAAGGAATTGATGGTCGACGCCACCCCCGCCGAGCTGGCGACCCTGAACACCGACAGGCGCATTCCGTTACGCCTGGCCGAGGGGGCGCGCCGGCTGCAGCAGCAACTGCGTCTGACCCAGGCCTACGAAGGGCTACACCTCGATGCACTGGTGGACAAGGACAGCGAAATCCTGGCGCTCAATTCATTGAAAAATCTGCCTGGCTGGGTGAACGGTATCCGTCTCGAAGTACGGGAAGGCGGGCTGGAGGGTGAGCTGCGCGCCAGTTACGGTGCCGAGGATGCTCCCGAGCGCAAGGTGTTGGTGCGGGTGGGTGACGGTCGCTATGAGGCACGCAATGACCGGGACGAACACCTGCACGGTACCGACGATCTCTTTGGTTCGATTCAGCATGCCTTGCCCGATCGGCATCGTTTGTCCATCGGACTGCCCGAGGTTTCCCAGGGCGCACTGTTAAAGGCGACAGTCATTGAACATCAGTTACCCCCTGATCAACTTCGACCGCTGCTGAAGATGCAACCGCGCCGGCAACTGTTTTTCAAACCACCGACGCGTCTGTCCGGCGAGCGCATCGGGTACCCCTTGAGCGATCACCCCCGGACGAGTCAGTGGGAGCAGATCGCCGAGGAGCGGGTCCGGACACTTTATCCGGTGATGTCATCCGCGGAGGTCACGGCATTTATCGAGAGCATGGGGGACCGGCAGGAAACGATCCTGAGGAACCGCGAACGTGAATTCAAGCAACTCAATCACACCTTGCAAAACTGGCAGCGAGCGCAGATGGACGGGGTGTCTGCCGAAGAGCGCCGGACAGAGGATTTTGCCCGGGAGCGACACGCACGGTTGGCGATCATCAAGGCTCTCAAGCAAGCCTGGCAACGCACGGGAGAGCTGGACTTCGATATCCACGGCCAGCCCCTGGGCCAATTCTTGGATTTATCCAATGTGGATCTTGAGGGCCAGCTCGCTGAGCTGCCGCCGTTGACAGCCAATTTCGATCATGTGACCCACCTGGATTTGTCAGGTGCGGGTATAGACGTTGAGGTGGACGGGTTTTTACGCCATTTCCGGCGCCTGCGCCGGTTGAACCTGAGCAACAATGGTTTGTTCGAGTTGCCTGAACCCGTGGATCGTATGAGCAACCTGACCGAACTGGATCTGTCCGACAACCTGATCGAACTGGACCTGCCGGCAGTTGCCCGATTGCGCGGACTGACACGTCTGCAGTTCCTCGGGCTTGAAGGCAATCCCTTGGGATTGTCGCCTGATGTAGGACAGATGCCGGACCTGAGTATGCTGTTGTTGGGCGATACCGGACTGAATGCCTGGCCTGAAGGAATATTCGATCAGCCTCGGGGCCGGACGTTTGTCCTGGATTTGAGTGCCAACAGGCTTGAGCAGATCCCGCAAGTGGCATCCGGATCGGATGAGGCCGAGTTGGTGGCGCGCACGGTCATCAGTCCCGAACCTCGCTATGTTTCCGAACAGAATCTGCAAATCATCAGGGACTATCGCCAGTCAATCGGGCTGGAACCGGATCGGCCCTATCCACCCCGAGGCATGCTCGACAGTATTCATTGGAAAGCAGGCCTGACTGACGAGCAATGGCTGGACAAACAGAATGTGTGGGACAGTCTCGAAGATGAGTCAGGGTCCGAGCCGTTCTTCAGGGAACTGAGGAAACTCGCACAGTCCGCAGACGCCCTCAGTCCTGAAGAAGCAGCAAAAGCGGAGCTGTGCCACAAGGTCTGGACAATGATCGAGTCGGCTGCCGAAAACAGCACGCTTCGCACAGTACTCTTTCGCATGGCCACGGCTCCGACGACCTGTGTCGATGCCGGCGCGCAACTGTTCAACGCCATGGGCCTGGAAGTCTTGATTTATCAGGCGTATCGGCTGTACGCACACGATCTGATTGAAACCGCATTACTGGAATTGGCCCAGGGCAAGTCGCGCCTGGACGAACTGGGCAGGATTGCGCGCGAGCGTATTGGCGTGCTGTTGAGTGAGGGGCACGAATTTCCCCAATATGATGAGCAAGGTATGGCAATACCTCGTTTCGATAATCAGGGGCAGCCCGTTTCGAATATCGATGAGGTGGAGATCCATATGATCTACCCCACGCGATTGGCGCAGCGTCTGGATCTGCCGTGGCAGTCCCGGGAGATGAGGTTCCAGGTTCCCGAGGTCACCTCCGAGATGATTGAGCGCGCGCATGATCGGGTACTGCAAAAGGAACAGGGTGCGCAGTTGCAGCAGCGAATCATCGAGCAACCCTTCTGGGTTGACTACCTCAGGCGATCGAGCCCGGAGCTTTTCAAAGCGCTGCGCGACAAGGGCGAGATCGCACTGGACTTGCAGGCCGCGCAACAGGCGTGGGTCGACAGCGATTCAGCGGTGCACAGGATTCACTGGCGCTCGGAGGTCGTACGGTTGGCGAAACTGCTCGGCAAGCCGGACAGTGAGATCAGGCCTGGCACGGTCATGAGTGACGCGCAGTACTACGCTGAGATGGAAGCCATCGCAGGGCAAGAGCAGGCACTGATCCGCAGGTTGACCACCGAAGCCATGCAGCGCGCCAGATTGCCGCGTGCCGAAACTCCGTTCAAGGTCGAGGAGAGTCCTGCCTCTCGACCTTGATCGAAACCTGGCGCCCGCCGCTACGGTTGGCGCCAGGCAGATTGCCTAGAACAGGAAATAACGTTGCGCCATCGGCAGGCTTTCTGCCGGTTCGCACCACAGCAGCACGCCGTCGGCCTTGACTTGATAGGTCTGCGGATCGACATCGATGTTCGGCAGATAATCGTTGTGGATCAAATCGGTTTTCTGCACGTCTCGACAGCCTTTGACCACGGCGATTCTCTTCTTCAATCCCAAGGCTTCCGGCAAGCCCGCTTCATGCGCCGCCTGGCTGATGAACGTCAGGCTGGTGGCATGCAGGGAGCCGCCGTAACTGGCGAACATCGGACGGTAATGCACCGGTTGCGGGGTTGGAATCGATGCATTGGCATCGCCCATCAGGCTGGCCGCAATGGCCCCTCCCTTGAGAATCAGCGTTGGCTTGACCCCAAAAAACGCCGGGCGCCACAGCACCAGATCCGCCCACTTTCCAACTTCAATCGAACCCACTTCATGGCTGATGCCATGGGTGATCGCCGGGTTGATGGTGTACTTGGCGATGTAGCGTTTGGCGCGGAAGTTGTCGTTGCCTGCGCCGTCGCCCGGTAGTGCACCGCGCTGCTTTTTCATCTTGTCGGCGGTCTGCCAGGTGCGGGTGATGACTTCGCCGACCCGGCCCATGGCCTGGCTGTCGGAGCTGATCATCGAGAACGCGCCGAGGTCGTGGAGGATGTCTTCGGCGGCGATCGTCTCGCGGCGAATGCGGCTTTCGGCGAAGGCTACGTCTTCGGCAATGCTCGGGTCCAGGTGGTGGCAGACCATCAGCATGTCGAGGTGTTCGTCGATGGTGTTGCGGGTGAAAGGTCGGGTCGGGTTGGTCGAACTCGGCAGCACGTTGGCAAAACCGCAGGCCTTGATGATGTCCGGTGCATGGCCGCCGCCCGCGCCTTCGGTGTGGTAGGTATGGATGGTGCGGCCCTTGAAGGCGGCGAGGGTGGTTTCGACGAAGCCGGACTCGTTAAGGGTGTCGGTGTGGATCGCCACTTGAACGTCGTACTGATCGGCCACGCTCAGGCAGTTGTCGATGCTCGCCGGGGTGGTGCCCCAGTCTTCGTGCAACTTTAGACCGATGGCGCCGGCCTTGACCTGCTCGATCAGCGGCTCCGGCAGGCTGGCGTTGCCCTTGCCCGTGAGGCCGATGTTCATCGGGAAAGCATCAGCGGCCTGGAGCATGCGCGCCAGATGCCAGGGGCCCGAGGTGCAGGTGGTGGCATTGGTCCCGGTGGCCGGGCCGGTGCCGCCGCCGATCATGGTGGTGACGCCGCTCATCAATGCTTCTTCGATCTGCTGCGGGCAGATGAAATGGATGTGGGTGTCGATGCCGCCGGCGGTAAGGATCATGCCTTCGCCGGCGATGACTTCGGTGCTGGCGCCGATGGCAATGTTCACGTCGGGCTGGACGTCCGGGTTGCCGGCCTTGCCGATGGCGGCGATGCGTCCGTCCTTGAGGCCGACGTCGGCCTTGACGATGCCCCAGTGGTCGACGATCAGCGCGTTGGTGATCAAGGTGTCGACGACTTGCGCGGCAAGCAGCTGGCTCTGGCCCTGGCCGTCGCGGATGACTTTTCCGCCGCCGAACTTCACTTCTTCGCCGTAGGTGGTGAAGTCCTTTTCGACCTCGATCCACAGTTCGGTATCGGCCAGGCGAACCTTGTCACCGACGGTGGGGCCGTACATGTCGGCGTAGGCTTGTCTTGAGATTCTCATGGGCTTGCCTTGGGGTTCAATTGAATTTGAAATCGTTCGCTGCGCTCACTTTCGCGAGCAGGCTCGCTCCCACAGGGAAATGCGATCAACTTTGGGAGCGAGCCCGCTCGCGAAGGGGCCGGAACATACACTGTGAAACTTACAGGTCACCCATGACCCGCCCGGCAAAGCCGAATACCCGGCGATGCCCGGCCAGATCCACCAGCTCGACCTCGCGACTCTGCCCCGGTTCAAAACGCACGGCAGTCCCGGCAGGAATATTCAGGCGCATGCCGCGGCTGGCGGCGCGGTCGAACGTCAGGGCGTCGTTGGTTTCGAAAAAGTGATAGTGCGAACCGACCTGGATGGGTCGATCGCCGCTGTTGGCTACTTTCAGGCTGAGGGTTCGTCGGCCGGCGTTGAGCTCGATGTCGCCGGGCTGGATCTGGTATTCACCGGGAATCATCAATGGGCTCCTTGGAGAATCTTGTAATAGAGGGCGGTCGGTTTGTAGCGGCCGCTCGGGTCGCAGGCGTAATCGGGAATCTCACCGACGCGGGTATAACCCAGCGCTTTGTAGAAGTCTTCGGCGGGGGAGCCGGCCTCGGTGTCGAGGTAGAGCATGCCGCGCTTGTGTTGCAGGGCGGCCTGCTCCAGCGCTGTCATCAATTGTTGGCCCAGCCCGCGACGCCGCGCGTGCTCGCGCACCAGTAGTTTCTGCACCTCGGCGCGGTTCAGGCCATTGGCTTTCTGGCACAAGCCGAGCTGCACGCTGGCCTGCACCTGTTCATCCTTGACCACCACCCACAGCAACACGTTGCCCTTGTTCAGGTTCTCCTGGACTTCATCGAAGTACGCGCGGGCCTGGGTTGCATCGAGGTCCGCCATGAAGCCCACGCTGGCGCCGTAGCCGACGGCATCGAGCAGCAGGTCAATCAGTCCCTGACGGTAGTGCGCAAAGCTTTCAACGTTGACGCGACGCAGTTGGGCGGGGTTCATCGGCGATCACTCCTTGTTGGCGGTCGGTGGCTCGGCACCCGGATTGAGGGTCAGTTGCATGAAGGTCAGGTCCAGCCAGCGGCCGAATTTGGTGCCCACCTGGGGCATTTGTCCGGTTGTCACGAAACCGATGCGCTCGTGCAAATGAATGGAAGCTGCATTGCCGCTTTCGATGGCGGCGACCATCACGTGCTTGCCACAGTCCCTGGCACGCTCGATCAGGGCATCCATCAGTTTCGGGCCCAAGCCATTGCCGCGCTGGTCGCTGCGCACGTAGACCGAATGCTCGACGGTATGGCGGAAACCATCGAAGGGCCGCCAGTCGCCGAATGAAGCGTAGCCCAGCACGTTGTTCTCATCGTCGGTGATTACCAGGATCGGATAGCGCTGGGACTGCCGTGCGCTGAACCAGGCCTGGCGGTTACCGAGGTCGACAGCCTGTTCGTTCCAGATCGCCGTGGTGTTGAGCACGGCGTCGTTGTAGATGTCACGGATTGCCGGCAGGTCGGCATGTACTGCGTCGCGAATGGTGTAAGTCATGGCGTGGCCTCAGGCGATCGGTTGGTGGACGGTGACCAGTTTGGTGCCGTCAGGAAAAGTCGCTTCCACCTGGATCTCCGGGATCATTTCCGGGATGCCTTCCATCACTTGTTCACGGCTGAGCAGGGTGGTGCCGTAGTGCATCAGTTGCGCAACGGTCTGGCCGTCACGGGCACCTTCGAGCAGCGCGGCGCTGATGTAGGCCATGGCTTCCGGGTAATTGAGTTTCACGCCGCGTGCCAGACGCCGCTCGGCCACGAGGCCGGCGGTGAAGATCAGCAGCTTGTCTTTTTCGCGAGGGGTCAGGTCCATCGTAGAAATCCAGTTTCGGCAGTTAAAAAATCATTCAATGTGTGAACACATGACCTGTAGGAGCTGGCTTGCCAGCGAAGCTTTTTGGCGTCTGTACTGACGCCTTCGCTGGCAAGCCAGCTCCTACAGGGGATCGGTGTCAGGTGCTCCATATTCTGGGAGGGACTGCTTCTCGGCCGAGCAGTGCAGGCCTGAGCAATCGCCATAATTCAATCAACCAGCCGCGCGCCAACAGCGCTTCGCCGGCCAGGCATCGGGCAACCAGCAACCCCGGCAACTGCGTCAAATCCCCACGCACGTCATGGGGTAGCGAACGACACTGTTCCAGCAGTTCACTATCAATCTCGCCTGTCACCAACAGCGTCGCAAACACCGGCTGCCCATCCAGCCCGATCGGCGAGTCCAGCAAGCCGTCATCGCCGACGATGCGCTGGCGCTCATGCCAGAGCAACCGGCCATCACGGCTGATATCCAGGTGCGCCTGAAAATGCCCGAGGTCGAAGCGCTCGCCGCTGGCCGGTCTACCCAGTGCCACCACGTCCCAGTAGAACAGCCGGGCATCGCCTTCAAGGTCGATAGAGGTGCTGAGTTGCGCCTGTGCCGCGCTGAAAACGATCGTCTCCTGGGGCAACCATTCCAGTCTCGCACCGGCCGCCACCTTCAATTTCAAGTGCTGATAAGCGGGGCCCGCGGCGCGATACCACTTGGCTGCGCCGGGACTGGTGATCTGTGCCCAGGCGTCACGGCCGACACTGGCCGATATGTCCAGGCGATCACCACCCGCAATCCCGCCAGGCGGATGAACGATGATGTGCTGGCAGACTTCGGGGCCCTCGGCATACAAATGCTTCTGCACGCGCAAGGGCCCGAGGTGACGGCGCTGGACCGGGCGCGTGGTGTCGCCGAAGCGGGCGTAGCCGAGTTCCAGTTCGGCGTGCCAGCTGGGGGTGAACAGCGTTGTGGAGGCAGGTGAATTCATGGTTTTTAATTATCGTTAGGTTGCTACAGATTAAATCGTAACCAGACCGCGCACACCCTCGGCTTCCATATTTTTACCGCGACCCTGCTGCACGATCTCGCCACGGGACATCACCAGGTACTGGTCAGCCAGTTCGGCGGCGAAGTCATAGAACTGTTCAACCAGCAGAATCGCCATGTCGCCACGGGCCGCGAGTTTCTTGATCACCGCGCCGATCTCCTTGATCACCGACGGCTGGATGCCTTCGGTGGGCTCGTCGAGGATCAACAGGCGTGGGCGGCTGGCCAGTGCGCGGCCGATCGCCAGCTGTTGTTGCTGGCCGCCGGACAAGTCGCCGCCACGCCGTTGTTTCATTTGCAGCAACACCGGGAACAGCTCGTAGATGAACGCCGGGACTTCCCTGGCCTCGGAGCCGGGAAACCGCGACAGGCCCATCAGCAGGTTTTCTTCCACGGTCAGCCGGCCAAAGATTTCCCGGCCCTGCGGCACATAGGCGATCCCGGCATGCACCCGCTGATGCGGCTTGAACGTGGTGATCGGTTTGCCCTCCCAGTTCACCGCGCCTTCTTTCGCCGGCAACAGACCCATCAGGCACTTGAGCAGAGTGGTCTTGCCCACGCCGTTGCGCCCGAGCAGGCAGGTGACTTCACCGACCTTCACGTCAAACGTCAGGCCGCGCAGGATGTGGCTACCGCCGTAGTATTGGTGCAGCTTGTCGACTTGCAGCATGTTCAAATTCCTTGTGCTTCACACAGAACCCTGTGGGAGCTGGCAAGCCAGCTCCCACAGTGATGGTGTTCGCAGACTCAGCGACCGAGGTACACCTCGATCACCCGCTCGTTGTCCTGTACCTGCTCCAGCGACCCCTCCGCCAGCACGCTACCCTGGTGCAACACGGTGACGTGGTCGGCAATCGAGCCGACGAAGCCCATGTCGTGTTCCACCACCATCAGCGAATGCTTGCCAGCCAGGCTCTTGAACAGTTCAGCGGTGAACTCGGTCTCGGCGTCGGTCATGCCCGCCACCGGTTCGTCGAGCAGCAACAGTTGCGGGTCCTGCATCAGCAACATGCCGATCTCCAGAAACTGCTTTTGACCATGGGACAGCAGGCCGGCCGGGCGATTGGCCGAAGAGGTCAGGCGAATGGTGTGCAGCACCTCGGCGATGCGATCCCGTTGTTCGCCGTTGAGCCGTGCTCGCAGGCTGGCCCACACCGACTTGTCGGTTTTTTGCGCCAATTCCAGGTTCTCGAACACGCTCAAGGCTTCGAACACCGTCGGCTTCTGGAACTTGCGGCCGATGCCGGCCTGGGCGATCTGCACTTCGCTCATTTGCGTCAGATCCAGGGTTTCACCGAACCAGGCCTTGCCGTGGCTGGGGCGGGTCTTGCCGGTGATGACGTCCATCAACGTGGTCTTGCCCGCGCCGTTGGGACCGATGATGCAGCGCAATTCACCCACGCCGATGTACAGATTCAGATTGTTCAGTGCCTTGAAGCCATCGAAGCTGACGCTGATGTCCTCCAGGGTCAGGAGGGTGCCGTGGCGGGTGTTCAGGCCTTTGCCGGCGCGCTGGCCGAGGCCGATCGTATCGCGGCTGGTACCGGCATCGCGGTTGGGCTCCAGGGGCGGAAAAAATGCCGGTTCGAGCATGAACTCAGCCGTGGCAGTGACTCTCATGATTCATCTCTCTTTTCATAAGGCCGTTTCTTCAGCAGACCGATCACGCCTTTGGGCAGGTACAGGGTCACGACGATGAACAGCGCGCCAAGGAAGAACAGCCAGTATTCGGGGAATGCCACGGTGAACCAGCTCTTCATGCCGTTGACCACACCGGCGCCGAGCAACGGGCCGATCAAGGTTCCTCGACCACCCAGGGCAACCCACACGGCGGCTTCGATGGAGTTGGTCGGGGACATTTCACTCGGGTTGATGATCCCGACTTGCGGTACGTACAGCGCACCGGCCAAGCCGCACAACACCGCACTCAATACCCAGACAAACAGCTTGAAACCACGCGGATCGTAGCCGCAGAACATCAGCCGGTTTTCCGCATCGCGCAGGGCGGTCAGCACGCGACCGAATTTGCTTCGGGCCAGGCGCCAGCCGATGAGCAGGCTCGCTACCAGCAACAGCACCGTGGCGAAAAACAGCACCGCACGCGTGCCCGGTTCAGTGATGCCGAAACCGAGAATCGTGCGGAAATTGGTGAAGCCGTTGTTACCGCCAAACCCGGTCTCGTTGCGGAAGAACAGCAGCATCCCGGCGAAAGTCAGGGCCTGTGTCATGATCGAGAAATACACGCCCTTGATCCGCGAGCGGAAGGCGAAGAAGCCGAACACCAACGCCAGCAATCCCGGCGCCAGCACCACCAGGCATAGGGCCCAGAGGAAGCTTTGGGTGCCGGTCCAGTACCAGGGCAATTCGGTCCAGGACAGGAAGGTCATGAACGCCGGCAGGCCATCGCCCGAAGCCTGGCGCATCAGGTACATGCCCATAGCGTAACCGCCGAGGGCGAAGAACAGGCCGTGGCCGAGGGACAAGAGGCCGGCGTAGCCCCAGACCAGATCCAGCGCCAGGGCGACGATGGCGTAGCAGAGGATTTTGCCCACCAAGGTCAGCGTGTAGGCCGAGACATGCAGCGTGCTATCGGGAGACAACAACGACAGCAGCGGTAGCGCCAGCAGTAAAACGAGGGCTACAACACCGACGGCAATCGTGGCTTTGGGGCCGGCTTTCTGTGTCGCGGTAACGAGCAGGGGCTGGTTCATCAGTCGATCACCCGTCCTTTCAGTGCGAAGAGACCTTGCGGACGTTTCTGGATGAACAGAATGATCAGCGCGAGGATGAGGATTTTGCCGAGCACGGCACCGATCTGCGGTTCGAGGATCTTGTTGGCAATGCCCAGACCAAAAGCGGCGAATACGCTACCGGCCAGTTGCCCGACACCACCGAGCACCACCACCAGGAACGAGTCGATGATGTAGCTTTGGCCGAGGTCCGGACCGACGTTGCCGATCTGGCTCAGCGCCACGCCACCGAGGCCCGCTATGCCCGAGCCAAGGCCGAAGGCAAGCATGTCGACACGGCCGGTCGGCACACCGCAGCACGCCGCCATGTTGCGGTTCTGGGTGACCGCGCGAACGTTCAAGCCCAGACGTGTCTTGTTCAGCAGCAGCCAAGTGAGGACGACCACAAACAGCGCGAAGGCGATGATCACGATGCGGCTGTACGGCAATACCAGATTGGGCAGCACCTGAATCCCGCCTGACAGCCAGGCCGGGTTGGCCACTTCGACGTTCTGCGCGCCAAACACCAGACGCACCAACTGGATCAGCATCAGGCTGATGCCCCAGGTGGCGAGCAGGGTTTCCAGAGGACGGCCGTAGAGGTGACGAATTACCGTACGCTCCAGCGCCATGCCGATCCCGGCGGTGACGAAAAACGCCACCGGCAATGCGACCAATGGATAGAACTCGATGGCCTGCGGCGCCAAGCGCTGAAACATCAGCTGCACCACGTAAGTCGAGTAAGCGCCGAGCATCAGCATCTCGCCGTGGGCCATGTTGATCACCCCGAGCAGGCCGAAGGTGATCGCCAGGCCCAGCGCCGCGAGCAGCAGGATCGAACCGAGGGACATGCCGCTGAAGGCCTGGCCGAGCAGCTCGCCGATCAGCAGTTTGCGTTTGACTTGAGCGAGGCTGGTTTCGGCGGCGGTGCGCACGTTGGTGTCGGTTTCCACGCCGGGTTGCAACAGGCTTTCGAGGCGGGTGCGGGCCAGCGGATCGCCGGTTTCGCCGAGCAGGCGCACGGCGGCGAGGCGAACGGCGGGGTCGTTGTCTACCAGTTGCAGGTTGGCCAGGGCCAGACTCAGGGCGGCGTGGACGCTTTCATCTTTCTCACCAGACAGTTGCTGATCGAGGAATTTCAGCTGCGCGGGTTTGGCGCTTTTCTGCAGTTGTTGCGCGGCAGCCAGACGGAGTTTGGTATCGGTGGCGAGTAATTGGTGGCTTGCCAGCGCGGTATCGATCAGAGCCCGAAGGCGGTTGTTCAGGCGCAAGGTTTTCGGCTGGCCATCGACGGTCAACTCGCCTTGTTGCAGGGCGTTGATCAGTTCGATACGCGCCGGGTCGGGCTGCGCGGCCCAGGACTCCAGCAGCTTGGCTTGCTGTGTGGGGTTGGCGGCGACGAAGTCTTCGGCGTCGCTGGCGAAAGTGGCCATTGGCAAAAGAAATGCGATGGCAAGAACAAGTCGGTAAAAGGCACTGGGCATAGATGATCGCCTTGACGCGGACATTGTGGGAGCTGGCTTGCCAGCGATGCAGGCGACTCGGTGTGTCTGATGTACCGAGGTGATGCCATCGCTGGCAAGCCAGCTCCCACAGGGAATTGTGTCGGGCATGAGCACGGTGTTCACACCCGACATCCAATGGCTCAGTTGCTCTTCACCGCATACTCAGGCTTCTTGTCGTTGCCCGGAATGAACGGGCTCCACGGCTGGGCACGGATCGGCCCTTCGGTCTGCCACACGACGTTGAACTGTCCATCGGCCTGAATCTCGCCGATCATCACCGGCTTGTGCAGGTGGTGGTTGGTCTTGTCCATGGTCAGGGTGTAGCCGGACGGCGCGGCAAACGTCTGGCCGCCAAGGGCTTCGCGGACTTTGTCGACGTCGGTGGACTTGGCTTTTTCCGCTGCCTGGGCCCACATGTGTATGCCGACGTAGGTGGCTTCCATCGGGTCGTTGGTTACGGCTTTGTCGGCGCCCGGCAAGTTGTGCTTCTTCGCGTAGGCTTTCCAGTCATCGACGAACTTCTTGTTCACCGGGTTCTCCACCGACTCGAAGTAGTTCCACGCCGCGAGGTTGCCCACCAGCGGCTTGGTGTCGATACCGCGCAATTCCTCTTCACCGACCGAGAACGCCACGACCGGAACGTCGGTGGCTTTCAGACCCTGGTTGGCCAGTTCTTTATAGAACGGCACGTTGGAGTCGCCGTTGACGGTGGAGATGACGGCGGTCTTGCCACCGGCCGAGAATTTTTTGATGTTGGCCACGATGGTTTGATAGTCGCTGTGGCCGAACGGGGTGTAGACCTCTTCGATGTCCTTGTCGGCCACGCCTTTGGCGTGCAGGAACGAACGCAGGATCTTGTTGGTGGTGCGTGGGTAGACGTAGTCGGTGCCGAGCAGGAAGTAGCGCTTGGCACTACCGCCTTCTTCGCTCATCAGGTACTCGACGGCGGGGATCGCTTGCTGGTTTGGCGCGGCGCCGGTGTAGAACACGTTTGGCGACATTTCTTCGCCTTCGTATTGCACCGGATAGAACAGCAGGCCGTTGAGTTCTTCGAACACCGGCAACACCGATTTACGCGATACGGACGTCCAGCAACCGAACACCACCGCGACCTTGTCCTGGGTCAGCAGCTGCCGGCCCTTTTCCGCGAACAGCGGCCAGTTCGACGCCGGGTCCACCACCACCGGCTCCAGCATCTTGCCATTCACGCCGCCCTTGGCGTTGATCTCGTCGATGGTCATCAAGGCCATGTCCTTGAGCGACGTTTCGGAGATCGCCATGGTCCCGGACAACGAATGCAGAATCCCGACCTTGATGGTCTCGGCAGCCTGGACAGTCCAGGTCATGCCCATCGCGGCAATGCTTGCCGTGAGTGTGAAAGCCTTGATCAAACTGCGACGCTTCATTGTGCGATCTCCATGAACGTTTAATTTTTCTGGTTGGCAGATGCGGACGACTGAAGGGTCTTTAGCAAGGGCTGTGCCCGGTCGGGAAAAGGCAGGGAAATGTCGGTTTAGAGCGGTTGCCGGAGTTGGTGGCGCACCATGAAGGGACGCACCTGGCGCGTTGGTGCGTTCCTCTGCGCCAGAACGGGGCGCAGGAATGTCAATTAGCGCCGCCCTCTGTGGGAGCGGGCTTGCCCGCGATAGCGGTAGAACAGGCACAGAAATGTTGAATGTGCCGCCGTCATCGCTGGCAAGCCAGCTCCCACAGGTTCCGTGGTGTTTTGTGGTATCAGCGGCGGCGCATGAGGCCGATGAAGAACAGGCCGCCGATGGCAGCGGTGGCAACGCCGATGGGCAGGTCTTCTGGGGCGATCATTGTCCGTGCCGCAACGTCCACCCACACCAGGAAAACGCTGCCGATCAACACACACACCAGCAACAACCGACGATGCTCGGCCCCGACCAATCGCCGCGCAATGTGCGGCATCATCAGCCCGACGAAACCAATTGAACCGCTGATGGAGACCAGTACTCCGGTCATCAGCGAGGCAATGACAAACACCCACGACCGCACTGTCCGTGCGTTCAATCCCAGCGTCACGGCGGTCTGCTCACCCGCCATCAAGGCATTCAGCGAACGCGCCATACCCAGCAGCATGACCAGTCCGAGCAGTACGCTGGCAGCAGGCACTGCCAGCAATTCCCAACGCGCCAACCCGAGCCCGCCGAGCATCCAGAACATCACTGCGGAACTGGCGCGGTGATCGCCGAGAAACAGCAGCAGGTTGGCAATCGCCATCATCACGAACGACACCGCCACGCCACACAGCAGCAGACGATCACTGTCCAGGCGACCGTGCCGGCTGGCGATCATCAGCACCACCAGCATGCTCGACAATGCACCGATGAAAGCGGCGATGGGCAGGGTCAGCAGGCCGACGATTTCGCCGACATGCAGCACTACGATGACCGCGCCCAACGTCGCGCCGGACGTGACCCCGAGCAAATGCGGGTCGGCCAGCGGGTTGCGCGTCACCGCTTGCAGCACCGCGCCGATCAGCGCCAATCCGGCACCCACCAATGCACCCAGCAACATGCGCGGTACGCGGATCAGCCAGACGATGTGTTCCTGCCCGGCGCTCCAGTCGGGCACGCCGAAACCAAACAGCTTGTGCAGCAGAATCCGCCACACTACGTCCACCGGCACCCGCGCCGGGCCGAAACCCAGCGACACCACGCAGGACACCAGCAACAACGCACCGAGGGCGATCAGCAACAAGGCGTAGCGACGATTGATCATCCGCCGTGGAAGCCTTTGGCCAGGGTTTGCACCGCCAGCACGTTATCGATCCCCGGCGTGGCCTGCACGTAGGGGATGACGATGAAGCGTTGGTGCTTGATCGCATCGACAGATTGCAGTGCCTTGTTATCCAGCAGGAACTGCATTTTTTGTTCGGCAGTGACTTCGCCGTAATCGACGATCACGATCACCTGCGGATTGCGCTCGACCACGTTCTCCCAGTTGACCCGGGTCCAGCTCGCTTCGACGTCGTCGAGCACATTGCGTCCGCCCGCCGCATCGATCAGCGCTTGCGGCATGCCCAGGCGACCCGAGGTCATGGCCCGGTCTTCGCCACTGTCATAGAGAAACACCCGGGGTCTTTCGGCAGGCAGACCTTTGCGGACTCCGGCGACCTGCGCCTGCATCTCGCTGATCAAGGTGTTGGCGCGATCCTGTACGTCGAAAATTTTTCCGAGGTTGCGCAGGTCGTTATAAGTGTCTTCCAGCGTCGCCGGTGGACGCTTCATCACAAAGGCGCAGGACTCGGTCAACTCATACACATTGATGCCCAGTGGCTGCAGGGTCTGTGGCGTGAGATCGCCGCCCACGCGCATGCCATAGTCCCAACCGGCGAAGAAGAAATCGACATTGGCGTCGAGCAGGGTTTCCACCGACGGGTACTTGGCCGCCAGTTCCGGCAATCCCTCGAGGATGCTGTGCATTTGCGGCGTCACCGACTTCCAGCCGGACACACCGCTGTATCCCGCCATCTGTGGCTTGAGGCCAAGGGCAAGCATCATCTGGGTCATGTTGATGTCGTGACTGACCGCGTGCTTTGGCGCTTGCTGGAAGGTCACCTCGCGGTTGCAGCTCTGAATCGTCAACGGGTAGTGCGTGGCCTCGGCAAGTGCCTGGGCGCTGCCCAGCAACAGGGAAACGTACAGCAGGGAACGCAAAATCATGGCCGGGTTATCCAGGTGATTCGTGGGTAGCCGTGCAAGGGGTGTTCATCGATTAACGCTTCGACACCAAACACGTTGCGCAGCAGCGCGGCGGTCAGTACTTCTTTCGGCGCGCCGCTGGCGACGATGCGACCGTGGTTGATCACGTAGAGCCGATCGCAGAAGGCGGCAGCCAGATTGAGGTCATGGATGCTCGCCAGGGTGCCGATTTTCAGGCGCTTGACCAACCGCAGCAGCTCAAGCTGGTAGCGCGGGTCGAGGTGGTTGGTCGGCTCGTCGAGGATCAGCAATTGAGGTTGCTGGGCCAGGGCGCGGGCGAGGATCACGCGCTGCTTTTCGCCGCCGGAAAGGGTGGAGAATGCGTGGTCTTCGAAGCCTTTGAGCCCGACGGATTCAATCGCCTTTGTCGCAAGGTTTCGATCTTCGACGGTGTCGCCGTCGAACAGCCCCTTGTGCGGCGTGCGCCCCATGGCAACGACCTCGCTGACGGTCAGGCCAAACGCATCGGGAAACTCCTGCAACACCACGGCGATACGTTGCGCGCACCAGCGCGAAGATTGCGTCCAGACGTTGTGATGGTCGAGCCTGGCCTCGCCGCTTTCCGGTTTGTTGAAGCGCCAGGCGCAACGCAACAGGCTGGTCTTGCCACTGCCGTTGGGGCCGATCAAACCGACGAACTCGCCGGCGGCCACGTGCAGCGAAGCACTGCGCAGCTGAAATTGGTGATGGCAGTGGCCGTGGCCCAGTGGCGACCAGGTGAGGTTTGTGAGGTTCAGCGAGGTCATGCAGTTGCTCTTGGGGTGTTGCTGATGGCCTCTCCGCTGGCAAGCCAGCTCCTACAGGGGACGTGAAAATCCTGTAGGAGCTGGCTTGCCAGCGAAAGGGCCGCAAAGGAAACCCTGAAATGTCAGAGTGACGCGCGGGGGAGTTTACAGTCCCTTAAACCCCGCGCATCTCGCCTGTTTCATGATGAAGTTGAGGCGCTTTCAGTTTGTCGGATCAAGCGCGACAGCAGTAGCTTGTCGAGCAGCCAGACCGCCACCAGCGAAGCCCCCACCAACGGGAACGCCACCGCCAGGGCAAACATGATAACCATTGCGGTTTTCCATTTTGGCAGGTCGTGGCGCAGCGGCGGCACGCCGAACTTGCCTTGCGGGCGACGCTTCCACCAGATCACCACGCCGCTGACGGCGCTGAGCAGGATCATCAGGCAGATCAACAGCACGACGATCTGATTGAACACGCCGAACATTTTGCCTTCATGCAGCATCACGCCGATTTCCGTGGCGCGGGCGACGGTGCCGTACTGCTCGAAGCGCACATCGGCCAGAACTTTGCCGCTGTATTGATCGACATGCAGGGTCGCGTCGTTGCGCGGATCATCGGCGAATACCGAGATGGTGAACACGCCGGTCGCGGACTTCGGCAGGGTGATGCTGTAACCGGGCTCGACCTTGCTTTGCGCCGCGATGTTTTGCACGTCTTGCAGGCTGATGGTCGGCGCCGCGGGACCTGCGTGAGCGCCGTCGTGGGCCATGTGTTCGGCGTGGTCACCGGACATTGGCATCGGCGTGTTTTCCATGGCCCATGGCACGGTTTGGCGATGAGCCTCGTTGAGGCTGCGCGCTTCAACATCGGATTTGGGCACGTTGTCCCACATCGCCGCCGGGAAGACGTTCCACACCGCTGCGTATTGCTGGCCCCAGAAACCTGTCCAGGTCATGCCGCTGAGCAGCATCACCAGCAGCAGCGAGGCGCCCCAGAACCCGGTGACGGCATGCAAGTCGCGCCACAGCACCCGGCCGCGGCTACTCAGGCGTGGCCACAGAATGCCGGCGGCCTGACCCCGCGGCCACCACAGGAATACCCCGGACACTACCAGCACCACACCCCAGCCGGCGGCCAATTCCACCAGTCGGTCGCCCACGGTGCCGATCATCAGTTCGCCGTGAATCGCCCGCGCGATGGCTTGCAGGTTTTTCTTGGCGTCTTGTTCGCCGAGGATGTCGCCGTGGTACGGATCGACGAATACGTTCAGCTCTTTGCCGCTGTCGAGCACAACAAACTGGGCACTGCGTTCGGCGTTCACCGGTGGCAGATATTGTTTGATCGTGCCTTGTGGGTAGGCTTCTTTCACCCGGTTGAGCAGGTTGTCGGCCGGGATGGTGTGATGGCCGGCGGGGACGTTGAGCAAACTGCTGTACATCAGCGAGTCGAGTTGTGGCTTGAACAGGTAAAGGGTGCCGGTGAGGGCCAGCATCACCATGAATGGCGCAACGAACAATCCGGCATAAAAATGCCAGCGCCATGCCAGGTTGTAGAAGTTCACTTTGGGCTGTTTCATCACGTGTGCTCCGCGTGGCTCGGATCTTTTAGTTATGGGTTTGCGGGTCTACGTGATGATGGGCGGGGCGCGGGTGCGGGCACCGGGGAAAAAGGTCTGCCGGGCATGGCCCAGGCGCGGGGAAGGGGAGGTGAAAGTACTGGTGGGCGGGGTGTCGAACGCGGTAAGTGACACACCACCGGTGAGCGCCGGGCAGTTGAACAACAGGCTGCAATAGCCGCACTTTTCCCACAGCGCATGATGCCCCGAAGGGAGCGGGCTGTGTTCGGCGCCCGGTTGTGCACCATGCCCGGCATGATCCATTGCCGGCATGTCCATGGACAGGCCCATCGACATGCTCACGCTCATGGACGCGTGCGAGTCCATCGGCATCGACTGGGAAACCAGTGGGCCGATAAAGATCATCAACATGGCGAACAGGCTGATCCAGCTGCCGCGTGTCAGGCTCGATGGCTGACGACGGGGTCTGGATCGCCTGGCGCTAAACGGGCGCATGGGCGTTTTCAGCTCAAGCGGTTATTGGGCGTGCGCGTGCTTTTGCCCGTCTTCAGGCGCCTGCTTCTGCACCGCCACTTCGACCGTCACGTCACCGGATTTCTCGAAGTGCAGGGTCATCGGGAAGCGCTTGCCGTCGCTCAGCAGGCTCCGGTCTTTCAGGTTGAGCAGCATCACGTGATAGGCCATGGGTGCAAACGTGACTTCGCCACCGGCGGGGATTTCCACGTTTGGTACGTGCTGCATTTTCATCACGTCGTTTTGCATCACGTGCTCGTGCAGTTGCGCTTCGCCTGCAATGGGCGAGTCGACACTGAGCAATCGGTCAGCTGATTTGCCTTCGTTGTTGATCACGAAATAGGCAGCAACGTTTGGCGCGTTGGGCGGCAACTCCTGTGACCAGGGATGAGCGATTTCCAGCTCCCCGACCTTGTATTCGTGGGCATTGGCAAAGCAGGCAGGCAGCAGCAACGCTGCCACAACGATGAGTTTGTTCAACATGGTGGTTCTCCAGAACGATTCAGGACGCAGTTCAATTGCGAGATGGAATCACACCAGAGGGGATGCGCGGGGATTGAGGCTCGGCCATTGCTGGCGCGGTGTCGGTGTACTGAGCGAGGCAGCCGGCAGGCTTCGATTGGATTCGAATTGCGCGAAATACAACTGGGGCACGTGCCCCGGCAACGCCACCACCGGCGCCGAGCCGGAGCAACACCAGCAATGCTGCATGTTGGAATGAACATCACTTTGCGGGGCTTTCTGCTCGATATCACCGAGAGAAACCGCCACCATCCTGGTGCCGCTGGACGAGCAGAAACTGCCCCACAACAATTGCTCGGCAGGCAACTTAGCCGACTGCGCCATCGCTCCGGACATCGGCATGGCGAGCAGGTTGAACAGCACTGCGAAGCAGGCTATCCAGGCAATTGCGAGCCGTTGTCGGGACATGGGACAGATCCATTGGGTGGGCGATCAGGCGCGGCTATTTAGCCTGATCAATGCCGATAAGTAAAAAAGCGGCGTGCGGTTTGGTGTCGCAGCGATTTCATAGACTTCAGAATAGACGCGAATAGCGAAATGCCAGTGTCGCTTAAGCATTCTTCGGAATTTCATTCATGATCGTTATCCTTTTGTATCGCTGCCCATGACGTCATCGCGGGCAAGCCCGCTCCCACAGGTTTATTGCCTGGCTCAAATTTTCTGCCCGATCAAATCAACTGGGGGAGCGGGCTTGCCCGCGATGGCGTGCTAAAGCGTTCGCAATACTCAAGTTGATAGCTGTTCTGTCATTACCCGCAACAACTCCGTCACTGATTCGAACTCCCGCTCAACCCCCGGCAACGCCGGCCGCTTCAACACCAACACCGGCACCCCACGCTCACGCGCCACTTCCAGCTTCGGTTCGGTCGCGGTGCTGCCGCTGTTCTTGCTGATCAGCACGTCGATCTGCCTTCGTTCGAACAGTTCACGTTCATCGTCGATCAGGAACGGTCCACGTGCGCCGATCACTTCGCAGCGCTCGTTGCCCGGATACACGTCCAGTGCGCGCAAGGTCCAGAATTGTTCCTCGGGAATTTCGTTCAGGTGTTGCAAGGGCTCGCGGCCCAGGGTGAACAGTGGTCGCCGAAAAGGCTTCAGCGCTTCGATCAGTTCGGCCCAATCGCTGACTTCGCGCCAGTCGTCCCCGGCTTGTGGCTGCCACGCCGGCCGCCGCAGTGCCCAGCAGGCAATACCACTCAGGTGCGCAGCGCTGGCGGCGCTCTGGCTGATTTTGGCCGCATAGGGATGCGTGGCATCCAGCAACAGGTCAATTCGTTCATCGCGGATGAACTGCGCCAGACCTTCGGCACCGCCATAGCCGCCGACGCGAACCTGACAGGTCAGGTCCGTTGGCACCCGACCGATACCGGCCAGGCTGTAGATGTGTTCGGGGCCGAGGGTGCGGGCGATGGCCAGGGCTTCGGTGACACCGCCCAGCAACAGAATGCGTTTCATTGAAAAGCTCCGGCATGGCCAACGATCCCGCCCTGGCGATCGATGGCAAACACTTCGACCTGAACCTGCGGCGGCACCACACTGCGGGCAAAGTCCAGGGCATGCCGGCACACCGCATCACCGAGGGCAACGCCGGCGGCGCTGGCCATGGCCAGGGCTTGCTGACTGGTGTTGGCCTCGCGGATGCCTTGCTGCAACGCTGTATCGGCACCGACCGCCGCGGCCCATTCGGCCAGTTGCGGCAGGTCGATGCTCGAATGCCGACTGTGCAAGTCCATGTGCCCGGCCGCCAGTTTGCTGATCTTGCCGAAGCCACCACAAATACTGAGTCTGTCCACCGGCACCTTGCGCAGGTGTTTGAGCACCGCGCCAACGAAGTCACCCATTTCGATCAGGGCAATTTCCGGCAGGTTGTAGACCCGGCGCATGGTGTCTTCGCTGGCGTTGCCGGTGCACGCGGCGATGTGCAGGTAGCCGTTGGTCTTCGCCACATCGATGCCCTGGTGGATCGAGGCAATGTAGGCCGCGCACGAGAACGGCCGGACGATGCCACTGGTCCCGAGGATCGACAGGCCACCGAGGATTCCCAGGCGCGGATTCATGGTTTTCAGCGCCAGGGCCTCGCCGTTTTCGACGTTGACCGTGACCTCGAAACCACCGCCATAGCCCAGTTCGCCGGCTAGTCGGGTCAGGTGATCGGTGATCATTTTGCGCGGCACCGGGTTGATCGCCGGTTCGCCGACGCCCAGCACCAGCCCGGGGCGAGTCACTGTGCCGACTCCGCGTCCCGCATTGAAACCAATGCCCGGCTCGGCGCGCAGGCGGACCTGGGAATAGAGCAGGGCACCATGGGTGACATCGGGATCGTCGCCGGCATCCTTGATCGTTCCGGCCTCGGCGCTGTCGTCCGTCAGCCGACAGAATTCCAGGCGCATCTGCACCTGCTTGCCCTTGGGCAAGACGATTTGCACCGCGTCCGCCGGGGTACCGGCGAGCAGCAGGCGAGCCGCGGCGAGGCAGGTTGCAGTGGCGCAGCTGCCCGTGGTCAAGCCACTGCGCAGCGGCGCGGGTTGTTCGGCGGTTTCGTCACGCATCGAGTGGTTTCGTCATATCCAGCAGGGTGATCGGCAATGCCTGGCGCCAGGTATCGAAGTCGCCCAGCGGTTGCGCCTGAGCGATATGGATGCGCGTCAGCTCCCCGCCATGCTGTTCACGCCATGCCATCAGGGTCATTTCACTTTGCAGCGTGACCGCGTTGGCAATCAGTCGGCCCCCCGGTTTTAGCGCGGCCCAGCAGCTGTCCAATACGCCTTCGCGGGTGACACCGCCACCGATGAAGATGGCGTCTGGACGTTCGAGCCCGTCGAGGGCGTGCGGTGCTCGGCCGCGAACCAGTTGCAGGCCAGGCACGCCGAGGGCATCGCGGTTGTGCTCGATCAACAGCTGCCGCCCGTTATCGGCCTCGATGGCCAGCGCCCGGCAACTCGGGTGGGCGCGCATCCATTCGATGCCGATCGAACCGCTGCCGGCGCCGACATCCCACAACAGTTCGCCGGGCACTGGAGCCAGGCGGGCCAGGGTAATCGCGCGCACGTCGCGTTTGGTCAGTTGGCCGTCATGCTTGAACGCCGAGTCGGGCAGCCCGGCCAGGCGCGACAGGCGTGGTGTATTTGGCTCGGCAATGCAGTCGATGGCGATCAGGTTCAAGTCGGCGATGGCGCAATCGGTCCAGTCGCTGGCAATGCCATCGATACGCCGCTCGGCTTCACCGCCCAGGTGCTCCAGCACGGTAAGGCGGCTGGGGCCGAAACCACGCTCGCGCAACAGCGTGGCGATGGCGGCCGGGCTGCGGCCATCGTTGCTCAGCACCAGCAGGCGCGCGCCGCTGAACAATTGGACGCTGAGTGCGGCGACTGGGCGGGCAACCACCGACAGTGTGACCACGTCCTGCAATGGCCAACCCATCCGGGCGGCGGCGAGGGAGCAGGAGGAGGGGGTGGGCAGTATCAGCATTTCATCGGCGGGGACTTGTCGGACGAGACTGGCGCCCACTCCGAAAAACATCGGATCGCCGCTGGCCAGGACGCAGACCGGCTCGCCGCGCCTGGCCAGGACCGGGTCAAGGGTAAAAGGACTGGGCCACAATTGCCGTTCGCCACGGATGCAGGCGGGTAACAAATCCAGTTGCCGCTGGCCGCCAATGATCCGCGAAGCGTTCAACAGGGCGTGCCGGGCATTTTTGCCCAGGCCATTGAAGCCGTTCTCACCAATTCCCACTACCGTCAGCCAGGGCGACATCTATATTCCTCAAACGCACTGATCCGACGGGCAGACTTTTCATGCCGTCGAACAAAGCAGGCATAATACCGCGCCTTTGCTTGCGAATCGCCTTTCCAACATTCCCGGTCTCTCCTTTGAACGAACGCCCGCTGACCACTGCCTTACGCCCCTCGGCCTGCCCGGGGTTGTTGCGTATCGTCCAGGCTCTGGACGGCGGTATCTGCCGGATCAAACTCAACGGCGGCTCCATCCGCTCACAGCAGGCGGTTGCCGTGGCTGACGCAGCCGAGCGATACGCCGGTGGGGTGATCGAGGCGACCAACCGCGCCAACCTGCAGATCCGCGGGATAGGCCGCGAACAGGCGTCGTTGATCGACAGCCTGCTGGCCGCCGGGTTGGGGCCAAGCGATGCGGCGGGTGATGACGTGCGCAATCTGATGCTCAGCCCTGCTGCCGGGATCGATCGGCAGATGCTGTTCGACACTCGACCGCTGGCGGATCAGATTCTCGCCACGGTGCAACGGCACGAACGTTTCCACGACCTCAGCGCCAAGTTTGCCGTGCAGCTTGATGGCGGCGAGGCCTTGGCGATGCTCGAGCATCCCCACGACCTGTGGCTCTCGGCCTTTGAGCGAGACGGCGAGCTGCGGCTGGCGTTTGGTCTGGCCGGTTGCCCCACGGATCAGCCCACAGGCTCGGTTGCACTCGACGATGGCCATGACCTGGTGGTGGCGGTGCTTGAGTTGTTTCTGGAACTGGCGCGTCCCGAGCAAACGCGGATGCGTCATTTGTTGGCCGAGTATTCAATCGAAGACTTTCTGGTTCGACTGGCCGAGCGTGTCTCCGTCCAGGGCGTGACCGATGGGCGGCGCACCGCGGACTCGAGTGTTCTGCACATTGGCGCTCATCCGCAGGCCGAGACCGGGGTTATCTACGTCGGGGCAGTGCCACCGCTGGGGCGACTGGATCCCGCAACATTGCGCGGAGCTGCACAGCTGGCGGACGCGTTCGGCGATGGCAGCCTGCGGTTCACACCTTGGCAAGGCCTGCTGTTGCCCAACATTCGCAACGAACACGGCACTGAAGTCATTCGAGGTCTGGAGCGACTGGGCTTGCTATGCAACGCCGATCAGTCGTTGACCCGGATGATTGCGTGCACCGGTTCAAACGGTTGTGGCAAAAGCCTGGCCGAGACCAAGGGCGATGCCCGGCAACTGGCTGCACTACTACAACGCCACGCCCTGAGCGTTCATCTGAGCGGTTGCCCGCGTTCCTGCGCTGCCGCTCATACGGCGCCGGTGACGTTGCTGGCCGTCGCCCCCGGTCACTACGACCTCTATTTTCGCGATGCAGCGCAGTCCGGTTTCGGCGCGCTGCATGCACGCAACCTTACTATTGAAGCGGTCGCAGCCTTGCTCGACGCCCGCTCACGGAGCCCCCTTGATGCTTGATTACATCCGCGACGGTCAGGAGATCTATCGCAATTCCTTCGCGATCATTCGCACCGAGGCCAACCTCGCGCGAATCCCGACCGATCTGGAAAAACTCGCGGTTCGGGTGATTCACGCCTGTGGCATGGTCGACGCCATCGACGGTTTGCAATTTTCCGAAGGCGCGGGCAAGGCCGGGCGCGATGCGCTGGCGGCCGGTGCGCCGATTCTGTGCGATGCACGGATGGTTTCCGAGGGCATCACCCGAGCGCGTTTGCCGGCGAACAATCCAGTCATCTGCACCTTGCGTGATGAAAGCGTGCCGGAGCTGGCTCGTGAACTGGGCAACACCCGTTCCGCCGCCGCACTGGAATTGTGGCGTCCGCACCTGGAAGGCAGCGTGGTGGTGATCGGCAATGCGCCGACGGCGCTGTTCTATTTGCTGGAAATGCTTGATGCCGGTGCGCCGAAACCGGCGCTGATCCTTGGCTTCCCGGTGGGCTTCGTCGGTGCAGCCGAGTCCAAGGCAATGCTCGCGGCGGACAGCCGTGGCGTGCCTTTCGTCATCATGCAAGGTCGCCTGGGCGGTAGCGCCATGGCCGCCGCCGCCGTCAATGCCCTCGCCACGGAGATCGAATGATGCAACAACCTGGACGTTTGATCGGCCTTGGCGTCGGTCCCGGTGATCCTGAACTGATTACTGTCAAAGCCTTGCGCCTGTTGCGTGAATCACCGGTTGTGGCGTACTTCGTCGCCAAGGGCAAAAAGGGCAATGCTTTCGGCATCATCGAGGCGCATTTGCAGGGTGCCCAGACCTTGTTGCCGCTGGTTTACCCGGTGACCACCGAGGCGCTGCCGGCACCGTTGTCTTATGAACAAGTGATCAGTGATTTCTACGATGCCGCCGGTGAGCAACTGGCCGTGCACCTGGATGCGGGTCGCGACGTGGCAGTGATCTGCGAAGGTGATCCGTTCTTCTACGGTTCCTACATGTACCTGCACGACCGGCTCGCCGAGCGCTATCAGGCCGAAGTCGTGCCGGGCGTCTGCTCGATGCTGGGTGGGGCTTCGGTACTCGGAGCGCCGCTGGTGTATCGCAATCAGAGTCTGTCGGTATTGTCCGGCGTGTTGCCCCATGATGAGCTCAAACGCCGCCTGGCCGATGCCGATGCCGCGGTAATCATGAAGTTGGGGCGCAACTTTCCCAAGGTTCGCCAGGTGCTGGAAGAACTCGGGCTGGCCGAGCGCGCGCTTTACGTCGAGCGCGCGACCATGGCCAACCAGAAAATCGTGCCGCTGGATCAAGTCGAGCCGATGTCCTCGCCGTACTTCTCGCTGATCATCGTTCCGGGCGAAAGGTGGCAAGGCTGATGACTCGTCCAGTTCCGGCAATTGTCATTCTCGGTAATGGCAGCCTCGCTACCGCACGTACTATTGCGAAGCTGTATCCCGGTGCATTGATCCACGGCCTGGCCGAACGGGTCGAGGGCGCGGACCGTGTCTATCACGAGTTCGGCGCTACCCTGCGCGAGCTTTATCAACAGGACACGCCGATCATCGCCCTGTGCGCTGCCGGGATCGTGATCCGTACTCTCGCGCCGCTGCTGCTGGAAAAGGGCGCTGAGCCGCCCGTACTGGCGGTAGCCGAAGACGGCAGTGCGGTGGTGCCATTGCTGGGTGGCCTGGGCGGTGTGAACGTGCTGGCGCGGGAGATTGCCGCAGGCTTGAACGTGGCGCCCGCCATTACCACCAGCGGTGAGTTGCGCTTCGGTACTTGCCTGCTCAATCCTCCAAGTGGCTACGCCCTTGGTGATCTGGAACTGGGCAAGCGATTTGTCTCCGACTTGCTGGCCGGTGAAACGGTGCGCATCGAAGGCGCGGCACCCTGGCTGGCGCAAGCACAGTTGCCGGAGGATGCTCAGGCGCGACTGGCGCTGCATGTCAGTCCCGTCGAGCGTGTGCCCACGGCCAATGAATTGCTGATCTATCCACGCAGTGTGTTGGTGGCGGTCAGTGGCGGCATTACAGATTTGCCGAACGCGGTGCGCGAGGCTTTGCATCAGTCTCGCATCGCGGTGCAATCGGTGGCCTGCCTGTTGGCGGCCGATACCGATATGGCCAGCCCGGCGCTACGTGAAGCAGCCCTTGAGTTGGGTGTGCCGTTGCGTTTTACCAACGGGGGAGCAGGTGTTGGTGAGCTGGTCAGCAATGCCATCAGTCAGCCTGTATCCGTTCTGGGTGATGACAGCATTGCCATTGTGGTCGCTGAACAACCGCTGGATCCGTTGCAGATTGGTCGGCCTCGCGGACGTCTGGCGGTGATAGGGTTGGGCCCCGGTGCCGCCGAACTGATGGTGCCAGCGGTGAAGTCCGAACTGGCTCGCGCCAATGATGTGCTGGGTTATGAAACCTACGTGCGGATGGCCGGACCGTTCCGTGATGACCAGGTGCTGCATTGCACCGACAACCGCGAAGAGATGCAGCGGGCACGCCATGCGTTTGAACTGGCGGCTCAAGGGCGTTCGGTGGTGGTGGTGTCGTCTGGCGACCCGGGCGTGTTTGCCATGGCGGCCGCCGTGCTTGAAGCGTTGCATGAGTCCAGCGATCCAGCGTGGCACCGCGTTGATCTGGAAATCCTGCCGGGCGTGTCCGCGTCACTGGCGACGGCTGCCCAGGCTGGCGCGCCCTTGGGGCATGACTTCTGCGTGATATCGCTGTCGGACAACCTCAAGCCTTGGTCGATCATTGAGAAACGTCTGGATCTGGCAGCTCAAGCGGACCTGGCCCTGGCGTTCTACAACCCGATCTCGCGTTCACGTCCTTGGCAACTTGGGCAGGCGCTGGATATCGTTTCCCGCCATCGCGAGCCCCAGACCCCGGTCGTGTTGGGACGGGACATCGGCCGCCCAGGCCAGACCTTGCGGGTCATCACCCTCGGTCAGTTGACCCCGGATCAGGTCGACATGCGCACCATGGTGTTGATCGGTTCTTCCACGACATGCACTTTTCCCCGTGCCGACGGCGGAGAATGGGTTTATACGCCGCGCTGGTACGGTACTAAACCGGGCTGTTGATGATTACGGCCTCGTTCCGGGGCCGTTTTACCCAGATAATAATGTGGACACTCATCTTGTGTTTGGTGTCTTGTTGTTGTTGTGTCTGAATTGGCAATTTGTTGTATGAGTTTCTATTTATTGTTAATTGAGTCTTGTGGGTGAATGCTTTAGTTTGGATTTGTCGCATGAGGCGACTTGATACTAACTAAGGAGTAATGATGGATAATTTTATTTTCACGGACTTGTTGTTTGATCCCTTGTCCCAAGATGAATATTTCGAAGGAATTGAAACTCAGTTGGCCGAGGCTTCTTCTCAACCACGCGTCAGAGGTTTCAGTGGGGATTTCGATTTTGCGTTTTCTCGTACAGAGCAAGAGCATGATGCATCCATTGTTGGTCAATCACTCGTAGTGTTCGAAGAGCGTCTTTCCGAGGACGACAAGCAGGATGCATTGGATAGCCAGGCCTTTGCCGAAGCCGTCGTTCGTAAATTGCCTGCCAATAGCTCCCAGGAGCAACGCTACGCCGCGTACAACGAGGCATTGACTGCGCTCGGCTGGGTTACCGAAAGCTATACCCGCAAGACTCATGACTCCAAAACACTGACGCTGACTATGAATGAAGCACTGTTGCAGGTGCTGCAGACCGTCATCAGTGCTGGTTCGGGTAATGTGCTGAATCTGGTGGCCAGCGGCTTCGAAAAGCTGAAGGGAGACCAGGCAGCCCTAAAGGTAATCGAGTCGGGAAGCAAGAACAGTCAAGTCGTCAGCTTCAAGGCAGTCCCTTGCATCGTTGCTCCAGGTGGTGGAATGGCGATGGTCATGGGAGGGCTTGATGTCTATAGTAAGCATTACAATGGTGACTTTTTGTTCTTTACCTTCAATACTCAGGGTGTGCATCTTTTTCAGGCGGCTGGAATTCGAAAGTTCAATAAGCGAGCTTTCGATCGCAAGCGCCAGCAGGTGTACAGTTATATTGACCAGTTTGGTGATGGGCTATTCAAGAAGCTGGCGGGCTAACGGCCTACAGTAACGTTATCAGTTGTTGTGTTGTTATTAAGGTTTGGCTGGCGAGGTATTTATATGCCGGTACATGCAGATGCTGCTGTGGTGGGTGGTTGTTTGCTTGCTTTTGATTCAAGAGTCGACTTGCAAGACCAGCAGGATATACAGGACTGTTTGCTATATTCCGAATTGACGGCGAACGATAAATACCCACAGCACACGTCACAGAAAGTTTGGTTCGATTGCTACAAGAATCAATTGCTGGAAGTCGGTTTCACCCTGGAAGCTATGGTTCACACCGAACCGTTCCGGGTGACGAGTGTTCCCCAGTTACTGAGGACTGGCCATGAGGTCATTGTTCGGCTTGGCTCCAAGCGCATGGGAGAGCTTTTCGAATATACCTACAGGGCGTTGGAGTTAGACAAATTCGCTTGGGAGTTTTTCCACGGTAACGTCATGCACGGCGGTCTGGGCATTCTCAAATGTGCGCCTTGCGAGCGCCTGGCATCGGGCAAAACGGTTGTCTGTCTTTTTGGCATGCGTGTCAGTACTACTGTGACAGAGCAGGATTTTTTCTTCTGGAAGGAGTTTGACAAAAGGGTGCTGATTGTCCCGGACGGTGGTGTGTATGCCTTCAAGCGAAAAGTATTTGAGGATCACCGTGCGCAGGTGCACGAAAAAATCGAGGCTTACTCTGAAAGATTACTTGTGCACAAACTCAAGCTCTGAATATCTGCCCTGGTAAAAAACAAAGGCCTTGTCTTAATGACAAGGCCTTTTCGTAACTGTCATGTTTCGGCAGGTCAGGGCACCAGATAACCTTTGACCCCGGTAAAAATAATCTGCGCCGCCAACGCACACACGAACAACCCCATCAACCGACTGACAATCTGCAATCCCTGATCGCCGAGAATACGTTCGATGCGGTTGGACAGGTACAGCACCACACCGACAGTGAAACTGGCCAGGGCAATACTGAGAATGGCCGTGAGCTTGTCATCCCAATGCGGCTGGCTCACGCCCATCACTAGCAAGGCACCAATAGTGCCGGGGCCGACCGTCAGAGGGATGGTCAGCGGGACGATGGTCACATCCTGCTGCACGTTGTCGGTCTGCACCGCCGACTTGCCCTGAGCCATGCCCAGCGCCGAGATGAACAGCACGCTGCCGGCGCCAATGCGGAACGCGTCCACGGTGATACCGAAAACGCTGAAAATCACCCGGCCAAACAGGTACAACAAGACACTTGAGACCAGGGTGGCGATCGCCACTTTCCAGGCCAGCCGACGTTGTTCCTTGCGCGAGTATCCGCGGGTCAGACTGATGAAGCAGGACAATACGAAGAACGGGCTATAAAGCACCAGCATCTTCAGGTAAACGCTGAACAACACATGGAGCATGGTGCAGGCTCACTGGCGAGGGAGGTCGAGGGGGGAGTCTATCAGGCGTTGCCGGGTCTGTCGGCTCAGGACGTGGGTGTCGCCGTGCGGTTCTGCAGATCGCGTTGGGCAACCCAGTGTTCGATCAGTTCGCGCAATTGCGAAAGCTCGACCGGCTTGGCCATGTGCCCATCCATGCCCGCCTGGCGCGCGCGCTCCTTATGCTCGGCAAGGATGTGTGCGGTCAACGCAACCACTGGAGTACGGGTGCGCTGGTTGCCCACTTCCCAGGCGCGCAATTGCTGGGTAGCCGAGAAACCGTCGAGGATGGGCATCTCGCAGTCCATCAACACCAGGTCGTAACGTTGCGCCTTCATGGCCTGCAAGGCTTCTTCACCATTGCTGGCCGTGTCAGGTTGCAGATTGAGCTTGCCCAGCATGCCGCGGATAACCTTGGTCGAGATGCTGTTGTCTTCGGCCACCAGAATGCGGAAATCGCTGGGCACCTTGACCGGCAGGGGGCCGCCGGACGGCGGTTGGTGCATGACTGCGAGGCCCTTGTTGCGTTGGGTCAGCTCGTCGGCCAGGGTCGTTTTGAGGGTGTAGCCGGCCACCGGTTTGGCGAGGATGCGTTTGATCCCCGAGTTGCGCGCGATGATTTTGCTCGGCGCATTGCTGATGCCGGTGAGCATGATCAGCAAGATATCGTGGTTCAGGCTCGGATCTTCCTTGATCTTGGCGGCCAGATGCATGCCGGTCATGCCAGGCATATTCTGGTCCAGCAGGACGACGTCGAAGTAGTCGCGCAAGTGCGCCTTGGTGCGCAGCAACGCCAGTGCTTCCTTGCCGGACGGAACGGCGCTGACGTTCAGGCCCCAGGCGCTGCACTGTTGCACCAGAACCTTGCGACAGGTGTCGTTGTCATCCACCACCAGAACCCGGGCGCCTTGCAGCGGTCCATCAAGGTCGGAGGTCGGGTGCTCGAGGCGATCAGGGTCCAGCGGCAAAGTCAGCCATAAGGTGCTGCCCTGATTGCTGCCGCTCTTGATGCCGAACTCGCCTTGCATCAGGCGGATCAGCTGTCGGGCGATCACCAGCCCCAGATTGCCGCCCAGACGGTTGGCCGAGAGGAAGTGCTTGCTGTGCAGTTCGGCGTGCATCAGCGCATCGCGCTCTTCGGCGTCCATGGGTTCGCCACTGTCCTGCACGGCAATGCGCAGGCGAGGTTTGGCACTGCGTTCGTCGAGCGCGACGACGATCAGGATTTCGCCTTCGTCGGTTTTCTTCAGGGCATTTTCAAGCAGGCTCAACAAGGTCTGGCGCAGGCGTGTCGGGTCGCCACTGATGACCCGCGGAACTTGCGGCTGAATGAAGCTGATCAACTCGACGTTCTGCTGTTCGGCCTTGGCGCGGAAGATGCTCAGGCAGTCTTCGATCAGTGCGTTGAGATCGAACTGCACGTCGTCGAGTTCGATTTGCCCGGATTCGAGTTTGGAGATGTCGAGGATTTCGTTGATCAGCGTGAGCAGTTCGTTGCCGGCGCTATGGATGGTCTGCACATAGTCGCGCTGCTTGACCGAGAGTGGCGTACCCAGCAACAGCTCGGTCATGCCCAGCACGCCATTCATCGGTGTGCGGATCTCATGGCTGATCTTCGCCAGGAATTCGGCCTTGGCGTTGATCTCGGCGTTGCTGGCCGCGAGGTCGCGGCTGATGCTGAAACGGTCTTCAGTGATACGGCGCTGGCGCTCGCTCAAGGCAATGCTCATCAACAGGCCGCTGATGCAGATGAATGCCAGCAGGGTGGTGATCAGGCCATGGGGCTCGATCAGGGTCAGGCCGAGCAGGGCGGGCAGGATGATCAGAGTGCCGAGGTTGAACACCACCATGGCCGCCACGAACAGCCGCGCCGGACGATAGCCTTTCTGCCAGTGATAGGCGCTGACAAACAGCATGCTCAAGCCTGCCAGGGCGACCAGACCGTAGGTGATGATATTCAGCGGCAGTGTGTTGACGAAGAGCAGCAGCAGGCCGCAGATCATGATGAATACGATGTCGCCCAGAATCAGCTTGTTCAGCGGATGCGGACCGAGGGGGGCGAAGAAGCGATAGGCGAACATCAGTCCACAGGGGGCCGTCAATAACAGGGCGAGGTATGCCCCCGGCGTTTGCACCGCTTGCCAATTCGGCAGCCAGGGCCCAGCCAGATTCAGCAACAGTACAAGGCTGAGCCCCAACAAGGCTTCACAAGCTGCCAGCCAGACACTGCTGCGCGAGCGAGTGTAGGCGTAGCGGATGAGGTTGTGCAGGATCAGCATGCCGATGCAGCCCAGCAACAGGCCGTAAATCAGCGACTGGTTCTGGCTGGCCGCGGTCATGACCGCCGATTCCAGGGTGATATAGGGGCGCAGCTGATGTTCGGAAACCAGGCGCAGGTAAACGTCGAGGGGCTTTTCGTTTTGCGGTAGCGGCAGCATGAAGTCGCTGCTGGGCAGTGGCCGGTCCGCCAGGGGCTGTTTGTTACCGGTGGTCGACTGCTCTATCAGCTTGTCGCCGTCCAGCACATACATGTTGAGTTGCAGCAGGTCGGGTGCGAACACCCTCAGCACTTGTTCATGCTTGCCGGGTGCGAGGCGAAAGCGTAGCCAGAGTGCGCCATCGGGCTCGGCTGCCTTGACGCGTTCCAGATCGATGGGACTGAATTGGTTGGTATAGCGGGCGGAACGGATATCGCTCAGTTGCAGGTCGCCCTGTTCGTCAAGCAATACAGCCAAGCCACTGCCTTGCCCGGCTTGGGCCGGGAGCATGCAGAGCAGTGTCAGCAAGGTGACGGTGAAGCCTATGGCAATCCTGAGCCAGCGCACGGCGAAATCCCTTCGTAGGTTGATGCCAGAATATAACTATGCGCGGCGCCGGAATAGTCAGGCAAGGGCTCGAAGCCCTTGCCCGGCCGAATGGGTAGCTTATTCCTGATTTTCGCCACGCTCGCGGGCAATGGCACGGTAGCCAATGTCCTTGCGATAGAAACAACCTTCCCAATCAATACTGGCCGCCAGTTTGTAAGCCTGCTGTTGAGCCGCATCGACGCTGGTGCCCATGGCCGTGGCGCAGAGCACTCGACCGCCGGCTGTCACCACCTGGCCGTCCTTGAGGGCAGTGCCGGCGTGGAATACTTTGCCTTCCAGCGCCGCCGCTGCATCCAGACCCTGGATGGCCACGCCTTTGGCATAGTCACCAGGATAGCCTCCCGCCGCCAACACGATGCCGACGCTCGGACGTGGATCCCATTGTGCCTCGACCTTGTCCAGCGCCTGTGCCAGGGCCGCTTCGACCAGCAGGACCAGGCTCGACTGCAAGCGCAGCATGACCGGTTGGGTCTCAGGGTCGCCGAAACGGCAGTTGAATTCGATAACTTTTGGGTTACCGGCCTTGTCAATCATCAGGCCCGCGTACAGGAAGCCAGTGTAGACGTTACCTTCGTCGGCCATGCCGCGAACCGTCGGCCAGATCACCAGGTCCATGACACGCTTGTGCACTTCACTGGTGACAACCGGGGCAGGGGAGTAGGCCCCCATGCCGCCGGTGTTCGGACCGGTGTCGCCGTCGCCGACGCGTTTGTGGTCCTGGCTGGTGGCCATTGGCAATACGTTCTTGCCATCGACCATAACGATGAAGCTGGCCTCTTCGCCGTCCAGGAACTCTTCGATCACGACGCGCGAACCGGCATCGCCGAAGGCATTGCCTGCCAGCATGTCGCGCACGGCATCTTCGGCTTCGGCCAGGGTCATGGCGACAATCACGCCTTTACCCGCTGCAAGGCCGTCGGCCTTGATCACGATTGGGGCGCCTTTCTCACGCAGGTAAGCCAGTGCGGGCTCGATCTCGGTGAAGTTCTGGTAGTCGGCGGTCGGGATCTTGTGGCGAGCCAGGAAATCCTTGGTGAACGCTTTCGAGCCTTCCAGTTGAGCAGCGCCAGCGGTCGGGCCGAAGCAATCCAGGCCACGGGAGCGGAACAGGTCAACCACACCGGCGACCAGCGGCACTTCCGGGCCGACGATGGTCAGGGAAACATTTTTCTCGGCGAAGTCTGCCAACTGCTCCAGGGCCAGCACGTCGATAGCGACGTTCTCGCACTTGGCTTCAATGGCAGTGCCGGCATTACCGGGCGCCACGAACACTTTCTGCACGCGCGGATCCTGAGCCACTTTCCAGGCCAGGGCGTGTTCACGGCCACCGCTGCCAATGATCAAAACATTCATTTCAAAAACCTCGGATGACGCTAATTCTTGATAGCACCGCGGGGATGCTTTTATGTGGGAGCGAGCCTGCTCGCGAAGGTGGTGTGTCAGTCACATCAAAGTTTAATGTGCCGCCGTCTTCGCGAGCAGGCTCGCTCCCACAGTTGATCTATGTGTCAGTGACGGAAGTGGCGCATGCCGGTGAAGACCATGGCAATGCCGGCTTCGTCAGCGGCTGCAATCACTTCGGCATCACGCATCGAGCCGCCTGGTTGGATCACAGCAGTCACGCCCGCCTTGGCCGCATTGTCCAGACCATCGCGGAACGGGAAGAATGCGTCGGAAGCCATCACCGAACCGGCGACCTGCAAGCCAGCATGTTCAGCCTTGATCGCAGCAATGCGCGCAGAGTTCACGCGGCTCATCTGGCCAGCGCCGACACCGATGGTCTGACGGTTCTTGGCGTAGACGATGGCGTTGGATTTGACGTATTTGGCGACTTTCCAGGCGAAGATCAGGTCGTTGATCTCTTGCTCGGTTGGTGCACGCTTGGTCACAACCTTCAGGTCTTCGCTGCCGATCATGCCGATGTCGCGGCTCTGTACCAGCAGGCCGCCATTGACGCGTTTGTAGTCCCAGGCAGCGGCGCGATCCGCCGACCACTCGCCGCAGGCCAGCAGGCGTACGTTGGCTTTGGCCGCCACGATGGCGCGGGCTTCTTCGCTGACGCTTGGGGCAATGATCACTTCGACGAACTGACGGTCGACGATGGCCTTGGCGGTTTCAGCGTCCAGTTCGCGGTTGAAGGCGATGATGCCGCCGAATGCGGATTCGGTATCGGTGGCGTAGGCCAGGTCGTAGGCCTTGCGGATACCGCCTTCGGCATCCGGGCTCACGGCCACGCCGCACGGGTTGGCGTGCTTGACGATCACGCAGGCCGGCTTGACGAAGCTCTTCACGCATTCCAGCGCGGCGTCGGTGTCGGCCACGTTGTTGTACGACAGTTCCTTGCCTTGCAGTTGGGTCGCGGTGGCGATGCCGACTTCGGCCGGCTTGGCTTCCACGTAGAACGCCGCGCTCTGGTGCGGGTTCTCGCCGTAGCGCATTTCCTGGGCCTTGATGAACTGGCTGTTGAAAGTGCGCGGGAATTCGCTGCGACCTTCAGTGCTGAGGGTGTCAGCGGCCTGGTTCACGGTGCCCATGTAGTTGGCGATCATGCCGTCGTAGGCAGCGGTATGTTCGAATGCCTTGAGCATCAGGTCGAAACGCTGAGCGTAGGTCAGGCCGCCGGCCTTTAGATTTTCCAGGACGTTGGCGTAATCGCCGGCATTGACCACGATGGCCACGTCCTTGTGGTTCTTGGCAGCCGAGCGGACCATGGTCGGGCCACCGATGTCGATGTTCTCGATCGCAGTCGGCAGGTCGCAGCCTGGCTTGTTGATGGTGGCTTCGAACGGGTAGAGGTTGACCGCTACCAGGTCGATCGGCTTGATGCCGTGCTCGTTCATGATGGCGTCGTCGATACCGCGACGACCGAGGATCCCGCCGTGGATTTTCGGGTGCAGGGTTTTCACCCGACCGTCCATCATTTCCGCGAAGCCGGTGTAATCAGCGACTTCCACGGCGGCAACGCCGTTGTCCTGCAGCAGCTTGAATGTTCCGCCGGTGGAGAGGATCTCGACGCCCAGGGCTTCAAGCTCTTTGGCGAATTCGAGGATCCCGGTCTTGTCGGAAACACTGATCAAGGCGCGGCGGATCGGCAGGCGGGTAGTCTGGTCGGTCATCTCAATTTCCATCAAAAGCAAAGGAGTCAGCAAAAAAGGCGACCGGTTTTACGCGGGCGCCTTTCTGGTTTGATTGAATGCTTACAGCAAATCGTACTGCTTGAGTTTCTTGCGCAGCGTGCCCCGGTTCAGTCCGAGCATCTCGCTGGCCTTGGTCTGGTTGCCCTTGACGTAGTTCATCACGCACTCGAGCAGGGGAGCCTCGACTTCGGAGAGCACGAGGTTGTACACATCCGTGACGGCAGCGCCCTCAAGGTGGGCGAAATAATTGTGCAGCGCTTTCTCGACACTCCCGCGAAGGGTCTGGCCTTCTTCGCTTGGGGTATTGAGGTGCTGTTTCAAATTCACGTTGTCGCTCACGGGTGTCGTTCCACTCACTAAAGTCTCGGTCATCATCGTCATGCGGCCACCCCCTCTCCGTCCCCTGTCAGGCTCTTGTAACGTTCGGTGAAGAAGTCCTGAACGTTGGCGCATTGTGCTTCCGTATCTTCCAAACGATTGAAGTGGGCGCGAAACTCCCTGGCGCCCGGCAAGGTTGCGAGATACCAGCCCACATGCTTTCGAGCAATGCGTACGCCCATCACGTCGCCATAGAAGGCGTGCAGCGCAGCCAGATGCTCTAGCAGTATGCGTTCCACTTCGATCAGGTCCAGCGCCGGGAGCTTCTCGCCGGTCCGCAGGAAATGGTCGATCTCACGAAAAATCCATGGCCGCCCTTGGGCAGCCCGGCCAATCAGCAGGCCGTCGGCACCGGTCGCGTCGAGCACGTATCGGGCCTTTTCCGGCGAATCGATATCGCCATTGGCGAAGACCGGCATCGACACCGCCTGTTTGATCGCGGCGATGGTGTCGTACTCGGCTTCCCCGGTGTACAGGTCGGCACGGGTGCGGCCATGGACCGCCAGCGCCGTGATCCCTGCCTGCTCGGCGATCTTCGCCACCGTCAAGCCATTCTTGTTGTCCCGGTCCCAGCCGGTACGGATCTTCAGGGTAACCGGCACATCGACCGCAGCCACGACGGCCTGCAGGATCTCGGTTACCAGTGCTTCATCCTTCAACAGTGCGGAACCGGCCGCCTTGTTACAGACCTTCTTCGCCGGGCAGCCCATGTTGATATCGATAATCTGCGCGCCCGATTCGACGTTGGCCCGGGCCGCATCCGCCAGCATCTGCGCGTCGCCACCGGCGATCTGTACCGAGCGTGGCTCGGGATCGCCTTCGTGGATCATGCGCATCCGCGACTTGCGGGTGTTCCACAGGCTCATGTCGCTGGTGACCATTTCTGAGACTACTAGCCCCGCGCCCAATCGCTTGCACAGCTGACGAAAGGGTTGGTCGGTGACACCCGCCATGGGGGCGAGAATCAAGCCGTTGTGTAATGTGTATGGACCGATGCGTACCGCCGACATAGGGCTTCCCTGTTGTGGGGCCGGATCATGAGAGTTCGAAAAAGGGTTGGCATGATACCCGCTCTCGATGACTGGATAAAGGCTGAATTGAACAAAATCTGAACAGTTATTCTGTTATTGCCAGCGGTTTGGTCCGGGTGGGCGAAGTCGGAATGCCGTCGTCAATTTGAGATCAGTGAATCGTTTCACTCTGGCGAGTGGAAGCTCAGGCTGTAGTTCACCGCTTTGGCGCCTGGATCGAGGATGTCCAGTGCGATGTGGATCGGCGTTTGCGGAGGCATTTCCACCATGCCCTCGAGGTCGCCGTTGAGGTATTCGCCAGGCTTGAAGCGACGGCTGGCGATCAGATGGCCATTGAGGTCGGCAAAGCGTAGTTCCAGCAACGGGAATGGCTGGGAGAAGGGCGCGCGGTTGTAGATGATCGCATCGACCACCAGTGCGCCGCTGAATTCCGGGTGGCTGCGAACCACCAGGTTGCTGCTTTTGATTTTTGCGATATCGACCTTCGATGGCACGGTGCAACCGATTTGCGGACACAACTGCTGGAACCATGGTCGGTACTGGTCCTGGCGCGCCAATTCGTCGAAGTGATAAGCGACATACTGGCCGACAAGTGCGCCAGCGCCGAGCAGGATCAGCAGCAGCCAGAAGAACCGGCGACCCCATGGCGAACGGCGCTTTTGCCAGTCCAGTTGCAGTGGGTCATCGGTCAGGTCCTGCAGCACGTCGGCGCGAACCCCTGGCTCGTTGCGTTCGCGGCGTTTGCGAAGTGGCTCGGCCGAGGGCAGGTCGGCATCGATTTCATCGGTTGCCGTTGCCGACAGGCGCCCGTGATGAAGCGGTGCGTCCAGCGGATCGTGCAGGCGAAGTTGTGGCGGCTGTGATTCGTCGTCCAGGTCTACCGGTTCCAGCGAGAGCGACGGTTCGGTGCGCGCGAGTATGCCTGTCTCGTTTATCGGCTCCGGGGTGTCCGAAGCTTCGAGTGCGTCGAGCGTATCGAGGTCATCAAGATCCGTGATCGCTTGCGCGCGGTCGGTCGCCGGTTCGCTGAACAGGCTGTCGGACGTCCAGGGTTCTTCGTCGTTTTCGGGGCTATCACGACGCGCGCTAAGGGTGTCTTCCCGGTGCCGGCCGAATTCGGTGGTCGGCTGGATTTCCCGCTGTTCGAGCCGGGCGAGTTCCTCGTCGAGGTCGAGGCTGTCCAGATCCAGCTCAGCGGCGGTCCATTGTTTTTGGCTGATGGCCCTGGGCTCGGCGGGTGCTGGCGTTTCGGCGACAGTTGGCGCGACCGGCGCGACCGGCTCCTTGCCGGCCTGCTCAAGCAATTGCTTGGCAGCGTTGAACACCTGCAGGCAAGAGCCACAGCGAACGACGCCACGCGCCACGCTCAACTGGGCGTGGCTGACGCGGAAGCTGGTGTGACAATGCGGGCACTGGGTGACGAAGCTGTCGGTCATGCGGCGATCCGGTTTATGCAGATGCTCATTCTAGCGCCGACGGCCGGTAATGCGCACCCAGCCATCGCGATTGGCGATCGGATCCAGATCGAAGTCTTTGGCATAGGCGGCGGCCACTTCTTCACCTTGCTCGGCGAGGATGCCCGACAGCGCCAGGCGACCGCCGGATTTGACCAGGCCTGATAGCTGCGGTGCCAGGGAAACCAGCGGGCCGGCGAGGATGTTGGCCACCAGTACGTCAGCCTGAACCTGCGGCAGATCTTCCGGCAGATAGAGCGGGAACAGCTCTTCGGCAATGTTGTTGCGCCCGGCGTTGTCGCGGGAGGCTTCCAGCGCCTGCACGTCGATGTCGGTGCCTACGGCCTGCTTGGCACCCAGTAGCAGAGCGGCGATCGCCAGGATCCCCGAACCGCAGCCGAAGTCCAGCACGTTGCAGTCCTTCAGGTCCTGGCCGTCGAGCCATTCCAGGCACAGTGCGGTGGTCGGATGGGTACCGGTGCCGAACGCCAGGCCCGGGTCGAGCAGCAGGTTCACGGCGTCAGGCTCGGGGGCGGCGTGCCAGCTCGGCACGATCCACAGGCGCTGACCGAAACGCATCGGCTGGAAGTTGTCCATCCAGCTGCGTTCCCAGTCCTGGTCTTCGATCACTTCGCTGTGGTGCTCGGGCAGCGGGCTGCCGGTCAACAGCTCCAGATGGGCCAGTACCGGGCCGGGCTCGGTACCGCCTTCGAACAGGGCCAGCAAGTGGGTGTGCGACCACAGTGGCGTGGTATTGAGTTCCGGTTCGAAGATCGGCTGGTCTTCGGCGTCCATGAAGGTCACCGACACGGCGCCCACTTCAAGGAAAGCGTCTTCGTAGGTTTCGGCTTGTTCTGGGCTGATGGCGAGACGGACTTGCAGCCAAGGCATGGCGGGCACCTTTGAAAAATATTGATTGCAGCCTAGCGGGCTGCGAGAAGCGCGCAAGTTTACGCGAGCGCGGAGGGTTTGTGGGAGTGGCTTGAGACGGGCGCCAAACCTGTGGGAGCGAGCCTGCTCGCGAAAGCGGTGTGTCAGCCGGCATCAATGTTGAATGTAGCGGCCTCTTCGCGAGCAGGCTCGCTCCCACAAAGGGGTTGTGAAGCCCTCGGAAACAACAAAACCGCCCGAAGGCGGCTTTGTCATGTGCCGGTTGAAGCTTAGTGCTTCTCGCCAGCCAGCTTGTGCTCGAGGTAGTGAATGTTCACGCCCCCTTTGCAGAAGCCTTCGTCGCGGGTCAGGTCGCGGTGCAGCGGGATGTTGGTCTTGATCCCGTCGACCACGATTTCGTCCAGCGCATTGCGCATGCGCGCCATGGCTTCGTCACGGGTTGCGCCGTAAGTGATCAGCTTGCCGATCAACGAATCGTAGTTCGGCGGAACGGCATAGCCACTGTACAGGTGCGAATCGACGCGAACGCCGTTGCCGCCTGGAGCGTGGAAATGCTTGACCGTGCCCGGGCTCGGCATGAAGGTTTTCGGGTCTTCGGCGTTGATCCGGCATTCCAGCGCGTGACCGCGGATGACCACGTCATCCTGGGTGAACGACAGTTTGTTGCCGGCGGCGATGCTGAGCATCTCCTTGACGATGTCGATGCCGGTGACCATTTCCGAAACCGGGTGCTCTACCTGGACACGAGTGTTCATCTCGATGAAGTAGAAGCGACCGTTTTCGTACAGGAACTCGAAAGTGCCTGCGCCACGGTAACCGATGTCGATGCACGCCTTGACGCAGCGGGCGAGGACTTCCTCTCGCGCGTTTTCGTCGATGCCCGGTGCCGGCGCTTCTTCGAGAACCTTCTGGTGGCGACGTTGCAACGAGCAGTCGCGGTCGCCCAGATGGATGGCGTGGCCCTGGCCATCGGAAAGTACCTGGACTTCCACGTGACGCGGATTGGTCAGGAATTTTTCCAGATAGACCATCGGGTTGCCGAACGCTGCGCCCGCTTCGGAGCGGGTCAGTTTCGCCGAGGAAATCAGGTCTTCTTCCTTGTGCACGACGCGCATGCCGCGACCACCGCCGCCGCCAGCGGCTTTGATGATCACCGGGTAACCGACTTCACGGCCGATGCGCAGAGCAGTTTCTTCGTCTTCCGGCAGCGGGCCGTCGGAACCTGGAACGGTGGGTACGCCAGCGGCGATCATCGCGTGCTTGGCCGAAACCTTGTCACCCATCAGGCGGATGGTTTCAGCTTTCGGGCCGATGAAGGCGAAGCCGGAGTTCTCGACCTGTTCGGCGAAGTCGGCGTTTTCCGCGAGGAAACCGTAGCCTGGGTGAATGGCGGTGGCGCCGGTCACTTCGGCCGCGGCGATGATTGCCGGGATGTGCAGGTAGGAGTGGGCGGCCGATGCCGGGCCGATGCAGACGGATTCGTCTGCCAGGCCCAGGTGCATCAGTTCCTTGTCAGCCTTGGAATAAACGGCGACGGTCTTGATGCCCATCTCTTTGCAGGCGCGCAGAATCCGCAGTGCGATCTCACCGCGGTTGGCGATCAGAACTTTTTCCAACTTCGCAGTCATCAAAGGCTCTCCGCGGTTCAAACGATGGTGAACAGCGGTTGGTCGTACTCAACCGGCTGGCCGTCTTCGACGAGGATGGATTCGATCACACCGCTGGTTTCAGCTTCGATGTGGTTCATCATCTTCATGGCTTCAACGATGCACAGGGTGTCGCCTTTCTTCACGGTCTGGCCGACTTCAACGAAGGACGGCGAAGTTGGCGAAGACTTGCGATAGAACGTACCGACCATCGGCGAACGGGCTACGGCGCCGTTCAGTGCTGGTGCGGCTGCGGCAGCAGGGGCGGCAGCGGCAGCCGGAGCGGCGGCAGCGACAGGCGCGGCAGCTGGAGCAGGCATTGGAGCCGGCGCGTAGTACTGCTGAGCCGGGGTCTTGCTGTGACGACTGATGCGTACGGACTCTTCGCCTTCCTTGATCTCGAGCTCGTCGATGCCGGACTCTTCCAGCAATTCGATCAGTTTCTTAACTTTACGGATATCCATGAATCATCAACTCCCAGGGGTCGGTCAGGGGGCGGTTAACTTGTTGTTCAAGCTGTTGCCTGTTGTTCAAGCTGCTCTAGCGCGGCCTCCAGGGCCAGTCGATAACCGCTGGCGCCAAGGCCGCAGATCACTCCCACCGCTACGTCGGAGAAGTAAGAGTGATGGCGGAAAGGTTCGCGTTTGTGCACGTTAGACAAATGCACTTCGATGAATGGGATGCTCACCGCCAGCAGCGCGTCACGTAATGCGACACTTGTATGTGTAAAAGCTGCTGGGTTGATCAGAATGAAGTCCACACCTTCGCTGCGAGCAGCGTGGATGCGGTCGATCAATTCGTACTCGGCGTTGCTTTGCAGGTGCAGCAAATGGTGGCCGGCTTCACGGGCACGGCGTTCCAGGTCCTGGTTGATCTGCGCCAGTGTCGTGGCGCCATAGGTGCCCGGTTCACGGGTGCCGAGCATGTTCAGGTTGGGTCCGTGCAGAACCAGTAGCGTCGCCATCGGCTGTTCCCTTGTTATCAGTGTGCAAGTGTCAGAACCCGGCGACTATGCCGCAAAGCCTTTGTGACTGTCCAGTTCTCTGCAAAAGCCCGCACGATGTCCGATGTTTGCGCGAAATATATGACTGCTTGATTAAATCCGGTCATTTGCCCTGGCGACGCGTTCGGCGAAGTCCGTGGCGTCGATCTCGCCGATCACCCGCACATCGGCGCGTTCGACGCCATCCTTGCCGAAAAACATCAGTGCCGGAGGGCCGAAGAGTTTGTAGCGGTCGAGCAGGGTCCGCTGCTCGGCAGTGCTGGCGGTGATGTCGAAGCGGACCAGCCGATAGCCCTTGAGGCGTTCGACGACGGTGGCGTCATTGAGTACCTGGTGTTCAATGACTTTGCAGCTGATGCACCAGTCGGCGTACCAGTCGAGCAGCAGCGGGGTGCCGGATGCGCGGGCTTGGGCCAGTACGCGGTCGAGTTCCGCCGGGGTACTGACGGTTTGCCAGGCGCTGGTGTTAGTGGCTTGCTCGGTAGCGACCACCGTGCGCGACTGGCCGATCGGATTGAATGGGTCGCTCTGGCCGCTGAATCCGCCGTACCAGCAGGCCAGTGCATAAAACAGCAGGAACATGCCGAGCAATTGACCCAGGCGTTTCCTCGGCGGTTTATAGACGAACTCCAGCGCGCCCATGAACAAACCGACGCCACCGGCCAGCAAACCGATCAGTAGCAAAGTGATCTGGCCGGGTAGTACCCGACTGAGCAAGCCGACGGCCAGCCCCAGCAGCAACACGCCAATGGCGTTTTTCACGTAGATCAGCCACGGCCCGCTTTTCGGCAGCCAGGCTGCACCGCCTGTGGCCACCAGCAGCAGCGGGGCGCCCATGCCGAGCCCCAGCATGAACAGTTTCAAACCGCCGCCCAAGGCATCACCGCTGGCGCTGATGTACAGCAGCGCGCCGGCCAGTGGCGCCGAAACGCAGGGCGAAACCAGCAGGCTGGACACCACGCCCAGCACTGCCGCGCCCCACAACGAACCGCCTTCGGTGCGGCCGGCAATCCGGTCAAGTCGACTGCTGATGGCATGCGGCAACTTCAGTTCGAAGACGCCAAACATCGCCAGAGCAAAGACCGCGAAGAACAGCGCAAACGGCACCAGCACCCAGGCCGATTGCAGCCGTGCCTGCAAATTGAGCTGCGCGCCGAACATCCCCATGAGTGCGCCGAGCAGGGCGAAACAGGCGGCCATTGGCAGTACATAGGCCAGCGACAGGTTGAAACCGCGCCAGCCACCGACCTGGCCGCGTAACACCACGCCAGAAAGGATCGGCAACATCGGCAGCACGCAAGGCGTAAAGGTCAGGCCCAGGCCCGCGAGGAAGAACAGCGCCAGCTCGCGCCAGCCCCAGGCATGGGGGGTGGCGCCATCGCCATTGATGCTCAGGCGCTCGGTTTCAGGTGGATAGCACAGGCCTTTGTCTGCGCAGCCTTGATAGGTCACAGCCAGAGTGAATGCGCGCTGATCGGTACGCGGCAGTTCGACATCGAGAATGCCGTGGTAAACCTCCACGTCGCCGAAATACTCGTCGTGTTTCTGTTCGCCCTTGGGCAGTTGCGCGGTGCCGAGGGGCACATCGGCAGGGTCGGCGCGGAACTGGAAGCGATGGCGGTAGAGGTAATACCCCTCGGTGGCAACGAAGCGCAGTTTGATCGATAGCGGCGTGCTTTCAACCAGGCTCAATTGAAAGGCTTCGCGCACCGGCAGGAAGTCGGCGCTGTTGTTCACTGAACCCAGGGTCGAACTGGGGCGGCTCTCCAGCAACCCAGCGGCGGTGGCCGGCAGGGCGAGCATTAAAAGCAGAAGGCAGAGCAAACGGCGCATGTCGGTCTCGCGTATCGGAGTTGGGGGCATGATAGCGGACAGCGGGCGGGTGTGCAGGGCAGGGAGTTTTGTGGTGGTTGTTCTGACGCCTTCGCGAGCAGGCTCGCTCCCACATTGGATCCGTGAGCAGCGGAAATTCACTGTGGGAGCGAGCCTGCTCGCGAAAGCAATCTGTCAGACGCGGAAAGCCTGAACGGCTGTATGCAATCGCCCACCCAACACCAGCAGATTTTCACCTTGCTCGCGCCCTTCGCCGATGCGCAGCAAGTTATCCCCGCCCAATTGGTGAATCCGCTCGCTGTGATCGCGGATCTCGCTGACGGCGCCGCTTTGCTGGGCGGTGACATCGGCGATGCGTACGGCCGTGTCGGAAATGGTCTGGATCGCGCCGACGATTTTATCCAGTGCGCCGTCAGCCGCCTGGGCCTGGTTGGCCGTGGCTTCGGCATGCTCGACCTGGGCGCGCATGCCTTCGACCGATTGCCGCGCAGCGGTTTGCAGGCCGGCAATCAATGTCTGGATTTCGGCCGTGGCGCCGGCGGTGCGTTGCGCCAGCGAGCGGACCTCCTCTGCCACCACGGCAAAGCCACGGCCCATTTCCCCGGCCCGTGCCGCTTCAATGGCTGCGTTCAGCGCCAGCAGGTTGGTCTGGTCAGCGATCGAGCGGATCACCGTCAACACGCCGCCGATGGTCGCGGACTCTTCGGCCAGATGTTCGATCATCTGCGCATTGCCTTGCACTTCATCCACCAGCGCATGCAGGCCCGTCAGACTCAAGCCGATGACTTTCTGCCCGTGTTCCACCGCCAGTCCGGCATGACGGCTGGCGTCGGCAGCCTGGCTGGCATCGCCGGCGACTTGCTGGATGGTCGCTTCCAGTTCACCCAGGGAATCGCGGATCAACGCCGTGTCGCCGGCCTGATGTTCGGCGCCGCTGTGCAGGTCATTGCTCAGTTCGGCCAGGGTGCGGCTGCTGCCCGCCACCTGCTCGGCGTTGAGGAGGATGGTACCCACCAAGTCCACCAGATAAGCGCGCAAGCGATTGAGGGACGCTTCAATGTCATGCAGTTCGCGGTTGGTCTTGCCCAACTGGATGTCCTGGCTGAAGTCGCCCTCGGCCCAGGTCGAGAGCGCGGGCGCGAGGTTGGTCAGTGTCCGGGCCAGGCGCCGTTGCAGGGTGTCGATGAGCAAGGCGATCAGCAGGATCAGGCCGATCATCACCCCTTGCATCAGCCGTACTTCACTCTGGATCTGTCCATGCTGGGCGCGTACCACAGGCTCCAGACCGGCAATGGCCTGTTGTACATCGGCGATTTTAAGGTGGGTCGCGGTGCTGAGGTCGGCGCGTTTCTGGATCTGGTCACGGGTGCGTGCCAGTTCCGCCGGGTAGCGGCCGAGCAGGCTGTTCAGCTCGCGTTTGTAACCGACGCCAGCATCTTCGGTGACGGCTTTTTCGGTGTTCTCCAGGCCCATCATCGCGGCGTAATCATCGGTGTTCGATTCGCTGCTGGCTGCCACGCCGAGCAACGGCAGGGCGTCCAGTAGTCCGGCCTGGGTGCGGATACTGGTGACTTCTCGCTCGACATCGGCGGCCAGTTCACTGCGACCGCTGCTGACCAGTTTGTCCCGGGCCAGCGACAGTTTGCCCAGATGCTGGGAAGCGGCAAGCAATGGTGTCAGGTACGCCGCGTTGCCGCTGGCGTACTGGCTGAGTTGATCCAGGCTTGCGCCCAGTTCGCGCTCGGCTTGCAGCAGCAGGGCCTGCGGGTCGCCTGCGAGTTTGCCGGCGGCGAGCAAGTCGGTTTTGCTGAACTCGTTCAGGTTCGACAGGCTGGGGCGCAGGGTTTCAGCCAGGGCCGGTGGCAATTCTGCGAGTTCCTTTTGCAGGTTGTCGATGGCCTGGGCGGCGCTGCTCAAACGCAGGGCATCGCCGTTGGCCAGGTAGTCCTCGATATTACGCGCCACTTCGTTTTGAAATTGCTGGGACAAACCCAGGTAGCGCTCCATTAATAGATAAGGGCGTTCCAGGGCTTTTTGCGACCACCAGAGTGTGGCGCCAAGGGCCACGCACACGGCGACTAATAGGAGGGTGTTGAGATTGGTCAGCAGCTTCAGGCGCATCGCGGGACTACCAACGGCAGAATGGTAAGTGCCTGAAGTTATTGCGTTTCTGTTACAGGGTTATGACGGAAGGGCTCGATCGAGAGGAAAAAGTGGCACTTTGCTTTTACGTCCGCGCGGCTTGAACACGGTTGCGTCCGGCGCCCTTTGCGCGATACAGCGCCTCGTCTGCCTGGCTGGCCATCAACAGGCCGTCAGAGTCCTCGCACAGTTCGACCACCCCGGCGCTGAAGGTGCACCACAGATCCTGCGGCTGGGCCGGGTAGTGGATTTCGGCAAAACGCTGGCGGATTTCATCCAGCACTTTCCAGGCGGCTTCGAGATCGGTATCGGGCATGACGATGGCGAATTCTTCGCCGCCGTAGCGGCCGATGAAGTCGGTTTTGCGCAGCCGCTGTTTGAGGAACAACGCCAGGCTCTTGATCACCCGGTCGCCCATGGGGTGGCCGTGACTGTCATTGACCCGCTTGAAGTGGTCGATGTCGAGCATGGCAAAGCTCAGCGGCTTATTTTCGCGACGGGCGCGGAACGAGCAGTCTTCGAGCAATTGCAGAATGTGGGTGTGGTTGTACAAACCCGTGAGGCTGTCGCGGACCATTCGCGCCTTCAGGTTACGCGCCCGCGCCGCACGGTTACGCACGGTGGTGATCAGGTGCCGGGGCTTGATCGGTTTGGTCAGGAAGTCATCGCCACCCTCGCTCATGGCGTCGAGTTGCTTGTCCAGATCGTCTTCGGCCGAAAGATAAATGATCGGCACGCTGACATAGCGATCGTTGTGGCGGATCACTTTGGCCAGTTCAGTACCGGTGCAGGCCGGCATGTACATGTCGAGGATGATCAGGTCCGGTTGAAAATCCGCCAGCTCGGCCATGGCCTGGATTGGCTCGATCAAGGTCCGGGTCACGATCCCCGCACTGTTGAGCAGGCGCTCGGTGTGCAAGGCCTGGGCGCGGGAGTCATCGATGATCAGCACTTTATAAGGTTCGTACTGGGCGACGCAGGTCAGGACTTCGATTTTCTCCAGCAGGCTCGAGGCTTCGAGCGTGCCGGTAAGGAACTCCTGGCCACCGGCGCGCACGGCGGCCAGGCGGGTGGGGGTGTCTGTCTCGTGCAGGCTGAAGAACAGTAGCGGCAAACGATGGTCGAGGCCTTCCTGAGCTTCGGCGGCCAGTTTCAGGCCAACACCGGGACCGCTGAAATCCACATCCATGACAATGGCTGCCGGCAGACGCTCGACCATCGAGGAGCGAAATGCCGGCACGCTGTCCAGGGATTGGGCCGTGAGCCCGAAGAATTCCAGTTGCTTGGCCAGGCGTTCGGCACGGTCGTGATCCTGCAGCATCACGTAGATCGGCTTGCGCAGGGGCGGCAGGAACGTTTGATCGAGCTGATCGCCATGGCGCAAACCAGTGCGGGACAGGCGCTGCATCAAACGGTTGAGATCGGTGATCAGGCCACTGCTCAGGCGCCCGCGATTGGCGTCGACAGCCTCCAGCGACTGGCCGATATGGCGTGCCAGTTGCGTGTGTTCCGGCTGCTCGAAACGCTCGGCGAACCGCAACAGGCGCAAATTGGCTTCGCTCAGCTCCGACAGGTCGTTGGTGGACCACTCGCTGCGTTGCAGGCGCTGCCATATCTCAAGAATCTGACGTGCCTGATGAATGACCCGCTGGGCAAAGTGATGCTTGAGGCGCTCTCGGCTGGGATCTTCTGGCTCGGTCATATCCTGACTACTAATTAGGGGGCACGCTGAGGACGAGTGGTGGCTCTATGCTAGCACCTCTTTTCGATTGCATGAGTGTTGTACGTCAATAATCTGCAACGCACAGGTATTCAGTTTGTGACTGCTCGGTCTTTAATTGGCTGATGGTTCTGGATGAGTGCCCGTGAACGCTGGGGTTCAGGCGATTTCATACGCAGGGTTCGGTCTCTTCCGACGTAATGGCAAGCCGCATCTGTCAGGGGATTCTGATTTTTCGCCGTCCTGATTCGGAGCCTGTTTCCGGCTGATAGGGTTCAGGGATTCCCCTAGGACCCTCACCGTCTCATGACTTCATGTTTTAAAAATCATCCAGGCGATCAGCAGCGGCTGAACCACAACAGCACCCCCGTCGCTGACTGTGAATGCAAAGAAGAACGGCTCTATGGCGCCATGACCATGGTCACCGAAGTGCCGGTACTGACCTGCGCATGCCTCTGGCGCACCTACCAGCGCGAAGCTGAAGAAATTGTCGCCCCTGAGGGTGTGTTGATTGCCGATCCGGTAGCGCGAAACCGCGCGATCAATGCCGCTTACGCCCGATTGTGGCTACACGACCGGCGTTTCCAGTGGGCCGGGCTGGCGGCGTTTGCGTCCAAGCAGGTCGGTTGCGGATTGCTGCATGCGGCGGACAGTGTCGAGCGCATCCGCGAAGAGCGTGAGGCCAGGCAGCGACTGCGGGACAGCCGAAGTGAACATGGGTTGTTGACGCCAGACAGGATGCCCGAACAGGCAGAGGCATTGCGTGCATATAAAGAAGCGGATGCACGTAATCCTGTGCCCTCTGTGGATTTCCATCCGGCAGGGGAGGACTTGTCGTTGGTGCAACAGCAATTCCGGCATGTGCACGACATGATGGCGTTGGGCAATACCACGCTGTTTCTGGATGTTTATCCGCTGCATGAGTTTTATGCGAAGCGTGGGTTGGATGAGTTGAAGAAGTGTCTGGAGGTGCGGAAACGTATTTATGGGCATCCGAAGTTTCCGGTGCTTTGGCCGGTGGGGCGGGAAAAGCTGACATTCGGGCTGGACCACATCGAAATTTTTCGGGCGTTTGAGGCGATTGAAGCCGGGAATGTTGCCGGCAGTGTGGAACATCTGGCGTGGCATGAGCAGCAAAATATTCTTCAGCCCACGATTTATCAGGACCAGCAGTTGGTGGCTTTACTGCGTGGCAACCATGTTTCCTATGTGACCGGGTTTCCTTCTGGCGTAGCTCAAGCAATTGAGTTGACGCTTTCCAGCCAATGCCAGCGTGTTGATGATGGGCGCACCATTGGTTTTAGTAATAACCCGCTGGCGGACTTATCGGATATCAAGCAGCGAATGCCGTTCGTACTTCGGGCTGCCGCACGCTTTGATCAGATGCTCAACGACACGAACCGTAGTGTGCTTGAACAGTCGATCACCGAGATCGCATCAGGGGAGGGAACAGGATGAGTTGGCGGCAAGGTATCGGCCGCTGGCGGTTTGGGTCAGGTTTGCTGCTTCTGATTGTCCTGATATTGGGCACTCATCAGATAGTGGAGTCCCTGTCGCAGGAACCGATAATTGCATTGGAAGTGGGCGGCACCTATGAAACCTTGCGCAAGTATTCTTCAGTCCCCTTCAGCCCGATGGTACGCGGACATGTCTGGATGGGGCTGCCCAAGACGGATGCGCGACTTCGGCTCATCGATCCTCAGTACGAGTTCCTCACGCCAAGAGCGCGCTTTTTTACTGTTGTTTTTGACGACACTGTCGTTAGCAGCATCCGCATGTCCCCACAGCTTGAACCGTTGCTGCTCGATGACGCCCTGAAAGTCGCTCTGGATTTGCAAGAGCAGTGGCTCCAGGGCGGATGGAGGGTGGCCGGGAGGACGAGCTATCCACCCTTTGTCGATACACCTGAATGGCGAGCTCGGTTGCGAGACGTGAATAAAGGCGGAACGGTTTACTGGAAGGCTGGCGAAAAATACCAGGTCACGATGTTTATGAACCGTTTCCAATACGACAAGCGACCCGACGAGGAGCGCTACCTGATCACCCTGTCGATCGGCAAGCCGTGGACGCCTTTCGAGGAAGACGGAGATGAAGAAGCGCTTATCGAGTTGGATCAATCCAACCCGGTTACCCCCTTGTTCCCAACAAAAACCAACGGAGCCCCACCATGCCAACCCCCGCGTTCATGACCCTCCATGGCCAACGACAAGGCCTCATCAGCAAAGGCGCCTTCACCGAGGCGTCAGTGGGCAACATCTACCAACTGGGCCGAGAAGACCAGATCATGGTGCAAGCCCTGAGCCATGGCATTTTTGTACCCAGAGGTTCGGGTGTGGGGCGGCGGATGCACAAGCCCTTGATCATCACCAAGACCATCGACAAGTCGTCGCCGCTGATCAACATCGCCTTGTGTTCCGGGGAGTTGCTCAGCAAGTGCCGCGTCGAGTGGTATCGCACTTCGGCTAAAGGCACACAGGAGCATTTCTATACGATGGAGCTGGAGGACGCGCTGATCATCGGTGCAGAGGTGCTCATGCCCCATTGCCAGGATTCCGTGAGTGCGCACCTTACCCAGCTGGAGAAGGTTTACTTCTCTTATCGGCGCATTTACTGGCGGCATGAAATCAGTCGGACCATGGGCTCCGACGAGTGGAGTGGGGAGCACGAGGCATGAAACTGGTCAGGGCGCTGTATCTCTCCGCGAGGGAACGCCAGCATGCATTTTCCGGTGAACAAGCACTGGAGCCTGTCCGCCAGGCTTTGCAGGATCGACAACCCATCGAAGGCCTGGATGAATTGCGCGCCGGCCTGCTGTTCGATGCCGACAGCGAGGTGCTGGATCAACTTGAACGAGGCGAGTGGTGCCTGCTCAAGGCTGAAGCCGAATACGGCGACTGGGCGGTGCAGGAGCGGGCCTTCAATCAGAGGGTCATTGAATTGATGAAAAATCCACCGGTGCAGCCCTCTCGAACGCCGAGGATTTTCCGCCTCGTCGACAGCGTAACGGGCGAGCCCCTGGCGCAGCGGCGTTACATCGCGACCGTGGATGGGCAGGCTGCCGAGCGCAGAACCGATGGCGAGGGTATCGCCCATCTTTTTACATCACCGCAGACAAGGCAGATTTCAATGAAGGTCATCGGCGTTTAGCGCTGGCATGGACATTTGATTTCATGGGTCACAACCTTTGCTGCGCTTGAGCGGTAATTTGCGCGATAAAGCCAACGGCGGGTGCCGGGCCAAGGCACGTTGTTGTATGGTTATGGTCGAACCGATGAACCCAAGTGATTGAAAGGATATCGCCATGCTGGACTGGAAGAACCGCGCCGGTAGCGCGCCTGAACGTGCCGCTGAACCGAAATCGGCTACCCGCAGTTATCTGGGCGGCTTGTTGTTCAGCCGGGCGCTGGCCACGCTGGTCGGCATCTACCTGCTGGTGACCATTGCCCTGGGCTGGTACTGGAGCGAGGAGCCTGCACTGTTCCCGGTTCAGCAAAACGCGCAAATGGCTGCCGAGAAGGAAGGCAAGCAGATGGTGGTCGGCTACACCACGGTCGAGACCCTCAAGACGGTTGTCGGCACCTTGCTGAACAAGCCGGGCGGCTATATTTCCAACGACCGTTTCCCGCCAGGCCTGTGGATGGATAACACGCCGAGCTGGGAATATGGCGTGCTGGTCCAGGTGCGTGACCTGACCCGCGCCATGCGTAAAGACTTCGCCCGCTCGCAATCGCAGTCTACCGAAGACGCCGACCTGGCCAAGGCCGAGCCGCGTTTCAACTTCGACAACAAAAGCTGGGTGCTGCCATCCAGCGAATCCGAGTACCAGGAAGGCATCAATTCCCTGAGCCGCTATCAGGCGCGCCTGTCCGACCCAAATCAGAAGACCGCGCTGTTTTTTGCCCGTGCCGACAACCTGAACAACTGGCTGGGTGACGTAGGCACTCGCTTGGGATCGCTGTCGCAACGCCTGTCCGCCAGCGTGGGTCGGGTCAAACTCAATACCGCATTGAAGACCGAGGTCGTCGCGCCGGGCCAGGTGCCTCAGGTTGACGAGGAAATCGTCGAAACCCCATGGCTGCAGATCGACAACGTGTTCTACGAAGCCCGTGGCCAGGCCTGGGCCTTGTCGCATTTGCTGCGCGCCATCGAAGTCGACTTCGCCGATGTGCTGGCCAAGAAGAACGCCACGGTCAGCGTGCGCCAGATCATTCGTGAGCTGGAAGCCTCGCAGGAGCCGGTGTGGAGTCCGATGATCCTCAATGGCAGCGGCTTTGGTGTGCTGGCCAACCACTCGCTGGTCATGGCCAATTACATTTCCCGGGCCAACGCGGCGGTGATCGATTTGCGTCAACTGCTGAATCAGGGCTGAGCCATGGCCGATAGTTCCAACGATAACCTGCGCGAGGCCGCCCACCGGGCGGCCTCGGACGCCGAGCAAATTGCCTGGGTCGACGAGCAGGACAACCTGCTGGGCGCCCTGGTCCGTTCCGACCTGCGCGAGCGCGGGCTGATCGGACGCGGCACCTACATTATGTTGTTCAACTCCGCCGGCGAACTCTGCGTGCACCGGCGTACCCTGAGCAAGGCTATTTATCCGGGATATTGGGACGTGGCGGCGGGCGGCATGGTGCTCGCCACCGAAAGCTATGCCGAGTCGGCGGCGCGGGAGCTGGAAGAAGAATTGGGTGTGCGCGGGGTCGAGTTGACCGCCCATGACCACTTTTTCTTCGAAGACACCGGCAATCGGCTCTGGTGTTCGGCGTTTTCGGCGGTGTGGGACGGTCCGTTGATCCTTCAGCCGGAAGAGGTACTCGAAGCGCGCTTTTTACCCATAGACCAAGTGTTGCGGGAAATCGAGGAAAAGCCTTATTGCCCGGACTCCTTGGCGGCGTTGAAGCGGTATCTTCGGTCCCGACAAACCGACGTCGCAAAAGAGCTATAAATTGGCGCCGATTGGCTCTTAGCAATCGGCGTTTTTGCCGTTACACTGCGCGACCTTTTCAAACTGAACCGGTATTGCTGTTTCTTCTGTAGGAGCGAGCTTGCTCGCGATGAATTCAAGGGCGACGCGTTCATACTGGATGCCCGCGTTATCGTTGACGTCCATCGCGAGCACGCTCACTCCTACAGGGAGATCCACCCGTTTCAGTAGCGCTGCCCCTGCCTGAGTGGGGCTTCGCGGTCGATGGCACCTGCCCCAGGTTGCCGCGACCAGTCTTTGTCCTCCCAAGAGGATTGCCGGTGGCCAAAAAAGCCGCATCCTTCGCCGCCCTTGGTGGCCTGGTATTTTCCACCGACGCAGGTCGTCATTGCCCGGAATGCAGTAAACCGGTGGACGCCTGCATCTGCAAACAGACCGTTATCCCGGCCGGCGACGGCATCGCTCGCGTGCGTCGCGAAAGCAAGGGTCGTGGCGGCAAAACGGTGACCACCATCACCGGCGTGCCATTGCCCGAGGACGCGCTCAAGGAACTGGCGACCACGTTGAAGAAACGTTGTGGCACCGGTGGGGCGTTGAAAGACGGCGTCATTGAAATCCAGGGCGATCATGTCGAGCTACTCTTGGCTGAGTTGATCAAACACGGTTTCAAGGCGAAGAAGTCCGGCGGCTAGCAGCCTCTGTGAAAACCACCTGCGGCTTGATCCAGCCCTGATAACCTTCAGGCCTGGCGTCGTCACCATGGTTTTCACAGAGCCTGTTCATGACCGGTTTCTAAACTCGTTGCGGTTGGCGGGGTCTACCCCCTCGTTGACGAACCGTCATTTTCATTCTTTAGACTGCGCCGGCCTGAATCCAGGCGACGCACCATGACTTCTTTATAGGGGACTTCGATGTCCGTACGACGCACACGCAAAGACGATGGCAGCCAATGGACAGTTGCGGACAGCCGCAGTGTTTACGGGATTCGCCATTGGGGGGCCGGGTATTTCGCGATCAATGACGCCGGTCGCGTCGAAGTTCGTCCGAACGGCCCGAGCAGTTCGCCCATCGACCTCTTCGAGCAGGTCGACCAGTTGCGCAAGAGCGGCCTGTCGTTGCCGTTGCTGGTGCGCTTCCCGGATATCCTGCAAGACCGCGTGCGTCAGTTGACCGGCGCCTTCGACGCCAACATCGAGCGCCTGGAATACCAGAGCAAGTACACCGCGCTGTACCCGATCAAGGTGAACCAGCAGGAAGCGGTGATCGAGAACATCATCGCGACCCAGAACGTGTCCATCGGCCTGGAGGCCGGCTCCAAGCCTGAACTGCTGGCGGTGCTGGCACTGGCGCCGAAGGGCGGCACCATCGTCTGCAACGGCTACAAGGACCGCGAGTTCATCCGCCTGGCGCTGATGGGCCAGAAACTCGGCCACAACGTGTTCATCGTGATCGAGAAAGAGTCCGAAGTCGGGCTGGTGATCGAAGAGGCCGCCTCGCTCAAGGTCAAGCCACAGGTCGGCCTGCGCGTGCGCCTGTCGTCCCTGGCATCGAGCAAGTGGGCCGACACCGGTGGCGAGAAATCCAAGTTCGGTCTGTCGGCGGCGCAACTGCTGTCGGTGGTCGAGCGTTTCCGCACCGCGGGCCTGGATCAGGGCATCCGCCTGCTGCACTTCCACATGGGCTCGCAGATCGCCAACCTGGCGGACTACCAGCATGGTTTCAAGGAAGCGATTCGCTACTACGGCGAATTGCGCAACCTCGGCCTGCCGGTGGACCACATCGACGTCGGCGGCGGTTTGGGCGTGGACTACGACGGCACGCACTCGCGTAACGCCAGTTCGATCAACTACGACATGGACGATTACGCCGGTGTCGTGGTCGGGATGCTCAAGGAATTCTGCGACGCGCAGAGCCTGCCGCACCCGAACATCTTCTCCGAAAGCGGCCGTTCCCTGACCGCCCACCATGCCATGCTGGTGGTGCAGGTGACCGACGTCGAGAAACACAACGACGACGTGCCGCAGATCGAGAACAAGGAAGCATTGCCGGAAACCGTGCAGTGGCTGGTTGACCTGTTGGGGCCGACCGATATCGAGATGGTCACCGAAACCTACTGGCGCGCCACGCACTACATGAGCGATGTCGCCTCCCAATACGCCGATGGCAAGCTGACCCTGGCCGAAAAAGCCCTGGCCGAGCAATGCTATTTCGCCGTGTGCCGTCGCCTGCACAACTCGTTGAAGGCACGTCAGCGTTCCCACCGTCAGGTGCTCGACGAACTCAACGACAAGCTGGCCGACAAGTACATCTGCAACTTCTCGGTGTTCCAGAGCCTGCCGGACACCTGGGCCATCGACCAGGTACTGCCGATCATCCCGCTGCATCGCCTTGACGAAGAGCCGCTGCGCCGTGCGGTGCTGCAAGACCTGACCTGCGACTCCGACGGCAAGATCAATCAGTACGTCGACGAGCAGAGCATCGAAACCAGCCTGCCGGTGCACGCATTGAATGAGGGTGAAGACTACCTGCTGGGCGTGTTCCTGGTCGGTGCCTATCAGGAAATCCTCGGCGACATGCACAACCTGTTCGGTGACACCGACTCGGTGAACATCTACCAGAACGCCGACGGCAGCGTGTACCACGCGGGTATCGAAACCCACGACACCATCGAAGACATGCTGCGTTATGTGCACTTGTCGCCGGAAGAGCTGATGACCCACTACCGCGACAAGTGCGCCAGTGCCCGAATCAGTGCCACCGAGCGCACCCAGTTCCTCGACGCCTTGCGTCTGGGCCTGACCCGATCGTCTTACCTGTCTTCTTGACGTAAGCCTCGCTCTCATCAGGTTGTCTGAAAATGTTCCGCTAGCTGCGGAAATTTCGGATGACCTGGTGCGACGACCTCACTTTTTCAAAGCGAAACAACCTACGTCTTCGGCTTTTCAAGTCATTGGTCTTCTTTTCGCGTAGGTCATTTCCTAAGTTGTATTTCGCCTCTCTACTCGGCCATTTCTCTCGGCGAAAATCCACGGCCGCCCCTCCTGTAGAGAATCGCCGATGTTCGATCCAGTCAACGAGCCCGCATTTCGTCTGGACGTAGCAGGTCTGTCCGACACCTTCGAGGTCCTGGCCTTTACCGGTAGTGAAGCCATCAGCGAACCATTCGTGTTTGATATGGATCTGCTGATCGATGACCCCGCACTCGACCTCGCCAGCCTGCTGTACCGCCCGGCTTCCCTGCATTTCGGGCCAGCGGGAAGCAGCATCCATGGACAACTGCATGAACTGGTGCAGCGCGACCATGGCTCGACGGTCAGGCTTTGTCACGTGCGTCTGGGGCCGAAAATGGCATGCCTTGCCCAGCGCTTCAGCCAGCGCATCTTCAGTGCCCGCTCGGTGCCTCAAATCATCGACCAGGTGCTCAGGGAGCACGGAATTGTCGGCCAGGACCGGCGCTTCGAACTGGACGGTAACTATCCGCTGCGGGATTTCTGCACGCAGTACCGCGAATCGGACCTGCAGTTTCTTCAGCGCCTGTGTGCCCAGGAACGGCTGCACTACCACTTTGAACACCGGGCGCAGGGGCATTGCATGGTATTTGCCGATGGGCAGCGGCATTTTCGTGTGGGCGAAACGGCGGTTTTCAGCCGTGACGGCGAACAACCGGCGGTGCGCCGTTTCGAAGTGCAACGGTGCGTCGACAGTGTGCAGGACAGTGCTCAATGTCATACGGATCTGGCGACGTTACGCAGTGGTCAACTGATGCCGTTGGCCGACCACCCGGTGGCCGACTGGAATCAGCTGTGGTTGCTGACCCATGTCGATCATCAAGGCGGCCAGGATCCGCTCATCCCTTACAGCAATAAGGCGCGCGCAATACATTGGCCCGCGTCGTTCGAGCCTCGCCATTGTTGGGTGAAGCCCAGGATGCACAGCCTGCAACGGGCGTGGGTGGTGAGTGTCGATGAGCCCCGACCGGATCCTTCGCGGCCGGTGGCCGTGCAGTTTGACTGGTCGTATCAGGGCGAGGGGGCAACGCCCGGTCACTGTTGGCTGCCATTGGCGCCGCAGCTGCAAGCGGCGAGCGACGCTTCGTTGGCCGAAGGCGCGGAAGTGGTGGTGAGCTTTATCGAAGGCGATCCGGACCGGCCATTGATTACCGGAATTCTTTATCTGCCAACACCTGTTGAAGAGGGCGATAAGGCGAACGTGGCGTGTACCGACCAATGCCCGCCTGAAGGGGTGCAGGACTGGTTGCGTTCAGGGGAGCCCTTGATGTTGTTGTGTCTGTTGCCCGGTGGCGGCAGCTTCAATCATTGCGCGCAGGCGCTGTGCACCTGCCGTGCGGCCGTGCGGCTTGGCCAGAGCGGTGCGGCATGATCGCCGTGCACCCGGCCGAAGTGATCCCGCAATGGTTGTTGCTGGATGTACCGCGTACACCCCAGGCGAGAGCGATGCTCAAACACGGTTTTGCCCAGGCCAGGTGCTTGCCGCTGTTCGAAGGCACCGAATGGCATGTATTGCGCGAGCAAGGCCCGACGCTGATCGACCTGCGGACCTGCCCGCTGCTGGCCGAAGCGAGCCAGCGCGATACTCGGCTCTGGCCTGGCCTGTTGCTGTTCAGCGAGGCGTCGACGTCAACATTGCTGGCGCACTTGCGGCGCATGCTCACGGTCAGTTTCGGTTTGCACCACCGTGCCTTGCTGAGTTACTACAACCCGCACACCGCGAGCTACTTTTTCGATGCCTGCGATGCCGGGGAGCTGAGTCGCTGGTTGGGGCCGATCAGCCAGTTGCGCTGGTTTGGCGGCACCTGGGCCGACCGGGCGATCGGCAGCCAGGGCTGGCAGCAACTGATCAATCCCGGGCTTGCCGTCCGCCCTCTGGCCGTCGAAGAAGACCTCACGCCCCGCCAGCGGGAAAAGCTGCAAACCTGCCTGATGGAACAGCACGCCTGGCACTGGAGCCGGACCACGGCGACGGATTACGCCCGCCTGTGGGCTCATTTGCAGGAGGGGTTGGCGCTGGGCTTCAGTGAGCGCCCGGTGCTGGATGGCTGGTTGTGGTTGCGCCTGCAGCACCCCGACGCTGTGCCTGTGCCGCCACTGTCGGGGAGAACCCAGCAGGAACGGCTCGACTGCCTTCGCAACCGCTGGCAGAACAATCAACCTTGAACGCCCGCCGTTCAGTGCGCGCGGACGAACCAGCCGTCGTTGCGACGCAGGCGCCAGGCAATGGCGCCGAGGGTCATGCTACGCAGCAGCATGAACAGCAGGAAGGTTATCCACAGGCCATGGTTGCCCAGGCCTTGCAACGCCCAAGCGAACGGTGCCAGCAACAGTACCGTCAGCAGCATGCCGTTGCGCATTTCCCGGGCGCGGGTGGCGCCGATGAACAGCCCGTCGAGCAGGTAGCTCCAGACTGCAATCAGCGGCAGCGCGGCGAGGTAGGGCAGGTAGATGAACGCGGTGTCGCGCACGCTGGCAATGTCGGTCTGCATCTCGATGAACAGGTGCCCGGCAAACAGAAACAACACGGCAAACCCCAGGCTCGCCAGCAACGACCAGCCGCAGGCCACCACCAGGGAGCGGCGCAAGGCATCACGGTCACGAGCGCCGATGGCATGCCCGCACAGAGCCTCCACGGCGTGGGCCAGACCATCGAGCGCGTGGGCGGTCAACAACAATCCATTGAGTAGAAGGGCGTTGGCAGCGACGGTGGCATCGCCCAATCGTGCACCCTGGACGGTGATCAGGAAAAACACCGATTGCAGCGCCAGGCTGCGCAGGAAGATGTCGCGGTTGACCGCCAGCAGTGGGCGCCAGCTCTGCCACAGCCTCAAGGCAGCCCAGGCGATGTGGCCAGGGTAAGCGCGCAGGGCCTGGCGGGTCATCAGCAGGCCGAACAGGGCGCCGGTCCACTCGGCGATCACCGAGGCCCTGGCCGCGCCGACCACGCCCCATTCCAGACCGAGGACAAACCACAGGTTCAGGGCGATGTTCACCAGGTTGGTACTCAGCAGAATCACCAGCGGCGCGCGGGCGTTTTGCGTGCCGAGGAACCAGCCAACCAGCGCATAACTGGCCAGCGCCGCGGGCAGGCCGAACAGCCGTGTATGGAAGAACTCGCGGGTCATCTGGTCCAGTTCCGCGGACGGCTGCATGAAATGCAGGGCGACCCCGCTCAACGGCACGCCCGCCGCACCCAGCACAATGGCCAGCCCCATGGCCAACAGCAGGCCCTGCAACAAAATCTGCCGCAACGCCGCGCCATCTCCACGGCCGGCGGCCTGGGCGGCAAACCCGGTGGAACCCATGCGCAGAAACCCCATGGCCCAGGCCAGAAAGGTATACAGGCTGGCCCCGACCGCGACGGCACCGAGTTGATGGGCATGGGGCAGGTGACCGATGACGGTACTATCGACCAGCGCCACCAGCGGTACGGAAATGTTCGAAAGAATCATCGGCGCAGCCAGTGCCCAGACCCGGCGATGGGTAGGGCGGTCGCGCCAGTCGGCAATCAGGTTGGACATGCAGGCTCCTTGGGGGAGCGGGCATTGTAGCGGTGAACTCAACCTGTAAAACAATGAGATCTCCGTGGGAGCGAGCCTGCTCGCGATAGCGGTGTGTCAGTCCGGAAAATGCAGGTTGTGCCGACGCCATCGCGAGCAGGCTGGCTCCCACAGTGTTTGGTGGTGTCAGTGCATGATCCAGCTCAGCAACCACAACCCCAGCATCAACCAGATGATTCCCATGATGAACGCCGCATTCATGAATGCGCGGATGGCCGACCATAGCAACACCAAGCCGATAATCAAGACAGCGATGCTGATGATCGAGGTGTCCATGCCCAGTGCACGGGACAGGCCATCGACAAAGTTGCTGCTGGCGCGGCTCACCATCTGGAACAGGCCACTGAGGGCGTCAACGATGAAGCGGATGACTGTGCCTAGCGCTTGGCCGAGCCATTCGAAAAAACCTTCTACCTGCATGGAATGAGCGTCCTGATCAAAAAGAAGCGTGGTTGACGGAGTTGGGCCGTCAATCGCGGTGGCGAGTTCCACACAAGCATAGAGCGTTGCACCGTAACTGTGGGAGCGAGCCTGCTCGCGAAGGCGGCGGTGCAGTCAAAATTGAGGTGTCTGACCCACCGCCTTCGCGAGCAGGCTCGCTCCCACAAAAAACAGGGCCGGCCGCTCAAGCTTTGTCACTTGCCTTCACTCGTCATCCCCCCGAAGCTATACATCTTCAGGAGAGCCCGATGAACCTTGTTGAACTGACCGAACGCCTGCACGCCATCCGTGACCGCAATGACTGGCAGCCCTTTCACAGCCCGAAAAACCTGGCCATGGCCGCGAGTGTCGAAATGGCCGAACTGGTGGAAATCTTCCAGTGGCTGACCGAAGACCAGTCGCGGCAGTTGCCGGCGGACAAACTGGCCCACGCCGGGCAGGAAATCGGCGATATCGTGCTTTATCTGCTGTTGCTGTGCAGTGAGCTGGGTCTGGATATGAATGACGTAGTGCGCAGCAAGCTGGCCGACAGTGAACGGAGGTTCAGCTGATGAGCGACCGTCATTTCGATCAACTGGCGACGCGTTTCGCGGAAAAAATCTACGGCGGTGCCAAAGGCGCGATCCGCCTGGCAGTGCTGCAGGCCGACCTGGCCGAGTCCCTGCCGGACCGACCGCTGCGGGTACTGGATATCGGTGCCGGTCTTGGCCACATGTCGTTGTGGTTAGCCGAGCGCGGGCATCAGGTGACCCTGGCCGAGCCCGCCGAGCCCATGCTCGAAGGTGCCCGCCAGCGTTTCGCCGAGGCCGGGCAAACGGCAACGTTCATCCAGGCGCCATGGCAGGAACTGCTCGGCCAACTCACCGAACCCTACGATCTGGTGCTGTGCCATGCCGTGCTGGAGTGGCTGGCCGAACCCCACGCGATCCTGCCGGTGCTGCACCAACTGACGAAGGCGGATGGCTGGCTGTCCCTGGCGTTCTACAACCGCGATGCACTGATTTATCGCAACCTGCTCAAGGGCCATTTCCGCAAGATGCGCAAGAACGACATGGCCGGCGAGAAGCAGAGCCTGACCCCGCAACAACCCCTGGATCCACGGGAATTGGCGGCGCAACTTGAGGGGCTTTGGCGGGTCGAAATACAGAGCGGGGTACGGGTTTTTCACGACTACATGCCCGTGGAATTCCAGGCCCGCGCCGAGTTGCCGGACTTGCTCGAAATGGAACTGGCGCACCGCCGTCACCCAAGCTTTGCCGGGCTTGGGCGGTACCTGCACTGGATCTGCCGGCCTGTCTGATCGGAGCGTGAAATGAAAAGTCGTTCGGGGTTGCTGGTGATCTGCCTGGGTTTGTCTGCCTGTCAGGGCAGCAACCCGTATGTGGCGTCCTCCAATCCCATTCCCCCGGCGCCACCACAGGCGGCCAACACCTTCGACCGCAGCGCCTACCCGGCGCCGACCCGTGATTACGGGCGTTATCGAAGTTGGACCTGGCTCAATGGGCATCTGCCACCGGGCAACGCGTGGGCGGACTCGGCGCAGGTCGCCGAAGCCGTCAGCAACGCCCTCGATCAACGGGGCTTGCGACCGTTGCACGATAATCGCCCGGCAGACCTGTTTGTCAGTGCCGACCTGCGTCTGGAAACCCGCTTGCGCCAGGTTCAGGACGACTACGGTTATGGCGGTTATGGTGGCTACAACCGCTATGGATATGGCCCGGGTTATGGCATGTACGGCAGCGCGCCGATCATCCGGACTTATCAGGAGCAAGTCGTGGTCGTGCAAGTAGATATGTTCGATGCGCAAAGCGGCCAACCGGTATGGAGTTCCAGTGCTGAAACCAGCCACCGGGGCACCCAGTCCGAGCAGGCGGATGCCATACGCAAGGCTGTGGAAAAGGCGATGTCGGCGTATCCTCCCAGTTAGCTTCTGTAGTTAAGAAGCATTTCGCAGGTTCATGTTCTCAATCGGAGAAAAATCATGTTCCGCCGTTTCGCTTTACTGGCAGTGGCTGCGCTGCTCAGTGCCTGCGCCGCCAACCAGGTCAATCATGACTTCGACGCCAGCCGCGATTTCACCGCTTATCGCAGCTGGAGCTGGAAAGAACCGGCCCTGCAATATCGTCCCGATGATCCCCGGATCAAGAGCGACCTGACCGAGCAAAGGGTGCGCCAGTCGGTGGCCGATCAACTGGACCAGCGTGGCCTGCGCCCGGCCGCCAAGGGTGATTTGAATGTGCAGACCTACCTGATTGTCGAAGAGCGCCAGCAACAGGTGACGACCAATTACGGCGGAGGTTGGGGTAACCCATGGAACGGCTACTGGGGCGCGCCGATGTACAACGAAACCCGCAACGTCAGCTACAAAGTGGCTACCATCCAGATCGATCTGCTCGACAGCAAGGACGGCAAGCTGGTGTGGCGTGGCAGTGACGAACAGATGCTCAGCCGCACACCGAATCCCTCCGATCGCAGCAATGCGATACGCGAAACCGTCGCCCGGATATTGGCCAACTATCCACCCAGATAAACACCACAACACCCTGTAGGAGCGAGCTTGCTCGCGATGGACGCAAGGACGACGCGTGCGGCCTGAAAGCGCGCGTTATCGTTGACCTCCATCGCGAGCAAGCTCGCTCCTACAGGGTTTTTTGTTGCATGAGCTGGCTAGATGCCAGCAGTCTCGTCTGCCCTTGTCTACACTGCTTCACACCAACGGAGGTAGCGCTTGGCAGCGCGCCGGCAAAGGAGTGCGCGATGTCGCCTCGCATGCAGTTTCGCGGCCCGGCCCGGCAACGGGGGGCGATAGGCTTGATGGCGGCATTGACCCTGACGCTGGCACTGGGATTCATGTTGCTGGTGGTCGATACCGGCAGGCTTTATCTGGAGCAGCGCAAGTTGCAGCGGGTGGCCGATGTCGCGGCCCTGGAGGCGGTCACCCGTGACGGCAATTGCCTGCCGCCGGGATCAAGCGCCTCGGATTACGCCCTCGCCAGTGCGACCCGCAACGGTTACAGCGCCGGCGACGGCACGCTGCAAACGGCCTGCGGATCGATGCAGACGGGGGCCGACAACCTTCGATACTTCGTGGCCGATGCCAGCAAAAAAGAAGCTGTTCGCGTGATCGTGACCCATACGGTGCGGACCAGCGTCGCCGCGGGCATAGGCGCACTGTTGGGCCCTGGCCCTGCCGCGCTTACCACTCGGCTCACAGCGACAGCGGTCAGCGCCCCGGCGGTGCTTCCCCCGCTCGCGTCGTTGACCATCGGCAGTACGACGCTGGTGGTAGATGCCAGCAAGTCGGCCGCCTTGAATCTGCTATTGGGGCAAATGCTCGGTGGCAGCCTGAACCTGAGCGTTGCCGGGTGGCAAGGGCTGGTTGATAGCCAGATCAACCTGCTCGGCTACCTCAACCAGCTGGCCGTCGACGTGCACGTCAGTGCAGGGAACTACACCGAACTGCTCAGCAAAAACATCGTGCTCACTCAAGTGCTGGATACGGCCGTCACGGTACTCCAGGCCGCTGGCCCGACCACCAGCGTGGCAGTCACCGGCCTGACCAATCTCAAGGCCGCGGCAGGCAGCACGTCAATCGTACTGGGGCAGTTATTGCAATTGCAGACAGGCGTCTCTTCTTCGGCACTCAATACCAATGTGCAGGTGTTCCAGTTGGTGGAAGCATTCGTGCAACTGGCCAACAGCCGCAATGCCGCGGTCGCCAATATACCGTTGAACATCCCGGGCCTGGTCAATGGGACGGTCAAGGTCAAAGTCATCGAGCCGCCGCAATTGTCGGCCATCGGCAATCCGGCGTTGGTCAATGGCCAGCTCAATGATCCCAACCGGATTTTCGTGCGCACGGCCCAAGTGCGCACGGTCCTGTCGCTCAACTTGCCGGTGTTGTCCGGTATCAGCGGTCTGGCCAGCGCCATTACCAACAATGCCTTGGTGAGCGGGCTCACCAGTACCTTGAACAGTGTTTTGAATCTTGATCTGGGCGGTACATTGGGCTCGGTGTTTTGCCTGTTGGGTACCTGCGACAAAACCGATCTGCAAATCCTGCCCACACCGACCATCGACATCGCCCTGGAGGTGGGCGCTGCCGATAGCCACGTCACCGGATACACCTGCGCCAGCGATGCCACAAAAACACTGACCACGCAGACCAACACGTCATTGGTAAAGCTGAAAGTCGGCAAAGTCGATACCGCCAATGCCTTTGCCTCCTCGGCCGATGTGACCTTGCAGCCCTTGGCTTTGATTGATATCGGCAAGATCAAATGTGTTCTCTGGAACTGTATCGCGAGTACCCGCGTCCCCTTTTATGGCGGTGGGCTCGGCGTGAAAGTCGACACTTCGGTGGCCAGCACCCAAAGCACGCATGTCTACAACCAGCCGCCGGAAATCAAGAAGCCGCCGATGTACTACAGCGTGGGAACGCAAGGCATAGTCAATAGTCTGAAAGGAACCTTGAGCGGCGTTCAGGTGGAGGCCTACAAACCCACCGGCTCAAGCTTGCTGGGCGGCTTGCTCGTCACTGCCGCCGGTACGCTCAATGCCGTCAACACGACGTTGGGACTGGCGATCCAGGGATTGCTCGGTCCCCTGGTTGACCCCATCCTCGACGGCTTGCTGGCCAACCTCGGGATAACGCTGAACAAGGTCGACGTGGGCGCAAACTTGAGCTGCAAGCCGCCCGGACGCCCGGCCCTCACCATCTAGTCCACCTGCACAATGGGCAGTTCGATGCAGAACCGCGCGCCCTCGACCGAGTTCCTGACGCTCAGTCTGCCGCCCATGTTCTCGACGATGCCGTAACTCACCGACAGCCCCAGACCGGTGCCGACACCCACCGGTTTGGTGGTGAAGAACGGCTCGAAAATCCGCTCCAGCAGACGTGGATCGATGCCGCCGCCGTTGTCCTCGACCCACAGTCGCACCGACTGTTCATCCCGTTCGACGTACAGCGAAATCCACGGTTTGAATGCCGGATCGGTTTCGCGCTTGCCGAGCAGCGCATCCCGGGCGTTGACCATCAGGTTGATCAGCACCTGTTCAAGTTGATCGACATGACCACGCACCTGCACCTCAAACCCCGGTTCGCCGACACGCAAATCCACCCCTTTGCCGCGCATGCCCTCGGCCAGCAGCGAAAGCGTGCCTTCGATAGCCTGGGCCGGGTTGAACGGATGCTGTTCGATCTCCGAGCGACGGCCGAACACCCGCATGTGATCCACCACCCGAGCGGCGCGCTGTACCTGGGTATCGATCCGGGTGAGCTTGTCGGTCAGGTAGTCGATTTGTGCATCGCCTTTTTCCAGGCGCTTGAGCACGTTGACGATGGCCATGCGCATCACGTTCAGCGGCTGGTTGATTTCATGGGCCAGTCCCGTGGCCATTTCGCCGAGGGTGGCCATTTTCGCGCTTTGCGTGAGCTGCTGCTGGGAACGCCGGACTTCAGTGTTGTCGCGGCCTACGGCTTGAATTTCCAGCAACCGGCCCTGCTGATCGAACACCCCGCGATCCGACCAGACCCACCAGGCATGTTCCCGGCCGGGCAGTTGCAGGTTGATTTCGGCGGTGCTGACCGGAAATTCCGGGCTCAACTGGTTCAGGCGCCGGGTGAAGGCGTCGCGCTGTTCCGCGGACATCCAGCTGCCCAGGTTGACCCCCGGCAATTGCTCCGGTGGACATTCGAGGTAAGAGGCCAGCGGCTTGTTGCCGAACGTCAGGGTCAGGTCCGGGCGGTATCGGCAAATCATCGCCGGCGAATCTTCCACCAGAATCCGGTAACGCTCTTCGCTCTGTTTGACCTGTTCGGTCGCCAGGGTCGCTTCGGTGATATCCAGCCACAAGCCTACGGCCTCGACCGGCAGGCCGAGGTCATCGCGCAGCAACCTGGCTTCGTCGAGCAACCAGTGGTAATCGCCGCGACTGTCGCGCAGCCGATAGCGGGCGCTCACCGAACCTTCGCGCAACAGCTGGCGGGTGCGTTCGAAATAGCCGTTGCGGTCATCGGGATGAACCCGTTCGACCAACGCGGCGCCACTGCAATCGGCGAGTGTCCAGCCGAGCAACGGCAGCAGGCTGTCACTGAAAAACGTTGGTTGCAGCGCGCCTTCGACATAGCGTTGCACGTAGATGACGGCAGGTGAACGGGCGATCAGATTGTCCAGCCGCGCATGGGCCACTTCGGCCTGTTGTTCGTGGTTCTTGATGTCGCTGATGTCGAGCATGAAGCCTACCAGGCGCCGGTTCTTGCCGACGCCCAAGGCCTGGCCTTGCAGGCGATACCAGACCGGCGCGAGTGCATCGTCGGGGCGGTGCAAGCGCACACACAACAGGAGCGCCTGACTTTCATCCTGCAAGGCTTGCAGACGACTGCGCAGCTCTTCGCGGTCGGCAGGATGCACCTGGTCGAGCCAGTCGGACAACGGCAGGCGCGCACTGACAAGGTTCAGGGCAGAGGCCAGCGAGGGTGCCAGCTGCACCTCGGCGCTGTCACTGAACACTTCCCACCAACCCGTGCCGAGTATCGCTTGCAGCGACTCCAGCCGTTCCAGTTGCAGGTGATGTCGGTGCTCGCGCAGGCGCTCCAGCAAGGGGCCGGCGAGCGCGGCGACGACTTGCAGCCAGTCGCGCTCACTGATGTCGGGCGGGCGTTGCTGCACAGGGTAAAAACCGCACAGCAACCAGGCGACCACGCCTTGAGCATCGTGATAGGGCACGGCGAACCCATCGGCATTGCCGAAAGTGGCTTGCAGGCGTGGATGCTCACGCAGTGACAGGTGCTGCGGTACGGAACCGCTCAAACTGTCCAGACCCGTGCCCAGGCGCTGACCGTTGCGCCACAGCTGTGGTGCGTCCAAAGCCGCATAGTGTTGGTGAATCTGCCAACCCTGCTCCTGTTCATCGAGCAATGCCAGGGCCACGCACGGGATCTGAAAGCGCTGCGCCAGAGACTGCAATTGTTCCGCCAGCACATCGGGCAGGCGCATCAGGCTGCACAGGCGCAACTGTTCGGCCATCTGCATCGCGAGCAACTGGCATTGTTCACGGTTGCGCGCTTGGCGGCGTTCCAGCAGCAAGTCGCCGATGTCCAGCAGTTGCAACAGCCAGGCGTCAGCCAAGGGTTGAACCCAGCCGCGTAGGTGCAACGGGGTACCATTGAGGCTGTAGAAATCCAGATCGAGCTGTTGTCCCTGCCAGTCGGCCGGCGCGCCCTCGAGGCTCAGACTGCTGTGGGGCAGAACGAAGTCGAGCAGATGAGGGGCTTGCGCGCCGGGAATCTGCTGGGCCAGCAAGTGGCGCAGCGGCCCTGTCAGGTGAACGACATTGCCCTGGGCATCGAGCTGTAACTGCAAACCGAAACCGTGCGTGCGCACATGCTCCGGCAGCACCGGCGTGGGCGGTGGATGACGGTTGAGCAGGCGCCCGAACAGTTTATCTCCGGCACTCAAAATTGCAGGCTCGAACTGGCCGTGAGCGTCGCCGGCAGGTTGGGTACCTGGCCGACCCCCGGCAGGTTCAGAAACGGGATGACGGCGCTGATTTTATTCGTAGGGTAATGAATGGCGACCTTCAACTCGCCACCCACATAAGTCGTGGTGGCATCGGTGGCGACGTTGAAGTTCAGTGCCGCGGGGATCCAGGCCAATTGCCGGGTCAGCTCTGCGGTGGCGCGGTTTTTGAGCGCCGCTTCGTAACCCGGCATGTTCGGGTCCAGCGCCACGCTTCGGCGTACGGCTTCGGCGGTCGACTGGTTGAACGACTGCATCAACAGCAGCGGCAAGCTGTAACTGACAATGCCATAGAACACGGCGAAAAAAACGATGAACACCAGGGCGAATTCAATGGCCGCGGCGCCTTTTTGTTTGTGGGGGAGGTGGATTTTCATGAGTGCGTCTACCCTGACCATCACTGCGTAATGTCAGCATAGAATCATTCAGCCAAAAAGGACGTTTTTTACCCGATGCAGAGTTTTGTCCTACTGACCTGGCTGACGCTTTGCGCAGCGCAGGATGCCCGGCAACGGCACATCGCCAATGGCCTGACGTTGGGTGCCGGGGTGCTGGCCCTGGCCTGGTTGCTGTGGAGTGGCACCACGTGGCTTGGCGCGACGGCAGAGCAGGGTGGCTGGGCTGCGCTGCTGGCGCTGGCCTTCACATTGCCGGGTTATGCGAAGGGCAGGCTGGGCGCGGCAGATGTGAAACTCATGACCGCACTGGGTCTGGCGACCGACGGTCGGCATGTGCTGGGCGTGTTTATCGGCGCGGCTTTGGCCAGTGTGTGCTGGCTGGTGCTGGCGCCAAGCGTCTGGCTTCATATCGGTCAAGGGTTTAGATCGCATGTTCGTTATCTGGAGCCGGGAATGTCAAAAAAACAACCCTTTGCGCCCTTCCTGCTGGTGGGGTTGTTGCTGACATTTGCCTGGCTCGGCTAGGTGTACAGAGTCGGGAACTGCGACTACTTTCTTAGTGAGTTGTACAGCTTATGGCTGTGAGTATGGGAACGGTCAGTTTTTGACCAGGCAGGGAGTTGCACGTGAACAAGCGTACCTCGGCAGTAAAAGTCCTTGTGGTCGATGACCAGCCATTGATCGTTGAAGAACTCTGCGAATTTCTTGAGCGCAACGGCTACCGTTGTGTCCCCTGCGACTCCGGCCATCAAGCCATCGAACGCTTCAATGAAGACACCGACATCGGCCTGGTGCTCTGCGATTTGCACATGCCCGGCCTGGACGGGATTCAACTGGTCCAGGAACTGCAACGCCTGTCCGGAAAACACCGGGCGTTCGAAGCGATCATGCTCACCGGTCGCGCGGACAAGCAGGATGTGATCAAGGCACTGCGCGCCGGGATTGCCGATTACTACCAGAAACCGATTGATCTGAATGAGTTGCTCGAAGGTCTGCAACGCCAGGAAGTGGCCTTGCACGAGCGGCATAAGGCGTTGCAACTGGGGCATCTGCATCAAAAGCTGCAGTACCTGTCCGAGTCGATTGATGACCTGTATCAAGACCTGGACAAGGTTCGGCGTTCGCCGAATCCATCGCCATCGACGGAATCGGATGACGGCGATACCCGCGATGTGGATGGGATGGAGATCCCGGCGATTTTCAATCAGCTTTCGCCGCGGCAGCTGGAGGTGGCGCGGTTGGTGGGCAAGGGGCAGACCAACTATCAGATTGCCTGTGAGTTGGGGATTACCGAGAACACGGTGAAGTTGTATGTGTCGCAGGTGTTGCGGTTGACGCATATGCATAATCGGACGCAGTTGGCGTTGGCGCTTACGCCCAGCAGTACCGGGTTGCGGCAGAGAGTCACGGCGCACTGACTTGCCTTTGCTTCTGTAGGAGCTGGCTTGCCAGCGAAGCCGGCCTGAGTACATATCCATTCCTGCGGTAACGGCTGCTTATGGTTTCGCCCTTACGGCGAGTCCCTTTTGTCAAACGACACAAAAGGAACCAAAAAGTCTCGCCCCGGCGTCCGGCCCCTCGCCAAGGCTCGGGGTTCCTTCGCTCCGGTATCCATCCGGGGACACTGCCCTCCGGTTGGCTTCGCTGCACCTACATGCAGCGTGTTCGACTGCGTCGAACGGCGCTGCGCGCCACTCCCCGGATGAACACCTCCACTCAGCCTCCCGAAGGGGCGGGTGGATCAAAATCAAAAGCTGAAGGCGAGCTAACGCTCGGCCTGATGAGTGGTGAGGAGCGGGTGTACATGCTTTTGTAGGAGCTGGCTTGTCGGGGCGCCGCATCGCAGCGAAGGCGGCCTGTCGGCCGACCTGATTTGTGCGGATGTACCCAGTCCCCTGTAGGAGCTGGCTTGCCAGCGAAGACGGCGGAACAGGTGAAGATGTTTAGCGACCCATAAAACCCCCAGAACCTTCCCACACGTTTTTCAGGTTGTCCGTCGGAAGCCTGATCCCTAGCCTTTGTCCGTCACTGAAAAAATCAGTGATCGGGTTTGGTCGCCCGGGTTTAGAATGGCGCACAGTGCCGCGCGAGCGGTTTTTTTGTGCTTGCTTAATGGCGAGCTGTGCGTGGGAGGGCTCAGGCCCTGCCGGGTTTCCATTCCCTGGTCGACCAACCTGCGTACAGTTCGCCACCCTTCTGCTTGGTCGCAGTGATGGCGAACTCCTACTTGCGAATGGAGCTTCACCATGATCAAACCAACCCCAAATCCCCCCGAAACCGACAACGTTCCTGTCGTGCGCAAACCCAGCACGATGTTCGTCATCGCCCCCGATATCGATACCGAAACCCTGTTGGCTCACGCCTGCGAATCCCTTGCTTCGGCAAGTGTCATGGCCAGTGATTTCGCGACGTTTCTGGAAGGCTCGCAACGCAGCACCCTGCTGGGGATTGCGCAGGTGATCATGCTGGGTGAGCTGGCGGTGAATCGGGCGTTGGATAATCTCGATCCGCCATAACAGCATGCAGCCTGATAGACCGCGTTATCGTTTTTCGCGAGCAGGCTCGCTCCCACAGAGGAATGCATTTCAACTGTGGGAGCGAGCCGGCTCCGGGCGGCGTTCCGACGAAAGCGGTCTGACAGGCGCAGTAAAATCCAAACCCGTTACTGCGACCCCGTATCCACCTTCCCCCCCTCATACTGATCAAAGTATTGCGGGATCTCATGCTGGTAGCTCTTCAACCAGCGTTGCATCGCCAGTTCACGCTCAGTCGCGGTGGCGGTCTGGGTTTTTGGGGAGGCGACCGTGTTATGTGATTGCAGTTGCAGCCAGCCTTCGGTTTCCTGCTGTTGAGGTGAGGCCGGGCCGGCGTCGATGGCGTGGCTGGTGAGGGGCAGGGCCAGCAGGCCGAGGCAGTAGAGGGTGGTCGGTTTCATCCTGTGTTCTCCCTATTGAAGCGCCGACGGGGTGACGACGGCGACCTGGGCCGCCATGCTCGGGCCCGGTCTGCCCGGGGTCTTGAGTTTCTCGGCGCGGGCCTGGGCTTCGGTGACCTGCGCGGGGCTCAGGCCGAGGCGGCTGACCAGCTCGGCGGCGCGGCTCCAGTCGTCCTGGTAGATCAGCAGGGTCACCAAATTCACCGCGGCCAATTGATCGCTTTGCTTGAGTTCGATGGCGGTGAGGAACTCGAACCGGGCGTCTTCGACCCGCAGTTGGTTGAGGTACACCACCCCCAGGTCGTTGCGGATTTTTTCATCGGTGGGCGCCAGGCGCGCGGCCCGTAGCAGATGGGCCTGTGCCTGGCCGTTGTCGCCTTTGGCGGCGGCGAGTTGTCCGAGGCCATGTTCGGCTTCGGCGGCCATGCAACTGCCCAGCAGGCTGCGGTACAGCGGTTCGGCTTCGCTGCGGCCCAGCAGTCGATAGACCTTGGCCTTGCGCAGGCGCACGTCGGCCAGGTTGTCCGGCAGGTTTTGCAGGTTGGCCAGGCTGGCGTGCAGTTTGCCGTCCCTGGCCATGTCATCGGCGAGGTTCATGGCCAGTTGTTCATCTGAATTCAATTTGCCGCAACTGGCGGTATGGGTCAGGGTTTCCCAGGGCGTCTGGCCGGTGCTCGCACAACCGCCCAGCAATATCAGGCTCAAACCGGCAATCAATGCTTTCATCAGGTTCCCTCTAGGAAGCAAAGGCTCGTGCCAGGGCCGTGAAGCCCGGGCCGGCCAGTACGATCATCAACGCCGGGAAGAGGAACAGCATCATCACGACGGACATTTTGGCGGACATTTTGGAGATGTATTCCTGCAGGCGCGTGAGGCGCCGGTCGTCGAGCAATTGCTTGAGTGACAGCAGGGATTTCAGTGCGCCGCCACCCTGATGGATCAACTGTTGCAGGATCACGCAGGTGTCGGTGAATTCGTCTACGCCCAGCAAACGGGTGGTCTTGTTCAGTTCTTCGCCCAGCTCCAGGCCGGAATCGACCCGGGCCAGTACCAGGCGCAGTTCATGGGTCAGGTTGGGCAGCAGCTGTTTGCCTTCAATGCTCAAGACCCGCAGCGATTGCTCCACGGCCATGCCCGATTCGAACAGGATGCGCAGTAACGCAATGAACGTTGGGGTCTCGCTGGCCAGTTGTCTTTGCCGGCGTTGTGCGGCGGCGGCCAGCAGACGTTTGGGCAACAGGTAGCCGATGCCGGTGGCGAATGCCGGGGCGATCCAGTGATTTTCCACCACCGGGTAAAACAGGCCCTGAATCAGCAGGCTCAAGGCCAGGGCCAGCACCGGTATGCCCACCTGAAGTGCGGCGAACAGCGTGCGTTGCCGTGCACTGCGCCAGCCCAGGCGATTGAGCAGGGTCTGGGTTTCATTGTCGAGGTTGACCGTCTGCTGTCCGATGCGGCTGGCGCCCAACGCTTGCAGCCATTGGCTGAAACGGTGGTCGCCAGAGACTTTGCCATCCAGGCGCTGGACGATCTGGCGGGCCCGCCAGCGCTGTTCCAGCAGGCTGCCCAGAAGCAAGAGTGCGGCGCCGAGAAACAGCAGGGCACTGATCAGCAATGGCATCTTCATAGGCTGCGCAACATGCGCCACAGCGTCAGGCATCCCACCGCCTGCAAACCGAAGGCGGTGGCCAGCATCGTCTGGCCGGAGTGGGTGTCCCACATGGCGAGCAGGTAGGTCGGATTGGAGATCAGGAAGTACCCGGCGAGTGTCACCGGCAACAGTGCCAGGACCACCGCCGTGACCCGGGTTTCCCCCGTCATGGCTTTCAATTGACGAGCGGCTTGCTCGCGTTCGCGAATCACTTTGATCAGGTTTTCCAGCACCTCACTGGCATTGCCGCCGTAGCGGTGGTTGACCTTCAGCCCGAGAGCGAACAAACGCAGTTCATCTTTTTCATACAGCTCGGCGAAGTCAGAGACGGCGTCCGCCAGGCTGACACCCAACTGCACATTGCGTTGAACCCGGCCCATGGCATTTTTCAACGGGTCCTCGACTGCGTCGATGGCGCCCAGTAAGGCATCGGCCAGTGTCCGCCCGGCCTTCAGGCTGCGCACGGCGTGATCGAGCAGGGACGGCAGTTGTTCAATCATGCGCGTGAGCCGGCGCTGATAACGCCAGCCGACATACAGGCGCATCACCAGCGGTGGTATCAACAGCAACAGCAGCGCGCCGACCCAGCCACCCACGGCCAGCCCCATCAGCACTGCGAGGGACCAGAATGCCAGCCATGCGCCCAGCCGTTCGGTGGGCCGTCCGAGACCCGCCCGCAGGAAGGCGCGATCAAGTCCTGTCCACGAGGTTTTCTGCACCACCCGTTGCGGCTGCCCCTGGTTAAGGCGGCCCAGAATCCGCTCGGTGCCGCTCTGGCGCAGCCCGTTGTAGAACAGCCGCACCGATACCCCCAACAGGGCCAGGCAAACGAGGATGAGCAGCAGCGGTTTGAGCATGCGCTGGCCTCAATACGCCGATGGGGAGAGCGCCGACTCGCGGCGCAGTTTGTCGCCGGCGGGGTTGACCGCCTCGCGCATGAAACCGAAGCCGGTACGGCGGTCGAGCCGGAACAGGGTGTTGGTGACGTACACGTCATCGCGCACACCAATGACCTCCACCACTTCACTGACGCAGCGGCGGCCGTCGGGCATGCGCGTCAACTGGATGACTACGTCCAGCGCTGCACAGATCATCTGCCGCAAGGTGCGGTCGGCGATGGTGCGGCCCGTCAGGCCGACCAGGGTTTCCAGGCGCAGCAATGCATCCTGAGCGTTGTTGGCGTGCACGGTGCTCATGGAACCGTCGTGGCCGGTGTTCATGGCGGTGAGCACATCGACCACTTCGACGCCCCGGATCTCGCCAAGAATGATCCGGTCCGGGCGCATCCGCAGGGCGTTGCGAATCAGGTCGCTGGCCTTCACTTCACCATGGCCTTCGGCATTCGGCGGGCGGGTTTCCAGGCGCACGACATGGGGGTGGCCCAGTTGCAATTCGGCGACATCTTCGATGGTCACCAGCCGTTCGTGAGGGTTGATCAACTGACTGAGGATATTGAGCAGCGTGGTTTTGCCGGTGCCGGTGCCGCCACTGATCAGGATGTTGCAACGGCTGCCCACGGCTTGCTGGATGAACTCGAAGACCGCCTGATCGATGGTTTGCATTGCAATCAGGTCGCTGCTTTTGAGCATGTCCTGGCGAAATTTTCGAATCGACAGGCACGGGCCGTCGAGGGCGATCGGTGGAATGATCGCATTGACCCGGCTGCCGTCCGGCAGGCGCGCATCGACCATTGGTGATGATTCATCGAGGCGACGCCCCAGGGGCGCGAGAATGCGCTGCATGACGCGCTCGACGTGGTGGGCGTCGATGAAGCGCAAGTCGCTTTGATGCAGGACGCCATCGCGCTCGACAAAGACCCGGTGCGGGCCGTTGACCAGGATTTCGGTCACCGCGGTGTCGCGCAGCAGCACTTCCAAGGGGCCGAAGCCGGTGAGCTCATCGACGATTTCCTCGGCCAGGCGCTCCATTTCATAGCGGGATATCGCCAGGTGCAATCGGGCGATGTATTCGGCCACCTTGTCGATGACGAACTGCGCCAGCACTTGCCGCGAACCTTCCAGCAGGTTTTTGCCGGACTCTTCGATGGCGTCGATGATGTAGCGATGCAGCACCAGTTTCAGGCCTTCGTGGTCGGTGTTGCCGATCACGGCGCGCTGGGGGGCGCCGAACAGTTTTTCGCCGTTCATTGCGCACCCCTCAAGCGGTTGAACCAGCCGATCCTGGGTTTGGCCAGGCCTTCGGAGCGTTTGGCCAGGCGTTCGCCCAGGGCCCGCAAGCTTTGGGTAAGGCCTTCGCGCGGTGCCAGCTCAAACAGGGTCACGCCCTGGTTCTTGGCGTTGAGTCGCACTTCCGGGCTGTAGGTGAGCGTGGCGATGACCTCCATGCCGAAGCTTTTACCCAGGGTGTCGGAGTCCGGTGCGACGCTGCGCAGGTAACGGTCCACCAGCAGCCTGGCGTGATCGAGTTTCAGGCCTTTTTCGCGCCACAGGTTGAGCACCGTCAGGTTGCGCCGGCAGTCGAGCACGTTCTGATCGGTGTACCACAGCAGCTTGTCGCAATGGCTGACGAACGTGCGCAAGGCTTCGCTGTCCGGCTGGCCGGTGAGGTTCACCACGATGTGCTGGAAGTGTTGGCGCAATGCACTGAGCAGCATGTACAACTCGGCGGCGCTGGTGTGTTCCAGCGGTTCGTCGCTGCTGGCGTAGGCCAGGATGCGCAGCCCCATGTCGCAACAGGTGAAGGCGCTGTCGATCAGCGTCGCGTCGAGGCGTCGCACGTGCCGCAACGCATCGCCGAAATGAAACGAACTCTCGAGACCGAGCAAAGCCAGGCTGTCACCGCGCGGCAATCCGAGGTCAAGCAGCAGCGTGTGCTGACCGCTGTTTTGCACCACTTGCGCCATGTGAGTGGCCAACAGCGCACCGTCGGCATTGCTCTGCGCACCATAGAGCACGGTCAGGCCACCCAGATGCGTGTTCGGTGCCACGGGCGGCAGGCGTTTGCTCAAGCGCCGCACCAGGCCGGCCACTTCACTGGAACGTGAACCATAGGCTACGAAGTCCCGGGCACCGGCGCGCATTGCGTTGAGTACAAGCTGGTTGTCCATGCCATCGCCCAACGCGACGATGGCCAGCATCGGTTTGGCTTCCAGCGCACCTTCGATCAGTGCGCTTTGGGTGACGACGTGTTCACGGTCAAGGCCGACGAACACCAGGCTGGCGAAGGTCACGTCCACCAACGCCAACAATTCGTCGAGGCTGCCGCCGCCGGCACTGACCACCTGGCCCAAAGGAGCAAGGGCACCTTGCAGCCACTCGAGGTCGGTGCTGTTGCGCGTGATCGCGAGGAAGGTCTGGCTCAGGTTCTGACTCATTGCGATAGCCCGCTGCGTTTGTCGAAGTCGCCGTTTTCGAGGAAGTACAGGCGATACCAGTTCGGGTCGTAGTTACGCAGTTTTTCACCGGGCAACGACGGTAGCTGCGCGTTGGCCGCCAATGGCTGCACCAGGTGCGGCGTGACGATCATCAACAGCTCCCGTTCTTCGCGGTTGATCGACGAGCTGCGAAAGAACGCGCCAAGGATCGGGATATCACCCAGCCCGGGAAACTTGCTGACTTGCGACGTGTTTTGCGTGCTGATCAAACCGCTGATGACAAAACTCTCGCCATCGGCCAGGGAAATGCTGGTATCGGTGCGGCGAATGGTGAATGCCGGAACGTTGGTGCCGCCGATGGTGACGCCATTGTTGAAGTCCAGTTCGCTGACCTCCGGCGCCACCTTGAGGGTGATCTGGTCATTGCTGATCACGGTCGGTGTCAGGGTCAGGCGGATGCCGAATTCCTTGTATTCGATGGAGTAGCTGTTGCTGTTGGCGCTGGGCACCGGGATCGGGATTTCACCGCCGGCGAGGAAACTGGCGCTCTGTCCGCTGAGTGCGACCAGGCTGGGGCGGGCCAGGGTATAGGCGAAGCCGCTGCTCTCCATGGCATTGATGATGGCCAGGAAATTGCCGCCACCGGCGACGATGTTGTACATGTCGTTGGCCAGCGGAATGCTGGGCACGGCAATGCGTGGATCGATGTTGCGCAGCGGAAACACGCGAGGTGTCACGGCCGTGTTGGGGACCGTGCCGGGGGAGCCGAACAGGAAGTTCGAGCTCTTGCCGAAAATCGAGGTGCTGGCTTCTTTGAGTTTGGTCCGGCTGACCTCGACGAAGCGGATATCGGTCTGTACTTGCGACGGCAGTAACGGGTCATCGGATGGCAACCTGGCGTTGCGGGTCATGGCGGCGGTCGCTCGCCCCTGAACAAATACCATGCTCTGGCGCGGCGCAGTGGCGCAGGCGGTCCAGACCATCAGGCTGGTAGCGCCGGGGGCCATGCCGGTGAGCAGCAAGGCCTGGTTGCCGTTGATCCGCACATCGGCGATTTTCGGATCGCCCACCGCCAGGCGGGTGATCGCCACTGGCGATTGCAGTTCCTGTTGCAGGCCTTCGCCGACTTCCAGCACCGCCGGCAACGGACCGAGCGCGGCGCAGTTTCCGGCCGCCGCCGAGACTGAGTTGACGGGCATACCGCATAGCAAGGTGGCGCAGATCAAGCCGTTGAACAGCGGCATAAAACGTCTGTGCATGGGAGAAGCGTCCTTGCTTGATTCAGGGGGTTTGTTGAGTGAGTTCGTTGCCACGGATGATTTCCACCCCCCGCTTATGCGGTGCTGCCACGGCACTGACGGGTTTGGGGGGCGGGGTCATGGCCAGTTGGCTGAACTGCAGCAACTGGCGATTGGCATTGTCGAGGCTGGCTGCGGAACCGCTTTCACCCGCCCAATAACGTGACAGGCGTTTCTCATCGGCACTGCGTACTGCCAGGCGCAGGACGCCAGCCTGGGTCGCGAGCATGAGGCGACTCACCAGTTGCTCCGGCACCGCGAGCAGAACGCTGCGAGCGCTGGCGCGCAATTGCTCCTGCCTGAGTTTTTCTTCGATGGTGCGGGCGGGGCTCGAGGGCTGGCCATCATTGGTCAAACCCAATTGTTCACCCACCCCGAGAACCCGCAATGCCGGAACCACAAGCTGCGCCGATGGCTGAAGGTTGTTGCTGTCCATGCGCAGAAACAGCAGCACATCGACATAATCCCCCGGCGTCAGTTGGCCACCGGCATTGATCACTTCGTCCACGGCGACCGCGAGGGCGCGCTCATCGGGACGGATCATCCGCGCCAGGCTACTGCCCGCCTCGAAGCTTTCGTCATTGAGCCAGGTGCCGGCGGCCAGGGCGCGCCAGGGTGTACGACCAATCGCTTGATCGAGTCGGCTCAGGCTACCGGCCGGTGCGGTACGCAGTTTTTCCAGGGTGACGTCGGCGGCGGTGATGGGTGTGTACGGCGCCACGTCATTGACCAGCACGACCACCGGCTGGCGCGTGGAGTCTTCCACCGTTGCAGGCGCCGGGGCGGGTGCGGCAGGTGCAGTGACAGTAGGTTGAACGATGGGCTCGGCGGCGGGTTGACGGCTCAGCATCAGGCCCCAGTAACCGGCGACAAGGGCGCCCACCAGCAACAACCCGGCAAGGCCCAGGGTGACACGACTGTTCATGACGGCTCTCCCTTTCCTGCTGCTACAAGCACTCGTTCAAACAACGAGAAATATTCGCAATCAGGCAGCTATGAACATGAAATCATTTGGCTATTTGACCGTAGCGCAGGTAGAGCAAAATGCCATTAGCTGACCAAAAATAACTAACGAGCAGGGCGGGATAGATGAAGTAACACGGTTTTTTGACGTCAACGAAACGGTTAATACTTTCGTGTTAATGCGTATTTACAGTTGTTGGTCGGGGGAATGCCGACAATGCTGGTGCTGGCATAGGGGAATCATGTTGCGTTTGTGCAACACCCGGGTGCTCCAGGAGATACGTCATGTCTTTTTCCAAGCTGGTTCAGAAGGTCAAATCCGAAATCGCTTTTTACAAAGGTCTGGCCAAGGACACCGAGGGTGCTTCGGGTATCGAGTACGCGATCGTCGCGGGAATGGCGGCGGTGATTCTGGCGACGTTCATGTCTCCCATTGCCACGGCGGTGAAGGGCATTTTCACCATCATCAAGGATCAACTCGTGCCAGCGCCATGATGGCGGTGGCCCGCTGATTTTTCGCCATGGTTCCAACGTCAGTGCCCAGTCCCACACAGGTGGTGCCCATGATCGCTCCAGCTTCCCCGCGCCAGCAGCTTCTTCTGGTCGATGACGAAGAGGACGCATTGCTTGAGCTGGCGGAGTTGCTGGAGGGGGAAGGGTTCAACTGTTTCACGGCAACCTCGGTCAAGCTGGCATTGCATCATCTGACGCGCCATCCGGATATCGCCCTGGTGATCACCGACTTGCGCATGCCCGAGGAGAGCGGCATGTCGTTGATCAAACGGCTGCGCGAGCACACGTCGCGCCAGCATCTGCCGGTGATTGTGATGTCCGGGCACGCGGACATGGACGATGTCAGTGACATGTTGCGCTTGCAGGTGCTGGATCTGTTTCGCAAACCGATCTATCACGTGCGGTTGCTGGAGACGCTGAACAATCTGTTTCCGCAGCCGCAGGTTTTTCTGGTCAAGGGGTGATCCCTCCATCCCTGTAGGCGCTGGCTTGTCGGGGCGCCGCATCGCAGCGAAGGCGTCCTTGAGGCTTGCGCTGACCATTAGAACGCCTTCGCCGGCAAGCCGGCTCCTACAGGTTTTGTCGGGAATCAGGTCACCGGCTGCCAATGCCCCACCATGTGCTCCAGATCCACGTCCCCGATCAACTGCAGTTCACCACTGGACCCCGCCGCGCTGGTCAGTAACGCCACTTGGCTGGGCAGGCGCACCGGTTTCTTGAACTGCACCGTGATCTCGATGTTCGCCGCCGGCAAATGATCCGCCAGCGCGGCGAGCGTGCGCGCCTTGTTCCACAGTCCGTGGGCGATGGCACAAGGAAATCCGAACAGTCTGGCACTGGCCGCACTGAGGTGAATCGGGTTGTAGTCGCCAGAGACCCTGGCGTACTGCCGGCCGATGTCCGAGGGTGCTTTCCACTGGGCGATCTGGGTCAGTGCCAGCGTCGAAGCCAGCGCTTCTTCGACAGGCTCGCCCTCCAGCTTGACGCCGCGACAGAGCATCTGGCTTTCGGCTTCCCACAGCGTCCCCAACTGATCATCCAGGGTCGTCACCAGCTCGAACGTCGCGCCCTTGGCATGAGGTTGCAGGTTCTGCACTTTCACGCCGATCCGCGCCCGATGGAGCCCACCCATGGGGCGTAACACTCGAATGCGATTGCCCAGGTGAATCAACCCCAGCAACGGGAACGGAAACTCCCGGGCGGTGAGTAACTGCATCTGCAGGGCGAAGGCGAGGATGTGGGGGTAGGTCGGTGGCAGCAGGCTGTTGTCGTCGAAACCGCAGACGTTGCGATAGGCCGCCAGCCGCTGCGGTTCGACATCGACCCAGCAGCGCAGTCCCGAGTCGGGCAGGGAGGTGCCGGTGATCTTGCGCCGCGTCGCGGCTTTTGCGTACAACGCCGGCAGGCCGGGTTCGCGTGTGAGCATGTGCCAGTCAGTCGTCATGCTTCAGGCCCCCAGAACACTTTGTCCGCAGACGCGCAGCGCCTGTCCGGTGAAGGCGCCGGTGCCCGGTTGCGCCAGCCACGCCACCGCTTCGGCCACATCCTGCGGCAGGCCACCCTGGCCCAGGGAACTCATGCGCCGCCCGGCCTCGCGCAGACCGAACGGAACGCGCGCGGTCATCTGGGTTTCGATAAAACCGGGCGCCACCGCATTGATGCTGATGCCCCGTGCCTGCAACAACGGCGCCCAGGCTTGCGCCAGGCCGATCAGTCCGGCCTTGCTCGCCGCGTAATTGGTTTGTCCGCGATTGCCGGCGATGCCGCTGATCGAGGCCAGCAGAATCACCCGGCCGTTGTCATGCAGCGTGCCCTTGTCGAGCAGGGCCTTGGTCAGCACCTGCGGGGCATTGAGGTTGACCGCGAGCACCGCGTCCCAGAAATCCGGGGTCATGTTGGCCAGGGTTTTATCCCGGGTGATACCGGCGTTGTGCACCACGATATCGACGCCGTCGGGCAACTGTTCGATCAACTGCGTGGCGGCGTCTTCAGCGCAGATGTCCAGGGTGACGCTGCGCCCGCCGAGGCGCGCGGCCAGGGCTTCGAGATCGTTTTTCGCCGGTGGCACGTCCAGCAGGATGACCTCGGCACCATCGCGGGCCAGGGTTTCGGCAATGGAAGCGCCGATACCCCGTGCGGCACCGGTGACCAGTGCCTTGCGTCCGGCCAACGGGCGGGTCCAGTCCGTCACCTGAGTGGCGCAGGCGTTCAGGCGGACCACTTGCCCGGAGACGAACGCGCTTTTCGGTGAGAGGAAAAACCGCAGCGGGCCTTCGAGTTGGTCTTCGGCACCTTCGCCGACGAGGATCAGTTGCAGGGTGCCGCCGCTGCGCAGTTCCTTGGCCAGCGAACGACTGAAACCTTCCAGGGCACGCTGGGTACTGGCTGCGAAGGGGTCGCTCAAGGTCTGCGGGTCACGCCCCAGGATCACCAGATGCGCGCAATGATCGAGGTTTTTCATCAGGGGCTGGAAGAACTCGCGCAGTTGTTTGAGCTGGTCGGTCTGCACCAGGTCGCTGGCGTCGAACACCACCGCTTTGAGTTTCGGGCCGTGGCCGGGGATCCATGCCGTGGCCATCGAAGGGTCGGTGCCGTAGCTGTAGATCGCGTCGGTCAGGCGGTTGGCGAACGCGCTGACTTTCTCCGCCAACGGCCCGCCACCGATCAGCAACGCACCCTCGACCGGACGCAGGCGGCCGGCCTGCCAGCGTTCCAGGCGCACCGGCGAAGGCAGGCCGATGGCCCCGACAAGGCGATGGCCGATAGACGAATTGGCGAAGTCGATATAGCGGTCAGACATGGAACGCGCTCCGGTAGCTGGGATACAAAGTGTGGACCATCAATGGCGATCGGTCGTTCGATCCGCGAGATAAGGCCTACGCTCAGGTTATGGCAACGCAATCCCTGTAGGAGCAAAGCTTGCTCGCGATGATGGTGTGTCAGTTGACATGAATGTAGCTGACCCACCGTCATCGCGAGCAAGCTTTGCTCCTACAAGGAATTGGCTCAACTTTCGGGTATTTCATCAGGAGCTTTTCATGACTCAACTGCGTCGTGTCGCGATCATCGGCGGTAACCGCATCCCCTTCGCCCGCTCCAATGGACCGTACGCAACCGCCAGTAACCAGGCCATGCTCACCGCCGCGCTTGAAGGTCTGATCGAGCGTTACAACCTGCATGGCCTGCGCATCGGCGAGGTGGTCGCCGGGGCGGTGCTCAAGCTGTCACGGGACATGAACCTGACGCGCGAGTGCGTGCTCGGTTCGCGGCTCTCGCCCTCGACACCCGCCTATGACATTCAGCAAGCCTGCGGCACCGGGCTGGAAGCGGCACTGCTGGTGGCGAACAAGATTGCCCTGGGCCAGATCGAGTGTGGCATTGCCGGTGGCGTCGACACCACCTCCGATGCGCCGATCAGTGTCAGCGAAGGGTTGCGCAAGATTCTGCTACAAGCCAACCGCGCGAAGAGTACCGGCGACAAACTCAAAACCTTCCTGCAATTGCGCCTCCGTCACCTGGTCCCCGAGTTCCCGCGCAACGGCGAGCCGCGCACCGGTTTATCCATGGGGCAGCATTGCGAGTTGATGGCGCAGACCTGGAGCATTTCCCGTGAAGCGCAGGATCAACTGGCCCTGGAGAGTCATCAGAAATTGGCCGCGTCCTATGCCGAGGGCTGGCACAACGATTTGATCACACCCTACCTGGGCCTCACCCGCGACAACAACCTGCGCCCGGACTCGACACTGGAAAAGCTCGCCGCCCTCAAACCGGCCTACGAGAAAAGCGCCAAGGGCACCCTGACTGCGGGCAACTCCACGCCGCTGACCGATGGCGCGTCGCTGGTACTGCTGGGCAGTGAGGCGTGGGCGAAGGAGCGTGGCCTGCCGATTCTCGCTTACCTGCGTGATGGCGAGGCGGCAGCGGTGGATTTCGTCAACGGAGCCGAAGGTTTGTTGATGGCTCCGGTGTATGCGGTGCCGCGTCTGTTGGCCCGCAATGGCCTGACCCTGCAGGACTTCGATTATTACGAAATCCACGAAGCCTTCGCCGCGCAAGTGCTATGCACGTTGAAGGCCTGGGAGGATGCGGACTACTGCAAAACCCGCCTCGGGCTCGATGCACCGTTGGGCTCGATCGATCGCAGCCGACTCAACGTCAAAGGCAGCTCGCTGGCGGCGGGGCATCCGTTTGCCGCCACGGGCGGGCGGATTGTTGCCAATCTGGCGAAGCTGCTGGATGCGGCGGGGAAAGGGCGGGGACTTGTCTCAATCTGCGCGGCGGGTGGGCAGGGGGTGACCGCCATCATCGAACGTTGATTGCCCGATATGAAATGAATCCCTGTGGGAGCGAGCCTGCTCGCGAAAGCGGTGGGTCAGCCAACATCATTGTCGACTGACACTCCGTCTTCGCGAGCAAGCCCGCTCCCACAGGGGGGAACTGTCGGTGTTGAATAGATTTGTGACATGGCTTAGCGTCGCCCCATCAGCCGTCCCGCAACACAAGGCCCGTCAATGCCGACCAACGGACAAGTGTCACTCGAACGCAGCATCCCGCCACTCACTGCACTACCGCGCCCTCTGTATGCACGGGTGGAGAGCCTCAACGCCGGTTCGTGGACGCCGTCCCATCGCCACGATTGGGTGCAGTTTTCCTACGCCATCAGCGGCGTTCTCGGCGTGCACACCGCCGAAGGCAGTTTCTTCGCGCCGCCGCAGTGGGGCATCTGGATTCCGGCGGATCTTGAGCACCAGGTGGTGACCTCGATGCGCGCCGAGATGCGCAGCCTGTATGTGCGCCGCGAGGATTGCCAGTGGGCGGACGGGCGCTGTCGGGTGTTGGAAGTGACGCCGCTGGCCCGGGAGCTGATCAAGAGTTTTTGCCTGCTGCCCGTGGAGTATCCACAGGGCGATAGCCCGGAAGCACGACTGGTGAGTGTGTTGCTGGATCAACTGGCAGCGTTGCCGGAAGTCGGGTTCTCCTTGCCGTTACCCCGCCATGAGCGGTTGTTGGGGTTGTGCAACGAGTTGATCGAAAATCCGGAGCGCAATGTGACTCTGCAAGCGTGGGCAGAGCGTTTGGGCACGTCGGAAAAAACCCTTATGCGCCTGTTTCAGCGCGAAACCGGGTTGAGCTTTCGCGGCTGGCGCCAGCGCATGCGGTTGCTGTCGTCGCTGAGTTTGCTGGAGGAGGGAGACAGCGTGACCAATGCCGCGCTGGCCTGCGGGTATGACTCGACGTCGGCGTTTATTGCGGCGTTCAAGAGTCTGTTCGGGTTTACCCCGGGGGAGTTGTTTCGGCAGTGACGACCCCATCGCTGGCAAGCCAGCTCCCACAAGGACAATGCGGACCCTGTGGGAGCGGGCTTGCCCGCGATTGGCCGCAAAGCGGCCCCTGATCAGGTCCGGAAGCGGCGCACCAACCCATCCAGCTCATTCGACAGCCCGGCCAGGCTCTGGGAGTCCAGGCGTGCCGAGTTCGCCAGTTCGGCCACCAGTTGCGCGTCGCCGTGGATCTGGCTGATGTGCCGGTTGATGTCTTCGGCCACCTGGTGCTGTTGTTCCGCCGCCGTGGCGATCTGGGTGTTCATGTCGCGAATCACGTCCACCGACTCGCGAATCTGCCCGAAGCTACTGCGTGCTTCGCCGATGCGCGTCACCGACTGCTGCGATACCTCCAGGCTGGCATGCATTTGCTGCGTCACCTGGCTGGTGCGTTTGGCCAGGTTGCCCAGCAGCCCGTCGATTTCCGCCGTGGAGTCGGCCGTACGCTTGGCCAGCGCCCGAACTTCATCCGCCACCACCGCAAAACCACGACCTTGCTCACCGGCCCGCGCCGCTTCGATGGCGGCGTTCAGCGCCAACAGGTTGGTCTGTTCGGCGATCGAGCGAATGGTGCCGAGGATCGACTGAATGTCATTGCTGTCGCGCTCCAGTTGTTGCATCGACTGGGCCGACTGTTCGATTTCCTGGCTCAGGCGATCCACGCTGCTCACGGCGGCATCGATCTGTTGCTGGCCTTCGCGGGCCTGACGCTGGCCGCTGTCGGCAGACTCGGCGGCCTGGCTGCACGAGCGCGCCACTTCGTTGGCGGTAGCGACCATTTCGTGGAACGCCGTGGACACCATGTCCACCGCTTCACGCTGGCGCCCGGCGGCTTCCGCCATGTCGCTGGAGACCTGGGTCGAGCTTTTGGACGTGGCCAGGATCTTGCTCGCGGCGCCGCCGATGTTCTGGATCAGGTTGCGAATCGCGGCCAGGAATTGGTTGAACCAGTTGGCCAGTTGCGCGGTTTCGTCGCTGCCACGGATTTGCAGGTTCTTGGTCAGGTCGCCTTCACCTTGGGCAATGCCTTCCAGGCCATCGGCCACGCTGCGGATCGGACGCACGATGACACTGGCGAAACTGGCGCCGACGATGGCGAAGACCACTGCGAGTACGGCGGCGATGATCGCGATCAACCAGGTCAGCTGGGTCGCGGTGCTCATCACGTCGCTTTGCTTGATCAGGCCGATGAAGGTCCAGCCCAATTGCTCGGACGGCCAGACGTTGGCCATGTAGCGCTCGCCATTGAGTTCCACTTCAACCAGGCCTTTGCCGGCCTTGGCCAGTTGCGCATAACCCTCGCCGAGGCTGCCCAGGGCCTTGAAGTTGTGTTCCGGTTGCTTCGGGTCGACCAGTACGGTGCCGGAGTTTTCCAGCAGCATCAGGTAGCCGGTTTCGCCGAGCTTGATCTGTTTGACCAGTTCGGTGAGCTGTTTGAGCGACACGTCGATGCTGACCACGCCGCCGTTGGTGCCCAGCTTGTTGTCGATGGTGCGTACGGTGCTGACGTAGGACGTATCGTTTTCGGCCCAGTAATAGGCCTCGGTACGGAACGGCTTGCCTGGTTTGGCCTGGGCTGCCTTGTACCAAGGGCGCTGACGCGGGTCGTAGTTGGCCAGCTTGGCATCGTCCGGCCACGACACGTAACCGCCGGCGGCGGTGCCGAGGATGGCGTAGGCGTAGGAAGGATGGGCGTTGCCCAGCTCCTGCAGGAAGGCGAAGACTTTCTTGTCCATCTCGCCCTGGGGAATGCTGGCGGCGTTGGCGTCCATGTAAGTCTTGAGGCTGTCATCGGAGTTCTTGATAACCGATTGCCTGGCCAGGTATTCGACGTTCTGGCTGATGCCGTCGAAGAACAGTTGCATGGCATTACTGACCTGACGGATTTCGCGACCGCTGTTGTCGACGAATTCGTCCTTGGCATCACTGCGCAAGTTCAGCACTACGAGGGTGGCGACCAGCACCACGGGCAGGCAGGCGATGATTGCAAACGCCCAGGTCAACTTCTGTTTGATGTTCATCCGCGCTCCAGATTTTCTTGTAGGCCCACGCAGTGCAGATGACTCGCGGTTTATTGGCAGCCGTAAACGTTCTTGATCAACCCGGATCCGTGAGTGCGGCATCGTTATTGTTATGGAAACGATTGTCGGACAAATCAGTTTGTCACTCAGGGCTTCGGCTGTTGCCTCCGGAAATTGAGGGTTGATGTGAAAAATCCTGCGAACGGTACGTCGGCACCCCCTCCCCCGAATGGATGGATTGCCGTATAACGAATGACTTTCGCGTGTTTGGTAATAAAGGACCCACAATAAAAGCTGATGAAGACTCCAAAACGCATTGAACCCCTGATCGAGGACGGTCTGGTCGACGAAGTGCTGCGCCCACTCATGAGTGGTAAAGAAGCAGCTGTTTATGTGGTGCGCTGCGGTAACCAGTTACGTTGCGCGAAGGTCTACAAGGAGGCGAACAAACGCAGTTTTCGTCAGGCGGCCGAGTATCAGGAAGGCCGCAAGGTACGCAACAGCCGTCAGGCCCGGGCCATGGCCAAGGGTTCCAAGTTTGGCCGCAAGGAAACCGAAGACGCCTGGCAGAACGCCGAAGTGGCTGCGCTGTTTCGCCTGGCCAATGCCGGTGTGCGAGTGCCCAAGCCGTATGACTTCCTCGAAGGCGTGCTGCTGATGGAGTTGGTGGCCGATGAGTACGGTGATGCCGCGCCGCGTCTGAACGACGTGGTCCTGGAGCCGGATCAGGCGCGCGAGTACCACGCGTACCTGATTTCGCAGATCGTGCTGATGTTGTGTACCGGCCTGGTGCACGGCGACCTGTCCGAGTTCAACGTTTTGCTGACTCCGACCGGCCCGGTGATCATCGACTTGCCGCAAGCGGTGGACGCGGCGGGTAATAACCACGCGTTCAGCATGCTGGAGCGGGACGTGGGCAACATGGCGTCCTACTTCGGGCGTTTTGCGCCGGAGTTGAAAAAGACCCGGTATGCCAAGGAAATGTGGGCCTTGTACGAGGCCGGTACGTTGCACCCGGCCAGCGTCCTGACTGGCGAATTCGACGAACCGGAAGAGTTGGCCGATGTCGGCGGCATCATGCGCGAGATCGAGGCCGCGCGCCTGGATGAAGAACGCAAGCAAGCGGCCCGCGCCGCGGACGATGCGCCACCGGGCAAAACCGAAGAGCCGCCTCCGCCGTGGATGCAGTGATCGGTTGAACGAAAAAACCGGCTTCGGCCGGTTTTTTTGTGCCCGACACCTGCACCCTGTAGGAGCGAGCCTGCTCGCGAAAGCGGTGTGTCAGTAACTCGAGATGTTGAATGTGCTGGCCTCATCGCGAGCAGGCTCGCTCCCACAAGGGTTAGTTTTTCAATCAGGCACGCACCGGTTCAGCGCAACACCCCGATTCCAGCTCCTTGAGAATCGGACAATCAGGCCGGTGATCCCCCTGACAATGCTCCACCAGGTCCTGCAAGGTATCGCGCAATTGGCCCAATTCGCGGATCTTCTGGTTCAGCTCGTCGATGTGCTGGCGGGCCAAGGCTTTCACATCGGCGCTGGCACGCTGGCGGTCTTGCCAGAGGGTTAGCAGTTTGCCGACCTCCTCCAGGGAAAACCCCAGGTCCCGGGAACGCTTGATGAAGGCCAGGGTGTGCAGGTCCTCATCGCCATACACCCGGTAACCGCTGTCAGTGCGATGAGCCGCCTGGAGCAGGCCGATCGACTCGTAATAACGGATCATCTTCGCGCTCAGGCCGCTGTGGCGAGCCGCTTGGCCGATGTTCATCGATTGTCCTCCAGATCCGTGGGTTTCCAAGTTTTCAACAGTAGCGCATTGCTCACCACGCTGACGCTCGACAACGCCATGGCCGCGCCGGCCAGCACCGGGTTGAGAAAGCCGAAGGCCGCCAGGGGAATGCCGATCAGGTTATAGACGAAGGCCCAGAACAGGTTTTGCCGGATCTTCGCGTAGGTCTTGCGGCTGATCTCCAGCGCCGCCGGCACCAGGCGCGGATCGCCGCGCATCAGGGTAATCCCGGCAGCGTGCATGGCCACGTCGGTGCCGCCGCCCATGGCGATGCCGATGTCGGCGGCGGCCAGTGCCGGCGCATCATTGATACCGTCACCGACCATCGCCACCACACCGGTTTTCTTCAGGGCCGCGACCTCGGCGGCTTTGTCCGCCGGCAGCACTTCAGCGTGCACGTTGGTGATGCCCAGCGCATCGGCAACCACTTTGGCGCTGCCACGATTGTCGCCGGTCAACAGGTGACTGCTGATGTTTCGTGCCTTGAGTTGTTGCACCGCGTGCTGAGCGCCGGGCTTGAGCGTGTCGCCGAAAGCGAACAGCCCCAGGACTCGGAGCCGCGGCTGTTGCTCGATCAGCCAGGACAGGGTCCGCCCTTCGGTCTCCCACGCGGTGGCCACGCCGGCCAAATCGCCTGCGCTCAAACCGCTTTCTTCCAGTAGACGCCGATTGCCCAAGGCTAACCGTCGCCCATCGAGGCTACCGGCTATGCCGCGTCCGGTCAGGGACTGGCTGTCGTTGACATCGGCCACGATCAGGCCGCGTTGCGCGCATTCGTCCAGCACCGCCTTGGCCAGTGGATGCTCACTGCCGCGTTGCAGGGCACCGGCCACTTGCAACAGGCTGGCTTCGTCACCGTCGACGGCACTTAAGTGGGCGATGCGTGGGGTGCCCGAGGTCAGGGTGCCGGTCTTGTCGAACACCACCGAACTGACTTCATGGGCACGTTCCAGCGCTTCGGCGTCCTTGATCAGAATGCCGTAGCGCGCCGCCACCCCGGTGCCGGCCATGATCGCCGTCGGTGTGGCCAACCCCAGCGCGCATGGGCATGCGATCACCAGGACCGCGACGGCATTGATCAGCGCGGTTTCCAGGGGCGCGCCGTACAACCACCAGCCGATCAAGGTGGCCAGGGCCAGCAACAGAACCACCGGCACGAATACCTGGCTGACTTTATCCACCAGCTTCTGAATGGGTGCCTTCGCCGCCTGAGCGTCTTCAACCAGGCGAATAATCCGAGCCAGTACGGTTTCCGCGCCGAGTGCCTGAGTGCGAACCAGCAATCGACCTTCACCATTGATCGCGCCGCCCGTGACGTGATCGCCAGGTTGTTTGGGTACTGGCAGGCTTTCGCCGCTGATCAATGCTTCGTCGGCATGGCTCTGGCCGTCGACCACTTCACCGTCCACCGGGAAGCGTTCGCCGGGTTTGACCAGCACCAGATCATTGAGGCGCAGGTCGCTGATCGCGACGTCCTGCTCATGTCCGTCTATCACCTGAATCGCCCGCTCCGGGCGCAACGCCTCAAGGGCGCGAATGGCGCTGGCGGTCTGGCGCTTGGCGCGGCTTTCAAGGTATTTGCCCAACAGCACCAGGGCGATCACCACGGCCGAGGCTTCGAAATACAGGTGCGGCATGCGCCCGTCGGCGGTGGCCCATTCGTAGACACTCAGGCCATACCCGGCGCTGGTGCCCAGGGCGACCAGCAAGTCCATGTTGCCGGCACCGGCGCGCACGGCTTTCCATGCAGCGACGTAAAACCGCGCGCCGAAGATGAACTGCACCGGCGTGGCCAACACGAATTGCGCCCAGGCCGGGAGCATCCAGTGCACGCCGAACGGTTGCAACAACATCGGCAGCACCAGCGGCAAGGCGAGGACGATGGCCGCGATCAAGGCCCAGCGTTCGCGGTGCAGGCGGGTCTGTTGGGTATCGGTGGCCGGATGTTCGGCTTCCCGGACGCTGGCGGTATAACCGGCCTTGGTCACGGCGGCGATCAGGGTTTGCGCATCGACCTGCCCGAGCAGGTCCAGATGGGCGCGTTCGTTGGCCAGGTTCACACTGACGCTCCTTACCCCAGGCACTTTGTTCAGTGCCCGCTCGACACGGCCGACGCAGGAAGCGCAGGTCATGCCGTCGATGCTCAATTCCAGGCTCTGCTGCGGCACGCTGTAACCGGCGTTTTCCACGGCTTCCATCAAGGCCGGAAGACTGCCCATTGGCGCTTGAACCCGCGCCTGCTCGGTGGCCAGGTTGACACTGACGGCGCTGGCGCCGATGACGTTGCTCAAGGCTCGCTCGACACGTCCGGCGCAACTGGCGCAGGTCATGCCGGCAATCGGCAGATCGAAAGTGGTGGATTCGGACATGGGGCACGCTCCCTGTAGAAGATGTCTACAGGATCAACCTTGCCATGCTGGCAAGGTCAAGCGCCAATCCGCAAATTGCCGCCGTTCCCCTGTGGGAGCGAGCCTGCTCGCGAAAGCGGTCGTCCTATCAACATCATCGTTTACTGACACGCCGCCTTCGCGAGCAGGCTCGCTCCCACAAGGGATTTGTGTCAGTAACCGAGGCCCGCGCGCTTGAGGTACATCCCTTCCTGCGTCATCGCTATCCGGTACTTTTGCACTTCCCCGGCACGCAGCGTGATGTTCTGCGAGCCCGGCGCCAGCATGCCCGGATTGCAACCCGGCGCCTGGCCCGGCAGCAGTTTGAGACGCAGGGAAACGTTGCCCGGTGGCAGGTTGAACGAAGTGCTTTGCTCCTGGAACAACCGCGCCGACAGCTGATCATGGATGTACACGCCGATCTCGCAGCTCGTCGCCACTTCCAGCCGCTCGCGGGAAATGATCAACACGCCATAGTCCTCCCCGGCGGCATGGGCCGCAGGCAGGGCGGCGAAAAGGCTGAGGAAGCCAAACAGGCTGAAAGCTGACCAGCGCATGGCTGAATCTCCCGAAGTCGAGTCATTGATGGACGCAGCTTGGCCGAGCACGCGGCCGATTGCCAGCCCGGCAGAACACTTCAGAACTTGACCTTGCCATGGTGGCAAGCTCGACACTGGGGGCAACCTCACTCGAAAGCTTCATTAAAGGAGTCGTCCCCATGCAAGTGTTCAATGTTGAAGGCATGTCTTGCGGTCATTGCGTCAGAGCCATCACTCAAGCCGTCCAGGCCAAGGATCCGGCGGCCAGCGTGCGTGTCGATCTGGCGGCGAAAGAAGTCGGCGTCGAGTCGGCATTGAGCGCCGATCAAGTGATCGCACTGATCAGCGATGAAGGTTACGGCGTGAAGCTGGCCTGATCTTTTTAATAGTTAGCGAGCTATCGGAATGTTCAAGGCGTCCATGCGCGGCTAGACTGTCGGGCTGCCGACTTCTGTCCAACTGGATGCCTGATGAACTTCCGTACCATTCTCATTCTTGGCGCCTTGAGCGCTTTCGGTCCGCTGGCGATCGATTTCTATTTGCCGGCGTTCCCCGCCATGGCACTCGCCTTCGGCACGGACGAAAAGCATGTTCAGCTGACATTGGCGGCGTATTTTCTCGGTTTGTCCATTGGCCAGTTGGCTTACGGTCCGGTGGCTGATCGTTTCGGGCGCCGCATCCCGTTATTGACCGGGGTCGGGCTGTTTACGGCGGCCTCATTGGCGTGCGCCTATGCACCGAACCTGGAATGGCTGATCGGCGCGCGGTTTATCCAGGCGTTGGGCGGTTGCGCAGGGATGGTGATCTCGCGGGCCGTGGTCAGCGATAAATGCGATGCGGTGGGTTCGGCCAAGGTCTTTTCGCAATTGATGCTGGTGATGGGACTGGCACCGATTCTCGCGCCGATGCTGGGCGGGTTGCTGGTCAACACCACCGGTTGGCAGTCGATTTTCCTGGCGTTGACCGGTTTCAGTGCATTGGCGGGATTGGCCGTTGCCTTCGGTTTGCCGGAAAGCCTGCCGGCCCATATACCACGCCAACCCTTGTCGGGGGCGTTGCGTCAGTACGGACGGCTGTTGAAGGATCCGGTGTACCTCGGCCATGCGCTGACCGGTGGCATCGCCATCGCCGGGATGTTTTCCTACATCGCCGGGTCACCATTCGTCATCATCAAACTCTATGGCATCCCGGCCGAACATTTTGGCTGGTTCTTCGGTGCCAATGCGGCGGGTTTCATACTGGTGGCCCAGGTCAACGCGCGGTTACTGGCCAGGCGCGGACCTGCATTCCTGTTGGCACGCGCCGTGTGGGTTTACCTCGGCGCGGGTCTGACCCTGCTTGCCGTCAGCGCCTTGCACACCGCGCAACTGTGGCCGTTGCTGGTGCCGTTGTTCATCTGCATCGCCAGCCTTGGCTGCATCCTTCCCAACGCTTCGGCCTGTGCGATGAATGGCCAAGGTGCACGGGCCGGCAGTGCTTCGGCGATGCTCGGTTGCCTGCAATTCAGTGTGGCCGCCGGCGCCGCCGCGCTGGTGGGTGTTTTGCACGATGGCAGCGCCATGCCGATGGCCATGGTCATCAGCCTGTGCGGAGTTCTGGTGGTGAGCGTGGCGATGCTCACCCGGCGTTTGCAGAATGCCCGGGCACTGGCGCAAGCCCAGGTCTGAGGACGGGCTCAGCCAACGGCAGCACGTTGTTGGCGGTCGGGAATCTGATGGGGAGCTTGCAGTCGCGCTTCGAGGGTATTGGTGAAAGCTCGGGCTTCGGCTTCGCTGCGGAACGTTACAGCATGTTGGTCCAGGCGGACCTGCCACTGGGATTTTGCCAATTCTTTTATCAGGATCTTCATTACTGACCTCCTCATGTAAAAGATTGTCTCGCAGAGATTTCGATTGTAGTCCTGAATACGATCACCATTGTGACAAGGGTCAACTGTCGGACTGACGGCATAAGATCGCAGTTGTATCCGCCAGCACCAATCCGCTTGCCAGCGATGGCGTCCTTGAACCATCCAAGGGCCCTATCGCCAGCAAGCCGGCTCCTAATGGCTTAAAACCCTTCCAGCACGATCTTGCCCTTGGATTTTCCGCTTTCCAGCAGCGCATGGGCACGGCGCAGATTGCTCGCGTTGATGCTGCCGAAGTGCTCGCCGACCGTGGTCTTCAAGGTGCCGGCATCGATCAGCTGGGCCACGCGATTGAGCAGCTTGTGCTGTTCGATCATGTCCGCGGTTTCAAACAGCGAGCGGGTGTACATGAACTCCCAATGCAGCGACAGGCTCTTGCGCTTGAGCTTGGTCACGTCCAGGGATTTAGGGTCATCGATCAGCGCGAGTTTGCCCTGTGGTGCCAGCGCCTCGACCAATTGATCCAGGTGATGATCGGTCTGGGTCAGGCTGGCGACGTGGGTCACCTGATGGATGCCTGCACGCTTGAGTTCCTCGCTCAGCGGCTGGCTGTGATCGATCACCTGATCGGCGCCGAGCTCTTTCACCCAGCTATGGGTCTGTGGACGCGAAGCGGTGCCGATGACGTTCAGCCCGGTGAGTTGTTTCGCCAGCTGCGTCAGGATCGAGCCGACGCCACCGGCGGCACCGACGATCAGCAGGCGCTGGCCTTCATCAACGCTGCCTTCTCGCACTTGCAGGCGTTCGAAGAGCAATTCCCACGCGGTAATGGCGGTCAACGGCAGAGCGGCGGCTTCGGCGAAACCGAGGGTTTTCGGCATATGGCCTACGATCCGCTCATCCACCACGTGCAGTTCGCTGTTACCGCCGGCGCGGGCGATGGACCCGGCGTAGAACACCTTGTCGCCGGCTTTGAACAGGGTCACGTCACTGCCGACCGCCTTGACGATGCCGGCCACATCCCAACCCAGCACTTTTGCGGTGCCACCTTCGGGCTGGACGTTCTGACGGACCTTGGTGTCCACCGGGTTGACCGAAATGGCCTTGACCTCCACCAGCAAGTCCCGAGGTCCGGCGACCGGTTCCGGCAGTTCGATATCTTGCAGGGATTTTTCGTCGCTGATCGGCAGGGACGCGTAATAGGCAATGGCTTTCATGGGAGCTCCGGACGGTACTGAAAGAAAGAATCGATGGGGCAGATGATTGGCTATTTCTCCAGAGGATAAAACCCGTTAAAAGAGCAGTCTCTTTCAATATTTTTTTGATAATAGGGACTTTGAATGCTGCGTTTCGATGACTTGCAGCTGTTCGTTCGGGCGGCAGACCTGGGCAGTCTGTCGGCGGCCGCACGGGGCATGGACATGTCGGCGGCGGTGGCCAGTGCGGCATTGAAACGCATCGAACAGCACTTGGGCGCCCGTTTGCTCGCCCGTTCGACCCGCAGCCTGCGCCTGACCGCCGAGGGTGAAGGCTTTCTTGAGTATGCCCGGGCGGCTTTGAGCAATCTCGACGAGGGCCGGCGTTTATTGGCCAGCAGCCAGGATCAAGTCAGCGGTGTGTTGCAGTTGTCGGCGCCGTCGGATTTCGGTCGTAACTTATTGCTGCCCTGGCTGGACGAGTTTCAACGCGAGCACCCCAAGCTCACCGTACGTTTGTTGCTGGGTGACCGTATCGCCGATCTGTTCCGCCAACCGGTGGACATTGCCCTGCGCTACGGCGAACCGGAAGACTCCAGCCTCGTGGCTTTGCCCATCGCCCCGCATAACCGGCGTGTGCTCTGTGCGGCGCCAAGCTATCTGGCCCGACACGGCGAGCCACGGCAACTGGAGCAATTGGCTCAACACAATTGCCTGCTGTTCATGCTCGGCAGCCGGGTCCACGATCACTGGAGTTTCCACGACGGTAAACGCGAGGTCGGCCTGACGGTCAGCGGTGATCGTTTCAGCGACGATGCCGATGTCGTGCGGCTATGGGCCGTGGCGGGAGCCGGTATTGCTTACAAGTCCTGGCTTGATGTGGCTGCCGATGTGCTCGCCGGTCGATTGAAAGTGCTGATGCCTGAACTGCTTTGTGAGCGCGCACCGCTGAATCTGTTGTGCGCCCATCGCGCACAATTGAGTAAGCCGGTGAACCTGTTACGGGAAATGCTTGCCAGTCGATGCGCCCGGTTGAGCAGTCATTTTCCGGGGTTCTCGAGAATCGGTCATTAGTCGCAGGAAAAAAGCGAAATTTCCCTCAGGAACTATCACCACCAGCGGTTTGCGGGGGGCAGGAACCGACGGTCAACCCGCCTATACTAGCGATCGCCTCATCTCCGCACCGTCATTCGCAAGCGCGAAGCCACGCTGGATCCAGCCTTGTCCAGTGCTCTATCGCCGGGCCCCGGCGACCTTTGTCCGGTGTTGGCTCACGTTAGCGATGACTTTGTCTGGTGTATGGCGATTTCCACGTCTTGGCCGACGGCGCATGACTGGTCAAGATGTCTCAGAGCAGTAGACGAACGATTCAACAGGGAGTGAATTCATGGAACATGCACCTTGCATCAGCCAGATAGCCACCTTACTGGCTGACCCAAAGCGCAGCGCGATGATGTGGGCCTTGATGGACGGATCGGCGCGCCAGGCCGAAGAGCTGGCTCTGTTGGCCGGTCTGTCGCCATCGTCGGCCAGCGCCCATTTGGGGCGTTTGTCCGCGGGAGGTTTGTTGAATGTCGAAACCCGGGGACGCAAGCGCTTTTTCCGTTTGAGCACCCCCGAAGTCGGGGCCGCGATCGAAGCCCTGGCAAGCGCGACGCTGGCCAGCACGCCCCGGGAAACTCCGGATATCTTCAAACACACCATACCCCTCGCCAAGCCTCAAGCCAGGCGCTCGTCTTTGTTGCGCGCGCGGCTTTGCGACGATCATCTGGGCGGCACCCTGGCCGCCGACCTGTATCAGCGTTTGCTGGAAGCGGGCTGGATCGAACAGTTCGATCAACGGGTCACGATAACGCTCAAGGGGGCCAATGCGTTGGCGGCACGTGGTGTATTCATCCAGGCGTTGGCCCATCGCAATGGCAAGTCCGCGTGCGCGTGTCCCGACTGGAGTGAACGACGCCCGCACATGGGCGGATCACTGGGAGCGGCGTTGTTGCAGTTGTTCATGCAGTCCGGCTGGCTGTGCCTGCCCAACGATTCGCGGGCCTTGCAGGTGACCGTTGCAGGGCAGCGTGAAATTCACCGGTTCGCAAGGGAAACCGAGCTGGAAATGGCGCTCTAGAACCTTTTGATGGCTGGCGTGTTACCTCTGAACCTGTGGGAGCGAGCCTGCTCGCGAAAGCTGCATTGCAGTCAACATCATCAGTGACTGACACAACGCCTTCGCGAGCAGGCTCGCTCCCACATTGGGTTTATGGTGCCCTTGTTTACGGTTTTACCAACCGCGCATCCAGGCTGTTCTGCGCCAGGCGTCGGGCCTGATCCTGGGTCATGCCCAGATGTGTGTGCAGTGCATGGAAGTTTTCGGTCACGTAACCGCCGAAGTACGCCGGGTCATCGGAATTCACCGTCACTTTCACGCCACGTTCGAGCATGTCGAGAATGTTGTGCTGCGACATGTGCTCGAACACGCAGAGTTTGGTGTTGGACAGAGGGCACACGGTGAGCGGGATCTGCTCGTCAATAATGCGCTGCATCAAGCGCTCGTCTTCGATAGCGCGTACGCCATGGTCGATGCGCTGGATTTTCAGCAGGTCGAGGGCTTCCCAGATGTACTCGGGTGGGCCTTCTTCACCGGCGTGGGCGACGGTCAGGAAACCTTCGCCGCGCGCACGATCGAACACCCGCTGGAACTTGCTCGGCGGGTGACCCATTTCGGAGCTGTCGAGGCCGACCGCGACAAACGCATCCCGGAACGGCAGCGCCTGGTCGAGGGTCTTCTGTGCCTGTTCTTCGCTCAAGTGGCGCAGGAAACTCAGGATCAAACCGCTGGTGATGCCCAGTTGCTGCTCACCGTCCTTCAGTGCCGCGGCGATGCCGTTCAGCACCACTTCGAACGGGATGCCACGATCGGTGTGGGTCTGCGGGTCAAAGAACGGTTCGGTGTGAATCACGTTCTGTTCTTTGCAGCGCAACAGGTAAGCCCAGGTCAGGTCGTAGAAATCCTGAGAGGTACGCAGCACGTCGGCGCCCTGGTAATACAGGTCGAGGAACTCTTGCAGGTTATTGAAGGCGTAAGCCTTGCGCAGGGTGTCGACATCGCTCCATGGCAGGGCGATCTTGTTGCGCTCGGCGAGGGCGAACAGCAGCTCGGGTTCCAGCGAACCCTCCAGGTGCAAGTGCAATTCTGCCTTGGGCAGGGCGTTCAGCCAGTCGTACATATTCGTTTCTCATCAGGTGCAGATGACGGGCATTCTACAGGTGCTTGCAGAAACAATTGGCAGAACCTGACCGAAAGGTTCATTGCGCCGGGCGGGATGTATTGACCGGTGCGCTAAGGTGTAACGAAACGTTAGTGCCGTGCCGTAGTCAGTCGCTTATCTGTTTCTCCATGGCAAAAGGTGCGCCATGCTCACGATCCTCAAGCAAGAAACCTTTCTGCTGCTGGCCCTTATCGCCGCCATCGTTGCTTTCCCGCTGGAACACTGGCTGCTGCACAGTGGCCAGGCCGTTGCGTTGATCGCCGGGCTGGTGCTGGTTGCGTTCATCGTCGCCGCCTCGATGCGCGTCGCCCATCAGGCCGAACTGCTGGCGGAAAAGGTCGGTGATCCTTACGGCACGATGATCCTGACCCTGGCCGCAGTGCTGGTGGAAGTGGTGATCCTGGCGATCATGATGAGCAACGAGGCCTCCGCGACCCTGGTACGCGACACGATCTATTCGGCGGTGATGCTCGACATCAACGGCATCCTTGGCCTGGCGGCGTTGATGGGTGGGCTCAAGCATGGCGAACAGTCCTACAACGATGACTCGGCACGCAGCTACAGTGTGATGATCCTCACCGCCATGGGTGTGTCGATGGTGGTGCCCGAGTTCATTCCCGAATCCAACTGGAAGCTTTATTCGGCGTTCACCATTGGTGCGATGGTGGTGCTTTATGCCTTGTTCCTGCGCATGCAGGTCGGGCCACACAGTTACTTTTTCAGCTACAGCTATCCCGACAAGCGCCGCAAGAAAGAACCGCAGGACGTGGAGCCGGCACCGATCAGCCTGACGCTGTCCGTCGGCATTCTGGTGTTCGGCGTGGTGGTGATCGGCGCATTGGCCGAAGTGATGTCCAAGACCCTGGATCTGGGGCTGGAAGGCACGGGTGCACCGCCGGTGATCACGGCGATCCTGGTCGCGGCGATCTCTGCAGCGCCGGAGATTCTGACCGCGTTGCGCGCGGCGCTGGCCAACCGCATGCAATCGGTGGTCAACATCGCCTTGGGTGCATCGCTGTCGACGGTGATTCTGACAGTGCCGGTGATGGAGGCGATGGCGCTCTACACCGGCCAGCCATTCCAGATGGCCATGACCCCGGTGCAGACGGTGATGGTCTTCATCACGTTGATCGTCAGCGCGATCAACCTCAACGATGGCGAAACCAATGCCATCGAAGGGATGACTCACTTTGTACTGTTTGCGACCTTCATCATGTTGTCGTTGCTGGGTCTTTGAAAAACAACGCAACCCCCTGTGGGAGCGAGCCTGCTCGCGAAGGCGTAGTGTCAGTTGTCTTGTATGTTGCCTGACACTCCGTCATCGCGAGCAGGCTCGCTCCCACAGGTTTGATGGGTGTTGTGTCAGGTGCCGGCGATTAGCTGCCGAGCCGCCTGGCTGTGATCGGCAATCAACCCCTTCAGATCCAGCCCTTCGACCTGCCCGTCGATCACCCGCCATTTGCCACCGACCATCACCCGGTCCGCCCGGTCCGCGCCGCACAGCAGCAGGGCCGACACCGGGTCATGGCTGCCGGAAAAACGCAGCTCATCGAGCTTGAACAGTGCCAGGTCAGCCTGCTTGCCCACTGCCAGTTCACCGATGTCGCTGCGACCGAGCAACTGGGCCGAACCCTTGGTAGCCCAGCCCAACACACGTTCCGGGGTGATTTTCTCGGCGCCGTAGCGCAGCCGCTGGATATACAGTGCCTGACGCGCTTCGAGGATCATGTTCGATGCGTCGTTGGAGGCCGATCCGTCAACGCCCAGACCCAACGGCGCCCCGGCGTCGGTCAATTCGATGCTCGGGCAGATGCCGGAAGCCAGGCGCATGTTCGAACTTGGGCAATGGCAGATGCCGGTACCGGCGGCACCGAGGCGGGTAATTTCATCCGGATTGAAGTGGATGCCGTGGGCCAGCCAGGTGCGTGGGCCGAGCCAGCCGACGCTGTCCAGGTAATCCACGGTGCGCAGGCCGAAGCGTTGCAGGCAGAAGTCTTCTTCGTCGAGGGTTTCTGCCAGGTGGGTGTGCAGGCGCACATCGAGTTTGTTCGCCAGCTCGGCACTGGCGGACATGATTTCGGGGGTCACCGAGAACGGTGAGCAGGGCGCCAAGGCGATCTGGATTTGCGCGCCGTCACCGCGTTCGTGGTACTCGGCGATCAGACGCTGACTGTCGTCGAGGATTACCTGGCCTTCCTGCACGGTTTGCTGCGGTGGCAGCCCACCGTCCTTTTCACCGAGACTCATCGAACCGCGAGTCAACATGGCGCGTATGCCCAGTTCGCGAACACTCTCGACTTGCACGTCGATGGCATTTTCCAGACCTTGCGGAAACAGATAATGGTGGTCGGCGGCCGTGGTGCAACCGGACAGCAACAACTCGGCCAGCGCGACCTTGCTGGCCAGGGCGAGTTTTTCCGGGGTAAGTCGCGCCCACACCGGATACAGGGTTTTCAGCCAAGGGAATAACGGCTGGTTGACCACCGGCGCCCAGGCACGGGTGAGGGTTTGATAGAAGTGATGATGGGTGTTGATCAGCCCTGGCAGGATCACATGCTCGCGGGCGTCGAATACATCATTGCATGGTGTGGAGGGCTGCTGGCCGAGGCTCAGCACTTCGACGATCACACCGTCTTGCAGCACCAGACCGCCACGGGCATCGAGACCGTTGGCCGTGAAAATGGCGAGGGGATTTTTTAACCAGGTACGGGTCGCAGGCATGTTGGCCGGCTCCTCTGAAAGTTGGGTTCAGGGTTGCCAGCTCAGTGTTGCCCTGTCTGCTGATCCAGGGTCGCCGGGGAGGCGAGGTGCGAAGTGTCGAACAAAAGTGCGATGCGGGCAAGTCCTGCCCGACCAGACGATTCAACCCCCTGTAGGAACTGGCTTGCCAGCGAAGGTGTGTCAGTCGACATCGACGTAGCTGATACACCATCGCTGGCAAGCCAGCTCCTACAGGGGAATGTGGTTACCAGGGAATGGTTTCACCCCGGTAATTCACAAAATGATGCCCACCCTTGCCGACATACGCATTCACTTGATCGACCAACCCGCGGGTACTGGTGTCCACATCGATATCGGCGCCTTCACCGCCCATGTCGGTTTTCACCCAGCCGGGATGCAGCGACAGCACGGTGAGTTTTTGCTCGCCCGATTGTTCGTTGAGCTGCGTGACGAAGCTGTTGGTCATGGAATTCAGTGCGGCTTTGCTGGCCTTGTACAGTGCCAGTTCCGGTGCGTCGGGCATGGTCACGCTGCCGAGCACCGAACTCATGAACGCCAACACGCCGGTATCCGGGCGAATCTGGCCGACGAACCGCTGGGCCAGGTTGATGGGCGCCACGGCATTGGTGAAAAACAGCTGACCGACTTCGGCCAGCGTCGCGCCACCTGGCGTCTGCACATCCGGCCCTTTGACCCCGGCATTCACGAAGAGCAGATCGAACACTTCGTCCTTGAGTCGCTGGCTCAAGGCGATCACCGCCTGCTGATCGTCCATGTCGAGTTTCTCGATCCGCACCTTGCCCAGGGCCTGCAAGGCATCGGCATTTTGCGGATTGCGCACGGTGGCGGTGACTTGCCAGCCGTCGGCCAGCAGGGTTTTCACCAGCCCGAGGCCCAACCCGCGGGAGGCGCCGATGATGAGTGCGGTTTTTGCCGTAGACATGAGTAGCTTCCTTGATAAATGAGGGGCAGGGAGTCAGTGGACATCATTGGCCGAGTTTATGCTGCAACGTCCAATACGTTGCGTCGAGTCCATTGTTGGCGTTTCGAAACGGGATTGGCACCACTTCAGGGCAAAGCCTCTGGTCAGGCCATGCCGTTGCCCTGCACGAGTTGATCAAAAAACGAGCAGTTTGGCGAGAGCCATGCCCGTCATGGGGCCGCGACAGGAATGAACGGGTTATCCACAGATTGCTCCACAGTATTTGTGTGCAAGCGCAGGGGGCGGGCATAAGCGCGGGGCGGCTATCTTCTAAAGGTGATAAACCATCCTAAGTGTATGTTTTAACGTGAATTTTTGTTTTGTGATGGCATATTGGACGAAAAGTGAACAAAGCCCGCAAAGCCGCATGACAGAAGGGTTACAGCGGAGTGTGCTCAGGTTATCCACAGCCGGGTGCACAGCAGATGTGGGCAACTGTCGGGTGCAATCGAAAGTCGGATCGCCCCAAAAGATTGCAGCTCAACGCTGCAATAGAATGCGCCCGCGGCTCAAATCGGCGAGTTGTCTTTGCAGTGCATCGATCTGCCCGGCACCGACTGCCAACTGCAATTCCACGCCATTGGCGGTAAAGGTTTCCTCGACCACTAGGCCCCCCAGCTCCACGACCCGCAGCTTCACCAACGCAAGCTCGCCAAACGCGCAGGCACAACGTAGCGGTACCCGACTGATCAACTCGATCTTCGGCGCTGCCTGAAGGCATTTGTTGGCGCCGCCGCCATAGGCTCGGGCGAGTCCGCCGGTGCCCAGTTGGATGCCGCCATACCAGCGGATTACCAGCACCGCGACCTGATCGCAATCCTGTGCGTCGATCGCCGCCAGAATCGGCCGGCCAGCGGTGCCGCCCGGCTCGCCGTCATCGGTGCTGCGGTACTGATCACCCAGTTTCCACGCCCAGCAATTGTGCGTGGCATTCAGGTCGCTGTGTTGCTCGATGAATGCCTGGGCTTCAGCGGGGCTGCTGATCGGCGCGGCGTAAGTAATGAAGCGACTTTTTCGAATCTCTTCGCGGTATTCGCAAAAGCCGCTGAGGGTAAAAGGCATAAGTGTCTTAAATGGTTGGCGTCAGGCCGCAGCCCTTGAGAATGATGCGGATCAGGTTGTTGCCGGCATCTTCCATGTCCTGTTTGGTCAACTTGCTGCGTCCGCTGACACGGCAGATCTGCGTGGCGAAGTCGGCGTAATGCTGGGTGCTGCCCCACAGCAGGAAGATCAGGTTGACCGGATCGACCGGGTCCATTTTGCCTGCGTCGATCCACGCTTGAAACACCGCGGCCCGGCCCTGGAACCAGGTGCGGTAGTCCTGGTTGAAATACTCGGTCAGGCATTCGCCACCGCTGATGACCTCCATGGCGAAGATGCGCGAGGCTTGTGGTTGGCGTCGGGAAAACTCCATCTTGGCGCGGATATAGCGGGTCAAGGCTTCGGCGGGATCGTCCTCGGCGGTCAGGGTGTTGAAGGTGCTGTCCCACAACTGGAGGATGTTGCTCAACACCGCCACGTACAAGCCCAGTTTATTGGCGAAGTAGTAATGCAGGTTTGCTTTTGGCAACCCGGCATTCAGGGCGATGGTGTTCATGCTGGTGCCTTTGAACCCGTGACGGGCGAACTCGTCTTCGGCGGCTTTGATGATGGTCTCTTCGTTCTTCTGACGAATGCGGCTGGCAGGCTTGCTGCCGTGAGCTGGGACTTCAAAGGTCATGGGCGCTTCCGAAAAAGTGGATGAGTGCGGCCAGAGCGTTGATAGCGCACCCACAAGCTACAGACAAGTCCCGAGGTGATAATTCCAGGAACACCGCAATCCCTGTAGGAGCCGAGCTTGCTCGCGATGGCTGCGTCACATTCAACATTAATGTTGACTGAACTGACGCCATCGCGAGCAAGCTCAGCTCCTACAAGGACAGTGGCGATCAACGTGTCGCCGCCAGGCTTTCCAGAAAGCTCTCCAGCACCAAATGAGGTCGTCGCCCCTTGCGCGTAACCGAGGCGAGGCTCAAGTCATAGAAGCGCGCTTTGGGTTTCAGCGCACGTAATCGACCCTGTTGCACCCAAAGGCTGGCGTAATGATCCGGCAGATAACCGATGTAGCGCCCGGTCAGGATCAGGAATGCCATGCCTTCGCGGTCCGAGGCACTGGCGGTGCAATTGAGTACCTGGTAGTGGGCCTGAATTTCCGCCGGTAGGCGGAAGGTCGGCGCAATGGCGTCCTGGCTGTTGAGGCGGCCGTCATCCAGTTGCTTGTCATCGACATAAAAAAGGGGGTGGCCAACTGCGCAGTACAGCAGTGAACGTTCACTGTAGAGCGGTTGATATTCCAGACCGGACAGTGCACTTGCCTGCGGAACTACGCCGACGTGCAAGCGACCGTCGAGCACGCCTTGCTCCACTTCGTTGGGCGCGATCATGCGGATCTGGATCTGCACGTCCGGCCCGCGCTCCTTCAATTGTGCCAGGGCATGGGTAATGCGCATGTGGGGCAGGGTGACCAGGTTATCGGTCAGGCCGATGGTCAGTTCGCCCCGCAAGTGCTGGTGCAGACCATTGACCTCGGTGCGGAAGCTTTCCAGCGCACTTAATAACTGCAGCGCCGATTGATAAACCTCTCGGCCTTCTTCAGTCAGTGAAAAGCCGGCGCGGCCACGTTGGCACAGGCGCAGGCCGAGGCGCAGCTCCAGATCGCTCATCTGTTGGCTAATCGCCGACCGACCAATGCCGAGTACGCTTTCGGCTGCGGAAAAACCACCGCATTCGACCACGCTACGAAAGATCCGCAACAGGCGTATGTCGAAGTCGCTGACTTGCGCCAATGGATCTGGGCGGCGGCTGCTCATGTTTCTTACCCAATAGTTTAGTCAGGTGCTGACTGAAGGTTAGAAAAGTTGGATTTCACCGACTTTATCCCCGTGGCAACTTAGCTGCAACAACGGTGTTCAATCGCCGGTTTTACATTCTTATGCCGCTTATTGCCTTGCGAGGTTTTCTCGATGAACTTGCCTGAAAACGCCCCGACTTCTCTGGCCAGCCAGCTCAAGCTCGACGCGCACTGGATGCCCTACACCGCCAACCGCAACTTCCAGCGCGATCCGCGCTTGATCGTGGGTGCCGAAGGCAGCTGGCTGATCGATGACAAGGGCCGTAAGGTCTATGACTCGCTGTCGGGTCTGTGGACCTGCGGCGCCGGGCATACCCGCAAGGAAATTCAAGAAGCGGTGGCCAAGCAGCTGGGTACTCTCGATTACTCGCCAGGTTTCCAGTACGGTCACCCGCTGTCGTTCCAGTTGGCTGAAAAAATCACCGATCTGACCCCGGGCAACCTGAACCACGTGTTCTTCACCGACTCCGGCTCCGAGTGCGCCGATACTGCGGTGAAGATGGTGCGTGCCTACTGGCGCCTCAAAGGCCAGTCGACCAAGACCAAGATGATCGGTCGTGCCCGTGGCTATCACGGTGTGAACATCGCCGGCACCAGCCTCGGCGGCGTCAACGGTAACCGCAAGCTGTTCGGCCAGGCGATGATGGACGTCGATCACCTGCCGCACACGCTGCTGGCGAGCAATGCTTACTCGCGCGGCATGCCAGAGCAGGGCGGTATTGCCCTCGCCGATGAACTGCTGAAGCTGATCGAACTGCACGATGCCTCGAACATTGCCGCCGTGTTTGTCGAGCCATTGGCCGGTTCTGCTGGCGTGCTGGTTCCGCCACAGGGTTACCTCAAGCGTCTGCGCGAGATCTGCGACCAGCACAACATTCTGCTGGTGTTCGACGAAGTGATCACCGGTTTCGGCCGTACCGGCACCATGTTCGGCGCCACCACCTTCGGTGTGACCCCGGACTTGATGTGCATCGCCAAGCAAGTCACCAACGGCGCTATTCCGATGGGCGCGGTGATTGCCAGTTCCGAGATCTATCAGACCTTCATGAACCAGGCCACGCCTGAATACGCCGTGGAATTCCCCCACGGCTACACCTATTCCGCCCACCCGGTGGCGTGCGCCGCGGGCCTTGCAGCACTCGACCTGCTGCAAAAGGAAAACCTGGTGCAGAGCGTGGCCGAAGTCGCACCGCATTTCGAAAATGCGCTGCATGGCCTCAAGGGCACAAAAAACATCATCGACATCCGTAACTTCGGCCTGGCCGGTGCCATCCAGATCGCGCCGCGTGACGGCGACGCTATCGTGCGTCCATTCGAAGCGGGCATGGCGCTGTGGAAAGCGGGGTTCTACGTGCGCTTCGGCGGCGACACCCTGCAGTTCGGCCCAACCTTCAACAGCAAACCGCAGGACCTGGATCGTCTGTTCGACGCGGTCGGCGAAGTGCTGAGCAAGATCGACTGATTTCTCCTTCTATATAACAGCACCCGTTGACGGGTGCCTGTGGACAATTTTTCAGGAGCTTCCATGAGCGTTATTCCGCATTTGATCAATGGTGAGCTGGTCACCGAAACCGGTCGCAGCACCGACGTATTCAACCCGTCCACCGGCCAGGCAATCCACAAGCTGCCACTGGCCAGCCGCGAAACCATTCAACACGCCATCGACGCAGCCAAGGCCGCATTCCCGGCCTGGCGTAACACGCCTGCGGCCAAGCGTGCTCAAGTGATGTTCCGCTTCAAGCAACTGCTGGAGCAGAACGAGGCGCGTATTGCCCAACTGATCAGCGAAGAACACGGCAAGACTCTGGAAGATGCTGCCGGTGAATTGAAGCGCGGTATTGAGAACGTCGAGTTCGCCTGTGCCGCACCGGAAATCCTCAAGGGCGAATACAGCCGTAACGTTGGCCCGAATATCGATGCGTGGTCGGATTTCCAACCGCTGGGTGTGGTGGCGGGTATCACTCCGTTCAACTTCCCGGCGATGGTGCCGCTGTGGATGTACCCACTGGCGATCGTCTGCGGTAACTGCTTCATCCTCAAACCATCCGAGCGTGACCCGAGCTCGACGCTGCTGATCGCGCAATTGCTGCTGGAAGCAGGTCTGCCTAAAGGCGTGCTGAGTGTTGTACACGGTGACAAGGTAGCCGTGGACGCGCTGATCGAAGCGCCGGAAGTCAAAGCGCTGAGCTTCGTGGGTTCGACCCCGATTGCCGAATACATCTATTCCGAAGGTACCAAGCGTGGCAAACGCGTTCAGGCACTGGGCGGGGCGAAGAACCACGCGGTGCTGATGCCGGATGCAGACCTGGACAACGCCGTCAGCGCGCTGATGGGTGCAGCTTACGGTTCTTGCGGCGAGCGTTGCATGGCGATCTCGGTGGCAGTGTGCGTGGGCGATCAGGTGGCGGATGCGCTGGTGGCCAAACTGGTACCGCAAATCCAGGCGCTGAAAATCGGCGCCGGTACTTCTTGCGGTCTGGACATGGGGCCTCTGGTCACGGGCCAAGCCCGCGACAAAGTTAGCGGTTATGTAGAAGACGGCGTAGCTGCCGGCGCGACGCTGGTCGTGGACGGCCGTGGTCTGACCGTGGCCGGTCACGAGCAAGGCTTCTTCCTGGGTGGTTGCCTGTTCGACAACGTCACGCCAGAGATGCGCATCTATAAAGAAGAGATTTTCGGGCCGGTGTTGTGCGTCGTTCGCGTCAACAGCCTGGAAGAGGCGATGCAACTGATCAACGATCACGAGTATGGCAACGGCACCTGTATCTTCACCCGTGACGGGGAAGCGGCGCGGTTGTTCTGCGATGAAATCGAAGTTGGTATGGTTGGCGTCAACGTGCCGTTGCCGGTGCCGGTGGCTTACCACAGCTTTGGCGGCTGGAAGCGCTCGCTGTTTGGCGACCTGCATGCCTATGGTCCGGATGGTGTACGTTTCTACACCCGCCGCAAGGCCATCACGCAGCGCTGGCCGCAGCGTGCGAGCCATGAAGCTTCCCAATTCGCGTTCCCTAGCTTGTAAGTAGAAGGGTGTAGAAGGCCGACCCATTGGGTCGGCCTTTTTGTTTTCGGAGCTTTTTTGACCTGTATGACAGAATTATGAAAATAGGTGTTGACGGCAGATTCTGGAAGCCTATAATTCGCCCCACTTCCGGCGCAGTCGAAACGGAAAACTCCTTGGTAAACAATGAGTTACGCAGTTTCGACAGCAAGTTGCTTCAGGTCATCGAAGCCGAAAGGAAGTTGAAAAAGAGGTGTTGACAGCAGCGAGTAACGCTGTAGAATTCGCCTCCCGCTGACGAGAGATCGGCAGCGCAAGTGGTTGAAGTTGTTAAGGATTCCTTGAAAACTTCTGAAACAAATCACTTGACAGCAAATGAGGCTGCTGTAGAATGCGCGCCTCGGTTGAGATGAAAGATCTTAACCAACCGCTCTTTAACAACTGAATCAAGCAATTCGTGTGGGTGCTTGTGGTATCAGACTGCTAGTCAACAGATTATCAGCATCACAAGTTACTC